>NZ_JBPJZS010000010.1:0-210009 GCF_051216435.1 Variovorax pasteuri
CGAGCTGCCCAAGGACAAGGAAATGGTCATGCCTGGCGACAACGTCAGCATCACCGTGAAGCTGATCAACCCGATCGCGATGGAAGAAGGCCTGCGCTTCGCCATCCGTGAAGGCGGCCGTACCGTGGGTTCGGGCGTCGTGGCCAAGATCCTCGACATCTAAGCCGAACGCAAAGGAATCATCATGGCAACCAAGCAAAAAATCCGCATTCGCCTGAAGGCGTTCGACTACAAGCTGATCGACCAATCGGCCGCTGAAATCGTGGACACCGCCAAGCGCACCGGCGCGATCGTCAAGGGCCCGGTGCCCCTGCCGACCCGCATGAAGCGTTTCGACATCCTGCGTTCGCCGCACGTCAACAAGACGTCGCGCGACCAGCTGGAAATTCGCACGCACCAGCGCCTGATGGACATCGTCGATCCGACCGACAAGACCGTGGACGCGCTGATGAAGCTCGACCTGCCGGCTGGCGTGGACGTCGAGATCAAGCTGCAGTAATCCGACCTCGCGTCGTATCCTGACAAAGCCCGCCTGCAGAAATGCAGGCGGGCTTTGTCTTTTGTCGTGTGGCTGTGGCATCCTCGCGCACCGGTATTCTTCAACGCATTTGCCGGGGCTGAAATGAGGGCCGCACAAGCTATGAGGCAAAAGTTCTCTTTTGTGTCGGGAATCGTGGCGTGCCTTGCCGCCACGGTCTTGCTGACTGCGTGTGGAGGGGGCGGCGGCGGAGGCGGCGGCGGGATTCCCTTCCTGCCCGCCGTCGTGGCTCCGTCGACAAGCCCTGTCACTTTGAGCGGAACGGCGACCTACGAGTCGGTTCCCAACGCAAGCGGCGCCCTTCAGTACGCCGACATCACTGCCAAGCCGGTGCGCGGCGCCTATGTCGAAGTGCTCGACGCCAGTGGCAACCAGTTGGTCGTGACCTCGACGGACGATAGCGGAGGCTACGCCGTGAGTGTTCCCGGCAACACGAGCGTCGTCGTACGCGTGCGTGCCCAACTGACGCGTCCGGGGCCCGGCGCGAGTTGGGATGTCACGGTGCGCGACAACACCCGCTCCAACGCGATCTATTCCATGCAGTCGTCTGCGTTCTCGACGGGAGCCGCGGCGTTGACCCGCGACGTGCGCGCCGGCAGCGGTTGGGGCGGCTCGAGCTACACGAGCGAGCGCGTGTCCGGGCCGTTCGCGGTGATGGACACGGTCTACACCGCGATGCAGAAGGCGGTGTCGGTGGCGCCGGCGACGGCGTTTCCTGCGCTGAAAGTGTTCTGGAGCGTCAACAACACGAATGCGTCCGGCAGCGTCGCGCTGGGGCAGATCGGCACCACGTTCTTCATCGCCCGGAGTTCGGGCGCCGAGATCTATGTGCTCGGCAAGGAAAACGTGGACACCGACGAATTCGATACGCCAGTGGTCGCTCACGAGTGGGGGCACTACTACCAGGCCTCCTTCAGTCGCGACGATTCGACAGGCGGCGAGCACGCCACAAACGACCTGGTCGATCGGCGGCTTGCCTTCTCCGAAGGCTGGGGCAACGCCTGGTCGGGCATCGCGCTCGGGCGGAGCAACTATGTCGATTCGGGTGGCCCCGGCCAATCGCAGGGGACGAATCTCGATCTTTCGAAGGGGCCGTCGTCCGATCCAGGCTGGTTTCGTGAGACCTCGATCCAGTCGATCTTCTGGAACCTCAACCAGCAGGTCGGGTTCAAGCCGATCCACGACGCGATGACCAGCGCCCTGTTCCGCGGCGGTGTGCCGGTCACGTCGATCCACCCTTTCACCGCGGTCTTCAACGTGACGTCGCCCGGTAGCGCATCGGTGCTCGCCTCCTTGCTGACGGGGCAGAACATCAGCGCGGCCGCCAACGATGCCTATGGCAATCAGGAAGGTAACAACGGCGGCGTCTCGATCGCGGTGCCGATGTACAAGGCGGCTGCCATCGGCGGCGCGAGCACCCAGGCTTGCGTGACGAACGCCGCGGATCCGAGGCGCGACGGCAACAAGCTCGGCAGCTTTGCCTACCTGACTTTCTCTGTGCCGACCAGTCGCTCGTACCAGTTCGGGATCACGCCGCCAGCGGGGGCCAGTGCCAATGCGGCGATCTACCAAGGGGGCGTGGTCAGCCGCAATCCTGGCTCGGTCAACCTGTCGGCGGGTGCCTATGTGCTGGCGATCAACGACCTCAACAACTCCGCCGCGAACACCTGTTTCGGCGTGACCATCCAATAGCAATGGGGGCCGCCATGAATCTCCGTCCCAGCTCGATGATCGTCGCGGCGGCGTGGCTGACGCTCGCGGTCGCGCCCGCGTCCGCTCTTGCGGACGGCGTGCCGGCGCCGCGCGTGGGCAAGCATGTGGCATCGGCTTCTCATGCGCCCATGACAGTCGCGGTGCGCAAAGCGAATGATTCGGGCGTGGCGATCCAGTACCGGGTCGAGGGCGTGGCCCAGGCCGGCCGGCCGGTTTCGGTCTACCTGCAGTTCGACGGCGTGACCGATCCGGCCGGAGCCACGGTGCAACTGACCACCGATGCCGGCCTCGCGCTGGCGACGAACAGCAGGCTGGTGCTGCCGGCCGGCCAGCGCACGAATGCCACCGCAACGGTGACGAGCAGCCGCGAAGGCCTCGCCTACTTGAACGTCTTCGTGACGCAGAACGGGGCCATGAGCATCGTGGCGATTCCCGTGCAGACCGGTTCTGGCACCCCGGCGACCAAGTCAACAGGCGACATGAAGTCGTCGGCGGACGGTGAAAAGATCATCTCGCTGCCCGCCAAAGAGCCAAAAGAGCCCAAAGAGCCCGCCAGATAGTCCTGAAACGGGGTCTTCGCGCCTGCCAAACAGACGCAATGGCGGTACTTGCACCGCGCCCGCATCGCGGGCTATAATCGCTGGCTCTGCCCATGTTGCGTCCGCAAGGATGTTGTGTTGGCGGAGATTTATCAACCTTCTTCCGTAGCCGGAGAAATCTGGCAAACGCTGTTGCCAATTGAAGTGGCAGTGGCGGAAGAGGATTTCCATTTTTGGAGAAAACATATGAGTCTGAGCAACTCCCTCGGGTTGCTGGGCCGCAAGGTGGGGATGATGCGTCTCTTCACCGATGACGGGGACGCAGTTCCTGTCACGGTGGTGGATGTGTCCAACAACCGTGTGACCCAGATCAAGTCCCAAGAGACCGATGGCTACGTCGCCCTGCAGGTGACGTTCGGTTCGCGCAAAGCATCGCGCGTGACCAAGCCCCAAGCCGGCCACCTTGCCAAAGCAGGTGTCGAAGCTGGCGAAATCATCCAGGAATTCCGCGTCACCGCAGATACCGCAGGTCAGCACAAGGCTGGCGGCGTGATTGCTGCGAGCAGCGTGTTTTCCGTGGGCCAGAAGGTGGACGTGCAAGGCACTTCCATCGGCAAGGGTTTCGCAGGCACGATCAAGCGTCACAACATGAGCTCGCAACGCGCGTCGCACGGTAACAGCCGTTCGCACAACGTTCCTGGCTCGATCGGCATGGCACAAGACCCCGGTCGCGTGTTCCCCGGCAAGCGCATGACGGGCCACCTCGGCGACGTCACCCGCACGACGCAAAACCTCGACGTGTTCCGCATCGACGAAGCGCGTCAACTGCTGCTCATCAAGGGCGCGATTCCGGGTTCGAAGGGTGGCTTCGTCACCGTGCGTCCCGCCATCAAGGCCAAGCCGCAAGCGGCTGAAGGAGCGAAGTAATGGAACTCGAACTCCTGAACGAACAAGGCCAGGCCGCGTCGAAGTACGACGCCCCCGAGACCGTGTTCGGCCGTGACTACAACGAAGACCTGGTTCACCAGATCGTCGTTGCATTCCAGGCCAACGCCCGCCAAGGCACGCGCGCCCAGAAGGACCGCGAGCAGGTCAAGCACTCGACCAAGAAGCCTTTCAAGCAAAAGGGAACGGGCCGCGCCCGTGCCGGTATGACGTCCTCGCCGCTGTGGCGCGGGGGTGGCCGGATCTTCCCGAACATGCCTGACGAAAACTTCTCGCAAAAGATCAACAAGAAGATGTACCGCGCCGGCATGGCCGCCATCTTCTCGCAGCTCGCTCGCGAAGGCCGTCTGGCCGTGGTGGATTCGCTGACCGTGGATTCGCCCAAGACGAAGCCGCTGGCAGCCCGTTTCAAGGCAATGAATCTCGAGTCCGTGCTCGTGATCGCCGAAGAAGTCGACGAAAACCTGTACCTTGCCTCGCGCAATCTGGTCAACATCCTCGTGGTCGAACCCCGTTACGCCGATCCGGTGTCGCTGGTTCACTACAAGAAGGTGCTGGTCACCAAGGGTGCCGTCGACAAGCTCAAGGAGATGTTCGCATGAGCCGCGTGAACCCTACCGCCGCTGAACGTACGTTCGAAGAAGGCCGCCTGATGGCGGTGCTGGTCGCCCCGATCGTGTCCGAAAAGGCCACGATGGTCGGCGAGAAGTCGAACGCTGTCACTTTCAAGGTGCTGCAAGACGCCACCAAGCCCGAGATCAAGGCCGCTGTTGAACTGATGTTCAAGGTCGAAGTCCAGGGCGTGTCGGTGCTCAACACCAAGGGCAAGACCAAGCGCTTTGGCAAGTCCATCGGCCGCCGCGACAACGTTCGCAAGGCCTATGTGACGCTGAAGCCGGGTCAAGAGCTCAACCTCGTCGGGGAAGGCGCTTAATCATGGCCGTCATCAAGATGAAACCCACTTCGCCGGGCCAACGCGGCGCGGTGAAGATTTCGCGTGATCACCTGTTCAAGGGTGCTCCTCACGCAGCCCTGCTGGAACCCCAGTTCCAGAAGGCCGGCCGTAACAACAACGGTCACATCACGATCCGTCACCGTGGCGGTGGTTCCAAGCACCACTACCGCGTTGTCGACTTCGTGCGCAACAAGGACGGCATCCCGGCCAAGGTCGAACGCATCGAGTACGACCCGAACCGCACCGCTCACATCGCTCTGGTCTGCTACGCCGACGGCGAGCGCCGCTACATCATCGCCCCGCGCGGTCTTGAAGCCGGTGCAACGCTGCTGTCGGGCGCCGAAGCCCCGATCCGCGCCGGCAACACCCTGCCGATCCGCAACATTCCGGTCGGCTCGACGATCCACTGCATCGAACTGCAACCCGGCAAGGGCGCGCAGATCGCGCGTTCCGCCGGCACGTCGGCCACGCTGCTGGCTCGCGAAGGCGTCTACGCCCAGGTCCGCATGCGTTCGGGTGAGGTGCGTCGCATCCACATCGAATGCCGCGCAACCATCGGCGAAGTGGCCAACGAAGAGCACAGCCTGCGCCAACTCGGCAAGGCAGGCGCCAAGCGCTGGAAGGGCATTCGCCCGACCGTTCGCGGCGTCGTGATGAACCCGGTCGACCACCCGCACGGTGGCGGCGAAGGCAAGACTGGCGAAGGCCGCCATCCTGTCGACCCATGGGGCAATCTGACCAAGGGCTATCGCACCCGTAACAACAAGCGCACGCAGGTCTTCATCGTGTCGCGTCGCAAGAAGTAAGGGATAGCCAATGACTCGCTCTCTCAAAAAGGGTCCTTTCGTCGACCACCACCTGGTGGCCAAGGCCGACAAGGCCGTGACGACCAAGGACAAGAAGCCGATCAAGACCTGGTCGCGCCGCTCGATGGTCCTGCCCGAATTCATCGGTCTGACCATCGCTGTGCACAACGGCAAGCAACACGTGCCCGTGTACATCACCGACCAGATGGTCGGCCACAAGCTCGGCGAATTTGCGCTCACGCGCACGTTCAAGGGGCACCCCGCGGACAAAAAAGTCCAGAAGAAGTAAGGAACGACCATGTCTGAAACACGTGCAGTCCTCCGCGGTGTCCGCCTGTCGGTCGACAAGGGCCGTCTGGTCGCGGACCTGATCCGCGGCAAGAAGGTCGATCAAGCGCTCAACGTTCTGCAGTTCACGCAGAAAAAGGCCGCTGTGATCATCAAGAAGGTGCTGGAGTCGGCTATCGCCAACGCCGAGCACAACGACGGTGCCGACATCGACGAGCTGAAGGTCAAGACCATCTACGTCGAGCAAGGTGCAACGCTCAAGCGCTTCACCGCGCGGGCTAAGGGTCGCGGCAATCGCATCAGCAAGCCCACGTGCCATGTGTACGTGACGGTTGGCAACTAAGAAGGCCTGGAAGAAATATGGGACAGAAAATCCACCCAACCGGGTTCCGCCTTGCGGTTACCCGTAACTGGTCCAGCCGCTGGTACGCAAGCGACCGCGATTTCGCGGGCATGCTGGCCGAAGACATCAAGGTTCGCGAATACCTGAAGAAGAAGCTGAAGAACGCTTCGGTGTCGCGCGTCATGATCGAACGTCCCGCCAAGAATGCACGCATCACGATCTACTCGGCACGTCCGGGCGTCGTGATCGGCAAGAAGGGTGAAGACATCGAGAACCTCAAGCGCGAACTGGGCAAGCAGCTCGGCGTGCCGGTGGCAGTGAACATCGAAGAAGTGCGCAAGCCCGAAATCGATGCGCAGCTGATCGCCGACAGCATCACGCAACAGCTCGAAAAGCGGATCATGTTCCGCCGTGCCATGAAGCGCGCCATGCAAAACGCCATGCGTCTGGGTGCCCTGGGCATCAAGATCATGTCGTCGGGTCGCCTGAACGGTATCGAAATCGCTCGTTGCGAGTGGTACCGCGAAGGTCGCGTGCCGCTTCACACGCTGCGCGCCGACATCGACTACGGCACCTCGGAAGCCAAGACCACGTACGGCGTCATCGGCGTCAAGGTCTGGGTCTACAAGGGTGACACGCTGGGTCGTAACGACCTGCCGGCCGTCGAAACGCCGCGTCCCGAAGAAGAACGTCGTCCGCGTGGTCCCCGCCGTGATGGTCGCCCTGGCGACCGTCCGGGTGGCGACCGTCGTGGTCCCAGCTCCGGCCCCCGCGCCGGTGCCCGCGGCCCGATCGGTGGCAACACCGCTCCCGCCGATGGCAGCGACAAGCCCGCAGAAGCAACCGGCGGTGCCGGTGACTCGAAACCCGCCGTTAAGCGCGTCCGCAAAGCCGCGCCCGCTGCAGCAGCGGACGGTGCCAAGACCGAGTAATCGGTCGCTCCCGGGCGCGAAAGCGCCTGGGGCCCTCACGGAGTAATAAAACATGCTGCAACCTGCACGCAGAAAGTTCCGCAAGGAACAAAAGGGCCGCAACACCGGCGTCGCAACCACGGGTAACTCGGTTGCGTTCGGTGATTTCGGTCTCAAATGCACCGATCGCGGCCGCCTCACGGCACGCCAGATCGAAGCCGCTCGTCGCGCGATTTCGCGTCACGTGAAGCGCGGTGGCCGTATCTGGATCCGCGTGTTCCCGGACAAGCCCATCTCTACCAAGCCCGCTGAAGTGCGGATGGGTAACGGCAAGGGCAACCCCGAGTACTACGTCGCTGAAATCCAGCCTGGCAAGATCGTGTTCGAGATCGTCGGCGTGCCCGAAGAACTCGCCCGCGAAGCGTTCCGCCTGGCGGCCGCCAAGCTTCCGCTGCGCACGACGTTCGTCGCTCGCCAGCTCGGCGCCTGAGAGGAGAACACCCATGGCAACCCGTAAGAAAAAAGAAACCGTGGCTCCGGCCAAGGTGACCAAGGCTGCAACGCTGCGCACGAAAGATGTCGACGCGCTGAAGACCGAAGTCAAGGAACTGCAAAAGGCCCATTTCGGCCTGCGCATGCAAAAAGCCACGCAACAGCTGTCGAACACCTCGACGCTGCGCGTGACGCGCCGCGACATCGCGCGCGCCAAGACCATTCTTGCGCAGAAGCAGCAAGAAACCGCCGCCGCCAAATAAGGAATGAACATGACGGAACCTAAAAAATCCCTCAAGCGCACCTTGATTGGCAAGGTGGTCAGCGACAAGCGTGCCAAGACCGTGACCGTGCTGGTCGAGCGCCGTGTGAAGCACGAGCTCTACGGCAAGATCGTGGCCAAGACGAGCAAGTACCACGCCCATGACGAAAATGGTCAGTACAAGCTGGGCGACACCATCGAGATCACGGAAAGCCGTCCGATCTCGAAGACCAAGAACTGGGTTGTGACCCGTCTGGTCGAGAAGGCCGTTCTGGTCTGACCGATCAGATACCCGGCTCGAGACAGCCCATCCGAAAACGGCCCACAATGTGGGCCGTTTTTCTTTTTCCGGAGCACTCACATGATCAAAGTCGGCGACACCCTTCCCTCGGCCACCCTGCAGGAATATTCCGAAGTCGAGGGAGAGGGCTGCAGCATCGGCCCGAACGCCGTGGACGTGACCAAGGCATCGGCCGGCAAGACGATCGCGCTGTTCGCCCTGCCTGGCGCCTTCACGCCGACCTGCTCGGCCAAGCACGTGCCGGGCTATGTGCAGCACTTCGACGACTTCAAGGCCGCCGGCGTGGACGAGATCTGGTGCGTGAGCGTGAATGACGCTTTCGTGATGGGTGCGTGGGCACGCGACCAGAAGACCGGCAGCAAGGTGCGCATGCTGGGCGACGGCAGCGCCGACTTCGCCAAGGCCACCGGCCTGACGCTCGACCTGACCGCGCGCGGCATGGGCGTGCGCAGCAACCGCTATTCGATGCTCGTGAAAGACGGCAAGGTCGCCACGCTCAACGTCGAAGGCCCGGGCAAGTTCGAAGTCAGCGACGCCGAAACGCTGCTGGCGCAAGCCCGCGGCTGAGCCCGGCTAGAGATCCGCCTTCAGGTAGTGCGCCCCGGCGACGGGGTTGTGATAGTAGGGCGGCACCTCCGCAAAGCCCAGGTCTTCGTAGAGGGCCCGCGCCGACTCCATGTCGTCGAGGGTGTCGAGCAGCACGCAGCCGTAGCCCGCGCCGCGTGCGGCGTCCAGGATGGCCTCGGCCAGCTGCCGGCCCAGGCCAAGCCCGCGGAAACCGGGGCGCACGTAGAGGCGCTTCATTTCCGCGGCGTTCGCGTAGTCCGCGTTGTCCAGCGGACGCAGCGCGCAGCATCCCGCCACGTGCGCCAGCGTGCCATCGGCGCGCCGGAGCGTTGGCGTCTGGCGGCCGGTTTCTTCCTTCACATTGGCGGGATCGACCAACGCCAGCAACAGCATGCCCCGCGGTTCGGCGTAGTTGCCAGGCAGGCCGGCCAGTTCGCCGTCGAAATCCTGGAATCCCAGGTCGATGCCCAGCGAGGCGGCGTAGTCGCGAAAGATCGCGCGCGTGGCGTCGAACTCGTGCGCTTCTTCAGGCGCGAGCAGCACAACTGCCGGCATGGCCGACAGCGGCAGGGGGCGCGAGACGGAAAAGCTCATGCGGCCACGAAAGAGTCTGTCATCGAAGAAGGGGCCCCAGGGGCCGATGCGGCGGAAGGCGCAGGTTAGCAAAGTCCGGGCCGCACGCTGATCGGGGTTGTTGCTAGTGCAGCCCTTCGAACGGAAAAGCGCCTGCGCGCAGTCCGCGTCAGGCTTCGGCCAGCAGCTTTTCGATCAGCTTGTGCAGTTCGGCAAAGTCCGGCTCGCCCACATAGCGCTTCACGATCTCGCCGCGCTTGTTGACCAGGTAGGTGGTGGGCGTGAGCTTCACGTCGCCCCAGGCCTGCGCCACGCTGCCGGTGTTGTCGATCGCCACCTTGAACGGCAGCTTGCGCGTTTCGGCGAAGTTGACGACGTAGCTCGGCGGGTCGTAGCTCATGGCCACGGCCAGGGTGTCGTAGCCCTGTGCCTTGTACTTGTCGTAGGTGGCGATCACCTTGGGCATTTCGCCGACACAGGTCACGCAGCTCGTGGCCCAGAAGTTGACCAGGGTGACCTTGCCCTTCAGGTCCGCGGTGCTCTTTTGCGTGCCGTCGAGCAGCACGAAGGTCGAGGCCGGCGCGGCGGTGGCGCCGGAGCCGAAGTACACACCCACGCCAACGGCCAGCGCGAGGACGACGGAGGCAGCGGCGATGTATTTCTTCATGGCTTTACAGATGAGAAGGGCGGCGCGATTTTAGTTCCGCCCGCCCGATTCGTGCTGGCGACGCCACGGTGCCCCTCGGCAGGGCCTTGCGGCTCGATAATCGCTCCCCCATGCCGTCGTCCGTCCCCCGCTCCTGGCTCGCGCTGGCCATCGCAGTCCTGGTTGCCGCCTGCAGCCCCACCTTCAACTGGCGCGAGGTGTCCATTGCCGAAGCCGGCCTGATCGCGCTGCTGCCCTGCAAGGCCGACCGCGCGAACCGCGCGCTGCCGCTGGGCGCCGAATCGGTACAGGTCGACATGACGGGCTGTGACGCTGGCGGCGCCACCTTTGCCATCGCCCATGCGTCGGCCAACGGCCCGGTGCAGGCCGAGGCGTGGCTCAACGCCTGGCGCACCGCCACGCGCGGCCAATTGGAGGGAGCGGGCGAGGCGCAGGTGACGGAAGCTCCCGCAGCGCTGCAACGCGCAACGGCCACGCCTGCTCCGCTGCGGCTCGACGGGCGCAAGCAGGGTGCCGCACCCGTGCAGATCCTCTGGTTCGCCCAGTCGCAAAAGGACGGCACCGTGGCGCTCTACCAGGCCACCGTGCTGGGGACGCCCTCCTCGGACGAAGCGTCCAAGACCTTCTTCGAGGGCCTGCGCCTGCCATGAAGGCGGCGCTTTGCGTGGGTACGGGAGCAACACTGTCCGCTTTTCCGGGCTGGCGCGTTGTGTCACATATCTACTTACCCTGGGCGGCCCCGCATAATCGACGCGTCGTCCTCCGTCCCGCATGAACAGCATTCTCATCATCGCCCACTCACCGTTCGCCCATGCGCTGCGGCAGTGTGCGCTGCATGTGTTCCCCGATTGCGAACACGCCATCGTCGCGCTCGACGTGCTGCCCAACGTGTCGCCCGAGGAAACGCTGGCCGCCGCGCGCATCACGCTCGAGCAGCAGCTGCGCGCACCGCGCTCGCAGGCGCTGGTGCTGGCCGACGTGTTCGGCGCCACGCCCTGCAACGTGGCGCAAAAACTCGTGGACGGCGCCCGTTCGCGGCTGGTGGCGGGGGTCAACCTGCCGATGCTGCTGCGCGCGGTCACCTACCGGCACGAGCCGCTGGAGACGCTGGTGCAGCGCGCCCTCGCGGGTGGCACCGCGGGCGTCATGCAGGTGGCGGTGGCGGCTCCCCAGAACCAGGCGAAGAGAAAGCACAGTGATCAAGAAATCCGTGACCATCAGCAATAAGCTGGGCCTGCACGCACGCGCATCGGCCAAGCTGACCAAGCTCGCAGGCAGCTTTCCCTGCGAGGTGTGGCTCTCGCGCGGCGACCGCCGCATCAACGCCAAGAGCATCATGGGCGTGATGATGCTGGCCGCCGGGCTCGGCTCCACGGTGGAGCTCGAAACCAACGGCCCGCAGGAAGAAGAAGCGATGAACGCCATCGTCCACTTGATGGACGACAAGTTCGGCGAAGGCGAATAAGGACTCTCCCATGACCTTCGCAGTCCACGGCCTTCCCGTTGCCCGTGGCATTGCCATCGGGCGCGCGGTGCTGGTGGTGTCGAGCCGCATCGACGTGGCCCACTACTTCATCAAGCCCGAAGAAATCGAGACCGAGATCGACCGCGTGCGCACCGCGCGCAACGCGGTGGCCGACGAGCTCATCAAGCTGCAGGCCAATGTCGCGCTGATGGGCCCGAACGACGCGCCGCACGAACTGTCCGCGCTGCTCGAGGTGCACCAGATGCTGCTGCAGGACGAGGCCCTCAGCACCGGCGTGAAACACTGGATCAGCGAGCGGCTCTACAACGCCGAATGGGCGCTGACCACGCAGCTGGAAATCATCGCGCGCCAGTTCGACGAGATGGAAGACGCCTACCTGCGCGAACGCAAGGCCGACCTCGAACAGGTGGTCGAGCGCCTGCTGCACCGCATGAAGGGTACGGCCGCCGTGCTCGCGCCGAGCCCGCCGCGGCGCAAGCGCGCCGCCGCCACGGACGACGACGCGGACGACCCCACCGCGGGTGACGGCATCGACGTGCCGCTGGTGCTCATCGCACACGACCTGTCTCCGGCCGACATGCTGCAGTTCAAGAAGAGCGTGTTCGCCGGCTTCGTGACCGACGTGGGCGGGCGCACCTCGCACACCGCCATCGTCGCGCGCAGCATGGACATTCCGGCCGTGGTCGGCGCGCGCACCGCCAGCCAGCTGGTGCGCCAGGACGACTGGGTCATCATCGACGGCGATGCCGGCGTGGTGATCGTCGACCCGTCGCCGATCATCCTGGCCGAGTACGGCTTCAAGCAGCGCCAGGGCGACCTCGAACGCGGCCGGCTCGCGCGGCTGCGCCACAAGCCCGCCGTCACGCTCGACGGCCAGCGTGTCGAGCTGCTCGCCAACATCGAGATGCCGGAAGACACCGTGGGCGCCGTCAAGGCCGGCGCCGTGGGCGTGGGCCTGTTCCGCAGCGAGTTCCTTTTCATGGGCCGCGAGTCGTCCACGCGCCAGACGCGGCTGCCCGACGAGGAAGAGCAGTACCAGGCCTACAAGCGGGCGGTCGAGGGTATGCAGGGCATGCCCGTGACCATCCGCACCATCGACGTGGGGGCAGACAAGCCGCTGGACAGCAAGTCGTCCAACAAGCAGGAGCACCTGAACCCCGCGCTCGGCCTGCGCGCCATCCGCTGGAGCCTGGCCGACCCGGCCATGTTCCTCACGCAGCTGCGCGCCATTCTTCGCGCGGCCGCGCACGGCGAGATCCACCTGCTGATTCCCATGCTCGCGCACGCCAGCGAGATCCGCCAGACGCTGTCGCTGATCGACTTCGCGCGCACCGAGCTCGACAACCGCGGCGCGGTGTACGGCCAGGTGAAGCTCGGCGCCATGATCGAGATTCCGGCGGCTGCGCTCACGCTGCGCATCTTCCTGAAGCACTTCGACTTCCTGTCGATCGGCACCAACGACCTGATCCAGTACACGCTGGCCATCGACCGTGCCGACGAATCGGTGGCGCATTTGTACGACCCCGCGCATCCGGCCGTGCTGCGCCTCGTGGCCGACACCATCACCGAGTGCCGCCGCCAGGGCAAGGGCGTGTCGGTGTGCGGCGAGATGGCCGGCGACGTGGCCTTCACGCGGCTGCTGCTGGGACTGGGCCTGCGCAGCTTCTCGATGCATCCCTCGCGCATCCTCGCGGTCAAGCAGGAAGTGCTGCGCGCCGACACCGGCAAGCTCGAGGCCTGGGCCCAGCACGTGCTCGAGTCCGACGACCCCGCCGCCGCCATGGCGGGCTGAGCGTTTTTACTCGCCCTGGCGGGCGAGTGAAAAGAATCGATACATGCCGCAACCGCGGCGAAAGGACTTGCGGGGCGCCCGCAAGCACGATCAGGCCTTCTCTTCCAACCCGAAAGAAAGGCCTGCATCATGAAGTTCGTCTCCACCTCCGTCTCCTTCTCCCAGATCATCGCGATCAGCTCGTTCGCCATGCTCGCCGCCGCCGGCGCCAAGGCTGAAAGCTACGAGGGCGTGCAGCTCGCCGTGTCCGCCAAGAGCCGCGCCGATGTGAACGCCGAAGCCGTGCGTACCGCGTCGGCACCCAACCAGAACGTGGTGCGCGGCTCGCGCGGCCCGGAGACCATGGCCGTGTCGATGGAGCGCGACCGCGTCGTCGCCGAAGCCGTGCGTGCCGCCGCTGCGCCCGACCAGAACGTGTCGTCCGGCTCGCGCGTGAACAGCAAGGTCATCTCGACCCTGCAGAACCCCGTCGACGCACGCGCCGCGGCCATCAACGCCAAGAGCAGCCGGCTGTAAACGGCCCCTCGGCGGTTGCCACGCCCGTCGCAATCAAACGAAACACGCCGATACCCCGGCGAGAGGACTTGGCCCGGCGCACCTCGCACCATCGAGCTTCCTCCTCACAAGACAACATCAAGGACTTGATATGAAGCACTGGATCAAACGCACTCTCTTCGGTTTCGCAGGCGCCGCCATGGTGGCCGGCAGCATCGCCGGCTGTGCCGGCCAACGCCACGGCTGGAGCGGCGACAGCGCCGAGTTCCGCGCGAAGATGGTCGAGCGCGTGGGCAGCAAACTCGAGCTCGACGCCAGCCAGAAGCAGAAGCTCACCGTGCTGGCCGAGAAGCTGCAGGCACAGCGCGAAGCGATGCGCGGCGCAGGCGGCTCGGGCGACCCGCGCTCGCAGTTCAAGGCGCTGTTCGCGGGCAACAAGCTCGACCAGGCCGGCGCCACGCGACTGGTCGACGAGAAGACCGCCGCCGTGCGCAACGGCAGCCCCGAGATCATCGCGGCCGCGGCAGACTTCTACGACCACCTGAACGCCGCCCAGCAGCAGAAGGTGCGCGACTTCATGGACCGCGGCGGACGCCGCTGGAGCCATCGTGGCTGAACTTGACTCACCCCCGGTCTTCGCGCACTTCGTGTCGCCTCGCCAACCCTCTTCCAGGGGGCGACACCCGTGGCCCGGCGAAGCCGGTTCCACGGTGTCTCGCGAACAGAGCCTCGGCGCCACGGGCGGCGTGCGGGGGCTGCTGCGGCTCGAAGGCACCGTGGTGCTCGGCGTGGCCCTTGCCGCCTACGCCCAGTTCGGCGCGGGCTGGGGCGTGTTCGCGCTCTGGCTGCTGGCGCCCGACCTCTCGCTGCTGGGCTACCTCGCGGGCCCGCGCGTGGGCGCGGCGCTGTACAACGCGGCGCATTCGTACGTCGGACCGGTGCTGCTGCTGGCGCTCGGCGTGTTCGCGGCCCTGCCGTGGGCGGTGGCCGGCGGCCTCATCTGGCTGACCCACATCGGGCTGGACCGCGCACTGGGCTACGGCCTGAAGTACGCCGCGGGCTTCGCCTTCACGCACCTCGGGCGCATCGGCCGGGCCGATCCATGGTGAAGCGCGCGATGCCTGTGTTTTCTTCGCGGCCGCGCACGGTGCACCCGGCGGCCGTCATCACCTGGGCCGTGCGATGCCACCCGGTCTGATGGTCAGCGAAGTCATCCGTCATTTCCTTGCCAGGAGGCACAATCCCGCCATGCCGCGCATCCTGCTGATCGACGACGACGAACACCTCGCCGCGCCGCTGACCACCTATTTCGCACGCTTCGGCTGCACGCTCGAAAGCGCCGTGCGCCCGAGCGAAGGCCTCGCCAAGCTGCGCGCCGGCCATTACGACGCCGCCATCCTCGACGTGATGCTCCCCGAGATGGATGGCTTTGCGCTGTGCCGCGAGATCCGCAGGGAAAGCGACATTCCCATCGTCATGCTCACCGCCCGCGGCGAGGTGATGGACCGCGTGGTCGGCCTCGAACTGGGCGCCGACGACTACGTGCCCAAGCCCTTCGAGCCGCGCGAACTGGTGGCGCGCGTACAGACCATCTTGCGGCGCCAGCGCAGCGCGCCGCCCGCGGCCGCCGGCACGCAGCAGCGCGTGTTCGACGGCCTGTCGATCGACCTCGACCGGCGCCAGGTGCTGCGCCAGGGCGAGCGCGTGGAGCTCACCGGCACCGAGTTCGAACTGCTCGCGCTGCTGGCCGCCGAGCCCGGCAAGGTGTTCAGCCGCGACGACATCCTCAACCGCCTGCGCGGCCACGAGGCCGAGCTCTACACGCGCGCGGTCGACATCGTGGTGAGCCGCCTGCGCAAGAAGCTGGAGCCGCTGGACTGCATCAAGACGCTGCGCAACGCGGGCTACGCGCTGGCCGTTGCGCGCAGCGAGCCCGCATGAGCGCCGCGCCGGGCCGCCCCAAGCAAGCTCGCACCGCAGCGCGTGGCGCGGAGGTCTTCCGATGAGCTTGAACCGCAGGGACCACCGTGCGGTGATGCGCGAGATGCGGCAGCGCATGGCCTGCCGCGAAGACATGTCGCGCGAGGAATGGCGCACGCAGTGGCACGCCCGCTGGAACGAGAAGGTGCAGGGCAAGCGCCGCTGGCGCCGCTCGCTGCGCGTGCGACTGGTGCTCATGTTCGTGATGCTCGCGCTGGTGATGGCCGCGGTGTTCATGGGCGGCATGAAGAAGTCGTTCTCCACCGGCTGGGCCGAGGCCGCCAAGCCGATGCTGACCGACTACACCGACCGCCTGGTCGCCGAGATCGGCACGCCGCCCGACGTGGCGCGCGCGCAGGCGCTGGTGGCCCGGCTGCCCATCACCATCCGCATCGTCGGCCCCACGGTCAACTGGGACTCCAACCCCGGCGGCGCGAACGGCCCCGGCGGCTGGATGCACGACCGCGACGACGTCTTCGGCGGCGACAAGTGGTTCATCCGCCCCACGGCCGACGGCCACCGCGTGATCTTCGGCTGGGCGCCCAAGCTGTGGCAGCTGGCGCCGCGCGTCATCGGCTGGGCCACGCTCGGCCTGCTGCTGTCGTGCGTGCTGCTGGCCTATGCCTACGTGAACCGGCTGCTGCGCCCGCTGATCGACATTCGCGAAGGCGCGCAGCGCTTCGGCCGCGGCGAGTTCGCACAGCCCATTCCCGTGCGGCGCAACGACGACCTGGGCGACCTCGCGGAGCGCATCAACACCATGGCCGACGACATCCAGGCCATGCTCGACGCCAAGCGCGGCCTGCTGCTGGCGCTGAGCCACGAGCTGCGCTCGCCGCTCACGCGCGCCCGGCTCAATGCCGAGCTGCTGCCGGCCACGCCCGAAGGCCAGCCCGAGCGCGAGGCGCTGCTGCGCGACCTGAACGAGATGCGCGACCTCATCAGCGACCTGCTCGAAAGCGAGCGCCTGGCAAGCCCGCACGTGGCGCTGCTGCGCGAGCCGGTTGATCTGTCCGTGCTGATCCGCGAGACCGTGGCCGAGATGCCCGATGCGCAGCACGTGCACCTCGACCTGGCCGAAGGCCTGCCCCCGCATGCCGTCGACCGCATGCGCATCCGCCTGCTGGTGCGCAACCTGCTGGACAACGCGCTGCGCTACAGCACCGACGCACCGAGGCCGCCCTGCGTGTCGCTGCGCGCGGTGCTCGAGGGCCGCAGGCAGGGCGTGGAGATCGAGGTGCGAGACCACGGCCCCGGCGTGGACGAAGAGCAGCTCGAGCGGTTGACCGAGCCCTTCTATCGCACCGACGGCGCGCGCGCGCGCGCCACCGGCGGCGTGGGCCTGGGCATGTACCTGTGCCGGCTGATCGCCGAGGCGCACGGCGGCGAGCTGACGGTGCGCAACGCCGGGCCGGGGCTGCAGATCATCGTCCGGCTGACTTGAGCGATCGGGCGGCGGGGGCTGTCGCTTGCGCTACCGGCCGGTACGGGGGGGCGCGGCTACGATGCGCCTCCCAGCCCGCATCGGTCCATCAAGGAGACACCATGAGCAGCCCCCTCACCAACCACCAGGTCCGACTCGCCAAGCGCCCCGAAGGCGCCGCCACCCGCGAGAACTGGAAGTTCACCACCGAGCCCGTCGGCGAGCCGGCAGAGGGCGGCGTGCTGGTCAAGACGCTGTCGCTGTCGCTCGACCCCGCCATGCGCGGCTGGCTCAACGACGCCAGGAGCTACATCCCGCCCGTGGGCATCGACGAGGTGATGCGCGCCGGCGGCGTCGGCCGCGTGGTCGCGTCGAAGAACCCGCAGTTCGCGGTGGGCGACACGGTGTACGGCACGCTCGGCGTGCAGGAATACATCCTCGTGGCGCAGGAAGAACTCAAGCGCAACGGCCTCGTGAAGATCGACCTGAACGTCGGCACCATCGGCCAGTGGCTCAACGTGCTCGGCATGCCGGGCATGACCGGCTACTTCGGCCTGATGGACGTGGGCCAGCCCCAACCCGGCGAGACCGTGGTCGTGTCGGGCGCGGCCGGCGCGGTCGGCCAGACCGTGGGACAGCTCGCCAAGCTCAAGGGCTGCCGCGTGGTCGGCATCGCGGGCGGCGCGGCCAAGTGCGAGTGGGTGGTGAAGGAGCTGGGCTTCGACGCCTGCATCGACTACAAGGCCGGCGAGGGCGCGGTGCGCGCGGGCCTGAAGGAACACTGCCCGAAGGGCGTGGACGTGTACTTCGACAACGTCGGCGGCGAGATCCTCGACCAGGTGCTGGCCAAGCTGGCACGCAAGGCCCGCATCATCATCTGCGGCGCCATCAGCCAGTACAACAACGCCAACAGCATGCCTGCGGCCGGCCCGCGCAACTACCTGAGCCTGCTGGTGAACCGCGCGCGCATGGAAGGCATCGTGGTGTTCGACTACGCCGACCGTTATCACATCGCCATCGCCGAGATGGCCGGCTACCTGAAGGACGGGCGCATGAAAAGCAAGGAAGACGTGGTGAAGGGGCTCGACACCTTCCCCGAGTCGCTCAACAAGCTGTTCGCGGGGGAGAACTTCGGCAAGCTGGTGCTGGAGGTGGCGCAGAGCTGAGCAAGCTCAGCTGCGAACCGGGTATGGCGAGCGGCTTTCGGGTAAGGTCGCCGTGCCGCTTCCATGCGGCGTTCCAGACATCGCTCACGCCGAATTTCTTGCCATGCCCGCACTACTGATCATCGACATGCAGGTTGGAATGGCCTGGCCGGAGTCCGGCATCCGGAACAACCCAGAGGCCGAATCCGTCATTGCAGGTCTTCTCGCGGCCTGGCGTTCAAAAGGCGCGCCGGTCGTGCATGTGCGGCACATCTCCAGAACGTCGGGCTCGCCGTTCTGGCCGGGCCAGCCTGGCGTGGAGTTTCAGCCCGCTCTCAGTCCGCTTGCGCACGAGCATGTCGTCGAGAAGAACGTTCCGGACGCCTTCATCCATTCGGGGCTCGAGCGTTGGCTGCACGCGCGCGGACTGGTCTCTCTGGTCATCGTTGGCGTCAGCACCAACAACTCGGTCGAAGCCACGGCCCGCACCGCAGGCAACCTGGGGTTTCGCACGTACGTGGTTTCCGACGGCACCTTTGCATTCGAAAAGACCGACTTTCATGGCGTTGCGCGATCGGCCGACGATGTTCATGCCATGGCGCTGGCCAATCTTCACGGCGAGTACGCGACTGTCATCGGTTCTGGCGAAGCAGGCAGCCTGAGCTGACCCGGAGATCTCATCGGGCCGACGACAGCTCCGAGGCCTCAACTCCCCGCCTTGTTCGGGTCGCGCCAGGCCCGCTCGAACGGCAGCCGCCACGCGTGCGGCGCAATCAGCTGGTGCACCGGCTTCGGCCCCCATGACCCCTGCTCGTAGAGCCGCACCGGCGGCGGCGATTCGAGCAGCGCGGTCGACACCTCCCACAGCCGCTCGATGCCCTCGGCCGTGGTGAACAGCGTGCGGTCCCCGCGCATCGCGTCAAGGATCAGCCGCTCGTAGGCTTCGAGCACCTCGCCGGCCATGCCGGTGTCGCGCATCGCGAACTGCAGGCTCAGCTTGTCCAGCCGCATGCCGGGGCCGGGGCGCTTGCCGTAGAACGACAGCGACATCTTCGAGGCGTCCGCCAGGTCGAAGGTCAGGTGATCGGGCCCCTGCGCGCCGACGCCCGAGCCGGGCGGAAACATGCTCTTGGGCGGCTCGCGGAACGCGATGGAAATGATGCGCTGGCCCTCGGCCATGCGCTTGCCGGTGCGCAGGTAGAAGGGCACGCCGGCCCAGCGCCAGTTGTCGATGTGGCACTTCAGCGCAATGAAGGTCTCGGTGTCGGAGTCGGGGTCCACGCCTTCCTCGGCGCGGTAGCCGCTGTACTGGCCGCGCACCACGTCGGCGGGCCGGATCGGCTCCATGCTGCGGAACACCTTGTTCTTCTCCTCGCTGATGGGCGCGGGCTCCAGCGCGGTGGGCGGCTCCATGGCCATGAAGGCCAGGATCTGGAACAGGTGCGTGACCACCATGTCGCGGTAGGCGCCGGTCTGTTCGTAGAAGCCCGCGCGCTTGCCCAGGCCCAGTGTTTCGGGCACGTCGATCTGCACGTGGTCGATGAAGTTGCGGTTCCAGATGGGCTCGAACAGCCCGTTGGCGAAGCGGAAGGCCAGGATGTTCTGCGCCGGCTCCTTGCCCAGGAAGTGGTCGATGCGAAAGATCTGCTCTTCCTGGAACACCTCGTGCAGCTTGCCGTTGAGCGCGACGGCACTGGCCAGGTCGGTGCCGAAGGGCTTTTCCATGACGATGCGCGAGCGCTCCACCAGCCCGGCCTCGCCCAGGGTGCGCACCACGGTCAGCGCCGCGCTGGGCGGCACGCTCAGGTAATGCAGGCGCCGGCACTCGGTACCCAGCGAGGCCTCGGCCCGGTCGACCGCGGCGCGCAATGCGGTGGCGCCGGCCGACAGGGGCACGTAGTCGAGGGTGGCGGCGAAGGCTTCCCAGTCGGCGGGCTGGGTCTTGCGGCTGCCGAACTCGTCGAGGGCCGCGCGGGCGGCGGCGCGAAAGCCGTCGACATCGAGTTCGTCCAGCGACACGCCGATGACGCGGCAGCCCGGAATGAAGCCGGCGCTGCACAGGTGGAACAGCCCCGGCAGAAGTTTTCGCCTTGCCAGGTCGCCGGTGGCGCCCACCAGGACCACCACCTGCGGAAAACGCGGACCGACACCGGGAGGGATCTTCGCCATGTTGTCACCTTGGAGCTGTTGTACCCGGGCCCCAAGCGATTTCGGTGCCAGCCCTGGCGCCTGGCGTGCGGGTCAGTCGGTGGCGGGCCGCATGGGCACGTCGCCCAGCGCCTCGTCGTCGCGCAGGCCGTGCGCGGCCTTCAGCAGTTCGATCGACATGCCGTCGCTCTGGCCGGCAAAGCCCTTGGCGACGCCCTCGAGCACCGTCGACAGGCCGACTTCGCCGTCGGCGCGGGCGTCCATGCTCACGTTCAGCACCCGGGCCGCCATCTGGCGGTAGGTGACGGCGCCCGCGCTCTCCAACGCGGCCACCAGGTCGAGGTACAGCGCCAGGTTCAGGTCGAACACCAGCTTGGGCGTGATCTCGAAATCCTCGTTCTTGTTTTGCATGGGTGTGGCTCCTTTTTTTCCTGAGCCTCCACTCTAGCCACAAAAAACGGCCGGGCTCGTCGGATACAGCCTGATTCAGCGTGCGCGCGTGCCCATGATCGCCGCCGAGATGATGAGCAACGCCGCGAGCGCGATGGTCCAGGTCAGCGGCCGGCCGGTCACCAGCAGCAGCAGCGCGGTCGAGCCCAGCGGTGTGAGGTAGCTCAGGATGCCGATCTGGCGCGCGTCGCCGCGCTTGAGTGCCGCGTCCCATGCGAAGAAGGCCGCGCCCAGCGGGCCCAGCCCGCACAGCAGGAGCAACAGCCCGTCGCGCCCCGACAACGCCACCGAGGGCTCGAGCACTGCGTGGCAGGCCAGCGACAGCACGCCCGAGACCAGCCCGAACAGGCCGATGGCCGAGGTCGGGAAGGGCGCGACGCGTTTCGTGCCGAGCGAGTAGCTGGCCCAGACGAAGGCCGAGGCCAGCGCCGGCAGGAAGCCCCAGTAGCCTGTGGAAGTGGCCGCGCCCCCGCCCGCGCCGAGGATCGCGGCGGCCGCGCCCGCGAACCCCAGCAGTCCCGCCACCAGGTGCAGCGGGCGCAGTGTCACGCCCGGCAGCAGCGCCGGCGCCAGCACCACCATGAGCAGCGGCCAGAGGTAGTTGACCAGGTTGGCCTCGACCGGCGGCGCGTAGCGCAACGCGATGAACAGCAGGAAGTGGTAGCCGAACAGGCCGTACACGCCCAGCGCCAGCGTGCGCGGCGGCACCGTCCAGGCGCGGCGGTCGCGCAGCACGAGCGGCCAGCTCGGCACGCTGCCGATGACCAGCGCCAGCCCGGTGAGCAGGAACGGCGGCAGGTGCGACAGGGCGGTGCCGAGCGAGGCGAGGGTGGTCCAGAGCGCGATGGCGAGCAGGGCATAGACGGTAGATGACATGGGCCGCGAGGGTACGCGATCAGGTCCGCGCTTTTTCGAGAGCCGCCGTGCCCCCACCCCGGCCCTCCCCCGGAAGGGGAGGGAGAAAGACAGACAGCCGACGGCGCACGACCGGTCTTGCTCCTTCCCCTCCCGGGGGAAGGCTGGGATGGGGGCAGGCCTGCGATCAGGCGCCGAGCTGGTTCAGAGGCCGCCGTGCCCCCACCCCGGCCCTCCCCCGGAAGGGGAGGGAGAAAGACGAACAGCCAGCGGCACACGACCGGTCTTGCTCCTTCCCCTTCCGGGGGAAGGCTGGGATGGGGGCAGGCCT
Organism: Variovorax pasteuri; assembly: GCF_051216435.1. Classification (NCBI taxonomy): domain Bacteria; kingdom Pseudomonadati; phylum Pseudomonadota; class Betaproteobacteria; order Burkholderiales; family Comamonadaceae; genus Variovorax; species Variovorax pasteuri. The sequence goes on from NZ_JBPJZS010000010.1 coordinate 22,006, forward strand.
TTGCTCAGGCGCCGCGCTTTTTCGGAGGCCGTCGCGCCCCCACCCCGGCCCTCCCCCGGGAGGGGAGGGAGAAAGACGAAGACGAGCGCCTCAGCCCTTCTCCGCGGCCCGCACTGGCTTGCCGTTGACCTTCACCGCCTCGACCACGCGTCCCTCGCCCGTGGCCAGCGGCTGGGCGTGGCCCTCGGCGCGCACCTTGTCGCCGACCTTCAGGCCCAGCCGCGCGAAGCCGTCGGGCCGGGTGTGGACGAAGTCGCCGGTGTCCAGCACCACGCCGTTGGCCTCGCCATGGCGCGCGTAGTTGAAGCGTGCCACCGTGCCCGCGATGTCCGCTTCGGCGTCCGTGTGGCGCGGTGCCTGGCCGTCGACCGAGGCCAGCCGCTCGAAGCGGTAGACCGTGTGCCCGGCCTCGCCCTTGGGGGAGGGGCCTTCCTCGGTGCCCTCGATCACCAGCGCCTGGCCGGCCTGCAGGCCCGCGAAGGCGGACGCGGCGCCTTCGTCGTGGCGGTCGAACACGAACTGCATGAGCACGCCGTCGGTGTCGATCAGCACGCCTTCGACGCCGCCCTTGGGGCTGTACACCAGGTGCTGGAAACGGCCTTCGACCGACCAGACGTCCAGGGTGTCATGGGTTTCGTGAGGATGTGGCATGGAATGAAAGTCCCTTGTGAGAGTGGTTGTGGAACGGGAAAAAACGCGCTTCGTTTCAACCGAGCCGCAGCAGCACCGCAGACGCCGCGCACACGATCAGAAAAGGAATGCTGATGCGGTGAAACTCGCGCAGCCCGTGCGGCACCTTGGCCAGCCGCAGCGCGATGAGGTTGGCGAGCGAGCCCAGCACGCAGCCGAAGCCGCCCACGCTCACCCCCGCCGCCAGCGCGGGCAGGTCGTGCACGTAGCGGTCCAGCAGGATGGTGGCCGGCACGTTGCTGATGAACTGCGAGGTGAAGATGGCCGCCAGGTACGCGCGCCAGCCTTCGGCAATGGGCCACTGCCCCACCAGCGCGGCCACCGACGGCAGCTCCGCCAGCTGGCGCAGGTCCACGAACATCAGCGCGATGATGGCCAGCAGCGCCCAGTCCACGCCCAGCAGCACGCGGCGCTGGAACAGCAGGTAGGCGACGAACACCACCGCCAGGCCCGCCAGCAGCCAGTGCCGGTCGAGCGCGACGACGAAACCCACGAACAGCACGCCGGACAGCGCCAGCAGGCGCGGCTGCACCGGCGCGGCCTCGGCAGAGGGCTTGAGCGCGATGGCCGTGCGCGGCACCAGCAGCCACACGGCCACGAACAGCCAGAACAGCATGACCAGCACGGTGGGCGCCATCATGGCCATGAAGCCGCCGAAGCTCTCGCCGGTGCGGTGCCACAGGTACAGGTTCTGCGGATTGCCGATGGGCGTGAGCGCCGAGCCCGCGTTCACCGCCAGGGCCTGCAGCACCACCAGCCGCGCCAGCGGCAGGTGCGCTTGGGTGGCCAGCACGCGCGTGAGGGGCACCAGCAGGAACAGGCTCACGTCGTTGGTGACCAGCGCCGACAGCACGGCGGCGGTGGCGGTGAGCAGCAGCGCGAGCTGGCGCAGGTTGGTGGTGCGCGCCAGCAGGCGCTGGGCGGCCGCCTGCAGCATGCCGCTCTTCTCCACGCCCTGCGTGATGGCGAGCAGCCCGGCCAACGCGCCCACGGTCTGCCAGTCGACCAGCTTCAGCCAGTCCATCGGCGCGCGCGGTCGCAGGAAGGCGAACAGCACGGCGACCGCCACCAGCACCCAGAGCAGGCCGTTGCCGCCGCCTTCGTGGGGCGGCGGGCTCTGGCTGTCCGCAAGGGCAGATGAGGAAGAAGGGGGCAGGGCGGACACGGTGTCTTTGGTCATGGAGCGGCGGGGGTCAGTGCGGAGTCGGTGGGCGCGTTCGCGATCGAACGGCGCCGGTCGCGAGTTTCCGGCATGGCCAGTGCGAACAGCGTCAGCGCACAGGCCGCGACGCCGGCCAGCATCACGAAGGCCGTGCCGTAGCCGGCCAGGTGCGCCACCGTGCCCGCCACCAGGTTGCTGAGCGCCGCGCCCAGCCCCACGCAGGCCGCACCGATGCCCAGCGCAAGGTTGAAGTGGCCGCTGCCGCGCGTGAGGTCGCCGATCATCAGGGTCAGCATCACGCCGAAGATGCCCGCGCCGATGCCGTCGAGCACCTGCAGCGACAGCAGCGCGGCCGGACTGTCGGCCAGCAGGTAGAGCAGCCCGCGCACCGGCAGCACCGCGAAGCCGACGAGAAAGATCGGCTTGCGCGCCAGCCGCGGCGCCCATCGCCCGACCGCCAGCGCGATCGGAATGGTGACCAGCTGCGTGACGATCACGCCGCCCGACAGCCACAGCGTGGCCGAGGTGCCGGCCCGGCTGCCGACCTTCTGCGCCACCAGCGTGAGCATGGCGGCGTTGGCCAGGTGGAACAGGAAGGCGCACACCAGCAGCACGACCAGGCGGCGGTCGTACCAGCGGGCGGTGGATGGCGCGGCGCCCGCCTCGCGGTCGGCATCGGCATCGGCGCCGCGCGCCAGCCGCGGATCGACGTCGCGCTGGCGGATCAGCATGGCAGCCACCACCGTCGGCAGCGCCATCGCCACCGCGTAGAAGAACATCGCATGCGGACCGAAGGCGTGGCCGACCCAGCCGGTGCCCAGCGCCCACAGCACCGTGCCCGCCGCGGTGATGGCCGCGTTGCGGCCGACGCGCGCGTCCAGCCCGGCGCGCCCCACCATGCCCAGGCTGGTGGCCGCGATGGCGGGCGCCACCAGCGTGCCCGCCGCGCCGATGAGCGACTGGCCCGCCAGGATCACACCGTAGCCCGGCCAGTTCGCCATGACCACCAGACACGCCGCGATGAGCGCGATGGCCCCCGCGATCCAGCGCGGCTTGTGACGCACGCTGTCGATCAGCGCGCCGGCCGGCGCCTGCACCACCAGGCCCACCAGCGCCGAGACGAACATCACGGTGCCGATGCGTTGCGGGTCCCAGGCCAGCGTGCCGGCCATGAAGACGATCAGGAACGGCCCGACGCCGCCCTGGATGTCGGGCGCGAAGAAGGCCAGTGCGTCGAGCGCGCGCAGGCTGCGGCGCGACGGTGCGGGGGGGGCGGCGTCGGTGGTCATGGCGGGCGGGCCTGGCGGATCAGGACGCCGGCAGCGGGGCCGGGGGCGCCATCAGCGGGGCGGGCGGCGTCGGGCCGGCACCGCGCGGACCGCGGGGGGCGGCCGGGCCGCGCCCACCTCGGGGAGCGGGTTCCAGCCCCGGCCCGCCGAACACCTCGCGCACCGTGTCCGCCGTCGCGCCCAGGCTGGTGGCTTCCAGCGCCGTGCCCTGCGCGCCGCGCGTGCCCCAGCCGCGCGCATGCAACTGCGCGCCGGGTTGCAGCTGCGCGCCGTACGCCGCGCCGACGTGCGGCGGGAAGCGCACGATGGTCTTGTCCGCCAGCACCACGCCGCGCACGTCACCGCGGTCGGTGTACAGCAGGCGCTCGATGCGTCCGCTCGCCGACAGGGCGCTGAGCGCGCCCGGCTCGCGCGGCGGCGGCGGGGCCATGCCGGGGGCCGGTGGCTGGTCGGTCAGGCTGCGGCCGTTGGCGGCGAGCGACTGCATGCGCACCACCGGCACGTTGGGCGCGCGCCAGCCGCTGACCTGCACCGTGTCGCCGGGCTTGAGCATCTGCATCACCGCGGCCGAGAGGTGCGGCGCAAACGCGACCTGCGTGCCGTCGGCCAGCAGCAGGCCGTCGGCCTCGCCGTTGGGGTTGATCAGCCATTGCTGCACACGGCCGGTGGCGACCGTGCCCGCCTCGGGGGCGATGGGGGCGGCGGGCGCAACAGGCGCGGCGGGCTGCATCGGTCCGTTGGCGCCGAGCGGCGGCGGGGGAACCGGTCCGCCCGGCGGGGGCGGTGGCACCTGGGCGAAGGCGGCGCCGCCCGCCAGCAGGCAGGCGGCGGCGATGAAGGTGATGCGGGTTGTCATGGGTGGCTCCTTGTGGGTGGGATGCCCAAAGACATCTCACACAACGTGCCAGCTCACGAACCCTTTGAAATCAACGACTTGCGTGCACGGGGCGGCCCGCGGCCGGATGATCCGGGGACACCATGTGTCCGGTTTGCGGACACCTCGGTGTCAGTCGAGCCCGTACTGCGTCAGCTTGCGGTACAGCAGCTGGCGGTGAATGCCCAGCCGGCGCGCGGTCTCGGCGCGGTTGCCTTGGGTCTGCGCCAGGGCGTGGGTGATGAGCAGGCGTTCGAGCTTCTCGACGGTGGCCGGCAGTTCGCCTTCGAGCCAGTCGGCGGGGAGCGTGCCGCCTGCGTCGCTGCGCGGCGCGGCGCCCAGCCCGAGGGCCAGGTCGGCGCCGCCGATCACGCGGTGCCGCACCAGCGCGTGGCAGCGCTCCATCACGTTGCGCAGCTCCCGCACGTTGCCCGGCCATGGGTGGCTCAGCAGCCGCTGCGCGGCCTCGGCCGACAGCGCCTTCGGCGCATCCGGGGAACCCGGCGAACCGGACCGCGCCGCGCGGCGCAGGAAGTGCTCCGCCAGCGGAATGATGTCGGCCAGCCGTTCGCGCAGCGGCGGCATGCGGATCGACAGCACGTCCAGCCGGTACAGCAGGTCTTCCCTGAAGCGCCCCTCGCGCACGGCGGCGGCCAGGTCGCGGTGCGTGGCAGCGACCACGCGCACATCGACCTTCACCGTCTTGTGGCTGCCCAGCGGCGTGACTTCGCCCTCCTGCAGCGCGCGCAGTATCTTGGCCTGCACGTCCAGCGCCATGTCGCCGATCTCGTCGAGCAGCAGCACGCCGCCGTCGGCCGCGCGAAAGCAGCCGGGGCGCTCGCCGGTGGCGCCGGTGAAGGCGCCGCGCACATGGCCGAAGAGCTCGCTTTCGAGCAGTTCCTTCGGAATGGCCGAGCAATTGACGGCCACGAAGGGCCGGTCGGCGCGGGCCGAGTGGCGGTGCAAGGCGCGCGCCACCATTTCCTTGCCGGTGCCCGTTTCGCCGAGCACCAGCACCGGCATCGCGTTGGCGGCGGCCAGGCCGATGCGCTTGTGCACCTCGCGCATTGCGTGACTCGGGCCGACGAGGTCGCTGCCGTCTTCGTCGTCCGGCGCCGCACCGGACGACGATGCCGCCGCGTGCTGCTGCAGCGCGCGGCCGAGCACCTCGCGCACCGCCTCGCGGCTGACCGGCTTGGCCAGGTGGTCGAAGGCGCCCAGGCGCATCGCCTCGATGGTGTTGCCCGCGCTCGAGAACGCGGTGAGCACGATCACCGGCGGCAGCCGCGCCCGGCCTGCCAGCAGTGCCTGCATGGCCGCGAGCGTCTGCAGGCCGTCCATGCCGGGCATGCGGTGGTCGAGGAACACGGCGTCGAAGCGCTGGCGGGTGAGCATGTCCAGCGCTTCGGCGCCACCGGCCGCAGCCCTCACGTCGTGGCCGAGGCCCTGCAGCGTTTCGGCCAGCGTGTCGCGAAAGGCGTCGTCGTCGTCGACGATCAGGAGATGCGCCATGGAAGCTCCAGTTCGAAGCGGGTGCCCGGTGTCAGCGGCACATGATGCAGGTCGCCGCCGTGCGCCAGCGCCACCTCGCGCGCCAGCGCCAGGCCCAGCCCGGTGCCGTCGGCCCGCCCGGTGGCAAAGGGCTCGAACAGGCTCGCCTGCAGCGACTCGGGCACGCCCGGCCCGTCGTCTTCCACGCGAATGGCCAGCGTGGGCGCCGCAGGTTGCAGGGCCGACAGCACCACGTGGCCGCCGCGCGGCGCATGGCGCACCGCGTTGTCGAGCAGGTTGTCCACCGCGCGCGCCAGATGCACGGGGTCGAACACCGCGCTGGCGGGCGTGCTGTGCTGCAGCGTCACCTGCACGCCGGCGGCATGGGCCTTGGGCGCCACGGCGGCCACGCGCTCGTCCAGCCAGCGGTGCAGCACCACCTCCGCCGGCGCCAGCGTCACCGGCTGCACCAGCGCCAGCAGGCTTTGCACCAGGCCGTCGAGCCGGTCGATCTGCCCCACGATGGCCTGCAGCGCCGCGCCTTGCCGTTCGGGCGTGGCGGCCAGCGCGTTCTCGGCCTTCAGCCGCATGGTGGCGATGGGGTTGCGGATTTCGTGCGCGATGCCGCCCGTCATGCGGCCCAGCGCGGCCAGGCGCTGGTCGCGGCTGCGCTGCTGTGCGGCGGTGCGCAGGTGGGCGCGAGCCTCCTCGAAGCGCAGGCGGTAGCGGTTGAAGCCGTCGACGATGCGGTCGAGCTCGCGCACGCCGGTGCGCGGCAGCTCGGGCATGGCGCCGCCGTCGGCGTCGGCTTGCGCTTCGGCGTGCGCCAGGCGGTTTTCCAGGCGCTGCACATGGCGCAGCCCGCGCAGCAGGATGAAGCCCAGCCACAGGCCCGAGGCCAGCACCAGCAGCAGCAGCACGCCCAGGCCGGTGCGCAGGCTGCCCTGGGCGGCCAGCGCGCCGCCGTTGGTGCGGGTCATGGTCCATGCCGCCAGGTCTTTGCCCGGGGCGGCCAGCGGGCAGGCCGAGACGATCAGCGCCTCGCGGCTGCCGCGCACCACGTCGGTCTGCGGCTGCTGCGTGCGCGCGGCGAGCTGCGCCATCTCCACGATCAGCGGCTGCTCGGCCGCCGGCACGTCGCGCTTGACGCCGCTGCCCTCGTAGGTGGGGTAGGCATAGGCGAGCTGGCCGCCGGCCGCCTGCCACACGCCGCCCTCGACGTGCGGCGCCTCGATCAGCACCAGCTGCAGCAGCACCTGCAGCAGGTCGACCTGCGGCTTGGGCGGAGCGGGCACGGTGGCCGACTTGGCGTAGCGCGCCGCAATCGCCCGGCACGACTGTTCCGTGGCGCTGCGCCCCGCCGCCACCTGTGCGCCCGCGCTGCTGCGGTAGAGCGTGAGCATCACCACCGCCAGCGCGGCACACATGCCGAACAGCAGCACCCAGAAGAACAGCAACTGACCGCGCAGGGATTTCATTGGCCGCGATCCTGCCTTGTCCGGGGGCCGCGGCGCGTCAGCCGGGGTCGCGTTCGCGCAATTCCCGCTTGAGCACCTTGCCGATCGCGCTGCGCGGCAGCTCGTCGATGAAGCTCAGCCGCGCCAGCCGCTGGGTCTTGCCGAGCTGGTCGTTGGTCCACTGCAGCAGGGTTTGTTCGGTGGTGGCGTCGCCGTCCTTGCGCACCACGTAGGCCACCGGCGTTTCGCCCCACTGCGCCGACGGCACGCCGATCACGGCCACGTCGGCCACCGCCGCGTGGCCGCGCAGCACGCCCTCCAGGTCGCTCGGGTAGATGTTGAAGCCGCCGCTGATGATCATGTCCTTCTTGCGGTCGAACAGCGTGAGGAAGCCGTCGGCATCGAAGCGGCCCACGTCGCCGGTGCGGATGAATCGCTTGCCGGTGGCGTCGAACCACTCGGCTTCGCGCGTCTTGCCGGGCTGGCGGTGGTAGCCGGTCATCATGCCGGCCGAGTGGCCCACCACCTCGCCGGCGGCCTCCGGGTTGTCGCGCGGCAGCTCGCGGCCTTCCTCGTCGATCAGGCGGATGTCGCTGCCCGGCGCGGCCTGGCCCACGGTGTGCAGCTTGGTCGGGTGCAGGTGCGCCTCCAGGATGCAGGTGCCGCCGCCTTCGGTCATGCCGTAGAACTCGATGAGCCCGCCCGGCCAGCGCTTGAGCACGTCGGCCTTCAGCGCCGCGTTGAAGGGCGCGCTGGTGCTGAACTTGAAGCGGTAGCTCGACAGGTCGTGTTCGTCGAAGCGCGGGTGCGCCATCAGCCGCTGGTACTGCACCGGCACGAGCATGGTGTGCGTCACGCCGTGCTTCACGGCCAGCTGCAAGTAGCCCAGCGCGTCGAACTTGGGCATCAGCACCACGCAGCCGCCGAAGGCGATGGTGGGGAAGAACACCACCAGCGTGGTGTTGGAGTACAGCGGCGTCGACAGCAGCGTGACGGTGTGGCTGTCGTATTCGTACTTGGCGCCGCGCTGCACATGGGCCCAGCGCATGCCGTGGCCCTGCACGATGCCCTTGGGCTCGCCGGTGGTGCCCGACGAATAGATGATGTTGAAGGGCCAGGCGGGCTGCGCCTCCACCGGCCGGGGGCTCGCACCGACCGGTGCCAGCCACGCGTCGAAGACGCCGCCGACCTGCGAGCCGTCGAGCGCGATGCGGGCAATGCCGCCCGGCACGGCGGGGCCGATGACCTCGGCGGCCGAGGCGTCGCTGAACAGCAGGCGCGCGTCGGCGTCCGAGATCATGCGCGCCAGGCTGGCGGGCGTGGAGCCGGGTGCCAGCGGCGCCACGGCCACGCCCGCGCGCAGCGCGCCCAGGAACACGGCCGCGTAGTTCACCGACGAGGCCGCGCACACGGCAATGGCGTCGCCGGGCTGCAGGCCGTCGCGCTGCAAGGCGGCCGCGATGCGGTCCATCAGCGCGTCGAGCGCGCGGTAGCTCAGCATGTGCTGTGCATCGGCCAGCGCGGCGTGGTCAGGTGTGTGTTGCGCGTGGAGGCGAACCAGGTCGGCGATGGCGCCGAATTCGCGTTCCATCGCGGCTTGAAAAGCGGAGTGCATGAGAGCGTCAGTCCTTCATCTTGGCCAGCCGGCAGGATAGCGGAGCCATCGCCCAAGGCCAGCGCCTTGGCGACGCGGGCGCGGCGCGTCAGTTGCCGCTCAGCCAGGCGGCGCCACGATGGCTGCACGAAGCCGCTTGCATCGTGGCCGCTTTGTGCCGCAACAACGGGCATCGCGCCGGTGCCGGCCCTGCGGGTTGCGCACCGGCAGCACTCGATTCCAACAAGGAGCTTTTTCCATGGGGCTACTCGACATCCTCCAGCAGGCCATCGGCAACAACAACGCCGAGGCCCACATCGACCAGGTCACGCAGCACGCCTCCACCGGCGAAGTCGGCGCGGGGCTTGCCGCGGCGATGCGCTCCGACCAGACGCCGCCCTTCGGCGACATGGTGGGCCAGCTGTTCGGCCGGTCGTCACCGACGCAGCAGGCCGGCGTGCTCAACCAGATCCTGGCCACGCTCGGCCCAGCGGCCGCATCGGCGCTGGCCGGCGGCGTGCTGGGGCGCCTGCTGCAGCCGGGGCAGACGCAGGTCACGCCCGACCAGGCCTCGCAGCTGTCGCCCGCCCAGGTGACCGAGATCGCCGCGCACGCCGAGCAGCAGCATGCCGGCGTGATCGACGAGGTCAGCCAGTTCTATGCGCAGCATTCGGGGCTGATCAAGACCCTGGGCGGCGCCGCACTGGCCATCGCGCTGGCGAAGATGAAGGAGAACGCCACGCGCGGCTGACGTGCCGAACGCTCAGCGCGATGACGCGGTCGTCCCGGCCGGCACCTCCGTCTGCGCCCCCGCCTGTGCTTGCGCCTGCGCCTGCACCGTGTCCCCGCCCCCCATCACCTTGTAGAGCGTGATGCGGTTGCTCTGCTCCGACAGGCGCAGGCCGATCAGCGTCTGCTGCGCGGTGTACAGCGAGCGCTGCGCGTCCAGCACCTCGAGATAGCTGTAGCTGCCGTTGCGGTAGAGCGCGTTCGACAGCGTGAAGCTCTTCTGCGTGGCGTCCACCAGCGATTGCTGCGCCGCCAGCTGCTCGCCCAGCGCGCCGCGCGTGGCCAGCGCGTCGGCCACTTCCCGGAACGCGGTCTGCACGGTCTTCTCGTAGGTGGCGAGGTCGATCTCCCGCTGCGCCTTGGCGGCGTCCAGGCTGGCGCGGTTGCTGCCCGCGTTGAAGATCGGCAGGCTGACCGAGGGCGCAAAGCTCCATGCGCCGTTGCCGCCCTTGAACAGGCCCGACAGCGCCGTGCTCGACGAGCCCGCGCTCGCCGTGAGCGAAATGCTCGGGAAGAAGGCCGCGCGCGCCGCGCCGATGTCGGCGTTGGAACCCTGCAGCGTGTGCTCCGCGGCCAGCACGTCGGGCCGCTGCTGCAGCAGCGCCGAGGGCAGGCCCGCGGGTACGTCGACCAGCGCGCTGGCCGAACCGGCCGAGGCCATGCCGGCGGCGGGCAGCAGGTCGTCGGGCACCGTGGCGCCGGCCAGCAGGTCGAGCGCGTTGCGGTCCAGCGCCACCTGCGCGGTGTAGCTGGCCACGTCCACGCGCGCGGAATCGACGGTGGTCTGCGCCTGGGCCAGCGTCAGCGCCGAGCTGGCGCCCAACGCGTGCATGCGCCCGGTCAGCGCGTACGAGCGCTGCTGGCTGGCCAGCGTGTCCTGCGCCAGCTGCAGCCGCGCGTGGTCCGCAGCCAGCGTGAGCCAGGCCGAGGCGACTTCCGCCACCAGGCTGATCTGCGTGCTGCGGCGCGTGGCCTCGGTCGAGAGGTAGCTCTGCAGCGCCGCCTCGTTCAGGTTGCGCACGCGGCCGAACAGGTCGAGCTCGTAGCTGCTGAAGCCCAGCGCCGCCGTGTACTGCGTGCCGATGGCCGACTCGCCGCTGCTGCTCGTGGCCGCCGAGGTGCGCTGGCGCGTGGCGCCGGCCGTGGCGGCCACGCTGGGGAACAGCTCGGCGCGCTGCACGCCGTACTGGGCACGCGCCTTCTCGATGTTCTGCACCGCCACGCGCAGGTCGCGGTTGTTGGCCAGCGCCAGCGCGATGGTGCGGCGCAGCCGCTCGTCGGTGATGAAGTCTTGCCAGCCGGTGAGGGGTGTGGCGACGGTGCCGGCCTTCGCATTCGCGGATGCCGTGGACACGGGCCACGCCGAGGCGACCGGCGCCTCGGGCCGCGAGTACACCGGCGCGAGGTTGACGCAGCCGGCCAGCAGCGCGGCCACGGCCAGCGCGCAGAGTCGGAAATTCACGGAAGTCATGGGGTCCCCGTTTCAGCAAGTGCGGGCAGCGTGGGCGCTGCCGCGGGCCGGGTCTCGGGTGCGAAGAAGCGCCGGATCACCACGAAGAACAGCGGCACGAAGAAGATGCCCAGCGCCGTGGCGCTCGCCACGCCGCCCAGCACGCCCACGCCGATGGCGCGGCGGCTGCCCGAGCCCGCACCGGTGCTCAGCGCCAGCGGCAGCACGCCGAACATGAAGGCCAGGGAGGTCATGAGGATCGGGCGCAGCCGCAGGCGCACGGCCTGCAGCGTGGCGTCGACCAGGGCCATACCGTCGTCCTGCAGCTGCTTGGCGAACTCCACGATCAGGATCGCGTTCTTCGCCGACAGGCCCACCGTGGCCAGCAGCCCCACCTGGAAGTACACGTCGTTCGACAGCCCCGCGAGCTTGGTGGCCACCACCGCACCCAGCACGCCCAGCGGCACCACCAGGATCACCGAGAACGGCACCGACCAGCTCTCGTACAGCGCCGCCAGGCACAGGAACACGAACAGGATCGACACCGCGTACAGCAGCGGCGCCTGCGAGCCCGACAGCCGCTCCTGGTAGGAGCTGCCGGCCCACTCGTAGCCGATGCCCTGGGGCAGCTGCCTCATGATGCGTTCCACCGCGTCCATCGCCGCGCCGGAGCTCACCCCCGCGGCCGGATCGCCGATGAGCTCGAAGGACGACATGCCGTTGTAGCGCGCCAGCTCCGGCGAGCCGTAGGTCCAGCGGCTGCTGGCGAAGGCCGAGAACGGCACCATCTCGCTGTTGGCGTTGCGCACGTGCCAGCTGTCGATGCTGTCGGGCTGCATGCGGAAGGGCGCGTCGGCCTGCACGTAGACCTTCTTCACACGGCCGTTGTTGACGAAGTCGTTCACGTAGCTGCCGCCCATGGCGCTGGACAAGGTGTCGTTGATGTCCGCGGTGGAAAGGCTCAGCGCGGCGGCCTTGCGGTCGTCGATGTCGATGGCGAACTGCGGCGTGTCGTCCAGGTTGTTGCTGCGCACCTGGCTGAGCGCCGGGTCCTTGCGCGCGAGCGCCAGGAACTGCTCGCGCGCCTTCACGAGCGCGTCGTGCCCGATGCCGCCCAGGTCCTGCAGCTGCACGTCGAAGCCCGCGCTCGAGCCCAGGCCGCGCACCGCCGGCGGCAGCATGACGAACACGCTGGCGTTGCTGGCGCGCAGCGACATCTCCTGCGTGAAGCGGCGCGCCAGGGAGGCGGCGTCCTGCGCCTTGCCGCTGCGCTCGCTCCAGTCCTTCAGCGTGATGAAGGCATTGCCCGTGGCCTGGTCGCCGCTCAGGCCGGTCAGCGTGATGTAGTGGCTGACCTCCTTCTGCGTGGCCAGGTAGTCCTCGAAGATCTTCATGGTCTGGCGCAACTGCTCGTCGGTGGCGCTGGCGGGCAGCTTGATCTGCGTCATCAGCGTGCCCTGGTCTTCGTCGGGCAGGAACGAGGTGGGCAGGCGCATGAAGACCAGCGCCATCACGCCCACCATCAGCGCGTACACCAGCAGGCTGCGCTTGCCACGGTGCAGGATGCCGCCGACGCCCGAGCGGTAGCGCTCGGCATTGCGCTCGAAGCTGCGGTTGAACCAGCCGAAGAAGCGCCCCGGCAGGCCCGTTCGCGGCGCATGCCCGGCCGGTGCCGCCGGCTTGAGCAGCGTGGCGCACAGCGCCGGCGTCAGCGTGAGCGCCACCACCACCGACAGCAGCATGGCCGCGACGATGGTCACCGAGAACTGCCGGTAGATCACGCCCGTGGAGCCGCCGAAGAAGGCCATGGGAACGAACACCGCCGACAGCACCAGCGCAATGCCCACCAGCGCGCCGGTGATCTCGCGCATCGACTTGCGCGTGGCCTCCAGGGGCGAGAGCCCTTCCTCGGCCATGAGCCGCTCCACGTTCTCCACCACCACGATGGCGTCGTCCACCAGCAGGCCGATGGCCAGCACCATGCCGAACATGGTGAGCGTGTTGACCGAATAGCCCAGCACGGCCAGCACGCCGAAGGTGCCCAGCAGCACCACCGGCACCGCGATGGCGGGCACCAGCGTGGCGCGCAGGTTCTGCAGGAAGAGATACATGATGAGCACCACCAGCACCATGGCCTCGCCCAGCGTCTTGGCCACTTCCTCGATGGAGATGCGCACGAAAGGCGTGGTGTCGTAGCCGACCACGGCCTTCATCTGGTTCGGAAAGAAGGGCTCCAGCGTGGCCAGCTTGGCCTTCACGGCGTTGGACACCGAGAGCGCGTTGGCGCCGGTGGCCAGCTTCACGCCCATGCCGCCGGAGGGCTTGCCGTCGAAGCGGGAGTTGACGGTGTAGCTCTCGCTGCCCAGCTCGATGCGCGCCACGTCGCCCAGGCGCACCACGGAGCCGGCGCTGTCCGACTTGACGATCACCTCGCGGAACTGCTCTGCGGTGCGCAGCTTGCTGCGCGCGGTGATGGTGGCCGTGAGCCGCTGGCCGGCGACGGCGGGCAGGGCGCCGAGCTGGCCGGCCGAGACCTCGGTGTTCTGGCTGGTGAGCGCGCTCGTCACGTCGGACGGCATCAGCGAGTACTTCTGCAGCTTCGCCGGGTCGAGCCAGATGCGCATGGCGTAGCCCGAGCCCAGCACCTGCACGTCGCCCACGCCGTCGATGCGGCTCAGCACGTCGAGCAGGCTGCTGGAGATGTAGTCGCCGATGTCGGTGGCCGAAGCGCTGCCGTCCTGCGAGGTGAGCGAGACGATCATCAGGATGTCGGTGCCCGCCTTGGTGACCGTCACGCCCTGGCTCTGCACCGACTGCGGCAGCTGCGACATGGCCTGCTGCACCTTGTTCTGCACCTGCATCTGCGCCACGTCGGCGTTGGTGCCGGCCTCGAAGGTGAGCTCGATGCTCGCGCTGCCCGAGGAGGTGCTTTTGGACGACATCGAGCTCAGCTGGTCGAGCCCTTTCATCTTCTGCTCGATGACCTGGGTGACCGAGTCCTCGATGGTCTTGGCCGACGCGCCCGGGTAGGTGGCGTTGATCGACACCTTGGTGGGCGCGATGTCGGGGTATTGCTCCAGCGGCAAGGTGCTGATGGACAGCGCCCCGGCCAGCATGATGACGATGGCGATGACCCACGCGAAGATGGGCCGGTCGATGAAAAAGCGTGCCATGTGCGGTGCCTTCAGCGCGCGGCGGCCGCGCCGGCCGCGGGCGCGGTGTCGCCAACGGTGGCGGCCGTGGCCACCGTGGAGTCCGCGGCGGCCACCGGCTTGACCGTGTCGCCCACACGCACCTTCGTCGAGCCTTCGACGATCACGCGCTCGCCGGCCTTCAGCCCCTCGGTCACCTGCCAGCGGCTGCCGACCGCGCGCGACACCTTCAGCGCGCGCTTCTCGACCTTGTTGTCCGCCGTGACCACCAGCGCCGAGGCGTCGCCGCTCGCGGTGCGGGTCACGCCCTGCTGGGGCACCAGCAGGGCCTGCTCGGCCACGCCCTCTTCGAGCACGGCGCGCACGTACATGCCGGGCAGCAGCGTGCGCTCGGGGTTGGGCACCAGGATGCGCAGCGTGACCGCACCGGTGCCTTCGTTGACGGTGACGCTGGAGAACTGCAGGCGCCCGGCGTGGGCGTAGGCGGTGCCGTCTTCCAGCATCAGCCGGACCGACGCCTCGCCCTTGTTCGCGCTGCTCTTGAGCGCGCCGCTGGCCAGCTCGCGCTGCAGCCGTAGCAGGTCGGTGGTCGACTGCGTCACGTCGACGTTTATCGGGTCGAGCTGCTGCACCGTGGTGAGCGCCGTGGTCTGGCCGGCCGTGACCAGCGCGCCGGGCGTGACGGTGGAGGCCTCGATGCGCCCTGCGATGGGCGCGGTGATGCGCGTGAAGCCCAGGTTGATGCGCGCCGTGTCCAGCGCGGCGCGCGCCACGCCGAGGTCGGCCTGGGCCTGCTGCAGCGTGGCCTGGCTGTCGTCGTTGGTCTGCTGGCTCACCGCGTCGATCTTCACGAGCTCTGCGTTGCGGCGCGCCGCGGTCCTTGCGGAATTGAGCGTGGCCTCGGCCTTGGCGACGCTGGCCTGCGTGCTGGCGTGGGCGGCCTGGTAGCTGGCCGGGTCCAGCTGGTAGAGCACCTGGCCGGCCTTGACCAGCGCGCCTTCTTCGAACAGCCGCTGCTGCACGATGCCGCCGACCTGCGGGCGGATCTCGGCGCTCAGGCGGGCCCGCGTGCGGCCCGAGAGTTCGGTGGTGACGGGCTGGTTTTCAGGCTGCAGGGTGACCACGCTCACCTGCGGGGTGGCAGCCGCGGGAGGCTGCGCGGAAGTAGAACCGGAGCACCCCGCAATGCCGCCCAGCAGGCCGAGGGCCAGGGCGCACGCAAGGCCGGTGCGGGTGAAGCGAGAAGACATGTACGGGTTTCCAATCAGGTTGGAACCCATGGTCTTCAGCGAATGTGGAGCGAGTGTGAAGGTCCCCCGGCCCGCGCGGCCTTGGGGCCGGCGTGCACCGTGCGGGCTGCAATCTGGCTTATCTTGTGGGCCTTCATGAAGATCAGCATCACCACCAAGCTCTTTCTCGCCGTGCTGGCCACCGCCGTGCTGGCGGTGGTCGCCATGGGCGCCGCCTCGCGCTGGAACTTCGAGCGCGGCTTTGTCGGCTACCTCAACGAGCAGGGCGTGGAGCGGCTGGACGCCGTGCTGCCCAACGCCGTGGCGGCCTACCGGCAGAACGGCAGCTGGGACTTTCTGCGTGAAGGGCCGGGGCCGTGGTTCGAGATCATGCGGCCCGCGCCCTTGGTGAGCGGTGAGCGCTTCGATCCGGGCCGCACGCCGCCGCCTGTGTCCGACCTGACGGGGGCCATGCTGCGCGTGAGCCTGCTCGACACCGACCGCAAGGTGATCGCCGGCTTCAGGGAGGCGCGAAAGGGTTCGGCCGAACGCGCCGTGGTGGTCGACGGCAAGACCGTGGGCTGGGTGGTGATGGCACCGTTCCAGAACGTGAGCGAGGCCGGTGACCAGCGCTTCCAGCAGAACCAGGCGCGTGCGAGCTGGGTCATCGGCGTGCTGTGCGTGCTGCTGGCCGCGGGCATCGCATGGTGGATCGCGCGGGTGCTGCTGGGCCCCGTCAAGCGCGTGGCTGCGGCGACCCACCGGCTGGCCGCCGGCGACTACGAAAGCCGCGTGGCCGTGGCCTCGCAGGACGAGGTGGGACAGCTGGCGCGCGACTTCAATTCACTGGCCCACACGCTGCAGCGCAACGAGCGCATGCGCCGCGAGTTCATGGCCGACGTGTCGCACGAGCTGCGCACGCCGCTGGGCGTGCTGCACGGCGAGCTGGAGGCGATGGAAGACGGTGTGCGCCGCCTCGACGCGCAGGCCGTGCGCTCGCTGCAGCACGAGGTGGGCATGCTCAACCAGCTGGTGTCCGACCTCTACGACCTGTCGCTGGCCGACGTGGGCGCGCTCGCGTACCGCAAGGCCGACGTGGACCTGCGCGAACTGGTCGAGGCGAGCGTCGACGGCTTCCGTGAGCGGCTGGCCTCTGCGGGCCTGCGCCTGGAACTGGACCTGCCGGCGCAGCCGCTGGTGGCGTTCGCCGACGAGCGCCGCATGCAGCAGCTGTTCAGCAACCTGGTGCTCAACAGCTGCCGCTACACCGATGCGGGCGGCGTGCTGCGCATCGCGGCGCGCGAGGAGGGCGCGCAACTTGCCGTCGATTTGATGGATTCGGCGCCGGGTGTGGAGGCGGCGCAGCTGCCGCGCCTGTTCGAGCGCTTCTTTCGCGGCGAGGGCTCGCGCAACCGCGCCAGCGGCGGCGCGGGGCTGGGCCTGTCGATCTGCCGCAGCATCGTGGAGGCGCATGGCGGCACCATCGAGGCCCAGGCCTCGCCGCTGGGCGGCGTGTGGGTCGCGATCCGCCTGCCGCGTGCCTGAGGACCGGCGATGAACGACGCACCCATGACACCCCCTTCGGCCGCACATGTCCTGATCGTCGAGGACGAGCCGCGCATGGCCGCGCTGCTCGCCGACTACCTGCAGGCCTCCGGCTACACCTCGGCATGGCTGGCCAACGGGCTGGAGGTGGTGCCCAGCGTGAAGGCGCGCCGGCCCGACCTGGTGCTGCTCGACCTGATGCTGCCCGGCCAGGACGGCATGAGCGTGTGCCGCGCGTTGCGCCTGTTCAGCGACGTGCCGGTCATCATGCTCACCGCGCGCGTGGAAGAGGCCGACCGCCTGATGGGCCTGGAGATCGGCGCGGACGACTACATCTGCAAGACGCCGTTCAGTCCGCGCGAGGTGGTGGCGCGGGTCAAGGCGCTGCTGCGCCGCAGCGGCCATTCGGCGCGCGAGGTGTCGGCGCTGCAGATCGACGCGCAGGCCTACAAGGCATCGTGGCAGGGGGCCGCGCTGGACCTCACGCCGATCGAGTTCCGGCTGCTGAAGGCGCTGGCCGATGCGCGCGGGCGCGTGCTGTCGCGCGACAAGCTGCTCGACCACGTGCATGCCGACCAGCGCGCGGTGACCGATCGCGCGGTCGACAGCCATGTGAAGAACCTGCGCCGCAAGCTGGACGCGGCGAGCGGGGGGCAGGAGCTGATCCGGTCGATCTATGGGGTGGGGTACAGGCTGGACTTGCCTTAGGCCCCGGTGGCGGGCGCGCGACCCGTTGCCCTCGCGCCGCCATTGAAAAAGGCCCTCGACGGGCCTTTTTTCATTCGCTTGCCCGAAACGCTCAACCGCCTGCGGCGTGCGCCAGTGACAGCGTCCGGAAGTTGGTGAGAAAAAACATCACGCGTCATTCACAAATTTCAGAAGTCAATGAGAAAAATACAAAAGTGAATGAGAAAAATAAAATGCGCTCGCGATTTCTTCGAGTGGATAACTGCATTTTCCTTGTTTCAGGTGGGCGTGCTGTTCTGAACGAATAGCAGTAGTCTTCAACCTCTTCTATCGCTGGGCGGCGCTGATAAACAACTCCCAAAGATACTCTGCGGCCCCCTCCTGCGAGAGCTGTTTGTGGCGCTCGCCGCCGCCAAAGCCCATGCCCAATGGCTTCAGAAATAGCGACTGTTCATTCGCCTCAACGCTCAACAGTTCGTTGAATGATCCTTGGTTTGCAGATGAGTCATGGGAAAACGCGATGCCGTTGCTGCGCCCGCTCAGCCCTTCCATCCGAACCGAGCACTCTGCCAGCTTCTTGCCATTGCGATACAAAATCGCGGCAAAACGGCGGGAGTCGATGCGCTCGTAGTTGCCTGTGACGTCCGGATTCCGCTCGCCGATTGCCCCCACGGAGCCTTCGAAGAACTTGCTCACGAATTCGAACGTCGAGCGCAGGTGATCATCGCGGTCCTTCTCGGAAAACTCCTGTTTGACTCTCAGGTTGCTCGATCGCGGCAGCCCCGGCCTTGGTGGCGGCGAATCCGTTGGGACTGCGGGAGGTGCTGACCAGCTTGTACGTGGTGCGCGCGGCGCTTGTTGAGATGCGGCAGGCGCTGCGATGTCTTCAACAGCCCGGCGAACCTGCTTGGCCACGTCGGCCAATGCTTCGTCGCGATCGGGCCATGAAACGACCGGCTTTCCGTCTTTCGGCGCCGCCATCAACTTGCCAAACGGCGCGCTATGCCACTCGCAGTGGCGAAGAATGACCGGAATGACCCGTGCCTCGCCCGCTTCGTGGCGTTCCATGGCCCGTTTCATCTCCCTGGAAAAGCAGTATGGCGAGCTGACGAAGTCCGAGCTGATCAGCAGCAGGATGATGTCGGCAGTCTCGAGCTTGCTGAAGATCGCATCATCAACCTCGTCTCCGGCAATGATGCGGCGGTCGTACCACGCGTCGATGAGGCCCTGATTCTTGAGAAGTGCCAGGTGCGCCTCCAATTGATTGCGCAATTCCTCGTCTTTGTGGCTGTAGGAGAAAAAAACGCTGGCCATTGTTTGCTTGCCTCTTTTTTGGGGAGATTCCCTGGGGATTCTGACGGATCTGCCATGCTGGTCGATACGCGTGAGGGAGAGGCGAGACAGCGTCCCGCCTCTCACGTAAGATGCCCGCTCGGATGCAACCCGAACGGGCTACCCTAATGTGATGTGCTTGCGCAGCCAAAGCATTGAAAGCCTCCTTTCTCCGAAGTCCCTTTCCAGGACCAGTTGCAAAAGAAACCCGCTTCGGTGTTGCAGCACCAGGCGGGTTTCGCCTTTTTCACTTGCCGCCGGTGATCACCTGCAGCGGTCGTTTGCGGGTGATCGCGGCGGCCTTCTCCGCCTGCGCTTTGGCGCGCTCGTTGAGCTTCTCTTTGGCGAAAGGCGTGATCTTCTCGATCAGCCCACTGAAGTCGTATTCGTTGGGTAGGTTGTCGCCCACACCCGCCTTGCGGTAGATGCGTTTGATGTACCCCCAGCGCTCCATCTCCTCGATGTGCTTCTGGATGGTCCGCGGGTGCACGCCGATCGCTTGAGCCAATGACTTCTTGGAGCGGTACGGATTGCTGCCGGCGTTCCACCAGTTGCCTGCCAGATGCAGAAGGATGTTGATATCCAGCGGTGAGAGTTGCAAAGCTTGCTGACGCTCGAAGATGACGTTGGGGAACGAGGTCCACCCCGATTCGGCGACGATCTTGGACCACTTCGCTGCGACACGACGGTCCGTGGTCGCGTTCGCTGCGGTTTTCTTGGGGATAGCTGCCATTTTCTGCGCCTACCTTTGATTCGATGCGTGCAGTATCCCCAGAGCCCCCTGGCCTAGCAAGCCGATCGAGGCTTGAAGGGAGGGCGCCTGTGCCTCCCCCTGAAGGATCTGCTGCGTCTTGACTTCACAGCGTCTGCATGCACCACGTCTGCTCGGCGATGCCGTCTGCTTAGGAGGGCTTTCGGGGCTCCCCGGGGCCAGTCCGGGTGGCCGCCCGGGGTGGGCCCTCTCGCCTCCCCGGAGAGCCCTTAGGGCCTTCCCCCGGGCACAAATCTCAAAGCAGCGAGGTCCACGCATGTCGCCGGGCGAGACCCTGCGGCATCCGGATCTGACGCCGTCAAAAGAGTATGAGAATATTCGGCATCTCTCGGGGGAGAAGATATGCCAGTACGAAGAATCCCAAAGAATTACTTGGTGGTGACAGGGCGCATGCACACGCGCCATTCGGAGGAGCTTCAGGAGTTCGAGTCGCTGCAGGAGAAGGACTATGTTCTCCTGCTGGGCCCCGACGATGACGTCCTGAGTATTGAGGTCCAGCCGGTGCGAATTCCGGTGAAAGGTGTGCGCAACGGGTACGTGCCCGATGTGCTCGTCCACTATCGCAAGGGGCTGGGACGTCCTTCAGAGCTGACCGAGGTCAAGACCCGGGCGGATTTCGAGTCCAACAAGGAGAAGTACGCGCCCAAGTTCAGGGCTGCCGAGGCGTACTGCGCGGAGCGTGGCTGGATCTTCATCAAGAAAAGCCAGGAAGACTTCCCGGCTCAGCGGCTCAAGAACATCAAGTACCTGCGCGGCTACCTGAGGAATCCGCCGGATGCCGCGGCATCGAGTCGGCTCCTTGCCTGGCTTGCTGGGCAGGGCGAAAGCTCTACCGTCGGGGAATTGCTGGACGCCCATTCAGACGAGGACGGAGAAATGCTCCATCACTTTTGGACCTGTGTCGCGCACCGCAGGATCCTGCTGGATCTGGACGCTCCTATGGAACTCGATGCGTGGATCGTTCCGGGCGCCGAGCCATGACCGATCCTCGCCATAGAGCCGCTCCCCTGCTGAAGCCGCGTGAAGGCATGGTCGTCAAGACCGAGGACGGCAAGGAGTTCGTCATCCTGCGGTTCGTCGGCCTGATGAAGGTGATGGCGAAGGAACTGGGGACGGAAGAGCTGGCGACGCTGGATCTGGACGAACTCGGCTTTCGGGAAGTTTTCAGGCGAGGAAAGAAGATCAAGGTGGCCGAGCAGGTCAACCTGGACGACGTGGATTCGCATGACTGGGAGATTGCCGAGCATCGGCGCAAGATCCTGACGCCGCTGCTGGCCATGAGGACGGTTTCGAAGGAGGCTCGGGAGCAAGCTTGTGCGGAGCTTGAGATTTCGCAGGCGACCCTCTATCGGCTAATGCACGATCTGTACGAGACGCAGTTGCTCTCGAGCCTGCTTCCTTACCGACCGAGCGGCGGGCGAGGAAAGAATCGCCTTTCTGACGAACTGGAGCACGTGATCCAGGACGGCATCAAGAACCACTATCTCACTGGGCAGAAGATCGGCAAGAAGGCCTTGGTCGAAAAAATCGAGGCGGACTGCGCGGTCGCAGGCATCAAGCCGCCGGCACCCAACACGATTCGTTCGCGCATCGACGAAATCGAAGAGAAGAAGCGAGCCAAGAAGCGCAAGGGCGAGGCCGAGGCGAGGAAGTTCGAAGCGAACAAGACGCCAGGCAGAGGCAACAAGCTGCCGGATGCGGACTACCCACTTGCCATCGCGCAGATGGACCACACACTGCTGGACATCATCGTTGTCGACGACAAGTACCGAAAGGCGATCCGGCGCGCGTGGATCACGGTTCTCATCGATTGCTACAGCCGTGTCATCTTGGGGTTCTATGTGTCCCTCGATCCGCCGTCGAGCTTGTCCGCGGGGCTGTGCATCACGAACGCTATCCTGACCAAGCGCCAGCGCCTTGAGGAACTGGGTCTGACGAACCAGGTCGAGTGGCCGTACTACGGCGTCATGGACGTCGTGCATATGGACAACGCCAAGGAGTTCAGGGGTAAGTTGATCGAGTTCGGCTGCAAGGAGCACCATATCGACGCGCATTTCCGCCCAGTCAAGAATCCCAAGTACGGCGCCATCATCGAACGCTTCATGGGTACGCTGGCTTCCAAGATCAAGGCGCTACCCGGGGCCACGTTCTCAAACCCCAAGGAAAGAGGTGAATACGACTCGGAGAAGACGGCGACCATGACCCTCACGGAACTGGAGTCATGGCTGTATCTGACCATAGAGAAGTACCACTTGGAGAAGCACTCGACGCTAAATATGCCGCCGGCGCAAAAGTGGAAGGAGGGCATCCTGGGCACGAAGACCAAACCAGGACGAGGACGGCCGGCCTTGATTCAGGATGCGGAAAAGCTGCGTATCGATCTGCTTCCATTTCAGGAGCGGGTCATTCATCCTGAAGGCGTGGTGATCGATCGCATCGTCTATTTCCACGACTGCCTGAGGCCGTACGTGAACATCAAGGATCCGAAGACCAAGACCAGCGTCTACCACCGCTTCGGTCGGGACCCTCGCGACGTCAGCGTGCTCTATTTTCGGGACCCTATCCAGAAGCAGTACGTGCGGATTCCCTATGCGGATCCGAGCCTGCCGCCTGGCATCAGCCAATGGGAGTACGACGCGGCACAGCGCATCCAGGAGGATGGTGGCGGGAGGCTTGAAGACACCCGCGCCGTAATGGCCATCGTGTTGGAGAGGCGAAAGCGCGAGCAGGAGAGCGCGGAGACGACTAAGACGGCCCGTCAAAACATGCAGAGGCGTGCTGAGCATGCGAAGGCGCGTGAACGCGGGCCTGTCGAGCTGCCGCGCGCCTCACAGATGGCGCCTACTTCGCCCCCGGACTCGATCGCAGGATACGACCCGGACGAGATCTTCCCGATTGAAGAGGAGTAGGTACTTCATGCCCAAGAAACCGAGCCCGTCGACACCGAACTCGCCGTACCCTCATCTCGGCAAGGAGGCACTCACGCTTATCGACGCGTCTGCAGTCGAGCGGACGAATGCGATCCTGATGGGATCGTGGATGGCCCTGGCGCCCTCGGTGAAGGCGCTGGAATTTATGGAATTCCTGCTCAATCACCCGCCTTCCACACGCCCGCCAAACCTTCTGCTCGTGGGGGATTCGCACAGTGGGAAGTCGACGGTGCTCGAGCGCTTCGTGTCCCTCCACACTCCGGTCGTCTCTCCCGAAGCTCCGACCTCCATCGTCGACGTGGTCGTAATCACTTGCCCCCCAGAACCTGATATCAACGCGCTCTACACGAACATCTTGGATGCATTGCTGGTCCCGTACAAGCCGAATGCGTCCGAACCGGTGAAGTACTCCCAGATCAAGATCATGTTTCGCAAGGTCGCTGTCAAGGTTCTGCTGATCGACGAGATCAACAACTCCCTTCAAGGGCACCAGCTGCAACAGCGCCAGTTCCGCAATGCGCTCAAGAACCTGGGAAACGACACCAAGGTTCGCATGGTGGCCGCCGGCACCTACGACGCGTTGAACGCGCTCACGATCGACGAACAGCTGGGCAGCCGGTTCGAAACGATGTACATGCCGCGATGGCGAACTCCCAAAGAGGTGGGCACGTTGCTGGCGACCATGGAGAAGCGGATCCCATTGAAAAAGCCTTCCGATTTGAAGTCCGTCGCCATGCTGCGATTGATTCAACAGCGCGCCGAGGACTCCCTGGGTGACATCTGCTCGCTCGTACGAAACGCGGCTGTCAAGGCGATCGCCACCGGTGGTGAGCAGATCACCAAGGCTCTGATCGATGACTTGGTCTGGACGCCGCCGTCGAAGCGTAGGCGCAGCGTTCAGCCAGGCGTGCAACAGGCCATCTGAAGCCATGCGCGGACTGACGCCCTCGCTCTGGCCGGTCCGCTATAAGCCCTTTCCTGATGAA
Organism: Variovorax pasteuri; assembly: GCF_051216435.1. NCBI lineage: Bacteria > Pseudomonadati > Pseudomonadota > Betaproteobacteria > Burkholderiales > Comamonadaceae > Variovorax > Variovorax pasteuri. The sequence goes on from NZ_JBPJZS010000010.1 coordinate 45,435, forward strand.
TTGACTTCCAGCTGGCTGGTGCGGCTCGCTCATGGAATGGGCTTAAAGGTCCAGACCTTCTGCAATCTGATCTTCGGCAACCGCCTACAGGTCTGGAATCGGGACATCGACCGGTTGGCACCGAATTGGCTGCTGGACGAGTTGATCCTGCGTACGGCGACTCCGCGGGAGATCGCTTTCGGCACTTCCCTGCGGGCGTTCGAGGGCACACTATTCAGCCAGTTCAAGGTTTCGGGCGTTTTGCCATGGATCCTGAATCTGAAGATGTATCACCGCACCCGACGGGCCTATGGGCAGCAGTTCTGTCCAGCATGTCTCGCCTCAGACGAGCAGCCGTACTTTCGCAAGCGTTGGAGGCTGGCATTCACTACGTTCTGCTCGATCCATCGATGTCTGCTGCAGGATCGTTGTCACCATTGCGGCGAGGCCGTGGCTTACTTCCGGATGGATTTCGGCCGGGATGAAGCCTCCGGCGAAGTGCCAATGAGAAGTTGCCACGCTTGCGGCGCGCGCTATGACGAAGCGCCCCAAACGCCGTTCGACGGCTACAGCAGTCAGGGCATGGATTGGTTGGCACTGCGCCAAGCTGCGCTCGACACGCATCAAGGGTTTGGACTTCCAGATTTGGATTGGTCAGAGCTTGCAGTCCTGCGACAAGTGTTGAAGCTATTGAGCAGTGCATACGTGACGGTGAATTTACACGATCACCTGTTGGCCGAACTGGGTGTGGATAGCGCGGTCATGGCATCAGGGCGTTCGGTTTTTGAGGTCAGGCCACGGCACGAGCGTTTTCATCTGCTGCAGCTTGGCGCGTGGATGATGTCCGATGTGGAGGCAACCTTACGACGCGCCTGGAATGCGCGTGCGTTGCGCTACAACCACCTTCTCAAAGACTTTGACAGCGCGCCGGGATGGTTTGTCGGCATCGCCGAAGGCATGCGCGACTGGCGGTCCAGAAAACGGTGATTTACCGAGCAAATGAGTAACTGGAGGTTGCGCGGATTGAATGCGAAATCGCTGGGCGTGCATAAGTCAGCGCGGTACGCGAGGCAACCACATTGCGTAACAACCGAGTAGGAAACTGCTTCACTTTCCTTGTTTCGAGTTTGAGAATGCCGAAAATTGGTCAAACGGCATGACACACATTCCACAAGAAGCTGGTCCGAACGCTCCGGAGGAAGGAGGGATCCCGGTTGCCCAGTACGTGAGGATGTCAACGGAGCATCAGCGCTACTCCACAGAAAATCAAGCATCTGCGATCCTCGAATATGCCGATGCGCACAACATGCGGATCGTGCACACCTATATCGATGCCGGAAAAAGTGGACTCAATATTCGCGGTAGAAAGGGCCTTCAAGATCTGCTGAGGGACGTCCAATTACCCAAGCCTGACTTCGAAGCGGTGCTGGTCTATGACGTGAGTCGATGGGGGCGCTTCCCTGACCCCGACGAAGCAGGCGAGTACGAACGAACCTGCAAGCGGCGAGGGGTCCAGGTCATTTACTGCGCCGAGCAGTTCAAGAACGACGGATCACTTTCCGCAACGGTAATGGTCGGCCTCAAGCGCAGCATGGCAGCGGAATACAGCCGCGAGCTGTCGGTGAAGGTCTTTGCTGGGCATCGCACGCTCGTTCAGCTTGGCTACCGTCAAGGAGGCTCGCCGGGCTTTGGTCTCCGACGCCAACTTATAGACGAGCAGCACAACGTCAAAGCGATCCTCGAGCGTGGCGAAAGAAAGAGCCTCCAGACCGATCGCGTGCTATTGGTCGAAGGGCCGCGCGAAGAGGTCGCGACCGTTCGGAGAATCTACAGCCTGTTCCTGGATGAAGGGATGCCCGAGCGCGTCATTGCCTCCACCTTGAATCGAATGGAAATCAGATCCGAGGCTGGGCATCCTTGGACACGAGGAACGGTTCATCAGATCCTGACGAACGAGAAGTACATCGGCAACAACGTCTACAACCGCACGTCGTTCAAACTCAAGATCAAGCACGAGCGCAACGCACCGGCCGACTGGATTCGAAAAGACGCCGCCTTTCCGGCACTTGTATCTTCCGAGCAGTTCTTTCGGGTGAGAGAGATCATTGCTGCACGATCTCGCCACCTGGACGATGGACAGATGTTGGACCTGCTTCGACGGGCGCTTGAAAAGTACGGAGGTCTTTCTGGCATCGTCATCGACGAAGAGGATGACCTTCCTTCGAGTTCTGCATACCGCAGCCGCTTCGGCAGTTTGTTGCGGGCGTATGACCTGGTGGGATTCACTCCTGAACGTGACTACGCATATCTTGAAATTAACAAGGTACTGCGAAAACGGTACCCGGAGATCATCTCGGAGATGACGGCAGGCATCGAAGGCAATGGAGGATGGACCTCGCTCGATTCGGAGACGGACCTTCTTACTATCAACAACGACTTCACTGTGTCACTCGTCATCGCACGTTGCAAGCCGCTGCCGAGCGGACGCTACCGATGGAACATCCGATTTGATACCAGCCTTGATCCGGATATCACGGTTGTAGCAAGAATGGACGCAAGGAACCATAGAGCCTTGGACTATTACGTCTTCCCGTCGCTTGATTTCTCGAGGGAGCGCTTGCCGACCAAGGAAGAAAACGAATTCACCTTGGATGCCTACCGGGTACCAACACTTGATGACTTCTACTTGCTCGCGGGTAGAGTCACTTTACGAGAGGCTGCCTGATGGAACACTCTGCCAGGATCGAGATGATCTCAATCGACGCGATTGCGATCATCAACCCACGTGCGCGTAACGGCAAAGTCCACCGCGAGATCACCGACAACATCGAGCAAGTCGGGCTCAAGCGTCCAATCACTGTCCGGCGAACCCAACCGGGAGCGACGACCCAGTACGCGTTGATCTGCGGTCAGGGGCGCCTGGAGTCCTGTCAAATGCTGGGGCAAACTGAGATTCCTGCGATCGTCGTGGACACCGACGAAGAGACAGGCCATGTCATGAGCATTGTTGAGAACGTGGCGCGTCGCTTGCCGCGAGCGAATGAAACACTCGAGCAGGTCGGTGCTCTTCGAAAACGCGGTTACAGCGACTCTCAGATTGCAGAAAAAATTGGCTGTACTGCATCGTGGGTCAACAATGTCGGTAATCTACTAGATCGTGGCGAAAAGCGCTTGCTCGCCGCAACGGAGGCTGGGCATATCCCTTTGCACCTCGCCATCTTGATTTCGAGGGCGACGGGGGACGAAGCACAGAACATCTTGATGGAGGCCTATGAGCGCGGCGACCTCAAGGGAAAGAAAGTCAGCATTGTTCGAAAGATTCTCGAGCAACGGCTTCGAAGCGGGAAGCAGGGCCGTAACGATTTTTCCAAGACAGGGCCAAAGCGGCACATGAGTTCGGAAGACCTGACGAAACTCTACCAACGTGACACGGCGACTCATCGTCTGATTCAGAAAAAGGCAGAGCGAACCAACGGCGCCTTGCTGCTTGCCGAGGAAATATTCAAAGAGCTCTTCTCTGATAGAGATTTTTGTGCCGTCCTGCGGTCGGAGAAGCTGACGAACGTGCCGCAGCCTCTCGCAGACATCGCTCATCGAGGGGGATTTTTAAGATGACCCGTTCTTTTAAGACCATTCATCTGGGCTTCGAGCGAGATTGCCTGGACATACCCCTCGGCGTCCTTCATCACTCCAAGATTTTGCCGGTCGAGGTGAAAGCATCCGTCAAGTATCGGCAAATACGATCGTCGATTCAGGCTCTCGGCCTGGTAGAGCCAATCGTCGTCATACCCAAAGAAGATCTGCCCGGGTGCTTCTTAGTACTCGATGGTCATCTTCGCGTTGAAGCTTTGAGCGACCTTGGTGCCTCTCAAGCGAGGTGCCTGATCTCCAAGGACGATGAGAGCTTCACGTACAACAGACGAGTCAACCGGCTGTCGGTTGTCCAAGAGCATCGAATGATTCTGAAAGCCGCGGAGGATGGGACTTCGATCGCCAAGCTGGCGGAGGCCCTTGGGCTGTCAGAGGATTCGATACGGGCGAGATTTCGACTTCTGGACGGAGTGTGCAATGAGGCAGTTGCCCTGCTGGCCGACAAGCCAGCGACCCGTGGAATGTTCGGCGTGTTGCGACAGATGAAGCCGTTTCGGCAGATCGATGTTGCAAGGGCGATGATAAATCTGAACAACTATTCATTGAAGCTCGCGCTCGCCATGCTGCACGGGACCTCGCCGGATCAACTGGTCGAGAAAGCCGCGCTGAAAGGGCAGCCGAACGCGGGCGCGTCGGAAGCGTTGCGTCGCCTTGAACGGGAACTGGCCGCAGTACAAGCGGACACCAAGTTGCTTGAGGAGAGTTACGGGCCGGCCAATCTTCGACTCGTGATCATCAAGACCCACATTAAGAGTCTTCTAGATAACACAGCCGTTGTGAAGTGGTTGGCAAAGTTCCGTGGCGAGTACCTGCAGCAACTGCAATTGATCGCCGACATAAAGCATCTCGCCGCAGACTAGATGTGAGCGTCCAGTCATCCCATCTTGACCGGCCGCAAGCGGTTCAATGGACTGCAGGTGTGCTCCAACGTAAGCAACGCACCCCACGAGGTTGAGGGCGACCAGCAGCAAGAACTTCTCGGCGTCAGTTTGCACGCGCAGCAGGTCGTGCTCTCCGAGATAACCATACACAAACGCCAGCAGGTGGCGCTCGACGTGGTCGGCTCAGAACTTCGAGATCATCTGCTCGACGAGGCCTGACGGCACGCCCTCGGTGAACTTCACCGTCGCCGTCAGCCGCTGCAAGCAGCTGAAGCACAGGATTGCCCCGCAGCTTAAAGACTTTGCCAATTTCTTACCGCCGAAGCTCGCCGCATGCTGATTGCCGATGCATAGACGGTAAAGCGCGGCAGAACGAGCTGCCGCTAACGAAGATTCAGTTGACGGGTCAACCGCGATGGCGAGTGTCGAAGTCTTGCCTGGCTTCTCGGAAGCGGTCCGCGTTCTTCACGATCCAGGTCCACAACGGGACCATGCGAACAAGCAGGTCCATGCCTGTTTCGGACAACTCGTACTCCACTTTCGGGGGTACTTCTTCGAAGTCATGACGGAGTACCAAGCCGTCGCGTTCAAGCTGTCGCAGCGTGAGCGTCAACATGCGTTGTGTGACGCCGTGCATACGCCTGCCGATTTCTGCGTGACGTAGCCTGCCGTACACGCCAAGGGTGTGCACGACGCCGAGAGACCAACGACTCCCGGCATGCGCGAGCACCTCTCGTCGCACCCCATCGTCATCCTCTCTCAAGCCGTCACAGACGGTCTGCGCGTACTGAAGAATTTCACTTGGATTCACGGTAGATGGCTCCCAGTATCACGCGTGTGCCTTCTTTCTTTTGCGCCCACGCGTGCCTAGACTGGCGCAAATTCTTGTTTAGTAGGCCACATGATGAACCAAGCAGACCCTAACGCTACGTCCCAAAACATTCTCGTACTCGGCGCCGGAGAACTCGGCCTGCCCGTGCTACGAAATCTCGCTCGCCGCGCAAAGGACGAGGAAGGCACAAAGATCAGCGTGCTGCTGCGCGCGAGTGCCGTTGAATCCAACGACACGTCCAAGCAACGCGATATCGCTGAGATCCGAAACCTCGGCATCGATATCGTTGTAGGCGATCTTGTGAAAAGCTCCGTTGATGAACTTGCCGACTTGTTTTCGCGATACGACACGGTCATCGGCTGCGCGGGCTACGCGGCAGGAATTGACACGCCGATGAAGCTGGCGCGCGCTGCCTTGCAGTCGGGCATCCCGCGATATTTTCCCTGGCAGTTCGGGGTTGATTTCGACGTGATCGGCCGCGGCAGCCCGCAGGACATTTTTGACGCACAACTGGACGTGCGCGATTTGCTGCGCAGCCAGAAGCAGATGGAGTGGGTCATCATCTCAACCGGTATGTTCATGAGCTACCTGTTTGAGCCGGAGTTCGGCGTGGTGGACCTGCAAAAGGATGAGGTCAACGCATTGGGCAGCCTGGATACCGCTGTGACGCTGACCACTCCCGACGACATCGGGATGCTGACGGCCGAAACCGTTTTCGCGAAACCCCGCATCCGGAACGAGATCGTGTATCTCGCTGGCGACACCGTGACATACGGGGAAGTCGCCGACAAGCTGCAAGCGGGCCTTGGCCGCCCTTTCAGTCGTTCGATCTGGGGCAAGCAGTGTTTGCTGGATGAACTGGCACGCAACCCGCAGAACATGATGCGCAAGTACCGCGCGGCTTTCGCGCAAGGCCGGGGTGTTGCATGGGACAAACGCGATACCTTCAATCAAAAGCGCGCGATTCCCGTCACCGACGTGGCGTCGTGGATAGACGAGAACCTGGCACGGGGCAACCGCGTCGAAAAGTGATGACGACTGTCACTAAAGTAGCGGCAGAGGAAAAATCTCAGCTGGGTGAGTGTCCCGTGTGGTGTGAGCGCAAGCGATGCCTCTATTGGATAGATATTGTGGGACGGACGTTGTTTGCTCTCGACTCGTCGACATCAGATGTCCGCAGTTGGCTTTTGCCGGAGCAGGTAGGCTCTTGTGCACTCACGAACAACGATGACGTGCTGTTGCTTGGGCTTGCGTCGCGATTGGCGATGTTCAATCTGGTCGACCGTTCCATTACGACGATTGCTCCATCGCCAGGGAATCACGGCACGCGCATTGGTGATGGCCGTTGCGATCGCGAAGGCAACTTCGTCTTCGGCACCATGGACGAAGCGGAGCAGCCTCGAAAAATAGGAGCGTTCTATCGATTGAACGCGGCTTCCCTGAGCATTGAACGGTTCGATCTCCCACCCACAGCAATATCCAACGGTATCTGTTTCAGTCCGGACGGAGCCACTTTCTATTTTTGCGACTCCATGCAGCAGAAAATCTTTTGCTGTGACTATCCGTCGCTCAATAGCCAACGGGTATTTGCCGATGTGGTCGGCGGCGGTGCGCCGGACGGCTCGTGCATAGATTCACAGGGCTTCCTGTGGAACGCTGAATGGGGAGGCGGTCGGCTGGTGAGATATTCGCCTCAAGGCATTGTCGCTCTCGTCGTGCCGACGGCCGCACAGTCCACCACATGTCCTCAATTGGGGGGGCTTCCTACAACACGATGTATTGCACTACCGCGCAAATCGGCCTGGAATCGAAAACTGAAGCAGATGGTGCCTTGCTTTGCGCAGAGCTAAGTGACATTCAAGGTTTGCCCGAAACTCGGTTCGCTGGCTGAGCAATAGCGGTGACGCATCGCGCGTGCGCCTGTTTCCGGCATGGCAGAAAAATAATCGCTGATCTTAAAATCCGGAAAGATTCCGGCGCTTCATCTCAGCTTGGGCGCACTCGGTCGGCAAGCGCACGGTGAAGTCATCTTGACTGCCTGAGAGTCGGCAGGCATCGTGTCCGCGATGAATGATGTGGACGCAATAGATGGTGTGGTTAAGCGGGCGACCCGTCGCAAGCACAGCGCGCGGTTCAAGGCTGAGGTCCTTGAGGCGTGCCGGCAGCCGGATGCTTCTGCCGTAGCAATCGCGAGGCTGCACAACCTGAATGCGAACGTGGTGCACCGATGGCGTGCCGATGATCGCAGGGCTTCGTCGCCGAAGGCGACTGACGTTCCAACCTTGCCGATGCCCGACTTCATCGCGCTCGATGTGCAGCCCGAAGCCGAGACGCCAGCCCGTGACATCCGCATCGAACTGAAGCGAGGCAGCGCCACCGCAGTGGTGCACTGGCCGTTGGAATCAGCGTCGTCGTGCGCAGCCTGGCTGCGCGAGTGGCTGCGTTGATCCGCATCGACGCCGTGTGGCTGGCCAATGAGCCCATCGACATGCGCGCTGGCACCGAGACGGCGCTGGCACGCGTCGTGAAGGTGTTCGGCGCCGCGCATCAGCACCATGCCTACCTGTTCGGCGACCGACGGGCCAACCGCATGAAGGTCCTCGTGCACGATGGCATCGGCATCTGGCTGTGCGCACGCCGGCTGAACCAGGGCCGATTCCTCTGTGCCAACGCGAGCCCGGGCACGCAGATGTCGATGGCGCGTGAGCGGCTCGACGCGCATGTGCTCGGAGTGCCATGGCAGCGCGTCGGGACAGCGGGCGTCATCACCGTGGTGTGATCGCACGGCAAGCCATCAATAAACCACGACCTTGCGCGTGATGTCGGAACCGATCCGCGCAGGGCGGCCTACGCGGTGCCGAGCTCGATGTTCCAGGGCAGTAGCGCCTCGTAGTCGTCGACGATCTGCACCAGCGGCAGCTCCTTGAACAAGGCGACGAGGTAGCGATAGGGCTCGACGTTGTTGCCTACGCATCTGAGCAATCGCATCGACGAACTCCTTCCTCACCAGTGATGCCCCTTACGGTGACTTCCTCACCCAGTCGGCGTCAGCTCATCAGGATTGAACGGCAGGCCCAACACTCGGAATGCATCGGCCGAATTTTTCAAGACAGCTTCGCCAGCCTGGTAGGCCTCCGAAGGCCTGTCGTAAGTCCACAAGGAGGCGGCAATCTCTATGGCCTCGTCTTGAGTTCGTCTTTCCAGAATGATCCAGCAAAATCTGTTGCTGGATGTCATCCGCTTTACCTGAAGAGTCAGAACGCCGTCATCCATGGCGGGGTCCACCCATGCAGCGACGCCGATCGATTTCTGAGCGCGCTGCAACGCATGCCGATCTCAAATCTTCACTGATCGGTCTCGCGGCATCGGCTTCGCCTTTGAGTCGTGAGCCGTCCTCCAGCTCGCAGCTCCATCGACACACGCCTCCCTGCTTTTGGAGCAACACATCAACCCGAACACAACGGTACACAAATGAATGGCGCATGAGCGTGAAGCCCTCTAAGCACTGCCCCTAATAATCAGCCGGTGCTAGACTGCCGAACGGGCCGGAGAACCTTAGCGTTCTTCTCCTCAAAAGCAAGTAAATCCACCTACAAGGCGCGGAGTAGGCCTGCGGTGCGTTGCGAGGCTGTGACAGCCGACCTTATCTGTTCTTCAAAGGAATAGCATGAACGCAATCAAAGAAGCCCGCCGGATCATCACGTCCGATCCGAACAGCGAAGAATCTCGAGCGTTGGCTCGCTTGGTCCTGGCTCTGGAGTCCGAGACCGATTTTCCTCTCGCTAGTCTCTATGCGCTGGACCTTGGGACGTTCTCCCTCTCGATGGAAATCCTGAAGGAATGGCGGCTTGACCGCTACTACGCGCAAAAAGGAAAGTTGCTGGACGTGTCGTATCAGGTCAACGTTCTGGCCTCGCACTGAATTTTGCTCACTGCGGAGCGCGCCATGATCCCGTCAAGCCAATTCCGTGTCGTCGTCGAGGAAGTCAGCCCCGGTGCATTTGCCTGGGCCGTGGTCGAGCATAAAGGCGCGGGCTCTGCCAACAGCCCGATCGCTCAATCCCAGAAGTCCTTTTCAGAATTTGAACTTGCCTTGGAAGAAGGGTTTGCGGCCCTGGAGGCGCTTCCGTCAAGTCCACGCGCCCCCTAAATCCATTGTCGGACAAGCACGGTGCGTGCTGGTGAGCAGCTACTCAACGGCTATCCCATTTGTTCGGCGCAGCCCTCAGGCCCGAGCGCAATCGCATGTGCTAAATCTCGGACGTCCGACGCACAGCAGCCCGATCTGGTCATGAAGCGGTAAGTTGACGAACCAGATCAGGGACCGAAGGACAAGAACGTCGTCAAGATGGCCAAGCACAGGAATGAAGTCGGGGATCAAGTCGATCGGGCTGAGTGCGTAGCCCAGGACAAACATGCCGAGCGCCTTGGCATACCAAGGTGTTGCCGGGTGTTTGCTGGCGAACCACAGCGTCACGCCGTCGCACTTGATTCGTGCAGCCCATTTTCTTAGTTGTGTTGCAAAGGCATGCATGCTTCGCTGTGATCTTCAGCGCCTATGAATAGCCTGAGATCGAAAGTTTGGCCTCGAGCCGAGAAGAAAGACTTCTTAGTCAAGATGGGATGGCTGACCGCCTACGTAACATGCGTCCGTGTGGAGCCCGACAAGCCCACCGTAAGCGGCGGCATCGCGCGGTCGGCTCAGGAAGCCAGTGGCATGAGTTCCCCGGGCTGGTGAGCGGCGAGGGTGATCGCGAATGGTACGTAGGCCTTCGACGACTCGGCTTGCGGAGCAGTCTCTCGGACGTCGGGCGGCTTCGTTCAACCAGCAGGGGGGTGCATTGCTGAGCAGACGCGATCACGGCCTTCCGTCTTGGCTTGGTAGAGAGCCTTGTCGGCCGCTTCGATAAGCTCTTTCGGCTGTCCGCTCATAGGCGACGGCCCCAGTGCCTCGACGCCGGCACTGAGGGTCACGAATCCGGCTGCAGTCCCCGCATGTGCGATCTTCAGATCGCGAACCGCATTGCGAATTCGTTCAGCCAGGGCGACCGCTCCCTGCACGTCGGTGTTTGGCAGCAGCACCGCCAACTCCTCGCCTCCATAGCGAGCCGCGAGATCCCCCGGACGTCTGGAAGCGACGGCCGCAATCGTTCGCCCAATGGCTTGCAGGCACTCATCGCCAGCTGCATGACCATAGATGTCGTTGTACTGCTTGAAGCAATCCACGTCGATCATGATGAGAGCCAGAGTGCTCGCCTCCCGGATTGCGCGGCTGAATTCGGTGTCCAACGTCACGTCGAACTTCCGGCGATTTGCGAGCCCGGTCAGTCCGTCCTCCATCGCAAGCGTACTTAGGGTTTTGTTCAACGTCTCTAGCGCATCTCGCGTCCGCCGCAACTCGGCCTCTGTCTGAATCTGCAGCTTGAATTGCTTGACCAGACGCCAACCGATGGCGCTGACAATCAGAACCAGAAAAACAACGCCCGCCGAGTGCCACAGCGTCTCGCGCCACCAGTCGGCGAGGATTTCCTCCTTGGACAAGGACGCAGCGACGAACAGCGGGTAGTTCGGCAAGCGTTGGAAGCTGTTCAGCCGCAAGACGCCGTCCTGGGCAGACCTGATATAGGCTGTTCCGACCGGTCCTTGCGCAAGGTAGGCGCGAAAGAGGTCGCTGCCGCGCATATCCCGTCCGACCACGCTTGGGCTGTAAGGCCGGCGGGTGATCATGGTCCCGTCTTCCAATATCAACCCCAAGGCGCCGGCCTGTCCAATGTCGAGGCTGTCGTAGAACTTGACGAAGAAATCGACCTTGATCGTTGCAAGCGCGACGCCCGCAAAGCTGCCGTCAGGATGATTGATGCGCCGCGAAATGGGAACGAGCAATCTGCCACTGGTTCGACTCTTCACCGGGACGCCGACATGGGGGCGGCGGTCTGTATTGTTGCGATGGAAGAGAAAGTACTCTCTGTCTGCGTTGCTCAGGTTCTGGGGCCAGGTCTGGCGTGAGTTCGCAACCCAGTTCCCGTCCTCGTCGTAGATGTGCAGCCCGTCCAGTTGCGGCAGCTCTGCGACGCGCATCGCGAGGAATTCACGAAGTCGAGCAACCTGGGCGGGGCCCGCTCCCTCGGATTCGATCCGTTCGACGATGTCGACCAGAGTGGTGTCGGCCAGCTTGATCTGATCGTCCGCCTGCTGCGACATGGCGCGCGCAAGATTGGCAGTCGCTACGCTCATTTGCCGAAGGTGGAGCGCACGAGACTGCCAACTGTTCCAAGCATCAATTGCGACCAAGCCGAAGCACACGACGGCCACGAAAGCCATGGTCCGGAATGTGATGGACGGTTGACGAAACGCTGCGCGATTTCGGAGTGAGGATGTCAAGCGGCGACTTTGACACATCTAGACCAGGCCAGAACGATCACGTGTCGCAGAATCTCTCACACTCGCGACCTGGGCATCGTCAGGGTTTCCCGGACACATTTCTCGATCGATCGCGCAAACATTTGGGTTTCAGGCCTCTGGCGGGAATGCCGTCGAAAGGAAAGCTGCCGTGAAGTTGATGACCGTTGAGATGACACACGAAAGCGGGACGGACTTCGCGAGCTGGTCGACCAGCGGCGAGATTCCACCGGCCGAGGCTTTCGACCGTCTGATCCGCGTCTTGGCAAAAACCAGGAAGACGATGGAGCCGGCGTTTCCGGAGACGCTACCCGTGCTGATTAAGGACCCGCCGCAGGTCAATGGGGCCGGTTGGCAATGGTCGATACAGGCTGACGGCAGCTTGGTTCTGAACATCCGCCATCCCGGACTTGGCTGGCTCAGCTTCCGAATGCCTGACGTGGATCTCTTTCACGAGAACCTGGCGAACGTGATCGACCAACGGAACGCACTGCGCGAAGAGCTTGGTCCGCCAGCCGGCTGAGTCGTAAATTACCAGGAAACTACGTCATCGACATGCTCTGTGCAGTCTGTTTAATTCCGTCCGAGGGCGACCTACTTCTCCGTAGAGTCTTGACCCGCGTGCTCTTTGGCGCGCGCTTGTCAGTGCAAAGAGATGACTGCAACTAAGCTAGGACGGTCGCAATGGAGATGTGGATCAAACGAGCATGGAAATCCGCACCGGCTCGGGCCGGTCGTTATGCTGCCCTCCGAAGACTGCCATCGGCCGTCTTGGGCTCCACGCCGTTGAACGTGCTTCACCTAAAGTGGGCTCTGCACGGTCGCTCGCCGATAGCTGTCAGCTTGCGACGCAGACCTTGTCAACGCCGGTCGCGGTTCTAAGTGCTACTGGTTCGGACCGTCTCACACCTGCCCGCTCAGCAGCCTGACCAGAGTCGCCATGTCAACTGGCTTGCTCAGCAGATGGTTGAATGGTCCGTCCTGCCTCAGCGCTTCCAGCTTCAAAACGTTGCCGGACAGAGCAATGAGAAGGGGGGGCACTTCCGGCCACATCAGACGCAACTCTCTCGCAGCGCCCGCGCCACCCAGCCCGACCATCTCCAAATCGAAGATCGCGACGTTTGGCCGCCTTTCGTTTCCCAACTTGACTGCGTCCTCACCGTTATAGGCCACTCTGATCGCCGCTTCCGGAAAGTACATACCGAGCAACTCCGATAACATTTCAGCAGCGTAGGGTTCATCGTCAAGAATCAAAACTTCGAAAATTTGTGTCATTTCTTGTTGTGATCCAACCAAAATAGTGCCAAAAGAGCGTCCTCCAACCACATCGAGTCCAGAACGTAGCATGCAAATCGCCCAATTCTTGGAGACCGCGAAAGACGCCATCTTGGCGGAATCCATTGCTTACGCCAAAACCATCCTGAGACTCAAGGATGAGGACGAAGCGACCATTCGAGATCATTTGCCCTCGGTATTGGAGGCGATCTCGCAAGATTTGCGCACTGCTCAAAGTAGGACGGAATCGATCAACAAGTCTCACGGTCTTTCGGCGGTGGACGGTGGGCCAGACACAGCTGCCGAAACTCACGGCGTCCTGCGCGCCCGCAGCGGCCTGACCATCGAGCAGGTTTTCGCTGAGTACAGGTCGCTCCGGTCTTGCGTGCTGCGTCTTTGGGCGGACAACGCGCCTCACGGTCCAGACGCGGTACGCGACGTGGGCCGCTTCAATGAAGCCATCGATCAGGCGCTGGCTGAGTCAGTACGCACGTACGCGGGGGAAGTCGAACACTGGCAGCAAATCTTCCTTGGAGTCCTTGGACATGACTTACGCGGCCCTCTGAATGCCATTGCGTTGTCCGCCGAGCTGATCGCGGCGAAAGCGCCTGCCGAGCTTGGCCTCCCCACTGCGACGCTGTCAAAGAGCACCAGGCGAATGGCATCGTTGATGGACTCGCTCCTGCAATACAACATGGCGGGCTTGAAGGGTGGGATGCCAATTGAGCGGACGCCGACCGACCTCAAAATGTCTTGCGACGAAGAGTTGGAGATCCTTCGCGCCGCGCTGCCTGGCGCACAGATCAAACTAGTAACGCAGGGAAATACACGAGGGGAGTTCGACGCCTCTCGAGTGCGGGAAGCGGTGGGCAACTTGGTCACGAATGCGGTGACACACGGGGTTCCCGGTGAGCCAGTGATTGTCACGATCGAAGGCGACGATGCGACTGCCCGGCTGAGCGTGGAAAATGCGACGGCGCAAGACCTCACGTCTAACGAAATTGAGCAGCTGTTCGAACCCCTGCGGCGGGGCGCCGCAAAGAGTCCGGGATCGGACCGCTCGAATCTTGGCCTTGGCCTGTTCATCGTCAGGCAGATTGCCAAGGTTCACGGGGGGGATGTGCATGGCGAGTGCGTGTCCAAACGCGTGAAGTTCACCATGACGCTGCCCAAGGTGGCGCCTGCAACTTCGCACGAATAAGCAACGAGTTCGCTGCGAAAGAGACTCTCGCGATGGCCGGTGCATTACGGCTAAGGGCCGAGGCTGTGTAAAAACTCTGCTGGCCGCTGCACATGCTAAAGTATTCACCGGAGAGTGAGGAATATGCCCTGCGCAAACATCGGCTTGTCCTCTGCAAGACGAGGTCAAGGCAGAATGCCTGCTTCCGGCGCCCCACGCCGCTCTCACTTGGTTCGGGTCGCGCCCGAACATTCTTCATGAAAATCCAGCAGCGCAACAACATCCAGGTTCAAGGCTCAGGACCCGGGACGATGATCTTTGCGCATGGCTTCGGCTGCGACCAGAACATGTGGCGCTTCATGGCGCCGCGTTTCGCCGAACGCTACCGTGTCGTCACCTTCGACCTCGTCGGATCGGGCAAGTCCGACCTGAACGCTTACGACGTCGCAAAGTACGCCAGCCTTCAGGGTTACGCCGACGACCTGCTGGAGATTGCACAGGACACGGCCACCGGCCCGACGCTATTCGTGGGTCACTCGGTGAGCGCCATGATCGGCATGTTGGCCGACCTGAAGGCGCCAGGCACCTTCGCGGCCCACATGATGATCGGCCCGTCGCCGTGCTATATCAACGATGGTGATTACGTCGGCGGCTTCACGCGCGAGGACATCGATTCGCTGCTGGACACGCTGGAGAGCAACTACCTCGGCTGGGCCAGCAGCATGGCGCCCGCCATCATGGGCGTGCCGAAGCGGCCCGAGCTCGGCCAGGAACTCACCGCCAGCTTCTGCCGCACCGATCCGGAGATCGCCAAGCAGTTTGCTAAGGCCACCTTCCTGTCAGACAACCGCCAGGACGTCAAAAAACTCCAGACCCCCACGCTAGTGATCCAGTCTTCGGAAGACCTGATCGCGCCTGTGGCCGTCGGACAGTATATGCACCGAACCTTGCCGCGCAGCACGCTGCGTATCGTCGACAACGTCGGCCACTGCCCCCACCTGAGCGCGCCGAGCTCAAGCTGCGAAGCCATCGAAGAGTTTCTCGGCTCGCTCGGCCAGCCCTGAGGGTCCGATGACCCCATCCCTGCCGGATGTCAGTGACCTCTTTGACGAGGCACCTTGCGGCTTGCTGGCCACCGCGCTCGACGGAACTATCGTGAAGGTCAACGCCACATTCTGCGGTTGGGTCGGCATGGCGCGCGAGGACCTCGTCGGGAAACAGCGGCTCCAGGACCTCTTCACTATGGGTGGGCGCATTTTCCACCAGACCCACTGGGCGCCGACGCTGCAGATGCAGGGCTCGCTGGCCGAAGTGAAGTTTGACGTGCGTCATCGCGCCGGGCAGTCGATACCGATGATTCTGAATGCCCGACGCCGCAGGCGCGCCGAGGGCGAGTTCGACGAAATAGCCGCCTTCGTGGCGGAAGACCGCCACCGGTACGAGCGCGAGCTCATGGCCGCCCGAAAGAAGGCTGTTGCCTCATTGGAAACAGAGCGTGAAGCACAACTCCAGCTCAGGGACCGGGCGCTGTTCGCCGAGCAGATGGTCGGCATCGTGAGTCATGACCTGCGCAACCCGTTGGCGGCAATCCGCATGGGGATCCAATTGCTCGAGCGCACCGAGGGCGAGCGCCGTGGCCGCGTGCTGGGCCACGTGCGAAATTCCGTTGAGCGCGCGCAGCGCCTGATCGAAGAGCTGCTCGACTTCACGCAAGCGCGGGTCGGCTCAGGCTTGCACGTGAACTTACAGCCCATGGATCTGCATCAGGTCGCCGAGCGCACGCTGGGCGAACTGTCGCTCGCGTTCCCGGACCAGCAAATCACGCATCTAGCGCAGGGACCGGGAGAGTGTTTCGCCGACGCAGACAGAATGGCGCAGTTAATCGGCAATCTAGTTAGCAACGCAGCGACGTACGGCCGGCGCGGCACGCCCGTCGCTGTGCGCTCAACTATCGACGGGCCGACGGCATCAGTGTCGATACACAACGAAGGCGAGCCAATCGCTCCTGGCATGCTCGCTGATGTGTTCGAGCCCATGGTGCGCGGTGTTACCGGCAGCAACAAGGTGCGCAGCGTCGGGCTGGGCCTGTACATCGTGCGGGAAATTGCGAGGGCCCATGGCGGCGACATGCACGTTGCGTCGTCATCGCCCGAGGGCACCACCTTCACGCTGCGCTTCCCGGCGCACCGAGCTTAAAAAAACGTGAGCGGCTTGGGAGCATAGCCTCCCCTTAGTCCGAGCGCACAAACAACTGCGTCTTGCCGCTACGGAACACTGATGCCCGGCACCGCTCAAGGCCGGCCGCGTTGCAGCTAAGCGCGAGTCTGCGCGAAGACAATCAGCGCACTGAGACGTGCGACAGAGCACGGCTTAAAACGAACGGTCACGCAGTTCCAAGTTAGATGAGAAAAGTTCAGACTTAGCTGGGAACCGACAACGGCTGTAGCTTGCGCTAATTCTCTTCGCACACCGGGCCCAGGTCGCAGTCCGCCAGTTCTAACTGCAGGTTGCCCTGGGCCTATCTCTAGGCTCGGTCGACTGCCGATGGATACGGGGGTACGCAACCGCCTAGCGCAAGAAAGCTTGCCACGCTTAGCATCGGCTCGATGTTTACCTGTTTGAGGTCGCGCGGCACTAGGTCATAGCGGCAAGGCGTGCCCAATATCTTCCGAAATTGTCCGTAACGGGGACGCCGCAGTAGGTTAACACCTGCTCACGGGCGGGGTGGGAAGCAAGGCGTGCATCCACCAAGGCGTTGGGCGTGAGGAACGGCTGACCCGACTCGCGCACGTAGCAGCTGTATGTGGCCGTGCCCGCGCACCTCGGTTGCCGTCAGGACTTCAGAGTTCTCGCGGTCGAAATGAACTACCGCGTTTGCCTTGCCATTCTCGAAACGCAAGATACCGATGAAGCGGTAGTCGGTGCGCCTAAGCAGCGCCAACGCGTCTCGAACGCCCTCGCCTCGGACTGTGACGGCGAAATCGGCAAACCCGCGAATGTGTTCTGAATTCATGGCTTGGCATCTATTTAAGCTACATAGGTGCATGACCAGCACCAGATTTTCACATGCAGCTTGACTGGCTTCGAGCAGCCGATGCGCGAGGCACAATTATGAGGGCCGCCTCACTCCTTCCCGCTACGGCAGGCCACCCACCTCCACCAGGACGACCCAGTCATCCTCAGTGAGGCGATCACGCGCCAGGCCATCCAAACCCCGAGATTGGCAATCGCATCATCCAGCCCTCAGAGGCTGTGCTGGATTTTGAGCAGCTCCGCTCTCTGCTGGAAGATCTGGATCGTGGGGTGAATCATCATCGGGACTGCGTGCTCAGCCGACGACGGACGCAAGACGCCAGCTTTAGGCGATACGTAGGAGAGACGCGGGCAGCCGGAACAGCATTTTGAGGATGGTCAACGGCCCGCCGTCTGCCCAATCTGCGATTGAACTGGCGCGGTGCAGGCCTCCAATTCAAAGCATGCTCAAGACCTCGAAACAAACGATCCACTTTGACAAGCCCGCAGATGCGAGGGCTTGGGCGCGGCACTTGGCATGCTCAGAAGCAGAGCTGCGAATTGCCACGCGAGCGGCCGGCACTTCGGCGATCCGTGTAAACGCCTACCTTGACGCGTTGAACGGTCGGAAGGATGTATCCGACGGAACTGGAGTGGGATTGCTATGAAAGATTCTGAATCCATTCGGACCGGCCTCGAAGGACAGCAGGTCACACTTGACTCTCCCAGCGCTCTTAAACGATGGGGCGATCGATTCGGATGCAGCGAGGCGGAGCTGCTTGCGGCAGTCGCGGCCGTCGGGACCTCAGCAAACGCAGTGCTTGAGTACCTGTCGAACCGAGCGAGCTAAGTTCATGAGGGCCTTATGCGAAGCGGCGCCTGGAACATCACGCCGTGTGGTCCGTCCTGCCTCTGACCGCGATAGCACCAATTGCCACAGGAAATAAGGCGGCGATACTTGAGGCATGAAGAATCTGTCTACAGCTTCGGGGAGGCTGTTTTCCGCCTCGATCGAAGGCGGCCAGCCGACCATGAAAGACACCATGGTTGCCGGGCACGTCTATCTCAGTTCGCTTGAAGAACGATTCGATACCGCGCAGCAGCTTATCGCTTGCTTTCGTGCTTGGGAACAGAGTAAAGCAGCGCGACCTGGAGACATGTCGGAAGACCAGATCGAGCGCGCTAGGCAGTGGCAGAACGCCCACGACCATGCTGACGGAATCGCGCGGAGGTGGCTGAGCAACCCGCGCGGTCAGTCGTTCGCGCTCAAAGTCGCTGCGTAGAAGGCAAGGATTTTGACGCTGGCCCGCCTAGAGAGCGCGGGCCACGAACTCAGTTCTACTTCGGGAAATGCTTCGAGTGCAGACTTACCACCTGTTTTCGCCATGCGACCACTCGCGCTTCAAAATCATCGACTCGTGTTTGAAGTTGCACGCCGGGACGTCGTCTTCGACCATCGCCACAAGCGGGGCATCGAGAAGCGGATAGGGTGGGACGTCTATGCCTGCCGCGCGCAGTTCTTCGATGAGTCCAATGACTTGTTGCATCTCGCGAGCATACGGGAGCGAGGCTAGCTCTACGGCACGCTTAGCGCGTCGGCCTGATGCTCGCAGATGCTGCCGGCGGTGCCGCGTTCATCAGCAATGCGCGCCAGTCTCCCGCTCGGGAGTCAGCCCGTCGAACAGGTCGGCGAAGTGCGAACGCTCACCACGGCTATATGTTTGCCAATGCGCGAGCTACACGCATCGAGATGCTCGTGCATGACGGCTTCGGCGTGTAGTGCGCCGCGCGACGGCTAAATGCTGGGCGCTTCGCCTGGCCACGCGAGATTGACACAGCCAAGCCGATCGGGTTGACTTCCATTGATGCTGCCATTTAAGTTAGATGGACAGCATGGTCTCCAGCTTGTCTCAAGTCCTCAAGGTGGCACGGCCGACCGCTTACATTGTGCCGCCAAGAGGGCATCTTCGCGTGGGCCGGTATGCCGATGGCGCGCTTCACCCTGGCCCAATGGGTGACTGCGGCGTATGAGGTCATTGTGTTGGTTTCCATGCCCGTTTGATCCACATTTCCATCGCGGCCGACCCAACGTAGTTGCCGTCATCCCTTTGCCCAGACAAACGCGCGCCGAAGAGCACGCGGGTCAAGAGTCCATGGAAAAGCGCGTCGCCCTCGGACGGAAATCAACAGAGTGCACAGAGGATGTCAATGACGAGGTTGATGCTGATCTACGACTCAACCGGCTGGTGGACCAAGGCGCTTCGCGCAGTGCGTTCCGTTGGTCGATCACGTTCGCCAAGTTGCTGTGGAAGATCTCCACGTCATACATTCGGAAGCCGAGCCAGCCAAATCCAGGATGGCGGGTATTCAGAACCAAGCTGCCGTCAGCTCTCCACCAGCATCAACCTGCGCGTCGACGGAGCAAAGTTGCCCCGCATGTAGTCGATGCGCCCCGACGGCGCGGCACGGACGCGGGGGAATCTCCCAATCTCCGGTCAGCGACGTCCAGACCGACCGAGCATTCCTCGGCGCAGACGATGCGCGCTACCTTGTGATGGCTTCGCTGCCCCGGCTTCAGATCATGCGACGCTCAGGCCTGTTTTGCCGACCATCCTTCGCGGCACGATCGAAGTGAAGTTGGCTGCTGCGTCGGCGGCCGGCGGAAGACGTAGACGTTGAGAGCCTCGACGGCGCGTCGTCGACACGCCCCCTTCGACCTTCAGACCGCCATGCGCAGGGACGCAGTGGCCGTTGGTTGGATCAAGGTCTTATCATGAGTTTTCATTCATGAGATTCTGTTTGAATCTTTCAAAAGAGCGACACCATGAGAGATCTGCCTCCGACCGCTACTCTGCGAGCCTTTGAGGTTGCGACGCGGCACTCCACATTCACCTCGGCTTCGGAAGAATTGCACGTCACCCAAAGTGCCGTCAGTCACCAGTTAAGAAATCTTGAAGAGATTTGGGGGCTGCAGCTGTTTCAGCGAGGAAAGTCGTTGAGACTGACGCCGGAGGGCGCGGCGCTTGCGCCGATCGTGCGTGAATTCTTCACGAACCTGAACACGACACTCTCTGATCTGAGAGGCGGAAAAGGCAGGGTCCGGCTCCGGATCAGCACGACCTACTCATTCGCGCTGAAATGGCTGCTCCCTCGATTGCCGAGCCTGTCGCGCCAGCACCCGGAAATCCTGTTGACGTTGGAAACCACCGACAAGGCCATCCACTTTTCAAGCGCGGAATCGGACGTTGCAATCCGTCTGGGCAATGGCAACTACGCGGCCCTGTACTCGGAACTCCTGTTCAGGGAACAGGTTTTTCCGGTCGCCAGCCCCGAGTTCCTCCAGCGCTTCGGTTCACCGGGCGCGCCGGCAGAATTGTTGCGCTACCCATTGCTGACACGCGATGGCGCAGATCTGGTGCCGAAGTGGGAACTGTGGTTCCAGCAATTCGACGTAGGTCTTTCCACGCTCAGGGAGAGTGTCAGGTTTGCGGACACCAACATGACCATCGAAGCGGCATTGTTGGGGCAGGGCATCGCGCTGGCCCGAAGCGGGCATGTCGAATCCGAAATCAACGACGGCCGTCTGGTCAGGCTGTTTGACTTGCCGTTCCCGTCCCCGGTGGCGTATTACTTTGTCTGCCCCAAGGGCATCGAGTCGCAGTCTCATGTCATCTGTTTTCGCAACTGGCTGCTTGCGGAGTCGAACCGGGCACAGCTGGCCTATCGGTGAGTCATGAGGATTTGCTCATTGCGCAATGAGGATGTTTCGCCTTGATCGAGGCGCTGCGCCGCTAGCATGAAGCATGCCCGCTTCCATGGTCCTGCTGGTGCTTCTTGCCGCGTTGTTGCATGCAGGCTGGAATGCGCTGCTGCGCAGCGGGGCCGACAGACTGTGGTCGATGACGATCATGTGCCTGGCGGTGGCATTGGCCAGCGCCACAGTGGCCTTGTTCCTGGCGCCTCCGGCCAGATCCAGCTGGGTCTTTGCGGCCCTTTCGGCGGGGCTGCACGTCGGCTACAACCTGTTTCTCGTCCGCAGCTATCGCGTCGGTGATCTCGGGCAAACCTACCCGATTGCACGCGGCACTTCTCCCCTGCTGATCACGATGGCAGCCTCCTTTTTCGCGGGAGAGCGGGTGGGAACAGGCGCGCTGCTCGGGGTTGCCCTGGTATCCGGCGGGATCGTGTGCATGGCTTTCGAGGGACGCAGGCTTGCCGTTCCGAGCCTGCCGTACGCCCTGGGAACCGGCTGTTTCATTGCCGCCTACAGCGTGGTAGACGGGATTGGTGTTCGCCTGTCCGGGGCACCGATGGCCTACACGGCGTGGATGTGTGCCTTGTGGGGCATCCTGATGCCCTTGATGTTCTGCGTATTGCGCGGCGCAGGCAGCCTGTTCACGATGCGCCCCGGATTCATCGCGGCGCTCATTGGCGGGCTGGTTTCGCTGGTGGCCTACGGGCTCGTCGTCTATGCCATGTCCAGGGCGCCCATGGGAGCGGTATCTGCATGGCGTGAGACCAGCGTGGTGTTTGCGACCCTGATCGGCTATTACTTCCTCGGCGAGCGACTGACGGCCCGCAAGCTGCTGGCCTGTTCGGTCATCGCCATCGGCACGATCGCCATTGGCTGACGATGGCACGAGCATCGGTAGCCAGTGACAACCATCGAGGCTCTTTATGACGACAATTGCTGAAAACCACCGTCCGTCCATCGCCCTTTTAGGTCCTGGAGCGATTGGCACCACTGTGGCAGCGGCCCTTCATGAGGTCGGGCGCACGCCCGTCATTTGCGGTCGTTCGGCGCTTGAGCGCCTGGAACTGCGTTTCGATGGCGGCCACATCGTTGTTCCCGGACCCGTGCGGACCGATCCGGCCGAGGTCCGGGGCCCGTTCGACCTGGTGTTTGTCGCGGTGAAGGCAACGCAGATCGAGGCCGCGGCGCCGTGGCTTTCAGTGTTGTGCGGCGCGGAGACCGTGGTCTGCGTATTGCAAAACGGCGTCGAGCAGAAAGCGCTTTTCGCACCGTACCTGGCCGGCGGGTCCGTCCTGCCGTCGGTGGTGTGGTTCCCGGCTCAACGCGAACCGGATGCCTCGGTGTGGCTGCGCCGCAAGGCGCGCCTCACCTTGCCCGACGTGCCCGCGTCCAGGGTCGTGCTGGCCGCTTTGAGCGATACGCGCTGTTCTGTTGACGTGTCGGCCGACTTCAAGTCCGTGGCGTGGCGAAAGCTGATGCAGAACGCGGTTGCCGGGCTGCAGGTTCTTTCAAGCCGTCGTGCTGGCATGTTCTCGCGGAACGACGTCGCCGGTCTCTCGTTGGCCTATCTGCGCGAATGCCTCGAAGTGGCCCGTGCGGAAGGCGCGGCCCTGGGCGACCAGGTGCCGCAAGAGATCGTCGACCAACTTCAGGCTTCCCCGAGCGACATGGGGACTTCCATTCTTGCGGACCGCCAAGCGGGCCGAACCCTTGAATGGGACATTCGCAACGGGGTGGTGCAGCGACGGGGACGAGTTCACGGCATCCCAACGCCGATCAGCGATCTGGTGGTGCCACTTCTGGCGGCAGCCAGCGATGGGCCGGGCTGATATGTGCGAAGCAAGGCCGTAGCGTCTGAAGATGTGAAACGCAGTCAGGTCCTAAGCCCCTGCCCGTCCTTTCGGGCATGACCGCGCAGGGGCCGGCGCCCGGCCTTTCGGTCAACCACAGCATCGACAACCCCCGTCACGCTAGCCTTTTCGGTGATCCGGCCAAAGGCACCGAAGGCCAGACCGTTCGCTACTTGCTGCCCTACGGCTACTGGCTCCTGGGCTTCACCGCCTCCAACAGCCAGTACCACCAGAGCGTGGCCGGCCTGAACCAGGACTACGTGTACGCGGGCAAGTCCAACAGCGCCGAAGTCAAGCTCTCGCGCATGGTCTTCGTCTGGTCGCGCCGGCTGCCATGCAGGAACGCGACGAGCTCGGCTCCCCGGATTGGGGCAATCAAGCTCTCGCCCGTGGCACAGAAAGTACTGTCTCTCATAGGTCGACCACTAACCCAGGATTGAAGTCTCTGTTCTCGAACTCCGCGTGCCAATTCAGGTAGCCGCGCGGATTGCACACCACCCGGCAAGCGCCGACCCGATAGTCGAAGCTGTCGTGCGTGTGCCCATGCACCCAAAGAGAGGGGACCTCGAAGAACTCGGGCGTCATCTCGTTGACGAATCCGCCCGAGGTCAGTCCTCGGCGAACCGTGGTGCCAATGACTTGCGGTGCGGCGCATGATGGGTGACAACCACCGTGGGTCCATAGAACGGCTCGGCAAGTTTTCTGCGAAGCCAGGAGCGGTGCCGCCGGTGAATCTGCAAGGTGTCCATCGGCACCAGACGCCGCGTGCCTTGGGAATTGGAGGTCGACGGATCGTCGATGCGGATGGCCGAGTAGTCGGCCAGGAAGCGCGAACACTCTGTCATCGAGCGATAGCGATCTGACAGAAGGCGCACCGGCTGCCCCGCAAACCCCGGGTTGTCGATTCGCAAGCGGAAGTCCGTCCATAGAGTGCAGCCTAGAAAACGCACGCCAGCGATCACGATTTCATCGCAGTCGAGGAAGTGAATGCCGTGCTCACTGGCCTGGCGTCGCATCTCGACCTGCTCCTGGTCCAGCACGGACTCGTAGAATTCATGGTTGCCTACGATCAGGACCATCGGCTTGTCACTGAAGCGAGCGGGATCGCGTAGCCAGCTTGCTGCAGCGCGGCCGGGCGCCATGATGTCGCCCGCAAGCACGGCCACGTCGTAGTCTAGATTTTTCGCGACCTCGAAGGTCTCGAACTCCGCGTGAAGGTCGGAGAGGATGAGCAGCTTCACGAATCACTACCTCCGGTCAGAGGTTGCACATCGATAACCAGACTAGGATCGAACGTCTTGTTCTCGATCCTGCCGCTCCAGTTCACGTAGCCGCGCGGATTGCTCACGACCCGGCAAGAGCGGACTCGATAGTCGAACTGCTGATGTGTGTGGCCATGCACCCAGAGTACGGGCACATCAAAGAAAGTATCCGGAAGCTCGTTGACGAAGGCGCCTGAGGCCCAATCATCGGCGTAGCGCTGTGCCAGTGAGCCACGATGAGGCGCATGGTGCGTCACAACCACCGTGGGACCGGCGAACGGTTCCAAAAGCCTCGCCTGCAGCCACGCGCGCTGCGCTTGATGAATCCGAAGCGTGTCGGCCGCTTGAAGCTTTCTTCCCTGCTTGTCGCGCCAGGTATCGGGTTCGGCCGACTCGTCGACCGTGCGGATCAGCGCGTAGTCGTTCAGCAGGTTGGTCGCCATCTTCATGGCACGCTGGACATCGCTGACCGGACCTTCAGGGGTCTCGATGGCGAGCTCGAAGTCGGTCCACAACGTTGCACCGAGGAAGCGTACGCCGTCGATCACCAACTCGTCACCGTCGAGTAGATGGACATCGGTTCTTTCGGCTTCGCGGCGCGCTTCGGCCAGTGTCTTGTCCAAGCGGCCATCGTAGTACTCGTGATTCCCCAACAGGTACACCACAGGCTTGCCACGAAAGCGATCCGCGGCCCACTGAACGGCGCGCTTGGCTGGCGAATGGATATCGCCGGCGAGGATGACGACATCGAAGTCGAGATCAGGCACCGGCTCGAAGGGGGCGAACTCGAGGTGGAGGTCGGAAAGAACCAGCACTTTCATTGGGACACCCCTTCGAAGCGCGCGCGCAGCTCGGCGCTGGCTTTGTCGTCGAAGCCGGTGAACGAGCCGCACACCATTAGGTGGTCCTTGCAGTAATCGAATTGCCAATAAGCATCGTCGAGCGCCACCCAGGGCTCGTCAACCGCATCATGGATTTGGAGCCAGGCGAGGATCTCCCCTTCGCGCTTCCCGTACGGCGGCGGAAGGCCAAAGCCCGAATGAGGCGTGGCTCCGAGGATGCGGGCCCGAATGTCGCTGGAGAACGGCTTCAGCAAGGTCTTGTAGAGAAGCTGCTCGCGCCAGGACGAACTGATCACGATCTTCACGTACGGGAATTCGCGCAGCAACGCCTCCAAGCGCGGCAGGAAGCAGAAGTCGGTACCGCCGTTGAGAACGTGATCTTTCCCCTCCGGATGGAGCACGCCGTCGAAATCGAGGAACAGGATCACTCCAGGCCTCCAAATCCTGTCCCATCCAGCGGCCGCGCGAGGTGCGAGCCCATGTCGACGCCGAAGGCGCAGAACGGCGCCGGGACGGTCCTCATACGACACCGCCGTGTTGAATTTCGTTGAGCATCGATCGCACCTTGTCCGACCCGCCCCCGGCTGCGAACGCTGCGGGCGTCTGACTATCAAGCCATTCGTGTGGCTTGTCCAACCAGGCTTGGGCTTCTGCGCCGAACACCTGGGCAGCAAGATCAAGCAAGTTTTGCGGGGGACTTCCCAACCCAGTCTCACCCTGCGGATACAGCGGCCACGCCAGGTGCGAGCCCTTGTCGACTCCGAAGGCGCGGAACGATGCCGCGGCGGTCGTTAGTCCATCGGCGAAATAATCGATGTTCTGATGGTGGTGGCCATGGACAACCAGCTGAACGCTGAGCGCCTCGGCGAGCTCGTCAATCACCTGCCAGCCGTGCGGGTGAGACGCCGGCGCCTCGTGCGTCACCAGGATGTCGGCGGGCCCACTCCGCAGCAACTGCTGGAAGTCGTCCGGGAAGATGGTGGAGCGGTGCCGGCGGGCAATGCCGTCTCTCCACCGTTCCTCGCGCTTCATGGTGCGGCGCATGGCGTCGCTCGACTGGAACGCCGCCTGTTCAATCGGTCGCCGCGGATCCCAGATCTTGCTGCGGAAGATACCGCCCAGGCCCGCGACTCTGTACCCGGCGATCCCGACGATGCGCCCGTGCAGGTTGCGGTCGGCGAGCTCCGATCCCCACAGGTTGTCGTAGTCGGCATCCGAATCCGTGTCGTGGTTCCCGTGGATGAACCAGACCTCGGTGAGAGCCAGGATCGGCTGCAGCTCGATGTGCAGAGGCTGGCGCGCCTGGATGTCCCCCAGCAGCACGATCGCCTCAGGTCGGAAGCGCTCGACCGCGGCGATCACGGGGGCGAAGTCGCCGTGCGGATCGCCGAAGATCAGGATCTGGGGGCTAGCACTTGCAGGCGGGAAAGGAAAGAGTTGCTTTGGGCTGACCATTCTGGGCTCCTGGATGGAGCCGAATTTGTCAGCTCCTGGACTGGGGAACG
This sequence comes from Variovorax pasteuri, assembly GCF_051216435.1. Taxonomy (NCBI): domain Bacteria; kingdom Pseudomonadati; phylum Pseudomonadota; class Betaproteobacteria; order Burkholderiales; family Comamonadaceae; genus Variovorax; species Variovorax pasteuri. The sequence goes on from NZ_JBPJZS010000010.1 coordinate 71,857, forward strand.
AGGATGAGGCGAAGCGATATCGCCGCTGCTATCCGGTTCGAGGTTCGGGTCTGGGGCCGGGAACAGATGGTCACGTGCACGGCCGCGCCCGCGTCGAGTGCGACGCGATGAGTGATTGCGGCTGAGAAGTTCAACATGGCGTTTGAAGTGGGTCTTGACGGAACGTTTTCGTCAGACTCATCTTAGCGGTGACCGCTGCATCCAGGCAACCAACGTCGTCAGAACGCAGCGGCTGAACGAAGGCAGACCCGGTGCGGGAGTAATGCCGCCTGGACTGGGTGCATCCAAGGCAAAAGGATCGCCGGCGTTCCGTTCCATTGGCCACTTCGGCCTTGGAAATCACATTGGCCGGGATGGTCGGGCGATCGAAGTCACTCGTCTCAAAGAGGAGTTGCACGTGCAGGTGCGGGCTCGGCAGCCCTTGAAACTGCTCGATCTCACTTGAGATGCCACATCCAGAAGTCGTCGAAATCGATGGCAACCGAAACGATGCCTGCTTCTTCGGCAGCTCTTCGGTTGCCTGCAATTTGCAGAATTGCGCTGCAATTTGTCGCTCAGGTCCACATTGAGAGGGGGGATCGACATCCGTGACAAATTCTGGCCTAATCGAAACATGCATACGACAGCGGCGAAAATGCATCGCTAAACTGCAAAATGAATCCAGAGCCCGTGATCATCCGCGGACAAACCGGTTACTCCGGTGGTCAGCGCGTCTTTCTTGGCTTCGCGCCTGCTAGCGTCCTGTGCGGCATCAGCTACGCGGACGTCTTGGACGAACAGACCGGCGCCGGTTACCAGAGACGCATTGCGCGAGAGCACAGCCTAGCTTTCAAGCGCTACATCCAGACCGAAGGCGCGACCACCATCCCGTTGACATTCAACCTGCGCCAGACGCGTGCATCCGCATGGGAGCTGGTCGAGGCGCCGGACGGGTCTGCGACATTGACTGTCGACGCGTCCGCGGGCCGCGTTCTCACACAGGTTGACGGCCAGCACCGGCTCGGCTTTCTTCAGGACAGCCCTGTCGTTTTCTCGTTCATGTCCTTCATCGGTCTGTCCGAGGGGCAGGAGATGGAAGTCTTTCGCACGATCAATGGCAAGGCCAAGGGGTTGAGCAGTAGCCTACTAGATTACACGGGCGCAAAAGCGCTTGGCTCTGACCTCGCCGAAGTCGACCCCGCGCTCTTCGTGGCTCTGGGGCTGAACCGGGAGGGCGAGTCCCCCTGGTGCGGTCGCCTTGATCTGGGCGGTGGCAATACGGTTGGCCCTAAGCGGATTGCCTCACTGCGCACCATGCACCAAGCCGCCCAGCGAATGCTCAAGGCAGCGCAGGTTGGAGACAAGGTGGATGCCTCTGCGTGGCTGGAGCGCAGCATTGCCTTCTGGCAGGCAGTCGTCCTTGTTCTTTCGGAGCAATGGGCCGCGCCACGACAGCACATGCTTTGCAAGGGCATCGGGGTGTACGCGCTCATGAGCCTTGCAGGGCACCTTGTGCGCGAGGCGGGCAACCGTCCTCTGACCGTCGACTATTTCCTGGCCAAGTTGTCTGATTTCCTTGACCAGATCGATTGGACGAATCACGGCCCGCTGGAAGGGTTCGGTGGATCAAAGGGCGCCGACATGGCGCTCAGGATGATCCTTGAAGTACGCAAAGATATTCATACGCGATTGAGTCAACATGCCTAATAGAAACATCCTGCTCGTCGAGCCGGGATACCGCAACAAGTACCCGCCGCTAGGGCTGATGAAGATCGCCGCATATCACGGGCCCTACGGTAAGAAGGACAACGTCGTTTTCGTTAAGGGCGACCGGGCGGAGGTCCTTGGACGCCCATGGGATCGCATTTATGTGACCACTCTGTTCTCTTTCGAATGGAAAGAAATCTCCAAGTCCATCGAGTACGCCATCCAGGTTGCCGGCAGTCCGCGCAAGGTATTTGTTGGAGGCATCGCCGCCTCACTCATGCACGAACAGTTCGTCAAGGAGTTCAAGTGGCGGGGAGTGCGCTTCATCAAGGGATTGCTGTCTGAACCACCCGCGGTCGCGCTGGAGCTGGACGAGTTCGAAGAGGAGCTGTACGCGGACGACCGCAACGGGACGCCCATTGAAGACTTGATTCCGGACTACTCGATCATTGAGCAGATTAGCGAGTACTACCAATATCCGGTCCACGACGCGTACTTCGCGTATGCCTCACGCGGGTGTGTCCGCAAATGTCATTTCTGTGGCGTGCCGAAACTTGAGGGTGCACAGCGCGACGGCCAATCGATCACGGCACTCGTAAAAGCCGTGGACGAGCGCTACGGGCCGCGCCGCGATCTGATGTTGATGGACAACAATGTCGCTGCATCGGCGAACTACCGCAACATCATCGCGGAGATCAGGGATCTTGGGTTTACACCGGGAGCAAAGCTCGCGCGGCCGGGCAAGGTTCCTGTTCAGCGCCGCGTGGACTTCAATCAGGGCGTAGACGCGCGCATTCTCTGCAAGGACAAGATGTACCTGGAGGAGATGGCGACGATTGCACTGAAGCCCCTACGAATTGCCTTCGACCACATCGGTGTGCGCAAGCCCTACGAAACGGCTATCCGCATGGCCCACAACGTGGGCTTGAATGATTTGTCCAACTACATGCTTTACAACTTTCATGACACGCCGGAGGACCTGTATGCGCGCATGAAGCTGAATATCAACTTGAACGTTGAGCTGGGTTGCAGGATTTTCTCTTTTCCGATGCGGTACCAGCCCACTGACATGAAGGATCGCTCTCATATCGGCGACCATTGGAGCCGCTTTGCCCTCCGGTCTATGCAGACAATTTTGCAGGCCACGCACGGTATTGTGAGCGGCTCGCCCGACTACTTCCACACTGCTTTTGGTTCAGATGAAGGCGCCTTCCGTGACTTGCTGTTGCGCCCGGAGCGTTTTCTCTTTAATCGTTTCTACTACGAGAAGTTTGAGGGCCGAGCAGAATTTGAAGAGTACCAGTCGCAGTTCGTTCGGCTAGGTGACACTGACCGCAAGGAACTTGCAGCTCTCCTTTCGGGCGTCAAGCCTCGTGACTACGCTGGATTGCCAGACAAGACCACAAATGCGGCTGTCCAGAGGATTCTTCCCTTCTACATTCCGCTGGACAAGCAGTTGGAGGCCGACATTTGGGAAAAGATGCGCGCAAAGGGCAAGGCAGCGGTACTGGCGGCCCCCGAAGTGCCTGACGACGAACGTGTAGAAGACGCAGGGTTGACGGAAGAGGTAGTGTGATGCAAGAAACAATGATTCGGCTGGCGGTACCAGCCAAGATCTCCACCATTGATGACGACATCGTTGTGGGCAAGGATGTTCTCGAGCTGGTTGCCGGTGCGATGTATGCCGATCCCCTTACGGTCTACCGTGAGTACATCCAGAATGCGGCAGATGCGATTGACGAGGCTCGTGGTGCAGGTCTCCTTACCTCCAGCGAGACGCCCCAGGTTCAGATCACGTTTGATCACGCTAACCGCTCTGTTCGCATCAGAGACATCGGCATTGGCGTCTCCAATGGCGACTTCGTTCGACGCCTTACCGCGATAGGTGCCAGTGGGAAGCGCGGCGCGAAGCAACGTGGTTTCCGTGGCGTTGGGAGGTTGTCTGGTCTGGGCTACTGCCAAGAGCTTGTCTTTCGCAGCCGCGCCAAGGGCGACACAAAGATCAAGGAGCTCAGTTGGGACGGCCGCGCGCTGCGCGAGAAGTTGCGCGATCCTGCGTTCACAGGGGGGCTGGGAGACTTGATCCGTACGATCGCGCGCGTGACCACGCACTCCGATGACGGCACATTTCCCGCGCATTTTTTTGAGATCGAGATGAAGAAGGTCGTGCGTATCAAGAACGACCTGCTCATGAACGAGGAAGAAATCCGCAACTACCTGTCGCATGTTTCCCCTGTTCCGTTCCGTCCCGACTTCAAGTTTGGCAATCAAATCCGCGCCTGGTTGACTGAGCAAGGGGTCAGCGAGCCCATCCATATCGAACTCAATGACGATCGGGGCGTGGTGTATCACCGCATTGCAGATCGTGTCGAGTCGGGCCGGCAGGCGAGTGTCGATTTCTCCGGTGCAGAATTCAGGACGCTCACGAACTCCGCTGGCGAAGTGCTTGCCTTTGGCTGGCTACTCGAACATGGCTATCTGGGCGCTATGCCCCGGGGCTCACGCCAGGGTGGTATCCGGCTGCGAACGGGCGATGTACAGGTTGGGGATGCGAGCGTACTCGCACCGCTTTTCGTGGAGCAGCGCTTCGGATCGTGGGCTGTTGGCGAACTTCATGTAGCCCACCCGAAGATTGTGCCCAACGGTAGGCGCGATGAGTTTGAACACTCTGCAGCCTACACGGAGCTGCAGGATGAGCTGAAACGGCTGACGACGGAGATCGCGCAGACGATTCGCGGTCGTTCCGAGGCGCGACAGCGGGAAAGACGTCTGTCAGCTTCCATGGCTGCAGCGGAAAACTGGCTGGACATCGCACAGCGCCGTGCCCTGCATGACACGATCCGCCGCGCAGCGCTCCAGCAGGCGGTCGAACATGTCAAGGGTGTAGAGAGACAGCTTGCCAAGAAGGAACCTGATGAGCTCACACAGGCCAACCTGCATCGCCTGCGCGCGCAGGTTAAGCGCCTAGACAGCAGCTTGGAGAAAAAACGCGAGGGCACGCGTACGCAAGGTATGACGAAAGGGGCGCTGGCGGCTGTCAACGCAATCCTGTCGTCGTCCCTCCAGGCCCAGAAGGCGCTTCCCATGGCCGAACGCGTTCTCGCTGCGATGGAAGGACGGCTGAACGACTAGAGCCGTCGAGTAGGAGCGCTTCGGCGCCCGAAGGGTGCGGCCGGGTACTTGACAGTACGTTTCGGTATCAAATATGATTTTGATACTGAAACGTACTGGATTGTCATGGCCAAACCAATCAAAACTAGCCGACTTGTCATCGCCGGGACCCCCGTAGAGGTCAGCCACGAAGTTGTGGCGCTGGACACTCTTCGATTGGATCCACGAAATCCGCGTATCCGCTTGCAACTCAAAGTCAAGGGCCGCAGGAACGTACCGACCCAGGAGGAACTGTTGGCGCTCATCCGGGAACAGCCGGGCTACGACCGCTTGCAGCAGCAAATTCGCATGGAGGGTGGCATTTATGACCCACTGATCGTGCGCAATGACGGCCAGGTTGTTGAAGGTAATACGCGTCTTGCGGCGCTTACCGTGTTGTCGAAGACGCCTGGAGGCCCGAAAAAATGGAGCAGCGTCCCGATTACCCGGTTGCCTGCAGGTGTATCAGAGAAGGTCATCCAGCTGCAGATGGCCGGCTACCACGTTGGCGGAAAGACCAAATGGCGCGCAGCCGCCAAAGCCGACCAGATTTATCGCCTCATACACGAGGAACGCGCGAGTCCCGAGGAGGTGCAGGCCGCAACTGGTATGGCGCCCAATGAGGTCCAAAAGCATATGGATGCATACGAATACCTAGTGAACGAGGTTATTCCCGAGGTCACGAACGCAAGCGCAGAGAGGACGCAAGAAATTCTGGAAAGCAAATTTAGTCATGCGCTCGTGTTAATGTCCACAAAAAAGCTGGATGGCGTGCGGCAGGACAAGGGAAAGCGGAAAACGCTGGCCAAGCTCATTGCCAATGACCAGATCAAAGGCTTGCAGGTGCGCCAAGTCCATCTTGTCCTGGATGAGCCCCGTGCCCGCGTGGAACTTCAGCGCAACGGTTTTGTCGCTGCCAAGGAGGTGCTGCGCAAAGCCGACCCTTGTGCGGACTCCAAGGTGCTGAAGGACATCTCCAAGCTTACCGAGACGCTTGGAAATTTAGGGCGTAGCGACCTTGAGCTGTTTGCCGGTCATTCAAAAGCTCGAGATGCACTGCAGTCGCTGTTGCAAGCGGCCGAAGACGTCCTAGTGATGGCGAAGCGGGAGAAAAAACGTGGCGGCTAAGAAGAGTAGTGCCCAACCGCCACTGGAGCAGTACGCGCACGACGGCGTCGAACTGGTTGACGAGATCACGCTGGATCAGCGCCGCGTCATTGTGCGATGCATCGACTTGCCGCTGGACGTGGTGAAGCTTGATCCGCGCAATCCGCGAATCGCCAACACCGCCCGCGTCAACAACTTCGGAAACAGTGATCAGCAGCAACAGGAGCTTGCTGAATTGCTCTGGAGCGACCCGGACGTGCACGCGCTTTACCAGTCCGTGCGGCAGAACAAAGGACTCGTCGAGCGCATCATCGTTCGCTCAAACGGCACCGTGGCCGAAGGCAATTGCCGCACCGTTGTCTACAACAAGCTGGCTCAGGCTGCGCCCAAGGATCCGACCTGGCAGCGAATTCCTGCACGGGTTCTTCCCAACGACATTTCAGAACGTCAGCTTGCAGTGCTACTCGGAGAGTTGCACGTCGGAGGGAAGAACAAATGGTCGGCGTTCGAGAAGGCTGGGCATATCTATGAGCTCTTTGAGACCCATGGCCTTACGCAGGACGAAATTGCCAAGCTGCTGAAAACCTCTAAGACAGCCGTCAATCACAGCACGCGTGCGTTTTCGGCCATGAAGGACCAGTACCTGCCTAAATTTGGTGGCGTCGGCGCAGTCCACCGGTTTACCCACTTCCTGGAGCTGTACAAGCAACCCGATCTGCGCGAATGGGTCATGACAGAGGACGCGGCGCTTTCAGAATTCGTTGACTGGGTGGGCTCAGGCAGATTGCCCAAGGCAGCGGATGTTCGGGATCTTGTAGACATCGTCAAGAGCCCGCCGGCTCTGGCCGCATTCCGTCAGTCCGGGTTTGAAGGCGCGCGCAGTGTGCTTGAGCTGGATCAGCCGGAGCTTGCGTCGGAGCTGTTCAAGCAGATGGTGGAGATGACCAACGCGCTTGAGGCGGCGCGGCTTCCGGACATCCAACGCGTGCGAAAGGACAACGTCGGAAGCGCCAAGCGGATCGTGCGCAACCTTCGCGATTCGCTGGACAGGTTCATTGACATGTGTGATGGCGTATAGGAGAAGAACATGGTGACTTACACACGCAACATTCAAGGCGTCGGCGTTGGCCTGACATTGGTTGAGGTCGATCCCAACGAAGTCCAACTGGATACCACGAACCCGCGGGTGGGATTTTCGATGCGCCAGCTCGATGCCGAGATGCGCAACGATCCTGCTTGCACGCTGTTGCTGACAAGCCAAGAGGATACGGAAGGCCTCAAGCGTTCCATCGTTCTGTCCGGCGGCGTTCAGGAACCCATCTATATCCGCGACGACCTGACGGTCGCCGAGGGCAACCGGCGCGTAGTCGCCATGCGCGCCGCGCAGGAAGACAACCCAGGCGACCCGAGGTTCGGCCGCATGCCCGCTTGGCGCATCGCCCCCGACACGCCAGAGAACGTAATACAGGATCTGCTGAACGAGATCCATTTGGGCTCGGTGCGCGGATGGGCGCCATACGAGAAGGCCCTTCAGATGCGCGTGCTGCTGAACAGCGGCCTTGTCCACGAGGAAGTCGCCGAGCGCTACCGCATGACAGCCAATGAAGTGCGCCAACATGTCCAGGCGGCTCAGATGATGGACCGGATGTACTTTCCGATCACTGACGACCCGACCGATGCGGAGCACCGGTCCAAGTATTCGTACTTTCTGGAATACCTGAAGAACACCAAGTTGAACAAGCAGGTCGCCGCAGTTCCGGATCTGGAGGAGCGCTTCTCGCGTTGGGTGCGCGATGGCAAGGTTGACACTGGTATGAAGGTGCGGCGTTTGACCAAGGTGGTCGAGAACAAGGATGCGTTGCAGTTGCTTGAAACGAAGGGCTTCGACGCTGCGGAAGCGCTGCTGGGCAAGGTCGACCCGCGGGAGCAGGAGTTCTACGTCACGCTTGAGAAAACTAACGCGAGGCTCCAACAGCTCACCGTTAAGGAACTGATTGAACTGTCCGCGAGCCCCGAAAGGTTGAGTATTCTCAAGGAGCTGCAACATCAACTAGAGGCTGTGGTCGACACGGCGGAACAATTCCAGCGCAATGCGCAGAGCGCATCATCCGGGCGCGACCAGCGCTTGCCCGTCCATGCCTAGCCCTCAACATCAGGCGCTGGTTCTCTGGGGCGTGCGCCGCATGCTGTCCGACGGATTTAGCATGACCGGCGTCGACGGCTGCGTCGACCGGCTCGGGCTCCCAGCCGGCTTTCCCCGTCCGCCGGTGATCCAAGGCGTGCGCCCCGACGCTAGCGGCTGGCATGCCTCAGACGGTATTGAGGCTTTCGTGGAGGCCAAGAGCGAGCGTGATGTCGACAATGCCCATACGAGAAAGCAGTTGCGCGAACTCTCAAGCCTGCAATCGTCCAGTGGCAAGCCATGCACGCTCTATCTGGTCATTCCGCGCAGCGCTGTTTATGCGTTGGACAGGGTACTGATCGACTTGGGCCTCTTGCGTGCTACGAATGTCAGGCGCATCCATGTCCCTGCCATATTGCTGAAGCACTGAACATGTCGAGCATCAAGCCACCTCTTGACCTTCCACATCAGACAGAGGGGACGCAGTTCCTGCGTGAAAATAAGGCTGCGGCGCTGTTTGACGAGCAGGGCCTGGGCAAGAGCAAACAGGTGATCGACGCGTTGAGCGCGCAGATGACTGAGCGCAGCATCGACGCGGCGCTCATCATCTGTCCTAACGGCCTCAAGATCAACTGGGGCCAGGAAATTGAGAAGTTTTCAGCATGCACCTATGCAGTGTTTGGTGCCGGGCGCTCGGCACGACGCATGGCGTTCAGAAATCTGAAGTCCTCGTTCTACGTAATCAACTATGAAGCTGTGGACTCTGAGCTTGCGTCGCTCAAGGCATTGCTTCGCTTCAAGCGAATAGCGCTCGTGCTCGACGAGAGCCACCGCATCAAGACACCTGAAGCCAAGACAACACAGGCGGTGCTTGCCCTGCGAAGTCTTGCGGCGCGACGGTACATTCTGAGCGGAACGCCTGTTGCGAACAAGCCTGAAGATCTGTGGTCCCAGATGCTCTTCCTTGACGATGGGGAAGCGCTTGGAAATTCGGCCGAGCAATTCGAACAGACCTATGGATCAGCCAGTAGTGGGTACCGCAATCTCGAGCAGTTGCGTTCGCGCGTGGCCACCAAGAGCCTGAGGCGCCTAAAAGCCACCGCGGTGTCCTTGCCCTCCAAGAAATTTCGGCGTGTGCCGGTGGCCCTGACAGGACGTCAGGCCCAGATGTACTCCGCCATGAAGGTCGATCTGGCCCTGTGGGTGAGCGGCATGGATGGTCAGGACACTGAGGAGCGCGCCGATGCGATCCTCGCGCGCCTCGTGCGCTTGGCGCAACTCGCAAGCAATCCGGCCATGCTCGACGCGGCGTACATTGAAACGCCGGCGAAGTTTCTGCAACTGGACCGTGAACTGGCAGATCGGATGGACGACTCGGCGCAGAAGGTCTTGATCTGGACGTCGTTCGTGGAAAACATCAATGCCTTGCGTCTGCGGTATGCACGCTGGAACCCAGTATGCATTCATGGGGCCATTCGTAACGAAGAGCGCGACAGGGCGGTTAAAGCCTTCAAAACAGACCCCGGTACGCGGATTCTGATCGCCAATCCTGCGGCCGCCCGGGAAGGTCTCACGCTCACTGAGGCCAACCTGGCGATCTATCTTGATCGCACATTCAATCTCGTGGACTATCTGCAGTCTCAAGATCGCATTCACCGAATATCGCAGACTCGCGACTGCGAAATCGTGCTACTCATTGCACAGAATACCGTCGACGAATTCATCGATTTCTCGCTGGAGCAAAAGCACCGCGTTGCGCAGTTTGCCCAATTCGACAGTGAAGAACTCGCCGTAGAGGACGCCATGATGATCAAGCCAGAGGACCTCCGCAGGTTGATCCAAGACTTCGATTGAAAATTCTTTCGAGCGAAGGAACGGGGGCTGGCTAGCTCGGATATTCTTGCGATCCCGGAGGCCCGCCGGTGCGATTGCGAGACGATCCCAAACTTCGGCTGGTGGCTGCAGCCGCTGCGCATTGCGCTACGCGACCTCGCCCGGACGGCGCGGCTGCCTCGACGGTCCGGTCGGGTGGGAGTGCTCTTTGCGAGCGGCCTCTTGTCTTCGCAACTGTCGCCAAAAAACACTGCGGCCTTGAGCCAGTCAGTCTTCGCTGCGCAGCACGTGCTTCTTGATGCGCTGGAACGTCGGTGCATCGACGTACACCTGAACCACGTCGAGCACCTCCCGAATGGCTTGCTCGCGCACCCGTGCCTTCAGCGCGTCCAGTCGCCCGTTGTCGTCCAGTTGCTGCCCAAGCAGCATACGCGCCGAAGTTTCGACGTCTTCAACGGCCTTTGCTGCATCCTCTAACGCTGCCAGGGATGGGACGCTTCCAGCACCGGCCACTACTGCCACGGCGGCCGATGCGTCTGGGTATCGTTTTTTTGCTGCCAGTGCGCGGCGCCGCAATCGCTTTGCCTTGGTCATCAAGTCGACCACGCGGTCATATGTTGCGCGATTACCTTCGGCCAGGGTGCTAGCGACCACGACAAGGTCGTTGATATCGGTGATCGTCTTAGCGGCGTCTTCGGTGCCCTTCTTGGATTCGCTGTAGGCGTCCTGCCGCAACGGGTCGAGGAGGATGTTTCGAATCACCGCCTTGGTATCGAGCCATTCTTCCGTTTCCTCAAAATTGTCTCGGCGCGCGTTAGGAATTACGCGGGCCGGATCGACGTGGATCTCTCCGATGTAGTAGTAGGTAAACCGCCGGTACGAGGGCTTGATCTCAGCGAAGAGCTCCTCGATCAGGTCGGTTCCGTCTACCTGGATGTTGCGCAACCGCACCCGCAGCCCTCCGCCGTTTCCAACGACTGCTCCCGACACCGAAAGGCGGCCCACCCAACTCCAGAAGCCCGCCTTGGCATCGGAGGTGTACGTGACCTCGGTCAACGTAGCTACCTCCTTGTCGATCTCGTACTCGTCACCGTATAGCTTGTAGATCCTTTCCTCGGAATCTGCGGTCTTCAAGGTCAGATCGATCGTCTCCATCGCCTCGCCGAAGTGGTCCGAATAAGCTTTGGTGATGGCCGCTGCATACTTCCAATTGGGATCGAAGGGCACTGGGGATGTCTCCCGCAAGTAGTCCTTCACTTTGGAGACATCACGCAACGCGGGATGTGTCTTTTCGACGCCGCTGAGCACCACCTCGAAGAAGTGGGGCTCGTCTGCTGCGGTCGCTGGTTCGCTGACCATCGTGATCGCTCGCTGGAGTAGACCGCCGAGTGCCAAGTCACTGCCATCCTCAGGGCTCATGGCGGCCATCAGAGCTTCGCAGTCGAATCGGACGGAGGTGACGGTGTCTTCGCCAGGAAATCGGGTTCTGAACGTCAACGTCTTGCAGTAGGCCATGCCGGCCAACCGGCCGATCCCACGAAACCCCGCATCGCGCTTTCGTTCCTTCTTCGAGGCCCCGATGGACGTAAGCGTGGACCATGCCTGCGCCGCCGGAACTCCCGGGCCATTGTCGAACACCCTGATGGCATCTTCATCGAAACTGATGACGACCCGGCCAGTGTCGCTGACCAGTTTGGTTCGCTTAGCGGTACGAAGAGAGTCGAACGCGTTTTGCACGTACTCTCGCAACGTGTGACGGGGGTCGCCGTACATGCCGAGCGTCAGAGTCTCCAGTACGAATGAGCCGATGTGGGGCATAGGAGCCTTCGGCGGCTCGGTCGGGGCTTCTGTTCCCACCTTGGATTGCTCTGCTGCGGAAGTCATGCAAGATCCTCGTCATTCAGTTCGCCAATACCTTCGGGCGCATTTGTGTCTATGGGTAGCAGTCCCGCGTCCGGTCGCCAAGAAATGGCCTTGCCATCGCTGAGGCCGGACGGTTCGAGGCGTGCCACCGGGACTAGGTACTCTCGTGATAGCAGACCGAGGAGAAGAGCCCCTTTGCATTGATGCGACTGCGGTGTGCCGAGGAGAACCGACAGGCGACGCGGATGATCAATCGTCAATCCGTCGACCAGAACCACCTGTCCCCCGAGTCGCAGTTCCTGCAGTATGGCCGGCTGACTCGACGTGGCCGGGCTGACGGTGCAGGCAACCTTGATCTTCTGCTTTGATCCCGGCGGGTAGGGCAGCGATACACCCAAATCGTCCAACATCCGCCGGAGCGCAACGAACGCGGCGTCTGAGGACGCCATGTCTTCCAAGGGGAGCAGTACCCTGGCCAGCGTGATGCGGGGTTGCTGAAGCGACCGGCCAGTTTCGTCGAAGAAGGCAGCACACAACGAGCCCAAAAGCAACTGGTCTGCAAACCTTGGCAGGAGCCGCTGGAGGGCTTCGAGTGCCGCAGGGACCTGGGCTAGCTCCAGCCCATTCGCTTCAGAAGCAACGCCGCAGAGGATCCGGCCCAGTCGGGTGGCAGGCAACGTGCCCTCGGTCACCGAATGCTGCCAGCGTCCAAGTAGCTCGTCGCGGCCATCAGAGCCCGCATCAACAAAATCCTTGATACTTTGGGCAATCGATCCTCGCATGACGTCGCGCGCGGAGAGCGCGCCCAGATCCAATTTTTGCGGCACCGCAGGCTGCGAGCTAGGAGCGGGGGCGCTTGTAGGCTGAGCAGCGGTGGGCTGCGCGGCGAAGGGGGTGGTCGCTTTGGCCTTCATGGCCTGCGCCTTCTTCTCATCTTGGGCGGCCTGCGCCAGAAGCTTCTCGAGCACGTCAGGGCGCAGGGAGGCCGCGCGCCACGCAACGACGGTTGGAGGCAGTCCTGCATTCTTCTGCATTCCCTCCACGATGCCGGAAAGTGCCGCGGGGTGGACGAGAAAAAAGGCAGATCCTCCTCGACGCTCGAACTCGTGGCTCAGCAGTGGATGAGGCAACGCGACGTCAAGCTCGAGCTCGCGATCCGATTTCACGACGTTGCCGTCCGACTTACGCACAAATGAGGTCGAAACCCAATCTGTTTTTTCATCCCGCGAGATGAGCACGCCCGCCACGGTGTTCGTTTGCCGAGCCCGTTTGGTCCGGCTTGGCGGTTGGGCGCCTCTCTGTGTGACGCGCTCAACGTCTTGAAGAACCTCCCGCCAGATCACTGCATCACCGAGGAAGTTCTCATCCTTGTGGGTGTCTTTGTAACCGGGCGGCACCCGGTGACCGAGACGAAAGTCGCCCGTGGTGCTGAGCTCCGCGATGATGGAGTCCAAATCGCTGCCGAGGGTTCGGTGATTGACGAACTCAACAACCTCGTCGGCCGCGGACCGAAGACGCTCGTCGTCGACTTCCAGCACCCGGCCAAGTTGGTAGAAACCGGCCATCAATCGCTGAATCTCAGAGATGTAACCACTGCGATGACCGTAGCCCTTGGCCAGACACAACGCATCGTCAGCCTGCTCGGCGGCAATCTGTGCGAACTCCCGTTGCTTCGAGGCGGTTTCCGCAACCACCTTGGCCATGTTGGCACGCACAGTCCCCAACAAAAGATGCCGTTGGAACTCGTGCGCAGCCCAGACAGGGACGAACGTGTCCCGTGCTGCGCACCAGGCCATGAAATCGGAACGCGCTGCCTGTGAAAGCCGTACGAGCCACATCAGGGTTGAGGTGTCGAGGTACAGCCGCGTGCCGCGGGAATCGAGGGCACGGGCCAAGTCGCCTTGGAATTTAGGCAAATCTCGGACAAAAGGATCGATACGCATGCTGTTTGTGGGCGCGAGGGATACTAGACGGACCGTCCACGCGCCGCTTCATCGGCGGGTGGGGGCCATGAAAAATCCAGGCATCCGCGACAACCGGGTGCCAGCTTATCCAGAAGTGCTGCCGGAAGCTGCACAGTTTCGAGAAGCACGCGGACCTCGCTCGCCATCGCGCTGCCGCTAGTCATTCGTCGAAGGTGATTTCTTTGCCGTCAATCAGGCCGTGAGAGGACAGTGAGATGCTGAAGCGCTTGAAGAAACCGAAGAACACATTGGGAGCCATCTCCAGTTTGACACGACGTACCGGCAACGGCTTGCCGGTGTCGACCGCGGCTTTGACACTGTCATAGTCGCGTGTTTCGGCCAGAAACGCCGTGACTTGGAGAAGCTTGTCACTGGGCTGTGCGGTGACCTCCCCCGACCAAGCTTCGATGCCGACGAGAAACTCGTTCTCCTTGATCAATCCCTTTTGCTCAAGATGCGCTCGGAAATCAACTCGATCGTGGCCGTCGGCCTGCACCGTGCCTTTGAAATCGCCGTACTGAACACTTGCGTGGAAGTTTTCCGTTGTCATGTCCGCTCCTCATTGTTGGAGCGGCTAGCATAAGACAGAAGGGCAATGGAATCAGGTAGATCAGGCCATCGGCGATGCCGGCGGCAACGTGGATCAACAAAGCGGGAACGTGGGCTTTGGTATGGAGAGCCTGACCATCGGCTACACGGTGGGCGGTGGTGCCAACCGGGCCGAGCGCCAAGAGCTGATCATCTACAGTTGGGATAGGGGGCGGGTCGGCCGGCCTCTTCGGAGGCGTTGTGCCGGCGCGGTGCTCTCATGAACCTCACTCTGGAGGAGTGTCTGTGGCGAAACTTCCTTTCGACTTCTACCTGACTGAAACGCATGAGCCAGCCGGTGTGTTTACCTGGGGCAAGGCTCCAGAGTCGACAGAGAAAGATCTCGCCGCCGTTGTCGCAAGACTCGGTGGGTTTCGCACCCCAAACTACGGCCAGGCCTACTTGGTGGCGGCCAATACGTTGCTGCGCACTGCTATTGCCGACCGAACGCTGGACCACCACGGGCTCCCCATCTTCTTCCTCCAACGCCACGCCGCTGAGCTCATCATCAAGGCTCCGCTCCAGCTGGGCTTGGCGGTCCAGAAGTATCGGGAAGACCTTGGGAGACCCAGACCCAACTTCCCAGTGGATGCTGACCAGCGCAAGCGCGCTGACAGCTCCCACGACCTTGTGGCGCTCCTCGCCGATCTTGAGGAAATGGCTCGGGTACTAGGGGTGGGCGTGGTTCCTGACGCTCTGCGGTCGGCTGCCGCAGCGATCGAGGCTGTCGAGGGGCAGCACACATGGTCGCGATATTCATTTCGTCGGGACAGAACGAGCAACGGTCCGCAATTGGTCAACCACATGGATCAAGAGGTCGTCGTCCCTCTGGGCGACATACAGAACTCGCTTCAGGCCGCGAATGATGCGGTGGGCAGCATCTATCCCTTCGGCGGATCGATTATGGGCAACCTGGGGGCACTTTGGGAGAGCCTGGCACGTCAGGCAGGCGAGTTCGACTGATTGCGTCTACGGGCTATGCTGGAAGCATGTTCGCTGCCGTCACCACATCCTGCATGCTCCTGACGGACGCGTTCTTCGTCGGAGCGAATGGCCTCCTAGTCGCGCTTGACCAGGGCAGTGGCGTATGAATCAATGATTTGTTGCAGCCGCGTATGAGGCTCGGCGCGATGATGATGAAAGAACAGTGCTGCCGTCTGAACCAGCGAACTGAAGGCCGTGCCACACGCTTTAGCCGCCAGGCTCTCATCCATGAAGGCTAGAGTCGACCTCTCCGTCGAATGATCAATGTTGATAGCGACCCCCCGGGGCGTCCAGTGCCCAACTTGCGAGAGCTCGTCGTAAAGTTGTTTCATGTTGGGATCTCCGATTTCTTCTGCCATCGTCCGCAGTTCCACTCTTGATCCGTCCCCGTTCACGCACCAGGTGTTCTGATAGGGGTCGAAAAGCGCCTGAGCTCCTGCCCGTCGCGCACCAGACGTCAAGAACTCAGGGTGTGCTTCCAAACGCTGCTTCAACTCAACTTTCTTGTCCTCCGGGGTGCCGAAAGGTGGTGCGACTCCCCGCTGCAAGAGCTTCCAGTCGCTCACCAGGCTGAAAGCTCTCCATCTAAGCGGACGCTCTGTAGGCTTGACGGCCGCCCAGGCGACGAGGATTAGACCTTCCAGCATGGTCCGGGAAATGGTCGCTGCGTCCACGTCCTGCTCAGCGTCCAGAAGCATCTCGATCGATCTCGCATGAGCTGCCTGTTTATAGAGGAAACACATGGCCATGAAGCCGAGATGATCGCTTTCGTGGAGGACAACGTCCGACACTAGTTCTTTCTCTATCAACGCCCTCGCTTCAGCAAATAAAGAGCGCATGACGTCGAGCGCTCGAGTCGGAGTAAGGTGGGGCGAATTGACTTGAGGCATTGATCGTCTTGAAAGAAGAACGGCCTGAATCATCTCATCGCAAGGCCTCGCGAGACAGGGGCAGTTTCCGGCCATGGCGAAGCGAATGCATCCCGTGATGCAGTGGCCTTTGCGCTGATGATTTTTACGCGCGTGGAACGTCAGCCTCCACGGCACCCTCTGCTTTGGGCAGCAGGCTCACCGACCAATGGCCGCCTTCTTCCTGCAGGGGCGCCAGCAGGTCGTAGGTCTTGACCATGTTCAGCAGTCCCGAGTGGCCGTAGGTCTGGGGCGAGAAGGCGGGGTCGGTGCGCTTGAGGTACTGGCCGAGGACGCCCAGGCCGACCTTGCCTTCGGACGTGTCGCTGGCCAGCAGTGCCACGGCCTCGACGAGGAAGCGCGGCCGGCGTTTCGGCGCCGGCTTGGGCGGTTCCTGCTTCGGCGGCTCGGCCTTGGTCGGCTCTGTCTTTGCGGGGGCCTTCGGCGCAGCCTCGACGACCGCTTCTGCCGGAGGCTCGGGTCGTGTCCATTCGAAGAACTGGTCGCTGGCGTTGCGCAGGGCGTCGGGCGTCTTGGGCTCGCCGACGATGCACACGGTGGCGCCGCGCTCGCGCAGCTTGCGGCACAGGTAGGCGAAATCGGAATCGCTGGTGACGAGGCAGAAGGTGTCAGCCCGGCGATCGAAGAGCGCCTCCAGCGCGTCCAGTGCCAGGGCGATGTCGGCGGTGTTCTTGCCGGCGGCGTATTGATACTGTAAGCAGGGGGTGAAGGCTAGGCGCACCAGCGCGTCCTGCCACTTGTTCGCCAGCGTGCCCTGGTTGCCGTAGCCGCGGCGAAGCACGACCCGGCCGAACTGCGCCACCATGCGTAGCGCGTGCTCGAGGATGTCGGGCGGCACGTTGTCGCAGTCGACCAAGACGGCCACGCGTGTCTCTGTTGTCGTTGGGGTGGTGCTCATCCGAGGTTCCGTGCTGCTGGATTTAACGGGTCACAACGGTAGCCGATTCCGAGCGTCTCCGGTCAAGGGAGGCAACGGCCGGGTGCGCTGTCGCGCGTGCGTATCGAGCCCCCATGGCCATCTAGCCCCTTTGGGTTTTCATCGTTCCCTTGCTCCGCTTGGCCGACGCCTTCGGCCCGGTTCGCTCGTCCGGACCTGCGCGCTGCGTTTCTGTGGTGTCGGTGACGAAGGTGTGCTTGAGAAATATCGCTGCGTGCTGAGTCATGACGACTTACCCCATGCGGAAGAGACAGCAGAAGCTCGGGCAGCTGCCCGCACAAGATTGGCAAGCGCCTGAGCATGGCGCTCGGTGCCATCCCATGCGTCCAGTACCGCCTGGTGCAGCGCCTGCGCCCCCGCGCCGTTCACGTCCTCGGTTATCGATATTTCAAGATATTTGCATATTTTTCGATGTGTCGGGGTGACCGTGACCGCCTGGGAAAACGATCGACTGAGGGTCGGCTGAGGGATCCCTAACTCTCTAGAGATATCAATCTGTCTGAGATCTTTCTCCGCCATGGCCTGGCGAATTCGTTGCAGCACAACATTGACGTTCATGCATAAATTATTGCATATTTGCATGTATGAACTGCATCTCCCACCCGTTCCTGAAATTTCCTCTGGACGAGGGCGCCGTGGCGCACGATGCGCAGCTTCGTGCGTTACTCAAGGGGGCTGATGCGTGGCAGGCTGATGAACTCGTGCTCGAGGAGTTCTGCCTTCCTCCGGGCCTCGAGTTGGCCGTGCGGGCCGACTTGGTCGTGACGGGCGCCTCGCTGACGGGCTTCGAAATCAAGGCCGGCAAGGACCGGGTGACGCGATTGCCTGCCCAAGCTGAGGCCTACGGCGCTGTCTGCGGCTTCGCCAATGTGGCCACTGTCCCGTCGCACGTGAACGATGTCGTGACCGCAGTGCCCGAATGGTGGGGTGTGTGGGTAGCCTGCGGACTGTGGGGCGACCTGGCCATGCGTTGCGTGCGGTCAGCACGACCCAATCCGGCGCGTGACCCCGTGCGTCTGGCCAGAATGCTCTGGCGGGAGGAGGCGATTGGCAAGCTGACCACGCTGGGCCTGCAAAAGGGCACGGCCAGCAAGAACCGGGAAGGCCTGGCAAAGAAACTGGCGCAGGTCCTGAGCATCGATGAGATCGACGCGTTGGTGCAGACCTGCCTGCGACAGCGGCCGAAGAGGCAGCTTGCCGTTGTCGCAAAGCCTCGCGTTGTCGAGACGCCGAAGCACGAGCTGCTTCCTCGCAGCTATTTCCTTCCTCCGGCCTGGCAACCGCCGGTCACGTTTCAGCGGAAGCCACTGGGGTCATCGCCAATTCTTCGCTTCTAGTCTGGCCGATTGAAAAGGCTGGTGATCCAGGTTGCGAGGCGCTGAGTCGCTTCGGCAGCGGTGACCGCGACTTTGAAGCCTGGCTCGGGCAAGCCGGTCGTGACGTTGGCTTGCGCGTGCATGAAGTCCGCTGCGCAGTAGCTGAACGCGATTTCGAATGCTGCATTCACATCAATGGCGGTCTCTTCCGTGGATTGAATCGGGTACATCAGCGGGAAGATGGTTTCGGCCTCGATGACGATGCACATCAGGGCCTTGCCGCCTTCCGGAGCTCGAAGAGCGAAAGCGATCGCGCGCCTGGGCCGGTGCCTGAATCCGTCCCTGACGATGAGTTCATCTGCGATGACGCCGTCCTCATCGGACAAGAGCTCCAGCGGGACGACGTTTGAGCCGTCGCGCGTGGTGGTCAGCAACTCGACGCTGACAGCCTGCTGAAGCTCCATGGCCTGCAGCATCACCCTTGCGAACGGCGGCGGGGGTATCTGAAGGACGCGACTTTCCGGCGCCTCGGTCAATTCGGCGGGCCGAATTCGCTCATCGGAACCTGGCTCCCCCACCGCGTGTGCCTCCACGGACGGATGTGTTCGTCCGGCCTCCTGTTCGACGGGCAACTCCTTGGCGATCGATGATCCCCATACACGCTTGTTTTCTAGATCCGTGAACTTGCGTGTCGCAGGCCTGCGAAATGCCTGAGGGCTCAGCGACTTCGATGCGTCCGTTTCGACCAAGCTGGGGTCTTTGGCAGGTCTCGTGCTTGCGCTAGCGCCGTTGGCGGCGGCCTGGGCTGCCCGATGCTCGGGGCCCGGCTTGTACCTTGGCTTCTGCAAGGTGCTGAGCTGGTACTTGAGCGCCTTGAACGGGAACTGGTGGCTGCAGGACTCGATCCGATAGACCAGGAACGTGCCCGAACCCTGTGGATCGAGCCATCTTCCGGCGACTTTCAGGTCGGTCTTTCCCTCGAAGGGAAACCTCGCCATGGGGTAGATCTCCTGGCCAATGGCCGAGGCTTGTTGACACGAGCTGCCAACCAACTGCGCGGCATGGAAGGCGATCTTGCTGGTGGCGATTCTGGCGATGTCTTCCGCGCTGGCAGCAGGCAGGAAATCCGCCAGAGTGATCACGAGCTTGCCGTACTCGTCGTAGCCGCAGGCGCTGTACAGCATCTCCGGCGAGAGAGGAGGAGAAAACAGCTTGGACAGGAGCGTACTGGAGGAGCCAAAGTAGAAGCGGATGAGCTCCATGCACGGAATCAGCAGCGATTTCCCCGAAGGCATCTCCACCTGTGCGCAGTAGGAGTGTGTGTTGTTCATGTGCCAGGGGTGCTCGTCCATCGGCAGCAGGAAGCTGCCATCCGCTCTCCCTGAGCCGGCCTTCACCAGGGAATGCGTCGACGAGTTAATGGCCAGCTCGCGAAATGTCTCGCTCGTGTGCGGCGGCTCGAAGTGCGGTCGTTGGTCTTTCCAGACGTCGCCGATGCGCAGCATCATCGTGGTGCCGACGGAGACCCACACCTTTTTCTGCTGGCTGTGGTGTCCCTGGCCTTCGTAGGTGCGCGACTGAGGATCTACGTGGGAGAGAAAGACCAGAACGGACGGCTGGCGATTGCGTCCGTAGCGGTCTGGATAGGCGATAGGGCCGAACCAGTCGATGCGCCACAACTGGGGACCTTCGGGAAACGCCGAAACCTTGATCTTCGAATCGATCGGTTCCAGTGGCTTGGGAAAAGTGAACCCTGCTCCCAACGCGTTTCCCTCTGGAGATTCTCAAATACTTCTGAAAATTCTCATCGACTTCTGGTATTTCTCACTCACTTCTGGTTGCTGTCAGCCAGCTGGGCCGCATGGGCCTGCTGGTCGGCGTGGTAGCTGGAGCGCACCATCGCGCCGACGGCGGCATGGCTGAAGCCCATCTTGTAGGCCTCTTCCTCGAACATCTTGAAGGTGTCGGGGTGCACGTAGCGGCGCACCGGCAGGTGCGAGCCCGACGGCGACAGGTACTGGCCGATGGTCAGCATGTCGATGTCGTGGGCGCGCATGTCGCGCATCACCTGCAGGATCTCTTCGTCGGTCTCGCCCAGGCCGACCATGATGCCGCTCTTGGTGGGCACCTTCGGGTGCAGCGCCTTGAACTTCTTCAGCAGGTTCAGGCTGAACTGGTAGTCGCTGCCGGGGCGCGCTTCCTTGTAGAGGCGGGGCGCGGTTTCGAGGTTGTGGTTCATCACGTCCGGCGGCGCGGCCTTCAGGATCTCGAGCGCGCGGTCGTCGCGGCCGCGGAAGTCGGGCACCAGGATTTCGATCTGCGTCATCGGCGAGAGCTCGCGGATGTGGGTGATGCAATCGACAAAGTGCTGGCTGCCGCCGTCGCGCAGGTCGTCGCGGTCCACGCTGGTGATCACCACGTACTTCAGGCGCAGCTTGGCGATGGTCTTGGCCAGGTTGAGCGGCTCGTCCTTGTCCAGCGGGTCGGGGCGGCCGTGGCCCACGTCGCAGAACGGGCAGCGGCGCGTGCACTTGTCGCCCATGATCATGAAGGTGGCGGTGCCGTTGCCGAAGCATTCGCCGATGTTCGGGCAGGAGGCCTCTTCGCACACGGTGTGCAGGTTGCTCTCGCGCAGGATCTGCTTGATCTCGTAGAAGCGCGTGGTCGGGCTGCCGGCCTTCACGCGGATCCACTCCGGCTTCTTGAGCACTTCGCCGCTCTGCACCACCTTGACGGGGATGCGCGAGAGCTTGGCGGCGGCTTTCTGCTTGGCCAGGGGGTTGTAGTTTTCGGCGCTCTGGGCCTCTCTCACTACGGGGGACGGGACGACTTCGATGGTGCTCATTGGATTGCTAGGGCGCCAGGTAGGTGGTGAGTTTTTGGCTCAGGACCCGGGCAGCTTCTTCCCATGTGGTTTGGATGCCGATTGTAGAAAGGTCGACCGTTTGCAGCCCCGCATAGCCGCAAGGGTTGATGCGCGAGAAGGGTTCGAGGTCCATGGCGACGTTCAGCGCCACGCCGTGGTAGGTCGCGTGGCGGCTCACCTTGATGCCCAGCGCGGCGATCTTGCCCAGGCCGCGGAAGGGGTCGCCGGCGGGCAGCGGGCCGGTCAGCGCCGCATGGGAGAACGGGTCGTCCAGGCGCACGTAGATGCCCGGCGCACTGGGCACGCGGTGGCCGGTCACGCCGAAATGGGCCAGCGTGCGCAGCACCGATTCCTCGATGCGGTAGACGTACTCCTTCACGAAATACCCCGCCCGGCGCAGGTCGATCAACGGGTACACCACCACCTGGCCGGGGCCGTGGAAGGTGACTTGGCCGCCGCGGTCGGTCTGCACGACCGGGATGTCGCCGGGGTTCAGGATGTGGTCCTGCCTGCCCGCCACGCCTTGGGTGAAGACCGGGGCATGCTCGCAAATCCATAGCGCATCGGGCGTGTCCGGCGTGCGCTCCAGCGTGAATTGCTTCATGGCCGCGAAGGTGTCTGCGTAGCCGACGCGGCCCAGCGGATGCCGTTCGATGGCGGGGGGGACAGCGGTGGTGTCGGTCATGGCAGGGCCTTCGCCTTGCGGGCGGCCAGGAGGCCGCTGGCACACAGTGCCGCCGCAGCGAACCGCCGGCGCAGGCTCAAAGCACGACCTTGACCAGCGGGTGCGCGGACAGTGCGCGGTACAGGTCGTCGAGCTGTTCGCGGCTGGTGGCCGTGACGGTGATGGTCACGCCCAGGTAGTTGCCGCCCTTGCTGTCGCGCAGCTCGACGGTGGTGGCGTCGAAGGTCGGGTCGAACTGCTCGGCGATCTGCGTGATCGCGTGCACGTAGCCGTCGGCCTTCACGCCCATCACCTTGATGGGGAACTGCGAGGGATACTCGATCAGCGATTCCTTGCGCGGATCGGGGATCGCGGGGGTCTCGATGGGGGTCGTGTCGTTGTCGGTCATGCCGGGGCTCCGTGCTTCTGTGCGTTGCGTACCTTGGCCTCCTGGTAGGCCTTGTACAAGCTGTCGTAAATGGGGCCGGGTCGGCCGTTGCCAATAGCCTGGCCGTCGAGCGTGACCACGGGCAGCAGTTCCTTGCTGGCCGAGGAAATGATCAGCTCGTCGGCGCCGAACACCTCGTCGCGCGAGATGCGGCGCAGCGCGAACGGAATGCCGCGCTCCTGGCACAGGCGCTCGAACAGGCCGTAGCGGATGCCGGTGAGCACCAGGTTGTCCTTGGGTGGGCCCATCAGCTGGCCGTCCTTCACGATCCACACGTTGCTCGACGAGGCTTCGCTGAGCCATTCGTCGCGGAACATGATGGTTTCGGTGGCGCCGGCTTCGACGCTGATCTGCCGCGCGAGCACGGCGCCCAGCAGGCTGGTGCTCTTGATGTGGGCCTTCTGCCAGCGGAAGTCGGCCGCGGTGACGCAGGCCACGCCCTTGGCGCGCACGGCCTCGGAGATGGGCGGCAGCGGGTTCACCATGACGAACACCGTGGGGCGCAGGCCGCGCACCATCGCATGGTCGCGCGGCGCCACGCCGCGCGTCACCTGAAAGTACACGGACTGCGGTGCGTCGCCACCCGGCGCGACCAGGCGCATGACGATGTCGCGCCACTGGTCGAGCGAGTGCGGGTTGTCGATCTGCAGCTCGGTGAGCGAACGGGCCAGGCGTGCCATGTGCTCCTCGAAGCAGAAGGGCTGGCCGAAGTAGACGGGCACGTATTCGTAGATGCCGTCGCCGAAGATGAAGCCGCGGTCGAGTACGCTGATCTTCGCGTCGCGCAGGGCGGTGTATTCGCCATCGAGGTAACAAAGCGTGGCGGGCAGGGCGTCGGTGATAGGGTGCATGCCGGAATTATGGTTGGCCGTGCCGCGTCGGGTTCGCGTCAGGGAATCCGACACCGATTTGCATGCGAGACACGCCGGATGGCGGGAGCGCTTGGGTTTTTACTTATAATCAATGGCTTTGTAGATTCTGGGTCGTCATCCGGGCTTCATTCGAAATGAAAACAATCGCCCGACAAGACTCGGAGGTCGCTGAAGACCTCGACGCAGAATTCAAGCCGCTGACCGCCGATGAGGCGCGTGAGCTGCGTGCAAAGAACCCTTCGATCTCCCCATGGCGGGTGGTCGCGGGTCAGTTGGTTGTCGGTCTGGTGGTGGCTTTGGCCATCTGGGGACTGACGGGGAGGCAAAATCTGGGTTGGTCCGCCGCTTACGGTGCGATCGCGGTGGTTGTTCCATCGGCGGTTTTCGCACGCGGGCTGACCGGTCGGTTTTCTTCCTTGAATCCGGGCACGGCTGTGTTCGGATTCTTCCTGTGGGAAATGGTCAAGATGGCCTTGTCGGTGGCGATGCTGATCGCTGCGCCAAGGCTGATTACGGCGCTGAGCTGGCCAGCAATGCTGGTCGGCCTGGTGGTGACAATGAAGGCGGCCTGGTTGGCGGTGATGTTCTCGCCCCGGCGCCGGAAACAGAGAGACGAGTAACGGAATGGCTGCTGAAAACGCTGCGGAACATGGTCAGACCGCGGGTGAATACATCGTTCACCACTTGACGCACCTGCAAAGCTCCAAGCCTGGAGGTGTTGCGGACCTGACTGTTTTCAATTTCGACTCTCTTTTCTTCTCGATCGTGCTCGGCGTGCTGGGTTGCTGGCTGCTCTGGCTGGCTGCCCGCAAGGCCACTTCGGGTGTTCCTGGTCGTTTTCAAGCGGCTGTCGAACTGCTCGTCGAAATGGTCGACCAGCAGGCCAAGGGCATCGTTCACAACGCCACGAGCCGCAAGTTCGTCGCTCCGCTGGCGCTCACGATCTTCGTTTGGATCTTCCTGCTGAATGCAATGGACCTGTTCCCGGTCGATTTGTTCCCGGCGATCTGGGCCAAGATCTTCCACATTGCCGGCGAAGACCCGCACCACGCCTACCTGCGCGTCGTGCCCACCGCCGACCTCTCGGTGACCATGGGCATGTCCGTGGCCGTGCTGCTGATCTGCATCTACTACAACATCAAGATCAAGGGCGCCGGCGGCTGGATCCACGAGCTGTTCACCGCACCCTTCGGCAACCACTGGGCGCTGTACCCCTTCAACTTCGCCATGCAGATGATCGAGTTCGTCGCCAAGACGGTCTCGCACGGCATGCGGTTGTTCGGCAACATGTACGCCGGTGAACTGATCTTCCTGCTGATTGCCCTGATGGGCGGTGCCTGGTCCATGTCGGCGACCGGCATCGGCCTGGCCATCGGCCACATCGTTGCGGGTACGGCCTGGGCCATCTTCCACATCCTGATCATCACGCTGCAAGCCTTCGTGTTCATGATGTTGACGCTGGTCTACATCGGCCAGGCCCACGATCACCACTGATCATCCGTTTTCGTTTCTGTTTTTTGTTTTCTCTTCAACCAAAGTCCTCTAGGAGTCATCATGGAAGTTATTAGCTTTGTTGCACTGGCCGCCGGCCTGATCATCGGTCTGGGCGCTGTGGGCGCATGTATCGGCATCGGCATCATGGGCAGCAAGTACCTCGAGTCGGCCGCACGTCAGCCTGAACTCATGGGCGAACTTCAAACCAAGATGTTCCTGCTGGCTGGTCTGATCGACGCCGCTTTCATTATCGGCACCGGTATCGCTCTGTGGTTCGCAACGGCCAACCCGTTCCTGGCTCAGATCGCCAACCTGCCGAAGTAAGTCTTTCTCCTCGGACCCGTGTCGTCGTTCCCCACTGCGGAATGGCTTCGCATTCAATCCCAAAGAGAGGGTAAAAAGTGAGCATTACCGGTACCCTGATCGTTCAGATGATCGTGTTCCTGATCTTGGTCGGGTTCACGATGAAGTTTGTGTGGCCGCCGATCGCGAAAGCGCTGGACGACCGCGCTGCGAAGATCGCCGAAGGCCTCGCTGCCGCCGACAAGGCCAAGTCCGAGTTGTCCGCCGCCAACAAGCGCGTGGAAGCCGAACTGGGCCAGGCACGCAACGAGTCCGCACAACGTCTTGCCGACGCCGAACGTCGCGCCCAGGCCATCGTTGAAGAGGCCAAGGCCCGCGCGACCGAGGAAGGCAACAAGATCGTTGCAGCCGCCCGCGTCGAAGCCGACCAGCAGGCACTGAAGGCCCGTGAAGCACTGCGCGAGCAGGTTGCCGCACTGGCCGTCAAGGGCGCAGAGCAGATTCTGCGCAAGGAAGTGAATGCAGGCGTCCACGCCGATTTGCTCGCTCGTCTGCAGACCGAACTCTGATAGAAGCCATGGCAGAACTCGCCACCATTGCACGCCCCTACGCCGATGCGCTCTTCAAGGCGTCGTCGTCCGACGTCGCCGGAACCAGCGCCTGGCTTGAAAAGATTGCCGCCATCGCGGCCAATCCGGAGCTCCAGCAGTTCGCCGACAACCCCAAGGCCACGGCCGAACAGGTGATCGGCGTGGTCACTGGTGCATTCGGTGCACCTCTGGCCGCTCCTGCCCAGAACTTCCTGTCCGCACTCCTCGAGAACGGGCGTTTTTCGGTGCTGCCGGAAATTGCGAAGCAGTTCCGGGCACTGGCCAACGCGAAGAGCGGTTCGTCCGACGCCGTGGTCTACAGCGCCTTCCCGATCGACGCGGCGGCCTTGGCCACCGTGTCGGCCGCGCTCGAAAAGCGTTTCGGCCGCAAGTTGCAGGTCACGGTCCAGCAAGAGCCGGAACTGATCGGCGGCATTCGTGTGGTGGTCGGCGACGAGGTGCTCGACACCTCCGTCAAAGCGCGCCTTGAACAAATGAAAGTTGCGCTGGCGGCCTGACGGTCTCCATCGCCTTACAAAGAAAGAAGGAAAGAGTCATGCAACTCAATCCCGCAGAAATTTCCGAACTGATCAAGAGCCGCATCGAGGGCCTCGGGGTCAGCGCCAACATCCGCAATGAAGGCACCGTGGTGTCGGTGACCGACGGCATCGTGCGCGTGCACGGCCTGTCGGACGCCATGCAGGGCGAAATGCTCGAGTTCCCGCCGAGCGCCGACGGCACGCCGTCGTTCGGCCTGGCCCTGAACCTCGAGCGCGACTCGGTCGGCGCCGTGATTCTGGGTGAATACGAACACATCTCCGAAGGCGACACCGTGAAGTGCACGGGCCGCATTCTGGAAGTGCCGGTGGGCCCCGAGCTCATCGGCCGCGTGGTGAACGCACTGGGCCAGCCGATCGACGGCAAGGGTCCCATCAACGCCAAGCTCACCGACGTGATCGAAAAGGTCGCTCCGGGCGTGATCGCACGGAAGTCCGTCGACCAGCCGCTGCAGACCGGCCTGAAGTCCATCGACTCGATGGTGCCGATCGGCCGTGGCCAGCGCGAGCTGATCATCGGCGACCGCCAGACCGGCAAGACGGCCGTCGCCATCGACGCGATCATTGCCCAGAAGGGCCAGGGCGTGACGTGCATCTATGTCGCCATTGGCCAGAAGGCTTCGTCGATCAAGAACGTGGTGCGCTCGCTGGAACAAGCCGGTGCCATGGACTACACGATCGTGGTCGCCGCTTCCGCTTCGGAATCGGCCGCCATGCAGTACGTGTCGGCCTACTCGGGCTGCACGATGGGCGAGTACTTCCGCGACCGCGGCGAAGACGCGCTGATCGTCTATGACGACCTGTCCAAGCAAGCCGTGGCCTACCGCCAGGTGTCGCTGCTGCTGCGCCGCCCGCCAGGCCGCGAAGCCTACCCCGGCGACGTGTTCTATCTCCACAGCCGCCTGCTCGAACGCGCAGCCCGCGTGAACGCCGACTACGTCGAAGCCTTCACCAAGGGTGAAGTCAAGGGCAAGACCGGTTCGCTGACCGCACTGCCGATCATCGAAACGCAAGCCGGCGACGTGTCCGCTTTCGTTCCGACCAACGTGATCTCGATCACCGACGGCCAGATCTTCCTGGAAACGAGCCTGTTCAACGCAGGTATCCGCCCCGCCATCAACGCCGGTATCTCGGTGTCGCGCGTGGGTTCGTCGGCTCAGACGAAGATCATCAAGGGCCTGTCCGGCGGTATCCGTACCGACCTGGCGCAGTACCGTGAACTGGCTGCGTTCGCGCAGTTCGCTTCCGACCTGGACGAAGCCACCCGCAAGCAGCTCGACCGCGGTGCCCGCGTGACCGAACTGCTCAAGCAGTCCCAGTACAGCCCGCTGCCGATCTCGCTGATGGGCGCGACGCTGTTCGCCGTGAACAAGGGTTTCATGGACGACCTCGACATCAAGAAGGTGCTGCCGTTCGAACACGGCCTGCATCAATTCCTGAAGTCCAGCTACGCCCCGCTGCTCGACAAGATCGAGAAGTCCAAGGCGCTCGACAAGGAAGCGGAAGCCGAATTGACGGCCGCCGTCACCGCGTTCAAGAAGTCGTTCGCCTGATCGACGCCTTGATCGACGCAAGAAGGAGCTCTCATGGCAGCTGGTAAGGAAATCCGCGGCAAGATCAAATCGGTGGAAAACACCAAGAAGATCACCAAGGCCATGGAAATGGTCTCGGTTTCCAAGATGCGCAAGGCGCAGGAACGCATGCGCGCCGCTCGCCCCTACAGCGAAAAGATCCGCAACATCGCGGCCAACCTTGGCAAGGCGAATCCGGAGTACACCCACGCGTTCATGAAGACGACCGAGGCCAAGGGCGTCGGTTTCATCATCGTGACCAGCGACAAGGGCCTGTGCGGCGGCTTGAACACCAACCTGCTTCGTGCTGTCACGACCAAGCTGCGCGAAGCGCAGTCTGCAGGCAACGTGGTCGAGTCGGTTGCCATCGGCAGCAAGGGCCTGGGCTTCCTGAATCGCATCGGCGCCCGCGTGGTGGCCCATGTGACGCAGCTGGGCGACACGCCGCATCTCGACAAGCTCATCGGACCTGTCAAGACGCTGCTCGACGCCTACGCCGAAGGCAAGCTGTCGGCTGTGTACCTGTGCTACACGAAGTTCATCAACACCATCAAGCAAGAGCCGATGGTGGAGCAACTGCTGCCGCTGAAGGCCGAGACGCTGCAGACCGACCCGGGACATCATTCGTGGGACTACATCTACGAACCCGACGCGCAAAGCGTGATCGACGAGCTGCTGGTGCGCTACGTGGAATCGCTGGTGTACCAGGCCGTGGCCGAGAACATGGCGTCCGAGCATTCGGCGCGCATGGTGGCCATGAAGGCTGCGACCGACAACGCGGGTAATGTGATCAGCGAGCTGAAGCTGGTCTACAACAAGACCCGTCAGGCCGGCATCACGAAGGAACTCTCCGAAATCGTGTCCGGCGCGGCCGCTGCCGCGGGCGTGTGATCGAGGCGATGCATCTGCACGGCTGACCGGGTGCGCTCTGCGCGCCCTGTCGCCGATCTGAACCATTCAAGGGTGCCGGCCCGTCCGGCATTCTTGCAAAAGCGGCCCGCGATGGCACAAGGACGCTTCTGCAAGAACCTGTCGCAACATTATTGAGATCCAGAAGGAAACGCCATGGCTGAAGGAAAAATTGTCCAATGTATCGGCGCCGTGGTCGACGTGGAGTTCCCGCGCGACCAGATGCCGAAGATTTACGACGCTCTGAAGTTCGAAGGCAGCGCGCTGACCCTCGAAGTGCAGCAGCAGCTCGGCGACGGCGTCGTGCGCACGATTGCACTGGGCTCGTCCGACGGCCTGCGCCGCGGTCTGATCGTGACCAACACCGGTGCCTCCATCACGGTGCCGGTCGGCAAGGCCACGCTGGGCCGCATCATGGACGTGCTGGGCTCGCCCATCGACGAGCGCGGCCCGGTCAGCCAGGAACTCACCGCCTCGATCCACCGCAAGGCCCCCGCGTACGACGAACTGTCGCCGTCGCAAGACCTGCTGGAAACCGGCATCAAGGTGATCGACCTGGTGTGCCCGTTCGCCAAGGGCGGCAAGGTGGGTCTGTTCGGCGGCGCCGGCGTGGGCAAGACCGTGAACATGATGGAACTCATCAACAACATCGCCAAGGCTCACTCGGGTCTGTCGGTGTTCGCCGGTGTGGGTGAACGTACCCGCGAAGGCAACGACTTCTATCACGAGATGGCCGACTCCGGCGTGGTGAACCTCGAGAAGCTCGAAGACTCGAAGGTCGCCATGGTCTACGGCCAGATGAACGAACCCCCGGGCAACCGTCTGCGCGTGGCGCTGACCGGCCTGACCATCGCCGAGTCGTTCCGCGACGAAGGCCGTGACGTTCTGTTCTTCGTGGACAACATCTACCGCTACACGCTGGCCGGTACCGAAGTGTCCGCACTGCTGGGCCGCATGCCTTCTGCCGTGGGCTACCAGCCGACGCTGGCCGAGGAAATGGGCCGCCTGCAAGAGCGGATCACGTCGACCAAGGTCGGCTCGATCACCTCGATCCAGGCCGTGTACGTCCCTGCGGATGACTTGACCGACCCGTCGCCCGCCACCACCTTCGCCCACTTGGACTCCACCGTGGTGCTGTCGCGTGACATCGCCTCGCTGGGCATCTACCCCGCCGTGGACCCGCTGGACTCGACCTCGCGCCAGCTCGACCCGAACGTGGTCGGCGAAGAGCACTACAACGTGGCCCGCGCCGTGCAAGGCACGCTGCAGCGCTACAAGGAACTGCGCGACATCATCGCGATTCTGGGCATGGACGAACTGGCGCCTGACGACAAGCTGGCCGTGGCCCGCGCTCGCAAGATCCAGCGTTTCCTGTCGCAGCCGTTCCACGTGGCCGAAGTGTTCACGGGCTCGCCTGGCAAGTACGTGCCGCTGGCCGAAACCATCCGTGGTTTCAAGATGATCGTGAACGGCGAAGCCGACCACCTGCCGGAACAAGCGTTCTACATGGTCGGCGGCATCGACGAAGCGTTCGAAAAAGCCAAGAAAATCGCCTAAGGCGACATAGGAACTCAGATGGCAAACACCATTCACGTCGACGTGGTCAGCGCGGAAGAGTCGATCTTCTCGGGCGAAGCCAGGTTCGTCGCGCTGCCCGGTGAAGCCGGTGAGCTCGGCATCTATCCGCGTCACACCCCGCTGATCACGCGCATCCGCCCCGGCGCGGTGCGCATCGAAACGGCTGACGGCAAGGAAGAGTTCGTTTTCGTGGCGGGTGGCATTCTCGAAGTGCAGCCCAATTCCGTCACCGTGCTGTCCGACACCGCGATCCGCGGCAAGGACCTCGACGACGAGAAGGCCAACCAGGCCAAGGCCGCGGCGGAAGAAGCCCTGAAGAACGCGAAGAGCGACATCGACATCGCGATGGCGCAATCGGAACTGGCCGTGATGGCCGCCCAGATCGCGGCGCTGCGCAAGTACCGCCAGAAGAAGTAAGCAGGAGCCCCTCTCTCTGCTCGGAAGAAGCCGCCCTCGGGCGGCTTTTTTGCGTCTGGGCCTTTCCGCGGCCGATTGCAGCCATCTTCGATCTGAATATGGTCGAAGTTCAGCCTTGTCTGGCTGAAGCCCTGCCCCTAGTATTCGACGCGAAGATAAGAAAAGAACACGGAGACAAGACGTGGCACGTTGGAGTGGCATCACCACCGATGAAATGCGCTTGCTGGAAACGACCTTCTGGTCGGCCGGCGGCTCGCGCCATGCCATGGCCGAACAGCTGGGCTTCTCCAAGAGCAAGGCCAACGGCCTGATTGCCGGTCTCGTCGACCAGGGCCTGCTCGCCGAAGCCGGCCTGCAACGTTCCTCGGGCGGGCGCCGCGCGGAAAACCTCCAGCTCCACTCGGGGCTCGGCGTGCTCGTGGGCATCGACATCGGTGCCACCAGCCTCGACGTGGCCGTGCTGCGCCCCGACCTCACGGTGCTGGCCCAGCACGAAGAATCCGCCGACGTGCGCCAAGGCCCGACCGTCGTGCTGGCGCGCGTGCGCATCCTGATGCGTGAGCTGCTGGCACGCTGCGGCTGCAGCGCCAAGGACGTGCTCGGCATCGGCATCGGCGTGCCCGGCCCCGTGAACTTCGAGATCGGCCAGCTTGTGAACCCGCCGCTGATGCCGGCCTGGGACGGCTTCTCGATCCGCGACTACCTGCGCGAAGACTACGCCGCGCCGGTCTTCGTCGACAACGACGTGAACCTCATGGCGCTGGGCGAACTGTGGCGGCTCAAGCGCTCGCTGAACAACTTCCTCGTCATCAAGATCGGCACCGGCATCGGCTGCGGCATCGTCTGCCACGGCGAGGTGTACCGCGGTGCAGCCGGTTCCGCCGGCGACGTCGGCCACATCTGCGTCGACCAGGAAGGCCCGCGTTGCCATTGTGGCAACCTCGGCTGCGTCGAAGCAATGGCCGCAGGCCCCGCCATCACGCGCATGGCCGTACAGGCAGCGGAGGCCGGCGAAAGCGCGGCGCTCGCCGAGTGCCTGCGCGTGCATGGCCGCATCGACGCCATCGACGTGGGCCAGGCCAGCCGCGGCGGCGACACGGCGGCCAACGGCATCATCCAGCGCGCCGGCAGCCTGATCGGGCAGATGCTCGCGTCGGTCGTCAACTTCTTCAACCCGTCGCACGTGTTCATCGGCGGCGGCATCACGCGCATCGGCCCGCTGT
Organism: Variovorax pasteuri; assembly: GCF_051216435.1. NCBI lineage: Bacteria > Pseudomonadati > Pseudomonadota > Betaproteobacteria > Burkholderiales > Comamonadaceae > Variovorax > Variovorax pasteuri. The sequence continues at coordinate 103,828 of NZ_JBPJZS010000010.1, forward strand.
TCCTCGCGGCCGTGCGCCAGAGCGTGTACCAGCGCTCGCTGGCGCTTTCCACGCGGCATCTCGAGATCCAGTACACGCCGCTGGGCATGCAGGGCGGACTGGTGGGCGCGGGCGTGCTCGCGATGCATGAAACCCTCAAGGTCCGCGGAGTGGCGCCATGAACGCTGAAATCAAGGGCAGCGTCGCTGTCGAGTTCGACGGCGTGGTGAAGGCCTTCGGCCCCGTGCAGGTGCTGCACGGCGTGAGCTTCGCGCTGGCGCCCGGTCGCGTGTACGGCCTGCTCGGCGAGAACGGCGCGGGCAAGTCCACGTTGATGAAGATCCTGGCCGGCTACGAGCAACTCACCGGCGGCGCGCTGCGCATCAACGGCCAGCCGCAGCAGTTCACGAACTCGCGCGACGCCGAGGCACTCGGCATCGTGCTGATCCACCAGGAGTTCAACCTCGCCGAAGACCTGAGCGTGGCGCAGAACATCTTCCTCGGCCACGAGAAGAAGAAAGGCTGGTTGCTCGACGACGCATCGATGGAGCGCGATGCCGCCGCAGCGCTTGCCGCCGTCGGCCTGCAGGTCGATCCGCGCACCAAGGTCCGCAAGCTCATCGTTGCCGAGAAGCAGCTCGTGGAGATCGCCAAGGCCATCGCCCGCCGCGCGCGCCTCTTGATCATGGACGAGCCCACCGCCACGCTCACGCCCGGCGAAACCGAGCGCCTGTTCAAGCTCATCGCGCAGCTGCGCGCCGACGGCGTGACCATCGTCTACATCTCGCACAAGCTCGACGAGGTGGAGCAGGTGACCGACGAGGTCATCGTGATGCGCGACGGCCGCTTCGTCGCGCGCGCACCCACCGCCGACGTCACGCGCCATCAGATGGCCAACCTGATGGTGGGCCGCGAGCTGGCCGACCTCTACCCGCCGCGCGACGTGGTCGTGGCGGCCGACGCGCCCGCCATGCGCGTGCGCAACTTCAACGTGCCCGGCTGGGCGCTGGACGCGAGCTTCGAGGTGCGCCCCGGCGAGATCCTCGGCTTCGCGGGCCTGGTCGGCGCGGGCCGCACCGAGCTCTTCGAAGGCCTGCTCGGCCTGCGCCCCGCGAGCGGCAGCGTCGAGATGCTCGGCAAGCCCGTGCCCGGCGGCAAGGGCTGGCGCAACCCGCGCGACGCCGCGAAGAACGGCCTCACGTACCTGAGCGAAGACCGCAAGGGCAAGGGCCTGCACGTGGACTTCGGCCTGCGCCAGAACCTCACGCTGATGGCGCTCGAACGCTACGCGCAGCCCTGGCTCCAGCCCGAGGCCGAACGCGGCGCGCTGGCCGAGGCGGTGAAGGACTACGGCATTCGCACCGGCTCGCTCGAGGTCAAGGCCTCGTCGCTGTCGGGCGGCAACCAGCAGAAGCTCGCGCTCGCCAAGGTGCTGCAGCCGCAGCCGAAGGTGGTGGTGCTCGACGAGCCCACGCGGGGCGTGGACGTGGGCGCCAAGCGCGACATCTATTTCCTGATCCAGCGACTCGCCCGCGAAGGGCTCGCGGTGATCGTCGTCTCGTCGGAGCTGATGGAGCTGATCGGCCTGTGCCACCGCGTCGCGGTGATGCGGGCGGGCAAGCTCGTCGCCACGCTGGACGCGGACCATCTCACAGAAGAGGAGCTCATCGCTCATGCCACCGGAACAGCAGACACCCCCGCCGCAGCACAAGCCTGAGGCCGCAGCTCACCGCAGCGACGCCAAGCCGCGCTGGACCGAGCGCCTGCACGGCCTCGGCCCGGTCATCGGCCTGGTGCTGCTGTGCATCGCCGGCACGCTGCTCAACAGCGACTTCGCCACCGTCGACAACGCGATGAACGTGCTCACGCGCACGGCCTTCATCGGCATCATCGCGGTGGGCATGTGCTTCGTGATCATCTCGGGCGGCATCGACCTGTCGGTGGGCTCGATGGCCGCGCTCATCGCGGGCAGCGTGATCATGTTCATCAACTGGGCCGGGCCCGCATCGGGCTCGCCGTTGCTGGCGGTGGTGATGGGCGCGGTGCTGGCCATCGTGCTCGGCGCGGTGTTCGGGCTGGCCCACGGCCTGCTCATCACCAAGGGCCGCATCGAGCCCTTCATCGTGACGCTGGGCACGCTGGGCATCTTTCGCGCCTACCTCACCTACTTCGCCGACGGCGGCGCGCTCACGCTCGACAACGACCTGTCGGACCTGTACGCGCCCGTCTACTACGCGAGCCTGGCGGGCATTCCGGTGCCGGTGTGGGTGTTCGTGATCGTCGCGATCATCGGCGGCGTGATCCTGAACCGCACGGCCTACGGGCGCTACGTGCAGGCCATCGGCTCGAACGAGCAGGTGGCGCGCTATGCGGCCGTGGACGTGGACCGCGTGAAGATCATGACCTACGTGCTGCTGGGCGTGTGCGTGGGCATTGCCACGCTGCTGTACGTGCCGCGCCTGGGCTCGGCCTCGCCGACCACCGGCCTGCTGTGGGAGCTCGAAGCGATCGCCGCGGTGATCGTCGGCGGCACCGCGTTGAAGGGCGGCGCGGGCAGCATCACCGGCACGGTGGTGGGCGCGATCCTGCTCTCGGTCATCAGCAACATCCTGAACCTCACCAGCATCATCAGCGTGTACCTCAACGCTGCCGTGCAGGGCTTCGTGATCATCATCGTCGCGTTCCTGCAGCGTGGAAGAAGATGAGCTCGCCCCCGGTCTTTGCGCACTTCGTGTCGCTTCGCCAACCCCCTGCCGGGGGCAACACCAGCGGCCCGGCGAAGCCGGTTCCGCGGTGTTCCACGAACAAGCTGTTCACCCAGTTTTCCATTCCCGTTCCATCAACCACAAGGAGACATCCAGCATGACAAGCTTCACACGTCGTATCGCGCTCACGGCCGTTGCCGCCGCAGCGTTCGCCAGCCTGCCCGCGCTCGCCGCGGAAAAGGTCAACCTCGGCGTTTCGATTCCCGCGGCCACGCACAGCTTCATGGGCGGCATCAACTACTGGGCCAACCAGGCGAAGAAGGACCTGGAGAAGGAACACAAGGACCTGAAGATCACGATCAAGACCGCAGCCAACGCGCCCGAGCAGGCCAACCAGCTGCAAGACCTGTCGACGGTCACCAAGATCAACGCGCTGGTCGTGTTCCCGTTCGAATCGGCCGCGCTCACCAAGCCTGTCGCGCAGGTCAAGGCCAAGGGCGCCTACGTCACCGTGGTCGACCGCGGCCTGACGGACACCAGTGCGCAGGATGCGTACGTGGCCGGCGACAACACCGCCTTCGGCAAGATCCCCGCCGAATACATCGTGAAGACGCTGGGCGGCAAGGGCAACGTGGTGGCGCTGCGCGGCATTGCGACCACGCTGGACAACGAACGCATGGACGCCTTCAACGCGGTGCTCAAGGGCAGCCCCGACATCAAGCTGCTCGATGCCAAGTACGCCAACTGGAACCGCGACGACGCCTTCAAGGTCACGCAGGACTACCTCACGCGCTTCAAGCAGATCGACGCCATCTGGGCCGCCGACGACGACATGGCCGTGGGCGTGCTCAAGGCGATTGCGCAGGCCAAGCGCGACGACATCAAGATCGTGTTTGGCGGCGCGGGCGCCAAGGACATGGTCAAGACCATCATGGACGGCAAGGACAAGCGCATCGGCGCCGACGTGAGCTACTCGCCCAAGTTCATCTACGACGCGATCAAGCTCACGGCCGAAGCGCGCCTGAAGGGCGAGAAGCTGCCGGCGACGACGATCATTCCTTCGGTGTTGATCACGAAGGAAAACGCCAAGGATTTCTACCACCCCAACTCGCCGTTCTGAGGCGTCTTGCTCCCTCTCCCCCTGGGGAGAGGGTTGGGGTGAGGGTCGCGGCGATGGCACAGGCCGTGCGCTTGCAAAAGCCGCAGCCCTCACCCTAGCCCTCTCCCCGAGGGGAGAGGGAACAGTTTCAGTAAACACGAGGAGATCGATGAGCGATACACCGCTTCGCCAACTGCGCTACGCCATGGTCGGCGGCGGGCGCGACGCCTTCATCGGCGCCGTGCACCGCAAGGCCATGGCGCTGGACGGCCAGATCGAACTGGTCGCCGGGGCGCTGTCGTCCAGCCCGGACAAGGCGCGCGCCTCGGGCCGCGACCTGGGCCTGGCCGACGCGCGCAACCACGGCGACTGGCAGGCGCTGCTGGCCGACGAGCTGAAGCGCCCGGCGCACGAGCGCATCGACTTCGTGTCGATCGTCACGCCCAACCACGTGCACTTTCCGGTGGCGCAAGCCTTTGCCGAGGCGGGCTTCCACGTGGTGTGCGACAAGCCGCTGGTACATACGCGCGAACAGGCCGATGCGCTGGTCGCCACCGTGGCCAGGCAGGGCACGGTGTTCGGCGTCACCTACAACTACACCGGCTACCCGATGGTGCGGCAGGCGCGCGAGATGGTGCGCTCGGGCCAGATCGGCGACGTGCGCAAGGTGGTCGTCGAATACAACCAGGGCTGGCTCGCAAGCCATGTCGAGAGCGGCACCAACAAGCAGGCCGATTGGCGCACCGACCCCGCACGCAGCGGTGCGGCCGGCGCCATCGGCGACATCGGCTCGCATGCCGAGAACCTCGTGGCCACCGTCACCGGCCTGCAGATCGAAAGCCTGTGCGCCGACCTGAGCGCACTGGTGCCGGGCCGCACGCTGGACGACGACGGCAGCCTGCTGCTGCGCTTCCAGGGCGGCGCGCGCGGCGTGCTCATCGCCTCGCAGATCAGCACCGGCCTGGAGAACGACCTGCGCCTGCGCGTGTCGGGCACGCTGGGCACGCTCGAATGGCACCAGGAGCAGCCGAGCCGGCTGGTGCACCTGCCGCACGACGTGCCCCAGCGCGTGCTGACGCGCGGCGCGCCGTGGCTGTGCGAATCCGCGCAGCGCGCGAGCCGGCTGCCGGCGGGGCATCCGGAGGGTTTCATCGAGGCCTTCGCGAATGTGTATGCGGGCGTGGCGGCGGACATTCGCGCCCGGCTCGCGGGGCAGGTGGCCGACCCGCTGGCGGCGGATTACCCGCGCGTGGAGGACGGCGCGCGCGGCGTGCGCTTCATCGAACGCACGGTGGCCTCGGCGAAAAGCGAATTAAAGTGGACGCCCTGGTAGCGCGCCGTGCGCTGCACCGGCTTCCATGACACCCTCCGCACCCGACACGTCCAGCAGCGCGTCCCAGACGACACCCACCTGGCTCACCGCCCTGTGGCGGCGCTGCGCCACGCTGTTCCCGCTGAAGCTGGCCGGCAACCTGGTCGCCACCATCGGTTTCTTTCCGCTGTACTTCTGGATCATGAAGAACGCGGGCCAGGCGTGGGTGCTGCCGCTCACCGCCTTCGACCGGTTGATCGCGTTCTCGCCGGTGCTGCTGCCCGTCTACCTCTCGCTGTGGGGCTACATCGCATTGCCGGTGCTGCTGGCCAAGGACAAGCGAGAGCTGTGGGGCTTCTCGTTCGGCTGCGCGTCGATGACGGCGCTGGCGCTGCTCGTGTTCTGGTTCATGCCCACGGCCATTCCGAACTTCGCGGTCGACACCGTGCCGGGCACCTCGCTGCAGTTCCTGAAGATGGTGGATTCGGCCGGCAACGCCTTTCCCTCGCTGCACGTCTCGTTCTCCGTGTTCGCCTGCGTGGTGCTGGCGCGGCAGCTGCGGGAGGTGGGCGCGCCGGCGTGGCTTCGCGTCGTGAACGTGGCGTGGGCCGCGGGCATCGTCTATTCGACGATGGCGGTGCGCCAGCATGTGCTGATCGACGTGCTCGGCGGCTTCGTGCTGGGGGTGGCGCTCGGTGTCGCGACGCGGCAGCGTGCCGCGGCCGCCGCACCTGTGCGCGCACGTCCGGCGTAGGCCGATTGCGCTATTCCGCCGCGGCGGCGCGCGCGGTACAACCCCTGCATCGTCGTTCACCGCTGCGGGAGCCGTCATGAAGATCCGTTTGTCTGCCGTGGCCGCCTGCATGGCGATCAGCGCCGTTGCATGCCCCGCCTTCGCGCTCGACTTTCCGGCGCGCAAGCCCGGCCTGTGGGAGATCCAGACCGGCGACGGCACCGGCAATGCCCAGGGCCCCGGTGCGGCCGGCCACAGCATGCAGCAGTGCATCGACGCGGCCAGCGACAAGGCACTGCGCGACATGGGCCAGGGCATGGGCAAGGACATGTGTTCGAAGCAGGAGCTGCGCGCCGACGGCGGCAAGCTGGTGATGGACTCGGTCTGCAAGATCGGCAACACCACCGCCACCTCGCATGCGGTGATGAGCGGCGACTTCAGCTCGGCCTACCGCATGGAGAGCAAGTCGAGCTACAACCCGCCGCTGATGGGCCGCGCCGAAGGCACCAGCGTCATGGAGGCCAAATGGATCGGCCCCTGCAAGGCCGACCAGAAGCCGGGCGACATGGTCATGTCCAACGGCATGAAGATGAACGTGCTCGACATGATGAGCGGGCGGCCGAAGAAGCCCTGAAAAAGTACCCCAGGTAGGCGCCGGACCACAGCGCATCGCGGCTGCAGCGCGGCGGCGCGAAACCCGGGCTGCGCCTAGGATGGCGTGCCATGCCCGCACCGCAAGAAGAGCTCGTCGTCGCCCGGCCCGAAGGCCTGTACTGCCCGCCCGGCGATTTCTACATCGACCCCTGGCGCCCGGTGGGGCGCGCGGTCATCACGCACGCGCATTCGGACCACGCCCGCGTCGGGCATGCGCACTACCTCGCCCACACCGACAGCGAAGGCACGCTGCGCACGCGGCTCGGGCAGGACATCAACCTGCAGACCTTGCCCTACGGCGAGGCCATCGAGCACCACGGCGTGCGCGTCTCGCTGCACCCGGCCGGCCATGTGCTGGGCTCGGCGCAGGTGCGGCTCGAACACGGCGTGCGCGTGTGGGTGGCCTCGGGCGACTACAAGACCGAGCCCGACGGCACCTGTACGCCCTTCGAGCCGGTGCCTTGCGACACCTTCATCACCGAGTCGACCTTCGGGCTGCCGATCTACCGCTGGCCCACGCAGGCCGAGCTGTTCGCGCAGATCGACGCGTGGTGGCGCGCCAATGCGCAGGCCGGACGTGCCTCGGTGCTGTTCTGCTACGCCTTCGGCAAGGCGCAGCGCATCCTGCACGGGGTGGACGCGAGCATCGGGCCGATCGTGGTGCATGGCGCGGTGGAGCCGCTCAATGCCGTGTACCGCGCAGCCGGCGTGGCCCTGCCGCCGACCTTTCGCGTGAGCGACGAAGGCGTGGACGCCGCGATGCTCAAGCGCGCGCTGGTGCTCGCGCCACCTTCGGCGCAGGGCACGCCCTGGATGAAGCGTTTCGGCAACTACGCCGATGCCTTCGCCAGCGGCTGGATGCAGCTGCGCGGCACGCGCCGGCGGCGCGGCGTGGACCGCGGCTTCGTCATGTCCGACCACGCGGACTGGCCCGGCCTGCAGCAAGCCATTGCCGGCACGGGCGCCGAACGCGTGTTCGTCACGCATGGCAGCGTGCAGGTGATGGTGCGCTGGCTCACGGAGAACGGGCTCGACGCGCGCGGCTTCAAGACCGAGTACGGCGACGAGGATGATCAAGAAACTCCCTCCCCTTCCGGGGGAGGACAGGCGAAGGATGGGGCGGCGCCGGATGGAGGCGCCGACAGCCCCCATCCCAGCCTTCCCCCAGAGGGGGAAGGAGCCAATACATGAAGGCCTTTGCCGCGCTCTACCGTGACCTCGACGCGAGCACGTCGAACCTCGCCAAGCAGGCTGCGCTGCAGCACTATCTGCGCGAGGCCGACGCGGCCGATGCCGCATGGGCGGTCTACTTTCTGGCCGGCGGCAAGCCGCGCCAGCTCGTGCCCACCAAGCTCCTGCGCCTGCTCGCTCAGGAATCCGCGGGCCTGCCGGAGTGGCTGTTCGACGAAAGCTACGACGCCGTGGGCGACCTCGCCGAGACCATCGCGCTGCTGTTGCCGCCGCCCAGCGAGACGCACGACCTCGGCCTTGCCACCTGGGTCGAGCAGCACCTGCTGCCTTTGCGCGAAGCGGCGAAGACGGCGCCCGAGCAACTGGCCGACCGCCTGCGCGCGCAGTGGCGCCAACTCGCGGCAGAAGAGCGGCTGGTGTACTTCAAGCTCATCACCGGCGCCTTCCGCGTGGGCGTGTCGAAGCTGCAGGTCACGCAGGCGCTCGCGGCCGTGGGCGGCATCGACGCCAAGCGGGTCGCGCAGCGCCTCATGGGCTACACGCACATCGGCGCGCGGCCGCAGCCAGGCGACTACAGCGCGCTGGTCGCGCCGGAGTCGGGCGAAGAACAGGTGCAGAAGACCAGCGGGCAGCCGTACCCCTTCTTCCTGGCGCATCCCTTCAACCTGCCGGTCGAGCAGTTCGACGCGGTGCTCGGGCCGCCGGCCGACTGGATCGTCGAGTGGAAGTGGGACGGCATTCGCGCGCAGCTGGTCAAGCGTGCCGGCGTGGTGTGGGTGTGGTCGCGCGGCGAGGAGCTGGTGACCGAGCGCTTTCCCGAACTCGCCGTGCTGGGCGAAGCCCTGCCAGACGGCACGGTGCTCGACGGCGAGATCGCCGTGTGGCGCAAGGACGAAGCTTCGCCGGAAGGCGAAGGCAAGGTCCAGCCCTTTGCCGAGTTGCAGCGGCGCATCGGCCGCAAGACGCTGGGCCCCAAGCTGCTGCGCGAGATTCCGGTGGTGCTGCTGGCCTACGACCTGCTCGAATGGGAAGGCCGCGACCTGCGCACCTTGCCGCAGTCCGAGCGCCGCGCGCTACTCGACGAGCTGGTCACGCGCATGCAGCACCCCTCGCTGCTGCCGAGCCCGATGCTCGTGGGCGCCGACTGGAACGACCTTGCACGCCAGCGCGAAGCGGCGCGCACCATGGGTGTGGAAGGGATGATGCTCAAGCGCCGCGACGCGCAGTACGGCGTGGGCCGCACCAAGGACGTCGGCGTGTGGTGGAAGTGGAAGATCGAGCCGCTCAGCATCGACGCCGTGCTGATCTACGCAAAGCGCGGCCACGGCCGCCGCGCAAGCCTCTACAGCGACTACACCTTCGCGGTGTGGGACGGCCCGCCCGGGCAGGAAGGCCGCAGGCTCGTGCCCTTTGCCAAGGCCTACTCGGGCCTGACCGACGCGGAGATGGGCCGCGTCGACGCGGTCATCCGCAAGACCACGGTGGAGAGCTTCGGGCCCGTGAAGAGCGTGAAGCCGACGCTGGTCTTCGAGCTGGGTTTCGAGGGCATCGCGCGCAGCACGCGGCACAAGAGCGGGATCGCGGTGCGCTTTCCGCGGATGCTGCGGTGGCGGGAGGACAAGCCGGTGGCGGAGGCGGATACCTTGCAGACGCTGGCGGCGTTGCTTCCGACATGAACGATCCGGTGGAGCCCGAATTTCTCCCTCCCCCGCTGGGGGAGGGCAGGGGTGGGGGCAAGCGGCGTATCAAAGACCAGCCGCCTGTCGAAGGCCGAGAGCCCCCATCCCAGCCTTCCCCCGGGAGGGGAAGGAGCAAATCCAGCAAGACAGTGGAGCCGGGTGGCCCCGAATTTCTCCCTCCCCCGCTGGGGGAGGGCAGGGGTGGGGGCAAGCGGCGTGTCCGTAGTGAGCCGCAGCTCGATGAAGGCCGCTCGCCCCCATCCCAGCCTTCCCCCAGCGGGGGAAGGAGCAAGACAAGGGTCAAGGCGGCGCTCGATGCGTGGTTCGCCGCGCGCGAGTGGAAGCCTTTCAAATTCCAGCGCGAGGTCTGGAAGGCCATCGCCGAAGGCAAGTCCGGCCTGCTGCACGCCACCACCGGCGCGGGCAAGACCTATGCGGTGTGGCTCGGCGCCTTGCTGGCGTTCTCCAGGGCCCGCAAGCAGGGCGCCCTCAAGCCGACACCGATGCCGCTCACCGTGCTGTGGCTCACGCCAATGCGCGCCCTTGCCGCCGACACCTTGCGTGCCCTGCACCAACCGCTCGAAGCGCTGGGCGCCGACGTGCATCCTTGGAGCGCGGGCGCCCGCAGCGGCGACACCTCTTCCGCCGAACGCAGCGCGCAGAACAAGCGCCTGCCCACCGTGCTCGTCACCACGCCCGAGAGCCTCTCGCTGCTGCTCTCGCGCGCCGACGCGCGCGAGGTGCTCGGCCAGGTGCAGCTGGCCGTCGTCGACGAATGGCACGAGCTGCTCGGCAACAAGCGCGGCGTGCAGGTGCAGCTTGCGCTGGCGCGCCTGCGGCGCTGGAACCCGGGCCTCGCGGTCTGGGGCATGTCGGCCACGCTGGGCAACCTGCAAGAGGCGATGCATGCCCTGCTGGGTCATGAAGACGGCGTGCTCGTGCAGGGCCAGGTGCCCAAGAAGCTCGTCATCGATTCGCTGCTGCCCGGCCGCGCCGAGCGCTTTCCGTGGGGCGGCCACCTCGGGCTGACGATGCTGCCGCAGGTGATCGAGGAAATTGCCACCAGCAAGACCACGCTGGTCTTCACCAACACGCGCTCGCAGTCGGAAATCTGGTACCAGGCCCTGCTGGAGGCGAAGCCCGAATGGGCCGGCACCATCGCGCTGCACCACGGCTCGCTCGACCGCGAGGTGCGCGAGTGGGTAGAGCTGGGCCTGAAGAGCGGCGAGCTGAAGGCGGTGGTCTGCACGTCGAGCCTGGACCTGGGCGTGGACTTTCTGCCGGTGGAGCGCGTGCTGCAGATCGGCTCGCCCAAGGGCGTGGCGCGGCTGCTGCAGCGTGCGGGCCGTTCGGGCCATGCGCCGGGGCGGCCGTCGCGCATCACGCTCGTGCCCACGCACAGCATCGAGATGGTCGAGGGCTCGGCCGCGCGCACGGCCATTGCGGCGGGGCACATCGAGGCGCGCCATTCGCCCGACCAGCCGCTGGACGTGCTGGTGCAGCACCTGGTGACGGTGGCGCTGGGCGGCGGCTTCGTGCCCGACGACCTGTACGGGGAAGTGCGCGGCACGGCGGCGTACGAAAACCTCTCGCGCGAGAGCTGGCAATGGTGCCTCGACTTCGTGGCGCAAGGCGGCGCTTCGCTCGCGGCCTATCCGGACTACAGGCGCGCCGTGCCCGATGCCGACGGTGTCTGGCGCGTGCCCGATGCACGCCTGGCGCGCCGCCATCGCATGAACATCGGCACCATCGTGAGCGATGCGAGCATGTCGGTGCAGTACCTGGCGGGCGCGAAGATCGGCAGCGTCGAAGAGAGCTTCGTCGCGCGCATGAAGCCCGGCGACTGCTTTCTCTTCGGCGGCCGGCTGCTCGAGCTGGTGCGCATCCACGACATGACGGCCTGGGTGCGGCGCGCCAGCGGCAAGTGCGCGGTGGTGCCGCGATGGAACGGCGGTCGCATGCCGCTGTCGACCACGCTGGCCGATGCGGTGGTGCAGCAGCTCGCCCTGGCTGGCGAAGGCAAGTACGAGTCGCCCGAACTGCAGTGCGTGCGGCCGCTGCTCGAGATCCAGCAGCAGTGGTCGGCGCTGCCGACGCCGCAGACGCTGCTGGCCGAGACGCTGACGACGCGCGAAGGCTCGCACCTGTTCCTGTATCCGTTCGCCGGGCGGCATGTGCACCTGGGCCTGGCGAGCCTGCTGGCGTGGCGCGTGGCGCAGCACGAGGCGCGCACCTTCTCCATCGCGGTGAACGACTACGGCTTCGAGCTGCTCAGCGCGACGCCGGTCGACTGGCCCACACTGTTGCCGCAGGTGCTGCGCCTGCCGGAAGGGGAGGGAGCCCACGCCGCGCTGCTGCACGAGGTGCTGGCCTCGCTCAATGCGGGTGAGCTCGCGCAACGGCGCTTTCGCGAGATTGCGCGGGTGTCGGGGCTGATCTTCCAGGGCTACCCCGGCGAGAAGCGCAGCAGCAAGCAGCTGCAGGCCTCGTCCTCGCTGTTCTGGGAGGTGTTTCGCAAGTACGACCCCGGCAACAAGCTGCTGCAGCAGGCCGAGCAGGAGCTGCTGGCGCAGGAGCTGGAGATCGGCCGGCTGCGCGCGAGCCTCGTGCGCATGGCCGCTCAGGCGCTGGTGCTGAAGCCGCTCGCGCGGCCGACGCCGTTCTCGTTTCCGCTGATGGTCGAGCTGTTCCGCGAGAAGCTGTCCAACGAGAACGTGGCCGACCGCATCGCGCGCATGGTCGAGCAGCTGGAGAAGGCCGCGGGCGGCGTGGTCACGGCCGGCGGTGTCGAGCGGGTGAAGGGAACGCTGGCCTTCGGGCAGGAGGGGCCTGGCAAGGGGCGAGGCACGCCGCCGGCGCCACGGCGTGAGCGACGCCGCAAGCCGTCACGGCCCCTGCCTCCGTTGTGAGACCGCGGCAAGGCGTTGGCGAGCCGCTCAGCCCGCGCCGTTCGCCTTCACCCAGCGCACGATGTCCGCCGCGCTCATTGCGCCGGCCTGCCGCGCCACTTCGCGCCCGCCGCGGAACAGTGCCAGCGTGGGGATGCTGCGGATGTTGAAGCGCGCGCCCAGCGCCTGCACGGCCTCGGTGTCGACCTTGGCCAGCCGCACCTGGGGCTCGAGCTGGGCCGCCGCCTGCTCGTAGCCCGGCGCCATCTGGCGGCAGGGACCGCACCAGGGGGCCCAGAAGTCGACCAGCACCGGGATGTCGTTGCGCGCGATGTGCTTGTCGAAGGTGGCCGCGTCCGCCAGCGCCGTCGAGTGCCCGGTGAACAGCGGGCGGTGGCAGCTGCCGCAGTCGGGCGCACTGCCCAGCTGCGCCGCGCGCACGCGGTTGGTCGTGTGGCAATGCGGGCAGACGATGTGCAGCGCTGGCGACTCGGCTGTGGTTGGGGCGGTGGTTTCGGCGGTCATGGCAAAAAGCTGGGGGCCGCGAGGGCGAATTGCAAGGCGTGCGCCGGCCGGGGCGGCTTTTGCGACACTGGCTGGCAGTGAGCTCTTCTCTTTCTTCCACGACGCCGCTGCCGGTGCAGTGGGCCGGCGAATCGTTGTGTCTGCTGCCCGAACGCGCCCTGTGGTGGCCCGCGCAGCGCACGCTGTTCCTGGCCGACCTGCACCTCGGCAAGGCGGCGACCTACCGCGCGCTGGGCCAGCCGGTGCCGGGGGGCACCACGCAGGAGAACCTGGCGCGGCTCGACGCGCTGATCGCCCGCCATGCACCCAGGCAGATCGTGTTCCTCGGCGACTTCCTGCATGCGGCGCAGGCGCGCACGGTGCTCGCCGCCGTCGAGGCCTGGCGCGCGCGGCACCCCGACGTCGCGATGACGCTGGTGCGCGGCAACCACGACAGCCGTGCGGGCGATCCGCCGGCCGCGTTGCGCATCGACGTGGTCGAGGAGCCCCATCTGATGGGCCCTTTCGCCTGTTGCCACCATCCGCAGGCGCATGCCACGCACTTCGTGCTGGCGGGGCACCTGCATCCGGCCTGCAAGCTCTACGGGCCGGGGCGCGACAGCGTGCGATTGCCGTGTTTCGTGAGCGATGCGCAGCAGGCCGTGCTGCCGGCCTTCGGGGAGTTCACGGGCGGGTGGCTGATGGAGACGGCGCCGGGGCGGCGCTTTCACGCGGTGGGCGGCTCGGCCGTGTGGGCGCTGCCGGCTATGGACTGAATGCCTTGTTCCTTCCCCCTCTGGGGGAAGGCTGGGATGGGGGCAGGCAGAGCGCCCGGTGGAAACGCCGCTTGCCCCCACCCCTGCCCTCCCCCAGCGGGGGAGGGAGCAAGTCAAAGCTCCTCTCCCGGAAGGGGGGCGAGCAAGTCAAAGCTCCTCTCCCTCTGGGGGAGGGAGAGATTCAAAGGGTCAGAGCACGACCGGTTCGTCCGGCAACTCGTTCACATCCAGCTCGCTGTCGCCCAGCGGAAAGTGTTCCACCAGCAGGGCCGAGATCTCTTCCAGCGCCTGCGTCAGCCCGTCCTCGAAGCGGCCTTCGCGAAACGCCGCGCCCATGCGCTGCGTCATCGCGGCCCATGCCGCGTCGTCGACGTGCGAATGCAGTCCACGGTCGGCCACGACCTCGATCGCGTGCTCGGCCAGCAGCAGGTAGATGAGCACGCCGTTGTTGTGTGCCGTGTCCCACACGCGCAGCTTGCCGAACAGCATGACCGCACGCTCGCGCGCCGAGGCATGGCGCCACAGGTACGACATCGGCAGGCCCGCCTCGACGCAGATGCGGACCTCGCCGCTGTGGCGCCGCTCGCTGGCGGCCACGCGGCCCGTCAGGCGCTGCATCACGGCCTCGGGCAGGGCGCGGCGCACCTCGGATTCGTCGATCCAGCGATGGCGCCAGATGCGGCCCAGCCTGGAGAAAAGGGTTGCGTCGGTTGCCATCGTGTTCACCCGTTCTTCACCAGTTTCCCGAGGCGCCGCCGCCGCCGAAATTGCCGCCACCGCCGGAGCTGAAACCCCCGCCGCCGCCACTGCTCCCGCCGCTGCTCCAGCCCCCGCCGCCGCCACCCGAACTCCAGCCGCCGCCGCCACCACCCGGCCGCCCCGCGGCCGCCACCAGCGTGATGATGAGCGCGATCACCCCCGCGATCGCCGCGATGGCGATGCTGGCGGTGATGAGAAAGACGACCAGCCCGACGCCACCGCCCACCACCACCGTGCCCAGCTTCTTGCCGAGGATGGCCCGCACGATCGGCGCGCCGATGAACACGCCCACGAACAGGAACAGGCCGAAGTGCTGCAGGAAGCCGAAGATCCCTTCGTTGCCGTAGCCGCTCGATTCACCCGTGTCGCGCGAAGGCGCCGGCAGCGGCTCGCCGTCGACCAGACCGATGAGCCGGTCCACCGCGGCGTTCAAACCACCCGCAAAGTCGTTCTGGCGAAAGCGCGGCTTCATCTCCTCGTCGATGATGCGGCTGGCCGCCAGGTCGGGCACCGCGCCTTCGAGCGCCTTGGCCGTGGCGATGCGCATCGCGCGGTCGTTCTTGGCCACCACCACCAGCAGGCCGTCGCCCACGCCCTTGCGGCCGATCTTCCAGGTGTCGCCCACGCGCTGCGTGTAGCTGGCGATGTCTTCTGGCGCGGTGGTCGGCACCATCAGCACCACGATCTGCGAGCCCTTGCGCTGCTCGAAGGCCGCGAGCTTGGTCTCGAGGCCGTTGCGCTGGGCGCTGTCGAGCGTCTGGGTCTGGTCGATCACCCGCGCCGTGAGCGCGGGCACCGGCAGCAGGCCTTGCGCCAGCGCGGGCAGCCCGGCCCAGGCAAAGGCCGTCAGAAAGAACGCGGCCAGCGCGCGGCGGAACAGGGCGGCAACGGCCATCGGTTGCGGCGCTTACTTCTTCGGTGCGCTGAAGTCGACAGTAGGTGGCGTGGAAATCTGCGCCTCGTTCTGCACCGTGAAGTTGGGCTTGGGCGCGTAGCTGAAGATCTTGGCCGTGATGTTGGTCGGGAAGCTGCGCGCGAGCACGTTGTACTCCTGCACGCTCTCGATGTAGCGGTTGCGCGCCACGGTGATGCGGTTCTCGGTGCCCTCCAGCGTCACGCGCAGGTCGCGGAACGCCTGGTTGGCCTTCAGGTCGGGGTAGCGTTCCGACACCACCATCAGCCGAGACAGCGCCGACGAGAGCTCGCCCTGCGCCTGCTGGAACTTCTGGAAGGCCTCGGGGTTGTTCAGCGTCTCGGGCGTCACCTGGATCGAGGTGGCCTTGGCGCGCGCCTCGATCACCTTGGTGAGCGTGTCCTGCTCGAAGGCGGCCTCGCCCTTCACGGTGGCGACGATGTTGGGCACGAGGTCGGCTCTGCGCTGGTACTGGTTGAGCACCTCGCTCCAGGCCGACTTGCTGGCCTCGTCGAGCGACTGGAAGTCGTTGTAGCCGCAGCCGCTCAGCGACACGACTGCCGCAAGGATCAGGAACCAGCGCTTCATCATCATTTGCATTACCTCCGCAGAAGAGCCGGAAGTTAGCATAGGACGTCGCTCGCCCCCAGGCTTCGCGCACTTCGTGTCGCTTCTCCTACCCCCTGGCGGGAGCAACACCTGCAGCCCGGCAAAGCCGGTTCCGCGGTGTTTCGCGAAAAGGTTTCGATGGCTTTCACTCTTATGGCGTCTTCTCCGATCAGTCCTCTGCATGCCCTGCAGGCCGCGAACCGTGCAGGTTTGCCCGTTGCTTCCTCGGCCTTCGGCACGCTGCTGATCGCTGGTGCCACGGGCGCCCTGGGGGCCGAGTTGCTGCGCCGGCTGGCGGGCAGCCACCGCCATGCGCACACCCGCGTGCTGGCGCGCGAGCCGATGCGCGACGGGCTGCGCGGTGTCGAGACCTGCCTGAGCCCGGCGCTGCCCATCGCGCAATGGCCGCTCACCTCCGCCCACACGGCTGTCGTCGCCTTCGACCCGCCGCGCCTGTACCACGACCGCGAACGCGCGCTGTGGGTGCCCGAGCCCTCGGATCTGCCCGCGCTCGCGCGCTGGCTGCATGCCTGCGGCGTGCGCACGCTGGCCATCGTGCAGCCGCACGACCAGGGCCGGCTGCCCGAGGCGCTCAAGCGCGGGCTGGCCAGCCTCGACGAGCAGGCGGTGGCGGCCTGCGGCTTCGAGCGCGTGATCCTCGTGCGCTCGGCGCGCAAGCCGGCGAATGCCAAGTTCGCCAATCCGCTGGAGCGGCTGGCCGCATGGATGCTCTCCGTCGTGCGCTTCATGGTGCCGAGCAGCGAGCAGCCGGTGCGCGCGTCGAAGGTGGCGGAGCTGGTCGACCTGGCGCTGCGCATCGCGCCGCCGGGCGTGCACGTGGCCGCGCCCGAACTGGTGTGGCAGGCCGCGCAGGGCGACATGCAGGGCGTGGCCGAGCGCTGGCTCGGCAAGGCTTAGGGCGACACCAGCGGCCGGCAAAGCCGGTTCCGCGGTGTTTCGCGAGGCCGCAGGACGCCGCTTCCTAACCGCGCCACTGGCGCAGCAGCTCGCCCGAATCGACCACCAGCCCCAGGTGCAGCGACACCATCGCCAGCGCCGCGCCTTCCAGGTGCGCATCGGTGCCGCGCACCAGGTCGCGCAGCACGATCACGCGGTAGTTGTGGTTGTTGGCGTCGAAGGCCGTGTTGAGCACGCAGCAGTCGGTGAAGCCGCCGTTGAGCACCACCGTCTCGATGCGCTGGTTGCGCAGCAGAAAGTCGAGGTCGGTCGGGTAGAAGGCCGACAGCCGCCGCTTGGTGTCCACCCGCATGTCGCCGGGCGCCACGCGCGTGACCCACTCGGTCCACTTCGAGCCTTCGATGGCGTGCGCGTCGGCATTGGGAATTTCGCCCACGTGCAGCGGAAAGGTGCGCCGCCACGCCGCCGGGATGCCGCGCGTGTCGTCCTCGCCGCCGGGCCGCAGCACCGACTTGATGTGCACGATGCGCACGCCCAGCGCGCGCACCTCGTCGTGAAAGCCGTCGATGGGCGCCACCACGTCGCGTGCCCGGGGCGCCGGGCAGGGGCAGTCGGGGCTGTCGTCCAGGTGGCCGCGGTGCATGTCGATGGACACGACCGCGGTGGTGGCCGGGTTCAGGTAGTCGGCGAACTGCGCCGCGTCGAGCTCGCGCTCCTCGTTGTAGACCCAGGCCTTCATCGGCGTTCTTCTCTCACATAGGGTTGGCCCAGCGCGCCGGGCTCTTCGTCGGCGCCGCGCCGCGAGAGCGCGACCCACACCATCACGCCGAGCGTCACCGCGTACGGCGTCATCATCACGAAGTACTGCGGCAGCTGCACGCCGGCCGCGGCCAGCTGGGGAATCAACGCCTCGATGCAGCCGAACAGCACCGCGCCCACCAGCGCCTTCCACGGCGACCAGCGCGCGAAGATCACCAGGCCCACCGCGATCCAGCCGCGCCCGCCGGTCATGCCCGCGATCCACAGCTTGGTGCTGACCACCGAGATGTAGGCGCCCGCCAGGCCCACCAGCGCCGAGCCCGCGAGCACCGCCGCGAAGCGCCACGCCGTGACGTTGATGCCCGCCGCATCCGCGGCCTGCGGGTTTTCGCCGACGGCCCGCAGCCGCAGCCCGGTGGAGGTGCGCGCGAAGAACCACGCCACCGCGCCGAAGATCGGCAAGGTGAGCCACACCATCGCGTTCTGCGCAAAGAGCTTGCCCACGCCGGGCAGCATCGACAGCGGCCACAGCGCCATCGCGCCGATGCCGTCGGTGGCGTGGTTGGTCCAGTCGGCCATGGAGCCGACCAGCGAGGTGAGGCCCTGGCAGAAGAACACCAGCGCGAGCCCGGCAATCACCTGGTTCACGCGCAGCCAGATCACCATCACCGCGAACAGCATCGACACCACGCTGGCCGCCAGCATCGCGAGCACCAGCGACACGGCCGGTTGCCCGATGGCGATCTGCGCGCCGATGCCGGCCAGCGCGCCGACCAGCATCAGCCCTTCGGCGCCCAGCGAGAGCACGCCCGCGCGTTCGCTGATGATGAGGCCGAGCGCCGCGAGCGCATACGGAATGGCGAAGTCCGGCGTGCTCGCGAGCCAGTTGAGGATGACACCACCGCTCATTAGAGAACCTCGCCCCCCACGCGGCGCAGCCGGTGGCGAATGAAGAAGTCGCTCGACGCGACGCACACCACGATGATGGCCTGGATCAGCTGCACCATCGAGAACGGCACCTGGTAGAACACCTGCAGGCTGCGCCCGGTGACGAACAGGGCGGCCACCAGCAATGCGACGACCGTTGCCGCCAGCGGGTTGTTGCGCGCCAGGAAGGCGATGAGGATGCCCGAGAAGCCGTAGCCCTGGTAGAAGGCCTGCGTGAGCCGGCCTTCCTGCCCCGCGACCACCGCGAAGCCCGCGAGCCCGGCCATCGCGCCCGACAGCAGCACCGCGCCGTAGATGGTGCGCCGCACCGGCACGCCGTTGGCATGCGCCACGCGCGGGTTCGCGTCGACGAAGCGCAGGTACAGGCCCACGCGGCTCACGCTCACCAGCCACCACGCCAGCAAGGCAACAATGCCCGCCAGCAAAATCGCGCTGCCCACGCCGCCACCGAGCTCGGGCAGGCGCTCGAACGCGCGGAACTGCGGCGAGTAGGGGAAGTTGTCCTTCGGGTCCTTCCAGCTGCCGTACACCAGGTGCAGCAGGAAGTTGGCCGCCATGTAGTTGAGCATCAGCGTGGAGATGATTTCGTTCACGCCGAGCTTCAGCTTGAGCCATGCCGGGCCCAGCACCCACAGCAGGCCGCAGGCCACGGCGGCCACGAACATCAGCGGCAGGCGCAGGTTCTCGGGGCCGATCTGCCACATCGAGAGGGTGGTCGCGCCGATCGCGCCCCAGATCATCTGGCCCTCGAGCCCGAGGTTCCAGAAGCGCGCGCGGAATGCGATGGAGCCCGCCAGGCCGACCAGGATCATCGGCGCGGCCTGGAACAGCACGGCGCGAAAGTTCTGTCCGTCGAAGAAGGTCTGCGTGACGAACTCGTTGGCCAGCTCGTCGGCCGGCACGCCGGCGGCCACCAGGATCGCGGCGGAAATTGCGAAACCGACGAACAGCGCGGCCGCGAGGATCAGCGCCTGCCAGCGCCATGCCATGTGCTGGCGGATCTCGAGCGCGTAGCGGCGGCGCGCGAGCGGCTGCATGGCGCGCGGCGCTTCATGAGCGAGAGGAGCGAGAGCAGCGGTGTGGGGGGGCTTGGGTGTGTGTGCCATGTCGGCCGTGAGGGATGCTTCAGCCATGGTCGACCATCGCCTGTCCGATGGCCTGGCGGTCCGCGGGCTGCGCGAATTCACCGGCAATGCGACCGCGTGTCATCACGCCCACGCGGTCGGCCAGCTGCAGCACTTCGTCGAGGTCTTCGCTGATGAGCAGCACCGCGGCGCCGCCGTCGCGCGCGGCACGCAGCCGCGCATGCACCTCGGCGCTGGCACGCACGTCGAGGCCCCGGCTCGGGCTGTGCGCGAGCACCAGCGTGGGCGACTTGCCGAACTCGCGCGCCAGCACCAGCTTCTGCGCATTGCCGCCCGAGAGCAGCGCGGCCTTCTGCGCGACCGAGCGCACGCCCTGCACGTCGAAGGCGCGCACGGCTTCCTGCGTGTCGCTCTGGATGCGGCCCCGGCGAAGGCGCCACACGGGCCCGTAGCGCCCGGTGTGCACGCGGCCGATGGCGTAGTTCTCGGCCACCGACAGGCCGCCCGCGAGCGCGAGCCCGTAGCGGTCGGCCGGAATGGCGGCAATGCCGATGCCGCGGCGCGCCGAGGCGGCCAGGGTCTTCAGGTCGCCATGGCCCGCGAGGTCGATCTCGCCTTCGGTGGCCTCGCCCGGCAGGCCCATGATCGCGGCCGCCAGCTCGCCCTGCCCGTTGCCGCCGACGCCGGCCAGGCCGTAGATTTCGCCGGCGTGCAGCTCGAGGTCGACCCCGTCGAGCACGCGCCGGCCTTCGGGCGAGGCCGGCGTGCGCAGCCCGCGCACCGACAGCCGCACCGGCCCGCGCGAGGCGGCCGAGGCCTGGAAGCCTTGCGCGGCGATCGATTCGCCCACGGTGAGCTTCACCAGCTCGGCGACCGATGTTTCGGCGGGCTGCAGCGTGGCCACCGTGCGGCCGCCGCGCATCACCGTCACGCGGTCGGCGTAGGTCTTCACGTCGGCCATCTTGTGCGTGACCAGCACCACGGCGGCACCGGCACGCGCCAGGCCCTGAACCGTCTGCAGCAGGCGCGCGGCCTCCTGGTCGGTGAGCACGGCGGTGGGCTCGTCGAGGATCAGGATGCGCGCGCCCGCGAGCAGCACCTTGAGGATCTCGACGCGTTGTTGCTCGGCAATGGACAGGGCGTCGACCCGCTTCGACGGATCGATGTCGAAGCCCAGCTCCGATGCCTTGTTGCGGATGTCGCGTGCCATCTCGCGCAGCCGTTCGCCGTGGCTCTGGAACTCGGCCGGCGGCGGCGCGGTGAGCAGGATGTTCTGCGCCACCGTGAACGGACGCACCAGCTTGAAGTGCTGGTGGACCATGCCGATGCGGTGCCGTGCCGCATCGCGCGGCCCGGTGAAGCGCACCGCGTTGTCGTCCACCAGCAACTGGCCGGCTTCGGGTGCATACAGACCGGCCGCGATGTTCATCAGCGAGGACTTGCCCGCGCCGTTCTCGCCGAGCAGGGCGTGCACCTCGCCCCAGCGGGCGGCGAAGTGTGCGTCGGTCAGCGCCGCAAAACCGTCGAAGGACTTGCGGATGCCGGTGAGTTCGAGCGCGTTGGGCATGGGCGTCTTCGGTCCTTGCTGGCTTACTTCTGCGTGACCACGCCCTTGACGAACCAGTCCATCTTCCACAGGTCGGCGTCGGACAGCACGGCACCCTTGGCCACGCGCTCCTTGCCGTCGCGGTCGGCGAGCGGGCCGGCATAGACCTGCTTGCCCTTCATGATCGCGTCGCGCTCGGCGGTGATGGCCGCGGCCTTGTCCTTGGGCACGGCGGGGCCGAAGCCCGCGATGTCGGTGCCGCCGTCCTTCATCTCGATGAAGGCGCCGTAGGGGGCGGGCTTCCATCCGCCGGCCATCACCTTCTTCAGCTCCGGCGTGAGGAACTTGTCCCACACCCAAACGGACGAGCACAGCGTGGCCTTGGGTGCGAACTGGCGCAGGTCGCGGTGGTGGCCGGTGCCGTACACGCCGCGCTCCTGCGCGACGATCTGCGGCGTGGGGCTGTCCACGTGCTGGCCGATCACGTCGGCGCCCTGGTCGATGAGCGCGGCGGCGGCGGCGCGTTCCTTCACCGGGTCGTTCCACGCGCCGGTGTAGATCACGTTGACGGTGGCGTTCGGGTTCATCTTCTGCGCGCCGAGCGCGAAGGCGTTGATGGTCCAGTTCACCACGCCGAAGGGATTGGCCGCGACGAAGCCGAGCTTGCCGGTCTTCGAGGCCGCGCCCGCGGCCATGCCGCAGAGGTACTGGCTTTCGTAGGTGCGGCCGTAGAACGATTCGAGGTTGGTGCCGTTGGTGGTGCCCGAGCCGTTCAGGAAGGCCACGTCGGGGTACTTGGCGGCGAGGTCCTTGAAGCTGTCGGAATAACCGAAGGCCGTGCCGATGACGATGTTGGCGCCGCGCTGAATGAATTTTTCGGCCGCAGGCTTGATGGCCGAGGCGTCTTCGGGCACGTTCTCGACGAACTGGATCTTCTGGCCGATCTCCTTCTCGATCTTCACGCGGGCTTCGTCGAAGGCCTGCGTCCAGCCGCCGTCGTTCTTCGGGCCGAAGTAGAGCATGGCGATCTTCGGCTTGTCCTTCAGCGTGAAGCCGTCGGCGGCCGCGGCGGGCAACGTCGTGAACAACGCGCCGCCGGCTGCGAGGCTCAGGGCCAGGCCGAGGGTGGTGCCGTGGGAGGGAGTGCGCAGCATGGAGCAACCTTTCGTGAGGAGCATGGGAGGAGACGGGGAAGAAAGAGAAGAAAGCCGCGTGCCGCTACATCATGAAATTGATGCGGAACACGTTGCCCTCGGGGTCGAGCAGCACCGACTGGTACCAGTTGTAGTAGGTGACGTACGGCGGCTTGATGAGCGTGGCGCCGGCCTCCAGCGCCACGGGCACCATGCGGTCCACGTCGGCCTGGCTGTCGACGTCGATGTTCAGCAGGAACTTCACGCCGCGCGTGTCGGAGAACTCGGCAAGGTGCAGCAGCTCGTAGGCGTCGAGCGCGTTGAAGCCCAGGCTCGACTTGCCGGTGTCCAGCCCGCGAAAGATCGGCGAGCGGATCGCCTCGATTTCGGGGAAGCCGAACACGCGCTGGTAGAAGCCGCTGAGCGCGACCACGTCCTTGGCGAAGACGTTGACGTAGGAGAGGTGCGCCATGTGCGTGGGGCCCCGGTCAGGCGGTGGCCTTGGTGCCGCCGAACGTCGTCTGCTTGACGAACTTCGAGGTCAGGTGATCGCCGGAGGAAATGGGTGCGTACTTGGCGCTCTCGCCGGGTGCGAGGCAACTCGGCAGGCACTCGACCATCGCGTCGTAGTTGGGCTGGTGAAAGAACACCAGCGACTGGCGGCGGTTGGTGCTCGCCACCTCGAACGGCGGGTTGATCACGCGGTGCAACGTGGACACCCACTGGTCGTTGGTCCACTGCATCATGAGGTCGGCGATGTTCACCACCAGGCCGCCCTCGACCTGCGGAACGTCGACCCACTGGCCGGCCTTGTTGAACACCTGCAGGCCCTTGTCGTCGGGCAGCACGATCGTCAGGCTGCCGTAGTCGCTGTGCGCACCCGCGCGCAACTGGCCGGGCAGCGGCTGCTCGCGCTGCGGCGGATAGCTCAGCACGCGGAACATGCTGATGTGCTCGTCGATCTTGTCGTCGAAGAAAGTCTCCGGCAGCGACAGGCCGAGCGCGAAGATGCGCATCAGCGAGCGCGAGAGATCGCTCATGGCGTCGAAGTAGCCTTCGTAGGCTTCGCGGAAACCGTCGATGGGCGGCCAGCTGTTGGGCTCGAAATGAGGGCCTGCGGCGGGGCCGCGGTGGTACTCGTCGTTCGGCACGTTCGAAGGGCCGATGGAGAACGACTCCTTCAGGTCGCCGGGCGCCGCCTCTTCCAGGCTGTACGACAGGCCTTCCTCGCCCACCGCGCTGTAGCCGCGCACCGCGTCCTCGCGCGGCCGGTCGACCTTGCGCTTCTCGGCGAGCGGCATGTCGAAGAAGGTGCGCGAGAGCGACGACACGCTGGAGATCAACGCCGGCGGAATGCCGTGGTTGGTGATGACGAGGAAGCCGATGCTGCGGCAGGCTTCATCGACTTTCTTCGCGACCTCGGCCTTGCCTTCGGCGGTGCCGGCGAAGTAAGGCGCGAGATCGATGATGGGGACGGACAGCAGGGTCATGGCGGGTTCCTCTTGCTTGGCATGCCTTTCGCCATGCAACGTCTGTGCCAGTTGGACCAAATGGACAAATCGCAATCGCCGCGTCAGCATGGTGCGTGGCAAGGCCCTTGCGTCAGCCCGTGAAGGCCGTCGTGGCGCACGGTGATGCACCGTGGCCTTACAGTGGTGCGCAGTACTGAACGAAACCGAAGACCGAGATAGAGAGAGTGAGGGAAGATGCCGAAGACCAAGGCGCTGGCTGCCAACACCAGCAAGGAAGCCAGCAAGGAAAGCCCGGCGCGCAAGCGTGCGAAACCCGTGGTGCGCAGCGCGTCCGCGGTGAGCCGCCGGCTGCGCCAGATCGAGGACAAGCGCAGCACCATCCTGGGGGCGGCACTGGGCCTGTTCTCGCGCTTCGGCCTGCACGGCACGTCGATCGACCAGGTGGCCGCGCGCGCCGATGTGTCCAAGAGCAACCTGCTCTACTACTTCGCGAACAAGGAGGAGCTCTACGTCAACGTGCTGCGCGACCTGCTGGCACTGTGGCTCGAACCGCTGCGCGGCTTCAGCGCGGAACAGGACCCGAGCCAGGCCATCGGCGACTACATTCGCCGCAAGCTCGTGATCTCGCGCGACCGGCCCGATGCGTCGCGCCTGTTCTGTCTTGAAATGATCCAGGGCGCGCCGCTGCTGCGCGACGAGCTCGACCGCGAGTTGCGCACGCTGGTGGAGCGCAAGTCGGAGGTGATCGTGGCGTGGGTGGCCGCGGGCAAGCTGGCACCGGTGGACCCGCAGCACCTGATCTACGCGCTGTGGGCGATCACGCAGCACTACGCGGATTTCGGTGTGCAGGTGCAGGCGCTGTCGGGGCACACGCTCGACGACGAGGCGTTCTTCGAGAAAACGGTGGAGAACGTGCAGCGCATCATTCTTCAGGGCATCACGCCGCGGTGAATGCCGCAAGGCGCTGTGTCTTGCTTACCGAGAGAAAAGTCAGTGCTGCGGCGGCACCGCGATCTCGTGATAGCGGCGGTCGAAGTAGATGAGCCCTTGCGCCGCACCGCCGATGGCGATGGCCACCGCCTCGCAGAACAGCACGTCGTGCGTGCCCGCGCTGGTCGCGTGCATCACGCGGCAGTCGAAGGACACGGCCGCGTCGTCGAGCATCGGCGAGCCCGTGGTGTTGCGGCTCCATCGGCCCGCCGCGAAGCGTTCGTCCATCGGCGTCTTGCCGCCGAACAGGGCCGACAGCGACTGGTGTCCCGCGGCCAGCACGTTCACGCACAGCACGCCGTTCGCCTTGAACGCCGGGTACACCGACGCCGAGCGGTTCAGGCACACCAGCAGCGTGGGCGGCTCGTCGGTCACGCTGCACACGGCCGATGCCGTGAAGCCCGCGCGGCCCGCGGGGCCGTCGGTGGTGATGATGTTCACCGCGGCGCCCAGGCGCGCCATCGCATTGCGATAGTCGGCCTTGGGCAGGCCCGGCGGCAGGCCGGCGGGGTTCGATGGAGCAGCGTGGGAGACCATGGCGTTCAACATTGCAGTGACTCCGTCAGGCCAGCACGCAGGCCGCGTCGAAGGGCAGGCGCGGCAGGCGAGCGAACACTTTCGACGCGTCGCCGTGGCCCAGGTTGATGAGGAAGTTGACGCTCCAGTCGGTGCCTTCGAAGAAGGCCGCCTCGACCTTCGCCTTGTCGAAGCCCGACATCGGCCCGGCGTCCAGGCCCACCGCGCGTGCGGCCAGCAGCAGGTAGCCCGCCTGCAGGCTGGCATTGCGAAAGGCAGTCTCGTGCGCGGCCTCGGGGCTGCCGGTGAACCAGCTGCGCGCGTCGGCATGCGGGAACAACGTGGGCAGCTGGTCGTAGAACTTGCGGTCCCATGCGGCAATGACCGTGACGGGCGCGCTCATGGTCTTGTCGAGGTTGCCCTTGGAGAGCGCAGGCGCCAGGCGCGCCTTGCCTTCGGGCGTGCGCACGAACACGAAGCGCGCGGGCGAGCAGTTGGCCGAGGTCGGGCCGAGGCTCGCGAGCGCGTAGACCTGCTGCAGCTGCGCGTCGGTGACGGGTTCGTCGGTCCAGCCGTTGTGGCTGCGCGCGCCGGTGAACAGCAGCGACAGCGCGGCGTCGTCGAGTGTGGAGAGCGTGGCGGAGGTGGTCATGCGGAAACGGTGTGTGCGGTGTGTGCGGTGGGAGTGCTCGCCCGCGAAAGAAAGGCCAGCAGGGTGCTGTTGAACGCATCGGCCTCGGTCACGCTGTGCGCGTGGCCGCCGTGCGCCATGAGGTTGAGCGTGGCGTTCGGCAGGCTGTCGGCCAGGCGCAGCGAGCAGGTCCAGGGCACGAGCACGTCGTCCTTGGCGGCGGCCACCAGCGTGGGCGCGGCGATGTCGGCCAGGCGTGCGTCGATGTCGAAGGCGCGCAGCGCGGCGATGCGCGTGCGCATGGTGTGCTCGCCGGGGAAATGCGCGAAGGCGTGATCGACTTCGTCGGCCACGCGCTTGGCGTGCGTGGCGCACCACGCGGCGGGGTACAGGAAGATCGGTTGCGCTTCGACATACGCACGCGCACCGCATGCGCCCAGCAGTGCAAGGCGCGCATCGAAGCAACGCGCCGAGTGCGGGTTGGGCTTCGACCAGGCGTTGACGAGCACCAGGCTGGCGATGCGCGAGGGCGTGTCGAGCGCGAGCTGCAGGCCGACGAGGCCGCCCAGCGCATGGCCCGCGAAATGGCATTGCGCGGTGTTCGTGGCGTCGAGGATCTCGCGCACGTCGTTCGCCATGTCCGCGATGGCATACGCATCGGGCAGGGCGCCGGGGCTGCGGCCGGTGCCGCGCTGGTCGTACGCAATGACCCGATGCCCCGCGGCAATCAACGCGCCCAGCTGCGGCTGCCAGAACCCGGCCGAGCCGCCGAGGCCCGACGACAGCAGCACGGTGGCCGCCGCGTCCGACGGCCCATGCACCTCGTAGTGCAGCGAAGTCATGCCGGTCATGCGGGTCATGTGCTTCAGGCCTTCTTGCCGACGTGCGCGATGGAGGCGATCTCGACCAGCGCATCGGGCTTCACCAGGCCGCACTGGATGCAGTAGCGGGCGGGCTTGGTGCCGGGAAAGAACTCGGCATACACCGTGTTGATCTTGGCGTAGTCGGCCCAGTCCTTGAGCATGATCTGGTTGAAGGTCACGTCGTCCATGGTGCCGCCGGCCGCTTCGACCACGCCCTGGATGATGGTGAGCACATGGCGCGCCTGCGCGCTCGCGTCGCCCACATGGACCACGTTGTTGTCCTTGTCGAAGGGCAGCGTGCCCGACACGTAGAGCACGCCGTCGGCGAGCGTGCCGGGAACGTAGGGTGCGAGGGGAACGCCGGTGCCGGGCGGGATGATGGCTTGCTTGGGCATGGGAAAAGTCCTTCGTGAAGAAATCAGGCGATGGCCGTTTCGGCCGGGGCAGTTGGTGCGGCAGCAGCAGGGGCGGGCGCGAAGGTGCGGCAGAACTGGTCCACCGTAGAGACCCATCCGAAGAAGGTCTCCACGTTGTAGACCGAGGCCTTCTGGATGGCCGCGCCGCCGAGCTCGTGCGTGGCGTCTTCCAACATCACCGCGAAGTACTCGAGGTGGAAGGCATCGCGCAGCGTCGACTCCACGCACACGTTGGTCGCGATGCCGGTGAACACCAGGTGGCGGATGCCGCGCGCGCGCAGCGTGCTGTCGAGCGTGCTGTTGAAGAAGCCGCTGTAGCGCGTCTTGGGCACCACGATGTCGCCGGACTGCGGCTTCATCTCTGCGATGAGTTCGTAGTCCCAGCCGCCCTTGGCGAGGAACTTGCCCTGCAGCTCGGGCCTGGCGCGCATGGTCTTCAACGCGTTCGACTTGTGCCAGTTCGGCGAGCCGGGGCCGCCGGCCTCCACATAGGCTGCGTCCCAGCCGTTCTGCAGGAACACGACCAGCATGCCGGCCGCGCGCGCCGCCGAAATGGCGCGCGCGATGTTGGCGATGGTGCCTTGCGCGCCGGAGATGTCGAAGCCGGCCGAGTCGACGTAGCCGCCGATGGAGGCGTAGGCGTTCTGCATGTCGACGACGATCAGTGCCGAGTCGGTGGCGTGCAGCGCCATCGGCTCGGGGCGCGCGGGCAGCACCAGCGGTGCGGGCGCACCGGGAAGGCGCGGCGCACCGACGGGCGTGGTCGAGGTGAGGGTGGTGTTCTTGGGTGCGGACGAGGTCATGCGCGTCTCCTCTTCAGGCTGCGAGGCGCTCGGGCTCGACCTGCGAAGGCACCGGGCTCTGCACGTGCGCGCGGCTCTTCATGAGCGGCTGGATGCGCTCGCCGAAGGCTTCCACGCCCTGCACGAAGTCGTCGAAGGTCAGCAGCACGCCTTCGGTGCCGGGCACCTCGGCCACTTCGTCGAGCATGCGCGCGACGCTGGCGTACGAGCCCACCAGCGTGCCCATGTTGATGTTCACGGCCGAGGTCGGGTCGGCCATCTGGCGCACGTTGGTGTCGGCGCCCGACTTGGTGTCGGCCGCGCCCTGCTGGCCCAGCCAGGCGATGGCCTCGTGGTCGGCGCCGGCCTTGTAGTGCTCCCACTTGGCGCGCGCGGCCTCGTCGGTCTCGTCGGCGATCACCATCATCAGCACGTAGGTGGTGACGTGGCGGCCGGTCCTGGCGGTGGCCTCGATGAGCTTCTCGGCGGCGGGCGCGAAGGCCTTGGGCGTGTTCACGCCCTTGCCGAAGCAGAAGTTGTAGTCGGCGTACCTGGCCGAGAACTCCATGCCCGCGTCGCTCTGGCCGGCGCAGATCACCTTCATGTCGGCCTGCGGCTGCGGGCTCAGGCGGCAGTCGTCCATCTGGAAATGGTCGCCCTTGAAGTCGGACTGGCCCTTGCCCCACAGGTCGCGCAGCACCTGGATGTATTCGGAGAGGTACGCGTAGCGCGTGCCGAAGAACTGGTCGCCGGGCCACATGCCCATTTGCGAGTACTCGGGGCGCTGCCAGCCGGTGACCAGGTTCAGGCCGAAGCGGCCGTTGGAGATGGAGTCGATGGTCGACGTCATGCGCGCCACGATGGCCGGCGGCATCACCAGCGAGGCGGCCGTGGCGTAGAGCTTGATCTTGCTGGTGACCGCCGCCAGGCCGGCCATGAGCGTGAAGGACTCGAGGTTGTGGTCCCAGAACTCGGTCTTGCCGCCGAAGCCGCGCAGCTTGATCATGGACAGCGCGAAGTCGACGCCGTAGCGCTCGGCCTTCAGCGTGATCTGCTTGTTCAGTTCGAAGCTGGGCTTGTACTGCGGGGCGTTTTCGGACAACAGCCAGCCGTTGTTGCCGATGGGAATGAAGATGCCGACGTTCATGGAAAGGCTCCTGTTGCGTGATTGCGCAACGCCTTGCATACGCCGTGCCAGTTGAATAAGTTGTTTGAAATCAATGGCTTGCGGAAATGATGCGTCGGTGTTTTGACCAAGTGGTCCAAAGTGGCGCAAGCGAACGGCCGGCGATGCGGCAGCACGGTGCGCACCGGACCACATCGGTGCAGTGCCGCCGTCACGGTCGGCGCGGCAGAATCACGCCATGCCCAAGACCCCACTCCGCGCCGCCGCGGCCCTCGGCGGCACTGCCGACGACGTCGAGACGGCTTTTTATGAAGCGCTGCAACGCGGCGACATCGATGCGCTGATGGCCTGCTGGGCCGACGAGGACGAGGTGTTCTGCGTGCACCCCGGTGGCCCGCGGCTGGTGGGGGCCGTGGCCATTCGCGCGGCCTTCGAGCAGATGTTCGGCAACGGCGCCATCCACGCCACGCCGGCGCGGGTGCGCAAGATCGAGTCGCTCGCCAGCGCGGTGCACAACGTGCTGGAGCGCATCGAGGTGCTCACCGCCGAAGGCCCGCGCCATGCCTTCGTGCTGGCCACCAACGTCTATCACAAGACCGCGCAGGGCTGGCGCCTGGTGGCGCACCATGCGAGCCCCGGCAGCGCGCGCGAGCCCGACGACGTGAACGACCCGCCCCAGACCCTGCATTGATGCCGTCCCTCGTTTCCCCCTCTTCAGCTTCTTCCGGTTCGGCAATGGATTACCTGGCGCCGCGCTGGCTGCCCGGCGGCAACCTGCAGACCATCTGGGCCGCGCTGTATGCGCGGCGCTTCGACGGGCCGGCGCCGGTCTACCGGCGCGAGCGCTGGCCCACGCCGGACGGCGACTTCATCGATGTCGACTTCGTGGACGCGCCTGCGGCGTCATCGGCTGAAGGACCACCACCAGCGCCGCCGCCGCTGCTGGTGCTGTTCCACGGCCTCGAAGGCTCGTCGCGCAGCCACTACGCCGAGGCCTTCGCCACCTTCGCCGCGGCGCAGGGCATGGCCTTTGCCGTGCCGCATTTCCGCGGCTGCAGCGGCGAGCTGAACCTGGCGCCGCGCGCCTACCACTCGGGCGACTTCGAGGAAATCGGCTGGATCCTGGCGCGCATGCGCGAGCAGCATGTGGCCAAGGGCGGCGGCCCGGTGCTGGCCGCGGGCGTGTCGCTGGGCGGCAATGCGCTCATGCGATGGGCTTCGGAAGCCGGAGAAACGGCTTCGGGCGTGGTGGGCGCCGTGGCCTCCGTGTGTGCGCCGCTCGATCTTGCGGCGGGTGGCGAGGCCATCGGCCGCGGCTTCAACAAGCTGGTCTACACGCGCATGTTCCTCAACACCATGAAGCCCAAGGCGCTGGCCAAGCTGGCGCAGTTCCCGGGCCTGTTTGACCGTGAGCGGCTGGTGTCGGCGCGCAACCTCCATGACTTCGACAACGTGTTCACCGCGCCGCTGCACGGCTTTCGCGACGTCGCCGACTACTGGTCGCGCGGCTCGGCCAAGCCGCACCTGGCGTCGATCCGCGTGCCCGCGCTGGTGGTGAACGCCCGCAACGACCCGTTCATTCCCGCCGCGAGCCTGCCCCGGCCCGGCGAGGTGGGCCCGCACGTCACGCTGTGGCAGCCCGCGCACGGCGGCCATGTGGGCTTTCCGATGGGATTGCCGCCGGGGCATGTGCAGGGCATGCCCCAGCGTGTGGGCAGCTGGCTGCAGATGTACGGCGGCACACGCGGCATATCGGCTGACGGTGCGCTCTTGCGCACGGGAAGAGAATGACGCCATGGACGACATCGTCAAACAAGCAATCGCCAAGTGGCCCAACGTGCCGCACTGCTACGGCTGGCTCGGCCTGGACGCGCGCGGCAACTGGTACATGCGCGACGACCGCACCCAGGCCGAAGGCCCGTTCCGCACGGCCAAGGGCTCGATGCTGCGGCACGACAAGCTGATCGACTTCATTCACCGCAACTACGAGCACGACGACGAAGGGCAATGGTTCTTCCAGAACGGGCCGCAGCGCGTGTACATGGAGCTGGAGGCCGCGCCCTGGGTGTGGCGCGTGGCCGAGGAGGGCGATGGCTTCAGCGTCACCTCCCACACCGGCAAGGCGGTCGAGGTGTCGGGCTGCCTGCTCGACGAGGAGGGCAGGCTCTACCTGGCCTCGCCGATCGGGCTGGGCCTGGTGCACACGCAGGACGTGGGGATTGCGGCCGAGGCCGTCGAGCGGGGCCTGTGGGAGCCGGAGGCGGTGCAGGCCAGCGAGTTGCCAGGCCGCTTCGGGCACGTGCTGAGCCCGGCGCAGCGCCACGCCGACGAGGCCCCCGCGTTGTCCTCCAGGCCCTGAGCTTCTTCGCCACGCGGTTCGCCATTGAAAAAGCCGGCGCTGGGCCGGCTTTCTTGCGTGTGTCGCTTGACCAGGGAAAACGCTTACTTGGCGGGCTCGCTGGCTGCCGGGGCTGCCGCTGAAGCCGCGCCCGAAGCGCCTTCGGCAGGCGCCGCCGCCGGACGGTCCGGCACCGGGAACTTGGCGCCACCGGCGTTGGCCATGTAGACCACGGCGCGGCCCACTTCGAGGTCTTCGAAGTCGCCGCCGCCCTGGGCAGGCATGGCGCCCTTGCCCTTCAGGGCATGTTCGAGGAGGGTGGCATAGCCCTGGCCGATACGCGGGCCCCAGGCGGCTGCGTCCTGGAAGTGCGGGGCGCCGGGAATGCCGGGGGCGCCGTGGCAGGTGGCGCACTGGGCCTTGAACACGGCCTCACCGGTGGCCAGCGGACGGTTGGCGTCGCGGACCTCGATGGCGCCGACCCGCTTCAGGCGCTCGGCCACTTCGCGGTCGCGTGCCTCCTTGGTCACGCCGTAGAGCGCCATGTTGTCGCCCTCGGCGGTGCCGGCGGGCTTGTTGCCCGAGACCACGTAGGCGACAAGACCCACGATGATCAGGATCGGGGCAATGAAGGAGAAAAATACCGCCAGCAGCAGTTGCTTCGGGTTCTTGATCGGCCCGGTGTGGGCTTCTTCTGTGGCCTGGTAATGCGGGTCTGCGCTCATGGCGTCCTCAATAACGGGGGCTCGTCGGGGGGCTTCTTCTAACCAACCGGCGATTATAGAGAGACCCCTTGCCCGAAGGGGCAAGGGACCTACCCTTAGGCGGCGACCCGATGGCTCAGCCCTTGTCGCGTGTGGCCCAGCCGCCGCCCAGCGTCTTGTACAGCGTGACCTGGTTCTGCAACTGCAGCAGGCGCGTGGTCACGGCCGATTGCTGGGCCGTGAACAGCGAGCGCTGCGCGTCCAGCAGGTCGAGCGCGCTGGCAATGCCGTTGCGGTAGCGCAGGTCGGACAGCTTGAAGCGCACGCCTTCGGCATCGGCCTGCGCACGTTGCGCGCGCACCTGCTCGCCCAGCGTGGCGCGGCCCGCGAGCGCATCGGCCACTTCGCGGAACGCCGTCTGGACCGACTTCTCGTACTGCGCCACCGCGATCTCGCGCCCGGCCTTGGCCGAGTCGAGCGTGGCCATGTTGCGGCCCGCATCGAAGATCGGCAGCGTCACCGTGGGCGCGAACGACCAGGCCTTGGAGCCGCGGTCGAACAGGCCCGAGAACTCGGTGCTCGCGGTGCCGATGCCGCTGGTGAGCGACACGCGCGGGAAGAAGTTGGCGCGCGCCGCGCCGATGTTGGCGTTGGCCGCAATCAGCTGCTGCTCGGCCGAGCGGATGTCGGGGCGTTCGGCCAGCAGGTCCGACGGCAGGCCGGCGGGCACGTCGGGCATCGGGTTGATGCCTTCCAGGCCCTTGGTGGGGCTGGTGCTGCCCGCGGTGGCTTCGGCCGGCACCGGCGCGCCCAGCAACAGAGCCAGGGCGTTCTCGTCCTGCATGCGTGTGCGCTGTTGCTGCGCATAGGCGGCGCGTGCCGTCTCCAGCAGCGAGTTCGCGGCCTGGAAGTCGAGCTCGGACGACACGCCGTTGTCGAAGCGCAGCTTGGTCAGGCGCACCGACTCTTCGCGCGTGGTCAGCGTCTGGCGGGTGATTTCGAGCAGCTCGTCGTCGGCCAGCAGCGTGAGCCAGCCGTTGGCGACCGAGGCGATCAGGCTGATCTGCACGGCCTTGCGCGTCTCGTCGGTGGCCAGGTACTGCGCCAGGGCCTGGTCCTTCAGCGCGCGGATGCGGCCGAAGAAGTCCAGCTCCCAGGCGGTGAAGCCGAAGTTGACGCTGTACTGCGACGACACGCTGCCCAGGCTGGAGTCGATCGCCTGGTAGGCGTTGGGGCTCGAGCGCGAGCCCGATCCCGTGAGGCCCAGGGCCGGGAACAGCGCCGAGCGCTCGACCTGGAACTGCGCGCGCGCCTGCTCGATGTTGAGCACCGACACGCGCAGGTCGCGGTTGTTGGCCAGCGAGGTCTGGATCAGGCCCGCCAGCCGCGGGTCGGTGAAGAAGTCCTGCCACGGCAGGTTGGCCGCGGCCTGGCCGGCCGGCTGCGTCGGGTCGCCCGGGTAGGTGGTCGGCACCGGCGCGGCGGGACGCTCGTAGGTCGGAATCAGCGAGCAGCCGGC
Source organism: Variovorax pasteuri (assembly GCF_051216435.1). Classification (NCBI taxonomy): domain Bacteria; kingdom Pseudomonadati; phylum Pseudomonadota; class Betaproteobacteria; order Burkholderiales; family Comamonadaceae; genus Variovorax; species Variovorax pasteuri. The sequence goes on from NZ_JBPJZS010000010.1 coordinate 137,375, forward strand.
CAGCAGCAGGGCCGCTGCCAGGGCGGTGGGAATCAGTTTCTTATTCATGTTTCGGTTCCTCCACGATGCCGGCGGCTTCGGCGTGCCGCTTGTCGGCCTCGCGCTGGCGCGCGCTGCCCTTGAACAGGGTGCGCACCACCACGAAGAAGATGGGTACGAAGAACACGGCCAGCGCCGTGCCGGTGATCATCCCGCCGATCACGCCGGTGCCGATGGCGCGCTGGCTGGCCGAACCCGCGCCGGAGGCGAGGAACAGCGGCAGCACGCCCAGGCCGAAGGCCAGCGAGGTCATCACGATCGGGCGGAACCGCAGGTGGGCCGCGGTGAGCGCCGACTCGATCACGCCCTTGCCCTGCGCCTGCAGGTCTTTCGCGAACTCGATGATCAGAATCGCGTTCTTCGCGGACAGGCCGATGATGGTGATCAGGCCCACCTGGAAGTACACGTCGTTCGAGTACGAGCGCAGCATGGTCGCCAGCAGCACCCCGATCACGCCCAGCGGCACCACCATGATCACCGCCAGCGGAATGGTCCAGCTTTCGTACAGCGCGGCCAGGCAGAGGAACACCGCCAGGATCGCGAAGCCGTAAAGAATGATCGACTGCGAGCCCGCGAGCTTTTCTTCACGCGACTGGCCGGTCCATTCGAAGCCGAAGCCCGCAGGCAACTGCGTGGCGAGCTTTTCCATCTCGGCCATCGCGGCACCCGTGCTGAAGCCGGGTGCGGCGTCGCCGCTGATGCGGATGGCCGGGTAGCCGTTGTAGCGCACCGTCTGCGTGGCGCCCTTGACCCACTTCGTGGTCGCGAAGGCCGAGAGCGGCACCGGCAGGCCCTGGGTGTTGGGCGCCGTCAGCTTCAGCAGGTCGTCGGGCTGCATGCGGGCCGGCGCGTCGGCCTGCACCACCACGCGCTGGAGGCGGCCGCGGTTCGGAAAGTCGTTCACGTAGCTCGAGCCCAGCGAGGTCGACAGCGTCGCGTTGATCGCGTCGAAGGTCACGCCCAGTGCGCTCGCCTTGTCGCGGTCGATGTCGATCTGCAGCTGCGGCGCGTCTTCCAGGCCGTCGGGGCGAACCTGCGCCAGGATCTTGCTCTGCCCGGCCATGCCCAGCAGCTGGTTGCGCGCGTTCACGAGCGCCTCGTGGCCCGCGCCTGCGCGGTCCTGCAGCCGGAAGCTGAAGCCGGTCGCGTTGCCCAGTTCGGGAATGGGCGGCGGGCTCAGCGGGTAGATGAAGGCGTCGCGGATGCCCGAGAGCGCACCGAAGGCACGCCCGGCCAGCGCGCTGGCGGAGTGCGCCGGGTCCTTGCGTTCGTCCCAGTCCTTCAGCGTCACGAAGGCGAGGCCGGCGTTCTGGCCCTGGCCCGAGAAGCTGAAGCCCATCACGCCCACCATGCTCTGCACTTCGGGCTGCTTCAGGATGAAGCCTTCCACCTGTTGCATGACCGACAGCGCACGCTCCTGCGTGGCGCCCGGGGGCAGTTGCACGTTCACGATGATGTTGCCCTGGTCTTCCTGGGGCAGGAACGAGCTCGGCAGGCGCATGTACGCCACCACCACCGCGCCGATGATCACGGCGTAGATGATGAGGTAGCGCGCCGCGCGGCGCAGCAGCCGCGAGACGATGCTTTCATAGCCCTTGGCCGTGCGCGTGAACACCCGGTTGAACCAGCCGAAGAAGCCGCGCTTCTCGTGGTGGTGGCCGGCTTCCACCGGCTTGAGCAGCGTGGCGCACAGCGCGGGCGTGAGCGACAGCGCCATGAACGCCGAGAAGGCGATCGACGCCACCATCACCGCCGAGAACTGGCGGTAGATGTTGCCGGTCGAGCCGGCGAAGAACGCCAGCGGCACGAACACCGAGATAAGCACCACGGTCACGCCGATGATGGCGCCCGAGATCTGCTTCATGGCCTTGCGCGTGGCTTCGAGCGGCGAGAGCCCCTCTTCGCTCATGATGCGCTCGACGTTCTCCACCACCACGATCGCATCGTCCACCACGATACCGATCACCAGCACCATGCCGAACATGGTCAGCACGTTGATCGAGAAGCCCAGTGCGAGCAGCGTGGCGAAGGTGCCCAGCAGCGCGACCGGCACCACGATCGTCGGGATGATCGTGTAGCGCCAGTTCTGCAGGAAGATGAACATCACCACGAACACCAGCGCCACGGCTTCCAGCAGCGTCTTGACCACTTCGGTGATCGAGATGCTCACGAAGCGCGAGCTGTCGTACGGAATGGCCCACTTCACGCCCTGCGGGAAGTACTTGGACAGTTCGTCCATCTTGGCGCGCACGGCCTTGGCCGTCTGCAGCGCGTTGCCCGAAGGCGTCTGTTGCACGCCCACGCCCACGGCCGGCTGGCCGTTCAGGCGCGCCGACGTGGCATAGGCCTGGCCGCCCAGTTCGACACGGGCCACGTCCTTCAGCCGCACGGTCGAGCCGTCGGTGTTGGCGCGCAGCACGATGTTCTTGAACTGGTCGACGTTGGCGAGCTGGCCGTTCACCACCACGGTGGCGGCGATGGCCTGGCCCGGCACGTTCGGCAGGTCGCCGATGGTGCCGGAGGCCACTTGCGCGTTCTGCGCCTTGATGGCGTTGTTCACGTCCAGCGGCGACAGGTTGAAGCCCTGCAGCTTGGCCGGATCGATCCAGATGCGCATTGCGTTCTCGGTGCCGAACAGCTGCGCCTGGCCCACGCCGGGAATGCGCTGCAGCTCGGGCACGATGTTGCGCGAGGCGTAGTCGCCCAGCGCCACCGGGTCGTAGGCCGGGTTGTCGGACGACAGGATCGTGAACAGCAGGAAGTTGTTGCGCGACTTGTCCACGCGCACACCCTGCTGCGTCACCGTGGCCGGCAGGCGCGGCGTTGCGCGCGACAGCCGGTTCTGCACGTCCACCTGCGCCAGGTCGGGGTCGGTGCCCTGCTCGAAGCTGATCGTGATGGTGCCGGTGCCGTCGGCTTGCGCCACCGATTCCATGTAGATCAGGCCCGGCGAGCCGTTCATTTCGCGTTCGATCACGGACAGCACGCTGTCCTCGAGCGTCTGGGCCGACGCGCCGGGGTAGGCGGCGTTGATCACGATGGCCGGAGGCGCCACCGGCGGGTACTGCGAGATCGGCAGCTGCGTGATGGCGACACTGCCCATCACCAGGACGAACAGTGCGATCACCCAGGCAAAGATCGGGCGGTCGATAAAGAATTTGGCCATGCGGGCGCGCTCCTGCTTACTTCTTCTCGGCCGGGGCCGAAGCCTGGCCGTTCGCTGCGGGTGCCGCGGCGGGGGCGGCTGCACCTGCGGCGGCCGGTGCGGCGCCTGGTGCTGCACCCGAGGCTGCGGCGGCGGGCGCTGCGGCGGCATTCGGCTCCGGCTTCTTCCACGGCACCGCCTTCACGGGGGTGCCCGGCGGCATCATCTGCAGCTTCTGGAAGCCGTCGACCATCACCTGTTCGCCGGCCTTCAGGCCGTCGAGCACCACCCACTGGTTGTCCTTGGCGGCGCTGATCTTCACGGTGCGCTGGCTGATCTTGCCGTCGGCACTGACCACCGACACCGTGTCGCCCTGCTGGGTGCGCGTCACGGCCTGTTGCGGCAGCGTGATGGCGTTGGTGGCCTGGGCCTGCTCGAGCTTCACGCGCACATACAGGCCGGGCAGCAGCTCGCCCTTGGGGTTGGGCACTTCGGCGCGCAGCGTGATCTGGCCGGTGGTCGCGTCGACCGTCAGGTCGGAGAACAGCAGCTTGCCTTCCAGCGGGTAGTCGCTGCCGTCTTCCAGCACCACGCGGATGCTGGCGGCCTCGCCGCCGCCGGCGCGCTTGTACTGGCCGTCGGCCACGGCGCGGCGCAGCTTCAGCACGTCGGTGGCCGACTGCGTGAAGTTCACGTACACGGGGTTGATCTGCTGCACCACGGCCAGCTCGGTGGCGTCGCCCTGGCCCACCAGCGCGCCTTCGGTCACGAGGGCGCGGCCGATGCGGCCCGAGATGGGCGCGGTCACGTCGGCATAGCCGAGGTTGATCTTGGCGGTCTGCACGGCGGCGCGGCCCGAGATAACGTCGGCTTCGGCCGTCTTCTGCGAGGCCAGTGCGACGGAGTATTCCTGCTTGCTCACGGCGTTGGCCTCGACCAGCGGCTTGTAGCGGTCGGCCAGGGCCTTGGCCTGCACGGCGTTGGCTTCGGCGCGGGCCAGCGTGGCCTGGGCGTTCTGGGCGGCGGCCTGCAGCGGTGCGGGGTCGATGCGGAACAGCAACTGGCCGGCCTTCACGTCGCTGCCTTCGCGGAACTCGCGCTTGAGCAGGATGCCGGCCGCGCGGGCGCGGACCTGGGCGACGCGCGACGCTTCGAGGCGCCCGGGCAGTTCGGTCACCAGGCCGACGTCGGTCGGTGCGGCCACCACCACGCCCACTTCAGGGGCAGGGCGGGCGCCGCCGGCAGCGCCGCCCGGGGCGGCGGGCGCATCGCTCTTGCCACAGCCCGCAAGGACCAGCAGGACGACGGCAGCCACGGTCGCGAGACGCGGCGAAAAGGACGAGTGACGCGAAACATGCAGGAGAGGCATGCGATTCCTTTGAAGCGAAGACGGGAGATGGCGCATTTCACGGAGCGAACCGCAAACCAGCGCAGACAGGCGGGCCATCGGGGAAGCCCGGTAGTTTACATACATTCATGGATGTATAGTGACAGCCAGCAATGGCCCCACGATACTGAAAGGGCGTTGCCTTTACAAATCAGGAGACTGGGTGGCACGTCGTACGAAGGAAGAGGCATTGGCCACGCGGCATCGCTTGCTCGATGCCGCGGAGCTGCTGTTTCAGGCGCAAGGTGTCTCGCAGACCACGCTGCAGCAGATTGCGCAGCAGGCCGGCGCCACGCGCGGCGCCATCTATTGGCATTTCAAGGACAAGGCCGACCTCTTCAACGCGATGATGGAGCGCGTCATCCTGCCGCTGGAGGCCGGCCCCAGGGCCGCCAGCATGCCGGGCACCGACGACCCGCTGGCCGAGATCGAGGAGGGCATGGTCCACGCGCTGACCCTCATGACCACCGACCCGCAGGTGCGCCGTGTGTTCGACGTGGCAACCCACAAGGTCGAGTACACGCACGACATGGCCTCGGTGCAGCAGCGCCACCTGGACGCGCGCAACGCCTGCGTGGCCGATTTCGAAAAGGCCCTGCGCATGGCCGCGCGGCGCGGCCACCTCAAGCTGCCGGTGCCCGGCTATGTGGCGGCGCAGGGGCTGCATGCGCTGATCAGCGGGCTCATCCAGAACTGGCTGCTCGACCCAGAGGCCTTCGAGCTGGTGGCCACGGGCAGGCGCACGTTCCGGGTGTATCTGGCGGGACTCGGGTTCGCCCGGCCGGCGGCTGGCGCCCCTGTGGAGAGCGAGCCTGAAACACTCGGCGCTTGATAGGCCATAATCACGGGCTCCGGTGCACGCCGGACCCCGATTCCTCGCTGTATTTCAACGGATAGAATTCGGCCCTCCGAAGGCTGAGATCCAGGTTCGATTCCTGGCGGCGGGACCAGTTACTCGACTCACATAGCCTCGCGTTGTCTCTAAACCCGCTCTCCTCCTAGGAGAAGCGGGTTTTTCTTTGTCCGAGGTTGTCTCGCGTTGTAGCATTTCATCTCGGTACTTTGTCGGTACTTCTGTCGGTACCGACCAAGCACCCGAAATCGAAGTACCGACACTAAAAACGCGCGGATCAGCAATGGCACTCACGGATACCTTCGTCAGGCAAGTCAAACACAAGGGCGCCGAAATCGGCGAACGCTACGCCGATGGCGGCGGGATGTACCTGCGCGTGAAGGCGGCGGGCAAGTACTGGCGCATGGACTACCGCATGGACGGCAAGGCCAAGACCTTGGCCCTGGGCATCTACCCCGAGATCACTCTGGCCGAAGCCCGTCAGCGGCGCGACAAGGCCCGCAAAACTTTAGCCCACGGCATCGACCCCAGCGTGGCCAAGCGCGAGGAGAAAACAGCCAAGGCCGCGGCAGCAGCCAACACGTTCGAGGCCGTCTCTCGCGACTGGCTGAAGAACACTGCCAACAAGCGCGCAGAGATCACTCAAGCCAAGATCACCAACTGGCTCGAAAAGGATGTGTTCCCCTACATCGGCAAGTGGCCGATCGCGACGATCAAGGCCAAGGACATCCTCGACAAGGTAGCTAGGCGCATGGAGGCGCGCGGCATCCACGAAAGCGCCCACCGCATTGTTCAGATTTGCTCGCAGGTCTTTCGCTACGCCGTCGCCACCGGCGTGGTGGGGCGCGATGTGACGGCCGACCTTCGTGGCGCGCTGGTGGCCATCGAGAAAACCAATTACGCGGCCATCACCGATCCACAGCAGACCGGCGCCTTGCTGCGTGCCATCCATGCCTATGGCGGCCATCGGTACACGCTCGCTGCCCTAAAGCTTTCCCCTCTTGTGTTCGTGCGTCCCGGCGAACTGCGCGCGGCCGAGTGGTCTGAAATCAACCTCGATTCCGCTGAGTGGCGAATCCCTGGCGCGAAGATGAAGATGGGCGTCGATCACATCGTGCCCCTGTCGGTGCAGGCTGTCTCCATCTTGCGCGACCAGCACGCGGCCACCGGCCACGGGCAGTACGTGTTTCCCAGCATCCGCACCGGCGAACGCCCCATGAGCGAGAACACCGTGAACGCCGCGCTGCGTGGTATGGGCTATGCCAAGGAGGTGATGACCGCGCACGGCTTCCGCGCGATGGCCCGCACGATCATGGACGAGGTGCTTGGCGAGCGCGTGGACTTCATCGAGCACCAACTGGCGCACATGGTCAAGGACCCCAACGGCCGGGCCTACAACCGAACGGCGCACCTGCCCGCGCGGCGCGAGATGATGCAGCGTTGGTCTGACTACCTCGACAAGTTGCGCATCGGTGCAGACGTGATCCCGCTGAGGGCGGCGGCCTGAGGGCAGCTGTCGCTCTCAGAGAAAACGACGCTCTTAGCGTCTCAAACCGTCGCGCATAATCTCGCTCGATCATTTTTCTGACGGTCGGGTCAACGATGGGCCCCGCCCCCCAAGCACGCTGGCTTGGAACGTCACGTGATAACTTAAAGGACGTGAAGGCGCGATGTTGTTGAAACCCGATATGGACAGGTACTGGGCGGGCGCTCAAGCACGGATCGACGAGATACTGATGCCTATGGCGATCAAGGCCAAGTGCTTTCCGGAAGGTACGACCGCCGATGATCTCGAAAAGCACATTGTTGAACTGAGGCCCGCGACTGGAGAGTCCCAGCCGAGCGACCCCAGACTCAGGGCGGCCGAGGCGGTTCGGTTGCTGTACGGGATTTGCCACGCTGGCTTCGCCTTGTCGAATCTCCAAGCAACAGCGTATGCCCGATTGGCGAACATCCCGATGGGCGACCATCGCGCAGCCGCGATGCAGGCGGTCGACGAGCCGTTCTTGCAAGGCCACGCCGATCTCTACGCGACATTCGAGGATTTCGCTCCGCAAATGGTCGGCTATCTCGGGGCGATCCAAGATTTTTCGCAGCACAACGCCCAACGTGGCGCGGCGGGGCGACGCGAGATCGGCGAGCAAACGACAAGCAAAGTGAAGGAGGCGGCCCCGAAGTTCATGCACCTGCCCAAGGACTCCGCCGCCACCTTGATCGCTGAGGAGATCGGCAGGTCGGCTAGCACGGTGCGCAGGTTGCTTTCTGAGTTGTTCCCCGGCCCTGCGTGGGTGCGTCAGATCCCCGGATCCGACACACTAAGTCCAGCGATACGGCAAATGACATCCGACGATGCGCCGCATGACATCCACTGATGCCTCATGCCGTTTCCATCGAAGCGGCGTAGCGCCATTGTTCCCGTGAATTGACAGTCACTCCATACCGCATGCATGACGCAACGCGGGTTCAATTGGAGCGACGAATGGCATCACCTGCCCAGTCTTACCGCCCGAAGCAAGCTGCCGAATTGCTCGGCATCGGGACGGCCACCCTCTGGCGCTGGATCAAGACCCGGCCCGACTTTCCACGGCCGATTCGCCTGTCGGCGCGCTGCACGGTCATTCCCGGCGACAAGCTGATTGCCTGGCGCGACGCCCAGGTCTCCAAGTGAGGGCTCGCCGAGCAAATGATGAGCAGCATGCTTGACGCCATGTGCGCAGTCGGCCTGGCGCCTTGGAAGAATCTGGACTTGCGCGCCGACGGCCGCCTGATGCGCTACCGCGTAGAAGGTGACAAGCCCGGCAGTCGCAATGGCTGGGCCGTGCTACACGACAGCCCGCTGCGCGCAGGCGCCTTCGGTAGCTGGAAGACCGGGGAGACGCACACATGGTGTGCGACGCCATCGCCCAATGCCAGGCCGCCGACGCCGGCCGAGCGAGCCGCACTGCAGCGTGCGATGAAGGCCGCCCAACAAGCCCGCTTCGCCGAGCAACATGCCGTGCACGCCTCTGCGCGCGAGCGTGCGCAGAAACTGTGGGCGCGAGCGCGACCGGTGCAGCACGACCACCCCTATCTACAGCGCAAGGGTGTGCCAGTCATTCCGGCCATTGGTATGCGGCAATTGCGCGATGCCTTGCTGATTCCGGCCAGGGATGCGGATGGCATCTTGCACACCCTGCAATTCATCGGCCCCGACGGCGCCAAGCGTTTCCTGACCGGTGGGCGCATCAAGGGGTGCTACTTCGCCATCGGAAGGGGACGGCCCGAGCGCTGTCTGCTGCTCGCCGAAGGTCTGGCGACCGGCAGCACCCTCTACCAAGCCACCGGCCATGCGGTGGCCATCGCCTTCCACTGCGCCAATCTGGAACCCGTGGCGCGTGCGCTGCGCGCCAAGTTCCCCACGCTGCGGCTGGTGGTCTGCGCGGACAACGACCAGCATACGCCCGGCAATCCCGGCGTCACGCATGCCCAGGCCGCCGCGCGCGCTGTGGGCGGCTGCGTCGCCATCCCCCGGTTCACAAGGAACGCCGCGTGAGTGCCGCCACAGATTTCAACGACCTGGCCCAATTGGCCAGCCTCGACGAGGTGCGTCAACAGGTTCACCAGGCCGCGTCGACGCTCCAACCCATCGAAGCAATTAAAGCGACTGAACCCTCGTCGTGGCCGGAGCCGATCCTGCCCGGCACCCTGCGCACTCCGGCGATCCCGTGCGACGTCTTGCCCACCTGGATGGGGGCCATGGCACAAGCCGTCTCCGAGAGTACGCAGACCCCACCTGCGTTGGCTGTCATGTCCTGCCTGGCCGTGCTCGCCACGGTGCTGCATCGGCGCTTCGAGGTCGCGCCCTTCGGCGATGGCTACACCGAGCCGCTGGCCCTGTGGACATTGAGCGCCACCCCCAGCGGGACACGCAAGTCGGCTGTGCTCAACGCCATGCTGGGGCCGTTGGTGCAGTGGGAGGAACTGTTGCGGGGCCGCATGCGCAGCACCATCATCCGCACCAGTGCGACCCGGGCGGTGGCGAAGAAGCGCATCGAGCGGCTGCTGCAGGATGCGGCGAAAGCCAAGGACGAGAGCGAGCGCGAAGGCGTCCGCAACGAGATCGCGCGCGAGGAGACCGACATGCCCGACGAGGCTCGGGCGCCTCGTCTGTTCACGGGTGACACCACGGCCGAGCGACTACAGGCCCTGCTTGTGGAGCACGGCGAGCGCATGGCGGTGCATTCGGACGAGTCGGGCATCTTTCTCATCATGGCCGGCATCTACAACGGCGGCGCGGCCAACATCGACGTGTTCCTGCAGGGCCATGCCGGCACGCCCATGCGCGTGGACCGTGCGGGCCGCACGGCGCACGTCGACAAGCCCGCACTGTCGTTCGGCTTGCTGCTGCAGCCGGACGTGTTGGCGGATGTGGCCAGCTCGCGACGCTTTCGTGCATCGGGCCTGCTGGCGCGCTTCCTGTACGCCATGCCGGCCAGCAACGTCGGCAGGCGCGATGTGCGCAAGCACACGCCTATCCCGGCAGATGTGCGCGACGACTACAAGCAGCACCTGTTCGGCCTGCTGGAGGGTGTGCCCGGCCCCTTGGCGGCACCCAAGGTGCTGCCCCTGTCGGACGCGGCGCGCGACGTTTGGCTGGATCTGGCCGAAGAGATCGAGCGCCAGCAGGGAGATGGCGGTCGCTACGAATCGATCAGCGATTGGACTGGCAAACTGCCCGGCGCGGTGGCGCGCATCGCTGCGCTGCTGGAGCTGGCCGAGATGGGTCTTGCCAGCCAGGAGGTCAGTCAGGTGGCGATGGAGCGGGCGCTGCGTTTGGGACGGCTGCTGATCCCGCATGCGCAGGCGGCGTTCGGGCTACTGGGCACCGATGCCATCGACGGTGATGCGGCAGCGATCCTGAAATGGGCGCGTGCGGGCGAGTTGGCCGAGTTCACCAGACGCGAATGCCAGAAGGCGCAGGAGGGGCGCTTCAGGAGCGTGGAGCGGCTCCAGAAGGCGCTGGACCGGCTGGAGCATCAGGACGTGGTGCGTGAGTTCAAGCGGCCCAACAAAGGCGCACCGGCGACCACTGCGTATCGCGTCAATCCGAGGGCTCTGTCGACATAAGCGAGTTTGTCGCCATAACCAAAAAAATAGACTTTTTCTTTCTATATCAATCACTTGCAGGGTTGGATACCTACCCCTATCGACAATGTCGACAAACGCGACAGACCCGGATCGAAAGGGTGTTTGTCGAGTCTGTCGACATTGTCGATAGGGGGTGGGAGTCGATAGCGCCGTGAGGCGGTGCCCACCCCGGTCGCGGGTCCTTCCTGGAGGTGCGCTGCACGGGTAATTCGAACCGCGACCTCAGACTGTTCACTGGTCCTCCTAAGGGGGTTAAGTGAAGATCGAAAACCGGCGATAGCCACAAGCACGCAAATACCCAGTCATTGGGCGTTGGTCAGCGGAAGGCGCAGTTCGCGGCGGTGAATGTCATCCCCCTTGCGGCGTCGACATCCTTCTTCTCAACAGCATCTCGCGAATCGATGCAACACATTGAAGAATCGGGCAAGAAGCGGCTGCGAGTCGGCAAGGCCTCAACTAAGCTCCACTGTCCTCACGGAAATAGCCTTGCGCGCCAAAGTAGTCGTGAACAAGCAAAAGCAATGCCTCGCTAGAAGGTTCGATCTCCGCATTGAAATGAATGGTGTGATCACCCGACTGGCGCACAACCCGAAAGTCTTGCAGCTTCAAACGATCAAGGTCTGGTGTTTCGTGTAGCAGCCCGATGTGCACTACACCGGCAACCGACATCTTCCAATCGCTCGCCGTATGGAACTCGATCGTCAGTGCTGATTTAGTCTCGCTATCTTCGTAAACTAGAGAATCCACAACCATATCCAGAAGTGGGTCAGTGCTCTTAAGAAAGTACCAGACGACATCGACGTACATATGGCAAGTTGCCTGATCTGGTGGCTGCGCGTCATTGTGCTCGATATCATTTCGCAGCTTCATCAGCTCTGCGAGGAGCGTCGGTCTGACCAGACCGAAATCTTGCAACGTTTCAAGAATTCGCTTCTTTGCCTTCGCTGTTGGTAATTTTGAGAATCCGTACTCGGCTTCGAGTGCTTTAAGTCGAGTGTTGATGGACCGCTTCAAGGAGCTCATGCAATCTACGCGATCGAGCTCAGTCAGTTGACCGGCGAGTCTGTCACGAGCATGGCGCCATATATCTCTTGGACGTGAGACATAGTCCGAAGCGGATGGAAACCGTTGCCCTTGATGATCGTATGGCCACCGTAGGAAATCGCTAGACAGGTACATGATCGAATAAGGTTAGTGCAGGCCCTAGTGCTTTAGATTCATTCTATGAGGCCTGCCAGCCTGTACGCCCAAACAGATCAAGGCTTGGTTGCGTTCTCGGTCGCCTCCACTAAGCTTTTGAGAAATCTAATCGCCCTTTCTAGCTCGTCTTTCCGTACCAAGTGAGCGGCTGGAACTCCAACACTTGGAGCCTTCGAGCGATGGACCGCCTCGCCCCGCTTCTTGATCAGCGCATCGAGCTCTTGGCGGGCTCGCGCGGTGTCATAGTTGTTCCATTGCCAGCCTGACGCAACGTCGACGCCAAGGAAGTCCGAAAACAACTTGCAGGTCTTCTCAGCGCTAGGATTATGGAACTGCTTCAGCGTCGCTTGCAGATGCCGCAATACAAATCGATTCTGGAAGCTGTCATTTCCTTCGCCCAATCTTTGCTGCACGGCTTCCTGCACTCGGTCCTCTACATAGGTTTCCCAAGCGGTGCAGGCCATGATGAGCCCGGCACGCTTCAACACTTCGGCATTCGGTGGTGGAGGAAGAACATTGATCGCGTCGAAGTGATCGAGGAGCTCTACTGCATCTTTGATGGAGCTATCGAATGTATCTCTTGCTGTTGGCATTGTGAAATTCTTGTCAATGACAGATGGATTCACAGGATAGTTTCCTCTTTCTACTTTGGCGCGATCCGAGATTGCTCCGAGCGCCGCAAAGGCCAGAGCACAATGGCGTCACAGTTGCGTGCACCGGTGGCGACACCTTCTCGCTCTACGAGCTCGCTCGTCCGGCCATGAATCGCAGTCGCATGGCCTGGCGAATTCGCTACAACGACGCAGCTTCATCAAGAAGAACATTGAAGACCGGCGGCAGATTCGCTTGGCGTGCTTCTTTCCGGAGTTGCTCAAGATGACGTGGCACGAGTCGAAGCCGACCGCAGGCCGCTGCGAGCAGAAACTCCGCGAGAGCATCTCCGCGGCCTTGATCCCAAGAAGCAATATCGGCACGGATCACGTCGCGCATCTCTTCACTACTTCCTTCATCGACAGAGTAGTTCAACTCTTGCATGGTCGCACCGCGAATCAATGCGGCGCGCAAAACAGCATCATTGAAATCACGAAAAACTCGAAGGACACAGAAGACTCTGCGCATAGACGGTTTGTCCCCAAACGGGGGTGGGGTTCGCACGCAGCGTCTTTGTTTCGATGCCGATATCGTCGCTACGCACCGCTGCCAGTGCGTTGCAAACAATGGCATATACGTCGGCCTGCGAGATCAACTCTCTCGATTTGGAAGTGTCGAGCAACACAAAATCTGGCGCGATTGCCAGCTGCCGGCCTTCAAAGCCGGGTAGGAAGATTTTCTCGGACGCGGCTGCCGTATTCTGCAGCCAGTTCCGTCGCGGCAGAAGAGTCTTTGGTAGCTCGTTCGTCGAAGCGAGCTTCTGCCAGTATCTCAACTCCATCTCCCAGGGAGAGGCCTGTTCACCTATCCATGGAAGCATCAGTTCAAGCACCGAGCGGAATGTGAAAGTCTCCGGCCCGAGCTCTCCATAGGTCAGAAAGATCTTCAAATCACTCAAGCTTCTGGCCGAATCAGCGATCGTCAGTGCGGAGAGGTACGAAACGCATCCGCCATCTACTTTCGGACGCAATTGGGCATTGATGCCACGCAGCGTCGCGTGGTCGCATAGAGTGCCAATTAGAACGAGCGCATTGGCGCGCGATTTCGCGGTCATCGAGAACATCCGCCACGTGCACTGCGCCAGCGCGTGCCTCGAAAAGCTCATCCTTCCGCAACGCGTGAATGACACCGAGGAGATGCATCCCACCCGCTCCGAACTCGGTGCGCTGATGCGCCTCGTCAACGAAGAGCTGCACCGCCGCATCGACGCAGCCGACGCGACGATCAAGTCGCTGCGCAGCGCGACGCAGGCCACCTCCCGGCAAACCCTCGTCGACCGAGACCCGGACCCAGCCGTCGGCTGCGGCTGGACGGCGAACGGACCCGTGCGCGTCGCACGCGGCTGACCGAAAGAAGAAGGGCGCCGCCGCCAGCGCCTACGCCATCGAGAAATGCGACGGCGGCCGCCCCAGCGTCCTGCGGAACATCGTCGAAAACGCCCCCGGGCTGTCGTAGCCCATGTCCAGCGCCACCGCCGTCACCGGCTCGCCGGCGGCCAGCCTCGACAGCGCCACCAGCACGCAGGCCCGCTGTCGCCATTTGCCGAACGGCATGCCGGTTTCCAGGCTGAAGCGCCGGTTGAAGGTGCGCTCGCTCACGTTCAGCCGCGCGGCCCACGCCGCCGGCGCCACATGCACGTCGGGCTGGCGAAGAAATTCCACGCAGAGCCCGGCCAGCGCCGCATCGCGCGGCAGCGGCACGTGCAGCGGCAGCGCTTCGGCGCGCGCCAGCTCGTGCAGCATGAGGCGCATCAGCACGCCGTCGCGCCCCTGCCGGTCGTAGGCGGGCGGCAGCTCGACCGCTTCCATCAGCAGCTGGCGCAGCAGCGGCGACACGCTCAGTACCTCGCATTGGCCGCCCCGGCGCGGCACGGCGCGCGGCTCGATGTAGAGGCTGCGCGTGCTCACGCCCAGCATGCGCACCCGGTGCGGCTTGCCGGCCGGAATCCACACACCGCGCTGCGGCGGCACGACCCAGGCGCCGTCGTCGCAGCCCACCTCCATGACGCCCGTGGCGCCATACAGGAATTGCGCGCGACGGTGGCTGTGCGTGGGCAGCAGGTGGCCCGGCGGGTAGTCGGTGCCGATGGCCAGCACCGGGCGGTCGGTGGCGTCGACGGAATCGATGGTGACGTTGCGCATGTCCGTGAAGCGACCCTTGAAGGCGCTTGGCTGAAACGAGAACATCATTGTCGAACATGCGCAAGCGCGCCAGGCGGCGCCGTCCTATCTTCAAGGGCTTGTTCCCTCACTTGCCTGGAGCTTCTTCGTGTCGATCTATCTCGTGCTCGCAGCCTTCGGTGGCCTGGCGGGCGTCACCACCGTGCTCTTCGGTTTCGGCGGCGGCTTCGTCGTGGTGCCCTTGCTCTACCGCGCGTTGATGCTGACGCACGGCGCCGACAGCGCCGTCGGCCGCTCCGCCATGCACATCGCCGTGGCCACCTCGACCTGCGTGATGATCGTCAGCGCGTGGCTGGCCACGCGCCGCCACCAGCGTGCCGGCACGCTCGACTGGGCGTTGATCCGGCCGTTGCTCGGCTTCATCGGCATCGGCGCCGTGGTGGGCGCTGCGATGGCGGTTGCCGCCAACGGCGAGTTCGTGCGCTGGGCCTTCATTGCCTACCTGGGCGCGACCCTCCTCGACTGCCTGTTGCGTCCCGGCTTCATGACGCACGACGCGTCGGCCGTGGTTCGTCCGCTGTCGCGCGCCGTCGCCACGGCCGGCAGCTTCGTCATCGGCCTGGTCGCCGCCTTTCTCGGCGTGGGCGGCAGCGTGATGACCGTGCCGCTGATGCGCCGACGCGGCATCGGCATGACGCGCGCCACCGCCATGGCCAACCCGCTGTCGCTGCCCATCGCGCTGGCGGGCACGGCCACCTACATGGCGATGGCGTGGCGCTCGGGCTCGGCGCTGGAGGGCTGGCACATCGGCTACGTCGACGTGCCGGCGTTCGCCGCGCTGGTGGCGGGTTCGCTGGTGGGCGTGCGCGCCGCCGCGCCGCTGATCGGGCGCATGCCCGACCGCGTGCACACCTGGGGCTACATCGCGCTGCTCGTGCTGGTGCTGGCGGGCATGGCGCTGCGCTGAGCGCACATGCCGGCGTAGGCCGACTTCGACACCTGCGCGCCCAAGGTTGCAGCGCCTTGCCGACCCTGCCACCATGACCGCATGCCTTACCAACTCCACTACTGGCCCACCATCCAGGGCCGCGGCGAATTCGTGCGGCTCGCACTCGAAGCGGCCGGCGCCGACTATGTCGACGTGGCCCGCCTGCCCGAATCGAAGGGCGGCGGCGAGTCCGCGCTGGGCGAGCGGCTGCACGACCCCGACAACGCCCGTCCCGCCTTCGCGCCGCCCTTCCTGGTCGACGGCGACGTCGTGGTGGGGCAGACCGCCGCGATCCTGCTGTACCTCGGTCCACGGCTCGGCCTCGCGGGCGTGGGCGAGTCCGACGGGCTGTGGACGCACCAGCTGCAGCTCACCATCGCCGATGCGGTGGCCGAGGCGCACGACACGCACCACCCCATCTCCAGCGGCGCCTATTACGAAGACCAGCGCGACGCGGCTGTGCAGCGCGCCAAGGCGTTTCGCGACGAGCGCATTCCCAAGTTCCTGGGCTGGTTCGAGCGGGTGCTGCAGCGCAACCCCGCCGGCAGCCTGCACCTGGTGGGCGACGTGCTGACCTACGCCGACCTGTCGCTGTTCCAGCTGGTGGACGGGCTGCACTACGCCTTCCCCAAAGCCACTGCGCGGGCACTGGCGAAGACGCCCGCGGTCGAGAAGCTGCACGGCAACATCAAGCGCCGCCAGCGCGTGCACGACTACCTGCAGAGCCCGCGCCGCATCGCGTTCAACGAAGACGGCATCTTCAGGCGCTACGCCGAGCTGGACGGTTAGCCCCGCCGGCCCGTCAGCCGACCAGTGCCGCCGCGTCCTTCCAGGCCGGCAGCAGCACCAGCCCCTCCACCGTCACCGGCTTGCGCTGCGGGCCGAACAGGTAGCGGTTCGGCACGATGCCTTCCAGGTGGTGCAGCACATCGGTGCGGTCGTCGATGAAGTGGGTGATGCGCAGTTGGCGGCAGTGGTCGGCCTTCTGCGGCCGCTGCAGGCAGAAACGCAGGTTTTCGGGTGCCATGCCGGTGCGCTCGAAGAAGCGGTGGTGACGCAGCCATGCGCGGCTCTTGGCCTGGACGCTGGGGCCGCACTTCGACACGAGCCAGACACGCCCTTCGAACTTGTCGACGAGCGGCGCGACGGCCTCGAACATGCCTTCGCAGGGCGGCGTGTCCAGGGCGTCCTGCAGCGAGCCGCCGATGAACGCGGTGTCCGCGCCGTTCGGACCCTCGGCCGCGATGAGCACGCGGCCGATGTCGATGCCCAGGCGGGTGGGGTTGTGCTTGTTCTTCATTTACTGCTCCTTGTGTGTGTATGCAGCCGGATCGTAGAAACGAAGCCCATCACCAGGAACTACCGATATTGGAAGTGCTATCCATAAAATGGATAGATGGACATTCCCCGCACCAACCTCGACGCGCTGCAGTCGTTCGCCGTGTTCGCCGACACGCTGAACTTCAGCGAGTCGGCGCGCCTGCTGCACATCAGCCAGCCGGCGTTGCACGCCAAGGTGCGCAAGCTGTCGGAGCAGCTCGATGCGAAGCTGTATGTGCGGGTGGGCAGCGCGCTGGAGCTCACGAGCGCGGGCGAGCAGGTGGCGCGGCATGCGCGCGAGCTGCTCATGCTCAACCAGCGCTTCGCAAAGGGGCTCGCCGCGGGGCAGGACACGCCCGTCGTCACGCTGGCGGCCGGGGAGGGCGCCTACCTCTACCTGCTGGGCAAGGCGCTGTCGCAGTTCTCGGGGCCGGGCGCGTCGCCGCACCTGCAGTTGCTCACGCGCAACCGCGACGAGGCCACCCAGGCGGTGCGGGCGGGCCACGCGCAGCTCGGCATTGCGCCGCTGGGCACGGCGCCGGCCGACCTGCATGCGGTGCGCCTGACGGTGGTCGGGCAGGTGCTGGTGGTGCCGCGCGCGCATGCACTGGCCGCGCGCAAGTCGGTTCGGCTGCGGGACCTGAAAGGCGCACAGCTCATCGTGCCGCCGGCCGGGCGACCGCACCGTGAGCTGCTCGGCCGCTTGCTGCAGGCCGAATCGGTGCCCTGGCACCCGGCGCTCGAAGCCAACGGCTGGGAGCTGATGCTGCGTTTCGCGCAGCTGGGCTTCGGCCTCGCGGTGGTCAACGCCTGCTGCCGCATTCCCAAGGGGTTGGTGGCGGTGCCGCTGCAGGGGTATCCGCCGCTCGAGTACCACGTGTTCCACGCGGCCGACCGGCCGCCGGCCGCGCACGTTCAACGGCTGTGCAGCGCGCTGTTGGCGCACGGCGATCACTGGAAGACGGCATGACCCCCGAAGACGCGAGCAAGTTCATGGCCTATGTGCTGCGGCACGCGCCGGAGTCCGTCGGACTGCAGCTCGACGTGCAGGGCTGGGCCGACATCGACGCGCTGGTTGCGGGCGCGGTGGCCGAAGGCCGCGACCTGGCCCGTTCGGACGTCGTGCGCGCGGTCGATGCGGGCGCCAAGAAGCGCTACGAGCTGTCGGCCGACGGGCTGCGCATTCGCGCCCTGCAAGGTCATTCGACGCCGCAGGTCAGCCGCAGCTTCGAGGCGTTGACGCCGCCTGCGGTGCTGTTTCATGGCACGGCGACGCGCTTTCTGGATGCGATCCGCGCGCAGGGCCTGCGGCCGGGCGCGCGGCAGCACGTGCACCTGTCGGCCGACGAGGCGACGGCGGTGCAGGTGGGCCAGCGCCACGGCAAGGCGCATGTGCTGCGCGTCGACGCGGGCCGCATGCATGCGCGGGGCCACACCTTTCATCGCGCGGAAAACGGCGTCTGGCTGACGGCTGCCGTGCCGCCCGAATTTCTCGACGGCTAGTTTTCTTCCGCGTCCTTGCGGATGCGCAGCGCCGTGTCGTACAGCGTGTTGCGCGGCGCGCCGCTGATCTCTGCGGCCAGCTTCACGGCCGTCTTCACGGGCAGCTCGGCCAGCAGCAGGCGCAGCACGCGCTCGCCTTCGGCGCCGCCGTCGCCGCTCACCGCCACGGGGTGCAGCACCAGCGCGAACTCGCCGCGCGTGCGGTCGCGGTCGGCGCCGAACCAGTCGGGCAGGGCGCTGGCGGCCACGGTCGCGATTTCCTCGAACTGCTTGGTGAGCTCGCGGCCCACGGTGATGCGGCGTTCGCCCAGCGTGGCGAGCGCACGCGCCAGGCTTTCGATGCGGTGCGGTGCCTCCAGCAGCACCACGGCGCGCGGCTCCTGCGAGAGCGCCTGCACGGCGGTGTCGCGCTCGCCGGCCTTGCTTGGCAGGAAGCCCGCGAACACGAAGGCGCTGCTGGCGTTGCCGTCGCCGCCGTCGGTCACCAGGCCGGCCGCGCCGACCAGCGTGGTCACGGCGCTGGCGCCCGGCAGCGGCAGCACGCGGTGGCCGGCCGCGCGCACCGCGGCGGCCAGCCGCGCGCCGGGGTCGCTCACGCCGGGCGTGCCGGCGTCGCTGACGTAGGCGATGCGCTCGCCCTGCGCGAGCCGCGCGACCACGGCCTGTGCGGCCTCGGCCTCGTTGTGCTGGTGCACCGCCAGCAGCCGCGAGCCGTGCCGGTCGATGCCGTAGGCGCGCAGCAGGGTCTGCGTGTGGCGCGTGTCCTCGCAGGCGATGGCGTCCACCAGCTGCAGCACGTGCAGCGCGCGCAGCGTGATGTCGGCCAGGTTGCCGATGGGGGTGGCGACCACGTAGAGGGTGGCCTGCGGATAATGCTGCGCACCCGCGGCGTCGTGCGCGGCCGCGAGGGCGGCGCCGAAAGAAGCAGGGGCGAGTGAAGCCAAGAAGTTTCTCCGTCAGAACGAACAAGAAGATTGCGGCAGGGAGCCATGAAGACCACCACCACGAAGACCACGAAGCATCGCGGCGATGCGGCGGAAGACGCCGCGCTCGACCACCTGCAGGACGCCGGCCTGACGCTGGTCGCGCGCAATTATCGGACGCCCGGGCGCGGCGGCGGCGAGATCGACCTGATCATGCGCGACGCGCGCCGTCCGCCGGAGGCCACGCTGGTGTTCGTCGAAGTGCGCCAGCGCAGCACCGGCACGCACGGCGGCGCGGGCGGCAGCATCACGGGTGTGAAGCAGCGGCGCATCGTGTTTGCCGCGCAGCATTTCCTGAACGGGCTGCGCACGGTGCCGCCCTGCCGGTTCGACGTGGTGCTGGTGGAGGAGAAAATCACCTGGCTCCAGGGCGCCTTCGACGCCGGCTGAAGTGCCCCCCGTGCGGGGAACCGAAGCCTTGGCTTGCGGCTCCACCACTCACACCTTTTGTTTCACAACCCCCAGTTATCATCGCGCCTCATGCTCGAGCAACGGATTCAGCAGCACTTCATTGACAGTGCCGACCTCAAATACCAGACCGGACCGGTCCTCAGCAAACCCATCTCTCAAGCGATGCAGGCCATCCTGGCCTGCGTGACCAGCGGCGGCAAGGTGCTGGCCTGCGGTTCGGGCGTGTCCGGCCTGCTGGCGGCGCAGTTCGCCGCGCAGTTCGTGGGCCGCTTCGAGCGCGAACGGCCCGAGCTGGGCGCCATTGCGCTGCCCGGCGACACCACCGACCCCGATGCCGACAGCGCCACCGCCATGGACGCCGACCGCTTCGCCCGCCAGGTGCGCGCGCTCGGCCAGGCCGGCGACGTGCTGCTGGCGCTCAGCGCCAGCGGGCAGTCGGCGGCGGTGCTGGCCGCGGTGACGGCCGCGCACGAGCGCGACATGACCGTGGTCGCGCTGCTCGGCAATGCCGTCTCGGGGCCGCCCTCGGCGCCGGGCGCGGGCAGCAGCGGCTCGGGCGGCGCCATCGGCCGCGCGCTGCGCGAAACCGACGTCCAGATCAGCGTGCCGCACGAGCGTGCGGCGCGCATTCACGAAATCCACCAGCTCGCGCTGCACTGCCTGTGCGACGGCGTGGATGCCCAGTTACTCGGAGAACAGGAAGTTTCCTCATGACCTTCACGACCATGACGACGACGTCGACCCAACGCCTTGCCCTTGCCCTCACGTTGGGCGCCGCATTGGTGGGCGGCCTTTCCGCCTGCGTGCCGCTCGTCGTGGGCGGCGCCGCGGTGATGGGCGTGGGCATGGTGGCGACCGACCGCCGCAGCTCGGGCGCGCAGCTCGACGACCAGGGCATCGAGCTGCGGGCCGCGGCCCGCGTGCGCGACATCGCCAACGACAACATGTACGTGAGCGTCACCAGTTACAACCGCCAGGTGCTGCTGACCGGCGCCGTGGGCAGCGACGCCGACCGCCGCCGCGTGGAAGACGAAGTGGGCCGCGTCGTGAACGTGCGCTCCGTGGTCAACGAACTGACCGTGGGCGCGTCCAGCACCTTCCCGGACCGCTCGAACGACCTCTACATCACCGGCAAGGTGAAGGCCTCGCTGCTCGACGCCAAGGACATCTTCGCCAACTCCTTCAAGGTGGTGACCGAGCGCGGCACGGTCTACCTGATGGGCATCGCCACGCGGCGCGAGACCGACCGCGCCACCGAGATCACGCGCGGCGTGAGCGGCGTGGCGAAGGTGGTGCGCGTGGTCGAGATCGTGTCCGAGGCCGACCTGGCAGCCTCCCAGGCCGCCAACCAGAGCGCGGCCCAGCGCGGCGGGCAGGGCCCGGCGCCTGTGACGTCGGCCTCGCCGTCGGCACCGTCCGCGCCTTCGTCGTCGTCGCGCGTGCCGCTGCCGCCGATGGAGCCGCTGCCCCCGAGCGGCGCGACGACCTCGCCGATCCGCTGAGCAAGAAGCGCTGAATCAACAAAGCCCGCTGTTGCGGGCTTTTTTCGTGGAACACCGCGGACCGGCTTTGCCGGGCCGCAGGTGTTGCCCCCCGGCAGGGCGTAGGAGAAGCGGACGCGAAGTGCCGCGAAGCCTGGGGGCGAGCCTATTTCAGCCGGGTGATGAGGCTGGAGGTGTCCCAGCGTTTGCCGCCGGCTTGCTGCACGTCGGCATAGAACTGGTCGACCAGCGCCGTCACCGGCACGCGCGCGCCGTTGCGCTTGGCTTCGTCGAGCACCAGGCCCAGGTCCTTGCGCATCCAGTCGACCGCGAAGCCGTAGTCGAACTTGCCCGCGATCATGGTCTTGCCGCGGTTTTCCATCTGCCAGCTCTGGGCCGCGCCTTTGCTGATGACGCCCAGCACCGCCTCCATGTCGAGCCCGGCGCGCTGGCCGAAGGCAATGGCTTCCGACAGGCCCTGCACCAGTCCGGCAATGGCGATCTGGTTGACCATCTTTGCGAGCTGGCCGGCACCGCTCTCGCCCAGCAGCGTGACCGCGCGCGCGAACGCCATGGCCACCGGCTTGATGCGCTCGAACACGGCCGCGTCGCCGCCGCACATGACGGTGAGCGCGCCGTTCTGAGCGCCGGCCTGGCCGCCCGAGACGGGCGCGTCGATGAAGTGCAGGCCCAGCGCCTGCGCTGCCTTTGCCAGTTCGCGGGCCACGTCGGCCGAAGCGGTGGTGTGGTCGACGAAGGTGGCGCCCTTCTTCATGCCGGCAAAGGCGCCGTCGTCGCCCAGCACCACGGAGCGCAGGTCGTCGTCGTTGCCGACGCAGCAGAACACGATGTCCGCGCCAATGGCGGCTTCGCGCGGGGTCGGGGCGTGCCGCCCGGGTGCGCCGAATTCGGCGGCCCAGGCCTGCGACTTGGCAGGTGTGCGGTTGTAGACCGTGACGCTGTGGCCGGCCTTGGCCAGGTGGCCGGCCATGGGGCCGCCCATGACGCCGAGGCCGAGGAAGGCCACGGTTTGCGCGGGGACGGATTCGTAGGTGCGGGTGTTGATGCTGCTCATGGGGCGACAGCTTAAAGCCATTCCGCCACCGATGTGATGACCCCCAACCTGTACGTGAACGTACAGGTTGGGGCAGAATTGCGTCACCATGACCACTGCACCCGCAGCCACACCGCCCGCCAGCGCCCTCACCGTGCGCGATGCCGCAGCCCGGCTCGGCGTCACCCCGCGCACGCTCAAGTACTACGAAGAACTCGGCATCGTGGTGCCGGTGCGCAGCGAGGGCGGCTACCGCCTGTACGAGCAGGCCGACCTCGACAAGCTGGCGCGCGTGCTGCGCATGCGCTCGCTGGGCTTCTCGCTGCCGGTCATCACCGCCATGCTCCAGCAGCCCATGGACGCGCCGGCCGAAGGAGGCCGTCCGCGGCTGTCGAATGCCTCGCTGAAAACCCTGCGCGAGACGCTCACCGAGCAGCTGGAAACGCTCGATGCGCGCGTCGCCCAGGTCCGCCGCGAACTCAAGGAGGCCGCGGCGTTGCAGGCGCAACTGCGGCGCGACCTCGGCTACGTCGAGCGCCGCCTGGCCGGCGAGCCGGTGGAAGAGGCACTGGCGCAACGCCGCAAGGAGCGGCCCGCGCCATGACGTCTTCGGCCCCGGCATGGCCTTCGCGCGGCAACGCCGCGGTGGCGCTGCTGCCCTGGGCCATCGGCCTCGTCACGGCCATCGACTATTTCGACAACGCACTCTTCGCGTTCTTCGCGAGCTACATCGCCGGCGGCGTCAACGCCTCGCCCGACGAGCTGGTGTGGGCCTCCAGCGCCTACGCGCTGGGCGCGGTGCTCGGCATCCTGCACCAGCACGCGTGGATCGAGCGGCTGGGCTACCGGCGCTACCTGGCCGTCTGCATGTTCGCCTTCGCCGCCGGCGGCGTGGGCGCGGCGCTGTGCGACAGCGCGATGCAGCTGACCGCCGCGCGCGCCGTGCAGGGCTACTTCGTCGGCCCGATGCTGGGCGCCTGCCGCATCCTGATCCAGATCGGCATTCCGCCCGCGCGCCGCGCCAAGGCGCTGAAGGCGTTCATGGTGCTGATCGTCTTCGGCGGCGCGCTGGCGCCCATTGCGGGCGCCTTCCTCGTCACCAACCTCGACTGGCGCTGGCTGTTCGCCAGCACCGCGCCCGTGGCCGCGCTGATCGGGCTGCTGGTGCTGTGGACGCTGCCCGACATCGGCGACGTGCCGGTGCACGAGCGCACCGAGCCGCACTACGTCGCCTACCTGGTGTTCGCGCTCGCGCAGGCCGCGCTGCAGGTGGTGCTGACGCGCTCGCACTTCGAGCTGTTCACCGGCTCGCCCGGGCTCATCGGCCTGACGATCGCCGGCGTGGCGGGGCTGGCCTGGTTCGGCTGGCAGCAGTGGCGGCACCCCGCGCCGCTGGTGCGGCTGCAGGCGTTTCGCCATGCGTCGTTCCGCGTGGGGCTGGCGCTGTACGTCGTCTATTACTACCTCTCCACGGGGTTCAGCTACCTGCTGCCGCGGCTGATGGAGGGCGGGCTCGGCTTCACCGTGGGCAACACCGGCTACTTTACCGGCGTGGTGTCGCTCGCGACCGGGCTGCTGGTGTTCGTCTACCTGCGCTATTCGGCGCGGCTGGCGCGCAAGAAGTGGCTCATCGTCACGGGCTTCGGCATTGCGGCGCTGGCGGCGTGGTGGCTGTCGCAGATGACGCCGCAGGCGGGGCGCGAGGCCTTGCTGCCGGCGCTGCTGCTGCGCGGGCTGCTGATGCTGTTCGTGGTGCTGCCCGTGGCCAACCTCACCTTCAGGCCCTTCGCGGCCGAGGAGTTCG
The DNA here is from genome assembly GCF_051216435.1 of Variovorax pasteuri. NCBI lineage: Bacteria > Pseudomonadati > Pseudomonadota > Betaproteobacteria > Burkholderiales > Comamonadaceae > Variovorax > Variovorax pasteuri. Next base: position 161,441 of record NZ_JBPJZS010000010.1, read on the forward strand.
CGCACGGCTACCGGCTGAAGAACCTGGTGCGCCAGCTCGCCATTTCCTTCGCGACCTCGTCGGTCATCGCGCTTCAGCAGCACCGGCTGGCGCTGCACGAGGTGCGCCTGAGCGAATCGGCGAACCCGGCCAATGCCAGCTTCATGCAGGCACTGGATTCGCTGACCCAGGGGTTCGTCGCGTTGGGCCATGCGGCGGGCGAGGCGCATGCCATGGCGCTGGGCACGCTGTACCGCACGCTCGAGCAGCAGGCCACGTTCATGGCCTCGCTGGACGGGTTCGCCGCGATGGCGGTGATTGCGCTGGTGGCGGGGGTGTTCGCCGCGTGGCAGCGAACGATCGATTGACGGCGCCCGGGGCGCTCAGACGATCGCGAATATCGAATACGCGCTCAGACGATCGCGAAGTGCTCGGTGCCCGCCGCCAGGTCGCTGCTGCGCGCGCGCTGGCTGTTGAGCTTGATCTGCAGCCGCAGGTCGTTCGCCGAATCGGCGTTGCGAATGGCGTCCTCGAAGGTGATCGAGTGGCTTTCGAACAAATCGAACAGCGCCTGGTCGAAGGTCTGCATGCCCAGGTTGCGGCTCTTCTTCATGATCTCCTTGATCTCGCCCACCTCGCCCTTGAAGATCAGGTCGGAGATCAGCGGCGTGTTCAGCAGCACTTCCACCGCAGCCACGCGGCCCTGGCCGTCCTCGGTGGGCACCAGCCGCTGCGACACCAGCGAACGCAGGTTGAGCGACAGGTCCATCAGCAGCTGGGCGCGGCGCTCTTCGGGGAAGAAGTTGATGATCCGGTCCAGCGCCTGGTTGGCGCTGTTGGCGTGCAGCGTGGCCATGCACAGGTGACCGGTCTCGGCGAAGGCCACGGCGTGCTCCATGGTCTCGCGGTCGCGGATTTCGCCCATCAGGATCACGTCGGGTGCCTGGCGCAGCGTGTTCTTCAGCGCGGCTTCCCAGCTGTCGGTGTCGATGCCCACTTCGCGCTGCGTGATCACGCAGTTCTTGTGCGGGTGCACGAACTCGACCGGGTCTTCCACCGTCACGATGTGGCCGAAGGAGTTCTCGTTGCGCCAGTCGATCATGGCGGCCAGCGTGGTCGACTTGCCCGAGCCCGTGGCGCCCACCATGATGGTGAGGCCGCGCTTGGTCATGGCCACGTCCTTCAGCACCTGCGGCATGCCCAGGCCGTCGATGGTCGGCAGCTTGGCGGGAATGGTCCGCAGCACCATGCCGACCTTGCCCTGCTGCACGAAGGCGTTCACCCGGAAGCGGCCGATGCCGGTCGGCGAGATCGCGAAGTTGCACTCCTTGGTGCGCTCGAACTCGGCCGTCTGCCGGTCGTTCATGACCGAGCGCGTGAGCGCCAGCGTGTGCTGCGCGCCCAGCGCCTGCTGCGACACCTTGGTGACCTTGCCGTCGACCTTGATGGCCGGCGGAAAGTCGGCCGTGATGAACAGGTCGCTGCCGCTGCGGCTCACCATGAGCTTGAGCAGGTCGTTGATGAACTGGCTGGCTTGATCGCGTTCCATGAGAGCGCTCCTTGATCTGTTTAGATTGAACCCGCTGGCGGCCGACCGCCGGGCCGCCCCAAGGCGGCCGCGCCTCCCCCCCGGGGGGTGGAGTTACACGCAGCGCAGCGAAGTGAAAAGCTGGGGGGCCGCATGACTAGCCAGGGAAATTCTCTGGGATCTTTGCCTTGCCGCGGGCTTCGGCAGCCGAGATGGCATTGCGGCGCACCAGGTCGGTCAGGTTCTGGTCGAGCGTCTGCATGCCCTGGCCCTGGCCGGTCTGGATGGTGGAGTACATCTGCGCCACCTTGGCCTCGCGGATCAGGTTGCGGATGGCCGGCGTGCCCAGCATGATCTCGTGCGCCGCCACACGGCCCTGGCCGTCCTTGGTCTTGCACAGGGTCTGCGAGATCACGGCCTGCAGCGACTCGGACAGCATGGCGCGGATCATTTCCTTCTCTTCGCCGGGGAACACGTCGATGATCCGGTCGATCGTCTTGGCGGCCGAGGAGGTGTGCAGCGTGCCGAACACCAGGTGGCCCGTTTCGGCCGCGGTCATCGCCAGGCGAATGGTTTCCAGGTCGCGCAGCTCGCCCACCAAAATGGCGTCCGGGTCTTCGCGCAGGGCGGAGCGCAGCGCGTTGGAGAACGACAGCGTCATCGGGCCGACCTCGCGCTGGTTGATCAGGCACTTCTTGGACTCGTGCACGAACTCGATCGGGTCTTCCACCGTGAGGATGTGGCCGTACTCGTTTTCGTTGAGGTAGTTGACCATTGCGGCCAGCGTGGTCGACTTGCCCGAACCCGTAGGCCCCGTCACCAGCACCAGCCCGCGCGGCTTGAGCGCGAGCTCGCCGAAAATCTTCGGCGCATTCAGCTGCTCCAGCGTGAGGATCTTCGAGGGAATGGTCCGGAACACCGCCGCCGCGCCGCGCGCCTGGTTGAAGGCGTTCACGCGGAAGCGCGCGAGGCCGTCGATCTCGAAGGAGAAGTCGACCTCCAGGAATTCTTCGTAGTGCTTGCGGTGCGTGTCGCTCATGATGTCGTACACCATGGCGTGCACGCCCTTGTGATCGAGCGCGTCCACGTTGATGCGGCGCACGTCGCCGTTGACGCGGATCATGGGCGGCAGGCCTGCGGAAAGGTGCAGGTCGGACGCTTTGTTCTTGACGCTGAATGCCAGCAATTGGGTGATGTCCACAGGGCTCCTCGGCTCGGGTGCGGTGACGTTTTGATACGATTTTGGACGATTATGACGATGATTGGCGACGACCTCCAGCAAGTAAACAACCGGATCGCGAAGGCATGTGTAACGGCCGGGCGCGCGCCCGGCGAGGTGCGGCTGCTGGCAGTGTCCAAGACCTTCGGCCCGCAGGCCGTGCGCGAGGCGCATGCGGCCGGCCAGACGGCCTTCGGCGAGAACTACGTGCAGGAGGGGCTGGACAAGATCGAGGCGCTGGCCGACCTTCGCGCCAGCCTTCAGTGGCACTGCATCGGCCCTCTGCAAAGCAACAAGACGCGGCCCGTGGCCGAGCAGTTCGACTGGGTCCACAGCATCGACCGCCTGAAGATCGCCGAGCGCCTGTCGGCCCAGCGGCCGGCCCATCTGCCGCCGCTGAATGTGTGCCTTCAGGTCAATGTGGACGGGGGCGCGAACAAGTCGGGCGTGGCGCCGCAAGAGGCCGTGGCGCTGGCCCGCGCTGTGGCGGCGTTGCCACAGCTGCGGCTGCGCGGGCTCATGGCGATCCCCGAGCCGGCAGAGGGTTTCGACGCACAGCGCGAGCTGTTCCTGCGCGCGCATGCGGTGTTCGAGTCGATTCGCGCGGCGGGCATTGCGGGCGTGGAGCTCGACACGCTCTCGCTGGGGATGAGCGCGGACCTCGAAGCGGCCATCAGCGCCGGTAGCACGATGGTTCGCGTCGGCACCGCGATCTTCGGCGGCCGGGCGCGCAAGCCCGCGTAGGCTTCAGACGCCGAGCGGCAGGCGCGCGCTGCTCTTGACTTCTTCCATCACCGCATAGGTCCGCGTTTCCCGCACGCCGGGCAACTGCCACAGCACGGTGCCGGCGAACTCGCGGTAGGCGGCCATGTCGGCCATGCGGGTCTTGAGCAGGTAGTCGAAGCCGCCCGCGACCATGTGGCATTCCATGATCTCGTCGCGCACCTGCACGGCGGCCTTGAACTGGTCGAACACGTTCGCCGTGGTGCGGTCCAGCAGCACCTCGACGAACACGGTGAAGCCGCGGCCCAGCTTGTGCGGATCGAGCCGCGCCTCGTAGCCCTGGATGAACCCTTCGCGCGTGAGCCGCTGCACCCGTGCCAGCACCGCGGTGGGCGACAGCGCCACCGCCTCGGCGAGCTTGAGGTTGGTGATGCGGCCATCCTCCTGAAGGGTCTTCAGCAGCCGGAGATCGATGCGGTCCAGGTCGAGCATCGGAGGATTATCCGGCGCGGGTGTCGATCGGCGGCGGAAGATGCGGCCTATGGCAGCCGGCTATAGGAGATAGAACCAAGGAAGTGCCCTTGGCCTACCCTTTGGTGTTCGTTTTCTCTGCGACTTGTGCGGGCGCATGCACAGGGCGCCCCGAACCAATCAGCGAACCGAAGTCAGCGGCTGGGCTTGTGCCTGCGCCCCGGCCTGGCCGGACATGTAGTTCGCCACGGCCTGGCGGTACCCCGGCTGCGTCACGTCTGCACCGGCCTCGCCGTTCTGCCTGGCCGCCAGGCCCGACTGCATCCACAGCCGCGTATCGGCAGCCACCGCGGCCCGGGTGTTCGTCGAGACCACGGCGGCCTGCTGCGAGATGCCGTCGGTGTAGCCCTGGGTGGGCGCGGCCTTGAGCCATTGCTGCGTGTCGGCAGCGACGACGGCGCGCGTGATCGACGAGGTCGTCGCCACGGGGCGCGGGTCGCCCTCGGCGTAGTTGCCGGCAAAGCTGGGCGCCGAAATCAGGCCGAGCACGGCGGCGATGGCGGCGGTGCCCAGGAGGCGGGTGGCGTTCGGTTGCTGGGTCATTCGGGAAGCTCCTTGAGGTTGCTGTGGTTGGTGAGTCCACTCTAGGGAGCGCATCCGCCGGATCGATAACCCGTCGATGACGGTTTCGTCATGTGCGGCGGGCGCCGCCCCAACGTCTCTTGCATAACCGCCAGCGCGCCGCGCATAAGCCATGGCGTCGCGCGCGGGACAGGTCTATCGTTGTGCCCATCCGTTCAACCCTGGGATCTCTCATGAGTGAAAAACTCTCCTTCGTCAGCCCGACCGCCAACAGCCCGTGGGGCACGTACCTTTCGCAGGTCGACCGCGTCGTGCCGTACCTCGGCCCGCTGGCCCGCTGGGTCGAAACGCTCAAGCGACCCAAGCGTGCGCTGATCGTGGACGTGCCGATCGAGATGGACGACGGCACCATCGCCCACTTCGAGGGCTACCGCGTGCAGCACAACATGAGCCGCGGCCCGGGCAAGGGCGGCGTGCGCTTCCACCCCGACGTCACGCTCGAAGAAGTGATGGCCCTGTCGGCCTGGATGACCATCAAGACCGCCGCCGTGAACCTGCCGTACGGCGGCGCCAAGGGCGGCATCCGCGTCGACCCGAAGAAGCTCTCGCTGCAGGAGCTCGAGAAGATCACCCGCCGCTACACCAGCGAGATCGGCATCATCATCGGCCCGCACACCGACATTCCCGCACCCGACGTCAACACCAACGGCCAGATCATGGCCTGGATGATGGACACCTACTCGATGAACGTCGGCGGCACCGCCACCGGCGTCGTCACCGGCAAGCCGCTGCACCTGGGCGGCTCGCTGGGCCGGGTCAAGGCCACCGGCCGCGGCGTGTTCGTCACCGGCCGAGAGGCTGCCCGCCGACTGGGCATGGACCTGCGCGGCGCGCGCATCGCGGTGCAGGGCTTCGGCAACGTGGGCTCGGTCGCGGCCGAACTGTTCGCGGAAGCCGGCGCCAAGATCGTGGCCGTGCAGGACCACACCGGCACCATCGTCAACAGCAACGGCCTCGACCTGGCAACGCTGATCCCCATTGCCAACAAGGACGGCGTGATCGCCTTCAAGGGCGGCGACGTGGTGCCCAACGATGCCTTCTGGGACACGGCCTGCGACATCCTGATCCCGGCCGCGCTCGAAGGCCAGATCACCGCCGAACGCGCGAAGAAAACCACCGCCAAGCTGGTGCTGGAAGGCGCCAACGGCCCGACCGTGCCGGTGGCCGACGACATCCTCGCCGAGCGCGGCGTGCTGGTGGTGCCCGACGTGATCTGCAACGCCGGCGGCGTGACGGTGAGCTACTTCGAATGGGTGCAGGACTTCTCGTCGTTCTTCTGGGACGAGGACGAGATCAACGTGCGCCTGGACCGCATCATGATGAACGCGCTCAACCAGATCTGGGACACCGCGGACAAGCACAAGATCACGCTGCGCACGGCAACGTACGCGGTGGCTTGCGAGCGCATCCTGATGGCGCGCCAGGAACGCGGCCTGTACCCGTGATTTTTTGACGGGAAGGGGTTGTACCCTCGGGGCATGACCAGCATCCCCGTGCAGAAACTCCCTCCCATTCCTGCAGACAGCCTCGCCCGCCTGCACGACCTGATGGCCGGCCGGCAGCGCAAGCTGCTGGGCCTGGTCGGCGCCCCCGGCGCCGGCAAGTCCACGCTGGCGGCGGCACTCCTCGAGGCCATCGGCGCCGACCGCGCCCAGGTCGTCCCCATGGACGGCTTCCACCTCGCCAACGTCGAGCTGCAACGGCTCGGCCGGGCCGGCCGCAAGGGCGCGCCCGACACCTTCGACAGCGCCGGCTACGTCGCCCTGCTGCAGCGCCTGCGCGAACAGCGCCCCGACGGCGACATCGTCTATGCGCCCGAATTCCGCCGCGAGATCGAGGAGCCGGTGGCCGGCGCCATCGCCGTGCTGCCGGGCACGCAGCTGGTCATCACCGAAGGCAACTACCTGCTGCACGACGTCGGCCCGTGGGCCGGAGCGGCGGCAATGCTCGACGAGGTCTGGTACGTGGACATCGACGACGCCCTGCGCGAAGCGCGCCTGGTGCGGCGCCACCAGCAGTTCGGCCGCAGTGCCGAGGAGGCTCGCGCCTGGGTCGACAGCACCGACGCGCCCAATGCGCGGCTGATCGCGGCGACGCGGGTGCGCGCGCAGCACGTGCTTCCCTGGTCCTGAAAATTTGGCGCGGCGGGGAACGCCGGACCGCGGGCAGGCTCGAAGCCTTGCCGGCGCGCGACGCCGGTTAGCATCCGCCGCTTCATGCCGACCATGCACCTCACTTCATCTGCTTCTTCTTTCTCCTTCGTTCGCGCCCCGGTCCTGCTGCTGGGCCTGGTGTCCGCGCTCGTTCTGGCCGGCTGCGGCACCAGTTCGCGCCGCGTCACCTACGAGCCCGAGGAGTTCGGCTCCACCACCACCCACACCCGCAACTACGAGGCCACCGAGGCCCAGACCTGCGAGGCGGCGCGCCGCGCGCTGCTGAGCCAGGGCTACATGATCACGGCCGCCAACGCCGACCTGGTGACCGGGCGCAAGAGCTTCCAGCCGGCGGCCGAGGTGCATGTGGAGGTCGAGTTCCGGGTGGTCTGCGCGCTGGAGGGCGGCAGGGGCACCAGGGGCACCAAGGGCGGCACCGCCAGCAAGAGCACGGTGGCCTTCGTGACCGCGCTGCAGGACCGCTACGGCATCAAGAAGGTGAACAACTCGGCCAGCGTGGGCGTGGGCGCGATCGGCTCGCTGTCGCTGCCGTTCTCGGCCAGCGACGACGCCATGGTGAAGGTGGCGAGCGAAACGCTGACCGACGAGCGCTTCTACGACCGTTTCTTTGCGCTGCTCGACCGCTTCCTCGAAGGCCCCGAAGGCGCTGAAGACGCCAGCGACAGCCAGGCCGAGGCCCCCGCCCAACCGCCCGCCGCAACGTCGCCTGCCGCGCCTGCCGCGCCTGCCGCGCCTGCCGCGCCGGCTGCGCCAGCGCCGGTCATGACCTTTCCCGTGCCTTCGTCCCCGAGCCGCGGCTGACGGCGGCCCGGCCCCGCGGGGCTCAACGTCAACGCACCAGCGTCGACTTGCCGAACAGGCTCTCGATCAGCTCCACCGCCACCTCGGCCGTCTGGTTGCGTACGTCCAGCGCGGGGTTCAGCTCCACCACGTCGACGGAGCCCAGCCGCCCGGTGTCGGAGATCATTTCCATGCACAGCTGCATCTCGCGGTAGGTCGGCCCGCCGCGCACGCCGGTGCCCACACCGGGCGCAATGCCGGGGTCCAGGCAGTCGAGGTCGAAGCTCACGTGCAGGTGGGTGTCTTCGTCCACGTCCTGCAGCGCCTCGGTCATGGTGGTGCGCATGCCGTGCTCGTCGATGTGGCGCATGTCGAACACATGCAGGCCCAGGGTGCGAATGGCTTTCTTCTCGTCGCTGTCGACGCTGCGGATACCGATGAAGCGGATGGCGTCGGGCTGCAGCGCCGCGCGCTCGCCGCTCCAGCCCGTGAGCACCGCGGGCCCGTGGCCCAGCAGGCACGACACCGGCATGCCGTGCAGGTTGCCGCTGGGGCTCGTGGTTTCGGTGTTGACGTCGGAGTGCGCGTCGAGCCACAGCACGCGCAGCTTCTTGCCGCGCTGGCGCGCATGCCAGGCCACGGCGCTGATCGAGCCGATGGCCAGGCAGTGGTCACCGCCCAGCATCACCGGCACATGGCCTGCGCCCAGCGCGCTGTCGACGGCCGTGTACACCGAGCGGTTCCACGCGATCACCTCGTCGAGGTGGCGCAGCCCGTTGGCCGGGGCCGTCCAGGGCGTGGCCGGGCCTGCGAGGTTGCCGCGGTCGATGATCGCGAAGCCCTGCCCCGCGAGCGCCTCCGCGAGGCCGGCCACGCGCAGCGCGTCGGGCCCCATGCCGGCGCCGCGCACGCTGGCGCCGATGTCGGTCGGCGCGCCGATCAGTTCGAGGGTGGTGGGGTCATTGCTCATTTCGGCTTCCTCAGGTGTTGCCACAGGTACGCATAGCCCAGCGCGTCCATGAAGGCGGACTCCTTGTTGTCCGTGGCCGCGCTGTGGCCACCTGCCAGGTTCTCGTAGAAGCTGCTGTCGTGGCCCAGCGCCACCATCTTCGCGTGCATCTTGCGCGCATGCACCGGGCCCACACGGTCGTCGCGGGTGGAGGTGGTGAACAGGGCGGGCGGATAGGCCCGGCCGGCCTCCGCGTTCTCGTAGGGGGAGAAGGTCTTGATGAACGCCCATTCGTCGGGCTGCTCCGGGTCGCCGTATTCCGCGATCCACGACGCGCCGGCCGACAGCTGCGTGTAGCGCCGCATGTCGAGCAGCGCCACCTCGCTCACGATGGCGCCGTACAGCTGCGGGTACAGCGTGAGCATGTTGCCCATCAGCAGGCCGCCGTTGCTGCCGCCCATCGCGCCCAGGTGCGCGGGCGAGGTGATCCTGCGTGCGATGAGGTCTTCGGACACGGCCGCGAAATCCTCGCAGGTGCGCAGCCGGTTCTCCTGCAGCGCGGCCTGGTGCCAGCGCGGGCCGTACTCGCCGCCGCCGCGGATGTTGGCAATGACGTACACGCCGCCCTGGTCGAGCCACGCCCGGCCGATGCTGCCGCTGTAGCTGGGCTGCAGCGAGATCTCGAAGCCGCCGTAGGCGTACTGCAGCGTGGGGTTGGTGCCGTCGGCCTTCAGGTCTTTGGCGGCAATCTCGAAGTAGGGCACGCGCGTGCCGTCCTTCGAGGCGGTGAAGTGCTGGCTCACGCGGTAGCGCGAGGCGTCGAAGAAGGCGGGGCTGTCCTTCAGCACCTGGGGCTCGCCCTGGCCGATGGTGCCGATGTAGAGCGTGGTCGGCTGCAGGAAGCCGCTCACGGTGAGGAAGTAGTCGTCGTTCTCGTCCTCGTCGATGCCGCCCGCCGCGATGGTCGACAGCGCCGGTGCGCCGCCCAGGCTTTCGCGTGTCCACGCGCCCTTGCCGTCGGCCGGGGGCGTGAGCACTTCGAGCCGGTTCACCACGTCGTGCATCACGTTGACGATCAGGTGGTGGCGCGTCCATGAATGGCTGTCCAGCGCGGTGGTGTCGTCGGGCGCGAACAGCACGGTGAGTTCGCGCCGGCCGGCCATGTAGTCGTCGAATTTCGTGGCCAGCAGCGAGCCCGACTTGTACGTGGTGCCGCCCACGGTCCAGTCGGTGCGCGGCTCGATCAGCATCCACTCGCGCGTGATCTCGGCCAGGGAGTCGTCGGGCACGTCGATCTTGGCGAGCGCGCCGTCGGCGCCGCGCAGCCAGGTCTCGCTGTCGTAGAAGTCGATCTGGCGCGAGACGTAGTCACGCTCGAAGCCGGGCGTGTTGTCGCGGTAGGCGCCGACGGACATGTCCTCGTGCAGGCCTTCGTACACCGTCACGGCGCTTTCCAGCGGCGTGCCGCGACGCCACTCCTTCACGATGCGCGGGTAGCTAGAGCTGGTCATCGAGCCGGGGCCGAAGTCGGTGGCCACGTACAGGTGGTCGATGTCCTTCCAGCCCACGTGGTTCTTCGCCTCGGGCAGCGTGAAGCCGCCTTCGACGAACTGGCTCGTTTCCAGGTCGAACTCGCGCACCACGTCGGCGTCGGCACCGCCTCGCGACAGCGAGATCAGGCAGCGCTTGTAGTCGGGGTCCAGGCAGTCGGCGCCGTGCCAGACCCAGTTCTCCTGGTCGGCCGCGGCCAGCGCGTCGAGGTCGAGCACGGTCTCCCAGGCGGGCTGCGGCTTGCGGTATTCCTCGAGCGTGGTGCGGCGCCACAGGCCCTTCGGATGCGCCTTGTCGCGCCAGAAGTTGTAGAAGCGTGCGCCGATCTTGCGCACCATCGGAATGCGCTCTTCCGAGTCGAGCACCTCGAGGATGCCCTGCTGGAGCGCATCGAACGCGGGCGACTGGGCGTACGCCTGCACGGTGAGCGCGTTCTGCGCGCGGGCCCAGTCGAGCTGCTTCTCGCCGTCGATGTCTTCGAGCCAGAGGTGGTCGTCTTGCGCTGGTTGCAGCGATTGCGGGGGGAGGCTGGATGTCATGGCCTCAGTGTACGGAGGCCGTGTGAAAGACGCCCCGCACAAGCCCCTGGGCGCACCCGTCGCGGCCCCGCCGGGCATGCGGAACCTTTCCCTTACTCCGGGCAAACCCCTGCCCCGCCGGTGCCTTCCCCCCGGTGGAAACACTGAAGAAGACGGGGCCCACGAACGCAATGCCCGCGCTATCCTGCCCCACGGCGCCAGCCCCACCTAGGAGACACAACACATGAAACACCTGAGCGGTCTTGATGCCACCTTCCTGCACCTGGAAACGCCGGAAATGCCGATGCACGTGGGCTCTCTCAACGTGCTCGACCTGCCCAAGGGCTACAAGGGCGACTTCTACGAAGACGCCAAGAACTTCATGGCCAGCCGCATCCACCTGGCCGACGTGTTCACGCGCAAGCTCGCGCTGATGCCCTTCGACATGTCCAACCCGGTGTGGGTGGACGACGAGGACATCGACCTCGACTACCACGTGCGCCACATCACCCTGCCCAAGCCCGGCACCAACCGGCAGTTGCAGCAGTACGTGGCGCGGCTGCATTCCACGCTCATCGACCGCAGCCGCCCCATGTGGGAGTTCTTCATCATCGACGGGCTGAAGAGCGGCCAGGTGGCGCTCTACACCAAGGTGCACCATGCGGGCATCGACGGGCAGGCCGGCGTGGAACTGGGCAAGGCCATCTTCGACCTCGAGGCCACCGGCCGCGTGGTGAAGCCGCCGCGTTCGCGCCCGCGCAGCAGCGGCTACCAGCTGGGCATGGCCGAGTTGGCCACCGCGGCGCTGCGCAACACCGCGCAGCAGTACGTGAAGCTCTTCAAGATGGCGCCGGCCATCGCGCGCGCCATCGGCGGGCTGGCCAAGCCCGACGAGAAGTCGGCCGAGAAGGACACGGCCGCCGCGCCGAAGAAGTTCAACCTGTTCGCGCCGCGCACCTCGCTCAACGTGTCGATCACCAACCAGCGCACCTTTGCCGGGCGCACCATCTCGCTGGCCGAGACCAAGTACGTCGCCAAGCATTTCGGCGTGTCGCTCAACGACGTGGTCATGGCCACCGTGGCCGGCGCGCTGCGGCACTACCTGGCCGACAACAACGAGCTGCCCGCCAAGCCGCTGGTGGCCGGCGTGCCGGTGAGCCTGCGCGAGGCGGGCGACAGCACGGCCAACAACCAGGCCAGCATGATCCTGGTGAGCCTGGCCACCGACATCACCGACCCGGTGCAGCGGCTGAAGGCCATCAACACGTCGTCGAACGCGTCGAAGTCGACCATGAACCGCTTCAAGGCGGTGATCCTGGACGACTTCCCGACCTTTGCCGCGCCCTGGCTGGTGTCGGGCATCGCGTCGATGGTGGGGCGCTCGGGCATCGTCAACCTGCTGCCGCCGGCGGCCAACGTGGCCATCTCGAACGTGGCGGGAGCGCCGTTCCCGATGTACTTTGCCGGCGCGCTGGTCACCTGCTACTACCCGGTGTCGATCGCCAGCCACGGCACGGCGCTCAACGTCACGGTGCAGAGCTACAACGGCCGCATGGACTACGGCCTGATCGCCTGCCGCCGCGCCGTGCCCGACATCACCGAGATCGGCGACTACATGCTGGCCGAGCACAAGTTGCTGATGGAACTGACGCAGAAGCACCCTGCCGCCGCCGGCGCGGCGCCCGCGCCCGCCCCGCCTAAGACGGTGGAGGAGCCGTCGGACGAGGAGGCGCCGGCCGTCGCCGCAAAGAAGACGCCTGCCGCCCGGAAGAAGGTGGCGGCCAAAGCGTCAGTGAAAGCGCCGGTGAAAGCGCCGGTGAAGGCCGCCGCCCCGAAGGCTCGCGTCAGGGCGACTGTGAAGGCGACCGCAAAAACGGCCGCCAAGGCGCCTGCCAGGGCCGCCGCAAAAAAGGTTGCTGCAAGGAAAGCCGCCGCGCCCAAGCCGCCGGCCCGCAAGGCGGCGCCGGCCAAGCGCGCCCGCGCCCCGCCTGCAGAAAGTTGGGGCAGTTGGACTAGTTTTCCGACCGTTCTAGTTTTCCAGGCCTAGGCCCCCGGGAAGAAGATAGGCTCATCGCGACAGAACCTCTCGGTTTCCTTCGCGAGCCCATCCACTTCAAAGGAAATCACCATGTCCACGCAAACCACCATCGCATCCGCAGCCGTCCACGTCGTCGGCCAGTACAACGACGCGGGCAAGACCCTGGTCGGCGCCTACCGCACCGGCGTGCACCGCCTACTGGGCGGCGCCGCTTCGCGCTACAGCAACTTCCTGGGCAGCCGCCAGATTCCGATGGTGAGCGAACAGGTGAAGGCCAACCTGATCGGCGCGCAAGAAAAGATCAACGGCTTCCTGGCCAACCGCCTGGACATCGACACCGGCCGCATCGTCTCCGTGATGGACCGCGTCGCAGCGGGCACCACCACCGGCATCGAAACGGTCGCCGGCCGCGTGGCGCGCGTCGAGTCGCCGGTCGTCACCTCGGTGATCAACGCCCTGGGCGCGCTGAACCAGCCGATCGCCACCGTCTCGGTGCAGATCGCCGACAAGATCGTCGCCGGCACCCGGCAGATCGAAGCCCGTGTGAGCGGCGCCGAAGAAGCCAAGCCGGTCCGCACGGTGAAGGCCAAGGCCGCCGCTGCCCGCAAGCCGGTTCGCCGCGCTGCGGCCCGCAAGGCCGCCTGACCCCCGGGGCGCCCGGCGCCCCTTTTCTTTTTCCTGGCATCTGGAGCACCGCATGGCGACCCGTCCTGAAGAAACTGCAAAGTTGAAGAAGAGGGCGGCGCCTGCGAAGAAGGTGCCGGCTGCCCGCAAAGCGGCCCCCCGCAAGGCGGCAACCGCAACGAAGAAGACCCCGGAGCCCGGCAAGGCCGAAGGCCTGCTGCGCGCGGGCCTGAAGGCGCTGGACACCGTGCGCAACGACGTCGCCAAGCGCCAGGCCAACGTGATCGAAGGCCTGCTCGGCATCCGGCAGGGCAAGGTCCCCAGCCTCGACAGCTTCGGCATCCGCAAGTTCGAGGACGTGTTCGACCAGCGGGTCGCCACCGCACTGGAGCGCCTGGGCATGCCGGGCGCGCAGGAGGTGCAGGCCCTGCGCGAGGAGGTCGCGCAGTTGCGCGAACGCGTGGCGCAACTCGAAGGCACCGCAGGCACCGGCGTTGCCGCCCCGCGCGGCCGCGCCAGGCGCTGAAGCCACGACACAAGCCGGTTGTGGCCAGTTCCAACACCACGCGCGATCGCATCCTGCAGGCCAGCCTCGCGCTGTTCAACGCGCAAGGCCTTGCCGCCGTGTCGACCCACAAGATCGCGGCCGAGCTCGGCATCAGCCCGGGCAACCTGCACTACCACTTCAAGGCCAAGCAGCTGATCGTCGAATGGCTGTTCCGGCGCTTCGAGCAGCGGCTGGAGGCCCTTAACGGCTCGTCGGTCGGCATTGCCGCCATCGACGACCTGTGGCTGGCGCTGCACCTGCGCTTCGAGGCCATCGACGCGTACCGTTTCATCTACCGCGACATGGCCTTCCTGGCCAGCGAATACCCGGCGCTGGGCCAGCGTGCCCAGGCCCTGACGGCGCACAACCTGCTGGCCGCGCAGGCGCTGTGCGAAGGCTTGGTGGCCTCGGGCGTGATCGAGACCAGCGCCGAGCAGGCGCGCATCCTGGCGCTGCAGATGGTGTTCACTACCACCTGCTGGCTGTCGTTCGAGCGGCTGGTGCCGGGGCGCGACGCGCTGGCGCAGGCCGACCCGGGCCTGGCGGCTTTCTACACGCTCACGCTCGTTTCGCCGTATGTTTCCAGCGAATCGAGGGCTTACCTCGATTACCTGAGGGGCAAATACCTCGGATAAATGACGTTGTTGTCCGACGGGGCATGGGCTGCCAGAGCCCCAACTTCGTCGTCAACAGACAAGAATCGGCAGACAAGGAACCCGCACCATGACCACCGCCACCCACGCCAAAGACACCATCGTCCCGCCGTCGCGCCTGCTGCTGCTGGCCGAAGCGCGCGCGCTCTGGGAAACCGGCGCCGGCATCGCCATGTGGCCGCTGCTGCAGCTCACGCCGCGCGGCGACGGGCACCCGGTGATCGTGCTGCCGGGCCTGGTGGCCGGCGACGGTTCCACGCTGCTGCTGCGCCGCTACCTGTGCAGCCGCGGCTACGACGCGCACGGCTGGGGCCTGGGCCGCAACCTCGGCCCGCGCGAAGGCGTGGAAGACGGCATGGTCGAGCTGCTGAAGACCCTGCACGAGAAGAACGGCGAGAAGGTCAGCGTCATCGGCTGGAGCCTGGGCGGCGTGTACGCACGGATGCTGGCGTCGTCGTATTCGCACATGATCCGCGACGTGATCACGCTGGGCAGCCCGTTCTCGGGCAGCCCGCGCGCCACCAACGCCTGGCGCGTGTACGAGGGCGTGAGCGGCCAGAGCTCGCACGACCCGCGCCGCATGAAGTTCGTGCAACCCACGCCGCCCGTGCCCACCACCTCCATCTTCAGCCGCACCGACGGCGTGGTGGCCTGGCGCTGCAGCATCGAGAAGACCGGCCCACAGTCGGAGAACATCGAGGTGATGGCCAGCCACCTGGGGCTGGGCGCGCACCCGGCCGTGCTCTATGCGGTGGCCGACCGGCTGTCGCAGGCCGAGGGCCAGTGGAAGCCCTTCAATCGCGGACTGTTGGGGCCGCTGGTCTACCCGGACCCGGACCGCGCAAGCTGACCTGCGAGCCTGGGCGAGGCTACGCGCCGGCCCACACGTCCAGCACGTAGCGCTGGTCCGCAATCATCTTGTCCATCCACGCCGCGCTGTCGTGCCCATGCTCGCGCGCCAGGTCGCTCAGCGTGCGGCGCACGTCCGGCTCCATGCGAGAGCCGTCGCCGCACACGTAGACCACGGCACCCGCTTCCAGCAGCTTCCAGACTTCGGCCCCCTGCTCGCGGATCAGGTCCTGCACGTAGACCTTGCGCTCGCCCGAGCGCGAGAACGCCGTGTGCAGCTTCATCACGCCGCGGTGCGCCCAGCCCTTCAGCTCCTCGGCATAGATGAAGTCCTGCGCCGGATGCCGGCAGCCGAAGAACAGCAGCGCCTCGCCCAGCGAATGGCCGGCCTCGATCTGCGCCGCGCGCTCTTGCAGGAAGCCGCGGAACGGCGCCAGCCCCGTGCCCGGGCCGACCATGATCAGCGGGCGGCTCGCATCCTCGGGCAGGCGGAAGCCCTCGGCCGTGGTCTCGCGCACCACGCCATGCACCGTGTCACCGGCTTCGGCGCGCGCCAGGAAGTTGGAGCACACGCCTTCGAAGGTGCCCATGCCCGAGCGCGCCGGTTCCCGCACCACTCCCACCGTCACGCTGCAGCGGCCCGGTGTCATCGTCGGCGATGAAGAGATGGAGTAGTAGCGCGGCGACAGCGGCGACAGCATTTCCAGGAACACTGCAAACGGCACCTGGCAGGCGCGGTGTTCCTCGAGCAGGTCGAGCAGCGACTTGCGCTTGTGCAGCACCTCGGCCTTGTACGCCGCCTGCGAGGCCTCGTCGCTGCCCGACAGCGCCACCAGCTTCGGCTTGGTGAACGGGCATTCGGTGTACGCCGCGAGCGTCGCGATCTGCTTGCGCGTGGCCACGTCCTGCAGCTCGACGTAGTCGCCCAGCAGCCGGTCGACGGCAATCACCTGCTCCACCGGCAGCGCCGCCTTGCGCCCCGCGCCCGCATGCAGGCGCACATGCGCCGTGCGGTCGAAGCCGAAGCGCGCCATTGCGCGCTCGACCTGCGCCGGGCTGTTGCGCGGCACCACGCTCAGGTGGTCGCCGGCACGGTAGATCAGGCCCTCGGGCAGCATCAGCTCGACGTGGCGCGTGGAGCGGCCGGCCTCGCCGTGCACACCGCCATCGGCCGGGCTCTGCAGCTCGCGGTTCTCGATGACGCGCAGCGCCACCGCGCCCAGCGCATCGACGATCGCGTTCTTCTGCGGCGGCGGCAGTTCTTCCAGCGTGTACAACGGCTCGCTCTGCGCGGGCGTGTCGGCGCCGGTCTTGATGTCGAAGGCCTTCACCAGCTCGGGCCACAGCGCGTCGCTCCAGTCCTGGAAGGCGCCGTCCATGTCCTCGCGCGCATCGCCTTCGCCGCGCGGATGCACGCGCGTGGCGCCGAGCGCCTCGAGCCGCTCGTCGATGCGGCGCGGCACGGCCTGGTAGGTGGCGGCCCAGTCGGTGTTGCCGCAGCCGAACACGCTGAAGCGCACGCCGTTGAGCGCGTCGTCGGCCTTGTGGAGCCAGCGGTGGAACTCGGCCGCGTTGTCGGGCGCCACGCCGTTGTACGAGGCGCAGACGATCGCCACCGCGCCGTTGGCCGGCAGGCGCTCGGCGTAGTCGTCGAGCGAGGCCAGCTGCGTCGAGAAGCCGCGCAGCTCGCCGGCCTCGGCCAGCTGCCGCGCCAGGTCTTCGGCGGTGCCGAGGTTGGAGCCCTGCAGCACCAGCAGCGAGGTGCCGTGGCGCGCGGCCTGCGGCTTGCGCACGGCCGGCTGCGTGGGCTGCACCGGCGCCGCCGCCGCGTCGGTCATGTTGCCGCGCGGCCGCGTGGCCGGGTCGCGCAGCAGCGCCTTGATCCTGAAGCCCTCGGGCTTGATGGTGAGCGCCTCCTTGATCTTCAGCTGGTAGCCCGCGTGGTCCACCAGGTTGAAGCGCTGCAGGATCATGCCCAACGTGAGCACCGCCTCCTGCAGCGCGAACTGCCGCCCGATGCAGGCGCGCTGCCCGTTGCCGAAAGGCTTGAAGGCGTTGACCGGCCGCTCGCGCTCGGCCTCGCGGCTGAAGTTGTCGGGGTTGAACTGGTCTGCGTTCTCGCCCCAGATGCCCTTGTCACGGTGCAGCGCCAGCGCGTGCATGATGACCATGTTGTTCTTCTTGATCGTGTACTGCCCGCCGATCGTCGTGTCTTCCTTGGCGCGCATCGAGATGGCCGGCGCGGTGGGAAACAGGCGCAGCGACTCCTTCAGCACCTGCATCACGTACTGCAGCCGGTTGACCTGCGCGTAGGTGGGCTTCTGCGTGGTGTCGGGGCCGAACACGTTGTCGACCTCGGCCTGCGCCTTGGCCAGCGCCTCGGGGTTGTTCAGCAGGAAGTAGATGGCGAAAGAGAGCAGCCCGCTGGTGGTCTCGTGCCCCGCGATGAGGAATTCGATGCACTCGTCGCGGATCATCTTGTCGGAGAGCTTCTCGCCGCTCTTCTTGTCCACGCCCGCGATCATGTAGCTCAGCAGGTCGGGCTTGGTGGCAATGTCGGCACCGCTCGCGCGCCGCTCCTCGATAATGTCTTCCACCATCTTGTGCATGTAGCGGATGTCCTTGCGCTGCTGCGCCAGCTCCTTCTTCAGCATCAGTTCTTCGAGCGGCAGGCCGCGGCGGTTCTGCACCGTCTCCAGGGTGCGCACCATCGCGTCGACGAAGGGGTGGAAGCCCTCGCGGTAGAACGAGTTGAAGCGGTAGCCGAAGCCGCACAGGCCGATGGTGTCCAGCGTGAGTGCGGTCATGTCGCGCACCACGTCCACCTCTTCGTCGAAGTTCAGCCGCTCCCACTTGGTGACCAGCTGGCCCGCGATGTCCAGCATCATCGGGTGGTAGGCCTGCATGGCCCGCTGGCTGAAGTTGGCCAGCAGGATGTTGTGCGGCTTCGACCAGGTCTCCTCGTGCGTGTCCGACGTGAACAGGCCGTGCGATGCGGCGCGCAGCCGCCGCAGCGCGCCGCGTGTGCTCTTGTCGAAGCGCGGTTCCTCGCACAGTTCGTCGACCAGCGCGGGCGAGGACACCACGATCACCGGCATGCCCGGCATGTCGAGCCAGTAGATGCCGCCGAGCTCTTTCGCGATCTTCCACATGTCGAGCACGGGGGAGTCGGAGCCGATCGACAGCAGGTTGCCGACGAAGGGCTTCTTCGCCGGATGCGGGATCGGGTAGAGCGAGTTTTTGCCTGCCATGGTCTGTCGTGCCTTTGGAGTGGACCCGCTTCGGATATCCGGGACGTAACAACCGGAGTATCCCGACGGCACAGGGCGTGGGCAGGGCGGGGATTCCCTTAGGTCCTCCCTTGAAAGCCGGAGAGGGGCGGGTGCTTCAAGGAGCGCTCACGCCGACGGGGTACCTTGCTCCGCGAATGTCCCCCGGCCTGCGGCCTCCTCCTTTATTTCGCTGCGCAAAGGCACCCCATCGGCGTGAGCGTTGTCAGCAGCGGTTGTTGATCAGCCGCAAACCGACAGCGTGCCCGGGTGAACAGGGCGTCGGGTGCTCCCCGCAGCGAAATAAAGGAGGAGCGAAGCGGGGGACATTCGCGGAGGGGAGTACCCGGCGGCCTGTTCACACGCCCTGAACAGCAGCGCCTGATGAACCACGGCGCCCCGAAGACTCAAGGCCGGACCATCTTGCAATCAGTCCCCTGTGCCAGTTCGTTCCCCGTATAGACAGCATCGGTGCGAAAGCCGTAGTTGGTGCCTTCCCAGCCCACCTTCACCGTCTTGCCGTCCACCGGCGCGATGGTGTTGACCACCTGCGGCAGCAACAGCTGATGGTCTTCGCCCCGCATGCGCACCGGGCCGACCACCGAGTCGAAGCTCAGGTCTTCCAGCGCCCGCGCCACCTTCACTGTGTCGACGCTGCCCGCCTTGTCGATGGCAGCGGCCAGCAGGCGCGGCGTCATGTCGATGCGCGGCGCGAGAAAGTCCTTGCCCGTCTTGGCCTTGTAGGCCTTGGCCAGCGCATCCACCTTCGGCGTGTCGGCCTCGCCCGGGTGCCACTCGGCCACCCAGGTCAGCTGGCCCAGCTTGGCTTGCGACACCGCCGTCACCGTGCCCGGCACCGAGCCCGCGCTGTGGTTGAAGTAGCGCAGGTTGTAGCCCGCGTCGCCCGCCGCCTTCAGCAGCAGCGTCATGTCCTGGCCCCAGTTGCCGGTGATCACCGAGTCGGCACCGCTCTGCTTCACGTTGGCGATGTAGGGCGCGAAGTCCTTCACGCGGCCGATGGGGTGCAGCGTTTCGCCCACGAACTGGATGTCGGGGCGCGCCAGGCCCACCAGCTGGCGGCCGTAGCTCGCCCACTGCTTGCCGTGCGCGTAGTCCTGGTTGAGCAGGTAGACCTTCTTCACGTCCGGCGTCTTCTTGATGTAGTTGGCCAGCGCCTTCATCTTCATCGCCGTGTTGGCCTCGGTCTGGAAGTGCCAGAAGCTGCAGGCCTTGCCGGTCATCTCCGGGTCGATGGACGAGTGGTTCAGCACGATCAATTCCTTGCCCGGGTTGCGCTGGTTCCAGCGCGCCACCGACTGCACCAGCGCCGTGACCACCGAGGAGCCCGAGCCGCCCGTCACGATCGCCTTCGCGCCCTGGTCGATGGCCGCCTGCAGCGCGCTCTGGCTTTCCTGCGCGGAGAGCTTGCTGTCGAACTGCAGCAGCTGCAGCTTCGTGCCGCCGAGCACGCCGCCCTTGGCGTTGATGTCCTCGATGGCGTACTGCGTGTGCATCAGCATCAGCTCGCCGACGTTGGCGAAGGGGCCCGAGAGCGGGTCGATGTAGGCGATCTTGTAGGTCTGCTGTTGCGCATTCGCGGCACCCGCTGTGGCAATCAGGCAGGCAAGGGCGATCCGCGCCAGGGGCGCATTCTTCAGCTTCATGGTGTGTTGTCTCCGGGGATGGTGGTCAGTTCTTCGCCTGCAGCCCGATCACGCGGCCGGCCAGCCTGGTGAGCTCGGCCACCACCTCGTCGGGCGACAGGCGCCCGCCCGGGCGGTACCAGCTGTACAGGAAGCCCGGCAGGCTGCAGGCCGCGAGCGCGGTGATCTTGGTCTCCGCAAAGTCGAGGTCGCCGTCGCGCCGCGCTTCCTCGAGCAGCGGGCACAGCAGGTCGTAGAAGTGGTGCGCCAGCTTCTTCTGCGCAGCGATGTATTCGGGCCGGTACACCTGCGGCTCGCGGTACGCGAAGAAGGCGCAGGGGTGGTGCGCGATGGTCGCGCGAATCAGCCCTTCGATGCCTTCGATCACTTTCTCGCTGGCGCGGCGCGGGTCGCCGGCCGCGAAGTCCAGCGCGGTGAAGCAGTCGACCGCGGGGCGCCAGGAGAGCGTTTCGAAGATCTCCTGCTTGTCGCGGAAGTAGTAATACACGAAGGGCTTGGTCACGCCCAGCGCGCGCACGATCTGCGCCATGGTGGTGTTCGCGTAGCCCTGCGCCGCGAACAGCTGCGCGGCCGCCTGCAGGATGCGCTCGCGCTGCACGTCGGTGCTTTGCGTGGCCGCGCGCTGGCGGCCGGTGCCCTGCGGAAGGTGCGGCTGTGCCGTGGTTTCGCTCTGGTCTCCAGAGGGTTTGTGCCGTGTCGCGGAAGTTATACCCATGGGTAGGATTGTTCGTGCACCATGCGGCATTGGCAAGCGCCCGCCATGCGTGGGCGGCTATCGATAACCCTGAGAAAGAGACGCCATGGAGACAAACAAGCCCGCAGCGCAGAACCTGCGCGAACTGCCGCCGCGCACCGAGCAGCCGCTGCACGAGTACCTGCGCGGCCATGCGCGCGAACGCGGCGACAGCGCGGCCTGCATCTGGTACGGCCGTGCCCTCAGCTGGGCCGAGCTCGACCGCGCGAGCGACGCCTTCGCCGCGCGACTGCAGGCCCTGGGCGTGGCCAAGGGCGAGCCGGTGGTGCTCTTCCTGAACAACTGTCCGCAGTACCTGGTCGCGCATTTCGGCATCCAGAAGATCGGCGCCATCGTCTGCCCGAGCGGCCCGCTGAACAAGGAGCACGAGCTGGCCTACCAGGTCAACGACCTGAAGGCACGCGTGATCGTCGCGGCCGCACCGCTGCTGCCGGTGGTGCGCAAGGTGCAGCCCGCCAGCGCGCTCGCGCATGTGTTCGTGGTGCACTACGCCGACCTGCTGCCCGCCGAGCCGACGCCCGACCTGCCGGCCGAACTGGCGGCGGAGCTCGCCGCCCAAGGCAAGGCCGAACGCAGCGTGCCGCCGGACTGCGAAGACTTCCTCGCGGTGATGGGCACCGATGCGAAGCCTCGGCCCGTCGCCCTCGGCATGGACGACATCGCGCTCATGACCTACACCTCGGGCACCACGGGCCTGCCCAAGGGCGCGATGCTGAGCTACGGCAATGCGCTCTTCAAGACGCGCGCCGCGGCCGACTGCAACGGCGTGGGCCCGGCCGACGTGCTGCTGTCCATCGCGCCGCTGTATCACATCGCCGGCATGCTGATGGGCGTCAACGTGCCCGTTCTGAGCGGCGCGACTTCGGTGCTGCTGCACCGCTTCGATCCGCATGCGGTGCTGCAGGCCATCGCCACGTACAAGGTGAGTTGGTGGTACAGCATCGCGCCGATGAACGTGGCCTGCATGCAGGTGCCCGGCATCGCCGGCTTCGACCTGTCGAGCCTGAAGATGAACCCGGTGACCAGCTTCGGCATCACCTTCACCGAGCCGCTCGCGCGGCAGTGGCGCGCGCATGCGCCGAACTGCACCTCGTTCGAGGCGGCTTACGGCCTCAGCGAAACCCACACCTGCGACACCTACACGCCGCACCACGCGCCGCGCTGGGGCACGCAGGGCATCGCGGTGCCGGGCGTGACCATTCGCATCATCGACACCGACACGCAGGCCGACATGCCCGTGGGCGAGGTCGGCGAGATCGTGCTGACCAGCCAGGGCACGTTCAAGGGCTACTGGAACAAGCCCGAGGCCACGGCCGCCACCTTGCGCAACGGATGGGTGCACACCGGCGACATGGGCAAGCTCGACGCCGACGGCTACCTCACCTTCATCGGCCGCTTCAAGGAAATGATCAAGGTCTCGGGCTACAGCGTGTTCCCGGAAGAGGTCGAGGCCATCCTCATCAAGCATCCGGCGGTGGCGCAGGCGGCCGTCGTTGCGCAGCCCGACGCCGAGAAGGGCGAGGTCGTCAAGGCCTTCATCGTGCGCAAGCCCGGTGCCACGCTGGAGGCCGATGCGCTGGTGGCCTGGGCGCGCGACAACATGGCGAGCTACAAGGCGCCGCGCGCCGTGCGCTTCATCGAGGCATTGCCCACCACGGGCGCGGGCAAGGTGCTGCGCCGCCTGCTCAAAGACCCCAACTGAGAGGTTCCGTTTGTTTTCCAAAGTTCTGATTGCCAACCGCGGCGAGATCGCCGTTCGCCTGGTGCGCGCGCTGCGCGACCTGGGTCTTGCCAGCGTGGCGGTGCATGCGCGCGACGACGCTGCCGCCCTGCATGTGCAGCTGGCCGACACCGCCGTCGCGCTCGATGCGACCGGGCCGTCCGCGTACCTCGATGTCGCCGCGCTGATCGCGGTGGCGAAGGCGCAGGGCTGCGATGCGGTGCATCCCGGCTACGGCTTCCTCAGCGAGCGGGCCGACTTCGCGCAGGCCTGCGCGGACGCCGGCCTGGTCTTCATCGGCCCCACGCCCGAGCAGCTCGGCCTGTTCGGCGACAAGGCGCGCGCGCGTGCGCTGGCCGTGCAATGCGAGGTGCCGGTGATGCCGGGCAGCGCGGGCGCGGTCACGCTCGCGCAGGCGCAGGCCTTCTTCGCCGAGCAGCATGCGCAGGGCGCGGGCGTGATGGTCAAGGCCATCGGCGGCGGCGGCGGGCGCGGCATGCGCGCGGTATTGAGCGCGCAGGAGCTGCCCGAGGCGCATGCGCGCTGCATGTCCGAAGCCAGGGCGGCGTTCGGCATTGAAGGCGTGTACGTCGAGCGGCTGATGCGCAACGCGCGGCACATCGAGGTGCAGGTGCTGGGCGACGGCACCGCCGTGGCCAGCCTGGGCGAGCGCGAGTGCACGCTGCAGCGGCGCTTTCAAAAGCTCGTGGAGATCGCGCCCAGCCTTTCGCTGCCCGAAGCCCTGCGCGCGCAGGTCACGCAGGCGGCGCTGCGCATGGCGAAGACGGTCGGCTATCGCGGCCTTGGCACCTTCGAGTTCCTGGTCGATGCGGCATCGGCGACGCTGCCCTTCGTCTTCATCGAGGCGAACCCGCGCCTGCAGGTCGAGCACACGGTCACCGAAGCGGTGACCGGCCTGGACCTGGTGCAACTGCAGATTGCCGTGGCCGGCGGCCAGTCGCTGGGCGAACTCGGCGTGGAGGCCGACCGCACCGCGCCGCAGCGCGGCTTCGCGCTGCAGTGGCGCATCAACGCCGAGACGCTCGACGCGCAGGGCAACGCGCGGCCATCCAGCGGCACGCTCACGCGCTTCGACCTTCCGTCGGGCCCTGGCGTGCGCGTCGACACGCACGGCTACGCGGGCCTGGCGCCTTCGCCGCACTACGACACGCTGCTGGCCAAGCTCATCGTGCAGTCGCCGTCGCCGCGTTTCGAAGACGCGCTGCGCCGCTCGCTGCGCGCGCTGGACGAGTGCCACATCGAAGGCATTGCCACCAACCTGTCGCTGCTGCGCGCGATCGCGGCACGGCCGGAGTTCGCGACGCAGGCGGTGCACACGCGCTTCGTGGAAGCGCACCTGGGCGACCTGCTGGCCGGCGCGGCCTTGCTCGAAAAGACGACCAGGAAGACGGTGGCGGCACCGGTTGTGCAAGCGGTCGCTGCCGACGACGGCTCGGACGAGCTGACCGTGAAGGCACCGATGCCCGCGCGCCTCGTGCAGTTCGAGGTCGAGGTGGGCGACGTGCTGCCCGCCGGCGCACAGCTCGGCGTGCTCGAGGCGATGAAGATGGAGCACCTGCTGCATGCGCCCGTGGCCGGCCGCGTGGTTGCGCTGCTGGCCGCACCCGGGGACTATCTCGTCGAAGGCCAGTCGCTGGTGCAGCTGGAGGCCGTCGATGCGCAGGCCGTGCAAGCCGAGGCGCGCACCGCGCACGACCTCGGCGCGATCCGTCCCGACCTGCGCAAGGTCATCGACCGTCACGCACCCACGCTGGACGCCAACCGCAAGGCGGCCGTCGACAAGCGCCACGCACAGGGCGGACGCACCGCGCGCGAGAACATCGCCGACCTGTGCGACACCGCATCGGACCCCGGCAGCTTCATCGAGTACGGTGCGCTCGCCATCGCCGCGCAAACGCGCCGCCGCACGCTCGAAGACCTGATCGCCAACACGCCCGCCGACGGCATGGTCACCGGGCTGGGCAGTGTCAACGCGAAGCTGTTCGGCCCCGAGGCGTCGCGCTGCGCCGTGCTGGCCTACGACTACACGGTGCTGGCCGGCACGCAGGGCATGCGCAACCACCACAAGACCGACCGGCTGCTGGCGGTGGCGCATCAGCTCAAGCTGCCGGTGGTGCTGTTCGCCGAAGGCGGCGGCGGGCGGCCGGGCGACACCGACATGCCCATCGTCGCGGGCCTGAACAACCACACCTTCAGCCAGTTCGCGGCGCTGTCGGGCAAGGTGCCTGTGGTGGGCATCGTGCACGGCCGCTGCTTCGCGGGCAACGCGGCGCTGCTGGGCTGCGCCGACGTGATCATCGCCACCAGGGGCAGCAACATCGGCATGAGCGGCCCCGCGATGATCGAGGGCGGCGGCCTGGGCACCTTCGCGCCCGAGCAGATCGGCCCGAGCAGCGTGCAGTCGCGCAACGGCGTGATCGACATCCTGGTGGAAGACGAAGCGGCGGCCGTGGCTGCAGCGAAGCAGTACCTCTCGTACTTCCAGGGGCCGACCACCGGCTGGCAATGCGCCGACCCGCGCACGCTGCGCCACGTGGTGCCCGAGAACCGGCTGCGCGTGTACGACGTGCGGGCCGCGATGCGCGGCGTGGCGGACACCGGCTCGCTGCTCGAACTGCGTGCGGGCTTCGGTGCCGGCATCGTCACCGCGCTGGCACGCATCCAGGGCCGGCCGGTCGGGCTGATCGCCAACAACCCGCACCACCTCGGCGGTGCCATCGACGTGGAAGCGGCCGACAAGTCCGCGCGATTCATGCAGCTGTGCAATGCGCACGGCCTTCCAATTGTGTCGTTGTGCGACACGCCGGGCTTCATGGTCGGGCCCGAGATCGAGGCGCAGGCGCAGGTGCGCCATGTGTGCCGCATGTTCATGGTGGCCTCGCATTTGCGCGTGCCGTTCTTTGCCGTGGTGCTGCGCAAGGGCTACGGCCTGGGCGCGCAGGCGATGACGGCGGGCGGCTTCGATGCGCCCGTGTTCACGGTGGCCTGGCCCACTGGCGAATTCGGCGCGATGGGGCTGGAAGGCGCCGTCCGATTGGGTTTCCGCAAGGAACTGGCTGCCGTGCCGGAGGGTGCGGAACGCGACGCGCTGTTCAAGCAGCTCGTGGCCCAGCAGTACGAGAACGGCGAGGCGATCCACATGGCGCAGACGCTGGAGATCGACGCGGTGATCGACCCCGCCGACACGCGCACCTGGTTGGTGCGGGGGCTTGAATCGGCCACGCGCGCGCCGCAGCCGGTCTCGCCCTATGTGGACACTTGGTAACCACGTGGCTAGGCCTCGTCACGCAAGGGTCAAAGGAGCTGCCTACACTCAGCGGCTTTGCCTGCATGACATTGGTTTCACGTTGGTTGGCTCATGTGCGCGAATTTGCCCTCGCGCACGGGCTGGCCGCTTTCTGCCTGGCTGCGCTGGCTTTCGGCGTCCAGGCCATTCCCTCCCAGAACACGCCCAAGCAACCCGCCGATGCGCATTGGGTGGCGGCTTGGGCGGTGGCTCCGCTGGACTTTCGCGAGCTGGCCGCCAACCCGGCCGTCGGCGAGTTGCCCGGTCTGGCCGGCAATGCCTTCCACGCGCAGACGCTGCGCCAGTTGCTGCAGCCCACGCTGGACGCCGAGCACATTCGCATCCGCTTTTCGAATCGCTTCGGCAAGGTGCCGATGCGCATTGCGGCGGCGAGCGTGGCACGCAGCACCGGGGCGGATGCGTTCTCGCCCACCTCGCTGCGCATGCTGCGTTTCGGCGGGCGCACGAGCCTCACCCTCGCGCCCGGCGCGGATGCCTGGAGCGACGGCGTGGACCTGAAGATCGAAGCGGGGCAGGCCGTCGC
Organism: Variovorax pasteuri; assembly: GCF_051216435.1. NCBI lineage: Bacteria > Pseudomonadati > Pseudomonadota > Betaproteobacteria > Burkholderiales > Comamonadaceae > Variovorax > Variovorax pasteuri. The sequence continues at coordinate 187,944 of NZ_JBPJZS010000010.1, forward strand.
GGTCAGCGCTTTCTTCGACGGCACCACGCCCGCTGCCACCGTGCACCTGCAATCGCCCGACACAAGCTGGGTGGTGAACGGCAATGCGGTCGCAACGCCGAAGCTGCGCGGCGCGACCAAGCTGGGACTCAACCACGTCATCACCGGGCTGGACGTGCTGACTTCCAAGGCCGTGCGCACGGTGGTGGCCTTCGGCGACTCGATCACCGCGGGCGGTGCCCAGTCCACCGAGGGCGCCTACCCGGAGCTGCTGGCCACGCGCCTGCGCGACGGACCGCATGCGCAGGAGGACGTGGCTGTGCTCAATGCGGGCATCGGCGGCAATCGCCTTCTGCTCGACGGCATCGGTCCGAGCGGGCTCTCGCGTTTTGCACGCGATGCGCTGGGGCAAAGCAGCGTGACGCACGTGATCGTGCTGCTCGGAACCAACGACATCGGCCGCAGCGTCATGTCGGGCATGCCCGGCATGGCCGTCGCACAGCGTGACCTGCCGACCACCGAGCGCATCACCGAAGGGCTGGAGCAGCTCGTCAAGCAGGCGCGCGCCAAGGGTGTGAAAGTGCTCATCGGGACGGTGCCGCCGTTCAAGAACACGCCGTATTGGAACGAAGGCAACGAGGCCATGCGCAATGCCGTCAACCGGTGGATTCGCAACCTGCAGGACGTCGACGGCGTCATCGACTTCGACGCCGCGCTGCGCGATCCGGCCGATCCGCAGGCGCTCAACCCCCAGTTCGACAAGGGCGACCATCTGCACCCCAACAAGGCCGGGCACGCGGCGATGAGCGCCGCCATCGACCTCAAGGAACTGCAAGAGTGAGCGCTCGCGAGGCGTCGACGGCCTCGTGAACATGCGTCACAGCTCCACACAAGACTTCGCGCCCCGCTTACAGGCGGTTCACATGGACTGTGCAGGATAAGGGCTCCTACAACTCATGAGGAGTCCTTCATGAAAACAATCGCATTGGCTCTTTCCATCGGCGCTGCTTCGCTCCTGTCGGTGGGTGCATTGACCGTTCCCATGGCCGCGCAGGCGCAACCGCTGGTTGCGGTGCAGGTGGCACCGCCTCCGCCGCGTTTCGAACGCGTGCCGCCGCCGCGACGCGGCTACGTGTGGGCGCCGGGGCACTATGAATGGCGTGGCGGCCGCCACGCATGGGTGGGTGGTGTGTGGGTGCGTGCCCGTCCGGGCTATGCCTACCGCGCGCCGGAATGGCGCCAGGAAGGCGGCCGCTGGCAATACAGCGCCGGGCGCTGGGACCGTGACGGCGACGGCGTGCCGAACCGCTACGACCGCCGGCCGAACAATCCGAACCGGAACTGACGGCGCAGCAAGAAGCAGTGGCAAGGGGCCTGCCTCCGAAGTGGAGGCAGGCCTTTTTCACATCAGCGGAACACCACCGTGCGGTGACCGTTCAGCAGCACGCGGTGCTCGCTGTGCCACTTCACCGCGCGGGCCAGCACCTGGGTCTCGGTGTCGCGGCCGCGGGCCGTGAGGTCTTCGACCGTGGCGGTGTGGTCGGCGCGGGCCACGTCCTGTTCGATGATCGGGCCCTCGTCGAGATCGGCCGTCACGTAGTGGGCGGTGGCACCGATGAGCTTCACGCCGCGGTCGTGCGCCTGGTAGTAAGGCTTGGCGCCCTTGAAGCTGGGCAGGAACGAGTGGTGGATGTTGATGGCGCGCCCGGCCAGGTTGCGGCAGAGGTCGTTGCTCAATATCTGCATGTAGCGCGCCAGCACCACCAGCTCGGCACCTTCGGCCTCGATGATCTCCAGCTCCTTGGCCTCGGCCTGCGCCTTGGTCGCGGCCGTCATCGGAATGTGGTGGAAGGGCACGTTGTAGCTGGCGGCCAGCTGGTAGAAGTCGCGGTGGTTCGAGATGATGGCGCGCACGTCGATGGCCAGAAGGCCGCTCTTCCAGCGGAACAGCAGGTCGTTGAGGCAATGGCCTTCCTTGCTCACCAGGATCACCGTCTTCATCGGCTCGGCGGCGGCGTGCAGCTGCAGGGTCATGCCGAAGCCGGCACCGAAGGTCTTCAGTTCCTCGCGCAGCACCGCGTCGCTGTGCGCGCCGCCTGCAAAGCGCACCCGCATGAAGAACAGGCCGGTGCCGTGGTCGTTGTACTGGGCGGCCTCTTCGATGTTGGCGCCGCGTTCGAGCAGGAAGCCCGACACGGCGTGCACGATGCCCGTCCGGTCGGGGCAGGAGAGGGTGAGGATGTAGGCGGGCGAGGAAGGCGTAGTGGTCGTCATCAGGGGCGTCATTGTGGCAGGGGTGCCAGAATCATCATTTTCGTCCACCACATACCCGCAGGAGCGAGACATGGCCCACCAGGACTTCAGCATGGACAACCAGTGGTTGCCCTTCACCCCCAACCGTCACTTCAGGAAAGACCCGCGGGTGTTCGTCGCGGCCGACGGCATGGAGTTCACCACCCACGACGGCAAGAAGGTGATCGACGGCATCTCCTCGCTGTGGTGCGTGGGCGCGGGCCACAACCGCAAGCCCATCAACGAAGCCATCAAGAAGCAGCTCGACACGCTCGACTACGCCACCGCCTTCCAGGTCAGCAACGACCGCGCCTTCGAGGCGGCGGAGCGCATTGCCGCGCTGGCGCCGGGCGACCTCAACAAGGTGCTGTTCTGCAACTCGGGCAGCGAGGCGGCCGACACCTCGATGAAGGTGGCGCTGGCCTACCACCGCGCGCGCGGCGAAGGCCACCGCAACGTGTTCATCGGCCGCGAAAAGGGCTACCACGGCGTGGGCTTCGGCGGCATGTCGGTGGGCGGCATTCCGGGCAACCGCAAGGTGTTCGGCTCGGCCTTCCTGCCGCGCGTGGACCACATGCGCTTCATTCACGACCCGGTGAACCACGCCTACATCCACAACGAGGAACCGGTGTGGGCCGAAGACCCGCTGGTCGAGCTCGAGACGCGCATCCTGCCGCTGCACGACGCGAGCAACATCGCCGCGATCATCGTGGAGCCGGTGGCCGGCTCGGCCGGCTGGTACCTGCCGCCCAAGGGCTACCTGAAGCGCCTGCGAGAAATTTGCGACAAGCACGGCATCCTGCTGATCTTCGACGAGGTCATCACCGGCTTCGGGCGCATGGGCACCAACTTCGCGTCGGACTACTACGGCGTGGTGCCCGACATGCTGAACTTCGCCAAGTGCGTGACCAACGGCGTGATTCCGCTGGGCGGCGTGATCTGCCGCGACAAGCTCTACGACGCGATGATGAAGACCGACGCACCCGAGCACGTGGTGGAGTTCTTCCACGGCTACACCTACTCGGGCCATCCGGTGGCGTGCGCCGCGGCCGTTGCCACGCTCGACCTGTTCAAGCAGGAAAACCTGTTCTCGCGCGCCGGCGAAATGGGCAAGGTGCTGGGCGATGCCTTCCACAGCGCCTTCAAGGGCCTGCCCAACGTCATCAGCATCCGCAGCCTCGGCCTGGCCGCGGCGGTGGAGCTCGCGCCCATCGCGGGCCTGCCGGGCAAGCGCGCTTATGACATTTTCCTGGACTGTTTCCACAAGGGTGCGTTGGTGCGGGCCGCGGGCGACGTGCTGGTGATCGCGCCGCCGTACATCGTGGAGAAGTCGCACATCGACAGGCTGGTGAACACGCTGGCCGATTCGATCAAGGCGCACGCCTGATCGACTGAGCCGGCCGTTTTGGGGCGTTTTGGGGCCGCTGAAGACGCACCCGTGCGTTCGCGCGGCACATGGGCGCGCAAGCCGCGGGTCTTCGGGCCCGCGGCTTTTTTCATGGGACTCAGGCCTTGGGTTGAGGCTGGGGCCTTGATTGCCGCTTGAACTCCGCGCAATAGTCTTTCTCGGGCAAGGGCGGCGTGCGCCAGGTCCTGTCGTACTCGCCGGGCACCACCTCGGCCGTGGCCGGCGCGGCCATCAGCCGCACCGCTGCGACCTTGACGTCGTCCGGCAGGTGTTGCGGCACGCCCAGCGTGCGCACCACGTGGCCCGCACCGGCGATCAGCAGCACGGTCTGGCCCGGCTTGCGCGCCTTGACGATGGCCTGTGCCATCGCGCGGTCGCGGCCGACCTGGATGCGGGTCATGGGAAGGATCTGCGACGCGGGGAGCATGCCGCAGTGGCCGTCGCGCACGGCGTCCTGCTGGGCGGTGTAGGCCTCGCCATTGAGTTGCACGTCGAGCGAGACGTCGGCCATGGCGTCTTTCATGCGCACGCGCGGCATGTTGGCGCCGACCACCGGCACACCGGCGCGCACGGCGGCCATCACGGCGGGACCGTAGTCGCTCCAGGGCCAGGCCTTCTCGCTCCAGTCGAGGGCGGCGCGCACCTGGGCTTCGGTGGCGGTGGGAGCGACGTGCGCGGTGCTGCGGCCTTCCTCGGCCATCTCGAGCGCCAGCGCGGCCAGCTGGCCGCGCGCCGCGAGCGCCTCGACGGCCTCGCGTTCGATCACGTGGTGCTCGGGCGCGTCGTGCCGCTCACCGAGCAGCAGGGCGTCGACCGGCTGCAGCGCGGCGACGCGCCTGGCGATGGGGGCGTCCGGCGCATCGGCGCCGCCGGACAGCGCGGCGCAGCCTGCGAACGCGGTGGCGGCCAGCACGGGGAACAGGAAACGGGAAGCCCGCACGGGCCAGTGTTGGAGAGGCATCGCGCCATACTATGCGCCGGCGGATTCACGCCGTGCCGTCCATTTCCGCCTTTCGCTGTCGTCCCTTCTGTCTTCCTTGTCTCCCCGTTTTCTCGTTCGCGTGCTCGCCACGCTGCTGCTGGCGCTCGCCGCGGCGGGCGTCTGCCTGGCGCTGCACACGCCCTTGCCCTGGATGATCGGCCCGCTGGTCGCGGTGTCGCTGGCCTCGATCGCGGGTGCCCCCACGGCCAGCCACACGCCGCTGCGCAACGCGGGGCAGTGGACCATCGGCACCGCGCTGGGGCTGTACTTCACGCCGCACGTGGTGTCGCTGGTGGCCAGCGTGTGGTGGGCGATCGTGCTGGCCATTGCGTGGGCGCTACTGCTGGGCTGGGGTTTCGGGCGCTGGCTGTACCGGATGCATGCCGCTCGCATGCCCCATGTGCCGGAGCGATCCATGAGAGCCACGACTTACTTCGCGGGTGCCATCGGCGGCGCGTCGGAGATGACGCTGCTGTCCGAATCGGCCGGCGCGCGCACCGACCTCGTGGCCGCCGCGCACAGCCTGCGGCTGGTGGTGGTGACGGTGACGATCCCCTTCGCGATGCAGTGGAGCGGGCTCCACGGGCTGGAGATCAACCCGTCCGGCGTGCGCGAGGTGAACTTCGGCGGGCTGGCGCTGCTGGCGGTGGCGACCGGCCTCGGCGGCCTGGCGATGCGCGCGCTGAAGCGCACGAACCCGTGGTTCATCGGGCCGTTGCTGGTGGCAATGGCCTTCACCGTGGCGGGCCAGTCGCTGTCGGCGGTGCCGGGATGGATGTCGAACGCCGCCCAGCTGGTGATCGCGGTGAGCCTGGGCGTGCGCTTCAGCCGCGAGTTTCTGCACACCGCACCGCGCTGGCTGGGCTCGGTGGTGCTGGGCACGGTCGGCATGCTGGTGCTGTGCGGCGGCGTGGCCTGGTTGCTGGCCTGGGCGACGGGGCTGCACCCGGCCACGATGATCCTGGGCACCTCGCCCGGCGGCATTGCCGAGATGTCGATCACGGCCAAGGTGCTGCAGCTGGGCGTGCCGGTGGTCACGGCGTTCCAGGTGTGCCGGCTGGTGGCGGTGCTGCTGATCGTCGGGCCGATGTTCCGGTGGATCTACCGCTGAAGACGGTCGTTGAATGAAAAAAGCGCCCCAAAGGGCGCTTTTTGTCGCTGGAGAGCGAAAGAGGCTCAGTGCACCAGCACCGGCGTGTGAGCCAGTTCGGCATAGCCCTCGAGCGTGTCTTCGACTTCTTCCTGGGTGGGGGTGTTGAGCTGCCAGGCCGCGATTTGCTGCTGGAACAGCTCGGCCCACGAGCCGTCGAGGTAGACCTCCTTGCCCGAGCGCTTGTCCACGATCTCGAAACCGTGGCGTTCCAAAACGGGCATGTTGGGCAGCACGGGCTCTTCGCCCTCATTGGGCTGCACGTGCACGACGACGAAAGACTCCGAGTCATAAAGCATGTTCATGGCGGGCCCAGTGAGGATGTCGATAGCGTTCATGGAGGTTAGATAGCAATCAACGCGCCAGTTTCAAGACAGGTTGTCATTTTGGAAAACCAACAGGTTAATTCGCGCGTTTCACTTCAATGACGTGACTTTGTCCTCAGTTCGACGGCCCCGCAGGCAGGGATTCGCGCAATTCCATGTCGGCGAAGTCGCCGTTGGGCTGTGTCTGTTTGATCCGTACCGGCAGGTAGCCCAGCGATGGGGCGAGCCAGACCTCGAGCTTCACGTCGAAATCCCTGCGCGGGCTGCGGGTGAGCTTGCGCACCGAGTATTCCCCGGCCTGCACGGTCACTTTTTCTTCGTTTTCGATGTTGAAGACCCAGGTGCCGGCCTCGCGCGTGCCGGCGGTCTGCACCGTGATCTGGCTGCCTCCGGGGTAGCGCCCCGGGTTGCCCGCCAGCAGGCCGCCGAGCTGCATCACCACGCTGAGCCGGTCCTGCGCGCCGGGCAGCAGGGGCACGGACGGCGCGTTGTTGCTGAACAGGATCTGCCCCTGGTCGCGCACGAAATGCGCCGCCACCTCGCCCTTGCGGCTTTCGGAATAACGCTCCGGCTCGATGCCCGAGGGGCCGATGCGGCCGGTGCTGTGCTGGCTGAGGATGGTAGCGAACAGCAGCTTGAGCGTGAGCCGCGCGTCGTAGGTGCTGCCGTCCTGCAGCCATTCCAGCGTGCCGAACACGCCCTGCATCGGCGAGGCGCCGCGCTGGCCGGTGGCCGCGAACGACAGCTTGACCGAGCCCGGAATGCGCAGCGACTGCGTGCCGGCGATGTTGCCGGAGGTCGGGCTGGCGCCTGCCGTGCTGCCGGGCGCACCGTCGCCGGTGCCGCCCGCCGCCGTGGTCGCACCCGCGGCGGCGCTGGCGGGGGCTTCGGGCGCCGTTGCGCCTGAATCGGCAGCGGCTTGCGCAGTCAGGTCGGGCGTGTCGGGGTCTTTGGGCGCCGCAGCATCCGGTGGCGGTTCCGGCGCCATCTGCGTCTGGGCCACCGGGGGTGCAGGCTTGGGCTTGGGCACGGACGGCGCGCGCGGGCGGCGCGGCTTGGGCGGCGCCGCCGGCTGGGCCTGCGCCGGAGCGGCGGCGGGTGGTGCTGCGGCCTTTTCCGCAGCGGGCGGGGCGATCACGATGGTGCGCGTGATGAACTTGTTCGCCAGCGGCGAGGGCTCGGGCCCGAGGGCCGTCGGCGCCAGGCCCAGCACCAGCAGGTGGACCAGCGCCACCGCCAGGGTCAACGCGCCCAGCACCCGCCAGGGCGGACGCCCGGGCGGGCCGGCAGGCAGCGAAGGGGGCGCGACGAGCGTCGACATCGGTGTGTGGAGTGGGGCGTTGGCGCGGAGGTTCACCAAGACCACCTCGGTACACTGCCGCCCGTTCAACCAGTTTAAGTGGGAGCGGCGCGCGGCCTCGTGGCCACGCCGCGTCTTCCCTCACGCATTCACGCAGGCACGCACCGCATCATGAAACTCGCCACCCTGAAGGACGGCTCGCGCGACGGCCAGCTCGTCGTTGTCTCGCGCGACCTCACGCTCGCCCACTACGCCACCGGCATCGCGAGCCGGCTGCAGCAGGTGCTGGACGACTGGGGCTTCATGAGCCCGCAGCTGCAGGAGCTGTACGACGCCCTCAACGCCGGCCGCACGCGCCACGCCTTTCCGTTCGACCCCGCCCTGTGCATGGCGCCGCTGCCGCGCGCCTACCAGTGGGCCGATGGCTCGGCCTACCTGAACCACGTGGAGCTGGTGCGCAAGGCGCGCAACGCCGAGGTGCCCGAGAGCTTCTATCAAGACCCGCTGATGTACCAGGGCGGCAGCGACGACTTCCTCGGCCCGACAGACGACGTCGTCGTGCCCAGCGAGGCCATGGGCATCGACTTCGAGGCCGAGATCGCGGTGATCACAGGCGACGTGCGGATGGGCGCCACGCCCGAGCAGGCGCTCGAAGGCATCCGCCTCGTGATGCTGGCCAACGACGTGAGCCTGCGCAACCTGATTCCGGCCGAACTCGCCAAGGGCTTCGGCTTCTTCCAGAGCAAGCCGGCCACCGCCTTCAGCCCCGTGGCCGTCACGCTCGACGAACTCGGCGAGGCCTGGCAGAAGGGCCGCGTGCACCTGTCGCTGCACAGCAGCTGGAACGGCCGCAAGGTCGGCATGTGCGACGCGGGGCCGGACATGACCTTCCACTTCGGCCAGCTCATCGCCCACATCGCCAAGACGCGCAACGTGCGCGCCGGCAGCATCGTGGGCAGCGGCACCGTGAGCAACAAGGGCGTGGAGAAGAAAGACGGCCAGATGGACTGGCCCAAGGGCTACTCGTGCATTGCCGAGAAGCGATGCATCGAAACCATCCAGGGCGGCGCGCCCGTCACCGAGTTCATGAAGTTCGGCGACACCATCCGCATCGAGATGAAGGGCGTGGACGGGCGCTCGCTGTTCGGTGCGATCGACCAGGAGATCGTGTCGACGGCAGGGCGTGCGCAGGAGGCGCCGGTGTCGTTGGCGAAGCCGCAGGCCGAGGACGTCGCCGAAGACTGACCCGGCGCGCAACGCTGCGTGCCCCCCCGCTCGCCGAGAGCGGCCCGCTTGCCATGGCTATGATCCTGCCGCTGCTGCGACGAGTCTTCGATTTCGTCCGGCAGCGCGTCCGGCGGCTGCATTCCGCGGCCGCCATTCATACCAAGAAAAAAACGGGAGTTTTCCAATGCGTTATTTGCCTGTTGCCGCCGCCGTCGCGGCCTTCGCCCTTGCGGGGTGCGAAACCATGAAGAACGCCGACACCGGCGCGCTCACCCAGGCGGGCGGTTCGGCCTTCAAGGCCATGTCGCTGAGCGACGCCGATGTCACCACGATGTCCGACCAGTCCTGCACCGCCATGGACCAGAAGAACCAGATCGCGCCCGCCGGCAGCCGCTACGCCACGCGGCTGAACCAGGTCATCAAGCAGATGCCCACCACCGTGAACGGCAAGACGGCCAACTACAAGGTCTACATGACCAAGGACGTCAATGCCTGGGCCATGGCCAACGGCTGCATCCGCGTCTACAGCGGTCTCATGGACCTGATGAACGACGACGAACTGCGTGGCGTGATCGGCCACGAAATCGGCCACGTGGCGCTGGGCCACTCGAAGTCGCGCATGCAGACCGCCTACGCCGCCTCGGCCGTGCGCGGACTGGCCGGCGCTGCCGGCGGCGTCGCGGCCCAGCTGTCGCAGTCGCAGGCCGGCGACCTGGGTGAGAAGTTCGTCAACGCGCAGTTCTCGCAGGCCAACGAAAGCGCGGCCGACAACTATTCGTTCGACCTGCTCACCGAACGCAAGCTCGAGCGCAAGGGGCTGGTCAGCGCCTTCGACAAGCTGGCGAAGCTCGGCGGCGGCGGCTCCGGCAGTTCGCTCATGAGCTCGCATCCGCCTTCGGCCGAGCGCTCGGCGCGCATGCAGAAGCGCCTGGACGCCGCCAAGTAAGCGCTACGCGCCCTGCGTCAAACGCATCAGCAGTTCCTTCTGCGAACGGATGCCGAGCCGTCTAAAGGCCCGGTACTGATGCGTGCGCACGGTGGTCAGCTCCACGCCGATTTCCCGTGCCGCCTCCTTCGCCGTCCTGCCCGCCATCAGGTGCCCGATGACCTCGCGCTCGCGCAGGCTCAAGGTCAGCAGGCGCGAGGCGAGGGCCGGCTCCACCGCGCCCCGCACCGCCACCGCACTGCGCCCGTGGGCCGCGGTGGCGTCGGCCAGCAGCGTGGCGTGCGCTTCGATCAACGCGAAATCTGCCGCGCCGAACTCCGGCTGCGCCAGGCTGCGGTAGAAGCTCACGGCCACGCGCTGCCCGGTCGGCAGCAGCAACAGCACCGACGCGCGCTCGCGGATGCCCACGTCGCCGTAGCAGGCCGCGCGGTACGCCGGGTCGGCCACTTCGTCGGCGCGCTGGTGGCCCAGCCACAACTGCGCGCGCTGCGGCAGCTTGCGCGCGGCGAGCCAGGCCATGTTGGGGTCGAGCTGGTCGAAGCGCTGCGCCACGTAGCGCTCCGACGTGCGCTCGGCCGTGCTGCCGTAGCTGCTGGCCGCCGACACCGCCTCGATGCGCCCCGCCGCACTCACGGCGAACACGGTGCAGAAGGTCATCGGCATCACGCGCTGCATGGCTTTCAGGTAGCTGGTGGCCAGGTGCGCCGTGCCCACGCCGGACAGCACGTCGCCGACCACGGCGGCGGCCAGTGCGGTGTCGGTGGGGTGGAGGCGCCAGCGTCTCATGCGGAGTGAGTAAGAAAAAACGAGGGTAAGTACCTCGTACGAAGTTATGACATTGCCGCGGCCTGCGCATCGGGACAATCCCGTCGCATGACGAACCCTTCCGCAGCCGCCCCGGGCGACGCCGTCAGCGGCCCCGTGCCGCCGCCGGCCAGCACCACCCAACTGCCGCCCTCCGTGGGCGCCTTCCACTACACGCGCTACAAGCCCTGGACGCCGCCGCTGGAGCAGGGCGAACAGGGGGGCGTCGAGCCCGGCCGCCATCCGGTGGTGATCGCCGGCGGCGGGCCGGTCGGCATGGCGCTGGCACTCGGCCTGGCGAACCACGGCGTGCGCTGCGTGATCCTCGAGGCCGACGACACGGTGTGCGTCGGCAGCCGCGCGGCCTGCATCTCGCGGCGCAGCCTGGAGATCATGGCGCGGCTCGGCGTGCTGGAAAGCTTTTTGGCCAAGGGCCTGCCGTGGACCGGCGGGCGCAGCTACTACAAGACGGCGGAGGTGTTCCGCTTCGAGATGCCGCACGACGCGCAGCAGAAGCTGCCGCCGATGATCAACCTCGAGCAGTACTACGCCGAGCACTACCTGCTGGAAGAGATCTTCCGCCGCAACGAGCAGACGCCGGGGCTCATCGACATCCGCTGGGGCACCGAGCTCACCGGCCTCGCGCAGGACGACGACGGCGTGGCGCTCGACGTGCGCAACGCCGAGGGCGCCTACCGGCTGCACGGCCAGTGGCTTGCGGCCTGCGACGGCGGCCAGAGCTTCGTGCGCAAGGCGCTGGGGCTCGCGCTGGAAGGCACGGGCTACGAAGGCCGCTACGTGATCATCGACATCGAGCTGCACAGCGGCCACCCGACCGAGCGCCGCGCCTGGTTCGACCCGCCTTGGAACCCGGGCTCGACCGTGCTGATGCACCGCCAGCCCGACGACATCTGGCGCATCGACTACCAACTGCGCCCCGGCCAGGGCACCGAAGAAGCGCTGCAGCCGCCGGCGGTGGCCGAGTTCGTGCAGCGCCACCTCGACGCCATCGGCGAAGGGCACCTGCCGTGGAAGACGGTGTGGACCTCGGTCTACCGCGCGGGCGCGATGACGCTCGACAGCTACCGCCACGGCCGTGTCGTGTTCGCCGGCAACGCGGCGCACGCCATGCCGATCTTCGGCGTGCGCGGGCTCAACTCGGGCTTCGACGACGCGGACAACCTGGGCTGGAAACTGGCCTTGGTGGCCAAGGGGCTGTCGAGCGCGGCGCTGCTCGATTCGTACTCGCAGGAGCGCATCGCGGCCTTCCATGTGAACGCCGAGAACGCAATGCGCAGCACCGAGTTCATGTCGCCGCCCTCACGCGGCTTCGACCTGCTGCGCGAGGCGGCGCTGTCGCTGTCCGAGGCGCACCGCGGCATTGCGCAGCTGATCAACCCGCGCCAGACGCAGGCCGTGCGCTATGCCGATTCGCCGCTGTCGAGTGCGGGCGACGTGTTGCCGGCCGGCCCGCTGCCGGGCGAGGTGATGCCCGAGCAGCAACTGGCACGCGGCCACCTCACGGACCTGATCGCGCCGACCTTCACGCTGCTGGTGCTGCGGCCCGACGTGGCGTTGCCGCCGGCGGCCGACATCGCGGCGGCGCAGCAGGGCGCGCTGCCGTTCGCCGTGCGCACCGTCGCCGGCCCGGGCATCGACGGCGCGGATGCGCATGCGGCGCCCGCCGTCTTCGAAGCGCTCGGCGCGCAGGACGGCGCGGTCTACCTGCTGCGCCCCGACGGCCATGTGGCCGCGCGCTGGCACCGCCTGCCCGCGGGCGCCCTGCAACCCGCCTTGGCACGCGCCGCATCGGCTGCATCGGCCGCACAGGAGCTTTCCGCATGACCACCACATCCCTGCACCCCGACGCCCGCGACCGCCTTTATGCCGAGTGCGCGCGCGCCATCAGCGAAGCGGGCGCCGAGCGCGAATCTTTGTTCCTCGCGCGCCTGGCGCTGCTGCTGTTCGAGCAGGTCGGCGACGAGGCGCGCTGCCGCGCCGCGCTGGCCGACGCGTTGCACGCGCTGCCCGTACCATCGCTGTCCGCTTCGTGAAACAAGCCTGCTTCTGCCCATCTACAACTGGAGACTGATCCATGGATCGCCGCACCCTTCTCGCCACGCTCGCCTCCGGCGCCGCCGTGGCCGCCTCGCCCTTCGCCCATGCGCAGGAATACCCCCAGCAGCTCGTCAAGTGGGTCGTGCCGTACCCGGCGGGCGGCGGCACCGACGTGATCGCGCGCGTGCTGGCCGAATCGATGCGCCAGACGCTGGGCCAGCAGATCGTGGTCGACAACCGCCCCGGCGCGTCGACCAACATCGGCGCCGACTTCGTCGCCAAGAGCAAGCCGGACGGCTACACCATCCTGTCGGCCGACAACGCCCTGCTGGCCTTCAACGAGCACCTGTTCAGCAAGCTGCCGTTCAGCCCTGAAAAGGACTTCACCTACATCGGCGCGATCGGCAAGTTCCCGCTGGCGCTGGTGGTGCACCCTGACTTCCCGGCGAAGACCTTCAAGGAATTCCTGGCCTACGTGAAGGCCAACCCCGGCAAGGTGAACTACGCGTCGCCGGGCAACGGCTCGCCGCACCACCTGGCCATGGAAATGTTCAAGGTGCGCACCGGCACCTTCATCACCCACATTCCGTACCGCGGCGCCGCGCCGGCCATGGCCGACGTGATGGGCGGCCAGGTGCCGTGCATGTTCCTCGACCTGGCCTCGGGCCTGGGGATCATGCAGAGCAACAAGGTGCGCGTGCTGGCCATCGGCTCGGGTGCGCGCAACAAGCTGCTGCCCAACGTGCCGACGCTGGCCGAGGTGGGCGTGCCCAACTCCGAGGTGTTCGCCTTCCAGGGCATCCTGGGCCCGGCCGGGCTGCAGCCGGCGGTGGTGAACAAGCTCAACGCCGACCTCAACAAGGCTTTCGGCACGCCGGCGGTCCAGAAGCGCTTCGACGATTTCGGCATGGAAGCCATGCCCGGCACGCCGGCGCAGTTCGCGGCGCTGTCGCGCGCCGAGTCGAAGCGCTGGGGCCCGATCATCAAGCAGGCCGGCATCAAGCTGGACTGATGCCGGCGGCGTTCTCTTCTCTCTAGCGGGAGAACGCCTTGCGCGAGCCGTCTTCGAAGACCTCGTCGTCGCGCTGCAGCTCGCCGTTCTCGTCCCAGGTGCGCTCGCGCGTGATGCGGCCCTTGGCGTCGAAGGTCGATTCGGCCAGCAGCGTGCCCTTCTCGCTGAAGCGCTGGTGGGTGCCCACGGGAATCTGCCGGCCGCGGCTCACGACCTGGTAGCGGCCCTGCGCGGCGCGCTCGCCGCTGTCGTAGAACTCGGTGATCTCCACCGTGCGCCCCTCGCCGGTGCTGCCGCTGTAGGTCGACTTGCTGGTCGGCTGGCCGTTCAGGTAATAGCTGTCGTCGCCGATCGGCTCGCCCGCGCTGTTCCAGCGCTGGTCGCGCACCAGCGTGCCTTTTTCCGAGAAGGCCTGCTCGCGAATGCGCACGCTGGTGCGCTCGGCCAGCAGGTACACGGTTTCGCGGCGCTTCACGCCTTCCGAGGAGTAGTTCTGCTCGGTGCGCCGGTTGCCGACGGTTTCGTCGAGCACCGCGGTCTTGCCGTTGTCGTAGAAGCTCTGCGAACGCACGCGCTTGCCCGACACATACGACAGCCGCGAGCGCAGGTTGCCGCGCGCGTCGAACAGATCAACCTGCGACGGGCCGACGCCCGCGAAGCCGCAGAGCCTGGCGTCGTCGACCACTGGCGCGAGCGCCGGCGCGTCGGCGCAGCGCAGCGCCGACAGCTGCCCGCGCTCTGTGAACTCGACCGATGCGCGCTCGCTGCCGTTGCCCGTATCGGGGTAGAACGCGGCGCGGCGCAGTTTGCCGTCGGGGTAGAAGCTGCGCACCAGGCCGCGCTCCTGGCCGTCGTCGTAGGTGGCCTCGCGCAGCACCTTGCCCGTGGGCGAGAACTCGCGCGCGCGGCCCTGGATGTTGCCCTTGGCGTTGATGCTGTGCTCCTTGACCAGCTTGCCCTTCTCGTAGATGCGCACCAGCCCCATGGACACGCCGTTCTGCACCTGCTGCTCGCGCTGCAGCTCGCCGGTTTCGCGGTCCTTGCAGCGCACCAGGCCGGTCTTGCCCGCCGTGGTGGCGCCGTTGGCCGGGTTCACGCTGCGGCCGTCGAGCTCGCAGTCCTGCTGGGCGTGCGCCGCGGCCGCGCAGAACAGGGGCACCAGCGCCGCCAGGCCGAGCCGCAACAGGCGCCCCGCAGTGCCCGGCACAGCGGCGGGTCTGCGGGGGGCGGCGCGGCGCGGTCTCATTTGTCGTAAAGCGTGGCCAGGGAACGGAATCCCTTGACCTCGATCGGATTGCCGAACGGGTCATGAAAGAACATCGTCCATTGCTCGCCGGGCTGGCCCTCGAAGCGCACCTGCGGCTTCAGCACGAACTCGGTGCCGGCGGCCTCCAGGCGCGCGGCCAGGGCCTGCCAGTCGGGCAGGGCGAGCGCAAGGCCGAAGTGCGGCATCGGCACCATCACGTCGCCGACGCGGCCGGTGCGGGCGGTGGCGAAGGGCTCGCCGAGATGAAGCGAAATCTGGTGGCCGAAAAAGTCGAAATCGACCCAGGTGTCGGTGCTGCGGCCCTCGGCGCAGCCGAGGACACCGCCATAGAAGCGGCGGGCGCCGTCGAGGTCGCGAACGTGAAAGGCAAGGTGGAAGATGCTCTGCATGGTTTTGGATTATGGGCAGCGGTGCTGTGAGAATGCCGGACTTTCTTTCATCGTGGAGCACGCCTTGCGGATACTCCGGACCCTGGTTGCACACATGCGCAACATCGATTTTTCGGCGCCTGTGCGCCTGGCAAAAAGCCTCCAACGGCTGCCGCGCCAACTCCTGGCGGGCGCCTGCTGTGTCTTTACATTTGCTGCGGCGCACGCCGCCTGCCCGCCCTCGGCCATCGCCAGCCTCGAGAAGCCCGGCACCACGCTGCGCAACGGCGTCGACCGCGGCATGCTCTGGCGCATCGAGCGCGACGGGCGCACCTCGTGGCTCTACGGCACCATCCACATCGGCCGCGGCGACTGGGTGCGGCCCGGCCCGACCATCCAGAAGGCGCTGACGCAGAGCGACACCCTCGCGCTGGAGCTCGACTCGCGCGACGAAGCCACCGCCGCCGCCATGGCCCAGCCGGCCGACCCCGAGGTGCTCGCGCGCGTGCTCAGCGGCGAGCGCGCGCGCCGGCTGGCGCGACAGAACGCCGAGGCCTGCGTGCCGCCGGGCGCGCTGTCGAAGCTGCAGCCCATCCTGCAGGTGACGGCGCTGGCCGGCCTGGTGGCGCGCGCCGACGGGCTCTATCCCGAGTTCGGCGTGGACGAGACGCTGGCCGTGGCCGCCCGCAACAGCAACAAGCCGATCGTCGCGCTCGAAAGCGCGGCCGCGCAATTGAAGGTGCTCACGGGCGAGTCCGAGGCCGAGGAAGGCGAGCAGATCGACGCGGCGCTCGACGAGCTGGAGTCGGGCAAGCTGCGCGGCCAGCTGAAGGAGCTGGCCGACGTGTGGGCGCGCAGCGACGCGGGCAAGCTGGGCCGCTATGCCGAATGGTGCGACTGCCTCAACACCCCCGCCGAGCAGCGCCTGACCAAGCGCCTGCTCGACGACCGCAACCCGAACCTGGCCGACGGCATCGAGCGTTTGCACGCCGGCGGCAAGGGCGTGTTCGCGGCCGTGGGCGCGCTGCACATGATCGGCCCGCAGGGTCTGCCCACGCTGATGGCGGCGCGCGGTTTCACGGTGACGCCGGTGCTGACCGACGTGCAGGCGCAAACCGCGGCGCCGATGGCGGCGCTCGCCGCGCCTTCGCCGGCCCCCAGGGCTGTGCGCGGTGGCAAGGCCGTGAAGGGCCAGCGCGGGCCGAACGGGCAGAAGGGCGCACCGGCCGCTGCCGCCAAGGGCGGCAAATCGGCCAAGGCCGCGCCTGCGGCCAGGAGCGGCAAAGCCACGGCCAAGGCGCCCGCCAAGGCGGCTTCCAAGGCCGCCGCCCCTGCCGCCAAGGGCAAAGTGCGCAGATAATCGCGCCCGCCATGCACGCGCTGCGCCACCCCACCCGCTTTCTCGGCCTCATCGGCCGCGGGGTGCTGCTGTGGTTCGTGCTGTCGCTGGGCGTGGCGGTGGCGTCGCCGCTGGTGCATCCACAGGCGATGGAGCTGGTGTGCTCCAGCGTCGGTTCCATCAAGGTGGTGGTCCACACCGAGGACGGCACGCAGGCGCTCGGCGCCTCCCACATGGACTGCCCGCTGTGCGTGCTGACCGGCGCACCGCCGCCGGCCCTGGCGGTGCCCGCTTTCGATCTCCCCTTGCCGCTGGGCCGCGTGGTCCAGTCGATTCCCGCCACGCGCCTGGCCGCCGCCGCCGCGCCACTGCCTGCGCGCGGGCCCCCGACTTTCTCCTGACGCTCTCGAAACCATAGCTGCATACGCACGAACGACGTGCGTTGCCGGCTTTTTTGGCTCGAAGTTTCGAGCGCAAACTGAACGGGTGAGCACGGCGCAGGACGTCAATGCCATCCGCACGCGCAGGCTCGAAGTGGCACTGAACGCGGTCGATGCGGGCGCACCCCGCCCCTGCCCGCGCAACACACCTGCCTGGCTGAACTCAGGTTCGACCCATGACGCTCTCATCCCAACTGCAAGGACCCGACATGACCAAGACATCGATGATCACTCTCAAAACCATAGCAGCATGCGCAATCCTGACGGGCGTTGGCGCCACTTTTGCACACGTCACGTTGCCGCCGGGCGGCGCCACCGTGGGCAGTGACTACAACGCCGCCTTCCGCGTCGGCCATGCCTGCGAAGGCGCCAAGGCCACCACCGGCCTGGCGGTGCGCCTGCCCAAGGGCTTCGTGCTGAGCGACGCCCAGGCGCGCAAGGGCTGGAAGCTCGACGTGACGAAGAACGGTGACGGCGAAGTGCGCTGGAGCGCCGAGACGCCCGGCAATGCGCTGCCCGGCAGCGAGCGCGCCGAGTTCGTGCTGCGCGGCAAGGTGCCCGCCACGCCAGGCACGCTGTGGTTCAAGGTGCTGCAGACCTGCGACACCGGCGTGGCCGACTGGGCCGAGGTGCCGGCGTCGGGCAGTTCGACGGCGGGCCTGAAGAGCCCGGCCGCCAGGCTGAACGTGGTGGCGCAGGGCGTGGCCACGGTCGATGTGCAGGGCGGCTGGGTGCGCCAGTCGGTGCCGGGCCAGAGCGGCACGGGCGCCTTCATGAAGCTGACCGCGCCCACCGGCACGAAGCTGGTCGGCATTTCGACCCCGGCGGCGGGCACGGCCGAAGTGCACGAGATGAAGATGGAAGGCGACGTCATGAAGATGCGCGAGCTTCCGGGCGGCCTCGACCTGCCCGCGGGCCAGACCGTCGAGCTCAAGCCCGGCGGCTACCACGTGATGATGATGGACCTGAAGGGCGCGCTGGCCAAGGGCGCGAGCGTGCCCTTCACGCTGAAGTTCGAAGACGCCAAGGGCGTGAAGACCGCGCTGGACGTGACGCTGCCGGTGGGTGCGCCCGAAGGTGCAGATGCCGCCGGGTCGGCGCACCTGCACAAGCACTGACGCACAGGCCCCGATCGAGGGTTTCTAGAGCAGTTCGTCGGGCGCGAGCGGCCCGAAGAGCTTGAGCATCAGCCGCAGCGTGGCGCTGGTGTCGGGCTCGGTGGTTGCGTCGGGCAACTTGCTGTCCTTGGGAGCGCGCCACACCAGCGAGCCGTCGACCAGCTCCACATGCCACGAGCGCTCTGCCATGCCGCGCTCGATCTGTTCGGACGCCGCGCGCGACAGCTCGTTGCTGCGGATCAGCAGCGCGATCTCGGTGTTCTGCAGCTGCGAGCGCAGGTCGAGGTTCATCGAGCCGACCACCAGCAGCCGGCCGTCCATCACCAGCACCTTGGAGTGCAGCATGGCGCGCGATGCGCCGGCGATGCTGCCTGTTCCGCTGCCGCCGCCGCCGCTGCTTCCGGTCGAGCCGAAGACGCTGCCGAAGCTGGTCTGCTCGCTGCGCAGTTCATACAGCTCGACGCCCATCTTCAGCAGCGCCTCGCGGTGGCGCGCGTAGCCCACATGGGCCACCGGCGCGTCGTTGGACGCCAGCGAGTTGGTCAGCACGCGAATGCGCACACCCCGCGCGCGCGCCGCGGAAAAGGCCTGCAGCATGTCCTTGCCGGGCACGAAGTAGGGCGAAATGATGAGCAGGTCGGTGCGTGCCTGGCCGATCATCTGCAGCAGGCCTTCGACCACCGTGTCGCCGTTGGCGGCCAGGTCGGAGGCGGATTCCAGCGAGGCCACCCGGCGCGACGCATTCGCCTTGTCGTCAGGCTGGCTGACCACGAGGCCCGGCGCCTTCGCGCTGTCGGGGCCGGAGGCGGAATCGGCGGCGATCTTGCCGGGCTTGTCGGCCAGCATCACGGCCGGCGCCCAGACGAAGGTGGCGGTGCGCAGGTCGAGCGCTTTCTCGTCCCAGGCGCGGGCGCGCTGCTCGGGCGTGGGCGGCGCGTCGGCGCTGGGCTTGTCGTCCGGGTCACGGGCGGCTTGCGCGACCAGTTCCTGGTCGGCCTTGCTCGCGCGCTCGCGCGTCGCCTGCAGCTCTTCGCGCGTGACCAGAGACTGCACCGGGTAGGCGCGCTCGTTGTTCCAGTAGCTGTCGAAGCTGCGCGACAGGTCCTGCACGATCGGGCCGGCCGCCAGCACGTCGACATCGACGAAGTTGCCGGTGGTCGCGTTGCCGAAGTAGGCGTCGCCCAGGTTGCGCCCGCCCGTGACGGCGAGCACGTTGTCGGCCAGGAACAGCTTGTTGTGCATGCGCTGCTGGATGCGCGAGGCGTCGTCGATCGAATTGAACAAGCGGCTGAAGGTGGAGTCGCGCGAGCCGGCCAGCGGGTTGAACAGCCGCATCTGGATGTTCGGAATGAAGGCCAGTCCCAGCACCAGGGCGTCGCGCCCGGTGGTGTGGAAGTCGTCGAGCAGCACGCGCACCCGCACGCCGCGCTCCGCGGCCGTGCGCAGGCCGCGCACCAGGCGGGCGGTGCTGGCGTCGGCGTGGATGGCGTAGTACTGCAGGTCCAGCGTCTTCTGGGCGCCTTCGATCAGCGCGAGCCGGCTGCCATAGGCGGCCTGCGGGCCGCCCAGCAGCAGGAAGCCGGATTCGTAGCGGGCCTTGTCGGCCTGCCGGCGCTGCTGCACCAGGTCGGCCAGCGCGGTGCCGGTGGCCGGGGCGGCGATCGCGGTGGAAACGGGCCGCTCGACATTTTGCGGAAGCTGCGCGCAGGCGCCCAGGATCAGCAGCGCCAGGAGCGCGGTGGACCGGCGAAACAACGTCTGGAAGGAAGAAGGCATGCGGCTTTTCCGGAGCTTGGAAGGGGAAGCCGCATGTATAGCCTAGTCGGCGCCCGCCGCGCGTCGGACGGGCGGACGACCGGCATCCGCGTCAGCGCGTGACGCCGAGTTCTTCCTGGCGTTCGAGGGCTGCGAGCAACTCGTCGTCGATCTTGGCGTGGCGCTCGGCCAGCTCGGTGGCGCGCGAGGCATCGGCGGCGTAGAGGGCGCCGCCGTCGAGTTCGAGCATTTCCGTGATGCGCTTCTGCTCGCCTTCGAGGGCTGCGATCTGGGCGGGCAGGGCCTCCAGCTCGCGTTGTTCCTTATAGGAGAGCTTCTTGCGCGCACCTGCCGCCTTGGGGGCGGCGGCTTCGGCGGCCGGGGCGGGCGCCGAAGCCGCCGCAGGGGCGGGCGCCGCGGCCACTCGCTGCTCGGCGATCTCGCGGGCGCGCTTGGACTGGATCAACCAGTCCTGCACGCTGCCTTCGTATTCGCGCCAGCGGCCGTCGCCTTCGTAGGCGATGGTGCTGGTCACCACGTTGTCCAGGAAGGTGCGGTCGTGGCTCACGAGGAACACGGTGCCGTCGTAGTCCTGCAGCAGGCTTTCGAGCAGCTCGAGGGTGTCGATGTCCAGGTCGTTGGTCGGCTCGTCGAGCACCAGCACGTTGGCCGGGCGGGCGAACAGGCGGGCCAGCAGCAGGCGGTTGCGTTCGCCGCCGCTGAGCGAGCGCACCGGGGAGTTGGCGCGCGCGGGCGAGAACAGAAAGTCCGACAGGTAGCTCTTGAC
Organism: Variovorax pasteuri; assembly: GCF_051216435.1. Lineage (NCBI taxonomy): Bacteria > Pseudomonadati > Pseudomonadota > Betaproteobacteria > Burkholderiales > Comamonadaceae > Variovorax > Variovorax pasteuri. The sequence goes on from NZ_JBPJZS010000010.1 coordinate 208,502, forward strand.
GTGCTTGCGCTGGCTGCCGATCTCGATCCACTCGCTGCCGGGGCTGATGAAGTCTTCCAGCGTGGCGTCGAGGTCGAGCTTGTCGCGCATCTGGTCGAAGTACGCCACCTGCAGGTTGGTGCCGCGGCGGATCTTGCCGCTGTCGGGTTCGAGCTCGCCCAGGATCAGCTTCAGCAGCGTGGTCTTGCCCGCGCCGTTCGGGCCGAGCAGGCCGACCTTGTCGCCGCGCAGGATGGTGCCGCTGAAGTTGCGGATGACGGTCTTCTCGCCGAAGGACTTGGTGGCCTCGGTGAGCTCGGCCACGATCTTCCCGCTCGACTGGCCGGACGCCACGTCCATGTTCACGCTGCCCTGCACTTCGCGGCGCGAGCTGCGGCTGGCGCGCAATTCCTGCAGACGGGTGATGCGGCTCTGGCTGCGGGTGCGGCGCGCTTCCACGCCCTTGCGGATCCAGATCTCTTCCTGGGCCAGCAGCTTGTCGGCCTTGGCGCTGATCACAGCCTCCTGGGCGAGTTGCTCTTCCTTCTGCAGGAGGTATTGCTCGAAGTTGCCGGGGTAGGAGTTGAGCTTGCCCCGGTCCAGCTCCACGATGCGGGTGGCGACGCGGTTCAGAAAGCTGCGGTCGTGGGTGATGGTGACGACGCTGCCCTTGAAGTCGATCAGCAGCTGTTCGAGCCACTCGATGGAGTCGAGGTCCAGGTGGTTGGTGGGCTCGTCCAGCAGAAGGACGTCGGGTGCGGCCACCAGGGCCTGGGCCAGGGCGACACGCTTGCGGGTACCGCCGGAGAGGGAGCCGACGCGGGCGTTGCGGTCGAGGTGGAGGCGGTGCAGCGTCTCTTCGACGCGCTGCTCCCAGTTCCAGGCGTCGAAGGCTTCGATCTTCGACTGCAGGGCGTCGAGGTCGAGGCCGTCCGCTCCGGAGAGATAGAGGTCGCGCACGGCAATGACCTCGGCCAGGCCCTGGCTGGCGGCGGTGAACACGTCGGCATCCATGTCGAGGAGGGGTTCCTGGGCCACGTAGGCCACACGGAGGTTCTGCTGCAACTGAAGGGTGCCGTCGTCTGCCTTCTCGAGTCCGCCCAATATCTTGAGCATCGATGACTTGCCGGCGCCGTTGCGGCCGATCAGGCCGATGCGCTCCGATTCCAGAAGAGAGAAGTCCGCGTGATCTAGCAGGGGGACGTGACCGAACGCCAATTGGGCGTCGAGGAGTGTGATGAGTGCCATGTAGGGAGGATTATCGGAGGAGGCACCGGACGGGGCTTGGAGCGCATTGGTGTGTGCCGTCGCGGAGAAGGGCGACTTGAACGCGATTTTGTTCGCATGGGGTTGCCGGGCTCATTTCCTGGCATATACTTGCAGGCTCGACTGACAGTCACCGCAAGGTGATAGTTGCGATGGGTTTCTTCGGAGCTGATTGCGAGTTGGTTGGGTGAAAAAAGCTTCTTCGAAGTTGACGCTGATTGAAAAGTCGGTGCATAATCGAAGGCTTCGCTGAAACGGATTCG
>NZ_JBPJZS010000011.1:0-173106 GCF_051216435.1 Variovorax pasteuri
GTGGACGTCTGGGAGCACGCCTACTACATCGACTACCGCAACCTGCGTCCGAAGTTCGTCGAGACCTTCCTGGCCAAGCTGGCCAACTGGGACTTCGCGGCGAAGAACTTCGGCTGACCGATCAGCCGTTGATCAGGTTCAGGATGTTCCCATCGGGGTCCTTGAACCACGCGACCTTCATGTCGCCCATGACATGGAGGTCGCCTTCGAGCTTCGTATCGGGCATGTCGTAGTGCTCGAAGCGCACGCCCTTGGCCTTGAGCGCAGCAACGAGGCGCTCGATGTCCGCGCCGACCTGCCAGGTCACCGCCGTCGCCTGGTTCGTGCCGGCGAACGACGAACGGTACACGTTGATGCGCGTGGTGCCGCTGCCGTAGACCACGACTTCGTCGCCTTCCGCGCCGACTTGCGCAAGGCCCAGCGTGCCTTCGTAGAAGCGGCGGGCCACCGCGAGGTCTTTCACCGCGAGGTTGGCCACCGCATCGATGTTTGCGAGCATGGTTGTCTCCTTTGTCTGGATCGACATTTCATGTTCGGCGCCGAAACCGCCCTGTCAAGTCGCCGCCGTCTGATACGGGACCCATCGCGAACCACGAAAACACCGCCGCGGCGCTTGCGGCACACTGCACCCTTGGTGCAGTGAGGCCCAAAGACCTCCATCGCCGCTGCTGCAACCCCGATCCGTCCAGACAAAGAGACAAACCCATGATCCGCAAACTCACCCGCACGCTGGCCCTTGCGCTGGCACTCCCCCTCGCGTTCGCCGCGGCCGCCGCGCATGCGCAGAGCTACCCCGCCAAGCCCATCCGCATGATCGTGCCCTTCCCGCCCGGCGGCGGCACCGACATCCTGGCGCGCCTGGTGGCCCAGAAGCTCACCGAGACCAACCACTGGACGGTGGTGCCCGACAACCGTGGCGGTGCCGGCGGCACCATCGGCATCGCCGAGGCCGCGCGCGCCGCGCCCACGGGCTACGACATCGTGATGGGCCAGAAGGACAACATGGTCGTGGCGCCCTGGCTCTACAAGAACCTGAGCTACAACCCGGTGAAGGACCTGACCGCGGTGGCCCACGTGGCCTACACGCCGGTGGTGATCGTCACGCAGGCCAACTCCAAGTTCAAGACGCTCGACGACGTGGTGAAGGCCGCGCGCGCCGCGCCCGACACCGTCACCTACGGCTCGCCGGGCAACGGCACCACCATCCACCTGGCCGGCGAGATCTTCGACAGCGCCGCCAAGATCAAGATGCGCCACGTGCCCTACAAGGGCTCCAACGCGGCCATGATGGACGTGCTGGCCGGCAACGTCGACCTGATGGTGTCGTCGGTGCCTTCGGCCATGGCGCAGATCAAGTCGGGCAAGCTGCGTCCGCTGGCCGTGACCTCGGCCAAGCGCAGCACCTCGCTGCCCGACACGCCCACCGTGGCCGAGCTCGGCTACAAGGACTTCGACGTGAGCACCTGGTACGGCATCTTCGTGCCGGCCGGCACGCCCAAGGATGTGGTGACCCTGCTCAACGCCGAAATCAACAAGCTGCTGGCCACGCCCGAAATGAAGGCCGCCATCATCGCCCAGGGCGCGGAGCCGCAGAGCATGACGCCGGCCCAGTTCGGCACGCTGCTGAAGACCGACTACGACAAGTGGAAGGGCATCGTGCAAGCCTCGGGCGCGACAATCGAATAAGCCTGCGCACCGCAGAATGGTGTCTCCAGAACAAGCCGCACCGACGGCATGGAGACACCGATGGTTCATTCGCTTTTCCTGAAGACAGCCGCCCTGGCAGCGGCTGCCGCCTTCTTGCAGGGCTGTGCGCAGACGCCTGCCCAGTCCTCTCTTCAGCCGCCTTCCAACGCCAGCGTCGCCGCCCACGTCGCGGCGGCCACCCAAGCGGCGGGCACCGACCTCGGCCCCCTGCTCACGCTGTGCAAGCCCGCGCCCGCCGCGCAGCCGCCGCAGGCCGAGCTCGACAGGGGCCTCACCGCCCTCATCAACAAGCCGGCACCGCCGCCCGGCAAGGCCTTCGACAACCTCTACTTCGTGGGGGCCGACTGGGTCAGCGCCTGGGCGATCAAGACCTCCGACGGCATCATCCTCATCGATGCGCTGAACAACCAGGTGGAGGCTGCCGCGCTCGTCGAGGGCGGCATGCGCAAGCTGGGCCTGGACCCGGCGCAGATCAAGTACGTGGTGGTCACCCACGGCCACGGCGACCACTATGGCGGCGCGCCCTACCTCGCCAGGAAGTACGGCGCCCGGGTGGTGATGAGCGACACCGACTGGACGATGACCGAGACCAAGCTCGAGTTCGCCACGCCGATCTGGGGCGCGCCGCCCAAGCGCGGCGCCAACGACATTTCGGCGAAGGACGGCGACCGCGTCACGCTGGGCGACACCACGGTCACGCTCTACCTCACGCCCGGCCACACCATGGGCACCCTCTCGCCGGTGTTCGACGTGACTTCCGGCGGGCAGAAGCACCGCGTCCTGCTCTGGGGCGGTACCTCCTTCAACTTCGGCAAGAACGTGCCGCGCCTGGACAGCTACATCGACGCCACGCGGCGCATGTCCACGGTGGTCGCGGCACAGAAGATCGACGTGCTGGTGTCCAACCACTCGGCCATCGACAGTTCGCAGGCCAAGCTGGCGGCGCTGCGGCAGCAGCCGGCAGGGGCGGCGAATCCGTTCGTGCTCGGCACGCCGACGGTGGCGCGGGCGTTGAACGTGATGGGGGAATGCGCGCAGGCGCAGCGCGATCGGTTCACGATGCAGTGAGGCTTCCCGTCTTGCTCCTTCCCCCTTTGGGGGAAGGTCGGGATGGGGGCTGACGGCAATCGACAGGCCGACAGCCATTGATACGCCGCTTGCCCCCGCCCCTGCCCTCCCCCAGAGGGGGAGGGAGCAATCTCCCCGCTCAGTCCGGCACGAACTTCGTGTTGAAGATGTCGACGTCCGACGCCAGCTCGAAGGTCACCACCTGCCCCATCTTCCCGTCGCTCATGCGGCAGGCCGAGAACAGGCTGCTGCGCCCCTTGAAGTAGAACTCGTCCAGCACGATCAGCGCGTACGGGTACGGCACGAAGACCTGGTGTTCGAAGATGACGCGGTGCACGTTGCGCGGCGACGGAAAGAGCTTGTAGTCGTTGGTGTCGATCGACTTGGCGGTGGCCATGGTGTGCTGCCGTTTCTTCTTTGAGGCTCAGGCCGGGTCGCGCACGTCGGCCACGGGGTTCGCGCCGAAGTCTGCACGCGCCAGGTACTTCAGCACCTTGGCCGCGGCCGTGGCCGGGCTGTCGAGCAGGCCTTCGTTCTTCATCTTCTCGAAGCGCGTGCGGTCCGGGAATTTCTCGGCGGTGGCGCCGCGCAGCTGTACCTGCATGTCGGTGTCGATCACGCCGGGCGCCAGCGAGACGATGCGCGCGCCGTTCGGCGCATGGGCTTCCTCGAGCGCCACGGCGCGCGAGAAGTGGTCCATGCCGGCCTTGGAACCGCAGTACGGCGCCTGGCTGCCCATGGCGTTGCGGCCCAGGCCCGAGGAGATGTTCAGCACCTTGCGCGCGCCGCGCCATTCGCGCGTGGCGCCCAGGAAGGCGGAGGTCAGCAGCATCGGCGCTTCGAGGCCGATGCGCAGGGCCAGCGACAGCTCGGCGGCCACGGCGCCCGACAGCGGCGCGGGGTTGCCGACGGTGCCCGCGTTGTTGATGAGCGTGACGCTGTCGAAGCGCTGCGCATCGACGGTCTGCAGCCAGGCCGACAGGCGCGCCGCGGCGGCGACCGGATCGGACAGGTCCTGCTCCCATTGCGTGAGCTCGGCGCCCGCGGCCTTGGCCGCCTCGGCCAGCGCGGGGCTTTGCTTGCGCGAAATGCCCAGCACCGTGTGGCCGGCCTGCAGCAGCTGTTCGGCCATGGCCTGGCCCAGGCCGCGCGAGGCGCCGGTGATGAGGGTGAGGTGGGAAGAAGCGGTCATCTGGAAGAAAGTCTTTCTGGAAAGAAGGCGGGAGGTTAAGGGGTAACGAAAAGCCTCGCGGCTCAACCGGTCCTGAATTGCTTGCGCAGGAAGGCGCGATGCCTGGCGATGTGCTGCAGCTGCGCAGGCGCCACGGTGCCGCCCAGGTCGATTTCGTCCGCGCCGTTGAGCACCGCGTTGGCGTTCGTCATGGCGCGCGCCACGACCTCTTCCTCGCTCACGCCGAGCTGCGCCGCCAGGTCGAGCGCCACGCGCCGCATGGCGCGCTGCGACAGCATCCACATGGCGCCGAAGCGGTCCCAGGCGAGCGCGGCCTCTTCGGACTTCTCGCGGTCGGCGAGGATCTCGCTGAGCGGCTTGGCCAGCACCGCGTCCAGTTCCTCGAGCCTTTCGGCCAGTTGCTCATTGCGCGCGAGGGCCTCTTCGAGCGTCGGCCCGGCCTCTTCGGCCTTGGGCTTCTTCGATGGCTCCGGCGGGGGAATGAACGCGGCCTCCGCGTTCGCGGGCACGATCTGTATCTGGTCTTTGAGCGTCATGAGGTTTCCGTTTCCGCGGAGGGTTGGCTGTTCTTCTTGTTCGACATCGCGCTCACGCGCAGGCCCGGCAGGTCGAGCACGCGCAGGCCACCGTACTCCACGCGGATCAACCCCTGCGCGGAAAGGCCGTTGAGCGCCTCGTTCACGCGCTGGCGCGACAGGCCGACCAGGTAGGCCAGCTCCTGCTGCGTGATGCGCAAGACTTCGCCCACGCCCGGATACAGCACCGGGTTGAACAGCGACACCAGGTTGCGCGCCACGCGCGCGTCGGGGTTGTTGAGCCGGTCGATCTCCAGCGCCGCGATGAACTGGCCCAGCCGCTCGTTGAGCTGGTTCATCACGAAGCGGTTGAAGCCGATGGAGTGGTCCAGCAGCCAGTGGAAGCTCTCGATCGGCAGCCCCGCCACCACGCTGCGGCGCAGCGCCTGGATGTTGTAGCGGTAGGGCTCGCGCTTCATCACCGTGCCTTCGCCGAACCAGCCGCCGGGCGGCACGCCGGTGTAGGTGACCGAGCCGCCGTCGGCGTTGTCGTTGCTCATCTTGAGCAGGCCTTCGACCACGCCGAACCAGTAGGTGGGCGAGCGGCCGACGCGGCACACCAGGTCGCCGGGCTCGGCCTCGCCCACCACCAGCGCGGCCTCGGCGCGGCGGCGCTCGGCGGGCGTGAGCGTGGGCAACCAGGGGATGCCATCGAGCTCGGCGGCGTTGGCGGGGCGCACGCGGTCCTTGATCGAACCGCCGAGCACGCTGTGAGAACCGCCATGGGAAGGATTGCCTTGAGGCATCGGGAAACTCCGGGGAGTAGTGTCCCTAGGATTGTCGTTGGAACGACACCCGGGCGTCAAAGTGAGACCTACGATCCGCCCACTGTGCAAACAACCGCTCCCACCTTCCCCCGTCTGCTGCTCGCGCATGCCGAAGCCCGACCCGAGTCGCCCGCCGTGCGCGAGAAGGACCTCGGCATCTGGCAAACCTGGACCTGGAACGCCGTGGCGCAGGAGGTGCGCGAAATGGCCTGCGGTCTCGCGAGCCTCGGCTTCAAGGCCAACGACCACCTGGCCATCGTGGGCGCCAACCGCCCGCACCTGTACATGGCGGTGGTCGCCGCGCAAAGCCTGCGCGGCGTGCCGGTGCCGCTCTACCAGGACGCGGTGGCCAGCGAGATGGTGTTCATGCTGGAAGACGCGGGCATCGAGTTCGTGTTCGTCGAGGACCAGGAGCAGGTCGACAAGCTGCTGGAGTGCCGCGAGATCCAGAAGGAGCGCTACCCCGCGATCCGCCACATCATCTACGACGACCCCAAGGGCCTGCGCCACTACGACCAGCCCGGGCTCATGAGCTACGAGCAGTTGCGCGCGCTGGGCCGCGAGTTCGACAAGGCCAACCTGGGCTACTACGACCGCGCGGTGGCCGCCGGCGAAGCGACGGACGTGGGCGTGATCCTCTACACCTCGGGCACCACCGGCCGCCCCAAGGGCGTGTGCCAGACGCATGCGAGCTTCATCGCGGCGGGCCGCGGCGGCGTGGAGACCGACCGGCTCGGCCCCGGCGACAACATCATGAGCTACCTGCCGATGGCGTGGGTGGGCGACCACCTGTTCTCGGTGGCGCAGTGGCTGGTGGGCGGCTTCACGCTGAACTGCCCCGAGTCGGCCGAGACGGTGATGAACGACATGCGCGAGATCGGCCCGAGCTACTACTTCGGCCCGCCGCGCACCTTCGAAGGTTTGCTCACCGCCGTGTCGATCCGCATGGAAGACGCGGCGCGCCCGAAGCGCTGGCTCTATGCGAAGTTCATGGCGCTCGCGCAGCGCGTGGGCGCGGACATCCTCAACGGTGCGCCGGTCAGCACGGGCGACCGGCTGATGTACGGCCTGGGCAACCTGCTGGTGTACGGCCCGCTGCGCAACGTGCTGGGCATGAGCCGCATCCGCGTGGCGTACACGGCCGGCGCGGCCATCGGGCCCGACCTGTTCCGCTTTTACCGCTCCATCGGCGTGAACCTGAAGCAGTTCTACGGCCAGACCGAGACCTGCGCCTACGTGTGCCTGCAGCAGGACGGCAAGGTCAAGCTGCAGACCGTGGGCACGGCCGCGCCGGGCATCGAACTGAAGATCGCCGAAGACGGCGAGGTGCTGGTGCGCGGCGTGTCGGTGCTCAAGGAGTACTACAAACGTCCCGACGCCACCGCCGAGGTGCTCGATGCCAACGGCTACTTCCACACCGGCGACGCGGGCGTGCTCGACAGCGAAGGCCACCTGCGCATCATCGACCGCGCCAAGGACGTGGGCAAGCTCGTGAGCGGCGCGATGTTTGCGCCCAACTACATCGAGAACAAGCTCAAGTTCTTTCCGCAGATCAAGGAAGCCGTGTGCTTCGGCAATGCGCGCGACGAAGTGTGCGCGGCCATCAACATCGACTTCGAGGCCGTGGGCAACTGGGCCGAACGGCGCGGGCTGGCCTACGGCGGCTACGTCGACCTGGCGGGCAAGCCCGACGTGCTGGCGCTCATTGCCGAGTGCATCGGCAAGGTCAACGCCGACCTGGCGGGCGAGGACGGCATGGGCGAGACGCAGATCGCGCGCTTCCTGGTGCTGCACAAGGAGCTGGACCCCGACGACGACGAGCTCACCCGCACGCGCAAGGTGCGCCGCGGCTTCATCGCCGAGAAATACGCGGTGCTGCTCGAGGCGCTCTACGGCGGCAGGACCGAGCAGTACATCGAGACCCAGGTGAAGTTCGAGGACGGACGTACCGGGGTGGTGAATGCCACGCTCAAGATCGTCGAAGCGAAGACGTATCCCATCGTGAAGGCCGCGGCATGAGCACTCGCAAGACCGGCGAGGTCATCCTCGACGTGCAGAACATTTCGCTGAGCTTCGGCGGCGTGAAGGCGCTGACCGACATCAGCTTCGACGTGCGCGAGCACGAGGTGCGCGCCATCATCGGGCCGAACGGCGCGGGCAAGAGCTCGATGCTGAACTGCATCAACGGCGTGTACTGGCCGCAGCAGGGCTCCATCACCTTCCGCGGCCAGACCTTCAAGCACATGAACTCGCGCCAGGTGGCCGAGATGGGCGTGGCGCGCACCTTCCAGAACCTGGCGCTGTTCAAGGGCATGAGCGTGCTCGACAACATCATGACGGGGCGCAACCTGAAGATGAAGAGCGGGCTGCTGGCGCAGGCCTTTCGCTGGGGCCCGGCCGAACGCGAAGAGCTCGCGCACCGCGAGTTCGTCGAGCACATCATCGACTTCCTGGAGATCCAGGCGCACCGCAAGACGCCGGTGGGCCGCCTGCCCTACGGCCTGCAGAAGCGCGTCGACCTGGGCCGCGCGCTGGCCATGGAACCGCAGGTGCTGCTGCTGGACGAACCGATGGCCGGCATGAACGTGGAAGAGAAGCAGGACATGAGCCGCTTCATCCTCGACGTGAACGACGAGTTCGGCGCGACCATCGTGCTGATCGAGCACGACATGGGCGTGGTGATGGACATCTCCGACCGCGTGGTGGTGCTGGACTACGGCAAGAAGATCGGGGACGGCACGCCCGATGAAGTGCGCAACAACGAAGACGTGATTCGGGCTTATCTGGGTGTGGAGCACTGACGCCATGCCAATCGTCGCCATGAAGCATTGCTCCTTCCCCTTCCGGGGGAAGGTTGGGATGGGGGCACGACGGCCCTCGCAAAGCAGCAGCGCCTCATCGACCGCCGCCTGCCCCCACCCCAACCCTCCCCCGGAAGGGGAGGGAGAAAAACGGAGAACCTGGGTGTGGAGCACTGACGCAATGCCCAACTCGCCTCTGATGCATTGCTCCTTCCCCCTCTGGGGGAAGGCTGGGATGGGGGCACGACAGCCCTCGCAAAGCAGCTGCGCCTCATCGACCGCCGCGTGCCCCCACCCCAACCCTCCCCCAGCGGGGGAGGGAGAAAAACAAGAAAGAAACTGACCATGGGCTTTTTCCTCGAAACCCTCTTCGGCGGCCTCATGGTCGGCATGCTGTATTCGCTGATCGCCATCGGCTTCGTGTTGATCTACAAGGCCTCGGGCGTCTTCAACTTCGCGCAGGGCGCGATGGTGCTGTTCGCGGCGCTGGCCATGGCGCGCTTCTCGGAATGGTTCCCGCTGTGGTTCGGCTTCCAGAGCCTGGTGCTCGCCAACATCCTGGCCTTCATCGCGGCCATGGCCGTGATGATCGCCGTGGCCTGGCTGATCGAGCGGCTCGCGCTCAGCAAGCTGGTGAACCAGGAAGGCATCACGCTGCTGATGGCCACGCTGGGCATCGCCTACTTCCTGGACGGCCTGGGCCAGACCATCTTCGGCAACGACATCTACAAGATCGACGTGGGCATGCCCAAGGAGCCGCTGATGGTGCTGCAGGGCACCTTCGAAGGCGGCCTGCTGCTGAGCCAGGAAGACCTGGTCGCCGCGCTGGTGGCGGCCGGCCTGGTGGTGGTGCTGGCCATCTTCTTCCAGAAGACCGCCACGGGCCGGGCGCTGCGCGCAGTGGCCGATGACCACCAGGCGGCGCAGTCCATCGGCATTCCGCTCCAGCGCATCTGGGTGATCGTGTGGTCGGTGGCCGGCTTCTCGGCGCTGGTGGCCGGGATTATCTGGGGGTCGAAGCTGGGCGTTCAATTCTCGCTGTCGCTGGTGGCGCTGAAGGCGCTGCCGGTGGTGATCCTGGGCGGGCTCACCTCGATACCCGGCGCCATCATCGGCGGCCTCTTGATCGGCGTGGGCGAGAAGCTGTCTGAAATCTATCTCGGCCCCATGCTCGGTGGCGGCATCGAGATCTGGTTCGCGTATGTGCTCGCACTGGTTTTCCTGCTGGTTCGTCCGCAGGGCCTGTTCGGCGAAAAAATCATCGATCGGGTCTGAGCCATGTTCTACAGAGAGAACGGTCAATTCAAGTCCAGCTACCGGGCCGATCAACAGATCTTCCCGATTGCGCAGGACCGCATCGCGATGCTCGTGCTGCTGCTCGTGGCTTTCATCGTGGTGCCGCTGGGCGTGTCGGACTACTGGATGCGCGCCATCCTCACGCCCTTCCTCATTCTTTCGCTGGCCGCGCTGGGCCTGAACATCCTGGTGGGCTATTGCGGCCAGATCTCGCTGGGCACCGGCGCCTTCATGGCGGTGGGCGCCTATGCGGCCTACAACTTCCAGGTGCGCATCGAGGGCATGCCGCTCATCGCCTCGCTGCTGCTGGGCGGCCTGTGCGCCACGGTGATCGGCGTGCTCTTCGGCATTCCGAGCTTGCGCATCAAGGGCCTGTACCTTGCGGTGGCCACGCTCGCGGCGCAGTTCTTCACCGACTGGGCGTTCCTGCGCATCCAGTGGTTCACCAACAATTCTTCCTCGGGCTCGGTGAGCGTGGCGGGGCTCAACGTGTTCGGCGTGCCGATCGAATCGCCGGTGCAGAAGTACCTGTTCTGCCTGGCCTTCGTGGTCGTGTTCGCCCTGCTCGCCAAGAACCTGGTGCGCAGCGCCATCGGCCGCGAGTGGATGGCCATGCGCGACATGGACGTCGCCGCGGCGGTGATCGGCATTCGCCCGGTGTACGCCAAGCTCACGGCCTTTGCGGTCAGCAGCTTCATCGTCGGCGTGGCCGGCGCGCTGTGGGGTTTCATTCACCTGGGCGCGTGGGAGCCGGCGGCGTTCAGCATCGACCGCTCGTTCCAGCTGCTGTTCATGGTGATCATCGGCGGGCTCGGCTCGATCATGGGCAGCTTCTTCGGCGCCGCCTTCATCGTGCTGCTGCCGCTGTTCCTGAACCAGCTGCCCGCGTGGCTGGGCTTCTCGATTTCCACCGCGCTGGCCTCCCACCTGGAGACCATGATCTTCGGCGCGCTGATCGTGTTCTTTTTGATCGTCGAGCCGCACGGCCTCGCGCGGCTGTGGTCCACGGCCAAGGAGAAGCTGCGCCTCTGGCCCTTCCCGCATTGATTCGTTTCCAGCGTTCCCGTTCGTTCGTAAAAAACCCGGCACCGAGGTGCCCACATAAGGAGACAGGCATGAAACTGAAATCGCTCGCTCTGACCGCCGCCCTGGTGGCCAGCACCCTCGGCGCCATGCTCGCGCCATCGATAGCCAGCGCGCAGGCCAAGGAGCAGTTCTTCCCGCTGCTGGTGTACCGCACCGGCCCCTACGCACCCAACGGCACGCCATGGGCCAACGGCAAGCAGGACTACCTGAAGCTGGTCAACGCGCAGGGCGGCATCAACGGCGTGAAGATCACGTTCGAGGAATGCGAAACCGGCTACGCCACCGACAAGGGCGTGGAATGCTACGAGCGCCTGAAGGGCCGCCCCGGCGTTGCGTTGTTCGACCCGCAGGCCACCGGCATCACCTTTGCGCTGACCGACAAGGTGCTCACCGACAAGATCCCGCTGGTCACGCTGGGCTACGGCCTTGCGGCCTCGCAGGACGGGGGCGTGTTCAAGTGGAACTTTCCACTCATGGGCAGCTACTGGACCGCGGCTGACATCCTGATCCAGCACCTGGGCAAGAAAGAGGGCGGCCTGGACAAGCTCAAGGGCAAGAAGATCGCGCTGGTCTATCACGACTCGCCGTTCGGCAAGGAACCGATCCCGCTGCTGCAGGAGCGCGCCAAGATGCACGGCTTCGACCTGTCGCTCATTCCGGTGACCGCACCGGGCGTGGAACAGAAGTCCGCCTGGTTGCAGGTGCGCCAGCAACGGCCCGACTTCGTGCTGCTGTGGGGCTGGGGCGTGATGAACTCCACCGCGCTGAAAGAAGCCGTGGCCACCGGCTTCCCGCGCGAAAAGATGTATGGCGTGTGGTGGGCCGGTGCCGAGCCCGACGTGAAGGACGTGGGCGCCAACGCCAAGGGCTACAACGCGCTGGCGCTCAACGGCTCGGGCACCGAGAACAAGGTGATCCAGGACATCCTGAAGCAGGTGCACGACAAGGGCCAGGGCACCGGTCCGAAGGACGAAGTGGGCTCGGTGCTCTACACGCGCGGCGCGATCATCTCGATGCTCGGCGTCGAGGCGGTCAAGCGTGCGCAGGAGCGCTTCGGCAAGGGCAAGGTCATGACCGGCGAGCAGGTGCGCTGGGGCCTGGAGAACCTGGCGCTCGACCAGAAGAAGCTCGACGCACTGGGCTTCGCCGGCGTGATGCGCCCGGTGAGCACCTCATGCCAGGACCACATCGGCTCGACCTGGGCCCGCATGGAAACCTGGGACGGCGCCAAGTGGAACATCGCACCCGACTGGTACCAGGCCGACGAGCAGATCATCAAGCCGATGGCCAAGGCTGCGGCCGACAAGTACGCCACCGAGAAGAAGCTGACGCGCCGCGAGGCAGCGGATTGCCAGTCTTGATGCACTGACGCACTCGGTAACGGTGGCGGCTCGCAGGAGCCGCCATTCAAAAGAGCAGCCCCGCTGTTCTTTCGAATGCTTCGGACCACACCATGAGCGAACCCAACATCCTTCTCAACGTCAACGGCATCGAGGTCATCTACAACCACGTGATCCTGGTGCTCAAGGGCGTGTCGCTCTCGGTGCCCGAAGGCGGCATCGTGGCGCTGCTCGGGGGCAACGGCGCGGGCAAGACGACCACGCTGCGCGCGGTGAGCAACCTGCTCGCGGGCGAACGCGGCGCGGTGACCAAGGGCACCATCGAGCTGCGCGGCGACCGCATCGAGGCGCTGTCGCCGGCGGAGCTGGTCAAGCGCGGACTGATCCAGGTGATGGAAGGCCGCCACTGCTTTGCGCACCTGACCATCGAGGAGAACCTGATGACGGGCGCCTACACGCGCACCGACGGCAAGGCCGCAGTGCAGCAGACGCTGGACAAGGTGTACGCGTATTTCCCGCGCCTGAAGACGCGGCGCACCTCCCAGGCGGCCTACACCTCGGGCGGCGAGCAGCAGATGTGCGCCATCGGGCGCGCGCTGATGGCCAACCCGACCATGGTGCTGCTCGACGAGCCCTCGATGGGCCTGGCGCCGCAGATCGTCGAGGAGGTGTTCGAGATCGTGAAAGACCTCAACACCAAGGAGCGCGTGACCTTCCTGCTGGCCGAGCAGAACACCAACATGGCGCTGCGCTATGCCGACTACGGCTACATCCTGGAGAACGGCCGCATCGTGATGGACGGCGAGGCGAAGAGCCTGCGCGAGAACGAGGACGTGAAGGAGTTCTACCTCGGCGTCGGCGGCGCGGACCGCAAGAGCTTCCGCGACGTGAAGAGCTACAAGCGGCGCAAGCGCTGGCTGGCCTGAAGTCCCCACCCCACAGACAACGAATCGATTGATGAAGGGTCCGGACATGACCGACCACTACGACCACCTCGAGATCCGCGACCCCGCGGAGCGCGAACGCGACCTGCTGGCCGCGCTGCCCAGGCAGATCGCGCAGGCCCAGAGCGCCGCACCAGCGTTCACGAAGATCCTCGACGGCGTCAAGCCCGCGGACATCACCACGCGCGAGGCACTGGCGAAACTGCCGGTCACGCGCAAATCGGAATTGCTCGAGCTGCAGAAGGCGCGCCGCGCCGACGATCCCTTCGGCGGGTTCTCGTCCATCGTGCGCGGGCCGCGCATGCCGCGCGTGTTCGCGAGCCCCGGCACCATCTACGAACCCGAAGGCGAGGCGCGCGACTACTGGCGCACCGCGCGCGCGCTGCATGCGGCGGGCTTTCGGGGCGGCGAGCTGATCCACAACAGCTTCAGCTACCACATGACACCCGCCGGCTCCATCATGGAAAGCGGCGCGCATGCCATGGGCTGCAGCGTGTTCGCGGGCGGCACCGGCCAGACCGAACAGCAGCTCGAAGCCATGGCCGACCTCAGGCCCGAAGGCTATGCGGGCACGCCGAGCTTCCTGAAGATCCTGCTGGAGAAGGCCGAGGAGAAAGGGCTCAAGCTGCCCTCGCTCACCAAGGCGCTGGTCTCCGGCGAAGCCTTTCCGCCCAGCCTGCACGACTGGATCGCCGCGCACGGCGTGAAGGGCACGCAGTGCTATGCCACCGCCGACCTCGGCCTGATCGCGTACGAGACCAGCGCGCGCGAAGGCCTGGTGATCGACGAAGGGGTGCTGGTCGAGATCGTGCGGCCCGGCACCGGCGACCCGGTGCCCGACGGTGAAGTGGGCGAGGTCGTCGTGACCACCTTCAACCCCGACTACCCGCTGGTGCGCTTCGGCACCGGCGACCTGTCGGCCGTGCTCGCGGGCACCTGCCCCACCGGGCGCACCAACCGGCGCATCAAGGGCTGGCTCGGGCGCGCCGACCAGACCACCAAGGTGCGCGGCATGTTCGTCCACCCCTCGCAGGTGGCGCAGGTCGTGCGGCGCTTTCCCGAAGTGCAGCGCGCACGGCTCGTGGTGTCGGGCGAGATGGGCGACGACCGGATGACCTTCAGGCTCGAATGCGCAGGCGCGCCCGAAGGACTCGACACACGCATTGCCGACGCGGTGCGCGAGGTGACCAAGCTGCGCGGCACCATCGAGCTGGTGGCACCGGGCAGCCTGCCCAACGACGGCAAGGTGATCGAGGACGCGCGCAGCTACAAGTAGCGGCGGTACAGCACGCGCGTGGCGGCGCGCGCAAGCACGACCGCCATCGCCGTGTAGAGCAGCACCAAGGCCAGCACGAAGCCGATGATGCCGCCCCCGCTGTAGAAGCTGAACGAGGTCTTCGCGGCCACGAACAGCCATGCGAGCGCCACGGCGATGCAGCTCACCTGCACCAGCAAAAAGGCCGACACCGCGGCCGCCACGGCCCTGAACGGCCACGCCAGCAACAGCCCGGGCCGCGTGCCGAGCCAGCCGCCCCAGGCCGCGAGCGCGAAGGTCACGAGGGCCGGCAGCACCCAGGTCAGCAGCAGAATGCCCACGCCCAGGTCGCTGGACGACGGCGCCCAGCGTGCCACGGCCAGACCGCTCCAAAGCTGCAGCGCCGCGAAGAGCGCGCCCACCAGCAGCGCGACGGCGCGGCGCGGCGACCCGGGGAGCGGCTCCCCGGCTGCGCCCTCTTCCTGCGCGGGTGCCCCTGCAACGCGGCTCTTCATCAGCGCGATGCGTGCCGCCAGCCACAGGCCGAGCACCAGCACCACCATCTGCACCAGCGACTGCAGCATCATGGCCACGCCCATGTACATGCGCGGCGAATAGGCGAAGACGCCCTCCAGCCGGCCGCCCGGCATGAACATCACCTGGACCTCGTAGAACAACGGGGTCAGCGCGTAGTAGTTCAGCACCATCGCCAGCACCCACACACCGCCGAAGCGCAGCCGCGCATCGTGGGCCAGCGCCACGCGGGCCGCGCCCTGGCGCTCCAGCGCATTGCGCCCGTGGCTCCACGACAGCGCCGCGGCCAGCAGCCAGGACATCGTCATGCCCGCGAGCAGCGTGACCCAGACGCCGGGCATGGTGTACGCGCCGCGCATCTGCTCGGCCTCGGGCGTGGAAGGCGCCAGCAGCAGGGCCATGTTGATGACGAACATGACCGCGTCGAGGCCCACCGCGATGAGCGCGAAGTCGCGGGGCAGGCGCAGTGCGCGTTGCAGGGAGGGATTCGCCGTCATATCAGAGTACTTTCGTTGATTCGCGCATGCCGCAGCGGCATGCGAAGACAGCGAGGGTATCGGATGGCGGCGCGCGCGCCGTGCAGGCTCAGTGCGCGAGCGCGGCTTCGGCCGCCTCCCTGGGTGCCGGGCCCACATACACCGACTGCGGCCGGATCAGCCGCCCCTTCTTCACCTGCTCGCGCGCATGCGCCAGCCAGCCGCCCACGCGGCCCGCGGCAAACACGCAGGTGAAGCTCTCGCGGCCGAAGCCCAGGGCCTCGAGCAGCAGCGCCGTGTAGAACTCGACGTTGGTCTCCAGCGCGCGGCCGGGCTTGGTCTCGCGCAGGATCGCGAGCGCGGCCTGTTCGGCCGCCTCGGCCAGCGCGAAGCGTGCGACGTTGACGCTGCCTTCGTCGCCAAGCCTGCGCAGCGCCCCCTTGAGCGCATCGGCGCGCGGATCGCGCACGCGGTAGATGCGGTGGCCGAAGCCCATCAGCCGCTGTCCGCCGGCCACCGCCTCCTCCAGCCAGGGGCGCGCGTTGGCGGCGGTGCCGATGGCGTCCAGCGCGTCGAGCACCGGTCCCGGTGCGCCGCCATGCAGCGGGCCCTTGAGCGCGCTGATGCCCGCGAGCACGGCCGAGGCGAGCCCCGCGCCGGTCGATGCCACCACGCGCGCGGCGAAGGTCGAGGCGTTGAGCCCGTGGTCGCACACGGTGACGAGGTAGGTGTCGAGCGCGGCGGCCTGCACGGGCGCGGGCATGCGGCCGTGCAGCATGCGCAGCATGTCGGTGGCGTGCGGCAGGGACTCGTCGGGCGCGAGGGCCTGCACGCCCAGGCGCCAGCGCATGACGGCTGCGGTGTAGACAGCGGGTGCGGCCACCAGGCGCAGGGCGGTGGGCAGATCGTCGCCGTCGGGCAGGCGCGCGAGCAGCGCGCGCACGGCCTCGATGGGCGGCATGCGGCGCAGCACGGCGTCGTCGTTGGGTTGCAGGCGCTCGAAGGCTTCGCGGCGTGCGCGGCCGATGGCGGCACGCAGGCCGTCGGCGGGCGGCAGCGTGTCGAAGAAGCCGTCGAACAGCAGCGCGACCACGTCTTCATAGCGCCAGCGCTGCGCGATCTCGTCGAGCTCATGGCCGCGGATCACCAGCCGGCCGGCGGCACCGTCCACCTCGGACAGCACCGTGCGTGCGGCCACCACGCCTTCGAGGCTGCCATCGTCGTCGTTCATCGTCTTTGCTCCTGGGTTTGTCACGATGCGATGGATTCTGGCCGTACGGATATTGACGTCAATCTTGATCTATTCTGTCAACATGACCTTGACCAAAGCACCGCTCTGGCTGCCCGCCGCCGACGCCCTCGAACTGATGCAGGTCCGCCCGCAGACGCTCTACGCCAGCGTGAGCCGCGGGCGCATCCGCGCCAAGCCCGATGCAACGGACCCGCGCCGCAGCCTCTACCACCGCGACGACGTGCAGCGCATCGCGGCGCGCACGCGCGGGCGCCGCAGCACCGAGACGGTGGCCAGCGAGGCGATCCAGTGGGGGGAGCCGGTGCTGGCGTCGGGTGTGTCCACGGTGGTCGGGGGACGGCTGCTCTACCGAGGGCAGGATGCATGCGAGCTGGCCGAACGCGCCACGCTGGAAGAGGTTGCCGGCGTGTTGTGGGAGAGCGCTGCGGCCCGCTTTGCCGCCGCCACTGCTGCAGCGTCGACACCGAAAGGCGCCGCGCCGCTCCAGGCCGGCCTGGTTGCGCTCGCATCGCGCGCCACCACCGACCTCCCCACGCGCGGCCGCTCGCGCGCCGCGCTGCAAGCCGAGGCGGCCGACGTCATCGGCACGCTGGCCGATGCACTGCTCGGCGCCGCCCCCCTTTCCGCGCGCGCGATGCCGCTGCACATGCGCATGGCCAGCGCCTGGCGGCGCCCGCGCGCAGCGGACGACCTGCGCCGCGCGCTGGTGCTGCTGGCCGACCATGAACTCAACGCGTCCACTTTCGCGGCGCGTGTGACCGCATCGACCGGCGCTTCGGTGGCCGCCTGCCTGCTCACGGGCCTCTCGACATTGACTGGCCCGCTGCACGGTGGCGCCTCCGCCGCGGTGCAAGCGCTGATGCGCAACGCGGCAGCCATCGGCACCGAGGCCGCCGTGCGCGAATGGCTCGCGCACGACAGGCCGTTGGTGGCCTTCGGTCACCCGCTCTATCCGAACGGCGATGTGCGCTGCGGCGCACTGCTTGCCGGCATCGAGCTGCCCGCGGCGTTCACCGAGCTGCGCGCCATCGGCGGGAAGCTGCTGGGCGAGGCCGTCAACATCGACTTCGCACTCGCAGCCATGGCGGCCGTCCACAGGCTGCCCGCGGGCGCACCGCTCATCCTGTTCGCGCTGGCGCGCAGCGTCGGCTGGACGGCCCATGTGCTGGAGCAACAGGCCACGGGGCAGTTGATACGCCCCCGCGCGCGCTACACCGGGCCTGCCGCCGCGGTCACTGAAGCTGCGCCTCGTGCGCCACTTCGAAGAGCTTCGTCATCTCGCGGTTGAAGGCCGGCAGGTCGTCGGGCTTGCGGCTGGTCACGAGCAGGTGATCGACCACGACGTCCTGGTCGATCCAGGTCGCACCCGCGTTCTGCAGGTCGGCGCGCAGCGATGGCCACGAGGTCATGTGCCGGCCCTGGACGCCGCCCGCGTCGATGAGGGTCCACGGTCCGTGGCAGATGGCGGCGATGGGCTTGCCCGCTTCCACGAAGGCCCGCACGAAGGCGACGGCCTTCTCGTCGATGCGCAGCGCATCGGGGTTGACCACGCCGCCCGGCAGCAGCAAGGCGTCGAAGTCTTCGGCGCTGGCACTCTGCAGCGGCACGTCGACCGTGAAGCTGTCGGCTTGGTCGTGGTGATGCCAGCCGCGCACGCTGCCGTCCATGGGCGAGACGATCTGTGTCTGCGCGCCGGCAGCGTCCAGCGCCTTGCGGGGGTCGGTCATCTCGACCTGCTCGAAGCCGTCCGACACGAGGATGGCGACCTTCATTCCGTCGAGGGAAGACGAGGTGATGGGCATGGGTGAATCACTCCTGGGTTGGTGGTTTCATGGCAATGAAGACCCACCCTAAGCCCCGCCCTCGCGCACCGCATCGTCCTGCGCCGGGTCCGCCTGTCGGACAAGTCGACGGGCAGACCCGAACGCTGAAACCCTACTTGCGGCAGCCCTTGGGCAGCGCCTTCTCCGGCAGGTCGTCGCCCGCCACGCAGCGCCAGGCGATGCCGCTGTCGGCCTCCGAGGGCTCCATGCGCAGGGTGCCCTTCACGCCCTTGGGCAGGGTCGCCTCGACGACCATGCTCTGCGGGTCGAGCGTGAGGGTGGCACCGCCGGGCAGCGTGTCGGGCAGGCGGGCGGCGGCCAGGGACTCGGGCGTCTCTTCCTTCTCGGTGTAGTAGTTGCCAAGCGCCTCGCGCACCGAAGCGCCTTCGTACCAGGCCTGCGCCACGACCGCGCGGCTCGTGTATTCCTGGTAGGCCGGAATGGCCAAGGCCGCCAGCACGCCGATGACGGCCACCGTGATCAGCGCGCCGAGGGCGCCGCCGCCGGCCCGCCCGGTGTAGGGCACGAAGATCGCCAGCACATAGGCCAGCGGGTTGCGGCTGGGCAGCCGGGCTTCCCGGTCGAGCACCCGCGCCACGCGCTTGGTGAGCCAGGGATAGCCGGCGATCAGCTCGTGGAACGAGGCCCAGAAGCCGCTGTTGCCCGCCGACTGCGCCGCATAGGCCTGCAGGTTGACGTTGCGCCACTGGTGCGCGCCGGCAGCCAGCGCCACGAGCGCGCGCGGCGCGGAGTCGGGCTCTTCGCAGCAGGCCTCGCCGTGCAGGTCGCAGGTGTATTCCTTGGCGCGCGCATAGGCCGCGCCCAGCAGCGGCAGCCACAGCACGGGGGCGCGCCAGATGTGGCCCGTGAGGTGGCCGCGCCGGATGTGGCCGAGCTCATGGCCGATGTAGAAATTGACGCCGTCGGGCTGCCGCTCCATGGCGTCGACCACGTCGGACAGCAGCACCACGAAGTTGCGCCCGAAGAAGCGCGTGGCGAAGGCGTTGAACATGCCGTCGCCGTGCAGCAGGTAGGCCTCGGGCGGCTTCTCGATGCCCAGGAAGCCGCAGCACGCCTCGAAGCGCGCATGCAGCTCGGGCAGCTGGGTGGGCGAGAGCTTCACGCCCGTCCCCTTGATCCAGGCGATGACGGCCGACTGTGCGAACACATAGCCGATGAAGCCCAGCAGCACGTAGACCAGCGCGATGCCCAGCGTGCCGACGACCAGCAGCAGCCAGACCAGCAGGCCGAGCCACAGCGTGATGTTGCCGAGCCAGCGCTCGCGCGGATAGACCCATGGATCCATTGGAATTTCCTCCTCGTTGCGGCCTGGAAGACCGCTTGGTTTGTGGTTCTTTCTGCGCGCCCCCCGGCGCGGCCTGCACGCGCCGATCATGCCCCAGCACAGTGCAGATTTCGATGCAGGTCTAAGGGCTATTCGCTATAGGTCAGGTCGTGGTCAGCCGATAAGATCGCGGCCGTTTGACACCCCCATCACGGAAATCGGAGACCACATGAAGAAACTGTTCGCCCTCGCGGCGATTGCCGCCGCAGCTGCCGGAGCCCACGCCCAGGACTTTCCTGCGGGCAAGACCGTCACGCTCGTGGTGCCTTTCGCAGCCGGCGGCCCGACCGACCGTGTCGCGCGCGACCTGGCGGAAGCCATGCAGAAGACGCTCGGCACGACGATCGTGGTGGACAACACCGCCGGCGCGGGCAGCTCCATCGGCACGGCCAAGGTGGCGCGCGCCAACCCCGACGGCTACACGCTGCTGCTGAACCACATCGGCATGTCGACCATGCCGGCGCTCTACCGCAAGCTGCCGTTCAACGTCGAGACCGACTTCGAGTACCTGGGCATGGTCAACGAAGTGCCCATGACGCTCATCGGCAAGCCCACGCTGCCGGCCAACAACTACAAGGAACTGACGGCCTGGATCGAAGCCAACAAGGGCAAGATCAACCTGGGCAACGCCGGCCTGGGCGCCGCGTCCCACCTGTGCGGCCTGCTGTTCCAGAGCGCGCTGAAGGTCGAGATGACGCCGGTTCCCTACAAGGGCACGGCGCCCGCCATCGCCGACCTGCTGGGCGGCCAGATCGACCTGCTGTGCGACCAGACCACCAACACCACCTCGCAGATCGAGGCCAAGAAGGTCAAGGCCTACGCCGTGACCACGGCCAAGCGCCTGACCACGCCGGCCCTGAAGGACCTGCCCACGCTCCAGGAAGCGGGCGTCAAGGGCTTCGAAGTGTCGATCTGGCACGGCGTGTACGCCCCCAAGGGCACGCCGGCACCGGTGCTGAAGAAGCTCAACGAAGCCATCAACGCCGCCATGAAGGACCCGGGCTTCATCAAGCGTGAAGAGGCGCTGGGCGCGGTGATCACCACCGACAGCCGCACCCAGCCGGCGGAACACAAGAAGTTCGTCTCGGCCGAAATCGCCAAGTGGGGCCCGATCATCAAGGCCGCGGGCGTGTACGCCGACTGATCGACAGTCTTCCACACGCGCAGCCGCAAGGCCGCCTGAGCCCCCCGGGGCCAGGCGGCTTTTTTGTTGATGCTCGCCGCCGGCGTTCTTCCACGTCCACGCGCTTTTCTACTTCGGCCGCACGGCGTCCGCCGTTCCCTGGATGAAGGCCTTGATGCTCTCGATGTCGTCGCCCGAGAGCTTGCCCGTGAAGTCCGGCATGCCGCGCGCCATGGCCGGGCCCTTCAGGATGAACTTGTCCAGGTTCTCGATGTAGGCCGCGTCCATGTAGCCGAGGTTGGGAATGTTGCCCCCGCGGTCCACGCCCGGCACGCCGTGGCAGAAGACGCAGTTGCTCACATAGAGCATGGTGCCGGCCTGGACCTTGGCGGGGTCGTACTTCACGCCCTGCACCAGCTTGTCCATGCGGTACTGCACGAAGTCCGGCATCTTGGCGGTGCCGCCCACCGCGAAGGTGTAGACCGTGCCCGGGCCCTGCTTCTCGGTGGCGCGCTGCGCCAGGCCGTACACGCCGCCCCAGCCCACGGCCACCGACACGTACTGCTTGCCGTCGACCATGTAGGTCGAGGGCGCCGCCACCACGCCGGTGCCGGTGGGCGTTTCCCAGAGCTTCTCGCCGGTCTTGGCGTTGTAGGCCAGCAGGCGGCCGTCGGCCGTGCCCTGGAACACCAGGTTGCCGGCGGTGGTGAGCGTGCCGCCGTTCCAGGGCGACACGTAGTCCACGCCCCAGGCCTCCTTCTGCGTCACCGGGTCCCAGGCCACCAGCCGACCCGAGGGCTTGCTCTTGGGCGGCTCGGCGTTGGCGAACTTGGCCGTGTTCCATCCCAGCGCGGAATGCGGGCGGCCGGGCACGTCCTCGTTGAACTTCCAGTCCTTGTCGTCCATCAGGTTGATCGGCACATGCTGCGAGGGCAGGTAGGCCAGGCCGGTCTGCGGGTTGAACGACATCGGGTGCCAGTTGTGCGCGCCGAAGGGGCCGGGGATGGCGTCGTTGGGCTTGGTGCCGTCGCGCGCGGACGCCACCACGTCGGGCCGGCCGTTCTTGTCGTAGCCGGTGGCCCAGTTCACTTCGGTGAAGTTCTTTGCCGAGATGAACTTGCCGTTGGTGCGGTCGATGACGAAGAAGAAGCCGTTCTTCGGCGCATGCAGCAGCACCTTGCGCGGCTTGCCGTCGAGCTTCACGTCGGCCAGGATCATCGACTGCGTGGAGGTGTAGTCCCAGTTGTCGCCGGGCGTCTCCTGGTAGTGCCACTTGTACTTGCCGGTGTCCGGGTCCAGCGCCACCACCGAGCCCAGGTAGAGGTTGTCGCCGCCCTTGGGGCTGCGCGCCTTGTGCGACCACGGCGAGCCGTTGCCGGTGCCCACGTACATCAGGTTGAGCTCGGGGTCGAAGGCAAAGCTGTCCCATGCGGTGCCGCCGCCGCCGGCCTCCCAGTATTTGCCGCTCGGGTCCCAGGTCTTGGCGGCGCGCGCCATCGATGCGTCCTCGAAGGGCTTGCCCGGGTCGCCGGGCACCACGAACCAGCGCCACTTCTGATCGCCCGTCTTTGCGTCGTAGGCGGTCACGAAACCGCGTACGCCGTACTCGGCGCCGCCGTTGCCGATGATGACCTTGCCCTTGAACACGCGCGGCGCGCCGGTGATGGTGTAGCTGCCCTTCTGGCCGTCGAGCGTGTTCTTCTCCCACACCGTCTGGCCGGTGGCCGCGTCGAGCGCGATCAGGCGGCCGTCGTAGGCCGCCACGTAGACCTTGCCCTCGTAGAGCGCCACGCCGCGGTTCACCACGTCGCAGCAGCCCCTGTAGCCTTTCGATTTGTCGACCTGCGGATCGAAGGTCCACAGCTTCTGCCCGGTGCGGGTGTCGATGGCGTGCACCACGCTCCACGAGGCGGTGACGTACATGATGCCGTCCACCACCAGCGGCGTGGCCTCCACGCCGCGCGTCGACTCGAGGTTGTACGACCAGACCAGCCCCAGGTCCTTCACGTTGGCCGCGTTCACCTGGTCGAGCCTGCTGAAGCGCGACTCGGCGTAGTCGAGGCCGACGCTGGGCCAGTCGGGGGTTTTCTTCTGCGCGGCATTGGCGCGGATGAAGCCGCCGTCGACGCGTTTCGTGGCGGCGGCGGCCCGGTCCTGGGCGTTCTGGGCCGTGGCCGCGGTCGATGCGCCCAGGCACAGCAACGCGCCGGCGAGCACGAGCAGCCCGGTGGGTGTTTTTGTCATCGCAGGTCTCCTTTGTGCCGCAAGGATCGTTCGCGCGGGCCTTGCCTTCATCTTGGGGATTTCCCCAGTCCGGCGATGTTCCATTGCGGAACACATTCGACGCTGGTCCCGAACCGGGAGGCAACGAACCCATGGCCCTCGACAGAATCGGCACGGCGGATGCGCCGCGCCAGCTCTTTGCCAGCACGCCGGCGCAGCGCGTGGCGCTCGCGCGGCAGCAGTTCTTCGAGGAAGGCGTGCGCCCCTCGGGCCTCGTGGGCGAGGCGGTCATCCAGTCGTGGCTGCGCTGCAGCCGCACGCACGCCGACCGCCAGCGCATCGTGCCCTTCGACGCCGTCACGCCGAGCCGGCTGCATGCCACGCTGGCGCGCAACCGCGAGCTGCTCGAGGTGGCGCGGCAAGAACTCGCGCAGATGGAAAACATGCTCGCGGGCACCGACTGCCGCGTGATCCTGACCGACAGCGAAGGCGTGGTGGTGCACGTCACCGACCAGCCCGCCGCCGCGCACCAGCCGGTGCTGCGCAAGACGGCGCGCGTGGGCGTGAACATTTCCGAGCGCATCGTCGGCACCACCGCGCCGGGCATCGTGGCGAGCACCGGCCAGGCCTGCACGGTGGACGGCGCGGAGCACTACTTCGACGTGCTGTGCCACATGCAGTGCGCGGCCGCGCCGATCCGCGGCGTGAACGGGCAGCTCGCCGGCGTGCTCGACCTCACGGCCGAGGCGCGGCGCTTCGGCTTCGACGCGGCGTCGGTGGTGGCGCTCTATGCCACGACCATCGAGAACCGGCTGCTGCAGGCGCAGTCGCGCGACCACCTGATCCTGCGTTTCCAGGCCAGCCCCACGCTGCTGGGCACGCCGCTCGAAGCCCTGGCGGGCATCGCGCCCGACGGCACCATCGCATGGCTCAACAACGCGGGCGCGCGGCTGCTGGGGCGGCTGCCCGAGGCGGCGCACGAGCGCGACGTCGAATGCCTGCTGGGGCACGACCTGGCGAGCCTGCTGCGGCTGGGACGGCCCGGCCGATGCGAGGCGGCGCAGCCCCTGCGGCTGGCGAGCGGCCTGGGCGTGTGGGTGCAGGCGCACCTGAAGGGCTCTGACGGCGTGGACTTTCGGCACGCGGTGGCGATGCCGGGCGAGGCGGCACCGATCGGCATCGAACGCGGCGCGCATGCGATGGCCGCCGAGGCCGGCGCAAGCGGCGGCGGCAGCGCGCCCGTGGCGCCCGTGGCGCACGCCGCGCACGCCGCGCACGCAGAAACGCTGCGCGCGCACAGCCGCAAGCTGATCGAGGACACGCTCGCGGCGCACGGCGGCAATGTGTCGCAGGCGGCGCGGCAGCTGAACGTGTCGCGCGGCACGCTCTACCGGCGGCTGCGCGGCTGGCGCGATGGGGAGGAACGCGAGGAAGGGGAAGGCGGCGCCGCGCCGGCTCCGGATTGAAGGATCAGACCGCCGCGCGGGCCAGC
Organism: Variovorax pasteuri; assembly: GCF_051216435.1. Lineage (NCBI taxonomy): Bacteria > Pseudomonadati > Pseudomonadota > Betaproteobacteria > Burkholderiales > Comamonadaceae > Variovorax > Variovorax pasteuri. The sequence continues at coordinate 24,300 of NZ_JBPJZS010000011.1, forward strand.
GCACGCGCGCGGCGCGCCTTCGCGTCGGGCTGCAGCGGCCGCAAGTACTCGTGCAAGGCCAATGCGGCGGCGCCCACCGCGGGCGCCAGCGCGTCGTAGCGCGAGGTGCGCAGCTCCGGCGGCGGCATGCCCGCGCCGTCCGCATGGCGCTTGACGCTTTCGAACGCCGCCTGCGCAAAGCCGCGATGGTCCGCGCACGCCTTGCCGCCCAGCACGATCGCGCGCGGATTGAAGGTGACCCACAGGTTCTGCAGCAGCACGCCGAAGAAGGCCGCGGCGCGCGGCATGTCGGCGCCCGGGCGTTCCAGCACGCGCGAGCCGAAGAAGGCCTCGGCGCAGCCGCGGCGCCCACACGAGCACAGCGGCCCGTCGAGCTCGAGGATGGTGTGGCCGATCTCGCCCGCCATGCCCTGCGCGCCGGTGAAGAGCCGGTCGTTCAACACCACGCCCGCGCCCACGCCCACGTCGCAGTTGACGAAGATGAGCGGGTCTTCGCCGTCCTTGCCGGCACCGGCCGCGAACTCGTACTCGCCGAGCGCGGCAGCGTCGGCGTCGTTCTGCAGTTGCACCGTGACGCCGGGCAGGCCGACGGCGGCAAAGGCCTTCTCGAGCTCGGGCAGCAGGCTCACGTTGCGCCAGCCGAGGTTAGGCGCGAAGCGGACCACGCCGGTGCAGTCGTCCACCGCGCCGGGCACGCACACGCCGATGCTCGACAGGCGCAGCGCGAGCTTCTTCAGCTGCGCGTGGGCGGCCGACGCCATGCGCGCGACCTGCGCGCACACGCCGGCCGGCGAGCCGTCGGTCAGCGCGTGGGTGTCCGCGTACAGCACCTCGCCCTGCAGCGAGACGCACACGAGGCGCACGGTTTCGACGGCGATCTCCACGCCCATCAGCGCGCGCACGCCGACATTGATCTGCAGCGGCGTCGAGGGGCGGCCCAGCCCGTCGTTCACGGCCGCATCGGATTCCTTCAGCCAGCCCTCGTCGAGCAGTTCGCGCACCAGCAGGCTCACGGTCGATTTGGTGAGACCGCTCTCGCTGGCGAGCCGTGCGCGCGACAAACCGGACTGCGCGCGCAGCAGCCGCAGCAGCACGCTGCGGTTCATGCGCTTGAGCAGCTGCTGGTCGCCGATGGTGGTCACATCAGGCCGCCGTCGCCTTCGCCGTGGCTGCGTGAGGCGCCTGCTCCCTGCCCTCGGGCCGCTTGCCCGCGATGATCATGCCGAGCACTTCGTCTTCGGTGACGTCGGCGGTGCGGTAGGTGCCCACGAGCTTGCCGTTCTTCATGACGGCGAGGCGGTCGCTCAGCGAGAACACGTCGGGCATGTCGTGGGTGATCAGGAAGATGCCCACGCCGTCGTCCTTCAGCTGCTTCACGAGCCGCCCGACCATGGCGGTTTCTTCGGGGCCGAGGGCGGCGCAGGGCTCGTCCATGATGAGGATGCGCGCGTTGAAGTACAGCGCCCGCGAAATGGCCACCACCTGCCGCTGCCCGCCCGACAGTCGCCGCACCGGAATGCGGATGTTGGTGAAGTTCTTGTTCAGGCGCTGGAACACCTTGCGCGCCTGCACTTCCATGAAATGGTCGTCCAGCGTGTTCCAGCGGGTCATCTTCTCGCGGCCGAGGAACAGGTTCGACACGGAGTCCAGGTTGTCGGCCAGCGCCAGCGTCTGGTAGATGGTCTCGATGCCTTGCGACTGGGCTTCGGCGGGGCTGCGGATGCTGACCTTCTCGCCGGCGATGAGCGTGTCGCCGGAGTCGATGGGGTAGGCGCCCGCGAGCATTTTCATGAGCGTGGACTTGCCTGCACCGTTGTGTCCCAGCAAGGCCACCACTTCACCCGGGTAGAGGTTGACGCTCACGCCGTCCACGGCCTTGACGCCGCCGAAGGACTTGCGGATCTCGCGCAGTTCGACGAGGGGTTTCGTCGTGTCCGGGAGGGTGCTCATTGCGACTCTTTCCTACGGTTGGCCCGCGCAGCGAGGCCTGTTCGGGGGCACCCGCGGAACCGGCTTTGCCGGGCCGCTGGGTGCGCCCCCTTGAGGGGGGATGCCGCTACACGAAGTGAGCAGGAAACGGGGGTGGGCTTCACTTCAGTTCTCCCCGAACTTGCGCCGGTACAGCACGTCGAACACCACCGCGACGATCAGCACCTGGCCGATGATGACCATGCGCTTGCCGATGGGCACGTCGAGCAGCAGCATGCCGCTGTCCAGCGACTGCATGATCAGCGCGCCCAGCACCGAGCCGAAGATCGAGCCGCTGCCGCCCGCCAGCGCCGTGCCGCCGATGACGGCCGCCGCAATCACGTACAGCTCCATGCCCGTGCCCAGCGAGTTGGTGCCCGCGTTGAGCCGCGCGATCGACACGATGGCCGCGATGGTCACCAGCACCGCCAGCAACGCGAACAGCATCAGCGTGACGCGCTTGACCGGAATGCCCACCAGCGCCGCCGCATCGGGGTTGCCGCCCATCGCGAAGATGTAGCGCCCGAAGCGGGTGCGGTGCACGATGAACGACAGCACGATCGCCACCACCGCCCAGATCAGCACCGGAATCGGAATGCCCTGCGGCGCGTCCTTCGAATCGATCTTGTAGTGGTTCATGACCGCCGCGAAGGCAATGACCACCGCCGCCGGCACCGCCGTGAGCACCACCTCCAGCCACAGCGGCTCGTTGGGCATGTCGTGGCGGGCGCGCGCGCGGCGCTTGTGCACCATGCGCGCGAACAGCACCAGCGTGACCAGGCCCGCAATGATCCAGCTGGCCGTGACGCCGATGCCGCCGTCGTAGCCGCCGCCCAGGCGCTGGAAGAACTCGTCGTTCACCGGCTGCGTCTTGCCGTCGGCCACCAGGAAGGCCGCGCCGCGAAACGACATGAGGCCGCCCAGCGTGACCACGAAGGAAGGCACGCCCAGCACCGCCGTGAGCCAGCCCTGGTAGACGGACACCAGCAGCGCCACGGCCAGGCCCGCAAGGCAGGCCGTGGGCCACGACCAGCCCGAGGTGTATTGCAGGTAGGCGATGAGCACGCCCACGAAGCCCATCACCGAGCCGACCGACAGGTCGATGTGGCGCGCCACGATGATCAGCACCATCACGGTCGACACGATGCCGACCACCGCCGTCTGCTGCGCCACGTTGTACAGGTTCTCGGGCGAGAGGAACACGCCGCCCGACATCACGCTGAACACCACGGCCATGACGACCAGCAGCAAGCACATCAGCACCAGCCGCAGGTCGATGCCCGTGCGGCGCCACCAACCCGGTGTCGGATCGCTCATTTTCAAACCCCCTCGGGACTACAGGTGCGCAACCGGCCACCCGCCGGGCCCTTGCGGGCCGGCCAGCAGCTGTGTTGCGGGGATGGAGAGACGCGCCGCCTTCAGGACGATCGCGCCGGTTGCATTACTTGCAGGCTGCGGGCGCGCTCGCGCCCGTCACGCCCTTGCAGAGCTCGTCCTTCTTGATCCAGCCGGCCTTGACCACCACGTCGAGGTTGTCGCGCGTGATGGGCACGGGCGTCAGCAGGTGCGATTGCAGCGAGACCTTCTTCGGGCCGCTGGCCCAGGTCGCGGCCTTGTCGACCGGCTTGCCCTGCGACATGGCGACGGCTGCCGAGGCGGCTTCGCGGCCGAGTTCGCGCGAGTCCTTGAAGATGGTCGCGGTCTGCGTGCCCAGCGCAATGCGGTTGAGCGCGGCGAAGTCGGCGTCCTGGCCCGACACCGGAATGCCGCGCAGGCCCTTGGCCGTGAGCGCGGCCACCGCACCGCCGGCCGTGCCGTCGTTGGCCGCCACCACCGCGTCGACCTTGTTGCCGTTCTTGGTGAGGATCTGCTCCATGTTCTTCTGCGCGACCTCGGGCTTCCAGCCTTCGGTGTATTCGTCGCCCACGATCTTGATGTCGCCCTTCTTGATGGCGGCGTCGAGCACCTCCTGCTGGCCCGCGCGCAGGAAGTCGGCATTGGGGTCGCTCGGCGAGCCCTTGATGATCACGTAGTTGCCCTTGGGCTTGACCTTGAGCACCTCGCGCGCTTCCATGCGGCCGACCTCGACGTTGTCGAAGGTGATGTAGAACACGCCCGGCGCCTCGATGAGGCGGTCATACGCCACCACCGGCACCTTCTGGCGCGTGGCCTTGGTCACGGCGGGCAGGATGGCGTCCTTGTCCATGGCCAGCACGATGAGCGCCTTGGCGCCCTTGGCCATCAGGCCCTCGATGTCGCCCAGCTGCTTCTCGGGCGAGCCGCCCGCGTCGGCACTGATGTACTTGGCGCCCAGCTTCTCGAGCTGGGCCTTGATGGCGGCCTCGTCGGTCTTCCAGCGCTCTTCCTGGAAGTTGGACCAGCTCACGCCGACCACGGTCTGCGCCATGGCGCCCACGGCCGTGAAACCGAAGGCCATGGCGGCCAGGGTGTGTTTCAGTTGCATCGATGTCTCTCCAGTGTTGGTGCGCCCCGCAGCCATCAACCGTGTAAGAAATTAGTTAGTTTGAAGGGCGAACTAACTATCCCATCGCGGCAGGACTCTGGGCATCCGGGAATTCCCGGAGCGGCGGGAGGGCATGTCGAGGACATCGCCAAGGCGCTTGCGGCAGTGCGTTTCGTGCTGCGCGTTTTGCCTGCGCGCGGCTGGATGCGGTCCTACGCAGGGCGCCTGGGGCGGCCGGTATGTTTCGCATCCGCCAGACCCACTCCCACGCAGCCCAACCAGAAGGAAAGCCCCATGTCGACCGAAATGCTCAAGCAGATTGCCGCCTCGCGGCTGCCCCTCGTCATGTCTTCGTCGAAGGACGTCGATGCGGTGTTGAAGCTGCGCGCCGCCGGCTTCGTGCTCGCACTGGTGCCCTCGGCCGCCGACATCGAAAAGATGCCGGGCCTGCGTGTGGTGCAGGTTCTCGCCGTGACGCAGAAGGGCTTCGAGGAACTGCAGCGCGTGCGCTACCCCGGCGAGGGTGCACATGGCAACGCCCATGAAAAAGGCCGGGGAACCCCGGCCTATTCCTGAAGCAGGTGGCGGCGCGAGCCGCCGTGCCTGCGATGGATCACGAAGCGTCGCGTGTGCGTGCGGCGTTGCGCAGGTCGCGAATCTGGTCGTGGTTGCGCTGGGCGCCTTCGGCCTGCACCGAGATCACGTTGCGCACATCGGCCGGCAGGTTCTGCTTCAGCGCCTTGCGGTAGCGCGCCACGGCCGTGTCTTCGCCGCGTTCGCACGATTCGAGGATCGACAGTTCGCTGTTGGCGCCCAGCGAGCCCTTCACATGCACCCAGCCGCGGTGCAGTGCGCCGCTGGCGGTGCCGCCGTCGGCGGGTGTGCCGCCATAGGCCCTGACCAGCGCGACCAGTTCGGCCTCGGCCTTCTTGCATTCTTCGGCGCGGCTGGCGAACAGCTGCTTGGCAGCCGGGCTCTTCACTTCCTCGGCGCAGGCGCGAAAGCCGTATTCGCCGTCGCGGGAGTTTTCGAGCAGGTCGTTCAGCACGCCCACGACGTCGTCGTTGGCGAGCACGGGGCCGGTGTTGAGGGTGTCTGCGGTGGTGTCGTTGTAAGCCATGTCTGGAGTCCTTTGGTTGCCTGTCTGCGTGACAGGAAGGGTTGGGGTTTCAGCCTTTCGTTGTTGTGTGGCTGATCGAAGACCCATGGTTGAAAGGTTCGCGTCGCACCGGCGTCGTCCCATCGGGCAACCGGGCGTAGGCGAAGGACGACCCCGCGCGTGCGACCCGGAATCAGCCGATGCGCCAGGCCTGCATCCACACGGCGATGCCGTCGAGCAGGTCGTCGAGCGCTTCTTCGTCGGTGCGCCCGGAACGCTTCAGCACGTGGAACCCGTGGTCCGCGCCATCGATTTCCAGCACGGTGGCCATGGCACCCAGCGCCTGCGTGGCAGCGCTGAACGCGTCGGATTCGGCCAACGCGTCGCGCGGGCCGTGCGCGAAGAGCATCGGCAGCTCGACGTCCTGCAGATGCGCCGCCCGTGCCGCGGCGGCGGAGGGCTTGCCCGACGGGTGCAGCGGAAAACCGAGAAACACCAGGCCTTGCACGCCGGGCAACGGCGCCAGCGCCTGGGCTTGCGAGGTCATGCGGCCGCCGAAGGACTTGCCGCCGGCAAAGAGCCGCAAGCCTTCGAAACGTGCCGACGCGCAGGCCACCGCCGCGCGCACGGTTGCATGCGCCAGGGCCGGCGCGTCCGTGCGTCTGCTGCCCTGTTCCATGTAGGGGAACTGGTAGCGCAACGTGGCGATGCGGCGCTGCGCAAGCCCCTCGGCCACGGCGTGCATGAACGGATGCGTCATGCCCGCGCCGGCGCCGTGCGCGAGCACGCAGCAGGCCTCCGGCGTCGGCGGGGACACGGCGAGGGCGGACACGGCGATGCCCGGCGCCACGGCAATGGAGAGCTTCTGGGTGGTGGTCACAGCCCTAGTTTGCCGAAGATGCCGAAGCGATGCGGTCGTGGAGCGCCGCCTTCGGCGCCGTCCGACACGCGCCGGGCCCCGTTCGCTGTAAATTGATGTTTCCGCACCGGATTCCCAACCGGCTTTTTGGGACTTTTCTGGAGTCACGGTCGTGAGGCACTGGTTGATGGCGATCGGCATGGTCGGCTGCGTGGCGCATGCGCAGCCGGGCTGGTTCACGGTGGTGGGCGATCCGCTGGACGAGGTGGCAGACACCGTCCAGGTCGATCCCGACAGGGTCGCGTCCCTGGAAAGCCCGAAGGCGATGAACCTGCGCGTGAACCGCGCGGCCAAGCGCCTGAACTGGGACGGCATTGCCTACCGCTCGTACGAGTCGCGCGTGGTGTTCGACTGCCAGGCAGGCCGCGCCAGCTATGTGGCGGCCCGCTACTACATCGAGCCGCGGTGGCAGGGCAAGCCGCACCATGAGGCGGACTACACCGATGCGCCCAAGCCCGTGGCGTTTCGCGACATGAAGCCGAACCCGACCGCGCGCATCGTGCGTGCCGCCTGCCGCCCGCGCACCAGCTAAAGCTGCGCCGACAACAGCGCGGCCAGCTGCTCCATCGCCTTCTCGTGCAGGGGGCGGTCTTGCCACTGTTCGTACGTGAGGCGCTTCGACTGTTTCAGGTCGGCCTCGAACTGCACCGTCTGCGCGGCGGCGAAGGCCTCGTCGTAGATGTTGAGGTTGGCCTCGTCGTTCAGGCGGAACGACCGGTTGTCGAAGTTGGTGGAGCCCACCGACACCAGCAGACCGTCGACCGTGAAGACCTTGCAATGGAACATGGTCGGCTGGTATTCGCTGATCTGCGCACCCGCTTCCAGCAGCGGCCCCCAGGCCGCGCGCGAGGCGCCGCGCACGGTCTGCGAATCGATGATCGGCCCCGGCGTGATGATGCGCAGCCGCACGCCGCGCTTCATGGCCGCCACCAGGGCGCCCACGGTCAGGTCGTCGGGTACGAAATAGGCGCTCGACAGGTCGATGGTCTTGGTGGCCGCGGCGATCGACAGCAGGTACATCAGGTGCATGCTCTCGCTGCCGCCCGAGGGCGAGCTGCTGAACACCTGCGCGCGGCCCTCGCCCACGGCAGGCAGCGCCGGAAAGTAGCGCTCGCCGTGCAGCACGTCGCCCGACACCTTCACCCAGTTGTCCATGAACACGGCCTGCATCTGCGCGACCACCGGCCCCTCGACCTTGTAGTGCGAGTCGCGCCAGTGGTCCGGGTCCTGCGCATGGCCGGTCCACTCGGGCGCGATGCCCACGCCGCCGGTGAAGCCGGTGCGCCCGTCCACCACCAGCAGCTTGCGGTGGGTGCGGTTGTTCATGCGGGCGATGTCGTACCAGCTGGGCTTGTGGAACTTGCGGATCTCCACGCCGGCACCTTCCATCTCGCGGATGAAGTCGGCGTCGACCTTGGCGCTGCCGACCCAGTCGAGCAGCACGTGCACCTTGACGCCCGCGCGGGCGCGCTCGGACAACGCGTCGGCGAAGGTGCGGCCGATGTCGCCCGACCAGTAGATGTAGGTCTCGAAGGTGATGCTCTTCTGCGCGCCGCGGATGGCGGCGAGCATCGGCGGAAAGATCTGGTCGCCGTTCTGCAGTGCCTCGAAGCGGTTGCCGCCGGTGATGGGCGGCCCGAGCATCACGCCCAGCGCGCGCTGGTACTGGGCGTCGTGCAGCGCATATTCGCGCTTGACCTGCTCGTCGAGCTTTTTCTCGCCGCTGCTCAGGTTGAGCACCAGCAGCGTGGCGGCCAGCGTCAGGACGACGGTCCAGACGACTGCCTTGAGCGTCCCTCGATGGAGCACGTCAGGACGCCGCGCCTGCTCAGTCGATCAGCTGCGTCTTGATCGCGTAGTACGTCAGGTCGCTGTTGGTGGACAGGTTCATCTTCTCCATGAGGCGCGTGCGGTAGGTGCTGATGGTCTTCACCGAGAGCGACAGCGCCTCGCCGATGGAGCCCACCGACTCGCCCTTGGCGAGCTTCAGGAACACCTGGAACTCGCGCTCCGAGAGATGCTTGTGCGGCGGCGCGTTGTCCTTGCGCTCCAGCTGGCCGGCCAGCAGTTCGGCCACCGAGGGCGAGATGTAGCGCCGGCCCAGGGCCACGGTGCGGATTGCCTTGGCGATTTCTTCCGGCTCGCACTCCTTGTTCAGGTAGCCCGAGGCGCCCTGGCGGATCAGGTTCACCGCGTAGTGTTCTTCGGGGTAGCCGCTCAGGATGAGCACGCCCAGGTCCGGCGCCTTGGCGCGCACCATGGCGAGCGCGTCGATGCCGCTCTGGCCGGGCATCGACAGGTCCATGACGAGCACGTCGATGTCCGCCGTGCGCACGAGATCGATGGCCTCACGGCCGGTGGCGGCCTCGCCGACGACGCGGAAATCGACAAAGGTGGAGAAGAACGCCTTGAGGCCTGTGCGGACGACGGCGTGGTCGTCAACGATGCCGATCTTGATCATGGTGTGCTCCTGCTGCTTGAACGGTGAGCGCCTGCGGTTCGGCGCGATAGGGTGGGGACGATGCCACAGGCCCGTGCACCCGGGAGGCCCGAAAAGCAGGAAGCGGCCTTGTCCTGCACGGCAATGCAGCATTCGCTGTCGCTCGCGTCGGACACGGGCGATGCGCAACCACCCGAAGGGGGGGCTAAGGGAATCCGCCAAGGGTGGGGTGGCAGGTGCCTTTGGTACATTTTTTGCGACGGTGTGCGTTGCACCTGCAGCAGCCAGCGTACGGCTCAGGGCCCATGTTCCTTCGGAAGGCACCCATGCACTTCAACTACTCGACAGCGGACGTTTCCGGCTCCCGCAGGCTCGACTACTGGGCCGAATCGGTCTGCAAGCGCCTGATTCCGGCGGCCGGCAAGTTCAGCCATGCGGGCGACTTCCAGGGTTCGCTCACCGGCCACACGCTGGGCAACCTCACGGTGTGCCGCATGAGTTCGCAGCCGCACACCTTCGACCGCACGGCCCACCACGTGCGCGTGGCACCCGAGGAAGACTTCGTGGCGGTGCTGATGCAGGAGGGCTCGGCCCTGCTGCAGCAAGGCGGGCGCGAGGTGCAGGTGCGCCCGGGCGACATCGTGCTGTACGACGCGGCGCGCCCTTTCGTGCACCACCTCGCGCCGGCCTCGGCGCTGCTGGTGCGCATGCCGCGGCAGCAGCTGCTGTCGCGCTTCGCGCGGGCCGAGTCGATGGCCACGGTGCGCATTGCCGAGGGCCGCTCGATGGCCACCCTGCTGATGCGCATGGCGGAAGAGGCGTTCGACTTTTCCTCGGGCGGCGCGCCGGGCGCGGCGCAGGCGCGGCTGGCGGGCGCTTTCCTCGACACGCTAACCGCCGCCATGGAAATGCAGGACGGCCACGGGGCCGACGGCGCGCAGGGGTCGCGCTACGGCTCGGTCTACCAGCGCGCCGGCCAGTACATCGACGCCCACCTGGACGACAGCGAACTCGACAGCGACGGCATCGCGGCGGCGGTGCACATTTCGCCGCGCACGCTGGCGCGGGTGTTCGCAACGCACGGCACCACCGTCATGCACCACGTGTGGCAGCGGCGGCTGGAAGCCAGCTTCCGCGTGCTCGAGGAGGGCCGGGTGCACCAGGTGTCGCAGGCGGCGCTGCAGTGCGGCTTCAACGACCTGTCGCACTTCTCGCGGGCGTTCAGGAACGCCTTCGGCGTGACGCCCAGCAGCCTGCTGCCGGGCCCGGGAGACCACTGAAGGCGCTCCGCGCCCTCAGGCGATGGAGGGGGCGCCAATGGGGGCGCCAATGGGGGCGTCAATGGGGGCGCCAATGGGGGCGTCAATGGGGGCGTCAATGGGGGCGTCAATGGGGGCATAGTGCCCCGGTCCGTCCGGCCAGGCCGTGAGCAATTCGAAACCAGTGGGCGTCACCGCGACCATGTGCTCCCACTGGGCCGACAGCGAATGGTCGCGCGTGACGACGGTCCAGCCGTCGGGCAGCTCGCGGGTCTCGCGCCGCCCGGCATTGATCATCGGCTCGATGGTGAAGACCATGCCGGCCTCCAGGCGCAGGCCCTGGCCGGGCTGCCCATAGTGCAGCACCTGCGGGTCGTCGTGGTAGACCTGCCCGATGCCGTGCCCGCAGTACTCGCGCACGACGCTGAAACGTTCGCGGTGCGCGACGCTCTGGATCGCATGGCCGACGTCGCCCAGCGTGGCGCCCGGGCGCACCTGCAGGATGCCGGCCCGCATCGCCTCGTAGGCGGTGTCGACCAGCCGGCGCGCCAGCGCGCTCGGCTCGCCCACGAAGTACATGCGGCTGCAGTCGCCGAACCAGCCGTCCTTGATGACCGCCACGTCGATGTTGACGATGTCGCCCTTCTTCAACACCTTCTGCGCCGACGGGATGCCGTGACACACCACCTGGTTCACCGAGGTGAGGATGGTCTTGGGGTAGCCGTTGTAGCCGATGTTGGCCGGAACGGCGCCCTGCACGTTCACGATGTGGTTGTGGCAGATGCGGTCGAGCGCCTCGGTGGTGACGCCGGGCTTCACGTGCTCGCCGATCAGGGCCAGCACCTGCGCGGCGAGGCCGCCCGCCGCGCGGGACATGGCGATCTCCGCGGGCGACTTGAGCGAGACGCCCGCCCTCATGCGGGCGCTCCGGCCTTGCGGCGTGCGACGGCCGGGCGCGCCGAGGGGCCAGAGGGGCCAGAGGGGCCAGAGGGGACAGGGGGGACAGAGGGGTCCGAAGATTTCGCAGAAGCCGGCGCCACCGGCGCGGCCAGCGAGGCCGACACCGTCGCCAGATCGAAGCCGCCGGCCTGCTCGGCGCGAATCAGCAACTGGCAGATCTCCCGGTGATCGAGCGCGGGATGCAGTTCGGCCAGCATGCCGATGCGCATCCAGTGCTCGGCCTGCGCGTTGATGGAACGGCTCAGCGCATTGCCCGCGACGCGCAGGTTCTCGTGCATGAGGTCTGAAATCTTGACGATGCCCATGATGGAATTTATATATGAAACGTATATGAATCATATCGTTCGCAGTCCCGGTTGTAAAACCCTGGGGACCGTTCCCGCACAAGACCGCCGCTCCATCGAACAGGAACACGCGGCGAAGCGGGGTGGCTTTGACAGGTGCGGTCGGTGGCTGTTGATTGGAGTGAACCCCTGTGGCTGGACCACCGGGCAAGGTCCATCTGTCGCCTGTGATCGACTGCTTCGATGGCAAGGTGGTTGGTTGGACGGTCGGCCGCAGCCTTACGTCTGGAGGGCGCGCATGCAAGACCGTTCTCCAGTGTCGGCCTACGTCTTTCTAGATAGGCTGTTTGGAGGTTTCAGACCGTGTTTCGATGAACTAGATTCGGCGCGAGTATCGAACCTCAGGTCTCGGGGTCCGCCCCCCACCTGAAACACGCGGGTCACGTCTTTCAAGGGAGCCAACAGCCGCTGCACGCATGCAGCGCTGACCTCACCGTGGAAAGAAGGCGTGCCATGAACAGGATATTTGCGACGGTCTGGAACTCGTCCCTGTGTGCCTGGGTCGCGGTTCCCGAGACCAGCCGGCGGCGCGCCAAGGGCGGCCGCGACACCACCCGCCTGCACCTGAAGCTGGTCGTGACCACCGCGGCACTGCTCGTGATGCAGGCCTGGCCCCGGTCGGCATTGGCCGATGCGATCTCCATGAACACCTCGTGCACCACCGGCAGTTCAGGGCAGCCAGGGCGGATAACCACGGGCCCGACGACCGACGGTCCTGGCGGCACGGGCACCCCCACGCAGGACGGATCGGGCACCTACTCGGCCGTCGCGGGATGCAATGCAAACGGAGGCGGGTTCAGCGCCGTCACGTTGTATGGGACCTTTGCCAGCGCCCTGGGCCCCGGCTCGGCGGCATTCGGGTTTTTGGCGCAGGCCCAGCATTGGGGGTCTGCGTTCGGCCTCGAGGCATCGGCCGGCGGCAATGCGAGCGTGGCGCTGGGCTTCGGGGCGAATGCCTCGGCCCTCAACTCGGTCGCCATCGGTGGCGCCGGCGGCAACGGCACGACGCCGCTGAGCATCGCCAACTCCACCACCGCATCGGGCGCGGGCTCGATCGCCATCGGTGCCAACGCCACCAAGGGCGCGCAGGCCGCCGCCGCGGACGGCATCGCAGTGGGCGGGCAGTCTTCAGTGGCCGCGGGGGCGACCTCGGGCATTGCCGTGGGGCGCGGTGCAACCGTGAACGCGGCGTTCGGAATTGCCCAGGGCGACGGCACCGTCAGCGGCGCCACGGGCCAGAACGTGGCCATCGGCTCGGGTGCAACCACGGCCAACGCCGGCACGGCGGCGGGCGGGGCCGTGGCCATCGGGCGTGCGCAATCGGCCACCGGCAACGGCGCGGTGGCGATCGGCGACCCCAACACGGCCGACGGCACGGGCGCCGTCGCGGTGGGTGCGAACAACACCGCAGCGGGGAGCGCGGACGGCACAACGGCCGCGAATGGCGCCGTGGCGATAGGCAACGCCAACAACGCGGTCGGACAGGGGGCCGTGGCCCTGGGCAACAACTCGAACGCAGCTGCCGCGGGCACCCTGGCACTGGGCGATGGCGCGACGGCGGCCGCCTCGAACGCCATCGGGCTCGGCACGGGCGCCAGCGCCAATGGCGCGGGGGCCGTTGCCATTGGCAGCGGCGCAACCGCCGTCTATGCCAACAGCGTGGCGCTGGGCAACGCGAGCCAGACCATGGCCTCGCTGGCGGCACTGCAGGCGGTGGCCGCCTACACGCCCTTCGCGGGCGCCGCCATCGCAGGCGCGACGCCGGCAGGCGAGGTGTCCGTCGGCGCCAGCGGCAGCGAGCGCCGGATGACCAACGTGGCCGCTGGCGGTGCGCCAACGGATGCGGTCAACGTCAGTCAGCTTTCCACCACCACGGCATCGCTGTCGACGGGGCTGAGCACGACGAACAGCAATGTGGGCAGCCTGTCGACTTCCACGTCGGCGGGCTTGAGCACCGCGACGAGCGGCATCACAAGCCTGTCCACCGGCCTGAGCACGACCAACGGCAACGTCGGCAGCTTGTCGACTTCCACGTCGACCGGGCTGAGCACTGCGACGAGCAGCATCGGCAGCCTGTCGACTTCGACCTCGACGGGCCTCAGCACTGCAACCAGCGGGATCACAAGCCTGTCCACGGGCTTGAGCACGACGAACAGCAATGTGGGCAGCCTGTCCACCGGCCTGAGCACGGCGACAAGCAGCATAGGAAGCCTGTCGACTTCGACCTCCACGGGCCTCAGCACTGCAACCAGCGGCATCACAAGCCTGTCCACGGGCTTGAGCACCACGAACAGCAATGTGGGCAGCCTGTCCACTGGGCTGAGCACGGCGACAAGCAGCATAGGAAGTCTGTCGACTTCGACCTCCACGGGCCTCAGCACTGCAACCAGTGGCATCACAAGCCTGTCCACGGGCTTGAGCACCACGAACAGCAATGTGGGCAGCCTCTCCACTGGCCTGAGCACCACGAACAGCAACGTCGGCAGCCTGTCGACTTCCACATCGAGCGGCCTGAGCACCGCCACGAGCGGCATCGCCAGCCTCTCCACCGGCTTGAGCGGCTCGACCAGCGGCCTCGCCAGCCTGTCCACCGGCCTGAGCACGACGAACAGCAACGTGGGCAGCCTGTCGACCTCGACCTCCACCGGGTTGAGCACCGCGTCCAGCGGCATCGGCAGCCTTTCCACGGGCCTGAGCACCACCAACAGCAGCCTCAGCAGCCTGTCCACGAGCGTGATCGGCGCGAGCACCGGCTTCAACAGCCTCTCGACCGGGCTGAGCACCGCCAACAGCAACGTCGGCGACCTCAGCACGACGATCAACAACATCAACGACACCGGCACCAAGTACTTCCATGCGAGCTCGACCGCGGCAGACGCCACGGCCAGCGGGCAGGAGGCGGTGGCGATAGGCCCGCAGTCGACAGCCAGCGGCGCGCGTTCGTTCGCGGCCGGCAACGGCGCCAGGGCCACCGCCGATGGCGCGGTGGCCGTGGGCTTCGGTGCGCAGGCCACGGGCGCGAACGCGATCGCCATCGGCTCCGGCGCATTGGCCACGGGCTCGCAGGCCATCGGTGCCAACGCGCGCGCGGGCGGGGGCGGCGTGGCGCTCGGCGACAACGCCGATGCGGGCGGCACGCCGCTGAGCAAGGCGCCAGCCGTGGCGCAAGGCACGGCCATCGGCTTCGGCGCGGTGGTGCAGCAGACCGGCGGCGTGGCGATCGGCGCGAGCTCGGTGGCGTCCGCCGCGGCCGGCGTGGCCGCCTATGTGCCGGCCAGCGCCACGCCCCTGCAGGCAATGGCCATCCGCGCGACCAACAGCACGCAGGCGGCGGTGTCGGTGGGCGACCCGGCGAGCGGGCAGTTCCGGCAGATCACGGGGGTGGCCGGCGGCACGGCCGACAGCGACGCGGCCAACATCGCGCAGCTGAAGGCCACGGCCAACGCGGTCGTCGCCGGCAGCGCGCAGTACGCGAGCAACCCCGACGGGTCCGTCAACTACAACCAGCTCACGCTGGGCAACGGTCAGGCGCCCATCGGCACGCGCGTGAGCAACGTCGCGCCGGGCGTGCTTCCGGGCGATGCGGTCAACCTCGGACAGTTGCAGGGCGTGCAGGGCCAGCTGGGCGACGTGGCGCGCGTCGCCTACTCTGGCACGGCCATGGCCTTTGCAATGTCAGGCACCTACCTGCCCACGCTCTACGCCTGTGAGAAGACGGTCGGCGTGGGCCTGGGCAGCTACAAGGGCTACACGGCGCTTGCGCTGACCTTCAAGACGTTGTCGGACGACGGGAAGATGTCGTGGGGCGCGGGGGTGACGACCACCGGGAAGGAATGGGGCATCAACGCCGGCATCGGCTGGAAGTGGAACTGACGACCTGACTGGAGTGGCCAGCAGGCTGGCCACCCCGGTGCCTGTTACCACTCGAAGCCGATCCCGACCGCGGCGCCGACGTCGCCGCGTGTCGTCGTGGTGCCGGTGGCGCGATAGGACCAGGCGCCGCTGGCGGAGCGCGCCGAAAAGCCCACCGCAATGGCCGTCTGGCCCCCATAGGTCGCCGTGCCCAGGGCCAGCATCGATTTTCCGGGTGACGGCGCCGTCGGCAGCACACCCGCGGCCATTGCCGATGCGATGCCCGCGTTGGCTTCGCGTCGCAGCTGGCTGATGCGGCTGTCGGTGTAGTTGTTGGCCTGTGTCAGCGCGCGGCCGGCGGCCTGGTTCGACAGGCCTCTGGCCTGGCCGAGGTTCACTGCGTCGGTGTCTTCGGTGCCCGGCGCCACGTTGGCAATCTGGCGTTCGGCGCCGACCGACCCCACGGACACCGTGCGGGCCCGCGTGGCTTGCGAGCCTTCGCCGATCGCCACGCTGCCTTCTGCCGTTGCGTAGGCGTTGGCACCCAGCGCGATGCTGCCGGGGGCCGGGGCCCGGGCGCCCGCACCAACCGCGACGCTGTTCTGCCCGGTGGCCTGGGCGTCGGCGCCTGCCGCCACGGCCCGGCTGCCAGGGGTCACTGTGGCGCGGTCGCTGCCGTCGCCCAGGTTGTCTGCCGCGAACATGCTGCCCTTCAGGTCGAGCTGGTCGAGCCGCTTGCCGACACGGCCGTCGAGTGCGACGAGATCTCCGGCCGTCTTCACCGTGGCGGCCTTGTTGTCCGCGATGTCGGCGGTGTTCTGCGTTACGCGGCCGTCGAGGCCTTGGATGTCCTGGGTGTTCTTTGTCGTCACGGCCTTGTTGTCGGCGATGTCGATGGCGTTCTTGGTGATGTCGCCGGTGTTCTTTGCGATATCGCTGGTGTTCTGCGCCACGCGGCCGTCCAGGCCTTGGATGTCCTGGGTGTTCTTTGTCGTCGCGGCCTTGTTGTCGGCGATGTCACCTGCGTTCTTCGCAATGTCTCCGGTGTTCTTCGCGATATCGCCAGTGTTCTTTGCAATGTCACCCGTGTTCTTTGCGATGTCGCTGGTGTTCTGCGTCACGCGACCGTCCAGGCCTTGGATGTTCTGGGCGTTCTTCATGGTCGCCGCTTTGTTATCGGCGATGTCGCCAGCGTTCTTCGTGATGTCGCCAGCGTTCTTCGCAATGTCGCTGGTGTTTTGCGTCACGCGGCCGTCCAGGCCTTGGATGTCCTGGGCGTTCTTTGTGGTCGCCGCTTTGTTATCGGCGATGTCGCCAGCGTTCTTCGTGATGTCACCAGTGTTCTTCGCAATGTCGCTGGTGTTTTGCGTCACGCGACCGTCTAGGCCTTGGATGTCCTGAGCGTTCTTGGTGGTCGCGGCCTTGTTGTCGGCGATGTCACCTGCGTTCTTCGTGATGTCACCAGTGTTCTTCGCAATGTCGCTGGTGTTTTGCGTCACGCGACCGTCCAGGCCTTGGATGTCCTGAGCGTTCTTGGTGGTCGCAGCCTTGTTGTCCGCGATGTCGCCGGTGTTCTTTGCGATGTCGCCAGTGTTCTTTGCAATGTCACCCGTGTTCTTCGTGATATCGCTGGTGTTCTGCGTCACGCGGCCATCCAGGCCCTGGAGGTCCTGAGCGTTCTTGATGGTCGCAGCCTTGTTGTCGGCGATGTCACCTGCATTCTTCGCAATGTCTCCGGCGTTCTTCGCGATATCGCCAGTGTTCTTTGCGATGTCTCCAGCGTTCTTTGCAAGGTCACCCGTGTTCTTTGCGATGTCGCTGGTGTTCTGCGTCACGCGACCGTCCAGGCCTTGGATGTCCTGTGCGTTCTTTGTCGTCGCGGCCTTGTTGTCGGCGATGTCTCCGGTGTTCTTGGCGATGTCAGTGGTGTTTTGCTTCACGCGACCATCCAGGCTTTGGATGTTCTCGGCATTCTTCGTGGTCGCGGCCTTGTTGTCAGCGATGTCGGTGGCGTTCTTGGCGATGTCGCCGGTGTTCTTTGCAATGTCAGTGGTGTTTTGCGTCACGCGCTCATCAATGCCAGCGAGCTTTTCATTGGTGGAGAACAGTTGCGCGCCGGTCACAGCTTCCGTGCTGTCCTTTGCAAGCGTGGCGTCCTTCAGGCCCTTTGCGGTGCGCACACCCTGTTTGCCGGCGAGGTCGACCACGGTGCCGTCGGTGTCCTTGGCCACGGTGATGTTGCGGCTGCTGTCGTCCTGGCGCACGAGGTTTTCGCTTCCTTGGGTAGCAACCTGCCGTTCGAGTGCCTCAATGGCGCTGGTGTTCTTCGTTGTCGCTGCCTTGTTGTCGGCGATGTCACCCGTGTTCTTTGCGATGTCGCCAGCGCTCTTTGCGATATCGGCGGTGTTCTGCGTCACGCGGCCGTCCAGGCCCTTGATGTCCTGCGCGTTCTTGGTGGTCGCGGCCTTGATGTCGGCGATGTCCTTGCCGTTCTGGGTCACACCTGCTTCGACGACAGCGAGCTTTTCATTGGTCGAGAACAGCTGCGCGCCGGTCACCGCTTCCGTGCTGCCATTTGCAAGCGTGGCGTCCTTCAGGCCTTTGGCGGTGCGCACACCCTGGTTGCCGGTGAGGTCGACCACGGTGCCGTCGGTGTCCTTGGCCACGGTGATGTTGCGGCTGGTGGCGTCCTGGCGCACCAGGTTTTCACCTCCCTGGGTGGTGATCTGCCTTTGCAGGGCTTCGATGTCGGTGGTGTTCTTCGTCGTCGCCGCCTTGTTCTCGGCAATGGCACCGGCATTCTTGGTAGCAGCACCTTGTGCGGTGTTGGCGGCTGCAAGGGCGGTATTGGCGGTGCCTTGCGCGCCATCGGCGGCGGTCTTGGCAGCAGCGGCCGTGGTCGAAGCAGTATTGGCTGTGCCTTGGGCGGCGTCGGCAGCTTTCTTCGCATCGCCGGCAGTCGTCAATGCGGTGGTGGCCGTGCCTTGGGCGCCATCGGCGGCGGTCTTCGCAGCAGCGGCCGTGGTCGAAGCAGTATTGGCCGTGCCTTGGGCTGCATCGGCAGCTTTCTTCGCATCGCCGGCAGTCGTCAACGCGGTGCTGGCAGTGCCTTGGGCGCCATCGGCGGCGGTCTTCGCAGCAGCGGCCGTGGTCGAAGCGGTATTGGCCGTGACTTGGGCTGCATCGGCAGCTTTGTTGGCATCGCCGGCAGTCGTCAACGCGGTGCTGGCAGTGCCTTGGGCGCCATCCGCGGCGGTCTTCGCAGCAGCAGCCGTGGTCGAAGCGGTATTGGCCGTGACTTGGGCTGCATCGGCAGCTTTCTTGGCATCGCCGGCAGTCGTCAACGCGGTGCTGGCAGTACCTTGGGCGCCATCCGCGGCGGTCTTCGCAGCAGCAGCCGTGGTCGAAGCGGTATTGGCCGTGACTTGGGCTGCATCGGCAGCTTTCTTGGCATCGGCGGCAGCAGTCGAAGCGGTGTTGGCAGTGCCTTGCGCCGTGTCGGCCGCCTTCTTTGCCTCGGTGGCAGAAGCCTGTGCCGCAGTGGCTGAACCCTTGGCTGCCTCGGCGACAGCGCTCACTGCCTTCAGTTGACTGACGTTCACCGCATCCGCCTCTGCCTCGCCGGCAGCCACGTTGGAGATCTTGGTCGTCGCCTGGTCTGCACGGCGGGCGTCGTAGGTCTTGGTGAGAGGGTTGTAGCGCAGCGCGGCGTCGAAAACCAGGCCCAACGACTCGTTGGTCTTGACCAATTCACCGTCCAGGGCGCCGATGGCACCGAGCACCGTCGTGGGTTGATTGGCAGGTTGGCCGTTCGCGCTATCGCCCAGACTGGCCAGGTTCAGCTTTGGCAGCACCAGTTCGCCAGTGGGGCTGACGGTGGAGCCGGGGCCCATTGCCGCGAGCACGGACTGGGCGCTGCCTCCCTTCGGAAGGTTGTTCAAGCGCGTCTCGAGTTCGATGTCCTTGGCGCCGAGGAGGTTGATTTCGTTGAACGCGGCGAACAGCTGCGAGCCGTTGACGGCATCGGTGCTGGTGGGGTTCACGGAGCCCGGCGCAAGATTGATGATTTGCCGCTCGATACGGGGATTTGCCTGGGTTGCCTGGGAATTTCCTACGCTGACCACGCCTTGCGCGCGCGAGGTGTCGAAGTTGTAGGTCCGACCGTTCGCCAGCACGAGGGAGTCAACTGGCCGCATGTTCTCCGTCTGGGAAAAACTGCCGAGGGCAACACTTTTGTCGTGCAGCGCCGTGGTTCCTTTGCCGATAGCCACAGCCTCCTTGGCGACATTTGCATTCGCCGAGTCCCCGACGACTGATCCAGACCCTATGGAGATACTTCCAATGGCCTGCGCGCGCGAGTTGAGACCAACCGCGAATGTGTCCTCTGCAGTAGCTTTGGCCAGCACGCCGATGCCGATACTGTTTTTTCCGCTTGCCAGAATTTGTCGGCCGAGCGCCGTGGAACTTTCTCCCGACGCGTTGCTGAATCGCCCGACCGCAGCGCTGCCAGCGCCCGAGGCTTGGGTTGACGCTCCAATTGCGATTGCGCGCTCCCCTGCGGCGTTTGCCGAGAAACCGACCGCAACGCTGTAGCCAACTTCGGCGCTTCCGCCAGCTCCCGCCGAGGCCTGGTCGCCAATGGCCACGCCTGAAAGCCAAGCCTTGGAATTGCTCCCGATCGCGATCGTTGAGTTCAACGCGTCGGTGCCAAAAGAGGCGGTCGTAGCAGTTGCATTTCGTCCGATGGCAATGCCATTTCCCGCGGATGCCGATGCCGATGTGCCCAGTGCGATCGAATCCTTCCCGGCGGCAGTTGTATCGGCGCTTCCGATGCGCATGGATCTTTCGCCGTTTTGAGCGTTAGCGCTTCCCGAGTTGCTCAGGCCAAGGAATCCTCCATTGACGAACAGCTCGCCGCCCAAGGAAAGCGATTTCGGGCCAGATGCGGGCACAAGCCCCACCCCACCGGTGCCATAGAACAGCACGCGGCCGGTCTGCGTTGCCGCATCTCTGGGATAGCAATTGTCGCTCGTCAGAATTCTCATATGAGTGCCAGGATCAGCTGCAGCGTTGGTGCTCTGATTGAGAAGCGTCCTGTCGGAGAGGTAATGGATGCAGCTGTTACTGCCGCCGGCATTGATGTAGACGCCCTGCAGGCCTTGCGCCATCGCGGGCGAAACAGCCGAAAAGCCGGCTGCCGCCACAATTCCCAGCAGTCCGAGGCCGGTTCCTCCACGGTGCTTCATGCCGAGCACCCGGCAGGCCAGGCGCATCAATGCGCTGATGCGTTTGCGCTGCGAGCGGCTCTGTCCCGCTGCGGATACGGCGCCTGCCGCCAGGAAGGGCGCCTTGAAGTTGAAGAGAAAGTTGCGCTTGGTGGCCGCGATCGATCGGGTGTTCACAGAAAAAGCTCACTGGGTCGTGGTTCGCTCGGCACCGCTCGAAGCGGAGGGCCCCTCCCCCTGCATGAAGGGAGAGGCCGAGCGAAGGTCGAAGAATTCGCCTGACTGACTGATTCGGCTCAGCCGGTCGGCGATCGGAGTGGGATTCCCGCGAGCAACCCGGTCTACGACCGGTTGCCACGGCGCTGGCGCCGCGCTGGAAATCACTGGCCGCGACTTTATTGACCGCACCTTTTTAGTGAAATAGGACTGGTCTGAAAAAACAAGACGGGCTGAAATCTTGGCATTTAATGGCTCACATCCGTGAAAAATTACCGTTTCCATGACGTTCGCGCGGACGCTTTTCGCCTTTCATCAAACCATTCAGGCTTGCAATCAGACCAGTCTGAAACTGCCTGGCATTAATTCACAGAAATTCTAAAAAATTATCCAGGTCAACGGTTCCCTGATTTTTAGTCCCAGTCTGATTTCCTGCATTCGACGACGTTGGTAGATTCGCCGCCGTCACAGCAGGAGAAATCATTGAAATCGGAAAAACCGGCGAGCAGCCCCTCTGCGCCATTCAGCTCGATGCGCGTCGCAGCCTTGAGCGATACGCCCGCGAAGGCTCTCGATCTGGAACGCACTTTGCGCGATGTGGGTGTTGTCGATGTCACCTGCATCCATACCCTCGACGCATTGCACCGCCAAGTGTGCAAAGGGTTGGTGGACGTGGTGGTGGGCGATGTGTCCCACGACCTCTGCAATGCATTGGGTGCGCCCGAGGTGCTGAAAAAGGCACGGTCGCAGGGCGGAGCTCATCCGATTCCGAATTTGCTGTGGTTTGGGAAATCGACCACCAGTGCCGGCCATGCCTGGTGGGACGAACCGACCGGAGGCAGGGTCAATTCAAGGCACGGAAAAATCAAGCTGATTGGCGGCGTTCCTGTTTCCGCTTTGCGCCTTTACGGAAAACTGCTTCGCACATCCGGCATTTACGTCGCAATTTCCCATGAGGAGGGATTGGCCGGTCTTTCGGATGCATTGGCAGCCTTGTCAAAAATCAAGCGTGTCTGCATGGCGCCATTTGTAGCGCCCGCGTGCATCTTGCCGACCGAGGAGGAAGTGGTCGAAGCGCTGGCAACGGGCGAAGGGCTTCGCGTGGTCTTCCAGCCTCAATTCAACCTGTCGAGTCACGAAATTGTCGGCTGCGAGGCGCTCGTTAGGTGGCGGCATCCGCGTTGCGGCGACGTGTCGCCGGCGCTGTTCGTCGAAATGGCGGAGCGGCTCGGGCTGGATCTTCTGCTGTTCAGTTTTGTGAAAACCAGGGCCGTCGGCATGTTGACGCGCCTTGTTGCCGCCTCGGCCGAGATCCCTGTTGCAGTCAATGCTTCGGTTCGCACGCTGTGCACGCCAGCCTTGGCCGAGCGGGTCGCGCAGCGGATGCAGCTGGCCGAGCTTTTGCCGCAATTGCTGAAGATCGAATTGACGGAGGACATCGTCATTTCAGATCTACCGGCCCTCGGCGCTGCCGTGCCCACCCTTCAGGCCAAAGGCATTCCCGTTTCTCTGGACGATTTCGGGAGTTCCGGCTCCACGCCGCTGGTGCTTTGCAAGGCGAATTTCAATGAAGTGAAGATCGACGCGGCGCTGGTGCACAGCGCCCTGCGCTCCGCAAACTCGCGTGAAAGCCTGCGCGACCTGGCCAATGCGGCAGCTCAAAGAAATTTCCGGCTCGTTGCGGAAGGCATCGAAACGCAAGAGGCCGTGGCGATGCTCAAGGAAGTTGGCTGCAATTTCGGTCAAGGCTATTTTCTTTCCGCACCGATGGAGGCCGAGGCCTTTTTTCAGGCCCTGACCGCACAGTCCGTCGCTTGATCCATCCATCCATTTCGGCAAACATATTTCACGGACAGCCAAATGAACAACCTCGAAAAGCTAGAACTGTGTCTGATCGACGACGAAGGGCAAAGGAAGCAGTTGCTCAACAATCTGATTCACGCAGGTTATACCTCGACAATCAAATGCGACTCCAATGCCTTCATCGAGCAGGTCATCGACAGGAAGAAATACGACGCCGTGCTGATGGATGTGCAGGATTTCAAATGGCGACTGGTTTTGAAGGTGTGCGACGCGGCCAAGATTCCCGTCATTTTCATCATGAATTCGAAGAAGCTGGAAATCTTCGATTTTCCGTGCCGCGACTGTATTTATTTCGATGTAGTTTCAGGTTCCGAATTCAACTATTTGGAGCTTCAATGGCGCCTGAGCGCTTTGCTCGCCCGCGCACCGCGCGCCAAAGATTTCGAAATACCTACCAACGGCTATTCCTGGGGCGACTACCGGTTCATCAATGGTGCACGAACGGTGGTGCACCACAAGGGCGTCGAAATTCCCCTGCAACGCAGGCAATTCATTTTTGCCCTCGCGCTTTTCCAGAACGTCGGAACGGTGATTTCGCGCGATCACATGGCGCGGTGTTTTGGCGAGAGCCCGAAGCTGGGATCGCGCTCGATGGACGTGTGCGCCGTCAACGTTCGAAAGAAGCTCCAGCTCAGCGAACAGAACGGCCTGATCCTGCGCGCCGTCTACGGCCGCGGCTACCAGCTGGTTTCGCTTTCGGGCAACAGAATCCCAGCGACGCTGGCCTGAATTCGCTGGCTTGAAATGAAGACCTCCAACGCCCGGCGCGAAGCCGCGCCGAAGACTAGACTGAGCCTCCCAGGGCGGTGTCACAGAAAAGGCCTAGGCCTTTGGAGCGCTCGCAAAGCGCGACACGAAAGCTGATCAGCATGGAACGTTTACGCATCGCGCTGCTGGACGATCACGCCGTCGTTCGCCACGGCCTTGCCAGCAGACTGCAGGCAGAGCCCGACTTTCTCGTCGTCGGTGTCTATGGAAAAAGCAGCGACGCCATGCGGGGCCTGGGGGAAAGCCCGGCCGACCTGCTTCTGCTGGACTTTGCGCTGAGCGCGGACGAGCTCGACGGCGTCTCGCTCATTCGCGCCTTGCGCGTCAAGTTCCCGCAATGCCGCATCCTGGTTCTCTCGTCGCATCACGACCCGGCGACCGTTGCCCTGGCGCTGCGCGTGGGTGCGCGCGGGTTCGTCGGCAAGGGCGAAGACATGGTCGACCTCATCAAGGCCATCCGAACCGTCACGGAGGGCGCGATCTACCTCAGCTCGGACATGTCCTACCGGGTCGCAGAGGCGTCCATCGAGCCGGCGTCGGACGAGAAGACGAACGCGCTCGACGGCGCCTCGCTCACGGCGCGCGAGCAGGAGGTCATACGCTGCTATCTGGCGGGCATGACGGTGACGGAGATTGCAGAGAAGTTCAATCGCAGCATCAAGACCATCAGCTCGCAAAAAGCTGCCGCGTTCCGCAAGCTGGGCGTCACGTCCAACAACGGCCTGTTCAAGATCAAGCACACCATCGATATCGATCTGCAATGAAGCTCTTCGGGCCGCGCCTGCTTGCCGTGTCGGCGGCCTTGTCCGCGCTGGCGTCATTCGGCTGCGCGGCCGCCGGGAGGTCATTGCTGAGCGAGGAAGAGAACGCCTGGATCGCGCAGCACCCAACCTTGCGCGTGGCGCTGTCGCCGACCTCGCTGCCGATCGAGTACTTCGACAAGGGCGTCGTGCGCGGCCTGTCCGTCGAGTACGCCAACTTGATCGCAAGCCGGACCGGGCTCGGGTTCGTCTATGTCAGCGTGGCGGACAAGTCGAAGCGCGACATGCTCAGAGATGGTGAAGCCGATCTGTGCTTCGTGATCGCATACGACGACGCTCCTTCGACGTTGTCCGGAATCTCGTCGGTTCCCGCGAAGGGTGCGTATCCGTTGCTGACCATTTCCAGGCCGGGGCAGGCCTTGGTAAAGGACCTTCGTCAGCTGGAAGGCAAGACCGTCGTGGTCGTCAAGGGCTGGCCGTTCGAAGACGAACTGAAGGCTTCTGTCCCCGGTGTCACGCTGGTGAACGGCGCCAACGCCCCGGACGTGCTGGCAAAGCTGGTGGCCGAGCAGGCCGACTTTGCGATCGGCAACGAGCTCCTCTTTCTGCCCTACCTGCACCGCCGCTGGGGGGGACAGCTCCAGACCGCCGGCATCTACGGGACCCGGCTGGGCAGGACCACCGCACTGGTGCGGGAAGACGACGTGGTGCTGCAGTCGATCCTGCAGAAGACGCTGGCCTCGTTCTCGAATGAGGACACCCACGTCCTGTACGAGAACTGGATGGACCGGGACTCGCCGGACGTGCCTTCGGCCGGGGCGCTCGGGCGCCATTTCGCGCTCGAGCTCGGGCTGGCGGGCCTGCTCGCGCTGCTGGCTTGCATCGTGCTCGTGCAGTTCTACCGGCAGCGCAGGGCCGCGATGCGCAACGAGCGCGAGAAGGCGCGCTTTCTCGCCATCGTGAGCCACGAGATCCGCTCGCCCATGAATGCGGTGCTGGCCGCCGTCGAGTTGTTGCGCAACACGCCACTGAACGAGCAACAGCGGCATTTCGCGCAATTGGCCAACAGCGGCGGGCTCACGCTGCTGCGGCTGGTGGACGATGTGCTGGACATTTCCAAACTGGAGGCTGGCCAGTTGAGGCTCGATCGCGAGCCGGTGGACTTGAACGCGCTGGTTCGCAACATCGCGGATCTGCATCGCCTGCGTGCGCACGAGAAAAAGATCGCCCTCGATGTCACGGCAAGTACGCTTCCTTCCTGGTTGATGCTGGACGAGGCGCGCGTCGCCCAGATCTTGCACAACCTGATCTCCAACGCGATCAAGTTCACGGAAGCGGGCGGCGTGACCGTCACCGTGTCCGCCTCTGCCGCGAGACCTGGGTGGTCGGACGTGGTCGTGGACGTTGCCGATACGGGCATTGGCGTGTCGCCCGAGACGCAGGCCCGGCTGTTCCAGCCCTACGTGCAGGCCGCCAACACCTACAAGCGCTCCGGCGGAACAGGCCTGGGACTGGCGATCTGCCGCGAACTCGCGACATTGATGGAGGGCAGGATCGAGCTGGCCAGCGAGCTGGAAAAGGGCACGACGGTCACCTTGTCGTTGACAGCCGAAGTCGTGGCGGACAATGACCCTCGCCTGGCCACGAGGACTTCGGACGCCGCGCTTCAGGATATCGCTGCGCGCGCACGGCTTGTCGAGTCCCAGGGTCGCTTGCGGGTTCTCGTCGTCGAGGACACCCCCGTCAACCAGCAGGTCCTGCAAGCACAGATCGAATCGCTGGGATGCGAGGTCGAGATGGCCGTGGATGGCGCGCAGGCGGAGACCGCGTTCGCCGAAGGCTCGTTCGATCTCATCCTCATGGACTGCGATCTTCCGGACACTGACGGCTACACCCTTTCCAGGGTGTTGCGAGAAGTGGAGGGCGAACTGGAGCGCGCGCGCACACCGATCATTGCCATTTCCGCATCCAATGACGAGGCTCACGTCGAGCGCTGCTTCGCATCGGGAATGGACGGCGTCCTGAGCAAACCCATCCGCACCAGCAAGCTTCAGAACGTCATTGAGCTCTGGTGCGCCCCCCACGATGCAACGCCAGCAAGCGCGCATGCGCCCGAGGCATTGCCGGACGTCCCCGCCGCCACTTGCAGCACTGTGCGCGACCACTTGCAGGCAGACCTGAACGCCGTGCGCGACGCCATGGCCTCGAACGACACGGACGCCGCCCGCCGCGCGGCGCATCGACTCCACGGGGCAGCGCTCACGCTTGGATTGGACACACTCGCACAACCGGCCAGACAGCTCGAGGCATTGCTGCGAACCGGCGCAGGTGACGAGAGCCGATCGGCCTTGGCGTCGCTCCTGGAATGCTGGCATCTGCAATTCCCGTCTTCTTAGCTTTTGGTCAGCAAGCCCTTCGTGGAACGGCGGCGGGTAAGTCCGGTACGCCGATTCCCTCTCGCTTGATACGATTTTCTCCAAAGCGCCTGTTCCATGGGCGATGGAGACAAGATGGACCTGCACACATCCAGCGCCGCTGCCCAGGCGCTGTACCGCGTCATGGTGCGCATCCGCGCCTTCGAGAACGCCGCCGAGACGGCCAGCCAGGGCGGCGTGAGCGCCTATGGCCAGCAGGCCGCCGGCGCCGCCAAGGTCCGCGGGCCGCTGCACCTGTCGACCGGCCAGGAAGCGGTGCCGGCCGGGGTGTGCGGGCACCTGCGCACCACCGACTACCTCACCTCCACCCACCGCGGCCACGGCCACACGCTGGCCAAGGGCGCCGACCTCGCGCGGATGATGTGCGAGCTGTTCGGCAAGGCCACCGGCTTCAACGGCGGCAAGGGCGGCTCGATGCACATCGCGGACTTCTCGGTCGGCATGCTGGGCGCCAACGGCGTGGTGGCGGCAGGCCTGCCGATCGCGGTGGGCGCGGCGCATGCGCAGAAACTGCTGAAGAAGCCGGGCGACATCACGGTCTGCTTCTTCGGCGACGGCGCCATCAACCGCGGGCCATTTCTCGAAGCGCTGAACTGGGCACGGGTGTACGCGCTGCCCGTGCTCTTCGTCTGCGAGGACAACCGCTGGAGCGCGACCACGGCGAGCGGGCCGATGACGGCGGGCGACGGCGCGTCGGCGCGCGCCGCGTCGATGGATATCGCGGCCACGCAGGTCGACGGCAACGACGTGTTCGCGGTGCACGAGGCCGCCGCCCGGCTGGTGGCCGAGGTGCGGGCCGGCAGCGGGCCGCGCCTGCTGCATGCGCTGACGTACCGCGTGAAGGGGCATGTGTCGGTCGATCTGGCCGCCTACCGCGACCCGGCCGAACTGGCCGCCGCGCTGCAGACCGACCCGATCGCCCGGGCGCGGGACCGTCTGCTGGGTTCGGGCATTGCCGCCGCGACGCTCGAC
This sequence comes from Variovorax pasteuri, assembly GCF_051216435.1. Lineage (NCBI taxonomy): Bacteria > Pseudomonadati > Pseudomonadota > Betaproteobacteria > Burkholderiales > Comamonadaceae > Variovorax > Variovorax pasteuri. Next base: position 51,845 of record NZ_JBPJZS010000011.1, read on the forward strand.
GCCATCGAGAACGCGGCGCGCGACGAGGTCGACACTGCCCTGGCGGTGGCCGACGCGGCACCCTGGCCCGACGCCGGCGCCGCCTTCACCGACGTGCAGACCACCGGCGCAGGCCAATGGAAATGAAGGCAATGAACGCAATGAACGCCACGACGAAGGACCTGAGCTATGCCGAAGCCGCCGTGCTCGCCCTGCAGCGCGAGATGCAGGCCGACCCGCGCGTGGTGGTGCTCGGCGAGGACGTGGGCCGCGGCGGCATCTTCGGCCAGTACAAGGGACTGCAGGACCACTTCGGCCCCGAGCGCGTGATCGACACGCCGATCAGCGAGGCCGCGATCATGGGCGCAGGCGTGGGCATGGCGCTGGCGGGGCTGCGCCCTGTGGTCGAGATGCGGGTGGTCGACTTCGCCCTGTGCGGCATGGACGAGCTGGTGAACCAGGCCGCCAAGAACCGCTTCATGTTCGGCGGCCAGGGCCGCGTGCCGCTGGTGGCGCGCATGCCGGGCGGCATCTGGGACGCCTCGGCCGCGCAGCATTCGCAGTCGCTGGAGGCGTGGTTCGCGCACCTGCCGGGCGTGGTGGTGGTGTGCCCGTCGACCCCGCAGGACAACCACGGCCTGCTGCGCTCGGCGCTGCAGTGCGGCGACCCGGTGGTCTACATCGAGCACAAGGCGCTGTGGGGCGTGCGCGGCGAGGTCGACGAAGACGTCGCCGTGCCGCTGGGCAAGGCGGCGCGCGTGCGCGAGGGCAACGCGCTCACGCTGGTGAGCTGGAGCAAGCAGATGCAGGCCTGCGCGGCCGCCTGCGACGCGCTGGCGGCCGAGGGCATGGCGGTCGACCTGATCGACCTGCGCACGCTGTGGCCGTGGGACCGCGACACCGTGCTGTCGTCGTGCGCGCGCACCGGGCGCCTGCTGGTCGTGCACGAGGCGGTGCAGGCGGCGGGCTTCGGCGCCGAAATCGCGGCCAGCGCGGCGGAGGCCACGGGCTGCCGCATCGCGCGGCTGGGCGCGCCGCGCATTCCGGTGGGCTATGCGCCGGTGCTGGAGGCGCAGTCGCGCGTCGGGGTGGAAGCGATCGTGGCGGCGGCGAAGAAGCTGGCGGGCTGAAGCCGAGACCACCGATCTGCATGGACCCGCTCTTCTTCAAGCTGGTGCGGGTGGTCAACCTCACGGCGCGGCCGTTTCATGAGCGCGTGGGCCGCGACCATCAGCTCACGCTGAACGAGTGGCGCGCCATGGCCGTGCTGGCCGCGCAGCCCGGGCTCAACGCCACGCAGGTCGCCGACCAGACCGGCCTCGACAAGATGGCCGTGAGCCGCGCGCTGGCCGGCCTGAAGCGCCACAAGCGCGTGCAGCGCCACGACGACCCGACCGACCAGCGCAGCCGCCGGCTCTATCTGACGGCTGCCGGCAAGACGCTGCACGAGACGGTGAGCGCCCTGGGCCGCGAACGCGAAGCCACGCTGTTCGCGGGCGTCGATGCCGATGAACTGGCCCGGCTGGACGCAACGCTCGACAAGCTCATCGACGCCGTCCAGCGCACCCACTGACCAACGAAACGGCCGCCCTCTCCCGCCCCTTCCAGAAACACCGTGGAACCGGCTCCGCCGGGCCACCGGTGTTGCCCCCGGTAGGGGGAAGGAGCAGCGACACGAAGTGCGCGGAGCCTGGGGGCGAGCCTTATGCCGCGAACCCGCCGTCGATGTTCAGTCCGGCGCCCGTCACGAACGCCGCTTCCGGGCTGGCCAGGTAGGCCACCATGCCCGCGATCTCGTCGGCATGGCCGTGGCGGTCGATGGCCATGAAGCTGTGCATGGTGGCGGCCATCGGGCCGTTGGCCGGGTTCATGTCGGTGTCGACCGGGCCGGGCTGCACGTTGTTGACCGTGATGCCGCGCGGGCCCAGGTCGCGCGCCAGGCCCTGCACCAGGCCGGTGAGCGCCGACTTGCTCATGGCGTACACGCTGCCGCCGGCAAAGGGCATGCGCTCGGCGTTGGTGCTGCCGATGTTCACGATGCGCCCGCCCGAGCCCATGTGCGCCAGCGCGGCCTGGATGGCGACGAACACGGCGCGCACGTTGACGGCGATGGTGCGGTCGAAGTCGGCCAGGCTGAACTGGTCGACGGGGCCCAGGTGCAGCACGCCCGCGCTGTTGACCAGGATGTCGATGCGCCCGCCGAAGTGCCGGGCGGCCTGGTCGATGCCGGCCTTGAGCGCGTCGGCGTCGGCGCTGTCGATCTTCAGCGCCAGCGCGCGGCCGCCTTCGGCCTCGATGGCGCGCGCCAGTTCGTCGGCGGGCGCCTGCGAGGCGCTGTAGCTGAAGGCCACGGCCGCGCCGTCGCGCGCCAGGCGGCGCACGATGGCCGCGCCGATGCCGCGCGAGCCGCCGGTGACGAAGGCGACCTTGCCGGCCAGGACGGGAGAAGAAGAAGCGACGTTCGAGGTCATGATTTTTCCGATCGGTTGGAGGAAGAAGGCCTTCAGTGTCGGCATTCCATTCCCTTCGCGGTAGCCATTAATTGGCGCAATCAACTTCAACCGTTGGTTGAAGATGCGCGGGAGAATGCACTGCATGGAACCGCTCAACCACCTCGAATCCTTCGTGCAAAGTGCCGAGGGCGGCAGCTTCTCGGCCGCCGCCCGGCGCCTGGGGCTGACGCCGGCCGCGGTCAGCAAGAACGTTGCGCGGCTCGAAGCCCGGCTGGGCGTGCGGCTGTTCCAGCGCAGCACGCGCCGCCTGACGCTGACCGAGGGCGGCGAGCGCTTCCTGGCGCAGATCGGCGGCGCACTGGCCACGCTGCAGGCGGCCGTGGCGGGCGTCGACACCGACGACGGCCAGCCGGCGGGCACGCTGAAGGTGAGCATGGGCCAGGCCTTCGGGCGCGAGCATGTGCTGCCGATGCTGGGCGACTTTCTGGCGCGCTACCCGGGCATCGTGCCGGACTGGCATTTCGACAACCAGCAGGTCGACCTGGTGGGCGAAGGCTTCGACGCGGCCATCGGCGGGGGCATCGAGCTGCCGGCCGGGCTGGTGGCGCGGGAGCTCTCGCGCATCCACGTGGTGGCGGTGGCCTCGCCCGCCTACATGCAGGGGCGCAAGCGGCCGCGGCACCCGTCGGAGCTGGCCTCGCTCGACACGCTGCTGCGCCGGTCCTCGCCCACGGGACGGGTGCGAAGCTGGACGCTGCGGCATGCCAAGGGCCAGGACGGCCAGGAGCGCCAAGACCGCGAGGAGGCCACCGTCGAGCTGCCCCGGCCGCGCGCCATCTTCAACGACCCCGAAGCCATCGCGCATGCGGCGCTCATGGGGCTGGGCGTGGCCATGCTGCCGATGCCCTTCGTGGAGCGCGGCTTGCGCAGTGACGCACTGGTTCGGCTGCTGCCCGAGTGGCATCAGGATGCGGGCGCGGTGTGGCTCTACTACCCGAGCAAGAAGCTGCTGCCGCCCAAGACGCGCGTGTTCATCGACTTCGTGCTGCAGCGCTTTCGCGACGAGCGCTTCGCGCAGCGGATGCAGGTGGGCTGACCTGGCGAACGGCCGGCCCGTCGGGTCACGGGGTTTTCACCCGCGACGCCCGCGGCGCGCCCCTGTACAAACGCGCGCATGACTTCTTTCTCATTTCAATCGAATCGCCGCACCGCGCTGGCCGCTTCCCTCGCAACCGCCCTCACCGTGATGGCCGCTCCTTCGTGGGCCCAGGCCACCTGGCCGACCAAGCCGGTGCGCATCGTCGTGCCGTTCGCGGCCGGCGGCACCACCGACATCCTCGCGCGCGCCATGGCGCCCGAGCTCTCCAAGGCCTTCGGCCAGCAGTTCATCGTGGACAACCGCGCGGGCGCCGGCGGCAACGTGGGCGCCGAGCTGGTGGCGCGCGCGCCGAACGACGGCTACACGCTGCTGATGGGCACGGTGGGCACGCATGGCATCAACCGCGCGCTGTACCCCAAGCTGCCCTTCGACCCGATCAAGGACTTCGTGCCGATCACGCTGGTCGCCGCCGTGCCCAACGTGATGGAAATGAACGCCGAGAAGGCCAAGGCGCTGAACATCCACAACGTGCAGGACTTCATCAAGTACGCCAAGGCCAACCCCGGCAAGTTGAACATGGCGTCCAGCGGCAGCGGCACCTCGATCCACCTGGCGGGCGAGCTGTTCAAGAGCATGACGGGCACGTTCATGGCGCACATTCCGTACAAGGGCTCGGGCCCGGCGCTGCTGGACATGGTGGGCGGCAACGCCGACGTGATGTTCGACAACCTGCCCTCGTCCATGGCGCAGATCAAGGCCGGCAAGCTCACCGCGCTGGCCGTGACGAGCGCACAGCGTTCGCCGGCGCTGGTGGACATTCCGACGGTGGCAGAGGTGGGAGGCCCGTCGCTCAAGGGCTACGAGGCCAGTTCGTGGTTCGGGCTGCTGGCGCCGGCCGGCACCTCGCCCGAGATCGTCAACCGGATTCAGCAGGAAGTGGCCAAGTCGCTGAACACGCCGGCCATCAAGGAAAAGATGCTCGCGCAGGGGGCGCTGCCCAGCGGGAATTCACCCGCGGACTTCACGAAGCTCATTGCGAGCGAACACGTGAAGTGGGCGAAGGTCGTCAAGGACTCTGGCGCGACAGTGGACTGACGCGCAGGACCCTCAGGTCTTCCAGGTCACGTCCTTCTTGTCGGCCAGGGAGTCCTTGAGCATGTGAAGCAGAGGCGCTGCACGCTGGTGCAGTCCTACATGCTGCTTCTCTGCATCGGCGGCATGGCCTTCGACGGCGTAGTCGTCATGGTTGTGGGCGTTGCCGCCCTCGCGGGCCAGCGCGGCCTCGAGCGCGGAGATGGCGCCGGGAATCTGCTCGACGGTGATGATGCCTTGCGGCGCGACCGACTTGCCGACGATGTCGAGCAGCTGGCGTGCGTGCACTTCGAGCATGACGAAATCAGCGGAAGCCCGGGACTGGAAACGATAGAGCATGGTGTTCCTCACTCACTTGTAGATGTAATCACGGGCAAAAGGGTACACCGACTGCGCGCCGCGCAAGACGCCTGCGCGCCCTACATTGCCGTCAGGCTTTGTCGACAACATCTGGTGCAAGGAAATCCAGCCTTGCTCGAAACTCATGGCCGAGCCCGCCAGGTACAGGCGGTAGGCGCGCAGCACGCGCTCGGCGTTCTCGGCCTGGCGCCCGCCGTTGCGCTGGAGCACCTCGAGCGCGGTGCCAAGCTGCGCCTCCAGCGCATCCGACCAGGCCCACAGCGTGCGCGCATAGTGCGGGCGCAGGCTTTCGGTGTCGACCATCTCCAGGCCCGCAGCCGCGGTGTCGCGCAGCACGTGGGTCACGTGCAGCAACTCACCGCCCGGGAAGATGTACTTCTCGATGAAGTCGCCCATGCCGGCGCCCAGCTGGCGGTAGTTCAGCTCGCCCGAGGTGATGCCGTGGTTGAGCACCAGCCCGCCCGGCTTGAGCAGCGCGTGGATCTTGCGGAAATAGGTCGGCATGTTGGCAGCGCCGACGTGCTCGAACATGCCCACCGATGAGATCTTGTCGAAGGGCTGCGCGTCGGGCAGCTCGCGGTAGTCGCGCAATTCCACGCGCACCCGGCCCTGCAGGCCCTTTTCCTCGATGAGCCGCTGCACGTGCGCATGCTGGTTCTTCGACAGCGTGATGCCGGTGGCGTCGACGCCGTAGTGCTCGGCCGCCCAGAGCAGCAAGGCGCCCCAGCCCGAGCCGATGTCCAGGTAGCGCTCGCCCGGCTGCAGCATCAGCTTGCGGCAGATGTGGTCGAGCTTGGCTTCCTGCGCCTGCGCCAGCGTGAGCTCGGGCGTGCGGAAGTAGGCGCACGAATACACGCGGCGCGGGTCGAGCCACAGCGCGTAGAAATCGTCGGAAACGTCGTAGTGGAACTCGATCTGGGCCGCGTCCTTGCGCAGCGAGTGCGAGCCGCGCGACTTGGCGCGGTGCTGCAGGCGGCTCCACCAGCTGGTGTCGGTCTCGGCCGGGTTGCCGGGCAGCATGCCCACGGTGGCGTCGATCAGGTCGCGCATGGCGCCCTCGATCTGCACCTTGCCCTCGACGTAAGCCTCGCCGATGGCGCCGACCTGGTGGGCGGCCAGCTTGGCAAGCACCTTCCACTCCTTGAAAGCCAGCGTGACGCGGGCCCCCGCCTGGGCAACGCGCCGGCCGTCCGGCAGTTCCAGGGCAATGGGAACAGGCAGCGAGGCCAGCTGCGACTCGATCTTCAGTATCAAGTTTTGCATGGGGGCCATGGTATTGATTTTTCAAAGTTTTTGCATGACTCCCCGCGCCGGCGGGGGCGCCGAGCGGCGCGCCGGCCCCGTTACGAATCCTCATTGACAGCAGATTGTTTATGCCTAAACTATTCAACCATGAACAGCCTCAGCACGGTCAAAACCGCTCCCGCCTCGGACCTCCAACGCATCCTGTGCATCGGCGGCGGGCCGGCAGGCCTGTATTTCGCCCTGCTGATGAAGGCGCGCAACCCGGCGCTCCAGATCACCGTGCTGGAGCGCAACCGCCCCTTCGACACCTTCGGCTGGGGCGTGGTGCTGAGCGACCAGACGCTGGGCAACCTGCGCGCGGCCGACGGTCCCACCGCGGCGCTCATCGGCAACGAGTTCCACCACTGGGACGACATCCAGGTCTTCTTCAAGGGCGGCCAGGTGCGCTCGGGCGGTCACGGCTTCTGCGGCATCGGCCGCAAGCGGCTGCTCAACATCTTGCAGGAACGCTGCCTCGCGCTCGGCGTGGAACTGGTCTTTGAAACCGATGCCGCCGACGACCAGGCGGTTGCCGCCAAGTACAACGCCGACCTGGTCATTGCCAGCGACGGCCTGAACAGCCGCATCCGCCAGCGCTACGCCGAAGTGTTCAAGCCCGACGTCGACCTGCGCGAATGCCGCTTCGTGTGGCTGGGCACGCACCAGACCTTCGACGCCTTCACCTTCGCCTTCGAAGAGACCGAGCACGGCTGGTTCCAGGCGCACGCCTACCAGTTCGACGACAAGACCTCGACCTTCATCGTCGAGACGCCCGAAGCCGTGTGGAAGGCCCATGGCCTGGACCAGATGGAGCAGCCCGAGGCCGTCGCCTTCTGCGAGAAGCTGTTCGCCAAGTACCTGGGCGGCCACTCGCTCATCAGCAACGCCACGCACCTGCGCGGCTCGGCCAACTGGATCCGCTTTCCGCGCGTGGTGTGCGAGCGCTGGACGCACCGCATCGACGTCGAGGGCCGCTCGGTGCCCGTGGTGCTGATGGGCGACGCCGCGCACACGGCGCACTTCTCCATCGGCTCGGGCACCAAGCTCGCGCTGGAAGACGCGATCGACCTGGCCAACGAATTCGCGCAGGGCGGCACCGTCGACCATGTGCTCGAAGGCTACGAAGCGCGCCGCAGCGTCGAGGTGCTGAAGATCCAGAACGCCGCGCGCAACTCCACCGAATGGTTCGAGAACGTGCCGCGCTACACCGGCATGCAGATCGAGCAGTTCGCCTATTCGCTGCTCACCCGGTCGCAACGCATCAGCCACGAGAACCTGCGCGTGCGCGACACGCAATGGCTCGGCGGCTACGAGCAGTGGCTGGCGGGCGGCAAGGCGATGCCGCCGATGCTCATGCCCTACACCGTGCGCGGGCTCACGCTGAAGAACCGCATCCTGGTGTCGCCGATGGCCACCTACAGCGCGGTCGACGGCGTGCCACAAGACTTCCTGCTGGTGCACCTGGGCGCGCGCGCGCTCGGCGGCGCCGCGATGGTGTTCGTCGAAATGACGAGCCCGACGCCCGAAGGCCGCATCACCCCGGCCTGCACGGGCCTCTACAACGACACGCAGCAGGCCGCGTTCAAGCGCATCGTCGATTTCGTGCACACGCAGTCGAGCGCGAAGATCGCGATGCAGCTCGGCCACAGCGGCCCCAAGGGCTCCACGCGCGTGGGCTGGGAAGGCACCGACGAGCCGCTGGAAAGCGGCAACTGGCCGGTGCTGGGCGCGAGCGCCGTGCCCTACGGCGAACAGAACCAGCTGCCCGCCGCGATCACGCGCGAGCAGATGGACACGCTGCGCGACCAGTTCGTCGACGCCACGCGCCGCACGCTGGAGGCCGGCTTCGACTGGCTCGAGCTGCACTGCGCGCACGGCTACCTGCTGTCGGCCTTCATCAGCCCGCTGACCAACCTGCGCACGGACGAATACGGCGGCGACATCGAAGCGCGCTGCCGCTATCCGCTCGAGGTGTTCCGCGCCATGCGCGCCGCGTGGCCCGAAGACAAGCCCATGAGCGTGCGCATCTCCGCGCACGACTGGGCCCCCGGCGGCAACACCGACGCCGATGCGGTGGCGATCGCGCGCCTGTTCAAGCAAGCCGGCGCAGACTTCATCGACGTGTCGTCCGGCCAGACCACGCGCACCGCGAAACCGGTGTATGGCCGCATGTACCAGACGCCGTTCTCGGACCGCATCCGCAACGAGGTCGGCATTGCGACCATCGCGGTCGGCGCCATCACCGACGCCGACCAGGCCAACAGCATCATCGCGGCCGGCCGCGCCGACCTGTGCGCCGTGGCGCGCCCGCACCTGGCCGACCCGGCGTGGACGCTGCACGAAGCGGCCAAGCTGCAAAGCCGCTACGTCGACTGGCCGAAGCAGTACCTGAGCGGGCGCGACCAGATGTACCGCGAGATCGCCAAGCAACAGCAGATCGCCGCGGCCACCGCATCGGCTGCCGCCGCGAACACGGACGAGACGCACTGACATGGACCTCGAAGCGCGCGCGCACAGCGAACATCCGGAAGCCCTTCGGCTCTGGCTGCGGCTGCTTACATGCACCCAGCTGATCGAGAAGCAGGTGCGCAACGAGCTGCGCTCGCAGTTCACCACCACGCTGCCGCGCTTCGACCTGATGTCGCAACTCGAGCGCTCGCCCGAGGGCCTGAAGATGAACGAGCTCTCGCGCCGCATGATGGTCACGGGCGGCAACGTCACGGGCATCACCGACCAGCTGGTGACCGAAGGCCTGGTGGAGCGCATCAACGTCGAAGGCGACCGCCGCGCCTGGCGCGTGCGCCTCACGGCGCGCGGACGCAAGCTCTTCAACGAGATGGCGCAACAGCACGAAGACTGGATCGTCGGGGCCTTCTCCGGCCTCAGCACCAAGGAGATCGCGCAGCTGCACAAGCTGCTCGGCAAGGTCAAGCAACACTCACACAACCAATCGATGGCGGAGACCGAATGAAGCACTACATCGGCGCAGGCAATCCCATGCGCGCCCAATTCGAAGCGAAGGCAGCCTACAAGGCCGAGCACTTCGCATGGAGCTACGACAACGGCATCGGCACCGTCACGCTGAACCGGCCCGAGCGCAAGAACCCGTTGACCTTCGACTCGTACGCCGAACTGCGCGACCTGTTCCGCGCGCTGAACTACGCCACCGACGTGAAGGTGATCGTGGTCACCGGCGCGGGCGGCAACTTCTGCTCGGGCGGCGACGTGCACGAGATCATCGGCCCGCTGACCGGCATGCGCATGCCCGAGCTGCTGGAGTTCACGCGCATGACGGGCGACCTGGTGAAGGCCATTCGCGCCTGCCCGCAGCCCATCGTCGGTGCGATCGACGGCGTGTGCGCCGGTGCCGGCGCGATGATCGCCTTGGCCTGCGACCTGCGCTACGGCTCGCCTGCCACGCGCACCGCGTTCCTGTTCACGCGCGTGGGCCTTGCTGGCGCGGACATGGGTGCGTGCGCACTGTTGCCGCGCGTGATCGGCCAGGGCCGTGCGTCGGAGCTGCTGTTCACCGGCCGCGCCATGACGGCGCAGGAAGGCCATGCCTGGGGCTTCTTCAATGCGCTGCACGAAAGCGATGCGCTGCTCGAGGCCGCCACCAAGGTGGCGCGCGACCTGGCCGAAGGCCCGACCTTCGCGCACGGCATGACCAAGACCATGCTCGCGCAGGAATGGTCGATGACCATCGACCAGGCCATCGAAGCCGAGGCGCAGGCCCAGGCCATCTGCATGCAGACCGAAGACTTCAAGCGTGCCTACGAAGCTTTCGCGGCCAAGCGCAAGCCGGTGTTCGGCGGAGACTGACGCGATGATGACCAAAGCACCCGCGCCGCCCTCGACCGCGCACCTCGCACTGCCCTTCTTCGACGACGCGCACCGCGCGCTGGCCGATGGCCTGCTGCCTTGGGCGGCGGCACAGGAGGTGGACGAACATGACGATCGCGCCGCATGCCGCGACTGGGTGCGGCGCCTCGGCGAGGGTGGATGGTTGCGCTACTGCGTGCCGGGCACCTCGGGCGGGGCGCTCGAGCGCCTCGACTCGCGCGCACTCGTGCTGCTGCGCGAAACGCTCGCCTTCCATTCGCCGCTTGCCGACTTCGCCTTCGCGATGCAGGGCCTGGGCAGCGGTGCGATCACGCTCGCGGGCACGCCCGAGCAGCATGCGAACTACCTGACTGCAGTTGCGAAGGGCAGCAAGATCGCGGCCTTCGCGCTCAGCGAGCCCGAAGCGGGCTCCGACGTGGGCGCGATGGCGATGCGCGCCGAAGCGACGGCCGATGGCTGGAAGCTGAACGGCGAGAAGACCTGGATCAGCAACGGCGGCATCGCCGACTTCTACTGCGTGTTCGCGAAGACCGATCCGAACGGTGGCACGCGCGGCATCACGGCCTTCATCGTCGATGCGACGACACCGGGCCTCGACAGCTCCGAGCACATCGACGTGATGGCGCCGCATCCGCTCGCGACACTGCGCTTCGAGAACTGCGTCGTGCCGCGCACCGCGCAACTCGGGGAGCTCAACGGCGGCTTCAAGCTGGCGATGCGCACGCTCGACATCTTCCGCGCATCGGTCGCTGCCGCGGCACTCGGCATGGGCCGACGCGCGCTGGCGGAAGCCATCTCGCATTCGAAGAACCGGCGCATGTTCGGCCAGACGCTCGCGGACTTCCAGCTCACGCAGGCCAAGCTCGGCGAGATGGCCGCGCTGATCGACAGTGCCGCACTGCTCACCTACCGCGCGGCATGGATGCGCGACGACGCGGAGCAACGCGGTGCACCCGCGGTCGGCGACGTGTCCGCTGCCGCCGCCATGGCCAAGATGTGCGCCACCGAGAACGCAAGCCGCGTGATCGACATGGCCCTGCAGATGCACGGCGGCCTGGGCGTGAAGGTTGGCACGAAGATTGAAAGCCTCTACCGCGACATCCGTTCGCTGCGCATCTATGAAGGCGCGACGGAAGTTCAACAACTGATCATTGGCAAATCCGTTCTGCGGGGATAAATACCGTGTCTGCCCAAGTCGACCGCTTCGTTCACGACCGCCTGCCGCCTGCCGAGCAGCTGCCCGTCTTTCGCTATGAGCTGCCCGAGCTGCAGTTGCCCGACCAGCTGAACCTGGTCGAGGAGCTGCTCGACAAGGCCGCCGCGAAAGGCTTCGGCGACAAGCCGATGCTGCGTTCGCCCGCAGGCACGCTGACGTACGCGCAAGCGGCCGTCGAGGTCAACCGCATCGCGCAGGTGCTGACGGAAGACCTCGGGCTGGTGCCGGGCAACCGCGTGCTGCTGCGCGGCGGCAATTCGGTGGCAATGGCGCTGTCGTGGCTGGCGGTGGTGAAGGCGGGCCTCATTGCCGTGGCCACGATGCCTTTGCTGCGTGCGAAGGAACTGGGCGAGATCATCGACAAGGCACGGCCCGTGGCCGCGTTGTGCGACGGGCGCCTGCTCGACGAACTCCTGATCGCGCAGCGCGAGTACCCGGTGCTTGCCACGGTGATCGCGTTCAACAAGCCCGACGCACCCGACTCCCTCTCTGCACGCGCAGCAACGAAGAGCGGCGTGTTCAAGGCCTGCCGCACGGCATCGGACGACATCGCGCTGCTCGCGTTCACCTCGGGCACCACGGGCAAGCCGAAGGCGCCCGTCACCACGCACCGCGACGTGCTCGCGATGTGCGAGACCTGGCCGCGCCATGTGTTGCACGCGCGCAGCGACGACATCGTGATCGGCTCGCCGCCGCTGGCCTTTACCTTCGGGCTCGGCGGGCTGCTGGTGTTTCCGATGTGGGCTGGTGCCTCGGTCTACTTCGCCGATGCGCCGTTCACGCCCGAAGGGCTCGTGAAGCTCATCAACGAGGTCGGTGCGACCATCTGCTACACCGCGCCCACGTTCTATCGCCAGATGGCGCCGTTCGTGAAGCAGCACGGCCTGCCCACGCTGCGCATCAGCGTGAGCGCCGGCGAGGCGCTGCCCGACGCGACGCGCCAGCTGTGGAAGGAAGCCTCGGGCATCGAGATGCTCGACGGCATCGGCGGCACCGAGGTGTTCCACATCTACATCTCGGCCGCCGGCGACGACGTGCGCCGCGGCGCGGTCGGCAAGGCGGTGCCCGGCTTCATCGCGAAGGTGGTGGACAACGCGGGCAACGAGGTGCCGCGCGGCACCGTCGGCAAGCTCGCGCTGCAAGGCCCCGTGGGCTGCCGCTACCTCGAAGACCCGCGCCAGACCGACTACGTGAAGAACGGCTGGAACTACCCCGGCGACTCGTTCGTGCAGGACGACGACGGCTACTTCTTCTACCAGGCGCGCGCCGACGACATGATCATCACGGCCGGCTACAACGTCGGCGGCCCGGAGGTCGAAGATGCCCTGCTCAAGCACCCGGCCGTGGCCGAGTGCGGCGTGATCGGCAAACCCGATGCGGACCGCGGCATGATCGTGAAGGCGTTCTGCGTGCTCAAGCCCGGCCAGCAAGGCGACGCAGCCCTGGTGAAGGCGCTGCAGGACCACGTGAAGGCGACGATCGCGCCGTTCAAATACCCGCGCGAGATCGAGTTCGTAACGGTGCTTCCGCGCACCGAGACCGGCAAGCTCCAGCGATTCAAACTGAGACAACTCAACACCACACCATGATCAACAAACTCCTGCAGCCTGAAGGCTGGTTGCCTCCCAAGGGCTATGCGAACGGCATTGCCGCGCGCGGCACGATGCTGTTCGTCGGCGGCCAGATCGGCTGGAATGCGCAGCAGCAGTTCGAGTCGGACGACTTCATCGAACAGTGCGGGCTGGCACTGCGCAACATCGTCGAGGTGCTGCGCGCGGGCGGAGCGGGCCCCGAGCACATGGTGCGCATGACCTGGTACGTGACGGACCGCGACGAATACAGCCGCCGGCTCTCCGAGCTCGGCCCCGTCTATCGCGATGCGATGGGCCGCAACTTCCCGGCCATGACCTGCGTGCAGGTGGCGGCGCTGGTCGAGCACCGCGCGAAGGTCGAGATCGAGGTGACGGCGGTCGTTCCCGACTGATGCCGTTCCCGCGCACCGCCATCGTGGCTCACACGATGGCGTGCGCAAAGCGCTTGCGGTACTCCGCAGGCGTGATGCCGACCTGACGCCGGAACGCACGGCGCAGCGTGTCGGCATCGGCAAAGCCGCACAGCGACGCCACCTGCTTGGGTGCGGCGTCCCCCACCTCCAGCAGGCGGCGCGCGGCGGCCACGCGAATCTCTTCCACCCATGCCGCGGGCGTGACCCCCACTTCTTGCCTGAACAGCCGCGCGAAATGGCGCTCGCTGAGGCCCATGCGCGCGGCGAGATTCGCGACGCCATGGGCCATGGCGGGGTTCGCCGCGATCCAGCGCTGGACCTCCTGCAAGGCCGAACGCCCCGTGGGTGCGGCTTCGCCCTTGCGGCTGAACTGCATCTGGCCACCGGGGCGCTTGAAGAACATCACGAGCTGAGCGGCGACCTTCATCGCGATTTCGCGGCCCAGGTCTTCTTCCACCAGAGCGAGCGCCAGGTCGAGGCCCGCGGTCACGCCGGCGGCGGTGCGTACGCGGCCGTCGCTAACGTGGATGGCGTCTGCATCGACGGTGACCGAAGGGAAATCCAGTGCGAGTTGATCGGCCACCGCCCAATGCGTGGTCACACGACGGCCGTTCAGCAAGCCGGCCTGCGCCAGCACGAAGGCACCGCTGCAGACGGAGCCGAAGCGGCGCACCTTCGGTGTGCGCTGGCGCAGCCATGCGGTCACGTCGAGGTCGAACAGTGTGCTTGCCGCATGCGGCGTGCCGGCGACGAGCAGCGTGTGAATGGGCTCGTTCATCTCGTCGCCTATCACCGCGTCCGGCATCAGCCGCACGCCTGACGAGCTGCGAATGGCGCCGCGCCGGCTCGCGATGACCCGCATGCGATAGGCCTCCGCACGGGCTTGTACGTTGGCTTCGGCGAATACATCGAGCGGGCCCGACACGTCCAGCAGCTGGACGCCGGGCATGGCGAGGATCGCGATGGTCTTGGCGCTGCGTGCGATGTCGGTGTCTCCTTCGGTCGTGGAATGGCTGGATTCGTCGCTTCATGGCGATTCAGGACACTCTATCCGAACCCTAGAGTCATGCTCACACGCACAGGAGAATCCACATGGCTTTGACGACGACAGACATCGAAGGGGTGCGCATCCCCGACAGCAAGCTTGCACACGAGATCACCGAACTGGTCCGGGACACGGCACCGCCGCTGCTGTTCCACCACTCGAGCCGGGTCTACTACTTCGGCGCATTGGCCGGCAAACGCCGCGGGCTCACGTTCGATCCGGAGCTGCTGTACGCGGGCGCGATGTTCCACGACATGGGCCTGCTGAAAGAGCACAGCAGCGCGCACGAGCGTTTCGAGGTCGACGGCGCGAACGTGGCGCGGGACTTTCTGCGGGGACACGGGATCACGCAACAGGACATCGACCTGGTGTGGACGGCGATCGCGCTGCACACGACGCCCGGGATTCCGCAGCACATGCATCCGGTGGTGGCGCTGGTCACGGCCGGTGTCGAGATGGACGTGCTGGGGCTGACCTACAAGGAGTTCAGCGAGGCCGAGCGCGCGCGGGTCGTGCATGCGCATCCACGCACGGAAAACTTCAAGGAAGACATCATCCAGGCCTTCTATGAAGGCATCCGGCACAAGCCACAGAGCACCTTCGGCAACGTCAAGGCAGACGTGATCGCGGACAAGGAGCCGCACTTTCACCGGGGCAACTTCTGCAGCGTGATCCGTTGCTCGGCCTGGCACGGCTGAGGTTCATCTTCGGAAACTCTGGAAACAAAAAAGCCCTCATTGCGAGGGCTTTTTCAATTCATTTACCGAGCCAAGAAAAAAGGCCCTTTGAAATTCAAAGGGCCTTTTAAATTGGTTGCGCGAGCAAGATTTGAACTTGCGACCTTTGGGTTATGAGCCCAACGAGCTACCAGGCTGCTCCATCGCGCGGCAAGTATAAATTATAGCTTATTCAGCAGCGTTTTGCTCAGCTGCGTCGTCTTTAATTTCAGCACGGTCGACCAGTTCGACGAGCGCCATCGGAGCGTTGTCGCCCACGCGGAAACCCATCTTCAGGATGCGGGTGTAGCCGCCCGGGCGCGCGGCGAAACGCGGGCCGAGTTCGCCGAAGAGCTTGACGACGCTGTCGCGGCTGCGCAGGCGGTCGAAGGCCAGGCGCTTATTGGCCAGCGTGGGCTTCTTGGCGAGCGTGATCATCGGTTCGATGACGCGGCGCAGTTCCTTGGCCTTGGGGACCGTGGTCTTGATGACTTCGTGCTCGATGAGCGAATTCATCATGTTCTGCAGCATCGCAAGGCGGTGCGAGCTGGTGCGGTTGAGTTTGCGGAGTCCGTGACCGTGACGCATGGTGCTTTTCCTTTACTTTATAAAAACAGGCAGCCGTGTCAGGTACTGCCCGGTGCACTGGCCCTTTTCTGGGCCAACCTTCAAAAATTCAAATCAACGCTTGTCGAGGCCGGCCGGTGGCCAGCTTTCGAGCTTCATACCCAAGGTCAGGCCGCGCGAAGCGAGGACTTCCTTGATTTCGTTGAGCGACTTGCGACCCAGGTTAGGGGTCTTGAGCAACTCGTTCTCGGTGCGCTGGATCAGGTCACCGATGTAGTAGATGTTTTCGGCCTTCAGGCAGTTGGCCGAGCGCACCGTCAGTTCGAGTTCGTCGACAGGGCGCAGCAGGATCGGATCGAATTGCTGTGCGCTGCGCGGTGCGGGTGCATCGAATGCGGCGAGTTCGCCGCCTTCGAGCTGCGCAAACACGGCGAGCTGCTCGACCAGGATTTTAGCCGATGCGCGCACTGCGTCTTCGGCGGTGATCGCACCGTTGGTCTCGATCTCGACCAGCAGCTTGTCCAGGTCGGTACGCTGTTCGACACGGGCGCTTTCGACCGTGTAGCTCACGCGCTTCACGGGCGAGAACGACGCGTCGAGAACGATGCGGCCGATCGACTTGGTCGGCTCGTCCGCGTAGCGGCGCATCGTGCCGGGCACGTAGCCGCGACCCTTTTCGACCTTGATCTGCATGTCGAGCTTGCCGCCTTGCGACAGGTGCGCGATCACGTGGTCAGGATTGATGATCTCGACGTCGTGCGGGGTCTGGATGTCCGAGGCCAGGACAGGGCCTTCGCCGTCCTTGCGCAGGCTCAGCGTGACTTCGTCGCGGTTGTGGAGCTTGAACACCACGCCCTTGAGGTTCAGAAGGATGTTGACGACATCTTCCTGCACACCGTCGATTGACGAGTACTCATGCAGAACGCCAGCGATCGTGACTTCGGTGGCCGAGTAGCCCACCATGGACGACAGCAGAACGCGACGCAGCGCGTTGCCGAGCGTGTGGCCGTAGCCGCGCTCGAAAGGTTCGAGCGTGACCTTGGCCTTGTTCGGCGCAAGTTGCTCGACCTGAATGGTCTTGGGTTTCAGCAGGGTGGTTTGCATGCAGACTTCCTCTCAATACCCCCGGCTCGTTACACCGGTAAGGCTGGTGAAGCACCTGACCCGCAGCAGAGTGCGGGGCAGGAACGTGAACAACAATAACAATCTCCCGCATGCGCCGAAGGGCGGATGCGGGAAGAAAAAATCAACGCGAATAGAGTTCGACGATCAGCGATTCGTTGATGTCGGCTGCGAATTCGTCGCGATCGGGCACCTTCTTGAACGTGCCTTCGGCCTTGTCGGCGTTCACATCGACCCATGCCGGAATACCGACTTGCTGGGCGAGCTGGAGCGCTTCGACGATGCGGTTCTGCTTCTTCGACTTGTCGCGCACGGCGATCACGTCACCGGTCTTGACCAGGTACGACGGGATGTTGACCGACTGACCGTTCACCGTGATCGCCTTGTGCGACACGAGTTGACGCGCTTCAGCGCGGGTCGAGCCGAAGCCCATGCGGTAGACGACGTTGTCCAGGCGCGATTCGAGGATGAACAGCAGGTTGGCGCCGGTGTTGCCACGGCGACGATCGGCTTCTTCGAAGTAGCGGCGGAATTGCTTCTCGAGCACGCCGTACATGCGCTTGACCTTCTGCTTTTCACGCAGTTGGAGGCCGTAGTCGGAAGTGCGCTGACCCGAGGTGCGACCGTGTTGGCCGGGCTTGGAGTCGAACTTGGCCTTGTCCTGGATCGAGCGGCGGGCGCTCTTCAGGAACAGGTCGGTGCCTTCACGGCGGGAAAGTTTGGCCTTGGGGCCGAGGTAACGTGCCACGATTTTTCCTTTGTGTATCTGCCGCAGTTGCCTGCGGGAGCCACCTGCGAGACGCGGATGGCGGTGGGCTTAGATAAAAAACAAATGCGCAGCCGCTATTCAAAGCCGGCTGCGCCTTGCAGACTGACGCTCAGATGCGGCGACGCTTCTGGGGGCGGCAGCCGTTGTGCGGAACGGGCGTCACGTCGGCAATGGAATTGATCCGGATGCCGAGCGCAGCCAGTGCGCGCACCGACGATTCGCGACCGGGGCCGGGGCCCTTGATCTCGACGTCGAGGTTCTTGATACCTTGTTCAACAGCAGCACGGCCGGCAACTTCGGAAGCCACCTGCGCAGCGAACGGCGTCGACTTGCGCGAGCCCTTGAAGCCCTGGCCACCCGACGAAGCCCACGACAGGGCGTTGCCCTGGCGATCGGTGATCGTGATGATGGTGTTGTTGAACGAGGCATGCACGTGGGCGATGCCGTCCGCAACGTTCTTGCGAACCTTCTTGCGAACGCGCTGTGCGGCGTTGTTTGCAGGTGCTTTAGCCATGCTGGTCTATCCTTATTTCTTCAGGGACTGCGCAGCCTTGCGCGGACCCTTGCGGGTGCGGGCATTGGTGCGCGTGCGCTGGCCGCGCATCGGCAGGCCGCGACGGTGACGGAAGCCGCGATAGCAACCGATGTCCATCAAACGCTTGATGTTCATCGTCGTTTCGCGACGCAGATCGCCTTCGATGGTGAAGAGAGCGATCTGATCACGGATCTTCTCGAGATCGCCGTCGGTCAGATCCTTGATCTTCTTCGAATATTCGATGCCGCTCGCTTCGCAGATTTGACGGGCGCGGGTGCGACCGATACCGAAAATGGCGGTCAGGCCGATTTCAGCGTGCTTGTGCGGCGGGATGTTGATGCCAGCAATACGTGCCATGTGCGTCCTCTAATACTCTTCAATCAACCCTGGCGCTGCTTGTGGCGCGGGTCGGTGCAAATCACACGCACCACACCTTTACGGCGGATGACCTTGCAATTACGGCAGATGGTTTTGACCGAAGCCGAAACTCTCATTTCATTCTCCTAAAACTGTTTAACGTGGCGGTCTACCGCCCGGACTCAATACTGAAAAACACAGCCCTACGATGTCTTGAAGTTAGCCTTCTTCAGCAGCGATTCGTACTGCTGGGACATCATGTAGTTTTGCACCTGGGCCATGAAGTCCATCGTGACGACCACGATGATCAGCAGGGAGGTACCACCGAAGTAGAACGGCACGTTGTACTTCAGGATCAGGAACTCTGGCAGCAGGCAGACGAAGGTGATGTACACCGCGCCGGCCAACGTCAGGCGAACCAGAATCTTGTCGATATAGCGAGCGGTCTGGTCACCCGGGCGAATGCCAGGAATGAATGCTCCACTCTTCTTCAGGTTGTCGGCCGTTTCCTTGCTGTTGAACACGAGAGCCGTGTAGAAGAAGCAGAAGAAAACGATCGCAGCGGCATACAGCAGCACATAGATCGGCTCACCCGGACGCAGCGCGCCAGCGATGTCCTTGATCCAGCGGAAACCACCTTCGCCCGTGCTGAACCAGCCAACCACCGTTGCGGGCAGCAGGATGATCGACGAAGCGAAGATCGGCGGGATCACGCCAGCCATGTTCAGCTTCAGCGGCAGGTGCGAAGACTGGCCACCATAGACCTTGTTGCCCACCTGTCGCCGCGCATAGTTCACGAGGATCTTGCGCTGACCACGTTCCACGAACACCACGAAGTAGGTGACCAGCACCACGACCGCGATGATGAAGAGCGCAATGATGGGGTTCATCGCACCGGTTGTCACCAGGGACGCCAGGCCGCCGATGGCATTGGGCAAGCCAGCTGCGATACCTGCAAAGATCAGGATCGAGATGCCGTTGCCCAGGCCGCGTTCGGTGATTTGCTCGCCGAGCCACATCAGGAACATCGAACCGGCCGTCAGGCTCACCATGGCGGTCAGGCGGAAGCCGAAGCCGGGTGCGATGACCAGGCCGGCCGACGACTCGAGCGCCACCGAGATGCTGAACGACTGGAACAGTGCCAGACCCAGCGCGCCGTAACGCGTGTACTGAGTGATCTTGCGGCGGCCAGCCTCGCCTTCCTTCTTCAATTGCTCGAAGGTAGGAATCACGTAGGTCATCAACTGCATGATGATCGACGCCGAGATGTACGGCATGATCCCCAACGCGAACACGGTGAAACGCGACAGCGCCCCGCCCGAGAACATGTTGAACAGGCTCAAAATGCCGCCCTGCTGGCCCTGGAACAACGCTGCCAGCTGGTCCGGGTTGATACCCGGCACAGGAATGTGAGCGCCGACCCGGTAGACCACGAGCGCGAGCAGCAAAAACACGAGCCGACGACGAAGGTCGCCGAACTTGCCTGTTTTTGCGATCGTTGCCGCGTTAGTTGCCACGAAGAACTTCTTTCAGTCCGAGGGTGATCAGGCGAAGCTGCCGCCGGCTGCTTCGATAGCAGCCTTGGCGCCAGCCGTTGCACCCACGCCCGTCAGCTTGACGGCCTTGGTGAGTTCACCGGTCTTGATGATCTTGACGACCTTGGCGAGCTGGCCCACGAGGCCGGCTTGCTTCAGCGCCAGGACGTCCACTTCGGCCAGGCCGAGCTGCTCGAGGGCAGTCAGCGTGACTTCGGCGTTGAACTTCAGCAGGTGCGACTTGAAGCCACGCTTGGGCAGGCGACGCTGCAGAGGCATTTGACCGCCTTCGAAGCCCACCTTGTGGAAACCGCCTGCGCGCGACTTCTGGCCCTTGTGACCGCGACCTGCGGTCTTGCCGATGCCAGAGCCGATACCACGGCCAACGCGACGCTTGGCGTGCTTGGCGCCGGCTGCCGGCTTGATGCCATTGAGTTCCATATCAGTCTCTCTTACAGAACTTTGACCAGATAACTGATCTTGTTGATCATGCCGCGCACCGCCGGGGTGTCTTGCAGCTCGCTCACGCTGTTGAGCTTGCGCAGGCCGAGGCCACGCACGGTCGCGCGATGCGATTCCTTGGTGCCAATCGGGCTTTTGACCAATTGCACCTTGAGGGTTTGTTGTTGCGTCGTCATTTGAATGCTTCTTTCAGGCTTGCGCTCAAGCGAAGATTTCTTCGACGGTCAGGCCACGCTTGGCAGCCACCGCGGACGCGGTCGTCGAGTTCTTCAACCCGTCGAGCGTGGCGCGAACCATGTTGTAGGGGTTCGACGAACCATGGCTCTTGGCCACGATGTCGGTGATGCCCATGACTTCGAACACGGCGCGCATCGGGCCGCCGGCGATGATGCCGGTACCCTTCGGGGCGGGGATCATGACGACCGAAGCGGCGCCGTGATGACCCGTCACGCGATGATGCAGCGTGCCGTTCTTGATCGAGATCTTGGCCAGGTTGCGACGGGCTTCTTCCATTGCCTTCTGCACGGCAGCAGGCACTTCCTTCGACTTGCCCTTGCCCATGCCGACGCGACCTTCGCCGTCACCCACCACGGTGAGTGCTGCGAAACCGAGGATACGACCACCCTTCACCACCTTGGTGACGCGGTTGATCGCGATCATCTTCTCGCGCAAACCGTCTTCAGGGCCTTCGTTCTGCGTTCTTGCTTGAATCTTTGCCATTTTGAATCTCGTGTCCGGTTAGAACTGCAGACCGGCTTCGCGGGCGGCCTCGGCCAGCGCCTTGACGCGGCCGTGGTATGCGAAACCAGCGCGGTCGAAAGCGACCTTCTCGACGCCTGCAGCCTTCGCCTTTTCAGCGATGCGCTTGCCGACTGCGGTGGCTGCGGCGGCATTGCCGCCCTTGCCCGAACCGCCGAGCGAGGTACGCACTTCGGCTTCTGCCGTCGATGCGGTTGCAATCACCTTGGTGCCGTCGTCGGAGATGACGGTTGCGTAGATGTGCAGGTTGGTGCGGTTCACCGTGAGACGGGCCACGCCCTGCGTCGCGATGCGAATGCGGGTCTGGCGCGAGCGGCGAAGACGCTGTGCTTTTTTGGTCAACATCATTTTGCTGCCCCTTACTTCTTCTTGGTCTCTTTGATCACGATCTTCTCGTCCGAATAACGGATGCCCTTGCCCTTGTAAGGCTCAGGCGGACGAACAGCGCGGATCTCAGCGGCGATTTGACCAACGCGCTGACGGTCAGCACCCTTGATCACGATTTCGGTCGGGGTCGCAGTGGCCACCGTGATGCCTTGCGGCATTTCGATGTTGACCGGGTGCGAATAACCGACTTGCAGGTTCAACTTGTTGTTGGAGGCTGCAGCCTTGTAGCCGACGCCGACCAGGTTGAGCTTCTTCTCGAAGCCCTTGGTCACGCCAACCACCATGTTGTTCACCAGCTGACGGATCGTGCCGCTCATCGCGTTCGCTTCACGCGACTCGTTGGCGGGCTCGAAGCTCAGCTTGCCGTCATTGCTGACGACCTTGACCAGTGCATTGCGATGCAGGACGAGCGAACCGCCCGTGCCCTTCACGCTGATCTGGTCTTCCTTGATCGACACATCCACGCCTGCGGGGATGGTGATCGGCATTTTTCCTACTCGGGACATTTCAGTAACTCCTCGATGTCTCGGTTAGGCGACGTAGCACAGAACTTCGCCGCCGACACCGGTGGCGCGAGCCTTGCGGTCGGTCATCACGCCCTGGGGGGTCGTGACGATCGCAACGCCGAGGCCGTTCTGGACTTGCGGAATGGCTGCACTGGCCTTGTAGACGCGCAGGCCGGGGCGGCTCACGCGTTCGATACGCTCGATGACCGGACGGCCAGCGTAGTACTTCAGCGTGATGACGAGTTCGGACTTGCCTGCATCGGTCTTCACTTCGAAGCCGTCGATGTAGCCTTCGTCCTTCAGGACTTGTGCAATCGCAGCCTTCACCTTGGAAGACGGGATCGACACAGTGGGCTTCGCCACCATCTGCGCGTTACGGATACGCGTCAGCAGGTCGGCAATGGGATCACTCATGCTCATGTTGTTTGCTCCTGCCTGGCTTACCAGCTGGCCTTGGTGACACCGGGGATGTCGCCAGCGAAAGCCAGTTCACGGATCTTGGCGCGAGCCAGACCGAATTGACGGAAGGTACCGCGCGGACGACCGGTGATTGCGCAACGGTTGCGTTGGCGGGTCGGGTTCGCATTGCGCGGGAGCTTTTGCAGGCCCAGGCGGGCTGCTGCGCGCTCTTCGTCGCTCTTCTTCAGGTCGTTGGAAGCCGCCTTCAGTTCTGCGTGCTTCGCCGCGAACTTGGCAACCAGCTTGTCGCGCTTGAGTTCGCGCTGGATCAAAGATTGTTTAGCCACAGTTCGCCTCAGTTCTTGAACGGGAAACGGAAACCAGCCAGAAGCGCCTTGGCTTCTTCGTCGGTCTTGGCCGTCGTCGTGATGCTGATGTTGAGACCGCGCAAGGCATCGACCTTGTCGTACTCGATCTCGGGGAAAATGATCTGTTCCTTGACGCCGATGTTGTAGTTGCCACGGCCGTCGAACGCACGGCCGGAGATGCCGCGGAAGTCGCGAACACGCGGCAGCGCGATGGTCACGAAACGGTCCAGGAACTCATACATCTGCACGCCACGCAGCGTGACCATGCAGCCGATGGGCTGGTTTTCGCGGATCTTGAAACCGGCGATAGCCTTCTTCGACTTGGTGACCACGGGCTTCTGGCCGGCGATCTTGGTCAGGTCGGCGACAGCGTTGTCGAGAACCTTCTTGTCGGCGACTGCTTCACCCACGCCCATGTTGAGCGTGATCTTGGTGAGGCGCGGGACCTGCATCGGCGACTTGTAGCCGAACTTTTCAGTCAGGTCTTTCGCGATCTTTTCGCGATAGTGTTGTTGGAGACGTGCCATGTGAGTACCTCTTAGGCGAACTTGATTTCGTCGCCGCTGGACTTGAAGACGCGAACAGCCACGCGCTTGCCGTCAGCACCCTGGGTGACCTTGATGCCCACGCGATCGGCCTTGCCGGTCGCGGCATTGAAGATCGCCACGTTGGATTGGTGAATGGGCATGGACTTCTCGACGATGCCACCGGTCGTACCCTTGAGCGGGTTCGGTTTGGTGTGCTTCTTGACGAGGTTCAGGCCGTCGATGACGATGTGCGAATCGTCCTTGCGGAGCGAAACGGTACCGCGCTTACCCTTGTCACGACCGGCCAACACGATGACCTGGTCGCCTTTGCGAATCTTGTTCATGGCGTTGTGTCCTTAGAGAACTTCGGGTGCCAGCGACACGATCTTCATGAACTTCTCGGTGCGCAGTTCGCGCGTGACCGGTCCGAAGATGCGGGTGCCGATAGGCTCCAGCTTGGCGTTGAGCAACACTGCAGCGTTGCCGTCGAACTTGACGAGCGAGCCGTCAGCGCGACGGATGCCCTTGGCGGTGCGGACCACCACTGCGCTGTAGATCTCGCCTTTCTTGACGCGACCACGCGGAGCGGCTTCCTTGATGCTCACCTTGATGACGTCGCCCACGCTGGCATAACGCCGCTTGGAGCCACCGAGCACCTTGATACACAGGACGGATTTCGCGCCCGTGTTGTCGGCCACTTCGAGCCGGGATTCAGTTTGGATCATTTCTTGATATTCCCAACTTGTACCGATGAGCCTCCAGGAGGGAGACACCGCGGTCAGTCTTGGTCCCGTCGTCCACACCCCGAACCACTCGGGGCGCTTCCGCTTTGGGCTGAAAGCTTCGCCTTTTAGAAGCGAAGCCCGCGATTGTTGCACGCACTCAGAGCGATGTCAACTACCCCATTCCAGCATTTCGCACTGGCACTAGACTTCGGGGCGTGCGCTCCCCCGAGAACTCCCTTTCGAACGCCCCTTCGCCGCCCCTGCGCCGGCGCCTTCTGGCGGGCGCGGCCGGCCTGCTGGCGCTGAGCCTGGCCGCGTGCAGGAGTGCCTCCCCGGCTTCCAGCCCCGGAACTGGCCGGCTGCGCCGCATCGCCGAAGCCCGATGGCCGCACCGCTTCAATATAGAGGGCACCACGGCAGGCGGCCTCTCGGGCATCGATTACGACCCGATCCAGGGGGAGTACCTGCTGATCAGCGATGACCGGTCGGACCTGGCCCCCGCGCGCTACTACACCGCCCGCTGGCCGCAGCCCCAGCTGGCGCAGCCCGAGCCCATCGGCGTGGTGCAGCTGCAACGCCCCGGCGGCGGCCCCTGGCCGAACCGGCGCCATGCGGTCGACGGGCTGCCCGTGCCCGACCCGGAAGCCCTGCGCCTGCGGCCGGCGACAAACACCCTGCTCTGGACCAGCGAGGGCGACGTCGCCCGCGGCTTCGGGCCCGCGCTGTACGAGTCGGCCCGCGACGGCCGCTTCCTGCGCGAGTTCCCGATGCCGGCGATGTTCCAGCCCGATCCGGCGCAGCGCCGCGGCCCGCGCGACAACCTCAGCTTCGAGGGCGTCACCCTCACGCCCGACGGCCGTTTCGCCTGGCTGGGCATGGAAAACGCCCTGATCCAGGACGGCCCCGAGCCCACCGTCGGTGCGCCCGGCGGCCCCTGCCGCTTCACCCGCATCGACCTGCAGACCGGCCAGGCCGACCGCCAGGTGGCCTACGTGCCCGACGCCATCCCGCTGCGCCCGCTGGTTCCCGGCACCTACGCGGACAACGGCGTGAGCGAGATCCTCATGCTCGACGCCGACCGCATGCTGGTGCTGGAGCGCGCCTACGCCACCGGCACAGGCAACTCGCTGCGCCTGTACGAGATCGACACCCGCGCGGCCAGCGACGTGCTCGCCGTCGACGCGCTGGCGCCGGGCAACCACCGCCCTGCGGCCAAGACCCTGGTGGCCGACTTCGCGACGCTCGGCCTGTCCCGCCTCGACAACACCGAAGGCATGTGCTGGGGGCCGCCGCTGCCAGACGGCCAGCGCGTGCTGGTGGTCGTGAGCGACGACAATTTCAACCCGCTTCAAGTGACCCAGTTCGCCGCCTTCGCCTACACAGACCGCACCGACCGACCATGACCATCGCCGTCACCTTCCTCCCCCGCACCGGCCCCGCGCCGCTCCCGCCGTTGCCGCCCGTGGCCTTCATCGGCGGCGGCAACATGGCGAGCGCCATCATCGGCGGCCTGATCCAGCAAGGCACACCGGCGGACGCGTTCGAGGTGGTCGAGCCCTTCGAGGAAGCCCGCGCGAAGCTCGCCCAGTCTTTCGGCATCACGGCGCAGGCAGAGGCCGGCGAGGCCCTGTCGCGCTGCGGCGTGGTGGTCTGGGCGGTCAAGCCCCAGACCTTCGCGGACGCGGCCCGCCCGGTGCGCGAATTCGCGACCGACGCCCTGCACCTGAGCGTGGCTGCGGGCATTCCGTCGGACAGCATCGCCAGCTGGCTCGGCACCGAGCGCGTGGTGCGCGCCATGCCCAACACGCCCGCGCTCGTGGGCAAGGGCATGACGGGCCTGTACGCCCGCCCCGGCGCCGAGAGCGCCGACCGCGCGACGGTCGGGCAGTTGCTGGCGCCCACCGGCGAACTGATCTGGGTCGATGCCGAATCGGCGCTGGACGCCGTCACCGCCATGTCCGGCTCGGGCCCGGCCTACGTGTTCTATTTCATCGAGGCGATGACCGAAGCCGGCGTCGAGATGGGCCTCACGCCCGAGCAGGCGCAGCAGCTAGCCATCGGCACCTTCACCGGTGCCTCGGCGCTGGCGCACAGCGCGGCCGAGCCGCCTTCGGTGCTGCGCGAGCGCGTCACCTCCAAGGGCGGCACGACCTACGCAGCCATCACCTCGCTGCAGCAGGCCGACGTGAAGGCGCAGTTCAAGACCGCGATCCGCGCGGCGCAGAAGCGCGCCGCCGAGCTGGGCGAGGAATTCGGCCGCAGCTGATGGCGCTCAGGCCGGCGGCAGCGCGCGCGGCCCCAGGAAGAACAGCCACTCGGCGGCCAGCGTGACGGTGCCGTCCTCCAGCTCGAGCAGCACTTCCTCTTTCAGCAGGAAGCTGTCGTCCGGCTTGGGCGTCACCTCCAGTATGCGCACCCGCGCCCGGAAGCGCGCGCCCACCGGCATGGGCCGCACAAAGCGCAGCCGGTCGAAGCCGTAGTTCAGCGCGTGGTTCGAATCGAAGGGCAGCAGCGTGCGCATGGCCTCGCCGGTCAGCCGGATCAGGTGCGAGACCTGGAAGAAGCCCTGCACGATGGTGCCGCCGTAAGGCGCCTCACGCGCCGCGCGCTCGGGGTCGAGGTGGATCCACTCGCCTTCACCGTCGCCCGACAGCTCCGAGTAGCGCTCGACCATTTCCTGCGTGATGCGGTGCCATTCGGAGAAGCCCGCCTGGCCGATCTTCTGCGTCAGTCTCTCCAGCATCGAAGAAGCCCTCAGCGCACCGCGTAGCCGGCCACGATGCCGGCGAACACGGTGAAGCCCAACCAGTGGTTCAGGCGGAAGGCCTTGAAGCAGCCGTCGCGCGTGCGGTCATGAATCAGGCGCCAGTGCCACACAGCCTGCGCCGTCGCCAGGGCGATGCCGGCGTAGAACAACAAGCCCAGCGAGTGACTCGCGCCGGCCCAGCACCAGATCGCCAGGAAGATCGCGTAGCTCGTCATCACCGCGGCCACATCGAGGCGCCCGAAGGTGATGGCCGAGGTCTTCATGCCGATCTTCAGGTCGTCGTCGCGGTCGACCATGGCGTACTCGGTGTCGTAGGCCAGCACCCAGAACAGGTTGCCGGCCAGCAGCCACACGACCAGCACCGGCACCGTCGACTGCACCGCCGCGAAGGCCATCGGAATGCCGAAGCTGAAGGCGATGCCCAGCACCGCCTGGGGCACCGAGACGAAGCGCTTGGCGAAGGGATAGGCCAGCGTGATGGCCAGCGCCGCGAACGACCACAGCACCGTGAGCCGGTTGGTGGTGAGCACCAGGGCGAAGGCCGCCAGCGCCAGCACGGCACCGAGCCCCAGCGCCTCCTTGACCGGCAGGGCACCGCTGGTCACGGGCCGTTGCGCGGTGCGCTTCACGTGGCGGTCGAAGTCGCGGTCGGCCACGTCGTTGATGCAGCAGCCGGCACTGCGCATGAGGAAAGTGCCGAGCGTGAACACCACCAGCAGGTGCCAGCCGGGCCAGCCGCCCGCCGCGAACCACAGCGCGCCGAGCGTGGGCCACAGCAGCAGCAGCCAGCCGGCGGGACGGTTCCAGCGGATCAGGTCGAGGTACAGCGCGAAACGACGGGCAAGCATTGCGATTGCGGCGGGCAAAAAAAGAGCGGCCATTGTGCCGCTCGTTTCAGGGTCTCGGAATCCGAGGGACGGGGATCAGTCCTCGAGGAGCGAACGCAGCATCCAGGCCGTCTGGTCGTGCACCGTGCAGCGCGCGGTCAGCATGTCGGCCGTCGGGTCGTCGCCGGCTTCTTCGGCCACCGGAATGAATTCGCGCGCGATGCGCGACACGGTCTCGTGGCCCTTCACCAGGATGCGCACCATCTCCATCGCCTTGGGCGGGTTCTGCGGCACGTCGGGCACGGTGGCGATCTTGCTGAACTCGGCGTACGAGCCCGGCGCGTAGTGACCCAGTGCACGAATGCGCTCGGCCAGCACGTCGGTCGAATTCCAGAGCTCGGTGTACTGGCCCATGAACATCGCATGCAGCGAGTTGAAGTGCGGGCCCGTCACGTTCCAGTGGAAGTTGTGCGTGGTGAGGTACAGCGTGTAGGTGTCGGCCAGCACGCGGCTCAGGCCTTCGGCAATGGCGGCGCGGTCCTGGCGCTCGATGCCGATGTTGATGATCGGTGCATTGCGGCTGCCCGACTCCTGCGCGACCACCGTGCCGCCCTTCTTGGGCACCTTGCCGGCGGAGGAAGCTGACGACGATTTCTTCGGGGCTTTGGCCATGGCGAGAACTCTTTCTTCAAGTTTGGGTGAAACGCTTCGATTCTGGAAGCCGGCGTGCGGCTTCGCAACAGCGTCACTCTATCTCAGCGATCAACGATTCAAAACGGCCCTGGCGTAGGCCGATTCCCCGAATTGCCGCCTTCAGGACAGCCGCTTCACGCCAGGCAGCTCGCACGCATAGATGGCATTGCGCAGCGCCGCAATGGCCTCGTAGCGCGTGAAGGTGCGCCGCCACGCCAGCACCACGCGGCGCGTGGGCGGCTCGCGGTCGTGCGCGTCGCGCACGGGAAGGTAGCGCACCATCTGCTCGAATTCCTTGCGGCCCTTGACCTTGGGCTTGAGCGCCTCGGCCGGCACCGACAGGCGCGGCACCAGGGTCACCCCCATGCCCGAGGCCACCATGTGCTTGATGGTTTCCAGCGACGAGCCCTCGAAGCTCTTGCGGATGCCTTCGGCATTGCTGGAGAAGCGCGCGAACTCGGGGCACACCTCGAGCACGTGGTCGCGAAAGCAGTGGCCCGTGCCCAGCAGCAGCATGGTCTCGCTCTGCAGTTCTTCGGAGGTGATCGATTCGCGGTCGGCGAACTTGTGCTTGACGGGCAGCGCCGCCATGAAGGGCTCGTCGTACAGCGGCGCCATGGCCAGGCCGGTGTCGGGAAAGGGCTCGGCCATGATGGCGC
Source organism: Variovorax pasteuri (assembly GCF_051216435.1). Classification (NCBI taxonomy): domain Bacteria; kingdom Pseudomonadati; phylum Pseudomonadota; class Betaproteobacteria; order Burkholderiales; family Comamonadaceae; genus Variovorax; species Variovorax pasteuri. The sequence continues at coordinate 80,901 of NZ_JBPJZS010000011.1, forward strand.
AGTCGATCTCGCCGGCGCGCAGCATCTCCAGCAGCTTGGCCGTGAAGTTCTCCTGCAGCACCAGCGGCATCTGCGGGGTGCGGGCGATCACCTGGCGCACCAGGTCGGGCAGCAGGTACGGGCCGATGGTGTAGATCACGCCCAGGTTCAGCGGGCCGGCCAGCGGGTCCTTGCCGCGCTTGGCGATCTCCTTGATGCTGGCAGCCTGGTCGAGCACGCTTTGCGCCTGCTGCACGATCTGCTCGCCCAGCGGCGTGACAGTCACTTCGCCGGCGCTGCGCTCGAAGAGCTTGACCTCGAGTTCGTCCTCGAGCTTCTTGATGGCCACCGACAGGGTCGGTTGGGAGACGTAGCAGGCCTCGGCCGCCTTGCCGAAGTGCCGTTCGCGGGCTACAGCGACGATGTATTTGAGTTCGGTGAGAGTCATAGCTTGCGTCAATTATGCGCAAGGGGCCGTGACCCGGCTGGCCCAGGGTCTAAGCAGGTCTGTGTTTTGTAGCTCCCTGTGTTTCAGTGCTTGTCGAAATACGGAATGAAGATGTCGTTGGCCCCCACGCCCGCCTGCTTGACCCAGTCCAGCGAGAAGTGCTCCCCCAGGCGCTGGAGGTCGCGGCTGAACAGGTAGGGCACCGGTTCGGTCTTCACGCCGTTGCGCCGCAGCTCGTCCATGGCGCGGGCCGCGGCGGTGGCACTGGCGGCCCATCCGCGCGACTCGGCGGCCGTGCTGGCCGCCGTCAGCGCGTCGCGCGAGGCCGCGGGCAATGCGTCCCAGGCCCTGCCGTTGGCGAACACGAGGTTCTTGGGAAACCAGGCGTCGATGTCGTAGAAGAAGCGCATCGATTGCCACACCCGGCTTTCCACGCCCGTGACGGCCGAGGTCATCATGCAGTCGATGCGCCCGTCTGCCAGCGCGCGGTCGAGCTCGGTGGCCGGCACGTCGACCGGCACCGCGCCCATCAACGTGGCGATGCGTGCGGTGGTGGCGTTGTAGGCGCGCATGCGCAGGCCGCGCAGGTCGCTCATGCCGCCCAGCGGCCGGTTCGCATACAGGCCCTGCGGCGGCCACGCCACGGCATAGAGCACGCGCAGGCCGCGCTGCGCGAACGCCCGCTCGATCAGCGGACGCTGGATGCGCCACAGCCGCATCGCGTCGGCATAGCCGTGGGTGATGAACGGCACCGAGTCGGCGCCGGCCATCGGCACGTCGGCGACCAGGCTGCTCATGATGGCTTCGCCGGCCTCGACCTTGCCGTCCTGCACCGCGGCGCGGATGGCGTTCAGCGCGACCAGCGTGTTCTTCGGATGGACCTCGATGCGCAGCTGCCCCTGGGTGGCCAGCTCGACCTCCTGGGCCATTGCCAGCAGGTTGACGGTGTGGAAGTTCTCCGCCGGATAGCCCGTGGCCAGCCGCCACACGGTGGCACCGGGCGCGGCCGAGGCGGGGGACAGCGCTGACAACGCCGACATCGCCCCCGCACCGCACGCCAGCAACGTGAATGACCGGCGGCTGATGACGGGGGCGTGGTTCATGGCATCAGCCGATGGTCGCCAGCGTGGCGCCCGCCGCCACATGGCCGCCCGCTGCCACCGCGAAGGCGATGCGCCCCGCACGGTGCGCGACGACCTGCATCTCCATCTTCATCGCCTCCATCACGGCGACGACCGCGCCCTGCACCACCTCGTCGCCGTCGGCGACCTTCCAGCCCTGCAAGGTGCCGGACACCGGCGCGGCCACGGCGGCGGCATCCGCCACGACCGCTTGGGCGGGCGCCATGCCCGCAGCACCGGCGGCCGACGACAGCCCGCTCAACAGCACTGCCGGCAGGCCCAGCGCCATGCGCCGGCCGTCCACTTCGATCGCCGTGCGCAACAGGGCCGTGTCGGGCAGCGGGTCGGGCCGCATCGCCGCGGCCTCGCCGTTGGCGAAGTCGGTCTCGATCCAGCGCGTGTGCACCTTGAACGCGTCGCCCGACACGAAGTCGGGGTGCGCCATCACCGCGCGGTGGAACGGCAGCACCGTGGGCAGCCCCTCGATGCGGAACTCCTTCAGCGCGCGCCGCGCCCGCGCAATCGCCTGCTCGCGCGTGGCGCCGGTGACGATGAGCTTGGCCATCAGCGAATCGAAGGTGCCCGGCACCTGCGAGCCCGCGTCCACGCCCGTGTCCACGCGCACGCCCGGGCCCGAAGGCGCGTCGAACACCTTCACCGGCCCCGGCGACGGCAGGAAGCCGCGCCCCACGTCTTCGGCATTGATGCGGAACTCGAAGGCATGGCCGCGCGGCGCGGGCGTCTGCGTGATCGACAGGGGCAGCCCCTCGGCGATGCGCAACTGCTCGATCACCAGGTCGATGCCCGTGGTCTCCTCGGTCACCGGGTGCTCCACCTGCAGCCGCGTGTTCACCTCGAGGAAGGAGATCGCACCGCTCGCGCTCAGCATGAATTCGACCGTGCCGGCGCCCGTGTAGCCGGCCGCCGCGCAGATGTCGCGCGCCGACTGGTGGATGCGCTCGCGCTGTTCGTCGCTCAGGAAGGGGGCGGGCGCCTCTTCCACCAGCTTCTGGTTGCGCCGCTGCAGCGAGCAGTCGCGCGTGCCGACCACCACCACATGGCCGTGCGTGTCGGCCAGCACCTGCGCCTCGACGTGGCGCGGCCGGTCGAGGAACTGCTCGACATAGCACTCGCCGCGCCCGAAGGCCGTCACGGCCTCGCGCACCGCCGATTCGTAGAGCCCTTCGACCTCGTCGAGCCGCCACGCCACCTTGATGCCGCGCCCGCCGCCACCGAAGGCGGCCTTGATCGCGACCGGCAGGCCGTGCGTCTCGGCGAAGGCGAGCACCTCGCCGGCGCTGCTCACCGGGTCGGCCGTGCCCGCCACCAGCGGCGCGCCGACCTTGAGCGCGAGCTTGCGGGCCTGCACCTTGTCGCCCAGCATCGCGATGGCGGACGGCGACGGGCCGACCCAGGTGAGGCCGGCGTCGATCACGGCCTGCGCGAACGCCGCGCTTTCGGAGAGGAAGCCGTAGCCCGGGTGCACCGCGTCGGCACCGCTGCGCCTGGCCACGGCCAGCAGCTTGGCGATGTTCAGGTAGGTGTCGGCGGGCTTGTCGCCCTCCAGCCCGCAGGCCTCGTCGGCCATGCGCACGTGCAGCGCGTTCAGGTCGGCATCGGCATACACGGCGACCGACTGCACGCCGTGGTCGGCACAGGCGCGCGCGATGCGCACGGCGATTTCGCCGCGGTTGGCGATCAGGAGTTTTTTCATCGGGGGGCTTTCACGGTGCGCTGGGCGCGACGGGGCCGGGAGCGGCAATCGGGTGGAAGCGGACGCGCGCGTTCACGGGAATCTGACCCGCGCGGTCCAGGTGGTGGGTGGCGACGGAGGCGATCACGGGGTAGCCGCCGGTCAGCGGATGGTCGGCCAGGAACAGCACGGGCTGGCCGCTGGGCGGCACCTGGAGTGCACCGTAGGCAGTGCCCTCGCTGGGCAGCTCGGCGGGGTTGGCGCGCGCCAGCGGCAACTCGCCCGACAGGCGGATGCCGACGCGGTTCGACTGCGGCGTGACCACCCACGACTGGCTGCACAGCAAGGCGACCGCCTCGGGCGTGAACCAGTCGGTGCGCGGGCCGAGCACGATGTCGAGCACGACCTCCTGTTGCACCGTGGGCAGGTCGTCCGGCGGCGTTTCGGCGGCGCCCACCAAGGCGCCTGCCGCCACCGCGCGCACGGGCAGCACATCGCCCGTGGCCACGGCCGGCGGACCGATGCGAGCGAGCGTGTCGGTCGACAGGCTGCCGAGCACCGGCGCCACGTCGAAGCCGCCGCGCACCGCCAGGTAGCTGCGGATGCCGGCCTGCGGCTCGCCCAGCGCCAGCGTGTCGCCGTCAGCCAGCGCGACCGGCTGGTAGCGCGGCAGCGGCCACGCCGCGCCATCGGCGCGGGTCAGCGTGACGGGGCCCTCGGCACCGGTGATGGCCACCACCGCATCGCCGCGGCAGACGAACTGGAAGCCGCCATAGGCGATCTCGATGCAGGCCGCGTCCGAAGGGTTGCCCACCAGCCGGTTGGCCGCCTGCAGCGAACGCCGGTCCATGGCGCCGGACGCGGACACGCCCTGCTTCGCCTGGCCGTGGCGGCCGCCGTCCTGCAGCAGCGCCTGCAGCCCGGCGGCACGGATCTCGAAGGCGCAGCCGTTCGCCGCAACAGGGCGGGAAGGCGCGGCCTCCACCGCCGCGGGCTCTGCCTTCGGCAGCGCCGTGGCATCCACGAAGCGCACCGTGTCGCCCGGCTGCAGCAGCGCCGGTGTTTCGCGCGACAGGTCCCACATCGGCGCATCGGTGATGCCGATGATCTGCCAGCCACCCGGGCTGGCCTGCGGATAGACACCGCTGAAGCTGCCCGCCAGGCCCACCGCGCCCGCCGGAATGCGGGTGCGCGGCACCGAGCGGCGCGGCACGTTCAGGCTGGCGTCGCCGCCCGAGAGGTAGGCGAAGCCGGGCGCGAAGCCGGTGAAGGCCACGGTGTAGTCGCTGCCGGTGTGGCGTCGCACCACTTCCTCGGGCGCGATGCCCAGCAGCCCGGCCACCTCGGCCAGGTCTTCGCCGTTGTAGCGCACCGCAATCTCGATGTGCTTGTCGATGCGCGTCTCGCAGGCGTCGAGGCTGCGCTGTCCGATCTGCCTCACGAGTTCGTCCGCGCCGATGGCGGCCGGACGGAACGTGACCAGCAGCGTGCGCGCGGCGGGCACCAGCTCCTCGATGCCGGCGATGGGTTCGGCGCGCAGCGAGGCCAGCAGCGCCAGCGTCTGCGGCAGGTCGTCGAGCTCGACCAGCAGCGCATTCAGGTTGACCGGAAGAAAGCGCATCGTCATTAGTCAGCGCTCGCAAGGTCGTCCACGAAAGGCCGGATCGTCACGCCCGCCTGCTCCAGCCGCGCGCGCACCTGGCGCGCCATCTCGACCGCGCCCGGGCTGTCGCCGTGCACGCAGACCGATTCGGCCTCGATGCGCACCGTGCTGCCGTCGATGGCCGTGAGCACGCCGTCGGCGGCCAGCCGCAGCATGCGCTCGGCCACCTCGCCGGCGTCGTGCAGCACCGCACCGGGCTCGCGCCGCGACACCAGCGTGCCCTTGGGCGTGTAGGCGCGGTCGGCAAAGGCCTCGGCCACGGCGCGCAGGCCTTCGCCGCGCGCCCAGCCCAGCAAGGGCGAGCCCGCCAGCGCCACCAGGCACAGCGTGGGGTCGGCCTGCTGGATGGCGGCGATCACGTCGCGCGCCTGGCGCTCGTCATGGGCGATGGTGTTGTAGAGCGCGCCGTGCGGCTTCACGTAGCGCACCGTGGTGCCGGCGGCGGCGGCCAGTCCCTTGAGCGCGCCGATCTGGTAGATCACGTCGGCGCGCAGGTCGGCGCTTTCGACGTCCATGTTGCGGCGCCCGAAGCCCACGAGGTCGCGGTACGACACATGCGCGCCGATGGCCACGCCGCGTTCCCTGGCCTGGCGCAGGGTGCGCAGAATGCCGGCCGGGTCGCCCGCATGGAAGCCGCAGGCCACGTTGGCGCTGCTCACGAGGGCGAGCATGGCCGCGTCGTCGCCCATGCGCCACACGCCCAGGCTCTCGCCGAGGTCACTGTTCAAGTCGATGTTCATCGTGTTCGTCTCCGGCGCGCAGTGAGGCGCGCCCTGGATGTCAATGCAAGGTCAATGCAGGCGGCCGGCGGTCTCGCGCACGTCCTGGCGCACGGTGAGCGCGGTGCGTATGCCCACACGAAAGGCGTCCACCTGCGCGGCCAGCGCCATGCTCGCCACGCCCGGCTTGGGTGCGGCCTGCTCGGGCAGGTAGGGCACGTGGACGAAGCCGCCGCGCGTGTGCGCCAGCGCCGGCTGCGTCGCCAGCCGGTGCATCAGCGCATAGAAGATGTGGTTGCACACGAAGGTGCCTGCGCTGTTCGACACCGCCGCCGGCAGCCCCGCGGCGCGCATGTCGCGCACCATGGCCTTGATGGGCAATGTCGAGAAGTAGGCCGCCGGCCCGCCGGCCACCACCTCGGTGTCGATGGGCTGGAAGCCCGCGTTGTCGGGGATGCGCGCGTCGTCGACGTTCAGCGCGGCGCGCTCCATCGAGATCTCGGTGCGCCCGCCCGCCGCGCCGATGCACAGCACCAGCGGCAGCGGCGCCTTGTTGCCGAGGATGTCCGCCAGCGCGGCGTCCAGCGTGTCGATGGCGCGGCCGAACACGCAGGGCAGCTGCAGCGCCTGCACCACGGCGCCTTCGCAGGCCCAGCCGTCGAGCGCGCGGGCAATCTCCCACGCGGGGTTGACGGGATCGTTCTCGAAGGGCTCGAAGCCCGCGAGCAGCACCCGGGGTGCGATCGGCTGCCTGGCTTTGGTGGTCATGCGCGTTACCTCCGTGGCATGTCAACGGAACATCAGAAAGTACAGCAGGAAGATGTTGACCACCAGCAAGGCGGCCGCGGTCGGTATCTGCACCTTGATCACCGCGTTCTTGTCGGGCAGCTCCAGCAGCGCCGCCGGCACGATGTTGAAGTTGGCCGCCATCGGCGTCATCAGCGTGCCGCAGTAGCCCGAGAACATGCCGATGGCCGCCATCACGGCCGGGTCGCCGTGGTACACGCCCACCAGCACCGGCACGCCCACGCCGCCCGTCATCACCGGGAAGGCCGCGAAGCCGTTGCCCATGATGATGGTGAACAGCGCCATGCCCAGCACGTACACCACCACCGCCACGAAGCGGATGTCCATGTTGATGTAGCTGGTGGTGATGTACGCCACGGCCTTGCCCACGCCCGCGTCGGAGAACACCAGGCCCAGCATGCCCAGCATCTGCGGCAGCACCACGGCCCAGCCCAGCGCGTCGGTCAGGCGCCTCGACTCGCGCATGCCCTGCATCGGCGTCTCGCGCGTCAGCCAGCAGGCCAGCGCCAGCGCCACCACGCAGCCCACGCCAAGGCTCACCAGCGTGGTGTTCTTGGGGTCGAGCAGGAAGGCGTCGCCGATCTTCACCTTGCTCATGAGCACGGTGCCGATCACGGTGACAAGCGGAATCGCCAGCGCGGGCATGAAGAGCTTGTTGCCCAGGCGCGTGGCGCTGGCCTGGTATTGCTCGGGCGTGGGCTCGCGGTGCTTGCCCGCGCCAACGCCGCGCAGGCCGGCAATGACCGCCATGACGATGGCGCCCCCGCCGACCACGGCCGGCGGCAGCTTGTCGCCGATCAGGAACACTAGCGCATAGAGCGCCCAGAACAGGCCGCTGGTGTAGCGCTTGGGATGCTGGCGGTCGGTCAGCGTCATGATGGCCGTGACCGCGAGGATCAGGCCGACCAGGATGTAGAGGTGCTGGATCGAGAGAATCATGATCAGCGGCCTTCCTGGGTCGCAACAGGTGCGACGACAGCGTCTTGGGCCTTCTCACCGGCCATCTCGCGCGCGATCGACTGGTCGAGCCGGCGCAGGCGCCACGAGTGGATGATGAAGGCGGCAATGGCCGTCGGAATGCCCCACAGCGCAATGTGCAGCGGCTCCACGTCGATGCCCGCCTCGTGCAGGAAGGTGCTCATCAGCACGATGGCGCCGAAGGCCACGAAGATGTCCTCGCCGAAGAACAGGCCCACGTTGTCGGTGGCCGCGGCATAGGCGCGCAGCTTGTGGCGCAGGCGGTCGGGCAGCTTGCCGTAGCGGGTCTCGGTGGCGCCTTCGGCCATGGGTGCGAGCAGCGGGCGAACCATTTGCGGGTGGCCGCCCAGGCTGGTGAGGCCGACGGCGGCGGTGAGTTCGCGCGCGGCGAGGTAGACGATCAGCAGGCGCCCGGCGGTGGCCGACTTGATGCGGCTGATCCAGTTCTGCGCGTGCTGGCGCAGGCCGTGGCGCTCAAGCAGCCCGATGACGGCCAGCGGCAGAAGAATGATCAGCGGCAGGTTGCGCGTCTTGATGAACCCGTTGCCGATGGCCGTGAGGATGGCCATCGGCCCGAAGCCCGCAGCGGCCGCCGTCACGATGGCCGTGACGATCACCACCAGCATCGGATTGAAGCGCAGGATGAAGCCCGCAATGATCACGGCCACGCCGATCAGCGGCCACAGATGAGGGATGTCAGGAGTCATGTTGGTCTTTCGTTATGGATTCAGAGACACCTTGCGCGGGAACGCCGGTCCTTCGCTTGATGCAAACCTCGTGCCAATGAATGAGCAATTGATTTCACCTGAATCACTCATTAATCAGAGATTGTTGAACAATCATGATTAGTGTGCCCAACAACAGTGCCCGGGTGACCCCATGAAAACCCTGATCGCGCCCGCTCCGGGTGCATCGGCCATGGCCTGAAACCTGCAATCCGGGAGCGCAATCTGCTGCAAACTCGCCTGGGCCCGGTTCGCCCGGGTTCACCCGGTTTTCCCGCCCCTTCCATCCTCCCCTTCCTGGAATGACTTCACTGGCCTCCCCGACTTCCCCCGCATCGCCGGCCGCCGGCACGCAGACGCTCAACGACCGGGTCGCCGAACTCATCCGCCAGAAGATCGTGAAGGGCGAGTTCTCGCCCGGGCAGCGGCTGTCGGAGGCCGCACTGGCCGACAGCTTCGAGATTTCGCGCAACACCCTGCGCGAGGTGTTCCGCACGCTGACCAAGGAAGGGCTGCTCAAGCACGCGCCCAACCGCGGCGTGTTCGTGGCGGTGCCGAGCATCGCGTCGATCATCGACATCTACCGGGTGCGCCGGCTCATCGAATGCCAGGCGCTGGCGCAGGCCTACCCGCGGCATCCGGCCAAGAAGCACATGCGCGAGGCGGTGGAAACGGCGCTGAAATGCCGCGACGCCGGCGACTGGCTGGGCGTGGGCACGGCCAACATGGAGTTCCACAAGGGCATCGTGGAGCTGGCGGACAGCGAACGGCTGAACATCTTGTTCGCGCACATCCTGGTCGAGCTGCGGCTGGCCTTCGGCCTGCTGAAAGACCCGGAGTTCCTGCACGCGCCCTATGTGGACATGAACACCAAGCTGCTCGAACTCATCGAGGCCGGCAAGTTCGCCGAGGGCTCGGCGTCGCTCAACGACTACCTCATTCACTCCGAACGCATCGTGCTGGCCGTCTACGCGCGGCAGATGCCCGAAAACGGCATCGACAACTGACCATTTCCACTTCAAGGAGACGCCATGACCCTGTCTGCCTACCTACTCTTCCTGCCGGCCTGCTTCGCCATCAACATGGCCTTCGGCCCCAACAACCTGCTGTCGGTCACCAACGGCGCGAAGCACGGCGTGTCGCCGGCCGTCATGGCGGCCAGCGGGCGGCTCGTGGCCTTCGCGATCATGATCGCCATCGCGGGGCTGGGCATGGGTGCGGTGCTGGTGGCGTCGGAGATGGCCTTCGACGTCATCAAGTACATCGGCGCGGCCTACCTGGTGTGGATCGGCATCCGGCTGCTGCGTGCGCCGGCGCCCACGGCCGAGGTGCAGTCGCGCGACGCTTCGGCGCCGCTGTCCATGCGCGCGCTGGTGCGCCAGGAATTCACCGTGGCAGCGGGCAACCCGAAGGCCATCCTGGTGTTCACCGCCTTCTTTCCGCAGTTCGTGGTGCCCGGCGCGTACGCCTCCAGCTACCTGCTGCTGGGCGTGACCTTCCTGGTGTTCGAGCTGGTCGCGATCGCGCTCTACGCGATGCTCGGCGCACGCATGCGCCGGCTGGCCGATGGCAGCCGCGCCATGCGCTGGTTCAACCGCGTGAGTGGCAGCATGATGGTCGGCTTCGGGCTGATCCTGGCGTTCACGCGCCGGCCGGCGGGCTGAGCGACTTCAGGCTTTCAGGTACTCGGCCTTGGTGCCGAGCCAGCGGTCGATGTGCCGCTGGGCCAGCTCGGGGTGCTTGTGCAGCATCACCGGCGCCAGCTCGCGCGCCCAGTCGAGCAGCAGCGTGTCGGTCGCCAGGTCGGCGAAGCGCAGCAGCGGCGCGCCCGACTGGCGCGCGCCCAGGAACTCGCCCGGGCCCCGAATCTCCAGGTCGCGCCGCGCGATCTCGAAGCCGTCTCCCGTTTCCGCCATGGCCTTGAGCCGCGCGCGCGCCGCCTCGCCCACGCGCCCGCTGTCGCCCGGCGCATAGAGCAGCACGCAGGCCGAGGCCGCCGCGCCCCGCCCCACGCGCCCGCGCAGCTGGTGCAGCTGCGACAGGCCGAAGCGCTCGGCATGCTCGATGACCATGAGCGAGGCGTTGGGCACGTCGACGCCCACTTCGATCACGGTCGTGCTCACCAGCACCTGGATTTCATTGGCGGTGAACGCCGCCATCACGGCCTGCTTCTCGGCCGTGGGCATGCGCGAATGCAGCAGGCCGACCTGGACGGCATCGCCCAGCGTGCCGGCCAGCTCTTCGCGCGTTTCGGTGGCGTTGCGCAGGTCGACCGCCTCGCTCTCCTCGATCAGCGGACACACCCAGTAGACCTGCCGGCCCTGCGAAATCTGCGACTGGATGCGCTCGATCACCTCGTCGCGCCGGTGGTCGGCCACCAGCTTGGTGACGATGGGGGTGCGGCCCGGCGGCAGCTCGTCGAGCGTGGAGACGTCGAGGTCGGCGTAGTAGCTCATCGCCAGGGTGCGCGGAATGGGGGTGGCGCTCATCATCAGCAGGTGCGGCTCCAGGTCGCCGCTGGCCTTGCCGCGCAAGGCCAACCGCTGCGCCACGCCGAAGCGGTGCTGCTCGTCGATGATCGCCAGCGCGAGCTTCTTGAAGCGCACCTTCTCTGAGATGACCGCGTGCGTGCCGATGACCAGCGCCGCCTGGCCGCTCTCGACGGCGGCCGACATCTCGTCGCGCTCCTTCTTCTTCTGGCTGCCCGTGAGCCATGCCACGCGCAGGCCGCGTTCGGCCAGCAGCGGGTCGAGCCAGCCGACCAGCTTGCCGAAATGCTGCGCCGCGAGGATTTCGGTGGGCGCCATCAGCGCGCACTGGAAGCCCGCGTCGATGCAGCGCGCCGCCGCCAGCGCGGCCACCACCGTCTTGCCCGAGCCCACGTCGCCCTGCAGCAGGCGGTGCATGGGAATGGGGCGGCCCAGGTCGGCGGTGATCTCTTCGCCCACGCGTTGCTGCGCGCCGGTCAGGCCGAAGGGCAGCACGGCCAGGAGCTGCGCATGCAGCGAGGTCGCGGCCGGCTCGGCGGACGAGGGCAGCACCGGCGCGCGCTGCGCCGCGCGCTCCAGCCGGGCCTGCAGTTGCGACAGCTGCTGCGCCAGCAGTTCCTCGGCCTTGATGCGCTGCCACGCCGGGTGGCTGTGGTCTTCGAGCGCTGCCATCGACACGTCGGGCGTCGGGTAGTGCAGGAAGCTCAGCGCGGCGCGCAGGTCCCACGCGCCGCGCAGGCCGATCTGCACCGGGATCGTCTCGTCGAGTACCGCGCGCGCCAGGCCCGAGCGCACCTCGCGCCGCAGCACCGGCTGCGCGAGGCCGGCCACGGTCGAGTACACCGGCGTGAGCGCATTGGGCAGCGAGGTGCCGGCCGCCTTGACCGTGGGGTGCATCATCTGCCGCCCCACGAAGCCGCCACGCATCTCGCCGCGCACGCGCACCTTGGCGCCGACCGCCAGCTGCTTCTGCTGCGACGGATAGAAGTTGAAGAAGCGCAGCTCGCAGGTGTCGGAGCCGTCGTCGAGGGTGGCGATGAGTTGGCGGCGCGGGCGGAACACCACCTCGCAGTCGGTCACCACGCCCTCGACCTGCGCCATGTCGCCGTCGCGCGTGTCGGCCAGCCGCACGATGCGCGTCTCGTCCTCGTAGCGCATCGGCAGGTACAGCGCGAAGTCGATGTCGCGCACCAGGCCGAGCTTGCGCAGCGCGCGCTGCACCAGGCTCAGGCCGCTGCCGGGCGGCCCTGCAGGCGCAGGCGCAGGTGCGGTGGCAGTGGCGGGGGTCGGGGCTTTCTTGGCGGGCACAGGCAGGGCTTCTAGCGCGGGCGGCAAAGGTCCGTCAAGGCGCTGCGGGCATCGGGAAACGCGAAGCGAAAGCCGGTCTGCAGCAGCCGCGCCGGCACCACGCGCTGGCCTTCGAGCAGCAGGTCGGCCTGTTCGCCGAGCAGCAGCTTGACGGGCGCGGCGGGCGTGGGCATCCAGCAGGGGCGGTGCAGCACGCCGGCGGCCACGCGGGTGAATTCTTCCTGGCTCAACGCGCCGGGCGCGGTGAAGTTCCAGGCTCGCGCGGTCGCGGGCCCGGCGGTGCCTTCCGCCACGGTCCACACATGGGCCATGGCGCGGACCAGGTCGTGCACGTGCACCCACGACAGCCACTGCCGCCCGCTGCCCAGCCGACCGCCCATGCCCAGAGAAATCGGCAGCAGCAACTGCGGCAGCGAGCCCTGGTGGCCCAGCACGAAGCCGAAGCGCATGCAGGCCACCTGCACGCCGTGCGCCACGGCCGCATGCGCGGCCTGCTCCCAGCGCCGGCACAGCTGCGACATGAAGATGTCCTGCGGCGGCGCGTCTTCGGCCAGCTTGGTGGTGTCGCCGTGCGGCTGCACGCCGTAGTACCCGATGGCCGAGCCCGAGAGCAGCAGCCACGGCTTGCGCGGCCGCGCCGCGATCCACGCGACCAGCTGCTGCGTCAGACCCTCGCGGCTTTGCAGCAGCTGCTGCTGGCGCCGCTCGCTCCAGCGCAGGCCCAGGATGCGCGCGCCCGCAAGGTTGACGACCACCTCGATGTCGTCGGCCGCGGGCACCTGCGCCAGCGACTGCACGCAGCGCACCGCACCGCCGAAGCCCCAGGCGGCCGAGCGCGCGTCGCGCGTCCACACCGTCACCGCATGGCCGTCGGCCAGCAGCTGGCGCACGAGCAACTGGCCGATGAAGCCGGTGCCGCCCGTGACCAGCACGCGCTGCGGCTTCGAACCGAAGCGCACCAGCGCCTGCGCGTCGCGTGCCTGCGCCTGCCTTTGGCGCTTGAAGATCGCGCGCGCCGCAAGACCGTCGCGCAACCCGGACACACCCACGCCCGCGCCGCACAACGCGAGGAAGGCACTGAGCCAGCCGTACGGCTGCCACACCATGGCCGTCGGCTGCGCGGCCCAGTCGACCGCATTCATCGCCAGCAGCGCGATGAAGGCGCCCGCATTGATGGCCAGCACCGTGTGCGTGACCCGCTCCGTCGGCGGCAGCAGGCGGCTGCCGTCCTCGACCACGAAGTCCCACAGCGTGAGCACGATCTCGACGCCGAACACCGCCAGCAGCACCCACGCCCATGCGCCGTGCCAGGCCCACGACGACAGGCCGATGAACAGCGCGCAGTAGATGGACGAGCGCGTGGCGTGTATCGACAGCTCGCGCCCCGCCGTGGCGCGCCGCGGCAGCGCCTCGGTGCCCTCGTGGTGGTAGAGCGTGTCGAAGGCGCCGAGCGCGCCCTGGGCGGCCATGAGCTGCAGGGCCAGCAGGTGGGTGTCGATCATCGGGGGGCTTTCGGTTCCGGCACTTCCTCGAACACGCCGACCTGGGTGAAGGTGGTGCCCATCAGGCAGTGGCGGATCTCGATGCGGATGTTGAAGCGCTCGGGCGTTTCGTTGTGGTGCCAGAGAAAGGTCTTGCCCGGCGTGAGCAGGCCCGGCAACGGAATGCGCCAGCCGAACAGGTCCCAGAAATAGCCGTCGCTCTGGAAATGCAGGCTGCCGTTTTCCACGCTCAGCACCAGCTTCATGCCCAGGCCCATGCCCACGTACTCCAGCACCTCGCCGCGCTCGCTCTCGCGCATGAAGCTGGTGAACTGGATGGGCTTGCGCCCGTGCAGGCGGTAGATGCGCTGCTTGTAGATGGCCGGGTCATCCGGCTTCGCGTAGACCTGGATCTCCACGGGAAAGTGGCTGTCGCTGTAAGGAATGAGCGCGCCCTGGATCATCGGTTGCGTCAGGTGGCCGAGCAACCGGCCGAAGCGCGAGCAGCGCAGCTCGCTGAGCGCGCCCAGGTAGTGCAGCGCCTTGCCCGGCGAGGGGTTCTTGTCGAAGCGGCGGCGAATGTCGGGGTGCAGGCCCTGCCAGGCATGGCCGAGAATTTTCTTGAAGAGCTCGCCTTCGGAGGGGCCGGGGGCAACGCCCGGTTCGGACCCCGAAGAAACGCGGGCTGCTTGTGAATCGACCATCCGCTGATTCTGCCTCGGCAACCCCGTGCAGCCTCACGCCGCGGCCCGGTTTTCTCGGCATGGGAGAATGCCGGCCGTCTTCCTTGGAACGGGCCCGTCCGGCCCTCAAGCACCATGCGCGCTTTTACGCTCTCCGATTTCGATTTCGTCCTGCCACCCGATCTGGTGGCGCAACACCCGGCCACCGAACGCACCGCCTCCCGTCTGCTCGACGGCACAGGCCCCGCCCCGGTCGACCGCATCTTCAAGAGCCTGCCTTCGCTGCTGCGCGCGGGCGACCTGCTGGTCTTCAACGACACGCGCGTGGTCAAGGCGCGCCTGTTCGGCGAGAAGCCGACCGGCGGCAAGCTCGAACTGCTGGTCGAACGTGTGCTGCAGGGCCAAGAGGTCGTTGCCCACATGAAGGTGAGCAAGAAGCCGCCCGTGGGCACCACGCTGCAGATGGTGGGAGGCTTCCGCGCCACGCTGCTGGGCCGCTGGCCCGAGGAAGACGGCGCGCTGTTCCGCTTCGGCTTCGAAAGCGACGCGGGCGAAGACCCGTACGCGCTGATGCAGCGCTGCGGCCACGTGCCGCTGCCGCCCTACATCACGCACACCGATTCCGCCGACGACGAAAGCCGCTACCAGACCGTGTTCGCGCGCGTGCCCGGCGCAGTGGCCGCGCCCACGGCCGCATTGCACTTCGACCAGGGCCTGCTGGACGAACTCGAAGCGCGCGGCGTGCAGCGTGCGAGCGTCACGCTGCACGTGGGCGCGGGCACCTTCCAGCCGGTGAAGACCGAGAACATTGCAGAGCACACGATGCACGCCGAGCGCTACGAAGTGCCCGAGGCCACGCAGCGCGCCATCGCCGAGTGCAAGGCGCGCGGCGGGCGCGTGGTGGCGGTGGGCACGACCACCGTGCGCACGCTGGAGTCATGGGCCAAGACCGGCGAGGCCGCGGGCGACACCCGCATCTTCATCACGCCGGGCTTCGCGTTCCAGCACGTCGACCTGCTGGTGACGAACTTCCACCTGCCCAAGAGCACGCTGATGATGCTGGTCTCGGCCCTTGCGGGCTACGAGCGCGTGATGGCGCTGTATGCCCACGCAATCTCCGGCGGCTACCGCTTCTTCAGCTACGGCGACGCCATGCTGCTCGCACGACACACGGACTGAACGACATGCTGAAATTCGAACTCCTCAAGACCGACCCCGACAGCCACGCGCGCCGCGCCACGCTCACGCTCAACCATGGCAAGGTGCAGACGCCGATCTTCATGCCCGTGGGCACCTACGGCACCGTCAAGGGCGTGATGCCGCGCAGCCTCGAAGAAATGGGCGCGCAGATCATCCTGGGCAACACCTTCCACCTGTGGATGCGCCCGGGCCAGGACGTGATGCAGAGCTTCGGCGGCCTGCACCAGTTCGAGAAGTGGAACAAGCCCATCCTCACCGACTCGGGCGGCTTCCAGGTGTGGTCGCTGGGCGCCATGCGCAAGATCAGCGAAGAGGGCGTGAAGTTCGCCTCGCCCGTCAACGGCGACAAGCTGTTCCTGACGCCCGAGGTCTCGATGCAGATCCAGACCGTGCTGAACAGCGACATCGTGATGCAGTTCGACGAGTGCACGCCCTACGACACCCAGGGCCACATCACGACCGAGGCCGAGGCGCGCGTCTCGATGGAGCTCAGCCTGCGCTGGGCCAGGCGCTGCCAGACCGAGTTCGCGCGGCTGGAAAACCCGAACGCCCTCTTCGGCATCGTGCAGGGCGGCATGTTCGAGAACCTGCGCGAGGAGTCGCTGGCGGCGCTGGTCGACATGGACTTTCCGGGCTATGCCGTCGGCGGCGTCAGCGTGGGCGAGCCCAAGGAAGAGATGCTGCACATCATGGGCCACACGCCGCACCGGCTGCCCGCGAACAAGCCGCGCTACCTGATGGGCGTGGGCACGCCCGAAGACCTGGTGCAAGGCGTGGCCGACGGCGTGGACATGTTCGACTGCGTGATGCCCACGCGCAATGCGCGCAACGGCACCATGTTCACCCGCTTCGGCGACCTGAAGATGCGCAACGCGCGCCACAAGACCGACCCGCAGCCGGTGGACCCGAGCTGCACCTGCCACGCCTGCGCGGGCACGTCGGGCGTGAGCTGGAACGACGGCGGACGCGAAGGCTTCAGCCGCGCCTACCTGCACCACCTGGACCGCTGCGGCGAAATGCTCGGGCCGATGCTGTGCACCATCCACAACCTGCACTACTACCTGAACCTGATGACCGAGATCCGCGCGGCGCTGGATGCGGGCACGTTCACGGAATTCCGCGCGCGGTTCAAGTCGGAGCGCGCGCGCGGCGTCTGACGGGCGTGCGGGCCGCGGCCCGTCGGCACCAACCTGGCACTGGCCTGGCCATGGGCATTCGCATCCGGTAGGCTCGCTGTCCGTTCCCACTGCTGTTGCCGCACGCCCATGACCAACGCATCCTCTCCCTACACCGCCCGCTACCCCTCGCTGGCCGGGCGCACCGTGTTCATCTCCGGCGGTGCCAGCGGCATCGGCGAATCGCTGGTGCGGGCCTTTCATACGCAGGGCGCGAAGGTCGGCTTCTGCGACCTCGACACCGCCGCCGGCGACGCGCTCGCGGCGCAGTTGCAGGGCGAACACCCGGCCCTGTTCGTGGCCTGCGACGTGACCGACACGGCCGCGCTCGCCGCCGCCATCGACGCGGTGCGCCAACGCTTCGGCCCGATCGCCGTGCTGCTGAACAACGCCGCCAACGACCGCCGCCACGAGATGGCCGATGTGACCAGCGACGACTTCGACCGGCTCGTGGCCGTCAACTTCAAGCACCAGTTCTTCGCCGCGCAGGCGGTGGCCGACGACATGCGCGCGCTGGGCGGCGGCTCGATCGTCAACTTCGGCTCGATCAGCTGGATGATCAAGGGCAAGGGCTACCCCGTCTATCAGGCCTGCAAGGCCGCGGCGCGCGGCCTCACGCGCTCGCTGGCGCGCGACCTGGGCAAGCAGAACATCCGCGTGAATTCGATCGTGCCGGGCTGGGTGATGACCGAGCGGCAGATCAAGCTGTGGGTCAAGCCCGAGTCGGGCGCGGAGATCGACGCGGCGCAATGCCTGCCGGGCCGCGTGATGGCCGAGGACATCGCGGCGATGGCGCTGTTCCTGGCGGCGGACGACTCGCGCATGTGCACCGCGCAAGACTATGTCGTGGATGCAGGCTGGACCTGAAGCCTTTCACCCTCTTCACAAAGCAGAAAGCCCGGCATGCCGGGCTTTCTTGTTTGCGCTGCGTGAAGGATCAGTCGCGCAGCTCTGCGGGCACCTTGCCGCCGTTGGCGGCCAGCTTGGTCATCACCTGGCGATGCAGCCAGATGTTCATCTTGGCGCTGTCGCTGGTGTCGGCGCCGTAGCTCAGTTCGGCGGCCAGCTGCTTGCGCGCGTCCAGGCTGCTGTCCAGGCCCAGCAGCTTCATCAGGTCGACGATGGAGGTGCGCCAGTTCAGGCTGCTCGCGCCGGGCATGCCGTCGAGCAGGGCCTCGACGTCCACCACCGTGATGGCGGGCGGCGGCGCGGCGGCCGCGGGTGCGCCGGCGGGAGCAGGCGCGGCCGGCGCAGCGGGTGCAGGCGCGGCGTTCGCGGACGGGAAGATCTTGGAGAGGATGCTGCCGAAAATGCTCATGCGAGTGCTCCGTGGAATGAGGGATTGATAACCTGCGGCAACATTTGTGCCGCAGCCGCTGGTTGTAGCACGGGCCTGCGGCGCTCCCGCTACGGGGTGTGTCTTGCGAGGTCCGCTGCGTGATCTGCTTCACACATCGGGCGATCCGGCAGGTGCGGCGGCGCGCGCCACGCGCCGCAAGGCCTGCGGCGGCTGCCCATACACGCGCACAAACGCGCGCCGCATGCGCTCGGTGTCCTCGAAGCCGGTGAGCCGCGCCACCGCCTCGATGCTGCTGTCGCCGCTCTCAATATGCGCGCGTGCGACTTCGGCGCGAATGCGCTCCACGGCCTTGGCCGGCGTCTGGCCCGTTTCCGCCTTGAAGGCGCGCATGAACTGGCGCGGGCTCACACAGGCCACGCCGGCGAGCCGCTCGATGTCGAGGTCGGCCGTGAGGTTCTCGCCGATGTGCGCCAGCACGGCGCGCATGCGCCCGCTCTGCGGTGCGAGGTCTTGCAGCGCGGAGAACTGCGACTGCCCGCCCGTGCGCCGGTGGTAGACGACCATTTCGCGCGCCACGGCGCCCGCGATGTCCGCGCCCAGGTCGGCCTCGACCATGGCCAGCGCCAGGTCGATGCCGGCCGCGATGCCGGCCGAACTCCAGACATTGCCGTCGCGCACGAAGATGCGATCGGCATCGACCGTCACGCCCGGGTAGTCGCGCTGCAGCCGCGTGGCCTGCCGCCAGTGCGTGGTGGCGCGGCGGCCGTCGAGCAGGCCCGCCTCGGCCAGCAAAAACGCACCCGTGCACACGCTGGCCACGCGCCGCCTGGCGGCCAGCGCGGCGCGCAGGTGCTGCATGAGCGCTGGCGTGGCCGCGCCGGCCTGTCGCGCCCCCCAGCCGCCGGGGACGACGAGCGTGCCGGCCCGTGAGTCGCGCCACGAGCGCGTCTGCATCTCGACCCCGGCGGAGCACGCGACACGCCCGCCGCGCTCCGACAGCACCGCGACCTCGTAGGCCGGCCCGCGCCGGTTGCGTCCGATCTCGCCCGCCACCTGGAACACCGACAGCGGACCGGCCATGTCGAGCAGCTGGAACTCGGGAACGACCAGAAAGGCAACGAAATGAGTCATGTCGATTTATGAGGGAAGTATGTCTTTATGGCCACAGTGTCGGCGCATAAAGTCGGCACTGTCAAAACCCGTTGTCCCGTTGTCTTGTTCACGCGCTCCCATGACCGCCACCTCAACCTCCACCGGCCGCCGCGACGCGCGCGTGCTCGCGATCTGCCAGGGCCTCTACACGGCGGCCGTGTCCATCGACCTCACGCTCACCGCGCTCACGGGCCACATGCTCGCGCCCGACAAGTCGCTGGCCACGCTGCCCTACGCGCTCATCACGGTGGCGGGCGCGGTGGCGACATGGTTCGCGTCGCTGCTCATGCAGCGCATCGGTCGGCGCGGCGGCTTCACGCTGGGCGCGCTCGCGGGCACGGCGGGCGGGCTGGTGTCGGTGTGGGCCGTGTTCCACGGCGACTTCTGGGTGTTCTGTGCGGGCACGGCGCTGGTGGGCGTCTACCAGGCCTTCGCGCAGTTCTACCGGCTGGCAGCGGCCGATGGCGTGGCTGCTGCGGACAAGAGCCGCGCCGTGTCGACGGTGCTGGCCGGCGGGGTCATCGCGGCCATTGCGGGGCCCGCGCTGGCGGCGTGGAGCAAGGACCTTTTTCCGCCGGTCTTGTTCGCGGGCGCCTACCTGATGGTTACGGTGCTGGGCGCGATATCGGTCGTGCTGATCCTGGCGCTCTACCGCGACACGCAGCCGCAGACCGCAGCAGGCGCGCCCATCGACATACGCCCGCCACGCCCGCTGCGCGAGATCACACGCCAGCCGATCTTCATCGCCGCGCTGGCCAACAACGTGGTGGGTTCGGTGTCGATGATGTTCGTGATGACAGCCGCGCCGCTCGCGGCCGTGGCCTGCAACCACAGCATCAACGACGGCGCGGGCATCATGCAGTGGCACTTGGTGGGCATGTATGCGCCGGCGCTGTTCGCGGGCGCGCTCATCCAGCGCTGGGGCCTGCCGCGCGTGGTGAGCCTGGGCATGGTGCTCAACGTCGTGTGCTCGGTCGTCGCGATGAGCTCGACCACGCTGCCCGCCTTCTACGCGGCGCTCTTCTGCCTGGGCGTGGGCTGGAACTTCATGTTCGTCGGCGGCACCACGCTGCTGGCGCAGTCGTACCGCCCCCAGGAGCGCGGCCGCGCGCAGGGCGCCGCCGAGCTGCTGCGCAACGTGTGCACCGCCTTTGCGACGCTGGCCGCCGGCCCGGCGCTCGACCACTTCGGTTGGGCGCCGCTGAATGCCGCGATGTTGCCGGTGGTCCTGCTCGCGGCCGCCATGACCTTCGTCTGGGCGCGCTCGACGCGCCGTGCGACGGCCGCCGCATGAAGCGTGTCGGACGGACTTCGTTCGGGTCGAAAGCCTGGTCGCGACGTGGCAAGAGCCTGCCTCTCGGCTAGTTCGCCGGCCGGAGCGCCGGTGCGCCTTCGTTGCCCGGCGGCGGCAGCCCGTGCGGTGCCGCCGAGGTGCCGCAGGCATGGCAGAACTTGGAGAACGCGCTCTTGCGCGTCTCGCACACGCCGCAGTGGTCGTACAGGCCGATGCCGCAATGAGGGCAGAAGTCGATCTCGCCGTTCTTCAGGTCCACCGGCCGCTCGCAGCCGGGGCACACCCCTTTGCCCAGGCGCGCGAGCGCGGTGTCGTAGCTGAGCTCTTCGCGCCGCACCTGGTCGGGTTGCTGCTCGGCGAGCTTCTGGCGCGCCAGGTAGCGGTTGAGCGCGACGATGGCGTAGCGCCCCACGATCACCGTCAGCACGATGCCCACCACGTAGCGCACATAGCCGCCGTAGCTCGGCAGGTACGGCACCAGTTCGACGAAGAAGGCGAACAGCGCGAAGAAGATGAAGCCCCACACGAACGGCCAGTAGGTGCTCTTGCGCTTCTTCGCGAACAGCCAGCCGGCCACCACCAGCAGCGGCAGCGTGAGCGCCAGGCGGTAGCCGAACACGCGCAGTTCGATGCGGCGGTACTCGGCGTCGAGCTTTACTTGCGCGTCGCGCTCCAGTTCGGCGAGCGCGGTGCGTGCGCGCTGCTCGGCCTGGCGCGCGTCCAGCGTGATCTGCTGCTGCGCGTTGACCTGGCGCTGCACCTCTTCTTCCTTGCGCTTGAAGGCGTCGAGCGCCTTGGTTCGCGCGATGAGCTCGGGGTCCTGGTCGGGCTGCGCGGTGGCGCGTCGCGTGGCGAGCCAGTTGCCGAAGGTCTCGCGCGCATTGGCATTGGCCTGCTGCGCGGCCTGCAGCTGCAGGCGGATCTGGTCGAGGTCGCGCGCGGCCTGCAGCTCGGTGGCTTCCGAGGCCGCGATGGTCGCGCGCAACGGCTGCG
This sequence comes from Variovorax pasteuri, assembly GCF_051216435.1. Taxonomy (NCBI): domain Bacteria; kingdom Pseudomonadati; phylum Pseudomonadota; class Betaproteobacteria; order Burkholderiales; family Comamonadaceae; genus Variovorax; species Variovorax pasteuri. The sequence goes on from NZ_JBPJZS010000011.1 coordinate 102,109, forward strand.
CGGCGCGCAGGTCGATGAAGTCGTCGATGCCGCGCACGCGCTCGACCTGCGGCAGGTCGCCCACGATCGTGCTGCCCAGCCCGATGAGGAAGCTCGCGAACACGAACGCCACGAGCCACAGGCCGCGGCGGAACCACTTTTCTGACAGACGCAGAGATTTGCTCATGCCGTTCTTTCTTTTCTGTTCATTGAATCCTGAGGGTGACGGGTGCCGCGCCCAGGCCGGCGCGCGGCAGCCATGCGAACACCGAGTCGACCGTCACCGTCTCGATGCGGTCGCTGAAGCGCTTGTCGTTCGGGTGGTCGTCGAAGGCCACGTTGGCCGAGCCCACGCGACCGCCCAGCCGCGTGAGCGGCCCGAGCTTCAGCGTGGTCGGCTCGTAGCCCTTGAACTGCATCCATGCCTGCGCCTGCGCACGGCTGTTGATGGTGGCGGGCTCCATGGCTGCGGCCAGCGTCTCGACCGCCCACTGGTTCGACTGCTGGTACTTCTGGCCCCAGGCGTAGCCGACGATGCTGTACGGCGCGGTGTGCAGCCGCACGATGCGCGCGGGCGACTCGTTGAGCGCGGCCATCAGCTGCGCCTGCACGGCAGGTGCAGGCACCACCCAGGCGGCCTCGTAGCGCCACAGGTCGTCGAGGAAGAACTCGCCCAGCCCCTGGCGGTAGACGTCCGCCACCGCGGTGCCGCACTGGTTGAGCTTGTGCACCACGCGCCACGGGCCGGCCTCGGTCTTGTAGGCGATGCCCAGGTGCGAGTAGCCCAGGCCGTACTTGCCCAGGTCCTGCCCGGCGCGCGCCAGGATCACCACGCGCGCGCCGCTGGCGTCGAGCGCCTGGGAGGTGCGCTCGGCCAGCTGCATGCCCTTGACGATGACCGCGGGCGTCGGCCTGGCCTGCTCGCAAGAGCGCCCGGCCTGCGCCTGCATCGGCAGCGCCGCCGCGGCAACGACGACGGCAAACACGGCGGTGGCGGAAAGGGAAAGCGCGCGCTTCACAACAGCCTCTCGTTGTGGAGCAGCGCCCGGCCGATGACGTTGGGCACGACGGCCAGCACCTCGCCGGCGGCCGACAGCACCACACCGGCGCCGATCACGCTGACCAGCACGCTGGTGCCCACGGCATTCGACACGCCGTTGGCGGCGCGTCCGGCCACCTTGATGCTGGCGCGTGCACCGTCCGAGGCGCGTTCGAGCACGTACACCGTGCCGTCGACCGAGGCTTCGACCGCGACCACCACGAGCGTGGCGCCGCCCACCGACAGCGCGGCAGGCACCGCGACCACCGCAGTGGCCGACGCGCCGGCCGCCGAGCCGGCGACCAGCACCGAGGCGACCGGCATCATCGACAGGGCCACGGAGGCGTCGCTCTGCGCCTGGGCCTGCAAAGGCAACGCGACACCGGCGAAGGCCGTGCAGGCAGCGAGCAGGACGGCGGCAATGGACTTTTTCATGACGGTCTTTCGTTGTTCGGGCACGGCTTATTCGGTGGTGCCGGCAGCTTCGGCACGGGCCAGGCGGCGGCCTTGCAGGCGGGCCTCGGCCATGTCGGCTTCATGGCGGTCGCGCAGCGTCTTGGCCAGCGTGAAGGCCGAGCTCACGAGGAACAACCAGCTCACGCCCAGGAAGGCCTTGTAGGCGTCATTGATCTCCATGCGCACGAGGCCCCACGCGGTCAGGCCCATCGCGGTGAAGAAGCTGCCCCAGACCACCAGGCGCCACAGGGGCACGTCGCGGCCGGTGGCGGAGCCAGCGGCGGCCGCGGCGGCCTGCTCGCCATCGCGGATGAACTTGGACAGCATGAACGCCGTGCTCAGGCAGAACACGTAGCCCATCACCATGAACGCCCGGTCCAGCGCCTCGCCCGGCAGCCAGCTCAAGCCGGTGGCGCACAGGAAGACGGCGATCGCGAAAGAGGCCCAGGTCTGGAACTGCCAGGCCCGCGAATCGCGCTGGATGGAAACGGTCGTGGATGAAAGGGGTTGCATTTGTGCCTCGCGGCGTAGTGAAGGTGGGCGAATGATGGTTCGCTCCCGCACCGCGAGGCTTGAATGCTTGCACCGGTGGCGGCTTGCAGCGCCACCGGTATCTCAGGGAGCTACTTTCAGGCGCCGAGCAACCCGCTCACGCGCTGGCGCAGCGACTCGGGCTGCACCTCGACCGGCGGCACGGCAGTGCCCACGTTCAGGCCCACGCGGCTGTAGAAGCCGCGGCGGAAGGGCTTGGCCATGGCCACGTTCTGCCCGCCGCGCAGCTCGATGCGGCTGAAGTACGAGCCCCACAGGTTGGTCAGCGCCATCGGGATCACGGGCGGCTCCAGGCCCTCGGCGCGGGCGCTCTCGATGATCTTCATCACGCCGCCCTTGAAGGGCTGCAGCGTGCCGTCGCGGGTGATGGCGCCCTCGGGGAAGATGGCGAGCAGGTCGCCCTCGCGCAGCACGCCCAGCGCCTTGGCGAAGGCCGCTTCGTAGGCGGCCGGGTCTTCCTTCTGCGGCGCGATGGGAATGGCCTTGGCCAGCTTGAACAGCCAGCCCAGCACCGGCACCTTGAAGATGCGGTGGTCCATGATGAAGCGGATGGGCCGCGGGCTCGCCGCCATCAGCAGCACCGCGTCGATGAAGCTCACGTGGTTGCACACCAGCACGGCCGCGCCCTCGGTGGGAATGTGCTCGTCGCCCTTGATGTCGAAGCGGTAGACGAAGCGCGACAGCACCCACGCCACGAAGCGCAGCAGGTACTCGGGCACCAGCATGAAGATGTAGAACGCCACCACCGCGTTGGCGATGCCGGTGAACAGGAAGATCTGCGGAATGGTGAAGCCCGCGCCCAGCAGCGCGCCGGCGATGACCGAGCTGCCGATCATGAAGAGCGCATTGAGGATGTTGTTCGCCGCAATGATGCGTGCGCGGTGCGTGGGCTGGCTGCGCAGCTGAATGAGCGCGTACATCGGCACGCTGTACAGCCCCGCGAACAGCGACAGCAGCCCCAGGTCGGCCATCACGCGCCAGTGCGCGCCCTGGTGCACGAAGCTGCCGATGCCCATCTCGGGCACCTGCGGCAGGCCGCGCGAGGCGAAGTACAGGTCGATCGCGAACACGCTCATGCCGATCGCGCCCAGCGGCACCAGGCCGATTTCGACCTGCCGGCGGCTCAGCGTCTCGCACAGCAGCGAGCCGACGCCGATGCCGATCGAGAACACCACCAGCAGCAGCGAGGCCACCTGCTCGTCGCCGTGCAGCACTTCCTTGGCGAAGCTCGGAAACTGGCTCAGGAACACCGCGCCGAAGAACCACATCCACGAAATGCCCAGCAGCGAGCGGAACACCACCACGTTCTGGTGCGCCAGCTTGAGGTTGCGCCAGGTCTCGCTGAACGGGTTCCAGTTGATGACCAGCGAGGGGTCGGTGGCCGGCGCCTGCGGAATGGCCTGCGCCACGCCGCGCCCCACCAGCGCCAGCAGCACGCAGGCCACGGCCACGCTCATGTGGCCGACCTGCGGCACCGCCACCAGCAGCCCGCCCGCCACCTGGCCCAGCAGGATGGCCACGAAGGTACCCATCTCGACCATGCCGTTGCCGCCCGTGAGCTCGCGCGCGTCGAGCACCTGCGGCAGGTAGGCGAACTTGACCGGCCCGAACAGCGTGGAGTGCAGCCCCATGAGGAACACGCAGCCCAGCAGCACCACCGCATTGGCCGTGACGAAGCCCCAGGCCGCGATGAACATGATCGCGATCTCGAGGTTCTTGACGAAGCGGATCATCTTCGTCTTGTCGAACTTGTCGGTCAGCTGACCGGCCGTGGCCGAGAACAGCAGGAACGGCAGGATGAACAGCGCCCCGATCGCCAGGCCCGCCATGGCCGGCGGCATCCAGCTGAGCTGCAGCTGGTAGGTGACCATGACGGTGAAGGCGAACTTGAAGAGGTTGTCGTTCGCCGCGCCGGCGAACTGGGTCCAGAAGAAAGGCGCGAAGCGCCGCTGCTTGAGGAGGGCGAACTGGTTGGCGTGGGCGTTCGCTTCGTGGACCACGGGGGTGGCTGCAGCAGCGGCGGGGTTTGTCATTCGAAGAATTCTCCTCAGGCTGCCACGGCGGCGGCGCCCGGATTGTGCCGCAGCGCGGCTTGCCAGCGCATTTCGAGCTTGCGCAGGGCGAACACCACCGGCAGGCCGGCCAGCGCCGCCGTCAGATGCTTGAGCGAGTGGCCCGACACCGTGTGCCGCGTGAACTCGTAGATCTGGTGGTCGGCCAGCTCGAAGCCCTTTGCCACCACATAGAAGAAGATCACCCAGCCCAGCTTCAGCCCGACCGACTTGCGCATCGGCGTGGACAGCGCCAGCGTGAGCACCAGCGCCATGCCGCCGAACTGCACCAGCGCCCAGGGCAGCACGTTGCCGCTCTCCTGGAACACCTCGGCCGACAGCAGGCCGGCCGTGAGCACGAACCAGGCGGCGGGCCAGCCGGCGCGCTGGCTCACCCGTTCGCACACCGCCACGCCGATCAGCCCCGCGAAGGCCACCGCCATGCCGGCGCGGTCCGCGGCGAGCCGGGGGGCGTCGGGCACGAGATGGTAGAAGGCCGAGCCCGCGGCGGCGGCGATCAGGCCGGCGAAGAAGAGCCAGGCGCAGTCGAGCGTGTTGTCGGGCGGATCGCTGGCCGGCGGCGCCAGCGGAAACGCCGACAGCGCCTGCTGGTGCGAGCGGTCGATGCGGTTGAGCCGGTACAGGCCCCACAGGCCGACCACCACGAACGGAATGTTGCTCAGCACGTCCATGGCATTGGGCAGGCCTTGCCAGCCGCGGTCGTCGGCGAACACCGAGGCGATGGCGACGTCGGCGGCCGGCAGCTCGGGGCCGAAGATGGCGATCAGCGTGAGCAGCGCGAGGGTGAAAAGCAGTCCGCGTTCGCGGCGGCTGAGAGAGGGCAGATGCATGGCGGGCCTCGGTGGGTGGGGTAACAAGCCGCGGATTCTGGTTGCCAGCCTCCCTGCAGGCATCGAGAATCGATACGAGGTACTAATTCACACCCCTTGGTATCTTCTTTCAATACCTTCCGCCTGACCTGAACCTTCATGAGCACCACCGTCGACCTCGTCCAAGCCCTCAAGAACGAACTCAAAAGCGCCCGCATGACCTACGCCGACCTGGCCCGGTCGCTGGACATGGCGGAGTCCAGCGTCAAGCGCATGCTGGCCAAGAGCGACATGCCGCTGTCGCGGGTGGACGCCATCTGCCGCGCACTGAAGATCGACTTTGCCGAGCTGGCCCGCCGCGTGGCCGACGCCCAGCCGCTGCTCAAGGAGCTGACGCAGGAGCAGGAAAAGGCGGTGGTGAAAGACAAGAAGCTGCTGCTGGTGGCCATCAGCGTGCTGAGCCAGTGGACGCTGGAGCAGATCGTGACGGCCTACCGCATCAGCGAGGCCGAGTGCATCGGCTGCCTGGCGCAGCTGGACCGCATCGGCATCATCGAGCTGCGCCCGCTGAACCGCTACCGCCTGAAGCTGGCCAAGACCTTCCGCTGGCGGCCGCACGGCCCGGTGATGGAGTTCTTCCGCGAGAACGTGGTGCTCGACTACTACCGCGGCGGCTTCGACGGCCCGGCCGAGGGGCTGCTGCTGGTGCACGGCTCGATCAGCCGCTCGCTGGCGCCCGCTTTCCTGGAGCGCCTGCAGCGCGTGGCGCAGGACTTTGCGCAGCAGCACCAGACCGACCAGAAGCTGTCGGCCAAGGACCGCGAGGGCTACACGCTGCTGCTGGGCATGCGCAACTGGGAGTTCGAGTTGTTCACCCGGCTGCGCCGCGCCTGATGTCGCTCAGGCCTTGGCGGCTTCCAGCGCGTCGCGCGTGCCGCGCGCCGCGTTCTTCGCCGCATCGGCGAAGTCGTCGCCCGACGACGCATAGATGATCGCGCGCGACGAGTTCACGATGATCGGCGCGTCCGCGCGCCAGCCGGCGCGCACCGTGGCCACCGCGTCGCCGCCCTGGGCGCCGACGCCCGGAATCAGCAGCGGCACGGTCGGCGCGAGTTCGCGCACGCGCTCGATTTCCGCCGGATAGGTCGCACCCACCACCAGGCCGAGCTGGCCGTTGAGGTTCCACGGCCCCTGTGCCAGCTTGGCGACGTGTTCGTACAGGAAGGGCTGGCCCTCCACGTCCGCCAGCCGCTGCCCCTGCAGGTCGGAGCCCCCGGGGTTGCTGGTGCGGCACAGCAGGAAGGCGCCCTTGCCTTCGTGCTTGAGGTAGGGCGCCACCGAGTCGAAACCCATGAAGGGCGACAGCGTGACGGCGTCGGCGCCGTAGCGTTCGAAGGCTTCGAGCGCGTACTGCTCGGCGGTGGAGCCGATGTCGCCGCGCTTGGCGTCCAGGATGGTGGGCACGTGGGGCGCATTGCGGCGCATGTGCTCCATGAGCTGCTCGAGTTGCGCCTCGGCGCGGTGGGCCGCGAAATAGGCGATCTGCGGCTTGAAGGCGATGACCAGGTCGGCCGTGGCGTCGACGATGCGCGCGCAGAAGTCATAGATGCGGCTGGCGTCGCCCTTGAATTGCCCCGGGAACCTGGCGGGCTCGGGATCGAGCCCCACGCAGAGCAACGAACCGTTTTTTTGCTGTGCGGCGGCCAGCTTGTCGAGGAAAGTCATGGGCCGGGATTTTAGGCCGGCCCGCTCCGGCAGCTGTTTCAGCGCCTGTCTGCGCGCCTGTTTCAGCCGGCGAGCCCCTCAGGGCGATGGGGTGGGTGCGTGCTGTTCCGCGGCCAGGCACAGGTCGGCCCAGGCGCGCGCCTTGTCGGCCGGATTGCGCAGCAGGTAGGCGGGGTGATACGTCGCCACCACCGACGCGCCGTCGACGCCAGCCAGCGGCACGACGCGCCCGCGCAGCTTGCCCAGCGGGTCGCCGCTTTGCATCAGGCCTTGCGCGGCCAGCGGCCCCATGGCCAGCACGACGCGCGGGGCGAGCGCGGCGGCGTGTTCGCCGAAGGCCTCGTCCAACGCGCGCGGGCTGCCGGGCTGGCCGGCGGCCACGCCGCGGTGGGTGCGCACGAGGTGCACGGGCGTGCGGCCGTCGTGCAGCTTCAGGGCGCGCAGCATGTTGTCGAGCAGGCGGCCGGCGTCGCCCGCAAAGGGCTCCCCGTGGCGGCCGTCGGCCTCGGGCGGCATGTCGGCGACGACGAGCCAGCCGCCTTGCGCGGGTTTGGCGCCGGCTTCGGCATAGAGGCGGCAGGGCGCTTCGACCAGCACGGCGGCGCCTTGAGGCTGGAGCGCGGCGGCCGGACGGGCGGCCGGCGCGGGCGCCATGGCGGGCCGGGCGACAGGCGCAGGCGCAGGCGCCGGTGCGGCGACCGGCATTTCGGCCTCGTTTCGCTCATCTGCGCGCGCCGCATCTGCGTATGCCGCTACTGTTTCAATAGCAGCTGGCGCCGCCTCGACCGCATCGGCGACCTCCGGCACGGGCCACCAGACCTTCACACCCATCTCTTCGAGCATGGCGCGCTGGCGCGCGTCGAGCTTCAATGTCTGCACGGCACTCATCGCAAGGCTCCCCAGGCGGTGCCTGTTTCATTCAATCGCAGGCTCATGACGACCGCGTCCTCACGCTTGTTGTCATGGGCCGGGTAGTAGCCCTTGCGCACGCCGACGCTGCGAAAACCGTGGCGCAGATAGATGTCGAGCGCGCGCTGGTTGCTCTGGCGCACTTCGAGCCACAGCCACTGCGCGCTCTCGGCGCGCGACCAGCCGCCCAGGGCCTCGAGCATGAGCGGCGCCCAGCCCTGGCGCTGGAAGGCCGGCGCCACGGTGATGTTCAGCAGGTGCACCTCGTCCACGCCCTTCATGGCGACGAAATAGCCGATCAGCGTTTCGCCCAGTTCGGTGACCGGCGAGCGCACGCCCTGCGCCACGCCGGGCGCCAGAAGGCACTGGCAGTGGTAGCCCACGGCCATGGAATCGGTGAAGTTGGCGCGCGTCCAGGGGTGGCTGTAGGCCGTCTGCTCGACCGCGCAGACCGCATCGATCCGCTCGATGGTGAGCGGCTCGAGACGGGCTTCGACGGGCTGGAGGACGGCGCTCATGCGGAGGTCAGGTGGCGGCAGCGGCGGCCGCCTTGATGGCCGCGCGCTCTTCGGTGGTTTGCGCCACTTTATCGCGAACGTACAGCGGCCAGGCCTGTGCCGCCGGCACGGTGCGCCCTGCCGCGAGCAGCGCGGGGGCCAGCCGCAGCAAGGCGGTGGCGCTCGGCAGGGCGTCGTGGCGGGCCGCGGCCGGGGCCAGGCGCGGACCGTAGGCGGCGAAGGCGGTGCCGGCGAGCGCCCAGCCGGGCGGCACTTCGAGCGCTTCGGGCGACAGCAGCAGCGGTTCGTCGTCGCCGCCGAGCGGGCCGTGGGCGGCAAAGTCGTAGCGCGCGGCGTAGATCTGGTCCATGCGGGCGTCGAGCGCGGCCACCACCTGCTGCGCGCCGAAGGCATGGCGCGCCTCCTCGGCCACGGCCAGCAGGGTGTCGACCGGCACCAGCGGCACCTTGGCGCCGAAGGCCAGCCCTTGCGCCACCGAGCAGGCGGTGCGCAGGCCGGTGAACGAGCCGGGGCCGCGTCCAAAGACGATGGCGTCGAGTTCGGACAGCGCGAGGCCGGCGTCGGCCAGCAGTTGCTGGATCAGCGGGAGCAGCGTGGCCGAGGCCTGGGCGCCGCCCACGCCGTTGTGTGCGAGCAGCGTGTCGCCGTGCAGCACGGCCACGGACAGGTGCTCGGTGCTGGTGTCGAAGGCAAGCAGCTTGGGCAAGGCGAGGGGCATGCGCCGATTATCGAGGGGCGGCCCCATTCCTGCCGTGACCCGGCCTTCACCCCACGCTCATCCCGCGCTCACCCCTCGTCATCGCTCCGCAGAATCGCCAGCCCCGCCTTGCGCAGCGGCGCCAGCGCCTTGGCCGGCGCATCGGGCGACACCAGCAGGCGGGTGGCCGCGCCCACCGGGTTGACCACCCAGGCCGAGGCCGCGCCCAGCTTCTCCGACGAGGCCAGCACCACCGTCTCGGCCGCCGCCGCCATCAGCGCGCGCTTGATCTCCGCCTCTTCCAGGTCGCCCGTGGTGAGCCCGGCCTCGGCGTGCACGCCGGTGACGCCCATGAAGTACGTGTCCGCATGGATGCGCGCAATGGCCGCCATCGCCGCCGAGCCGACCGCCACCATGGAGTGCTTGAACAGGCGCCCGCCGATCAGCACCACCTCGATGCCCGCATGCGACACCAGCTCGACCGCCACCGACGGGCTGTGCGTGACCACGGTGGCCTGCAGGCTTTTAGGCAGGTGGCGGGCGAGCTGCACGGCGGTGGTGCCGCCGTCGACGAACACCACCTGCCCTGGCTTCACCAGGCGCGCGGCGGCGCGGCCGATGGCCACTTTTTCGTCGGGCGCGAGCTGCTGCCGCCCGGCGAAGTCGGCCTCGGCCGCCGCGATCGGCAACGCGCCGCCGTGCACGCGAAGCAGCAGGCCCTCGGCCGCCAGCTCGCGCAGGTCGCGGCGCAGGGTGTCTTCCGACAGGCCCAGTTCGTCGCTGAGCGCCTTCGCCACGACGTGGCCGTCGCGCTCCAGGACCGAGAGGATGTGTTGCTTGCGCTGGCGGGTGAGCATCGGTCGATGGTATCGGCCCGAACAGCCGATTGCACGTTTTTTCTTGTTTTTGCACGAACATGCACATATGCTCGCCGCCCATGACCCTCCAAGACCGCGTCCGGGTGCACGAAGTCACCCTGCTTTCCGACCACTGGTACACGCTGCGCACCACCGCCTTCGACTGGCGCCGCAACGACGGCCAGTGGCAGCGCATGCACCGCGAAACCTACGACCGCGGCAACGGCGCCACGCTGCTGCCCTACAACCTGGCACAGCGCACGGTGCTGCTGACGCGCCAGTTCCGCTACCCGGCCTTCGTCAACGGCCACGACGACCTGCTGATCGAGGCCGCGGCCGGCCTGCTGGACAACGCCGCGCCGGAGGAACGCATCCGCGCCGAGGTCGAGGAAGAACTGGGCCTGCGGCTCGGCAACGTGCAGAAGATCTTCGAGAGCTTCATGAGCCCGGGTTCGGTGACCGAGAAGCTGCACTTCTTCATCGCGCCCTACGAGCCTTCGATGCGCATCGGCGCGGGCGGCGGCCTGGCGGAGGAAGGCGAGGACATCGAGGTGCTGGAACTGGGCATCGACGAGGCGCTGGCCATGGTGGCCGACGGGCGCATCGCCGACGCCAAGACGGTGATGCTGCTCTACCACGCGAAGCTGCACGTGTTCGCGCCGGGATAATGCGCGGATGCCTTTTGCCCTCCGCCGCGCGGCCTGCGCACTGACCTTTCCCCTCGTTTCCTTGCTGGCCCCGGCCGCAGCCTTCGCGCAGCAGGTTCAAGCCCTTCCTCCGCAAGTCGACGCCGCCCTCGCCCGTGCCAAGGTGCCGCGCGAGTCCGTCACCATGCTGGTGGCCGAAGCCGACGGCACGCGCGCCCCGCGCCTGGCCTGGCGCACGCAGGTGCCGGTGAACCCGGCGTCGATCATGAAGCTGGTCACCACCTACGCCGCGCTCGACATGCTCGGCGCGGCCTACAGCTGGACCACGCCGGTCTACGTCGAAGGCACGGTGGCCAACGGCGTGCTCAACGGCAACCTCTACATCAAGGGCCAGGGCGATCCCAAGCTGGTGCTGGAGCGCGTGTGGCTGCTGCTGCGCCACGTGCAGGGGCTGGGCATCACCACGGTGAGCGGCGACATCGTGATCGACCGCAGCGCCTTCGAGACCACCGTGGAGGGCGACCCGGGCGCCTTCGACGGCGAGCCGCTGCGACCGTACAACGCCTCGCCCGACGCGCTGCTGGTGAACTTCAAGTCGGTCAACATGACTTTCGCGCCCGACCGCGCGGGCCAGATCGCCCGCGTGAGCTACGAGCCCCCGCTGGCCAGCGTGGCGATGCCGGCGACCGTGCCGCTGGTGCCCGGCGAGTGCGGCGACTGGCGCACGGCCCTGCGCGCCGACTTCAGCGACGTGAACCGCATCCGCTTCATCGGCGGCCTGCCTGCCAGCTGCGGCGAGAAGAGCTGGGCCGTGGCCTACGGCGACCCGCGCACCTACGCCCTGCGCGCCATCGGCGGCCTGTGGGCCGAGATGGGCGGGCGCGTGGGCGGGCAGATGCGCGAGGGGCGCGTGCCGGCGGGGCTGAAGCCGGCGTTCGAGTTCGAGTCGCCGCCGCTGGCCGAGGTGATTCGCGACATCAACAAGTACAGCAACAACGTGATGGCGCAGCAGCTGTTCCTGACCATCGGGCTCACGCAGAAGAACCGCGGCACCTTCGAGGCCTCGCGCACCGCGCTGGGCCAGTGGTGGCGCGAGCGCATCGGCACGGGCGAGGCGCAGCCGGTGTTCGAGAACGGCTCGGGCCTGTCGCGCGACGAGCGCATCAGCGCCGCGGCGCTGGGCAAGATGCTGCAGGTGGCGTGGCGCTCGCCGGTCATGCCGGAGCTGATGTCCTCGCTGCCCGCCATGGGCGTGGACGGCACGCTCAGGAAGCGCACGCTGCGCTCGGGCGGCTCGGCCCACCTGAAGACCGGCACGCTGCGCGACGCCTCGGGCGTGGCTGGCTTCGTGGACGGCGCGAGCGGGCGGCGCTACGTGCTGGTGGCCATCGCCAACGGCGAGAACGCGGGTGCGGCGCGCGCGGCCTTCGACGCGCTGGTCGACTGGGCGTCGCAGGACAACTGAGCCCTCGGCGGGTGGGCCGCTGCAGGCCTCGTCCTGTAGGCGAACACCGATTGCGTGGGGCCTCGCTGCTGAACAGAATCGGACGCTCGTTCGATTTCATTCCAACGCAGGAGACAAACCCGTGCAACAAACACAACACACCTCCACCCCGCCTGTCCGGCTGCACGCGACGGCGGCACTCGCGGGCATCACGCTGCTGCTCGCGGCCTGCGGGGGAGGTGGCGACGGGGGTGGAGGCGGCGGCATCGGGGTGGGGGTCGGAACGCCGCCGCCCGCGACCGACACCGGCCGGGGCTCGGTGGTCACCAGCCCGCCCGAGCAGACGGCCAATCTCACGGCCGACCAGTTCAAGGCCAGCCTGCAGGCCAGCGCCCAGGGCAGCGCGCTGCTGCAGGTCGCGGGCACGCCCAAGTGCGGCATCGACATGCGCTACCTCGAATACCGCACCGTCGGCGCGAAGAACGAGGCCACCAACGCCACCGCCGCCGTGATGGTGCCCACGGGCTCCGACGTGGCCTGCAGCGGCCAGCGGCCGGTGGTGCTCTATGCGCACGGCACCACGGCGGCACGCAACTACAACCTCGCCAAGTGGACCGACAGCACGCAGGCCGCCGCCGGCGAGGGCCTGCTGATCGCGGCCACCTTCGCGGCGCAGGGCTACATCGTGGTGGCGCCCAACTACGCGGGCTACGACAAGTCGACGCTGCCCTACCACCCCTACCTCAACGGCGACCAGCAGGGCAAGGACATGGTCGATGCGCTCACCGCGGCGCGCAAGACCTTCGCGAGCATCGGGGCGAACGACGCCGGCTCGCTGTTCATCTCCGGCTACTCGCAGGGCGGCTACGTGGCCATGGCGGCCCACCGCGAGATGCAGGCCACGGGCAGGACGGTGACGGCCTCGGCCCCGCTGTCGGCGCCCTCGGCCATCAGCCTGCTGACCGACTACACCTTCCAGGGCTGGCCGGCGCTGGGCGCCACGCTGTTCGTGCCGCTGCTGTCGACCAGCTGGCAGCAGCAGTTCGGCAATGTCTATGGCACGCCTGGCGACGTGTACGAAGCGCAGTACGCCAGCGGCATCGAGACCCTGCTGCCGAGCCTCACGCCCGACACGCTGTTCAGCTCGGGCAAGCTGCCGCAGCTGGCGCTGTTCCCGGCCAATGCCACGCCGGGGCCGGTGAACAGCCAGCTCGCGATCTTCTACGGCGCCAACAACCTGGTGCGCCAGAGCTACCTGACGCAGGCGGCCACCGACATCCAGTCCAACCCCTGCCCGGGCAATGCGCTGCCGGCCACGGCAGCTTCGCTGAGCACGGCTACGCCGCTGGGCTGCACGCCGTCCACGGGGTTCCGCAAGGCGGCCGTGGCGAACGACCTGCGCAACTGGGTGCCCGCCAAGCCGATGCTGATGTGCGGCGGCGCCAACGACCCGACGGTGAACTTCGTCAGCACCCGCGCCACCGCCGGCTACTTCCGCGCCAAGGGCATGCCGGCCGCCGCGCTGACGGTGGTCGACCTGGAGGACTCGGCCGCGGTCGACGCGTATGCGACGGCGCGCGCCGGCTTCGCGCAGGCCAAGGCGTCGCTGGTGCAGAGCACGACGGGCAGCGCGGCGGACAAGGCGCAGGCGGTCACGCTGGCGTACCACGGCACGCTGGCGCCGCCGTTCTGCCTGGCGGCGGCACGCGGGTTCTTCCAGGGTGTGCTGGCGGCCGGCGGCTGACCGGGGTCAGGGCTCGCCCCCAGGCTGCGCGCACTTCGTGTCGCTGCTCCTCCCCCCTACCGGGGGCAACACCTGAGGCCCGGCAAAGCCGGTTCCTCGGTGTTCCTGGATCAGGCCACCGACGCTCGTTGCAGCCTGTCCTTCACGCCTTCCCACTCGGGCGTGTCGGGCGGGGTTTCGATCCAGATCAGCTTGGCGCCCTGCGCGTCGAACGCGCGCAGCACGGCGAACAGCTGCTGCGCGCTGGCCGCCGCGTCGTCGGGCATGCGCCGCAGCAGCAGGCGCTGCGAGCGGGTGCGCATCGGGGCGCGGGCCCACACGGCGATGTGCGCCGCGTTGGCGCCCAGCACGTCGAGCCCGGCCTGAAGGGTCTTGGCATCCATCAGCCGCACCTTGGCATTGGGGGCGTAGTGCGCCTCCAGCGTGCCCGAGGCGCGGGGGTCGGGCGTGTCGAGCACATCGCGGTCGCTGAGCTTCTCGCCGCAGGCGGCCTCGATCTGCGCGCGCGTGATGACGCCCGGGCGCAGCAGCACCGGCGCGCCGCGGCTGCAGTCGACGATGGTCGATTCGATGCCCACCTCGCACGCGCCGCCGTCGATCACGAGCAGCTCGTCTCCGAACTCGTCGTGCACATGCTGCGCGGTGGTCGGGCTGACGCGCCCGAAGCGGTTGGCGCTGGGCCCCGCGACGCCGGGCACGCCCAGCTCGGCGCAGGCCTCGAGCAGCGCCTGCGCCACCGGATGCGAAGGGCAACGCAGGCCGATGGTGTCCTGCCCGCCCGCGGCGGCGGCCGCCACGCCGGGCTGGCGCGTGACGATCAGCGTGAGCGGGCCGGGCCAGAAGACCTGCACCAGCTTCTGCGCGAACAGCGGCAGCGGCTGGGCGAAGCGCGACAGCGCCTCGGTGCCCTTGATGCCGGCCGCCACGTGGACGATCAGCGGGTGGTCCGAAGGCCGGCCCTTGGCCTTGAAGATGCCGGCAACCGCCATGTCGCTGGTGGCATCGGCGCCCAGGCCGTACACGGTCTCGGTCGGGAAAGCCACCAGGCCGCCCGCACGCAGCACGCGCGCGGCTTCGGCGATGGCGTCGATGGCCTGGGGCGAGCGCCCGTCCAGGATCATGCGAGGTCGGCGGTGGTCACCGCGGGCAAGCCCAGCAGCAACGCGGCCTGCGACGCGGCGGCGCGCACGCTGTCGAGCGTGGCGCCGGTGAAGGTCAGGTGGCCCATCTTGCGGGCGCGCCGCGGGTCGACCTTGCCGTACAGGTGCAGGTGGGCGCCGGGCAGCGCGAGCACCTCGCTCCAGCGTGGCGTGACGGGGGTGTCACCTCCCTGGACGAACCACAGGTCGCCCAGCAGGTTGAGCATGATGGCCGGGCTGTGCTGGCGCGGCGCGACCAGCGGCAGGCCGGCGAGCGTGCGCACCTGCAGCTCGAACTGCGACACGTCGCAGGCTTCCATCGTGTAGTGGCCGCTGTTGTGCGGGCGCGGGGCCATTTCATTGACCACCAGCGAGCCGTCGGCCAGCGCGAAGAACTCCACGCACAGCACACCCACGTAGTCCAGGCCGTTGGCAATGCTCTTCGCCGAATTGACCGCGCCCTGCGCCACCGTCTTGGGCATGTTCTGCGCGTGCACCTCGGTCACGGCCAGGATGCCGTCGCGGTGCAGGTTGCGCTGCGGCGGAAAGTGCACGATCTGGCCGTCGCGCCCGCGCGCCAGGATCACCGAGCATTCGAACTCGAGCGGCAGCATCTTCTCGAGCACGCAGGGGACGCAGCCCGTGGCCTGCCAGGCCTCGACCAGCTCGGCGCGTGTCTTCACGCGCTGCTGGCCCTTGCCGTCGTAGCCCAGGCGCGCGGTCTTCAGGATGCCGGGCAGCAGGCCGTCGTCGACGGCGGCGAGCTGCGCAGCCGTTTCGATGGCCGCATAAGGCGCGCAGGGCACGCCGCAGCGCGTGAAGTGCGCCTTCTCGGCGATGCGGTCCTGCGCGATGGCGATGGCCGAGGCGGCGGGCGACACCGGGCGGGCCACCGCCAGGTGCTCCAGCGAGGGCGCGGGCACGTTCTCGAACTCGGTCGTCACCGCGTCGGCGAGCCCGGCCAGGCGGGCCAGGCCGTCGACGTCGTCGTAGTCGGTGTGGATGTGGTGGTGGCTCACGCGGCCCGCGGGGCTGTCGGCGTCGGGGTCGAGCACCGCCGTGAAGTAGCCCATGCGCTGGGCGGCGTGGGCGAACATGCGCCCCAGCTGGCCGCCCCCGAGCACCCCGAGCGTGGCGCCCGGAAGAACCGGCAGATCGCCTTCATGGCCGCTCACAGGGCACCTCCGCCTTGCGGCGAGAAGGGGGAGACCGGCGCGGCCTCGCCGGCGCGAACCGGGGCCGGCGGCAGCGTCATTGCTTCGGCGGCGGCGGTCTGCGCCGTGCGGAAGGCGTCGAGCTGCGCGCGCAGCGCCGGGTCGTTCACCGCCAGCATCGCCACCGCGAACAGCGCCGCGTTGGCCGCGCCGGCGTTGCCGATGGCAAAGGTGGCCACCGGCACGCCCTTGGGCATCTGCACGATGCTGTAGAGCGAATCGACGCCCTGCAGGTGCCGGCTGGCCACCGGCACGCCGAGCACCGGCACCGTGGTCTTGGACGCCAGCATGCCCGGCAGGTGGGCCGCGCCCCCCGCGCCCGCGATGATCGCGGTGAGCCCTCGCCCGGCGGCGCTTTCGGCGTACGCAAAGAGCGCATCGGGCATCCGGTGGGCCGAGACCACCTTTGCTTCGTGGCTGATTCCGAATTGCTGGAGAATCTCGACCGCGTTGCGCATCGTCTCCCAATCGGAGCTCGAGCCCATCACTACACCGACCTGAATGGTTTCGTTCATGGTTTCAATTTTACGTTTCACCCCCAGCTGGTTCCGATGATCGACATCACTCTCGAAAATTTTCAGGCCGAACTGGTCGAAGGCTCCGTCGCCACGCCGGTGCTGCTGGACATCTGGGCCGAATGGTGCGGACCGTGCAAACAGCTCGGGCCGGTGCTCGAAAAGCTCGAGGTCGAATATGCCGGGCGCTTCACGCTGGCCAAGCTCGACGCCGACAAGGTGCCGCAGATTTCCTCGCAGCTGTCTGAAATGTTCGGCGTGCGCAGCATTCCGTTCTGCGTGATGTTCAAGGACGGCCAGCCGGTGGACGGCTTCGTCGGCGCCATTCCGGCCGACAAGATCCGCGAGTTCCTCGACAAGCACGTGCCCGGCGCCGACGAGGCGCAAGCCGCTTCCGAAGAAGCCGCGGCGCAGGACGCGCTGGCCGAGGGCGACACCCAGGGCGCGCTCGAGAAGCTGCAGCACGCCGTGGCCACCGACCCCGCCAACGACGACGCCCGCTTCGACTACATCAAGCTGCTGCTGCTGGAAGGCCGCCTCGACGACGCCAAGGTCGCCTTCGCACCGGTGATCGCAAAGACCGGCCTGGTGCGCCGCTTCGACGCGCTGCAACGCTGGATGGATGCTATCGATTTTGCAGCGCCACCCGTAGGCGTGGCGCCCGCGATGGCCGACTTCGAGGCCAAGATTGCCGCCAACAAGCGCGACTTCGACGCCCGTTTCGCCCGTGCCCGCCTGCTGATGGCCGCGCATCGCTGGACCGACGCCATGGACGAGCTGCTCGACATCCTGATGCGCGACAAGTCCTGGAGCGAAGAGCTCGCCCGCAAGACCTACATCGCGATCCTCGACGTGATCGAGCCGCCCAAGGTGAAGGTCGCCGACGGCCAGATTCCGCCGGACGATCCGGTGGTGGCCACCTACCGGCGCCGGCTCAGCAGCGTGGTGCTGAGCTGATTTTTGCCAATGCGCCTTTGGGCGCTCAAATTCAATGAAAAGCGACCTTTGGGTCGCTTTTTTTGCATCTGCGAGTTGCCCGACGGTTCTCACATAGATAAGATTGCTACTCTTTTTTGAAGAAAAGTATATTTCAATGAGCCAACTCATCGAAGAACTGGCAAGCGCTCGCAAGGCGGGGGCCTGGAGCCAGGAAGCACTGGCGACCCAGGCAGGCCTGTCGCGCATGACGGTGCAGCGCATCGAAAGCGGCCAGATCGATCCACGCCTGTCCACCCTCCTCGAGATGGCGCGCGTGCTGGGGCTCGAATTGATGACCGTGCCCGCCGCGTTGCGCCCGCAACTGGAAGACTTCGTGCGTTCGGGCGGCCGCCTGCTGGGCCAGCCGGCGGGCGTGGGCGCGCCGCCCTCCATCGCACAGAGCCTGGCCGACGAAGGGCGGTGAGCACAGCCGCCGCATTCAACACCGGCATCCGCTACCTGCGGATGTCCCTGCACGCACCGGACGGCGGACGGCGCGCCGTCGGCTATCTCTCGCAGTACGGCGACATCCTGCGCGTGTCGTTCGACGACGCATACATCGGCGACGCCGGGCGCCCGACGCTCTCCCTGGCCTACCGCGGCGCCGACGAGGCCGCCACCCGCGCCATCCTCGCCTCGGCCCGCGACGCTCGCGTCTCGCGCGGCGACGGGCACTGGCCCACCTACTTCCAGAACCTGCTGCCCGAAGGCCACAACCGCGAGCGCCTGGCCCAGCAGCGCGGCTGCAGCGCCGACGATGAGTTCGAGCTGCTGGCCGCCGCCGGCCACGACCTGATGGGCGCGCTCGAGGTCGAGCCCGTGCCCACGGCCGAAGGCATTCCCGACACCGTGCGCCACTGGCACACGGCGCTCGGGCTCGACGTGCTGGAACCGGGATTCGTCGAAATGCCGGTGGAAGACGCCGCGGCCCTGCCCGGCGTGGTGACCAAGTTCTCCGCCGTGCAGGACGGCCGGCGCTACGTGGTCAAGCGCCATGGCGCGGCGGGCTCCTTCATCCTCAAGCTGCCGACCACGCGGCATCCCGACCTGGTCGACAACGAGTTCACCGGCTACCGCCTGTGCGGCGCGCTCGGCCTGGACTGCGCCGAGGCCAGCGTCATCGGTCGCGCCGATGCGGACCTGCCCGAACAGGTGCCGTTCACGCAGCTGCTCGCCGTGCGCCGTTTCGACCGCACGGCCGACGGCGGGCGCATTCACATGGAAGAGTTCGCGCAGGTGTTGCAGTACGAGCCGCGCCAGAAATACGGGCGCGGCCTCGCCGTCGACTGGCCCGCCATGCTGCGCGTGCTCGACCGGCTGTCGCCGAACCCGGTGGCCGACGTGCGCGAATGCGTTCGGCGCATCGTGGCGTTCATCCTGCTGGGCAACAGCGACGCGCACCTGAAGAACTGGGCGCTGCGCTACCCCGACGGCGTCGCCCCGGTGCTTGCGCCGCTCTACGACCCGGTGTGCGTGGCGGCCTTCTTCGACGACGTGCCGCCTTCGGACTACGGGGTCAACCGCGCCATCGACGCGAAGCTGCGCGCCTTCGACTGGAACGCGCTCGACGCGCTGTTGCGCTCGGCGGGCCTGCTGCGCCCCGCGCGGCTGATGGCCATCGCCAAGGACACCGTGCGCCAAGCCAAGGCGGATTGGCCCGCGTTGCTGGCGCGTCAGGACACGCCGGACAGCGTGCGGCGCTGCGTGCAGTCCCGCCTGGCCGGCGGCGTGGCATTGGCGAGCTAGTCGCGCTCGCATACGATCACGCCCGATTCAACTTGTTGCAGATCGAAAAGGAAAGACCGGCCATGCGCTCCTTCGCCCGCCTCGCACGCTTCTCCCGCGGTACAGCGCTTCCCGCCCTCGCGACGGCGGCTTTGTTGACGGCCTTGGCCGGTTGCGGCAGCGGCATCAGCCTCGACGAGCCGATCGAGGGCCCGGCGTGGCGCCTGGTGCAGCTGGGCGACGAACCCGTCGCGCCCAACAGCGACGCGCTGGTGCAGTTCGACCGCAGCAGCGGGCGCCTCAGCGGTTCGGGCGGCTGCAACCGCATTTCGGGCACCTACACGCGCAGCGGCGTCACGCTGAAGATCGGCCAGGTGGCCTCCACCCGCATGGCCTGCGCCGACCCGGCGCGCGGGGCCACCGAGGCGCAGTTCATCTCCGTGCTGCAGGGCACCACGAGCTACCGGCTGGCAGGGCCCGGGCGGCTGGTGCTGCTGGATGCGAGCGGGCGCACGGTGGCGGCGCTGAGCACCAGCGGGCGCTGAAAGCAGAAGACCGGCGCGAGGCCGGTCTTTCTGCATGGGTTCGCCGCCGACGGATCAGCCCGTGAGCCGCTCCAGCGCTTCGCGGTATTTGGCGGCCGTCTTCTCGATGACTTCGGCCGGCAGGCGCGGCGCCGGGGGCGTCTTGTCCCAGGGCTTGCCGTTGATCTTGGTGGCTTCGAGCCAGTCGCGCACGAACTGCTTGTCGTAGCTCGGCGGGTTGGTGCCGGCGGCCAGGGCGGCCTGGTAGCCCTCCACCGGCCAGTAGCGCGAGCTGTCGGGCGTGAGCACCTCGTCCATCAGCACCAGCGTGCCGGCCTCGTCCAGGCCGAACTCGAACTTGGTGTCTGCAATGATCATGCCCTTGGCCAGGGCGATCTGCGCGGCGGTTTCGTAGATGGCGATGCTGGTCTCGCGGATCTGCTGGGCCAGCTTGGGGCCGACGATTTCCACCACGCGGTCGTAGGTGATGTTCTCGTCGTGCTCTCCGGCCGCGGCCTTGGCGGCGGGCGTGAAGATCGGGCGCGGCAGCTTGCTCGCGTTGGTCAGGCCCTCGGGCAGCGGCACGCCGCAGACCGACTGGGTTTCCTGGTACTCCTTCCAGCCGCTGCCGGCCAGGTAGCCGCGCACCACGGCCTCCACCGGAATCGGCTTCAGGCGCTTGACCAGCATGGAGCGCTGGGTGACCTGTGGCACTTCGTCGGCCGTGACCACGCTCTCGGGCGCGTCGCCGGTCAGGTGGTTGGGGCAGAGCTGGCCGAGCCGCTCGAACCACCACAGCGCCATTTGCGTGAGGATCTCGCCCTTGCCGGGAATGGGCTCGCCCATGATCACGTCGAAGGCGCTGAGCCGGTCGCTCGCGACCATCAGGATGCGGTCTTCGCCGACGGCGTAGTTGTCGCGCACCTTGCCGCGCGCAAGCAGGGGCAGGCTCTGGATGGAGGAGGTGTGGACGGTGGTCATGGGGCAGATGCGGTGAAAAACGACGGAAACGAAAAGACGGTGAAAGCGGATTGTGCGCGCAGAAAAAAGCCACCGCGAACGGTGGCCTTCGAATCACGCGGAAGTTGTCAGACCACGGCCTGCGCCAGCTCGCCCTTGGCGTAGCGGGCGGCAACCACTTGCAGCGTGTCGCCCTTGATCTTGGCGCCCTGGCCTTCGCAGCCGAACTCGATGTAGCGCTGCTTGCAGATCAGCTTGGCGGCTTCGCGCGCGGGCTTGAGCCATTCGCGGGCGTCGAACTTGTCGGGGTGCTCGGCCAGGAACTTGCGCACCGCGCCGGTCATGGCCAGGCGGATGTCGGTGTCGATGTTGATCTTGCGCACACCGTGCTTGATGGCTTCCTGGATTTCCTTCACGGGCACGCCGTAGGTTTCCTTCATGTCGCCGCCGTACTGGCGAATGATGGCCAGCAGCTCCTGCGGCACGCTCGACGAGCCGTGCATCACCAGGTGGGTGTTGGGAATGCGGCGGTGGATTTCCTTGATGCGGTCGATCGCCAGGATGTCGCCGGTGGGCTCGCGCGTGAACTTGTAGGCGCCGTGGCTGGTGCCGATGGCGATGGCCAGTGCGTCGATCTGGGTGCGCTTGACGAAGTCGGCGGCCTGCTCGGGGTCGGTCAGCAGCTGCTCGCGCGTCATGGTGTCGTCGGTGCCGTGGCCGTCTTCCTTGTCGCCCTTCATGGTTTCGAGCGAGCCGAGGCAGCCGAGCTCGCCTTCGACGGTCACGCCCAGGCGGTGGGCCATGTCGGACACCTTCTTGGTGACGTCCACGTTGTACTCGTAGCTGGCGATGGTCTTGCCGTCGGCCTCGAGCGAGCCGTCCATCATGACCGAGCTGAAGCCCAGGTCGATGGCGCCCTTGCACACGTCGGGGTTCTGGCCGTGGTCCTGGTGCATCACCAGCGGAATGTTCGGGTACTGCTCGATGGCGGCCTGGATCAGGTGCTTGATGAAGGCTTCACCGGCGTACTTGCGCGCACCCGCGCTGGCTTGCAGGATGACCGGCGCGCCGGTTTCCTTGGCGGCCTCCATGACGGCCTGGACCTGTTCGAGGTTGTTGACGTTGAAGGCCGGAATGCCGTAGCCATTGGCTGCGGCATGGTCGAGCAGTTCGCGCATCGAGACGAGAGCCATAGGGAAATACCTCGCGGGAATTAGGGAAAGAAGAAGGCGGAAAGACGAGAGAAAACTGCCGCAATTCTACCGAGACCCCCCTCACCCTAATTGTGGGACGGCACCGACGCCAGCCCGAGGAAACCCAGGACCGGCGGCAGAACCGGCCCGCCCAGCCACTGGATCGGCTTGGCGAAGGCGCCGATCAGCGTGACGTGGCTCAGGTTGTCGAACAGCTTGACCTCCACCGGCACGCCCGCAGTGCGCAGCGCGGCGGCCATCTGGCCGGTGTTGCGGTCGGGGTAGACCAGGTTGTCCTTCGAGGCCGCCATGAGCAGCGCGCGCGGCGAGGCCGCAGTGACATGCGCCAGCGGCTGCGAGTCGCGCGGCGTGTTCGGCCAGTTGAACGCCGCCTGCGCCTGCGGGTCGCCGATGGGCAGGAAGTCGTAGGGGCCGGCCAGGCCGATCCAGCCGGCCAGCTGCTTCGGGCTGGCGCCCACCTCGCCGAGCCAGCGATCGTCCAGCGCCACCATCGCGGCGTTGTAGCCGCCCGAGCTGTGGCCCATCACGTAGACCTGCTTCGGGTCGGCGCCGAGCTGCGCGGCGTTGTCGAGCGCCCATTTGACGGCCAGCGCGCTGTCGCGCACGAACACGGGGTAGGTGAAGGCCGGCGACAGGCCGTAGTCGGGCACCACCACCACCGCGCCGCGCGCGGCCAGCGCCTCGCCGACGAACTTGTAGCTGGCGCGGTCGCCGTTGGTCCAGGTGCCGCCGAAGAAGAACACCACCAGCGGGCGCGAACCGCGCGCCGGCCGGGTGGACGGCAGCGGCTGGTACACGTCGAGCACCTGGCGCGGCGCCTGGCCGTAGGCGATGTCGCCCTGGAACTGGTAGGTGTCGGCGGGCACCAGCCCGTTGAGCACCTTGACCGGCGAACAGGCCGACAGCACGGCGGCGGCGGTGACGGTGAAGGCGGTGACGAAGGCGCTGCGGCGCCGGCGAAGGGAGTGGAAAGCGGTGGCGAAGGTGGGAAAGCTCATCGCACCAGTACGCACGCAGTGGCCGGCCGGTTTCGTCAGATGGGAAGCTGCGTGGTCGACAGCACCTGCTTCAAGACGACGAAGGTGCGGATCTGCCGCACCCCCGGCAGGTACAGCAGCTGCTCGGCGTGCAGGCGGTTGAAGCTGTCGTTGTCGCGCGTGCGCACGAGCATGAAGTAGTCGAACTCGCCGGTGACCACATGGCATTCGAGGCAGCCCGAGACCTTCTGCGCGGCTTTCTCGAAGTCGGCGAAGGAGTCGGGCGTGGAGCGGTCGAGCACCACGCCGATCATCACGAGCATGCCGACGTCGAGCGCGTCGGGGTCCAGCAGCGCGACGATGGCCTTGATGAGCCCCGAGGCCTTGAGCCGCTCCACGCGGCGCAGGCAGGCGGCGGCGCTGAGGTTGACCTTGGCGGCCAGCGCCACGTTCGACAGCGAGGCGTCGCGCTGCAGGGCGCGAAGGATGGCGCGGTCGGTGCGGTCGAGCTCCGGGGGAGAACGCAATTTTGTTGTGCTCATTCCTTTTTCCTCGGCTTGAAAGTGATCGCCTTTGCCATCGTGCCTTTTTTTACTTCGGTAAGCCAGAAAACTTCGCAAGCACGTTGCGGGCCCTTCTTCCTACGATTCAAGGCTTCAACCTCCTGGAGCCGCACCATGAACCTCAAGAAGTTTCCCCGTCACGCCCTGACCTTCGGCCCCACGCCGATCCACCCCCTCAAGCGCCTGAGCGCGCACCTGGGCGGCGAGGTCGAGCTGTACGCCAAGCGCGAGGACTGCAACAGCGGCCTGGCCTTCGGCGGCAACAAGACGCGCAAGCTGGAGTACCTGATTCCCGAGGCGCTCGAGGGCGGCTACGACACCCTGGTGTCCATCGGCGGCATCCAGTCGAACCAGACGCGCCAGGTGGCCGCGGTGGCGGCGCACCTGGGGCTGAAGTGCGTGCTGGTGCAGGAGAACTGGGTCAACTACTCCGACGCGCTGTACGACCGGGTCGGCAACATCGAGATGTCGCGCATCCTGGGCGCCGACGTGCGGCTGGACGCAGCGGGCTTCGACATCGGCATCCGCAAGAGCTGGGAAGAAGCGATGAACGACGTACGCAAGGCCGGTGGCAAGCCGTTCCCGATTCCGGCGGGCTGCTCGGAGCATCCGCGCGGCGGCCTGGGCTTCGTGGGCTTTGCGGAAGAAGTGCGCCAGCAGGAGGCCGAACTGGGCTTCAAGTTCGACTACATCGTGACCTGCTCGGTCACCGGCAGCACGCAGGCCGGCATGGTGGTGGGCTTCGCGGCCGACGGACGGGCCGACCGCGTGATCGGCATCGACGCCTCGGCCAAGCCGCAGCAGACCTTCGAGCAGATCGTGCGCATCGCCAAGGGCACGGCCGAACTGGTGGAACTGGGCCGCGACATCACCGACAAGGACGTGGTGCTGGACCGCCGCTTCGGCGGCCCCGAATACGGGCTGCCGAACGAGGGCACGCTGGAGGCGATTCGCCTGTGCGCGCGCATGGAGGGCATGCTGACCGACCCCGTGTACGAGGGCAAGTCGATGCACGGGATGATCGAGAAGGTGCGGCTCGGGGAGTTTCCGGCCGGCTCGAAGGTGCTGTACGCGCACCTGGGCGGTGTGCCCGCCCTGAACGCCTACAGCTTCCTCTTTCGCAACGGCTAGAAATTGGCACTCCCCCAGGCTGCGCGCACTTCGTGTCGCTTCGCCAACCCCCTCGCCGGGGGCAACACCTGCGGCCCGGCAAAGCCGGTTCCGCGGTGTTTCGTGAAAGTACCCGTCAGCTGGCTCTGCAGATTTTCAGCATGTTGGTGCCGCCCGGGGCGCCCATGGGCTCGCCGCAGGTGATGGCGTAGACGTCGCCGCTCTGCACGATGCCGCGCTTCTTCAGATGGGCTTCGGCCTGTTCGAGCGCGGTGTCGCGGTCGGTCTGCGAGTCCATCAGCAGCGGGCGCACGTTGCGGTACAGCGCCATCTTGCGCTGCGTGGCCAGGCGCGAGGTCAGCGCGTACATGGGAATGTGCGCGCGGTGGCGGCTCATCCACAGCATGGTGGAGCCCGACTCGGTGAGCGCCACGATGGCCTTGGCGCCCAGGTGGTGGGCCGTGAACAGCGCGCCCATGGCGATCGACTGGTCGATGCGGCTGTAGGTCTTGCCGCTGAAGTCGGCGTCCAGCGTCTTGTCTTCGGCGATTTCGGCCGCCTCGCAGATGCGGCTCATTTCCTGCACGGTTTCCAGCGGGTAGCGGCCCGAGGCCGTTTCGGCCGAGAGCATCACGGCGTCGGTGCCGTCGAGCACGGCGTTGGCCACGTCGCTCACCTCGGCGCGGGTGGGCACGGGGTTGGTGATCATCGACTCCATCATCTGGGTCGCGGTGATGACCACCTTGTCCATGTCGCGCGCCATGCGGATCATTTTCTTCTGCAGCGCCGGCACGGCGGCGTTGCCGACTTCAACGGCCAGGTCGCCGCGCGCGACCATGATGCCGTCGCTGGCACGCAGGATTTCTTCGAGCTTGGGAATGGCCTCGGCACGCTCGATCTTGGCGATCATGCCGGGCTTGTGGCCGTACTCGGCCGCGGCCACGTTGCACAGCTGGCGCGCCATTTCCATGTCGGTGGCGTTCTTGGGGAAGCTCACGGCCACGTAGTCGGCCTGGAAGCTCATCGCGGTCTTGATGTCTTCCATGTCCTTGGCGGTCAACGCGGGTGCCGTGAGGCCGCCGCCCTGCTTGTTGATGCCCTTGTTGTTCGACAGCTCGCCGCCGAGCTTGACGGTGGTGTGCACCGCCTCGCCCTTGACGCCGTCCACCGTGAGCACGATGAGGCCGTCGTTCAGCAGCAGCTTGTCGCCGGGCTTCACGTCGCGCGGCAGGTCCTTGTAGTCCAGGCCCACGGCGTCGATGTCGCCGGGTTCGGTGCGCGAGGCGTCCAGCACGAACTTGGCGCCCGGCTCCAGCCAGACCTTGCCCTGCGCAAACTTGCCCACGCGGATCTTGGGGCCCTGAAGGTCGGCCATGATGGCCACTTCGCGGCCCATCTTGCGGGCGGCTTCGCGCACCATGACCGCGCGGTCGATGTGGTCCTGCGCCGTGCCGTGGCTGAAGTTCAGGCGCACCACGCTGACCTTGGCCTGGATCATCTGTTCCAGCAGTTCCGGTGTGCTGGACGCCGGACCGAGCGTGGCAACGATCTTGGTGGCGTGGCGGGGGATGCGGTCCGTGCTCATGAGGGTAGTCTCCGTTTTGTATTCGCTACTGTATACACTTTGCGTGTCTGACGGAAGTCACCCTGACGGGCTTTCGTCGCGCGTCCGCCGCACCGCCGGTCAACCGGCCGCGCGTTTGGCCAGGATTTCGAAGGCCGGCAGGGTCTTGCCTTCCAGCACCTCGAGGAAGGCGCCGCCGCCGGTCGAGATGTAGCCGACCTGCTTTTCGATGCCGTACTTGGCGATGGCCGCAAGCGTGTCGCCGCCACCGGCGATCGAGAACGCGCTGCTCTCTGCAATGGCTTGCGCGATGGCCTTGGTGCCGCCCGCGAAGGCGTCGAACTCGAACACGCCCACCGGGCCGTTCCAGACGATGGTGCCGGCTTCGCGCAGTTGCGCGGCCAGGATGGCGGCGGTCTTGGGGCCGATGTCCAGGATCAGGTCGTCGTCCGCCACGTCATTGGCGTCCTTGACGGTGGCGAGCGCATCGGCGGCGAAGGTCTTGGCCGTGACCACGTCCACCGGAATCGGCACGTCGGCGCCGCGCGCGCGCATGGCCTCGATCACGGCCCGGGCGTTGTCGACCAGGTCGGGCTCGGCCAGCGACTTGCCGATCTTCAGGCCGGCGGCCAGCATGAAGGTGTTGGCGATGCCGCCGCCGACGATCAGCTGGTCGACATTGGCCGAGAGGCTTTTGAGGATGGTGAGCTTGGTGCTGACCTTGGAGCCCGCCACGATGGCCACCAGCGGGCGCTTGGGTTGCGCCAGCGCCTTGGTGATGGCGTCGATCTCGGCCGCCAGCAGCGGACCGGCGGCGGCAATCTTGGCGAACTGCGCAATGCCGTAGGTGGTGGCTTCGGCGCGGTGGGCCGTGCCGAAGGCGTCGTTCACGTAGATGTCGGTGAGCGCGGCGAGCTTCCTGGACAGCGCCTCGTCGTTCTTCTTCTCGCCCTTGTTGACGCGGCAGTTCTCGAGCAGCACGACCTGGCCGGGCTTGACGTCGACGCCGTCGACCCAGTTGGCGACCAGCGGCACTTCGCGGCCGAGCAGCTCGCCCAGACGCTTGGCCACGGGGGCCAGCGAGTCTTCGGGCTTGAACTCGCCTTCGGTCGGGCGGCCCAGGTGCGAGGTGACCATGACGGCCGCGCCGGCATCGAGCGCGAGCTGGATGCAGGGCACCGAGGCGCGGATCCGCGTGTCTTCGGTGATGTGGCCGGCGTCGTCCTGCGGCACGTTGAGGTCGGCACGGATGAAAACGCGCTGGCCGGCGGCTTTGCCCTGTGCGCAGAGGTCGGTGAATCGAATGACGTTCATGGATCTGGAGTAGGTGGAAGACGGGTCGGCCTGCATTGTAGGTTTGGCGCCCTCGTGGCACTGTGCGCCTCTTGCGCCGGCCCGATGCTTTTCAGCCCTTGCTCAACGCCCGGACTGGGCCCTGGCGAAGCCTTCGAGGATCTCGACGAAGCTCGCCGCCGCCGGGGACAGGCTGCGCCGCGCCGCACTGTAGACGCACACCTCGCGGTGGAAGTCGGGCGACTCGAGCCGCACCATCTGCAGGCCGTGGGCGCGCACCAGCGAGGCGGAGTAGGTCGGGCACACCGTGAGCCCGAGCCCCGAGGCCACCATGCCGAGCGCTGTGGTCATGTACGACACCTCCTGCGTGCCGGCGCGCAGCATGTACGCGCGCTCGGCCGGGCCCAATTCGGGCAGCACGCGCTGGCGGAAGTCGCGCGTGGGGGCGATGAAGGTGTAAGGCCCCAGCTCGTGCCAGCGCACCTTGCGGCGCTTGGCGAAGGCATGGTCCGGCGGGCAGATCAGCCAGTGGCGGTCGCGGAACAGCGTACGGCGCTCGATGGTGCCGTCGACCGCCACGTCCTGCCCCACGGCGAGTTCGACGTCGCCGGCCATCACGCCCGCGAGCAGGTGCTCGGGCAGCGTGTCGGCCAGGCGCACATCGACGTCGGGGTAGGTCTCGCGGTAGGCCGCGATCACGCGCGGCATCAGCGTGCAGGCCATGAGCTGCGGCGCCGCAAGCCGCAACACCCCTTTCTTCTTGTCACGCAGATCGGTAACGCCGGCCACCGCACCCGCAAGATCGCCGAGCAGCCGGTGCACCGAAGGCAGGAACTCGCGCCCGGCCTCCGACAGCTGCACGCTGCGGGTGTTGCGGTCGAGCAGCTGCACGCCCATCTCGCGTTCGAGTTCGCGCACCAGCACGCTGAGCGCCGACTGCGTGAGGTGCAGCTGCTGTGCCGCGGCGGTGAAGCTGCCGGTCTCGGCCACGGCTGCGAAGGCGCGCAACTGGCGCAGGGTCAGGTTCATATATATGGTTATTTCATCAATCGATGAATTAATTTCGATTGCATCATAAGACGCGTGGTCGCCCAATCGCGGCTGAACGGAGACACCCATGCCGACGACGACAACTGCCCACACGGCACCCCCACCCATTCACGGGTTGCACCATTTCGCCTGGCGCTGCCGCGACAGCGAGGAAACCCGCCGCTTCTACGAAGACCTGCTGGGCCTGCCACTGGCCCACGTGATCCAGAGCGACCACGTGCCGAGCACGGGGGAGTACTGCCCTTACGTGCACATCTTTTTCCAGATGCGCGACGGCTCGTACATCGCCTTCTTCGACCTGGGCGACGACATTGCCGCGCTGCCCTCGCCCAACACGCCTTCGTGGGTGAACCACATCGCGCTGCGCGTCGATTCGGTGGCCGACCTGCGGGCCGCCAAGGTGCGCCTCGAAGGCGCGGGCGTCGAGGTGCTGGGCGTGACCGACCACCACATCATCGAGTCGATCTACTTCTTCGACCCCAACGGCATCCGCGTGGAACTGACCACGCCCACCGTGCCGCAAGCCGAGATGGACGCACATGCGTTGCGCGCCCGTGCCGACCTCGATGCATGGACGGCGCGCAAGGCCGAGCTGCGTGCAGCGAAGAAGGGCGCATCGCATGTCTGAACTGCAACTCGCCGTCATCGACGTGAAGCCCGGCGCGGCGATGGAAAGCCAGTCGGGCCTGCAGATGCTGCGCCCGCGCATTTATGGCGCCTTCCGGGCCCCGCAGGGACCGAAGAAGGTGGCGGCCATCGTGATGCACCCGACCAGCAACTTCATGGGCCACTACCTGATCGGCCCGCTGGCCGAGCGCGGCATCTGCTGCATGGGGCTGAACTCGCGCTTCGTGGGCAACGACACGGTGCTGCTGATGGAGCGCGCCATCCAGGACCTGGGCGCCGGCGTGCAGTACCTGCGCGCGGCAGGCTACGAGAAGGTGTTCCTGGTCGGCAACTCGGGCGGCGCCGCGCTCGCGGCCTTCTACCAGGCGCAGGCCGAACGGCTCACCGCCACCCACCTGCCCGACGGCGACGCGACGCACCTGCACCCGAACGACCTGCCGCCGGTGGACGGCATCGCGCTGTGCGCCGCGCACCTGGGCCGCACGCGGCTGATGCGCGACTGGATCGACCCCTCGGTCACCGACGAGCACGACCCGCTGTCGGTGGACCCCGACCTCGACATGTACGACCCGCGCCACCGCGTGCCCTACGACAGCGACTTCCTGGCGCGCTTCAGCGCGGCGCAGAAGGCGCGGCTGGACCGCATCGAGCAGTGGTGCGTCGAACGCCTCGCGCTGTTGCGCGGCACAGCGGGCGCGCCGCGCGACCAGACCTTCATTGTCTACCGCACGCACGCCGATCCGCGCTGCGTGGACCTCTCGCTGGATGCGAACGAGCGGCTGCCCGGCAGCGTGTGGGGCGATGCACGGCAAGTGAACTACTCGGCCAACGCCATGGGGCGCACCACCTCGCTCACGGCGTTTCTCTCGCAATGGTCGTCGCGCTCGCAGGCTGACGGGCCGACCAACCTCGCGCGCACCACGGTGCCCAAGCTGCTGCTGACCTACACGGGCGACCAGTCGACGTTCCCGAGCACGCGCGATGCGTGGATGGCCGCGGGCGGCTCGCGCATCCGCAACGTCGACATCGTGGGCGGCAACCACTACCTCGCGGGGCAACCCGAACTGGTCCCGAAGGCGGCCGACGCCATCGCCGAATTCGCGCACGCGCTGTAGAAGAAACATGGAAACCTTTGCCTTCGCACCGGCCTACGAGCTGCCGGCCTGGCCCTTCACGCCCCCGCCCGAACTGGGGAACACGAAGGTCGTGCGCCACCCGATCGTCATCGTCGGCGCCGGGCCTTCCGGCCTCACGCTGGCCTGCGACCTGGCGCAGCGCGGCGTGCGGGCCGTGCTGCTCGACGAGGACAACACCGTCGGCGTGCGCGGTGCGTCGTCGCGCGGCATCTGCTACGCGCAGAAGAGCCTGGAGATCTTCGAGCGCCTGGGCGTCTACGAGCGCATCGCGGCCAAGGGCATCACCTGGTCGTTCGGACGCACCTTCTCGGGCGACGAGGAGGTCTACAACTTCAACCTGCAGGCCGCGAGCGTGTCGAAGCAGCCGCCGTTCATCAACCTGCAGCAGTTCTACGTGGAGTGGTTCCTGGTCGAGCGCATCCTCGAACTCGGCGTGACCGACGTGCGGTGGAAGAGCCGCGTGACGCGCATCGAGCCACTGGCCGACGGCGTGCGCCTGGACATCGAGACGCCCGCCGGCAGCTACACGATCGAGGCCGACCGGCTGATCGACGCGACCGGCGCCAACAGCCTGATCCGCACGCAGCTCGGCATCGAGGCCCATGCCTCGCGCAGCACCGACCGCTGGTGCATCAGCGACGTGCGCTTCAAGAAGCCGCTGCCCACCGAGCGCTGGACCTGGGTCGACGCGCCCTTCAACGAAGGCCGCGGCGTGTGGCAGCACCTGATGGCCGACGGCGTGTGGCGCATCGACTACCAGATGCCCGAGGACTGCGACACGGCCGCCATCAGCCGGCCCGAGGTGGCGGGCGCGCGGCTGCGCGAGCAGCTCGGACCCGACGTGGCGTTCGAGTTCGTGTGGATCGGGCCCTACGGCTACCGCGACCACCTGCTCGACAGCTTCCGGCACGGCCCTGTGTTCTTCATCGGCGATGCGGCGCACGTGGTGAGCCCGTTCGGCGCGCGCGGCGGCAACAGCGGCATCCAGGACGCGGCCAACCTCGGCTGGAAGCTCGCGCTGCTCGCGCAAGGCCAAGCCGACGATGCGCTGCTCGACAGCTACGACGCGGAGCGCCAACCCGCCGCGCAAGAGAACCTGCAGGTGACGAGCCGTTCGGCGCGCTTTCTTGCGCCGCGCTCGCCGGCCGAACACACGCTGCGCCGCGCGGTGGTGGCGCTGGCGGCGCGGTACCCGTTCGCACGCGCGCTGGTGAACACGGGGCGCATGTCGGTCGCCAACGCCTACCCGGCCGCGCCGCACCTGCCCGAGGGCGCGCGCACCGTGCAGAACCTGCAGCTGCGCTGGGCCGATGGGCGTGAGACGACGTTGATGCAGCTGCTGGCCGAAGGCACGCATTGCATCGGCCTGTGGTTCGCGCCCACGCGCGCGCAGGCCGAAGCGGCGCTCGAGGCCACGGCTTCATTGCCGCTGCGCCTGCTGGCCGTGGGCGACGACAGCGGCCTGCCCGCGCTGCAAGCCGACGACCAACTCGCCGCCCATCTCGGCATCGACGGTGCAGGCGGCTTCGCGCTGGTGCGGCCCGATGCCTACCGCGCCGCCGTGCTGCAGAACGCCACGCCTGAAGCCATCGCCTCTGCCTTGCGCACCGCGCTCGCACACCGCCCGACCCCATGATCACCGAACCCCGCATCCCCGATCCCGACGGCTTCTACGCAGCGCTGCTCGCCGCGCACGAAGGCCGCACCGACGCGCAGAGCGCCGACCTCAACGCCCGCCTGGTGCTGCTGCTGGCCAACCAGTGCGCCGACCAGGACGTGCTGCTCGCCTGCATCCATGCGGCAGCGGCCGCGCAAGACCCCACGACCCCACACGCCCCATGACCACTTCCGTCTCCTTCGCTTCCGCTTCCGACACCCGCGAGCAGAAGCCGCAGCTGCGCGAGCTCGCGCCCGGCGCCTACGGCTACATCAGCGACTTCGACCCCAACTGCGGCTTCGTCGTCGGCGACGAGCAGGTGGTGCTGATCGACACGCGCCCCACGCCGCGCATGGCGCGTGACTTTCTCGCGGCCATCCGCACGGTGACCGACAAGCCCGTCAAGACCATCGTGCTCACGCATTACCACGCAGTGCGCGTGATGGGCGCGAGCGCCTTCGACGAGGTGGAACAGATCGTCGCAAGCAACGGCACGCTCGACTGGATCCGCACGCGCGGGCAGGCTGATTTCGATTCGGAGGTCGGTCGCTTTCCGCGCCTGTTCGCGGGCGTGGAGGAAATCCCGGGCCTCACCTTTCCGACGATGAGCTTCGCCGGCGAGATGAGCCTGTGGCTGGGCCCGCGCCCGGGCACGGGGCGCGAACTGCGGCTGATGGCGCTGGGCCGCGGCCACTCCAGCGGCGACACGGTGGCCTGGCTGCCCGACTGCGGCGTGCTGTTCTCGGGCGACGTGGTCGAGAACCACTGCGGCGTGTACGCGGGCGATGCCTACATCGGCGACTGGGCCGGCACGCTCGACGCGGTGCGGGCGCTGAACCCCCGCGTGCTGGTGCCGGGGCGCGGCGCGGTGCTGCAGAACGAAGCGGCCTGCGCGGAGGCCATCGACCTCACCAAGGCCTTTCTCTCCACGCTGCTCGACAGCGTGAAGGCCGGCATCGCCGCAGGCGAAACACTGCGCGGCTGCTTTGCGCGCGCCGACGCCGCGATGACACCGCGCTTCGGCAGCTGGCCCGTGTTCCAGCACGTGCTGCCCTTCGACGTGTCGCGCGCCTACGACGAGCTTCGCGGCATCGAGCACCCCGTGGTGTGGACGGCCGAGCGAGACCGTGAGCTGTGGCAAGTGCTGCGCGGCGAATGACCTGAACCGATTTCAAGACAAGCAACGGAGACAAGAGACGATGAAGCGATTCCTTCCCCTGATGGCCGCGGCGCTCGCGCTGGCCGCCACCACCTTCGCATCGGCCCAGCCGGCGGCCTATCCGAGCCAGCCGATCAAGTGGATCGTGCCCTACTCCGCCGGCGGTGGCACCGACAACCTGGCGCGCACGCTGGCCGAGGCGATGCAGCCGTCGCTCGGGCAGCCGCTCATCATCGACAACCGGCCCGGTGCGTCGACCAACATCGGCGTGTCGGTGATGATGCAGGCCAGGCCCGACGGCTACACGGTCATGCAGGCCGAGAACGCGGCGCTGCTCTTCAACGAGCACATGTTCGTCAAGCTGCCGTACAAGCCCGCGAGCGACTTCACCTACATCGGCACCATCGGCCGCTTCCCGGTGGCGCTGGTGGTGCACCCCGACTTTCCCGCGAAGACCGTGGCGGAGTTCGTGCGCTACGTGAAGGCCAACCCCGACAAGGTGAGCTACGCCTCGCCCGGGAACGGCTCGCCGCACCACATGGCGATGGAACTCTTCAAGCAGAAGGCGGGCCTGACGATCACGCACGTGCCGTACAAGGGCGCCGCGCCCGCCATGACCGACGTGATGGGCGGCCAGGTGCCGGTGATGATGCTGGACCTGGCCTCGGGCCTGCCCATCATCAAGTCGGGCAAGGTGCGGGTGCTGGCCATCGCGCTGCCGCAGCGCGCGAGCGCCTTGCCCGAGGTGCCGACCTTCGTGGAGGCCGGTTTCAGCGACGTCAACGCCTACGCCTTCCACGGCCTGATCGGCCCGGCCGGCATGCCGCCCGAAGCGGTGGCGCGGCTCAACAGCGAGCTGCACAAGGCAATGAAGGCACCGAAGGTGGTGAAGCTGTTCGCGGACTTCGGCTTCGAGGCGCTGCCCGGAACGCCGCAGGACTTCTACAAGCTGTCGCGCGCGGAAAGCGACCGTTGGGGAAAGATCATCGCGGCCGCCGGCGTGAAGCTCGACTGAACAAAAAAGAAACCCTGCGGCTACCAGCCCAGGCCGAGGTGCAGCGGCAGGTAGACCGCCATGCCGGCGATCATGGTGCCCAGCACCCCGCGCCGCCAGTAGAAATACGCCGCACCGACGACCGCCGCATACAGGCGGGCGTCGTGCAGCGTGGTGATCAGGTGACCCTGGGTCATGACGATCTCGGGCGCGATCACGCCCGCGAGCGCGGCCGCCGGCGCGTAGTGCAGCGCGCGGTGCGCCCACTCGGGCAGGCCCCAGGGCCGGTCGAGAATGAAGAAGAAGCAGCGGGTGAGCACGGTGACGAGCGCCAGGCCGACGATCACGCCCATCGTCCACCAGTCTGTCGTGGCGCTCACTTGTCGTCCTCCGCCGTCGGGTCGAGGCCGAACTGCTTCTCGAGCCAGAAGCACAGCAGCACGGCCACGCCGATGGCCACCACGATGTTGAGCTTCAGCGGCAGTGCATAGGCCGCCACGGCGGTCACGCCGGCAATCAGCGCGGCGAGCACGCGCAGGCGGGTGGTCGCCATCGAGCAGACGATGGCCACCAGGCTCAGCACGCCGGCGAAACCCAGGCCCCAGGTCTGCGGAATGAAGTTGGCCAGCGCCACGCCCAACAGGCTCATGCCCATCCACGCGCACCAGGTCACGAAGTAGTTGCCGGTGAGGTAGGCCTCCTGCGATTCCTGCTCGGAAATGGTCAGCGGCGGCTTTGGATACTTCTTGGTGAAGAGCGCATAGCTCATGTCGGCCGTGAGGTAGCCGTGCATCATGCGGCGCCAGCGCGGCATGTGCATGAGGTAAGGGCGCAGGTGCAGGCTGAACACCACGAAGCGCAGGTTGACGCAGAAGCCCGTGGCCAAGATGACCCACGCCGGCGCGCCCGCGAACAGCAGCGGAATGGCCGCGAGCTGCGAGCTGCCCGCGTAGACCAGCAGGGTCATGGCCAGCGCCTCGATCACGCTCATGTTCGACTTGACCATGGCCACGCCGGTCATCAGGCCCCAGGCGCCGATGCCCAGCGCCACCGGCGTCATGTCGCGCACGCCGACGCGGAATTCAGGGCGGCTGCGGATGCGCTGCGAGAGGAACATCAGCCGAAGGCCTGCCCGGGCTTCAGGTCGAAGCCGCGCAGGAAATCGGCCACGGCCAGGCGCTTGCCGCCCGGTCGCTGGAGTTCGGTGACGGTGACGGCTGAACCGGCGGCGGCCACGGTCACGCCGGTGTCGCTGACGGCCAAGATGGTGCCCGGTGCGGCCTGCTCGGTAGACGCGGCCTCGGCGTGGGCGGTCCACAGCTTGATGGTCTCGCCGTCCAGTGGGCTGTTGGCGCCCGGGAACGGATCGAAAGCCCGGATGCGCCGCACGATGGCGCCGGCCGGCTGGGCCCAGTCGATCAGCGCTTCATGCTTCTCGACCTTGTGGGCATAGGTCACGCCTTCGGCGGGCTGCGGCGTGCGCACGAGCGTGCCGATGCGCTCCAGCGCCTCGACGATCATCTTCCCGCCCAGCTCGGCCAGCCGGTCGTGCAGGCGGGCGGTGTTGTCACTGCCGATGTCGACGGCCTCGCGCAGCAGCATGTCGCCGGTGTCCAGGCCCGCGTCCATCTGCATGATGGTGATGCCGGTCTGCGCGTCGCCGGCCTCGATGGCGCGGTGGATGGGCGCGGCGCCGCGCCAGCGCGGCAGCAGGCTCGCGTGGATGTTGAGGCAGCCGTGCACCGGCAGGTCGAGCACCCACTGGGGCAGGATCAGGCCGTAGGCCGCCACCACCATCACGTCGGGCCTGGCGGCCAGCAGGGTCTGGTGCGCGGCCGAGGCCTCGTCGGGGTACTTGCCGTCCAGCCGCAGGCTGCGCGGCTGCGCCACCGGCCATTGGTGGGCGACTGCGCATTGCTTGACGGGGGAGGCCTGCAGCTTCATGCCGCGACCGGCGGGGCGGTCGGGCTGGCTCATCACCAGCACGACGTCATGTCCGGCGGCGGCGATGGCCTCCAGCGCGGCGCGCGCGAACTCGGGCGTGCCCGCGAAAACGACTCGCAGGCGGCTCAATCCCGGACCCGATCGAGCTCGAGATCGTCTCCCGTGTGATAGCGCCGGACCACGCCGGTGGGGTCGATGTAGATGTACAGCATGCGGCGTTCGTTCACAGCCTTGTAGCGCCAGGTCCAGACGACACCGTCGAAGGAGCTGACCCGGCTGATTTCATAGGGTCGGCCGTAGAAGGCCATCACGTCGTTCTGGCGCCACTGGTTGACCAGGATGTCCTGCCCGAAGCGCGCCTCGCTGAGCACCTGCGTCACCGAGACGACCTTGCCTGCGGCGTCGACGTCGATGTCGGTCACCTCGAAGCCGGCCGGCATGCGCGAGTACTGCAGCCGCTCGCCGCCGCCGGTGAGCGGGTAGCGGCCCGTGGGCGCACCCAGGCGCTGCAGGGTGTCGGCGGCGGTGGCGCCCGGCTGGACGCGCGTGGGTTCGTTCGCGCAGCCGGCCAGGCCCAGGCCGGCCATCGCGAAGACCGCCAGCGCTGCGAGGGAGCCGAAACGACGTGAGGTCATGGGGGTCAGGCCTGTTCGCGCAGTTCTTCGCGCTGCTGCTTGAGCAGCTTGCTCTTGATGCGGTTGCGCTTCAGGGGCGAGAGGTATTCGACGAACACCTTGCCGAGCAGGTGGTCGAGTTCGTGCTGGATGCACACGGCCAGCAGGCCGTCGGCCTCGATGGTGCGCCGCTCGCCGTTCTCGTCGAGCGCCTGCACCTTGACCGAGGTGGAACGCATCACGCCGTCGTAGATGCCGGGCACCGAAAGGCAGCCTTCCTCGTTCAGCACCTTCTCGTCGCTGGCCCAGGTGATTTCGGGGTTGATCAGCACGATCGGCTGGTTGCGCTCCTCGGACACGTCGATGACCACGAGGCGCTCGTGCACGTCGACCTGCGTCGCCGCCAGGCCGATGCCGCTGGCGTCGTACATGGTCTCCAGCATGTCGGCCACCAGGGCCTTGATGCGGGCGTCGAGGCCCTGCACCGGCTTGGCCACGGTGTGCAGGCGCTTGTCCGGGTAACTCAGAATGATTCGTTTAGCCATGAAATCGGGGGAAAGTTGTGGCTATTTTCGCCAATTCCGCGACCAGACGCGACGCGCGGCACCGAAAACGTTGCCCTCCCAGGGGCTTCAGCGCAGAATTCGTAGCAAATTGTGAGATTCGTATGCGCGGCGATACTTCGCGCGCTCACCATCCAGACATGAAAAAGCTCAGATTCACCGACCACCAGCGCCCTCATCTTCTTGCAACGCTGACAGCCCTGGCGGTGCTCGGCGGCTGTGGCGCCACGACGGCCTGGGCACAGAATTACCCGGTCACGCCCCAGCAGCGGGCCACGGCCCAGCAAACCGCCCAGCAGGGTGTGCCCCTGA
Source organism: Variovorax pasteuri (assembly GCF_051216435.1). NCBI lineage: Bacteria > Pseudomonadati > Pseudomonadota > Betaproteobacteria > Burkholderiales > Comamonadaceae > Variovorax > Variovorax pasteuri. The sequence goes on from NZ_JBPJZS010000011.1 coordinate 139,389, forward strand.
GCGAACTGGCGCCCAACGCGCCCGACGAATACACGGTCAGGCCCGGCGACACGCTCTGGGCCATTTCACGCCTCTTCCTGCTGCGCCCCTGGCGCTGGCCGGAGCTCTGGGGCATGAACATCGATGAAATCGCCAACCCGCACCGCATCTACCCGGGCCAGGTGCTCTACCTGGACAAGACCGGCGGCCGGGCACGCCTGACCACCCGCCGCGGCGGCTTCGGCGGCGAAGGCGGCACCATCAAGCTGTCACCGCGCACCCGTTTCGATTCGCTGGCCGGCATGGCATTGCCCACGCTCAACCCGAGCGTCATCGAGCCGTTCCTGAGCGAACCCATCGTGGTGGACGCCAACACCCTGGACAGCGCCCCCCGCATCGTGGCGGGCAACGACAGCCGTGTGCTGCTGTCGCGCGGCGACCGGGCCTATGCCCGGGGGAACGCCGAATCGCCGCTGGTCGAGGCCGCGGGCCCGGTACAGAACTTCCGCGTCTTCCGCACCGCCACGCCGCTGAAAGACCCCGGCACGGGTGAAATCCTCGGCTACGAGGCGCAGTACCTGGGCAAGGCACGGCTGCAGCGCGGCGAGTCGACCACCATCGAGACGGTGCAGGACAAGGACGTCATCACCGTGGTGCCGGCGAGCATCGACATCGTCGCATCGCGCGAGGAAATGCGCGCCGGCGACCGACTGCTGCCCGAGCCGCCGCGCCAGCTCCTGAGCTACGTGCCGCGCGCACCGTCGACGCAGGTCGAAGGCCGCATCATCTCCGTCTACGGCAATGCGGTGCAGTTCGCGGCGCAGAACCAGGTGGTGGCCATCAACAAGGGCACGCGCGACGGGGTGGACAACGGCCATGTGCTGGCCATCCTCAAGAACGGCGAGACCATCCTCGACCGCACCGGCGCGCGCAAGGAAACCATCAAGCTGCCGAACGAACGCATCGGCCTGCTGATGGTGTTCCGCACTTTCGAGAAAGTGTCCTACGCGCTCGTGCTCGAAATCAACGACACTCCGCGCGCCGGCGACTTCCTCGTCAATCCCTGACCTGCGGCCCCGGCTTTCTCGAACACAGGTTTGGAACGCGCAGAACTCGCAGGTTGGCTGCGGCTTTCATTGACGCCAGGCGTCGGCGACGGCGCCGCTCGGCGGTTGCTCGCGGCCTTCGGGCTGCCTGAGCAGGTCTTCGCGCAACGCGACGCCGCGTTGTGCGAGGTCGTCTCGCCAGCCCAGGCCGCGGCATTGCAGCAGACGCCCCCCAACCTGCAGGCGCAGATCGACCTGACCTGGCAGTGGCTGCACGCCGGGGACAACGGCACTTCGCGCCGCGTCGTGACGCTCGGCGACGACGGCTACCCCGCCTCGCTGCTCGAAATGACCGATCCGCCGCTGCTGCTCTACGTGCTGGGCGCCGCCGACTACAACCTGACGCAGCTCGGCCACAGCATCGCGGTGGTGGGCAGCCGCAACCCCACGCCGCAAGGCGCCACCAACGCACGCAGCTTTGCCCGCGCCCTGGGCGAGGTGGGCCTGCCTGTGGTGTCGGGCCTCGCGCTGGGTGTGGACGGCGCGGCGCACCAGGGTGCGCTCGACGCGGCCGGCGACACGCCGCGGCTGGCCACGGTGGCCGTGGTCGGCACCGGGCTCGACCGCGTGTACCCGGCGCGGCACCGCGACCTGGCACATCGCATCACGCAGCAGGGGCTGATCGTGAGCGAACTGCCGCTCGGCACACCGCCGCTCACGCAGAATTTCCCGAAGCGCAACCGGCTCATTGCCGGGCTGGCGCGCGGCACGCTGGTGGTGGAGGCAGCGCTGCAATCGGGCTCGCTCATCACCGCGCGGCTCGCGTCGGAGCAGGGCAAGGAAGTGTTCGCGATTCCGGGCTCGATCCATTCACCGCAATCGCGCGGCTGCCATGCGCTGATCCGCCAGGGCGCGAAGCTCGTGGAATCGGTGAGCGACATCCTCGAGGAGCTCCCGCCGTTGCGCGTCCCGATCGCGGCCGCAGCGTCGTCTACCACCGGCAACGGGCACGGGGCCACTCCGACCGAAGATCCGCTGCTGGACGCCCTCGGCTTCGACCCCGTGAGCCTCGACGCGCTGAGCGCGCGCACCGGCTGGAGCGCGGCCGCGCTGCAGGCCAGGATGCTCGAACTCGAGCTGGACGGCCAGATCACACGCCTGCCCGGCGGCCTCTTCCAGCGCATGGCCACCACCTGATTGGTCTCTTCTCCTTCGCAGGCGAAGAAGAAGAGACACGAAGTGCACGAAGCCCGAGGGCGAGCGACCACTTCCTGGGCTATATTGGGCCCATGTTCGAAGTGCTTGTTTTTGTGTACGAAAACTATTGGCGCGGCGATGCCTGCCCCGAACCCGAGCAACTGGGCCGCAAGCTCAGTGCGCACGGCTTCGAGGCAGAAGAAATCCGCGACGCCCTTCACTGGCTCGACGGCCTGAGCCTTGCCACGCAAGGCATGCAGATCGAGCACCGCACCAAGGACAGCGCCACGGTCACGCTGCGCGGCGCGCCCGAAGCGGCCATGCCGCAGTCGGACGACGCCATGCGCGTCTACTCGCAGGCCGAGCAGGAGCACCTGGGTGCCGAGTGCCTGGGCTTCATCAGCTTTCTCGAGTCGTCTCAGGTGCTGCCCTGCGGCTTGCGCGAAATCGTGGTCGAGCGCGCCATGGCGGCGCCGGGCGACCCGGTGGCGCTCGACGAGCTGAAGATCATCGTGCTGATGGTGCACTGGAGCACCGGCATCGAGCCCGATGCGCTGGTGCTCGACGAGCTCTGCGAGTCCCGCGAAGGCCGCACGGCCCATTGACCCGGGGGCCCGGCGCCCCGTCCACAGACTAGTTCAGCAGCCGTTCCGGGTTGGCGTCCAGCTTGGCCAGCGCCTCGCGCGTGGCGCGCACGGTGAGCGTTTCTTCCTCGGCCGGCACCAGCAAGCCCGCCTGCAGGTAGCTCGCGAGCCGCCCCGCCTGGATCAGGAAACTGCGGCCGTCCGCCGAGGCGAACAGGTGCAGCTTCTTGCGCTCGCTGCGCCAGACGAACTGAACCTGGCTCACGCGGTCGTTGTGGTCCAGCATGAACCAGTTGCCCACCTGCAGTTCGTGCGCCCAGGCCAGCATGTCCTCGGCCACCTTGGTGCCGCCGGCATCGGGAATCACCTCGATCGATGCGGCGTCCACTCCCAGCAGCAGCTCGATGCTGTGGGCGTCCAGCGGCAGGTCGTCGCCGGCCCCGCCCTCGTCGCTCACGAAGTCTTCCAGGTGCGTCAGCCGTTCGGCCATGGCTTCGATCTTGGCCTGCGGAATCGCCTCGGTCTTCGACAGGAAGGCATCGGACAGCGTGGCGCCGATGATCTTGATGTGCGCCTCCTGCGGCTCGTCGACGATGCCCAGCAGCGCCATGCCCTGGCGCAGGCGCTGCAACAGCTGCGGCAGGTCTTGAATCACGCGGGCGCGGTCGGTGCGGTTGGGCTTGGCGCTGGCGGCCCACACCAGTTCGGAGGCCACGCGCTTGAGCATGACGGTCTGCTCGCCCTGCGCGCCGTAGCGCAGGGCGGCGATGGCCAGCACCTCGGCCCAGACCTTGAACAGGAACTCGCGGATCTCTTCGCGCACCGGCATGTCGTTGAGCATCTTGCGCAACTCGATGGTGTACTGGATCGCCATCGTTTCCTTCTGCTCGACCTGCTGCGCCACGCTCATCACGCGCTGCGTGGTGTCGCTCTGCGTGAGGTAGCGGTTGAGGAAGGCGACGAACTCGTCGAACACCAGCTTGAACACCCGCTGGCCCGTTTCAGGGTATTGCTCGATGACCTGCACCACGCGGCGGATCTCGCCTTCGAGCGCGCTGCCGGTGATGGCCGCCGCATCGAAGCCCATCACGCACGAGCCCATGCGGTCGATCAGCATGCGCGCGGGATGCTGCAGCGTGCCGAAAAACTCTGGCTCGGCGATGGCCACGCGAAGCACCGGCATCTGCAGCCGGGCGAACCACACGCGGGCGGAGAACGGAATGCGCTCTTCGGCCAGGATGGCCTGGAACATCAGCGCGACGATCTCGACCGTGGCCTTGTCGGCCGTGGTGGGCGCGCGCTTCTTGAGCTCGGCGGTGCGCCGGCGCATGTCCACCGCCGTCTGCTGCATCAGCGTGGCCTGCTCGCCGGTGCCGTCCATGAACTGGGTGGCGGCCATCCGGTAGGCGACCTCGGCGTCGGCGATGGCGCCGGCAAAGGTCCTGGAAAAGACGCGGGGTGGCGCGGTGCCCGCGACCTGGCTCGCATTGCTGCCACCGCCGCTGCCGGTTGCTCGTCCTTCAGCGCCCGAGGCCGGGTACTGCCCGGCCGAGCCGCCCGCATCGCCGCCGATGCGTGCGGCGACGAAGCGCTTCAGGCTCAGCAGCGCTGTCTGAGCACGCTGCCGCGCGACCATCAGGGGCGAGCCGCCCGTGGTGCCCGTGGTGGCCGTGGACGAGGCCGCCGCGTTCGAAGACGCCGAAGCCTGCTGCCCGTCGGATCCGAAGCCTGCGCGCGGCCCACCGCGCGGACCGCCCGGCATGCCGCCGTCCATCGGCACGCCGGACGACGTGGCCGGTCCACCGCTGCCGGCGGCGCCGGCGCTGCCCGTGCGGCGCACGAAACTCTTGAGGTCGATCTCCTCCATCACGCCGTTGGCGATCAGGAAGGCGTTGGCGCTCTGGTAGGCCTTGACCACCACCTCGACCAGCCCCTGCTGCACCGTGTCCTGCACCCGGGTCCACAGCCCGCGGCTCAGGCCGGCCGCCAGCCATTGTTCGACCAGCAGCTTGGCCAGCGTCTCGGGCTTGAGCACGTCCCTGGCGTCGAGCTCGGTCGTGCCTTCGAGGTGCTGGATGCGCAGGCGCAGGTCGCTGATCTCGAAACTGGCCTTGTCGTGGATCATCTGCGCCAGGCGCGACGAAAGGATGTTGCTCTCGACCACCTCGTCGCCGATCAGTTCGAGCCGCAACGCCGAAGGCACCGCCGACGCGCTGCCGGCCGAGGCGCCCAGCGCCTTGCGCCAGCCGGTCTGCGCAAGCGTCACCCATTGCGTGGCCTGGCCCTGGAACGCCACGAAGTCGTCGCGATGTTCCTGCATGGCGCGGGCGTTGCCGGCCTCGGAGGAGATGGCCGTCAGCCGGTCGCGGATCGCGCGGGCCAGCGGCGCAATGGCGCCTTCCGTTGCCAAGACGAAACGCTCACGCGTCTCGCGTGCGAGCTGCTGGGAAGAGGCGGACCGCGCAATGCTCATTGAAAAGTCGGAAAGACCCGGATATTCGAATTCGATTCGTCAGCAACAACCGAGAGCTTGCATCGGGATGCGCAACCGCACAAGTGCGCGGAGTGCCCGGCGTTGCATGCGAACCGCAGCGCGGCGCGGCCGCCGCCTGATGAAAGCCTGAAGTATCCGTCAGACCACCGCGCCGGCGTTGGGATCGTCTTCGGACTCCCCGTCGCGCTTCGTCGGGCCGCCCTTGACCAGGTCTTCGCGCTTCACCCCCAGCCACATCGCGATGGCAGCCGCCACGAAGCACGAGGAGTAGATGCCGAAGCAGATGCCGATGGTCAGTGCCAAGGCAAAGTAATGCAGGGTCGGGCCGCCGAAGAAGAACATCGACAGCACCACCAGCTGCGTGGAGCCGTGGGTGATGATCGTGCGGCTGATGGTCGAGGTGATCGCGCTGTCGATCACTTCGGAGGTTGTCATCTTGCGGTAACGCCGGAAATTCTCGCGAACCCGGTCGAAGATCACGACCGACTCATTCACCGAGTACCCCAGCACCGCCAGCACCGCCGCCAGCACCGCCAGCGAGAACTCCCACTGGAAGAAGGCGAAGAAGCCCAGGATGATCACCACGTCGTGCAGGTTGGCCAGCACGGTGGAAAGCGCGAACTTCCATTCGAAGCGGAACGCCAGGTAGATCATGATGCCGAGGACCACCATGCCCAGGGCCTTCAGGCCGTTGGTGGTGAGTTCCTCGCCGACCTGCGGGCCGACCACCTCGATGCCGCGCTGCGTGGCCGACGCGTCGACCGACTTCAGCGCTCCCATGACCTGCGCGCTCTGCTGGTCGGAGCTCATGCCCTTCTGGGCCGGCAGGCGGATCTGCACGTCGCGCGAGCTGCCGTAGCTCTGCACCTGCACGTCGGGATAGCCGAGCTTGCCGATGGCGTCGCGCACCTTGCCGATGTCGGCCGACTGCTCATAGGCGACCTCCATCACGGTGCCGCCCGTGAACTCGACCGACAGGTGCAGCCCGCGGTGGAACAGGAAGAACACCGCCAGCGCGAAGGTGACGAAGGAGACGATGTTCAGCACCAGTGCATGGCGCATGAACGGGATCGTCTTGTGGATGCGGAAGAATTCCATGGCGCTTGTCCTCGACCTTTACTTGGTGGCCACGGCCGAGCCGTCGGTCGTTGGGCGCCAGACGGTACCGATGGACACCGTCTTGAGCTTCTTCTTCTGGCCGTACCAGAAGTTCACGAGGCCGCGCGAGAAGAACACGGCGGAGAACATCGAGGTGACGATGCCGATGCAGTGCACCACCGCGAAGCCGCGCACCGGGCCCGACCCGAAGGCCAGCAGCGCGATGCCCGCGATGAGCGTGGTCACGTTGGAGTCCAGGATGGTGCCCCAGGCGCGTTCGTAGCCCGCGTGGATGGCCGCCTGCGGCGACGCCCCGTTGCGCAGCTCTTCGCGCACGCGCTCGTTGATCAGCACGTTGGAGTCGATGGCCACGCCGATGGCCAGCGCCATGGCTGCGATGCCGGGCAGCGTGAGCGTGGCCTGCAGCATCGAGAGAATGGCCACCAGCAGCATCAGGTTGACGGCCAGCGCGATCGAGGAGAACAGGCCGAACAGTGCGTAGTACGCGCACATGAACACCATGATCGCCAGGAAGCCGTACATCACGCTCTTGAAGCCCTTCTCGATGTTGTCGGCGCCCAGGCTCGGACCGATGGTGCGCTCCTGGATGATTTCCATCGGCGCGGCCAGCGAGCCGGCGCGCAGCAGCAGCGCGAGGTCGCTGGCTTCCACCACCGTCATGGAGCCCGACACCTGGAAGCGGTTGCCCAGCTCGCCGTTGATCGACGGGGCCGTGAGAACTTCGCCCTTGCCCTTTTCGAAGATCAGCATCGCCATGCGCTTCTTGTAGTTCTCGCGGCTGACGTCGCGCATGATGCGCCCGCCCTTGGCGTCCATGGTCAGGTCGACCTTGGGCTGGTTGCTCTGCTGGTCGAAGCCGGGTTGCGCGTCGGTGAGGTTCTCGCCGGTGACCAGCACCTGCTTCTTCACGATGACGGGGCGGCCCTGGCGGTCGAGGAATTTCTCGGAGCCGAACGGCACTGGGCCGCCGCTCAGTTCGGCCGAGCGGCCTTCGGCGCTTTCGTCGACCAGGCGCATTTCGAGCGTGGCGGTGCGGCCCAGGATTTCCTTGGCCTTGGCCGTGTCCTGCACGCCGGGCAGCTGCACGACGATGCGGTCCAGGCCCTGCTGCTGGATCACCGGTTCGGCCACGCCGAGTTCGTTGATCCGGTTGTGCAGCGTGGTGATGTTCTGCTTGAGCGCGGCGTCCTGCAGGCGGCGCGCAGCCTCCGGCTTGATGCTCGCCACGAGGCGCCAGTTGCTGCCGTCCTGGCTGTCGGTAGTGCTCAGGTCGGTGAACTGGTCCTGGATGACGCGCTTGGCCGCCTCGAGCGCGGCCGCATCGCGAAAGCTCACTTCCACGGTCTGACCGTTGCGGCTCACCGAGGTGCCGCGGATGTTCTTGTCGCGGAAGGTGGTGCGCAGGTCGCTGGCGAAGGACTCGGCCTTCTTGTCGATGGCGCCCTTCATGTCCACCTGCAGCAGGAAGTCGACGCCGCCGCGCAGGTCGAGGCCCAGGTACATCGGGAACGCGTGCAGCGCGGTCAGCCACTTGGGCGAGCGCGACAACAGGTTCAGCGCCACCGTGTAGGGCGGGTCGCCGGCGTCGGGCACCAGGGCGCGCTGGATCACGTCGCGCGCCTTGAGCTGGTCGTCGGGGGTGGTGAAGCGGGCGCGCAGGGAGCCGGCGTCCAGCGTGATGAGGTCGGGCGTCAGGCTGGCAGCCTTCAGCGCCTCTTCGACCCGGGTCTGGGTGGTGGCGTCGACCTTGACGGTCGTCTTGGCCGCCGACACCTGCACCGCAGGTGCCTCACCGAAGAAATTGGGCAGGGCATAGATGAGCCCCACGAGCAACACGATCACGATGATCGCGTACTTCCAGACCGGGTAACGGTTCATGAGAAAACGCTTTTCTGAAACGGAACACGGCGTGAATTGGGGCCCTGCGCCGCAAAGCGCAAGGTTCAGCTCACGCCTTTATTTGACGGCGCCCTTGGGCAGGACCTGCACCACGGCGCTGCGCTGGATCTTGATCTCGACGCCGTTGGCGATCTCGAGGCCCAGGTACTGGTCGCTCATCGAGGTGATCTTGCCGAGCACGCCGCCGGCGGTGGCGACTTCATCGCCCTTGGCCAGCGCTTCGATCATGGCGCGTGCTTCCTTCTGGCGCTTCATCTGGGGCCGGATCATCACGAAATACAGCACCACGAACATCAGCACCAGCGGCAGCATGCTGCCGAGCGAGGACAACATGTCACCGCCGCCGGCTGCGGCAGGCGCGGTTTGGGCGAAAGCAGAGGAAATGAACAAGAGAGTCTCCAGCAGAGGGAAGAGAAAAGGATGGGAGCGCGGGCAGCGTCCGCGGTTCCTTGGGGCTGGCGGCCGCATGGGATGCGCACCGCAAGTCAAAGCGCGGCGGGGCTTGGCCGCGCACAGCACCGGGCATTGTATTCGGCGCGCAAGGCCGCTCCACGCGCTTATCCGGCGCGGTGGGGAGGGCTTTCCGGGTATTCAACCAGCGCGGAGTCCGCTACGTTTTCAATAGCAACGGGCGTCCAGTGGACGCCCGTACGCTCGCAAAAACCCTGAAATTCAGGCCGCCACGCGCTGCGCCTGCGGGTTGCGCCACTTGGCCAGCAGCTCGCTCCAGCGGGTGCGGGCGGCCGCCAGGTTGCGCTCCTTCACATGGCCGTAGCCGCGAATCTGCTCGGGCAAGCCGGCAATCTCGAGTGCCAGCGCGTGGTTGTCCGCGCGCAGGGCGCCGATCACTTCCTCGATGCTGGCGCGGTACTCGCCGATCAGCGCGCGCTCGGTCTTGCGCTCCTCGGTGCGCCCGAAGATGTCGAGCGCCGTGCCGCGCACGCCCTTGAGCTTGGCCAGGAACCTGAAGCCGGTGAGCATCCAGGGGCCGAACTTCTGCTTCTGCAGCTGGCCCTTGGCGTTCTTCTTGGCAATGATCGGCGGCGCCAGGTGGTAGTTGAGCTTGTAGTCACCTTCGAACATGCCCTCGACGCGGTCGAGGAACGAGCGGTCGGTGTGCAGGCGGGCGACTTCGTACTCGTCCTTGTAGGCCATCAGCTTGAACAGGTAGCGCGCCACCGTCTCGCTCAGCCCCGTGCGGCCCAGTGCCGATTCGGCCTGCTGCACCTTGCCGACGAACTGCTTGTATTCGGCGGCGTAGGCGGCGTTCTGGTAGCCGGTCAGGAACTCCACGCGGCGGGCCACGAGGCTTTCGAGCGTTTCGCGCTTCTTGAACTCGATGACCTGGCCGGGACGCACGCGCTTGTGGAAATCTTCCGGACGCACGGCCGCCTGGCGGCCCCACTCGAAGGCGGTCTTGTTGTTCTCGACGGCCACCGCATTCAGCTCGATGGCGCGCATCAGCGACTCGTGCGCCAGCGGCAGCCAGCCCTTTTGCCAGGCGTAGCCCAGGATCATCGGGTTCACGTAGATGGTGTCGCCCATCAGCGCGGTGGCTGCGGCATCGGCGTCGAAGGTGCCCATGCCGTCGATGCCCACGGCGCGCGCAATTTCGGCGGCGCAGGCGTCTTCGGGGTTCTGCCAGTTGGCGTTGCGCACGAAGGCGGCGGTGGGCGAGCTGTGGGTGTTGAGCGCCACGTGCGTGCGCCCTTCGCGCATGCGCGCCATGGTTTCGCCGTTGATCGTGACCAGCGGGTCGCACGCCAGGATCAGGTCGGCCGCCGCGGTGCCCACGCGGGTGGTGCGAATGTCGTCCTGGGTGTCGCCGATGAGCACGTGGCTCCAGGTGGCGCCGCCCTTTTGCGCAAGGCCGGCCGCGTCCTGCGTGACGATGCCCTTGGCCTCGATGTGCGCGGCCATGCCCAGCAGCTGGCCGATGGTGATGACGCCGGTGCCGCCCACGCCCGCGACCACCACGCCCCAGACCTTGCCGCCCGCCAGCGACGGCAGCGCGGGCTCGGGCAGCAGGCCGAACTCGGCCGGCGTCGCGCCCTTGCTCTTGCTCTTCTTCTTGAGCTGGCCGCCTTCGACGGTGACGAAGCTCGGGCAGAAGCCCTTCAGGCAGCTCATGTCCTTGTTGCAGCTGCTCTGGTTGATGGTGCGCTTGCGGCCGAATTCGGTTTCCAGCGGCTCCACGCTCAGGCAGTTGCTCTGCACGCTGCAGTCGCCGCAGCCTTCGCAGACCAGCTCGTTGATGACCACGCGCTTGGCCGGATCGACGGCCGTGCCCCGCTTGCGGCGGCGGCGCTTTTCGGTGGCGCAGGTCTGGTCGTAGATGATGGCCGTGGTGCCCGGCATGGCGCGGAACTCGCGCTGGATGTCGTCGAGCAGGTCGCGGTGCTTCACCTGCACGTGGTCGCCCGGAATCGACACGCCCTCGTACTTCTCGGGCTCGTCCGTGACGATGACCACTTTCTTAGCGCCCTCGGCATGCAGGCTCTCGGCAATCTGCAGCACCGAGTGCCCTTCGGGCCGCTCGCCGACCTGCTGGCCGCCGGTCATGGCGACCGCGTCGTTGTAGAGGATCTTGTAGGTGATGTTCACGCCCGCCGCGATGCTCTGGCGAATGGCGAGCAGGCCGCTGTGGAAGTAGGTGCCGTCGCCCAGGTTCGCGAAGATGTGCTGGTCGGTCGTGAAGGGCTGCTGGCCCACCCACGGCACGCCCTCGCCGCCCATCTGCGTGAAGCCGATGGTGGAGCGGTCCATCCAGGTCGCCATGAAGTGGCAGCCGATGCCGCCCATGGCGCGCGAGCCTTCGGGCACCACGGTGCTGGTGTTGTGCGGGCAGCCCGAGCAGAACCATGGCTGGCGCGTGGCGTCGGCCACGCTGGTGGACGCTTGCTGCACCACCATCGAGCGCTCCTTGGCCTCGAGGATGGCGAGCTGCGCGTCGATGCGCGCGGCCATGTCGGCGCCGGCGGCGGCCAGCAGGCCGGTCTTCTTCAGGCGCGCGGCGATGGCCTTGGCGATGAGCGCGGGGCTCAGGTCGGCGTTGGCGCGCAGCAGCGTGTGGGCGGTGGGGTTGGGCATCGACCATTCGCCGCCGGAGTAGCCGTCGTCGCTCGCGCCCTGGCCTTCGTCGAACTTGCCGACCACGTTGGGCCGCACGTCCGAGCGCCAGTTGTAGAGCTCTTCCTTCAGCTGGTATTCGATGACCTGGCGCTTTTCCTCGACCACCAGAATCTCTTGCAGGCCGGTGGCGAATTCGCGCGTGAGCTGCGCTTCCAGCGGCCACACCACGCCCACCTTGTGCAGGCGAATGCCCAGCTGGCGGCAGGCCGCGTCGTCCAGGCCCAGGTCGATCAGCGCCTGGCGCGTGTCATTGAAGGCCTTGCCGCTGGCCATGATGCCGAAGCGGTCGTTCGGGCCTTCGATCACGTTGTAGTTCAGGCGGTTGGCGCGGATGTAGGCCAGCGCGGCGTACCACTTGTAGTGCATGAGCCGGGCTTCCTGCTCCAGCGCATGGTCGGGCCAGCGGATGTGCAGGCCGCCGGGCGGCATCTCGAAGTCGGTGGGAATGACGATCTGCACGCGCTCGGGGTCGATCATGGCCGTGGCGCTGGACTCCACGATTTCCTGGATCGTCTTCATGCCCGACCACACGCCCGAAAAACGGCTCATGGCGAAGGCGTGGATGCCCAGGTCGAGAATTTCCTGCACGTTCGCCGGAAAGAACACCGGCGTGCCGCAGGCCTTGAAGATGTGGTCGCTCTGGTGCGCGGCCGTGCTGCTCTTGGAGATGTGGTCGTCGCCGGCCACCGCGATCACGCCGCCGAACTCGGTGGTGCCGGCCATGTTGGCGTGCTTGAACACGTCGGAGCAGCGGTCCACGCCCGGGCCCTTGCCGTACCAGATGCCGAAGACGCCGTCGAACTTGTTGGTGCCCTGGGGGGAGAAGCCCAGTTGCTGGGTGCCCCATAGCGCGGTGGCCGCGAGCTCTTCGTTCACGCCCGGCTGGAAGACGATGTTCTGTTCCTTGAGGAACTTGCTGGCCTTCCACAGCGCCTGGTCGTAGCCGCCCAGCGGCGAGCCGCGGTAGCCGCTGATGAAGCCGGCGGTGTTCTTGCCAGCCTGCTTGTCGCGCAGCTGCTGGAGCATCGGCAGCTTGACGAGGGCCTGGACGCCGCTCATGAAGGCACGGCCGTAGTCGAGCGAGTATTTGTCGTCGAGGGTGACCGTTTGCAGGGCCTTGAGAATGTGCGCGGGCAGCGGTGCATTCATATATGTCTTGTCTCCGTGTGGCAGGGCCTTGTGGGCCTGGCTGATGGGTGTGGGTCTGTGCCCGGGTAGGGCGCGAGCCCATGATCACGCAAAGTGTATGCCGGGGTCCGCGACAGGTGTTTGCGTTCTTTGCCCTGAAAAACCCTCTTTCAGAAAGAATATTGCTTAACATCGCCTCCCATGGAAAGCATTGATAAGTTCGACCTTGCAATCCTGCAAGAACTGCAGGCCGACGGCCGCCTCACCAACGCCGAGCTCGCGCAGCGCGTGGGCCTGTCGGCCGCGCCCTGCTGGCGCCGGGTGCGCGCGCTGGAAGAGGCCGGCTTCATCAAGGGCTACCACGCCGAGATCGACCGCCACAAGATAGGGCTGGGCGTGCTCGCCTTCGTGCGGGTGGACACCGAGCGCGTCACCCACGAGGCCACGCGCAAGCTGGAGGACGCGATCCGCAAGCTGCCCGACGTGATCGCCTGCCACTACATCAGCGGCACCGGCACCTTCGAACTGCAGGTGGTGGCGCAGGACCTGGACAGCTTCTCGGCCTTCGCGCGCCAGCACCTGATGAACCTGCCGAACGTGAAGGACCTGCACACCAGCTTCTCGCTGGGCGAGGTGAAGGCCAGCAGCGCGCTGCCGCTGGGGCACCTGGCGCGCTAGACGCCTGCGGCAGGCCGCGGGCGCGGCGTGTGCGAGCATGCGCCACCCCTCATAGCCCGCGAAAGACGCCTCCATGCCCCTCGACGCCAGCCGACGCGCCCTGTCCTACCTGCAGGAGATCCGCCTGCTGACCGACGAGGAACACGCCACCGCCGCGAACGATCCGGAACTGGCCGCGGTCACGCTGCGCACGCCGGGCGAAGCCCTGGGCTGGGTGGTGGCCCGGGAGATCGTTTCGCAGGAACAGCTCGCGGACCTGCCCGTGCGCGCGGTCGCCGGCCGCGACAACGAGGCGCAGGCCATCGTGTCGGAGGCCACGGGCCTGATCAGCAGCGGCCTCCCGTTGCCGGCCTGGGCGGTGCTGCACATGAGCCTGCTGGAGCGCCGGACGCAGGACGGCGTGAGCGCCGAGGCGCTCGACCAGCTGCTGGCCTTGCAGCTGATCGATGCGGCGCAACACGCGCACAGCCTCTCGATGCTGCCCACGCACCAGGAAGCCTGGGCCGCGCCCGATTCTCTGCCCGCCACGCTCGCCTGGACCGTGCGCGGGTCGGGCGCACTGAACGCGAACGACCTGAAGGCGCTGGCCACGCGCGGGACGCACCCGGAGATCGTCGCGGACGCCATCGCCCGCGTTGCCGGCGGTGCCGGCGCACAGGCCGGTGTACGGCACGACAGCAGCACCGGGACCACGACGCGAACGGGTTCGGCCTCGACGTCGTTCTCGACCCGCTCGTTCTCGATCACCACCACCGCGTCGCCGTCTTCTTCATCGTCTTCTTCAGCGCCTTCTTCGTCACAGCCACGGACGCAAACCTGGACATGGACGGCACCGCAGGGCCTCGTTTCAGGCCGCTGGAAGACTGTCGGCATCGTCGTGGTGGCCCTCATTGCGCTGTACCTCGTGGTCGGGCGCTGACCGGGCTCGGTACTTGCGAGCGGACGACCGCCGGCAACGACCGCCTAAAATCCCCGCCCACTGCTTACCGCCGCCTGCGGAAAAAAGAGGACTCCCCATGAACCCCATCCGCCGCGCCCTGGCGCTCGGCCTCGCCGCCACCACCCTCGCCTTCGGTGCCCAGGCGCAGAACCGCGAACTGACCGTGGGCTCCAGCGCCACCTACGCGCCCTTCGCCTTCGAGAACAAGGACAAGCAGATCGTCGGCTTCGACATCGACATCATCAACGCCATCGCCAGGCAGCAGGGCCTGAAGATCAAGATCGTCAACACGCCCTTCACCGGCATCTTCGGCGCGCTGAACAATGGCGATGTCGACCTGGTGATCTCGGGCGTCACCATCAACGACAAGCGCAAGCAGAGCTACGACTTCACGCCGCCGTACTTCGCGGCCCGCCAGCTCATCGCGCTGCCGAAGAACAGCAAGGTCGCCTCGCTGAAGGACCTGGCCGGAAAGAAGATCGCCGTGGTGAGCGCCTCCACCGCCGACGACATCGCCTCGCGCGAGTTCGGCAAGACCAGCCCCGACATCCGCCGCTTCGAGAGCACGCCGCTCATCATTTCCGAGCTGGCCGGCGGCGGCGTCGATGCGGCCATGGGCGACAACGGCGTCATTGCCTACCGCGTGTCGCAGAACCCCGAGCTGAAGACGCTGGACGACAAGTCCTTCCCCGAAGAGGGCTTCGGCATCGTCGTGAAGAAGGGCGACAAGGCCCTGCTCGACAAGCTCACGGCCGGCCTGGCCGCCATCCGCGCGGACGGCAGCTACGTGACCATCTACAAGAAGTGGTTCAACAAGGACCCGAACGTGCGCTGAGCCGCACGGCATTTCCCTGAATACGGCCGCCCTCACGCGGCCGTTTCGTTTTTCGTTGACTGAGAGTTGAGGACGCAAGCATGGAACAACCGGTGCTGCTTTTCGGATGGTTCCGCTGGGACATCCTCGTGGAATACAAGGACCTGTTCTGGCAAGGCGCCTGGATGACGCTGCGCATGACCGTGGTCTGCGTGCTGCTGGGCTCCAGCTGGGGCCTGTGCCTCGCGCTCGCGCGCCTGGCGCAGCCGCGCCACGCGCCCTGGACCTGGGTGGCGCGCTTCTTCCTGCGCTGGCCGGCCACGGTGTACGTGAGCTTCTTCCGCGGCACGCCGCTGTTCGTGCAGATCCTGCTGATCCACTTCGCGGTGATGCCGGTGTTCATCCACCCGACCTCGGGCCTGCTGATCGACGGCGAGCTGGCGCGCACGCTCAAGCAGGAGCACGGCGCGCTCATCTCGGGCGTGGTGGCGCTCACGCTCAACTCGGCCGCCTACATCTCGGAGGTGTTCCGCGCGGGCATCCAGTCGATCTCGCGCGGGCAGTTCGATGCCGGCCGCTCCATCGGCTTCACGCCCGCGCAGGTGATGCGCTACGTGGTGCTGCCCCAGGCCTTTCGCCGCATGCTGCCGCCGCTGGGCAACAACGCCATCGCGCTGCTCAAAGACACCTCGCTGGTCTCCGCCATCGGCCTGGCCGAGCTGGCCTACGCGGCGCGCACCGTGGCCGGCGCGTATGCGCGCTACTGGGAGCCGTACCTGGCAATCTCGGTGGTCTACTGGGTCATGACGCTGGTGCTCACCACCTTGCTGCGGCGCCTGGAGATCCACCTCGCGCGCAGCGACCGGGGCTGAGGAAAACGCCGGCGCCACAATAGCGCCACATGCCACCCATATCCCCCGAAGAGACACCGATCCCGCCCACGCGGCCGCAGCCATCGAAGCTCGCGGCCCTCGAGCCCCTGAAGCTCCCCGTGTTCCGCATGCTGTGGAGCACCTGGCTCATCGCCAACATCTGCATGTGGATGAACGATGTGGCCGCCGCGTGGATGATGACCTCTCTCACCACCTCGCCCATCTGGGTGGCGCTGGTGCAGTCGGCCTCCACGCTGCCGGTGTTCCTGCTGGGCCTGCCCAGCGGGGCGCTGGCCGACATCCTCGACCGCAGGCGCTGGCTGGTGGCCACGCAGTTCTGGCTGGCCGGCACCGCCGTCGTGCTGTGCGCCGCGCTGGCGCTCGACCTCATGACCGCGCCGCTGCTGCTGGCGCTCACCTTCGCCAACGGCATCGGCCTGGCGCTGCGCTGGCCGGTGTTCGCGGCCATCGTGCCCGAGCTGGTGCCCCGGCCGCAGCTGCCCGCCGCGCTGGGCCTGAACGGCATTGCGATGAACGCGTCGCGCATCGTCGGCCCGCTCACCGCGGGCGTGCTGATCGCGAGCGCGGGGACCGTCTGGGTGTTCGCGCTGAACGCGGTGCTGTCGGTGGCCTCGGGCTTCGTGGTGATGCGCTGGCGGCGCGAGCACACGCCCAACCCGCTGGGCCGCGAAAAGCTGATCGGCGCGATGCGCGTGGGCGTGCAGTTCGTGCGGCAGTCGCAGCGCATGCGCGCGGTGCTGGCGCGCGTGTCGATCTTCTTCTTTCACTCGACCGCCCTGCTCGCCCTGCTGCCGCTGCTCGCGCGCAACCTGCAGGGCGGCGGCGCGGGCACCTTCACGCTGCTGCTGGCGGCCATGGGCGCGGGCGCAATCATCGCGGTGCTGTTCCTGCCGCGGCTGCGCCAGGCGCTGGGGCGCGACCAGCTGGTGCTGCGCGGCACGCTGCTGCAGTCGGCGGCCACCGCCGTCATGGCCTTCGCGCCCAACGCGTGGGTCGCGGTGCCGGCCATGTTCTTCGGCGGCATGGCCTGGATCGCCGTGGCCAATTCGCTGTCGGTGTCGGCCCAGCTCGCGCTGCCCGACTGGGTGCGCGCGCGCGGCATGTCGATGTACCAGATGGCCATCATGGGCGCGAGCGCAATCGGCGCGGCCATCTGGGGCCAGGTGGCGACGGTCAGCAACCTGGAGATCAGCCTGGCCATTGCCGCCGCGAGCGGCACGCTGCTGATGCTGATGGCCCTGCGCTGGGTGACCGACCTGAGCGGCGAGGACGACACCAGCCCCGCCCAGGCCGGCTGGGCGGCCGGCCCGCCCACCGAGGCGCCGCAGGAACACGGCCGCGTGGTCATCACCGTCGAGTTCCTCATCGACCCGGCCCGCGCCGCGGCCTTCCACCTGGTGATGCAGCAGACCCGCCGCGCGCGCCTGAGCCAGGGCGCCGTCGGATGGGAACTTCTGCACGACATCGCCCAGCCCGAACGCTACGTGGAGCAGATCGTCGACGACTCGTGGACCGACCACCTGCGCCGCTTCAACCGCGCCACCGCGAGCGACATGGCGCTGCGCGAGCGGCGGCTCGCGTTCCACCTGGGCGAGACGGCGCCGGTGGTGACGCGGTACGTGGTGCGGCGCTGAGCCTGCGCGCGTTCGCCCCCACCGTCGCCCCGCTTCCACTCCTAAGGTCCCCTGCCTCGCGGCCAGGACACGGCCTGGACTTGACCGTGTGTGCAAATTTGAGTGTCGGCAACACCTATTTACGAGGGTATTCGGGTAATTTCCTAGCCACTTTTCTTGACCACATGGATAATTAAAAGGTCCAACCGACGTCAAAGAGGTGTGCCACGATGAATCCGCCCCGCCTGCGCAGCCGCTTCTGGTCCGACCTGACCAGCGAAGAGTTCTCCCGCCTCGACCGCGAACGGCTCATTGCCGTGCTGCCGGTGGGCGCCACCGAACAGCACGGCCCCCACCTGCCGATGTCGACCGACACGGCCACCATCGACGGCATGGTGCGCGCCACGCTGCCGCACCTGCCCGACGACCTGCCCGTGCTCTTTCTGCCCACGGTGCCCTACGGCAAGAGCAACGAGCATTCGCGCTATCCGGGCACGCTCACCGTATCGGCCACCACCCTCATTGCGCTCTGGAAGGACATCGGCGCCTGCGTCGCCCGGGCCGGCGTGCGCAAGCTGGTGCTCTACAACAGCCACGGCGGGCAGATGAGCGTGATGGACATCGTGGCGCGCGACCTGCGCGAAGCGCACGACATGATGGTCGTGGCCGCCAACTGGTACACGCTGGGCCTGCCCGAAGGCCTGTTCACCGCGCACGAGGGCAAGCACGGCATCCACGCCGGCGACCTCGAGAGCTCGGTCATGCTGCACCTCACGCCCGACTACGTGCGCAAGGATCAATTCCAGAACTTCAGCTCCATGACCGAGCAGCTGGCCGAAGAGAACAAGTTCCTCTCGATCACGCCCAGCGGCAAGCTCGGCTGGCAGATGCACGACATCAACCCCGCCGGCGCCGCCGGCGACGCCACGCGCGCCACTGCCGAGAAGGGCGCCGCGGTGCTCGACCACGTGGGACGGCGCTTCGTCGAGCTGCTGCACGAAGTCGACCGTTTTCCGTTGTCTCGTCTCGCCAACACGCCGGCCTGGCGCTAGGCTGCGCGCCAAAGGAACGCGCCATGGAAAGCACAACGCCATCCACTCCTCCCCTGGTCGCCCTGCGCAACGTCGGCAAGCGCTTTGCCAACGGCACGCTGGCGCTGCAGGGCATGTCGCTCGACATCGGCGAGCACGACTTCGTCAGCTTCCTGGGCCCCTCGGGCTGCGGCAAGAGCACCGCGCTGCGGCTGATCGCGGGGCTCACCCGCGTGAGCTCGGGCGAGATGCACTGGTCGGGCGCCAACACCGGCGCGGCCAAGGACAGCAAGAGCGACCGCGACCTGGGCTTCGTGTTCCAGGAGCCCACGCTCATGCCCTGGACCAAGGTGTTCGACAACGTGTGGCTGCCGCTCAAGCTCGCGGGCATGCGCCGCGACGAAGCCGCGCCGGTGGTCGAGCAGGTGCTGGAGCTGGTCGGCCTCTCGCGCTTTACCGACGTGTACCCGCGCGAGCTCTCGGGCGGCATGAAGATGCGCGTGTCGATTGCCCGCGCGCTGGTCACGCACCCGCGCCTGCTGCTGATGGACGAGCCCTTCGCCGCGCTCGACGAGATGACGCGCATCAAGCTCAACAACGACCTGCTGGCCATCTGGCGCGAGCACCGCTTCTCGATCGTGTTCGTCACGCACAGCGTGTACGAGTCGGTGTACCTGTCCAACCGCATCGTGGTGATGGCGGCGCGCCCAGGCCGTGTGATCGACGAGATCCGCATCGACGAGCCGTACCCGCGCGGCGAAGAGTTCCGCACCTCGAGCCGCTACAACGCGCATTGCACGGCCGTCTCGCAATCCCTGCATGGAGCGCTGCATGGCCTCGACGTCGACCATTGAACCCGTGATGCCTGCACCACCCGTGGACACCGCCGAAGCCACGCCCACCGCGGACATGCTGCGCGCGCACGAAGACAGGCTGCGCCGGCGCGAGTCGATGCTGCGCATCGTGGTGCCTGCGGGCATCGTGCTCGCGCTGCTGCTGCTGTGGGAATGGATGGTGCGGGCCAACAACATCCCGCACTACATCCTGCCCGCGCCCTCGCTCATCCTGCGCACGCTGTTCGACAACTGGGATTCGCTGTCCAGCGCGCTGTGGTTCACGGTGAAGCTCACGCTGCTCGCGCTCACGGCGGCCATCGTCGGCGGCGTGGCGCTGGCCATCGCGTTCGCGCTGTTCAAGTGGGTGGAGATCGGCCTGTTCCCCATTGCCGTGATCCTGCAGGTGACGCCCATCATCGCGATCGCGCCGCTGATCCTGATCTACGTGTCGAGCACCACGGCGGCGCTGCTGCTGTGCGCGTGGATCGTGGCCTTCTTCCCGATCCTGTCGAACACCGTCATCGGCCTGAAGAGCGCCGACAGCAACCTGCGCGACCTGTTCCAGCTCTACAAGGCCTCGCCCTGGCAGACCTTCCGCTACCTGCTCGCGCCCAGCGCGCTGCCTTACTTCATGGCCGGCCTGAAGATCGCGGGCGGCCTGAGCCTGATCGGCGCGGTGGTGGCCGAGTTCACGGCCGGCACGGCGGGCAAGGAAACGGGGCTGGCCTCGCGCATCCTCGAATCGAGCTTTCGCACCGAGATCCCGATGATGTTCGCGGCGCTGCTGCTGGTGTCCTTGCTGGGCATCGTGATCTTCATCGTGTTCGCGGCGCTGTCGCGCCTCGTACTCGGCCACTGGCACGAAAGCGAGATGCGACGTGAACGCTAATTGGCTCGCCCCCAGGCTTCGCGCACTTCGTGTCGCTTCGCCAACCCCCTACCGGGGGCAACACCTGCGGCCCGGCAAAGCCGGTTCCGCGGTGTTTCCTTGCAATGCGATCCCGCGAGGCACGCCCCGATGACTTCCGAACGGGCCTTCCCGACAGACATCGACTGGGACGCCGTGCGCGCAGACCTGCGCGGCCTCAACCTGATCACCGCGCCGGCCCAGCGCAAGCAGCTGTCCAAGGACTTCTACTGGTACAGCCCCATCCTCAGCGCGCAGCTCGCGGGCTGCGTGGCCGACCTCGTGGTGAAGGTCAGCACGGAAGACGACGTGCGCCAGGCCGCGGCCGTGGCCGCGAAGTGGAAGCTGCCGCTCACCGTGCGTGCCGGCGGCACCGGCAACTACGGCCAGTGCGTGCCGCTCGAGGGCGGCCTCGTGCTCGACGTGACGCAGATGTGCCGCGTGCTCGACATCCAGGAAGGCCGCATGCGCGTGGAGGCCGGCGCGCGCATGCACGACATCGACCTCGCCGCGCGCGAGACCGGCCAGGCCTTGCGCATGTGGCCCTCGACCTGGCATGTGGCGACCATCGGCGGCTTCATCGCGGGCGGCTTCGGCGGCATCGGGTCGTTTCGCCACGGCATCCTGCGCGACCCCGGCAACCTGCTGCGCGCGCGCGTGATGACGGTGGAGCGCGAGCCGCGCGTCATCGAACTGCACGGCGACGAGATCCAGCAGGTGCACCACGCCTACGGGACCAACGGCGTGATTCTCGACGTGGAGGTCGCCCTGAGCCCCGCCGTCGAATGGGTGCACTGCACGGTGCTGTTCGAAAGCTACCGTGGCGCGCTGGACTTCGGCATCGCGGCGCAGGCGCCTTCGCTCGACATCTTCCTGCTGTCGACGGTGGAGGCTCGCTTCTCGCCGTACTACACGGCGATGCGCGACCGCTTTCCGATCGACCGCCACGCGGTGTTCACCATGGTCTCGCCCGAGTCTATGGCCGAGTTCCGCGCGCTCGCCGATGCGCATGGCGGCACGATCTCCGTGGCCGGCACCGAGGCCGAGTTGCTCGCCGACGGCCTGCCCCCCGCCTACGAGTGCGCCTTCAACCACACGACGCTGCAGGCGCTGAAGGCCGACCGCGGCTGGACGTACCTGCAAGTGGCTTATGCGCAGCCCTTCGATCCTTCAGTGGTCGAGCGGCATCTTGAAATCTTCGGCGACGACGTGCTGCAGCACCAGGACTTCGCGCGCGCCGGTGGCGAGTGCGGCACCTTCGGCATCCTGCTGGTGCGCTGGAAGGGCGAAGCCCACCAGTACGAGCTGATCCGCGAGATCGAGTCGCAGGGCGGCTGCCAGATCTTCAACCCGCACGTGGTCACCATCGAGGACGGCGGCATGAAGACCATCGACACGCAGCAGATCGACTTCAAGAAGCGCAGCGATCCGATGGGGTTGATGAACCCCGGCAAGACGCGTGGCTGGCACCCGGACATGGCCGTCGAACGCTGAGAAAAGATTTAGTCTCCGCATCCCGTACCTTTCAAAACCTCCACAGGAGCACGTCCCATGCGCATCCCCGCTTTCCGCATCCGCCCGCTGGCCTTCGCCCTGGCGCTGACCGCCGCCGCCTTCGCCGCGCAGGCGCAGGAAAAAGTGGTGTTCGCCACCAACTGGAAGGCGCAGGCCGGCCACGGCGGCTTCTACCAGGCGCTGGTGGACGGCACCTACAAGAAGTACGGCCTCGACGTCGAGATCCAGCAGGGCGGCCCCATGGTCAACAACCGGCCGATGCTGCCGGCCGGCAAGGTCGACTTCTTGATGACCGGCAACCTGCTGCAGTCCTTCGATAACGTGAAGAACGGCGTGCCCACCGTGGTGGTGGCGGCCTTCTTCCAGAAGGACCCGCAGGCCATGTTCGCGCACCCGGGCCAGGGCTTCGACACCTTCAAGGACATGGCCAAGGCGCCCGTGGCCTTCATCGGCAAGGACGGCCAGTTCAGCTTCTGGCAGTGGATGAAGTCCGAGCACGGCTTCAAGGACTCGCAGCTCAAGCCCTACACCTTCAACGTCGGCCCGTTCCTGGCGGACAAGAAGTCCATCCAGCAGGGCTACGCCATCTCGGAGCCCCTGTCGATCAAGGCGCAGGCCGGCTTCGACCCCGTGGTGCAGCTCTTGGCCGACAACGGCTTCTCGACCTACTCCACCACCATCGAGACCCGCGCCGACCTGATCAAGACCAAGCCCGAGACGGTGCGCAAGTTCCTCGAGGCCTCGATCATCGGCTGGAACAACTACCTCTACGGCGACAACAAGGCCGCCAACGAACTCATCGCCAAGACCAACCCCGACTCGCCCGTCGCGTCGCTGCAGGGCTCCATCGAGCTGATGAAGAAGATGGGCATCGTCGACAGCGGCGAGTCGCTCACCAAGGGCATCGGCGCCATGGACGAAGCGCGCGTGAAGGACTTCTACGACAAGATGGTCAAGGCCGGCCTGTACAAGGCGGGCGAGGTCGACCTGTCGAAGGTGGTCACCACGCAATTCGTGAACAAGGGCGTGGGTGTCGACGTCCGCAAGAAGCTCACCGGCAAGTAATTCGTCTCGTTGTTTTTCCCGTGGGTCGCGCGGGGCTTGCGCCGGGGTCAGATGCCGGCGCCTGGGTTGCCATAAGGCACGCGCGGCCTTTGTTCCCTGGGCTCTGACCCTGTCTCGCCGAACAGGCGATGCGGCCCTCTCTCATGAAAACGTTAGTCGTCCACTGCCATCCGAACCCCGACAGCTTCAACCACGCGCTCTACCGCACCGCGCTCGCGGCGCTGGAGCCGCGCCACGCCGTGAAGACCATCGACCTCTATGCCGAAGGCTTCGACCCGACGCTGACGCGCGAAGAGCGCATCGCCTACCTGGACAACCCCGACCTGATCCGCGAGCGTGTGAAACCCCACGTCGACGCGCTGCTGTGGGCCGAGCACCTGGTGTTCGTGTTTCCCACCTGGTTCCACGGGCCGCCGTCGATGCTCAAGGGCTGGCTGGAGCGCGTGTGGCTGCCGGGCGTGGCCTTCTTGCCGGCCGAGCGCAAGGGGCAGCTCGCCAGGTCGGGCATGCGGCATGTGCGCAGGCTCACCGTGGTGACGACCGGCGGCTCGCCGCACTGGTTCGTGCTGGCCATCGGCCATCCATGCAAGCGCCTGTTCACCCGTGCGCTGCGCGCGCTGTTCGACTGGCGTTGCCGCGTCACCTGGCTGCAGCTGCACGACATGAACGCCGCCACCGCACAAGACCGCACGCGCTTCATCGAGCGCGTGTCGCGCAAGCTGGGCAGCATCTGACGAACACCCACTCCACCGACAAGACCCAGGGAGCCCATTCATGAGCCTCGAACGCACGCTGACCGTGCGCGTCGCACGCATCTCGCGGCAGACGCCCGAAATCCTGGCCTTCGAGCTGGCCCACCCGTGGGGCCGGCCGCTGCCGTCGTACGAGGCGGGCGCGCACATCGACGTGCACATGCCGGGCGGCTTCTCGCGGCAGTACTCGCTGGCGCGCGCGCCTGCTTCCTGCGATGCCGGCCCGTACGTGATCGGCGTGAAGCGCGAGGCGGCGAGCCGCGGCGGCTCGGCCTCGATGCACGAGCGCGTGCGCGAAGGCGACCTGCTGTCGATCAGCGCGCCGCGCAACACCTTTCCATTGCGCGAAGAAGCCACGCACCACCTGCTGCTGGCCGGCGGCATCGGCATGACGCCGCTGCTGGCGATGGCGCAGGCGCTGGCCGCGCGCGGCGCTGCGTTCACGCTGTGCGTGTTCGCGCGCAGCGAGGAACACCTGGCGTTCGCCGACGCGCTGCGCGACGCAGCGCTCGCGCCGCACCTGCGCCTGCACCTGGACCAGGGCGACGCCACGCAGCGCATCGACCTGCACGCGCTGCTGGCCGACCGTGCAACGGGCACGCACCTCTACGTGTGCGGCCCGGGCGGCTTCATGCAGGCGGTGCGCGACGCTGCCGCGCACTGGCCGGAAGACGCCTTGCATGCCGAGTACTTCGCAGCGCCGACCGACGCCGCCACCAGCACCGGCCTGCCCTTCACGCTGATGCTCGCGAAGCGCGGCATCCGCGTGCCGGTGGCCGCGGACCAGACCGCCGTCGATGCGCTGCATGAAGTGGGCATCGACATTCCCGTGTCGTGCCAGCAGGGCCTGTGCGGCACCTGCGTGGTCGAAGGCGACGGCGAAGGCGCGGAGCACCGCGACTTCTGCCTCACGGGCAGCGAGCGCCGCCACAAGGTGGCCCTGTGCTGCTCGCGCGCCAAGGGCACGGAACTGGTGCTGCAGCTGTGAGCGCACGCCCGCCCGCCGGCATCGAAGAGGGCGAAGCCGACGCGCCCGCCACGCGCGGCCGCTCGCGCAAGTACACGCAGGTGCTCGGCCTGATCAACCAGGCCGCCATCGAGGTGTTCGCCAGCGAAGGGCTGGCCGGCGCGTCGACGCAGGCCATCGCCGACAAGGCCGGCCTGTCGAAGGCGCAGCTGCACTACTACATCGAGAGCAAGGAGGCGCTGTACCGGCAGGTGCTGCAGGACATCCTGACCGACTGGATCGTGGTGTTCGGCTTCAGCGACGAGGCCTTCGGCCCGCGCAAGGTGCTGGGCGACCTGATCCACCGCAAGATGGTGTTCTCGTTCGAGCACCCGCTGCGTTCGCGCATCTTCACGGCCGAGATGATGCGTGGCGCGCCGGTCATCAACGACATGATGGACACGAGCAAGCAGCGCACCGACCAGGCCGCCGCCGTGATCCGGAACTGGATGAACCAGGGCCTGATGGACAGCGCCGACCCGATGCTGGTGCTGTTCCACATCTGGGCCGTGACGCAGTTCTACGCCGACCACGCCACGCAGGCCGCGTACTACCGCGACGCGGCGCGCCAGGGCGACGACAAGGACCGGCGCTACCTGATCGAGCAGGTGACCGAGTTCCTGCTGAAGGGCGCGGGCGTCAAGTAGCCGCGCCTCGTCAGCACCTTGTCAGCGCCGGGGCAGGTACATGGTGGCTTCGACTTCCACCAGCACCTCGTCGCCCGGCAGGAAGCGCGACACCTCGACCACCGTGCTCACCGGCGGCTCGCCGGGATAGAACAGGCCGCGCACGCGGTTGTAGAACGCGTAGTGCGGCAGGTGGCGAAAGTACTGCACCAGCTTCACCACGTCTTCCATCGTGCCGCCGTGCTCCGCGGCGATCTGGCGGATGCGTTCCAGCACGAACCAGCTCTGCGCCACGATGGGCGCCTCGAACACGTCGACCGACATCTGGCCCGTGGCGTAGCCCACGCCCTGCAGCGCGGTGCGTGCGGCTTCGGGAATGGCGTCGTAGCCGGCGACGGCGCGGCGCGTGGCCGGGTCGACGGCGACCACGCCGCTCATGAAGACGAAATCGCCGACGCGCTTGGCGGCGGCGTAGTTGGCCATTGGCTTGCCCATGCTCATGGGGTGTTCTCCGGATTCATTTCAAGGCATCGAGCACATGGCCTGCGCGGATGACGGTGCGTTGCCGTCCGCGCGGGCCGATGAGTTCGTGTTCGTCGGTGGCCGCCAACACCAGCAGGTCCGCCGGGCAGCCCGGCGCAATGCGCCCGTCCCATGCGAGCCCCAGCGCCTTGGCGGGGCTCACGGTGACGGCGTCGAGCCAGTCGGAGGCCGGGGCCAGGTGCGCCATCTGCACGCCCAGGCCGAAGGTCTCCAGCAGGTCGTAGCTGCCGTAGGGGTAGAAGGCGTCCTGCACGTTGTCGGTTGCCAGGCTCGCACGCAAGCCCCGTGCCGCCGCCTCGCGGATGCGCGTGATGCCGCGCGGCACCGGTGTGCCGTCCCACGCGCCCTGCAGGTAGAGGTTGGTGGTGGGCAGCGCGACCAGGTGCAGGCCCGCGCCGGCGCACAGCGCCAGTGTTTCGTGGGCGACCGCCTCGTCCTGCACCGACAGCGAGCAGCAATGGCCGCAGACCACGCCGTGGCGGAAGTCGCGCGCACGCACCAGCTGCGCGATGCTGCGCAGCCCGCCGGCCTCCACGTCGAGGCCCTCGTCCACATGAAAGTCGAGCCCCAGTTCGTGCTGCTGCGCCAGGTCGAACACGCGCCCCAGCTTGTGCACGATGCCGTCGTTGCGGTAGACGAACGCGCCGAGCGTGCCGCCCGCGCGCTTCACCTCGCGCGCGATGCGCTCGCCCGCCGCCAGGTCCGCGAACAGGTCGAGCGGCGTGAGCGACACGAACTGCAGCGCGACGCGGCCGCGCCATTCGTCACGCAGCGCTTCGAACACGGCCAGCGCGGCCGGCGGTTCGGCCTGCACCCAGTCCAGGTGCGTGCGCAGCGCGCGCGTGCCCGAGTGCCACGCGTCTTGCAGCGCGCGCTCCATGCGCAGGCGCAGCGACGCGCCGGTCCAGCTGTCGCGGTGCCTGTTCATGCGCTCGATGGCCGCGAACAGGTTGCCCTGCGCCGCGCCCACGTCCTGCACGGTGTAGTTCTTGTCGATGTGCGCATGCGCTTCGACCAAGGCACTCAGCAGGGTGCCGCGCGCCTGTGCCTGCGAGGCGCTGGGCGCGATGACCGCGACCTTGTCGCCCTCGAGCGTGACATCGAAGACCTGCGCATCGCCCGCCGCAAAGCCGCGCAGCGGCGCCGGAATGCGCAGCGCCTCGAGCCTCATCCGCGTTGCTGCAATGCGCGCAACCAACCCAGGCCCGCGGAGGTGCCGCCGGGCTCGCAACCGCGCCTGGGCCGGTACTCGCACCCGACCCAGCCCTGCCAGCCGCACTGCGCCGACACCTCGTCGAGCACGTCGAACAGGTAGGGGTAGTTCTGCTCGCCCAGGTCGGGCTCGTGCCGGTCGGGCACGCCCGCGATCTGGATGTGGCCGACGCGGCCGGTGGGCAGGTACTTGCGGATCTTCATCGCCACGTCGCCCTCGACGATCTGGCAGTGGTACAGGTCCATCTGCACCTTGAGGTTGGGCGCGCCGACCGCCTCGACGATCTCGTGCGCATGGTCTTGCCGGTTGAGGAAGAAGCCCGGAATGTCGCGCGTGTTGATCGGCTCGATCAGCACGTCGCGGCCGGCCTTGGCGGCTTCAGCCGCGGCCCAGCGCAGGTTGTCGAGGTACACCGGCTGCAGCGCGTCGCGCTCCAGGCCTTCGGGCACGAGGCCGGCCATGACGTGGATGCGCGGGCAGTCGAGCGCCACGGCGTAGTCGATGGCGCGAGCAATGCCTTCGCGAAACTCGGCATCGCGTCCGGGCAGGCAGGCCAGGCCGCGCTCGCCGGCGTTCCAGTCGCCGGGCGGGCCGTTGAACAGCACCTGCTGCAGGCCGTTGTGCTTCAGGCGCGCCAGGATGTCGCTCTGCGCGAAGTCGTACGGAAAGAGGTACTCCACGGCCTTGAAGCCGTCTTTCGCGGCGGCATCGAAGCGGTCGAGGAAGGCGAGCTCCGGATAGAGCATCGAGAGGTTGGCGGCGAATTGGGGCATGGGGTGTTTGTACTACCAGCGTGCGCCGAAGGTGCGGCGCAGTTCATCGATCTGATCGGCGTTCAGGGGCACGGGTCTTGAAGCCTGCGTGAGCAGCTGGAGCCGGGCGGTTTCCTCGAGTTCCTCGAGCACGGACATGGCCGCGGCGGGCGTGTCGTGCCACACGTTGGGGCCCAGGCGCATGAGCATCACGGCGCGGATGGGCGTGCCGGCGTTGCCAAGGCGTTCGATGGCCTGTGCCACCTGTTCGGCCGCGTCGGGTGCGCCGGGACGGTGGTACGCAATGACGGGCACATGGCCGACTTTCATCACGAAGTACGGCGTGAGTGCGGGCAGCAGTTCGTCGCCCGGTTCGTTCAGCGTGAGTGCCACGCAGTGGGTACTGTGGGTGTGGATGACGCAGGCCGTGTTCGCGTCGAACTTGCGCGCGGCGGCGTAGATGCGCGTGTGCAGCGCGATGGTCTTGCTGGCGCGGTCGCCGCTGGTCTGCTGGCCTTGCGCGTCCAGCCTTGCGAGACGCGCGGGGTCCAGAAAGCCCAGGCAGGCGTCGGTCGGCGTGATGAGGTAGCCGTCGTCCAGCCGCACGCTGATGTTGCCTGCCGTTGCGTGCACGTAGCCGCGCTCGAACAGGCTGCGGCCGACTCTGCAGATTTCTTCTCGGGCTTGGGTTTCGTTCATGTCACAACCACCGCGGAGGTCATCCAAGCACCGCAAAGGCCTTGGTAAAGAAGTCATCGCTGCCGAAGTTGCCGGACTTCAGCGCAATGTGCAGCCCCGTCTGCGGTGCGGCGGGAGAGCGCGCATGGCACCACGGCACACCCGGGTCGATCTGCGGGCCGATCTGCATCTGCGCGATGCCCAGCGCCTGCACACAGGCGCCCGAAGTCTCGCCGCCGGCCACCACCAGTTGATGCACGCCACGCTCGACCAGGCCGCGCGCAATGGCGGCGATGGTGCGTTCGACCATGGCGCCCGCTTCTTCCACGCCGAGCCGGCCCTGCACCGATTTCACGGCACCGGCTTCGGCGGTGGAGTAGACGAGAACCGGTCCCTTGTCGATCAGCGGTGCGGCCCATGCCAGCACCTCGGCCGCGACATCCACGCCCGCCGCGATGCGCAACGGGTCGACGGCCATCGCCGCGCCGCCACGCTGGATGAAGTCGAGCACCTGGCGGTTGGTGGCCAGCGAGCAGCTGCCCGAGACCACCGCCGTCTTGCCGCCGGCCTTCGGCAACGCGCTGGCCTGCGACGACGGCGCGAGGCCGAAGTTGGCCGGCAGGCCGATGGCCACGCCCGAGCCCGCAGTGAGCAACGGCAACTTCGCGAGCGCCGGGCCCATGCGCAGCAGGTCGTCGTTCGACACCGCATCGACGACGGCAATCGACACGCCCTCGGCCTTCAGCTGCGCGATGCGCGCGTCGATGGCCTCGGCGCCGCGCGCGACCACCGTGTAGTCGATCAGCCCCACCCTGCGCGTGCACTGCGCCTGCAGCACCCGCACCAGGTTCGGGTCGGTCATCGGCGTGAGCGGGTGGTTCTGCATGCCGCTTTCGTCGAGCAGCACGTCGCCCGCGAACAGGTAGCCCTTGAACACGGTGCGCTTGTTGTCGGGGAAGGCGGGCGTGGCGATGGTGAAGTCGCATTGCAGCGCGTCCATCAGCGCCTCGGCGACGGGGCCGATGTTGCCTTTCGCCGTGCTGTCGAAGGTGGAGCAGTACTTGAAGTAGATCTGCTGGGCGCCCTGCGCCTGCAGCCAGCGCAGGGCGTCCAGCGATTGCGCGACGGCGTCGGCCGGGGCGATGGTGCGCGACTTGAGCGCGACCACCACGGCGTCGACATCGGCGGCCAGCGGGCCGTCCGGCACGCCGATGGTCTGCACCACGCGCATGCCGGCGCGCACCAGGTTGTTGGCCAGATCGGTGGCGCCGGTGAAGTCGTCGGCGATGCAGCCGAGCTTGAGGGCGCTCATGCCTTCTTCCCCTTGGGCAATTCGATGCCCGGGAAGATCTTGATGACGGCGCTGTCGTCTTCCTTGGCAAAGCCGGCGGTCGAGGCCTGCATGAACATCTGGTGTGCGGTCGACGCCAGCGGCAGCGGGAATTTGCTGGCGCGCGCGGTGTCGAGCACCAGGCCCAGGTCCTTCACGAAGATGTCCACGGCCGACAGCGGCGTGTAGTCGGCGGCCAGCACGTGGGCCATGCGGTTCTCGAACATCCAGCTGTTGCCGGCGCTGTTCGTGATGACCTCGTACAGCGCGGCGGCGTCCACGCCCTCGCGCAGGCCCAGCGCCATGGCTTCGGCGGCGGCGGCGATGTGCACGCCGGCCAGCAACTGGTTGATGATCTTCACCTTGCTGCCGGCGCCCGCGCCATCGCCCAGGCGGTAGACCTTGCCGGCCATCGCGTCGAGCACGGCGTCGGCCGCGGCGTAGGCCGCAGGCCTGGCCGAGGTCATCATCGTCATCTGGCCCGAGGCCGCCTTGGCGGCGCCGCCGGAGATCGGCGCGTCGACGTAGTTCACGCCCTGCGCGTGGAGCCGGGCTTCGAGCGCGATCGACCAGTTCGGGTCGACGGTCGAGCACATCACGAAGGTGCTGCCGGCCGGCATCGCGGCGGCGGCACCGTTCTCGCCGAACAGCACCGATTCGGTCTGTGCCGCGTTCACGACCACCGACACCAGCACCGGGCAGGCAGCGGCCAGGGCGGCGGGCGATGCGCAGGCCACGCCGCCTTCGTTCGCGAAAGCGTCCGCCGCGCCGGGGCGCACGTCGCACACATGCACGTTGAACCCGTTGCCGCGCAGCGTCTTGGCAATGCCCAGGCCCATGGCGCCGAGCCCGATCACGCCGACATTTTTGGAAGTCATGCTGGATTGTTTCTCTGGAAGGTTGAAGAGGGAAGGATCAGACGGCTCGGCGCGGGAAAACCCCGGTCAGGTCGCCAGCGCCCACAGCGCGGCCGTCATCAGGAAGCCGGCAACGCCGAGCACCGTGGTCAGCACGGTCCAGCTGCGCAGGCCGTCGGCCACGCTCAGGCCCAGGTAGCGGGTCACGATCCAGAAGCCGGAGTCGTTCACGTGCGACAGGCCCAGGCCGCCGAAGCCGATGGCCACGGCCAGCAAGGCCACTTGCACGGCGCTGTAGCCGCCCGCCACGACGGCCTCGGCCAGCAGGCCGCAGGTGGTGAGGATGGCGACGGTGGCCGACCCCTGCGCGGCGCGCAGCGCCAGCGAAATGACGAAGGCCGCGAGGATCAACGGCAGGTGCGCCGCGGCGATGCTCTGCGAGAGTGCCGCGCCGATGCCCGTGGCCGTCAGCACCTTGGCGAACACACCGCCCGCCCCCGTCACCAGGATCACGGTGGCGGCCGGCGGCAGGGCCGATTCCATGACTTCGTTGGTGTGCGCCTTCGACCAGCCCTGGCGCTTGGCGATCATCCAGAAGGCCAGGCCGATGGCGACCATCAGCGCGAAGATCGGGGAACCGATGAAGCCCAGCAGGTTGCGCATCGGATCGCCCTTGGGCAGCAAGGTGGCGCCGGTCGTGCCGATCATGATCAGCAGCAGCGGAACGGCGATCAGCGTGAGCACCACCCCCACGCCCGGTGCCTGCAGCTTCTGGCGTGCCGAGGCGTCGGCGCCCGCGTCGAAGGCGGCGAACTGCTCGGCCGTGGTCGGCAGCATCGCGTAGCGCTTGCGGTTGAGCCAGCGCGAGACGAACTGCGAGAGCACCGCCAGCACCAGGCAGATGCCCAGGCCGATCAGCGTGATCCAGCCGATGTCGGCCTTCAGCACGGCCGCGCCGCCCACGATGCCCGGGTGCGGCGGCACCACGACGTGGGTGGCCAGCATGATGCCCGCCACCGGCAGGCCGAACTTCACCGGATCGACCCCGGCCGCCTTGCAGAAGCCGTAGATGATGGGGACCAGGATGATGAAGCCGACGTCGAAGAAGACCGGAATCGACAGCACCAGGGCGGCAGCCGTCAGCGCGGCCGGCACCCGCTGCGGGCCCAGCCACACGGTGAAGCGCGTCGCCATGCTGCCAGCGCCGCCCGAGACCTCGATCATGCGGCCCAGCATCGCGCCCAGCGCGACCAGGATCGCCACCGAGCCGAGCGTGCCGCCCATGCCGCTGATCAGCGTGGGAATGATGTCGGCGATCGGCAAACCGGCCGCCAGGGCCACCAGAAAGCTCACCAGCATCATGGCGATGAACGCGTGCACCTGGAAACGGATGATGAGCAACAGCAGCAGTGCGATGCCGGCGGCGGCAATGCCGAGAAGAACGGGCGTGGACATGGAATGGAACGGCCAGGAGTGGATGGACGGGGTCGGGGCGCGTTCAGTTCAGCTGAATCTTTTCGAAGTCGGCGACCCGCGTTGCGATTGATTTGTCAGGTCATCATACAAATTTGAGACAAGTTGCCGGACCCGGGTAAACCCGCAAAGAACACCTCGTTTGCTTCTTACTTGCCCGCAGGCCAGCCTTCGACCAGCGGCCGCGCAAGTTGCGCGCCCTCCTGCTGCCAGAAGGCCGGGTCGGCCTGCTCGATGCGGCGGATGGCGTTGTCCATGTGGGACTTGGCAGCCTCGCGGGCGCCGAGTGCATCGCCGGCCTCGATGGCTGCGACGATCCGCGCGTGCTCCTGCGCGACCTCGCGCGCGAAGTCCGCGCGGCGCGCCTCGTTGGCGCGGGTGACGCGCGTGGCGCCGTGCAGGAACTGCCGCAGGTATTGCAGCGTGCCGATCAGAAAGGGGTTGCGCGCGGCCTCGGCGATGGCGCGGTGAAAGCGCACGTCTTCGTCCGCACCGTTGCCACCGGCGGCCACTGCCGCATGCAGCGCCTCGATGGCGTCGCGGATGCGTTGCACGTCGTCGGGGGTGCGGCGCTCGGCCGCCAGCGCGGCCACTTCGGCTTCGAGCGCGCGGCGCAGCTCGACCATCTGGATCACCGCTTCGCGCGAGGCCACATGCGGCATTTCGAAGCGCAGCGGCTCGACGCCGGCGGCGCGCACATACACGCCGCTGCCCTGGCGCGAATCCACGAGCCCCAGCGACTTGAGCCGCGAGACCGCCTCGCGCACCACGGTGCGGCTCACGCCGAACTGCTCGGCGAGCACCGCCTCGGTCGGCAGCCGGTCGCCTTCGGAGAGGCGCCCGCTGCGCACCTCGGCCGCGAGCGCATCGGCCACCTGGTCGGCCAGGCGGACGGTGGGGGCTAGGGATTGGAAGCGGGTCGCCATCGAACGCGCGACTCTAACGCAGCCTATGCGCCCTGCACCCGCGGCAGGCTCAGCCCAGCGCGTGCCGCGCCGCCCGCGCGATGCTCTGCGCATCCACCCCGAAGAACCCGCGCAATGCCGCCCGCGTGTCGCTGCGGCCGAAGCCGTCGGTGCCCAGCGTGAGGTAGCGACGGCCTTCGGGCAGGAAGGCGCGCACGCTCTCGGGCACGCTGCGCACGTAGTCGGTGGCGGCGACGATCGGGCCCTTGCCTGCGCCGAGCTGCCGCGCGACGAACGGCACGCCGGCCGCGTCGCCCGCGATTGCCCGCTGTTCGCACGCCACGCCGTCGCGTGCGAGTTCGCTCCAGCTCGTGACACTGAACACCTCGGCCTCGATGCCTTCGTCGGCCAGCAACTGCGCGGCCTTGACGACCTCGGTGAGGATGGCGCCCGAGCCCATCAGCGTGACCTTCTGCCTTGCCTTGCCCGAAGCCGGCGAATACACGCCGAAGCGGTAGCAGCCGCGCAGGATGTCCGCTTCCGCGCCCGCGGGCACGTCGGGCTGCGCGTAGTTCTCGTTCATGAGCGTGACGTAATAGAAAACGTCCTTCTGCTCGACCATCATTTCGCGGATGCCCGCGTCGACGATCACCGCCATCTCGCCCGCGTAGGCCGGGTCGTAGGCCTTGCAATTGGGGATGGTCGCGGCCACC
>NZ_JBPJZS010000012.1:0-166867 GCF_051216435.1 Variovorax pasteuri
CATGCCCATCCTGGAGGCCTACAAGGCCAAGACCGTCATCGTCAACAAGCGCTCCATGGCCGCAGGTTATGCCGGCCTGGACAACGAACTCTTCTACATGGACAAGACCATGATGGTGTTCGGAGACGCCAAGAAGGTGGTCGAGGACATGGGGAAAGCGATCGAATAGCGTCAGAGCGACGGCCCCAGCCCGATCGGCGCGGGCACGCTGTTCACGATGCGCGTGAACAGCGCGTTGTAGACCAGGTCGGGCACGTGCCCGGTCAGCGGGTCGCGGTTCTGCGCGAAGGCCTCGTCCAGCTCGCGCCAGTCGTCGTCGCTCAGCACACGCTCGGCCAGCGGAAGAATCTCGCGCTCTTCCATGGCCATGTGTTCGAGGTAGAAGTCGACGTACTTCCCCATGGCCGTCTCGAAGGCCTCGCGCCGAGGTTCACCGAGCATCTCGAAGGCCAGCAGCGCGTGCTCGACATGGCGGATGCGGCGCTCGCCCCAGGCGTGGTCGTTGTCGAGCTTGTCCAGCAGGTCGCGCGACATGGGCGTGCGCGCGCGCAGCTTGGGAAACAGCAACTCGGTTTCCTTGCGGTGGTGCCGCTGCTCGGGAAATTCGTCCACGTAGAACAGCATGGCCCGCAGCACCGCGAAGTCGGGCAGGGTTCCCTTGCGGCGGTGCTGCTCGAGCAGCATGACGATGGAGCGCAGCATCGCCGCCAGCGCGGCATGCTCCTGCCGGATGATGCGCACGGTGGCGTGTGTCGCGAGGGGTGTGGCTTGCATGCCGCCAGCATCGCGCCTGGCGGACCGCACGGGCTTGATCGAAATCAATGCCGCGCCACGGCGCGCTCCCGATACTGGCATTCACACCCACTCGCCCCGGAGGCATGCCATGTACCAGCGAATCCTTGTTCCCGTCGACGGCAGTTCGACATCCGCCCGCGGCCTCGCCGAGGCCATCCGTCTGGCCCAGCTCACCGGCGGGCGCCTGCGGCTGGTGCACGTGATCGACGAGCTCTCCTTTGCGCTGGCCATGGACGCCTACGCCGGTTACGCCGGCAACTGGCTCGAAGAGCTGCGCGCCAAGGCCTCCGTGCTGCTGCAGGAAGGCCGTGCGGAGGCCGCCTCGCAAGGCGTGGAAGCGGACGTGGTGCTGTGCGACAGCGTCAGGGGCGCGGTGCACGACCAGGTCATCGCACAAGCCGTGGCCTCGCACGCCGAGCTGATCGTGATCGGCACCCATGGCCGCCGCGGCCTGGGCCGCTTGGTGATGGGCAGCAGCGCGGAGCACATCCTGCGCATGTCGCCCGTGCCGGTGCTGCTGATCCGCGCGCCCGAGGAACCGGCCCGGGCCGAGTCCGAGCACTTCACGCTGCCGGCCGGCGAAGTCGCCAGCCAGTAGTAGACAGCCAGCGGCGAAAGCGCTTCGGGCCCGGCCGCAGGCTCAGGCGTAGGACCGCAGCCGCATCGAGAAGTCGGCCAGCGGTGCGATGCCGCTGTCTTCCGCGCGTTCGCACCAGTCCTGCAGGCGCCGCACGAGCTGGTCACCCGTGGCGCCCGAGCGAGCCCACAGCACCGTGAGTTCGCGCCGCATGGCGTACATGGTCGCCAGCGCATGCGAGGCGCCCAGCGCCGCCAGCATCTGTGCCTGCCGGGACGCGTCGAGCGCCCGCTCGTCGGTGCCCAGCCAGCGCTTCACGCCGCGCAGCGCACGCGCCTCTTGCGGCGACGCTTCGCGCAGCCGGCCGAACTCGCGGGCATAGGCCGTCTTCAGCGAGCGCGTGTAGCTCGACAGCACGTCGTAGTGATGGCGAATGACCGCCTGCACCGTGTCGATGTCGACGACGGGCCGGGGCGCCACCAGCCGCGGCTTCGGCGCCAGGTGCTTGACCTTCGCCAGGCCCAGCGCCTGCAGCGTGCGGATGTAGAGCCAGCCGATGTCGAACTCGTACCACTTGCTCGACAGCTTGGCCGAGGTCGGAAAGGCATGGTGGTTGTTGTGCAGTTCCTCGCCGCCGATCACGATGCCGATGGGAAAGATGTTGGTGCTGGCGTCGGCCGCCGGCCAGTTGCGGTACCCCCAATAGTGGCCGATGCCGTTTACCACGCCGGCCGCCCAGAACGGAATCCACGCGATCTGCGTGAACAGGATCAGCGCGCCCGGCAGCACGCCGAACAGCGCCATGTCGAGCACGCCCATCAGCACGATGCCCATGACCTGGTGGCGGGTGTACAGCCGGCGCTCGATCCAGTCGTCCGGCGTGCCGTGGCCGTAGCGCGCCAGCGTTTCCTTGTTGGCCGCCTCATGCGCGTACAGCGCCACGCCGCCCCACAGCACGCGGTTCAGGCCGTACACCTGGGGGCTGTGCGGGTCTTCGGGCGTCTCGCACTTGGCGTGGTGCTTGCGGTGCACTGCGGCCCACTGCTTGGTGACCATGCCCGTGGTGAGCCACAGCCAGAAGCGGAAGAAATGACTGACCGCCGGATGCAGGTCGAGCGCGCGGTGCGCCTGGTGGCGGTGCAGGAAGATGGTGACCGACGCGATGGTGACGTGCGTGAGCGCCAGCGCGACGAGCACGCAGCCCCACCAGGGAAGATCCAGAACGCCCGAAAAAAACAGTGAATGCATGCGTGCCTCTTGAACGAAGCGGCAATTCTGTGCAGTCGGGCGAGAGAGACCCTTGCGCCAGATCAAGCATGGCGCCGCCGGAAACCGGCGCCGGAAACCTCGCCCTACATAGCGGCTGCTTCCAAGGCATGCGTGCTACGCTCCCCCGGATTCCGGACGCCCCCTCTCGCATGAAACCCGCACCCCACATCGCGGTGCTCGACGACGAAGTCGACATCACGCAGCTCCTGGCCACCTATTTGCAGAGCCACGGCTTTCGTGTGACCCAGCTGCACAACGGCCGCGCCCTCATGGCGCTCATGGCAGCCGACCCGGCCGACCTGGTGCTGCTCGACCTCGGCCTGCCCGGCGAAGACGGTTTTTCCATTGCGCGGCGCATGCGCGAAAACTGGCGCTGCGGCCTGGTCATCGTCACCGGCCGCGGCGACGCGGTCGACAAGGTGGTCGGCCTGGAAGTGGGCGCCGACGACTACGTGACCA
Source organism: Variovorax pasteuri (assembly GCF_051216435.1). NCBI lineage: Bacteria > Pseudomonadati > Pseudomonadota > Betaproteobacteria > Burkholderiales > Comamonadaceae > Variovorax > Variovorax pasteuri. The sequence goes on from NZ_JBPJZS010000012.1 coordinate 3,101, forward strand.
AGCCCTTCGACCTGCGCGAACTGGTGGCGCGCGTGAAGGCGGTGCTGCGCCGCACGACGCCCGAAGCGCCGGTCGCGGTCCTTGCATCGCCGCCAGCGGGCGCCGTCGAGCAGCTGCGCTTCGCCGGCTGGCAGCTGGACACCGCCGCGCGCCGCCTCACCGACCCGCAAGGCCGGGACGTGGCACTCACCGGCGGCGAGTTCGGCCTGCTGTGCGCCTTTGCGCGGCACCCCGGACGCGTGCTGTCGCGCGACTTTCTGCTGGAGCAGACCCGCGGGCGCGAAGCCGCGCCCTTCGATCGCACGATCGACGTGCAGGTCGGCAGGCTACGCAAGAAGATCGAGGCCGACGCGGACGAGCCGCAGCTCATCAAGTCGGTGCGCGGCGCGGGCTACATCCTGGTGCCGCCTGTGTCCCATGGCTGACGCGGCGCGCCCCCCATTCCTGCTGTCGCTGCCGTCCGGCATCGAGGAAGGCAGCGTGTTCCGCTCGCTCTTCATCGCCTACCCCGACTCCCTGCTGCTGGTCGATCAGGCCGGGGCCATCATGCTGGCGAATCCCTCGGCCGCCGCGCTGCTGGGCTACGCGGTCGAAGAGCTGATCGGGCTGAACGTCGACGTGCTGGTGCCCGACAGCATCCGCCCGCGCCATGCCTCGTACCGCGAGGCCTACGGCCGCGCGCCGCGCCCGCGCCCCATGGGCACGCACATGGAACTGGTCGCCAAGCGCAAGGACGGCAGCGAGGTCATGGTCGAGATCGCGCTCAGCCCGCTGCAGGACCACGGCCTGCCTTTCGTGGTGGCCGCGATCCGCGACATCGGCGCCTACCCGCGCGTGAAGCAGGCGCTGCAGCGTGCACGCTACAGCGACCACCTGGCGCAGCTGGGCCGGTTGGCGGTGGACACGCGCGACCTGCAGGTGGTGCTCGAGCAGGTGCCGCACATCGCCGCCGCAGGCCTGGAGGTCGAGGTGGCGATGGTGCTGCTGCTGGAAGACAGCGGGCTCGAATTCCGCGTGGCCAGCGGCGTGGGCAACGTGGCGGGCGAGGAAATCGGCGCGCGCATCGCCAACCGGCCCGACACGCCACCGGGCTACGTGCTGTCTCAAGGGCGCCCGGTGGTGATTGCGGACTACCGCAGCGAGCAGCGCTTCGCGGTGCCGCCCGCCTACCTGGCGGCCGGGCTCGTCAGCGCGCTCGCGGTGCCGCTGTCCGACCGTGGCCGGGTGATCGGCATGCTGTCGGTGCGCTCGCGGCAGGCCAAGCGCTTCGGCGACGAGGAGCTGCGGTTCCTGGAGTCGCTGTCCAACCTGCTGGCCACCAGCCTGCAGCGCGTGCGCACCGAAGAAGCGCTGGCCCACGCCCAGCGGCTCGAAAGCGTCGGCCAGCTCACCGGCGGCATCGCACACGACTTCAACAACCTGCTCACCGTGATCATGGGCAACCTGCAGGTGCTCGAGGAGCTGCCCGCGCTGGCGCAGGACACCCATGCGCAGCAGCTGGTGGGGGCGGCCATGCGCGCCAGCCGGCGCGGCGCCGAACTCACCGGCAAGCTGCTGGCCTTCTCGCGCCGGCAGATGCTGCAGCCCGACGTGGTCGACACCCACGCCCTGCTCCATTCGCTGGCCGACATGCTGCGCCGCACGCTGGACCAGCGCATTCACATCGCCATCGACACCGGCCCGGCCTGCCCGCCGGTGCTGGCCGACCCGGTGCAGCTGGAGTCGGCGCTGCTGAACATCGCCATCAACGCGCGCGACGCCATGCCCGAAGGCGGCACGCTGCACTTTCGCTCCGAGGACTGCGGCCTGCTGCCGCTCGCCGTGCGCACGGAGCGCAACGACCCGAACATGCAAGGGCACGGCCGCTTCGTCGCCATTTCCATTTCCGACAGCGGCACCGGCATGGCCGACGACGTGAAGGAGCGCGCCTTCGAGCCCTTCTTCACCACCAAGGAGGCCGGCCGCGGCACCGGCCTGGGCCTGAGCACGGTGTACGGCTTCGTCAAGCAGTCAAAGGGCGCCATCGCCATAGAGAGCCAGCCGGGTGCGGGCACCACGGTCACGCTCTACCTGCCGCAGCTGGAACGCGGCAGCCGCGCCGCGCCGCCGGCCACGGAAGAAGAGCGCGCCGATGCATCCGTTCCCCCCGGCCTGCGGGTGATGCTGGTCGAAGACGACGCCGAGGTGCGCAAGGTGGCGCACACCTTCCTGGTCACGCTGGGTTGCAAGGTGGCATCGGCGGCCAACGGTGAAGAGGCCCTGTCGGTCATGCAGAACGCCGCCGCCCCCTTCGACCTGCTGCTGAGCGACATCGCGCTCGGCGCCGGCATGCGCGGCACGCAGCTCGCCACCGAGGCGCAGCAGCTCTTTCCGCGCTTGGCGATCCTGCTGATGTCGGGCTTCTCGTCGGAGCTGCTGGAGGCCGACCGCGACATGCCACCCAGCTGGGAACTGCTGCCCAAGCCCTACACGCGCGGCGAACTCGCGCGCGCCATCGCGCGGCTGCTGGCCTGAGGCCTCACTGCAGCATGGCGGGCGCCGGAACCGCCACCGGTGCCAGGCAGCGCTGCACGAAGGCCGACAGCGCCCCTACGTCGGGAATCTGCACGTCGCGCCGGCCCTTCTCGGCAAAGCCGATGACCTTGTCGCGCGCCAGCCGCGACAGCGCCCGGCTCACCGTCTCCAGCGTCATGCCGAGGTAGTTGCCGATTTCGGCGCGCGTCATGCGCAGCGTGATCTGGTCGGTGCGCATGCCGCGCTCGGCCAGCGACTCGGCCCAGTAGCGCAAAAAGTCGGCCACCCGTGCGTCGGCCGGCAGCGTGCACACCGACATCAGCGAGTCGCGGTCGCTTGCAATCTCGCGGCTCATGGCGGCGTGCAGCACCTGCAGCAGGTCGGGGTGCGTCCGGCTGGCCGCGATCAGCGCGTCGTAGGAAACCACCCAGACCTCGCCGGTGTCCATGGCCACCGCGTCGCAGCCGTAGCAGCCGCCGGCAATGCCTTCGAAGCCGAGCCAGTCGCCGCGGAACTTCAGCCCCACCACCTGCTCGCGGCCGTCGGCCGTGAGGTTCACGATCTTGTAGAAGCCGGAGTTCAGGATGTACAGGTGCTCGAAGCGCTCCCCCGCCTGGTAGACCACGTCGCCGGTGTGCACCAGACGGCGCTCCGGCTGCAGCTGCGCGGCCAGGCGCTTGAGCGTTTCGGTGGTGTTCTCGGTGGCGGTGGAATCAAGCATCTGGAACTCCTTGGGCGCAACGGGGGTGTCGCGTGTCGATGGACCGATGCTAGGAAGCGCACGGCAACGCAGCGACAACGCTGCGCATCGGCGGGTAACGCTCGGTGAATGCCCTGTGTCCGGCATGTGTCCGGCGTGTATCAACGGCGGCGCGACACGCGGCCCTTGACGCGCATCAAGGGCCGCGCGCGGCGGCGAACTAGCCTTGGCGGCGTCACACACTTGTCGCACCATGCTCTTGCCATCCGAACCCACCGATCTGCGCACCTCGAATGTTCCTCCGCCGCAGGATACGGCCGAACTGCTCAGGCTGGCGCTGCGCCTGCGCCACCTTGCGCGCACGAATGCCCTGCCGCTGCTGCTGCGCGGCATGAACATCGGGCTGCTGCGCGCCGCCGCGGTGGTGGACGACCCGGCGCCGCTGCTGCGCGCCGCCGGCGAACTGGGCGCGCACGTGGCCACGGTGCGCTGGAACCTGTCGGGCGCCGGCAACCCGCGCGAGGTGCAGCACACCGGCCGCACGCTCGGGCGGCTGTACGACGCGGTGGTCTGCCAGGGCATGCCGGCGGCGCTGGTGCGGCAGATCGGCCAGGCCGCCGGCATTCCCGTGTACGACGACATCGCCTGCGACGCGCACCCCTCGGCGCGCCTGGCGGACGGCCTCGGCGAAGAGGCCGCCCCGGGCGACAACCGCCGCTTCATGCTGCAGGCCCTGCTGGTGGAAGGGCTGACCTGACGCTGCCGCTGCCGCCCCGATCCGTGGTGCGGCCAGACGTGCAGCCAGCCGTGCGGCCCGCCGTTCAGTGCGACATCAGCACCGGCAGCGTCATCGACTGCAGGATCGACAGCGTGGCGCCGCCCATCACCCACTCGCGCGCGCGGCTGTGGCCGTAGCAGCCCATCACCAGCAGGTCGGCGCCGAGGTCCGCGGACAGGGAGAGCAGCCGGTTGCCCACGTCGCCCTCGTCCTTGTCGCCGAAGTGCAGCGTCGGCTCGACGACGCCCTGGGCGCGCAGGTAGTCGCGCAGCCCTTGCAACGCAAGCTCGGCCTCGCCGCCGTAAGACACCGCATGCACGCGCGACGCGGTGTGCAGCCACGGCAGCGCCGCCGTCACCGCGCGCGCCGATTCGCGGGTTTCCTTCCAGGCCAGCAGCACCGTGTGGCCGATGGGGGCCACCGGGCCCACGCAGGGCAGCACCAGCGCGGGCCGGCCGCTGTCGACCAGCACGCTGGTGAGGAAGTCGGCAGGCAGCTCGGCGTCGAGCGGGTCGTTGCGGTCGCGCTGGCCCATCACCAGCAGGTCAGCGTAGAGCGCGCGCCGGGCGAAGCCCCAGGGCGCATCGGGCATCGGCTCCAGCCAGTGCATGCGCCGCGAGCCCGCGCTCTGGGCAGCGAAGGCCGCATGCATGCGGTCGCGCGCTTCCTTGTCGAGCGACTGCATGATGGCCACCGCCTCGGCCGCGCCTTCCAGCGCGAACGGATAGCGCATGAGGGACGACAGCGTGCACGGCTGCGCCGTGACCTGCGCGTCGAAGGTCTCCGCCAGCTGGCGCGCGAGCCGGATGCGCTCCACCGCCCGCGCCGAGCTGTCGAGGTGAAGCAGGATGGATCTGGGGGTCTGCATGGAAAAGCTCCTTGGGGAACGTGAGGCAAGGCCGGGAAGGCGGGGGCCGATGGCACCACCTTAGGCCGCGCCCTCGCCGCGTGGCTTGCGCTGCATCAAGCCCGTGACGCGCCCGCGTCCGTACGCTCGGGCGACACAGCGCTTGCGCCACCGCTTTCCCGAGGAACACCCCATGCCCCCTTTCACCCAGGCCACCATCGTCGGCAGCGGCATCGGGGCGCTGAGCGCGGCCGTGCTGCTGATTCGCGACGGCGGCATGCACGGCTCACGCATCCGCATCCTGGAGGAGTCGCCGCTGCCCGGCGGCGCGCTCGACGGCGCGGGCGACGCGAAGCAGGGCTACGTGACGCGCGGCGGGCGCATGTTCACCGACGAGACCTACACCTGCCTGTGGAACGTGCTCGACAGCATCCCGTCGCTGAACACCCCCGCGCGCACGGTGCACGAGGAGGTGCGCGACTTCAACCGGCAGGTGCACTCCGACGCGAACGCGCGGCTGATCGACCGGCACCACCGCATCCTGGACGCCAGCGACCTCGGCTTCGACCTGCAGGACCGGCTGGAACTGATGCGCCTGCTGGCCATGCCCGAGCGCGTGCTGGGCACCCGGCGCATCGAGGAGTGGTTCTCCCCGCACTTCCTGGACACCAACTTCTGGGCCATGTGGCGCACCACCTTCGCGTTCCAGAACTGGCACAGCGCGGTCGAGCTCAAGCGCTACATGCTGCGCTTCCTGCAGGAGCTGCCGCGCATCCACACCCTGGGCGGCGTGCGCCGCACCGAGCTCAACCAGTACGACACCATCGTGCGGCCGATGGTGCGCTGGCTGCGCGCGCACGGCGTGCTGTTCGAGTTCGGCACGCGCGTGGTCGATGCGGACTTTGCCAAAACCGACACCCACGACACCCACGACAGCGCGGACAGCGGCCTGCGGTTGCAGACGCTGCACTGCATGCGCGACGGCAGGCCGCTGTCGTACCAGCTGGGGCCGCAGGAGTGCGCACTGCTCACGCTCGGCTCCATGACTGCCGACTCGCGCAACGGCACCGACCACCAGGCGCCCGAGCTCGTGCGGGTGCCGCACGACGGCGCCTGGACGCTGTGGAAGAACCTGGCGCGCAAGGCCCCGGGCCTGGGCCGGCCCGAGGCCTTCTGCGGCAACGTGGACGAGAGCAAGTGGGAGTCTTTCACGCTCACGCTGCGCAGCCCGTTGCTGCTGCAGCGCATCCAGGCCTTCTCGGGCAACGCGCCCGGCACGGGCGGCCTGATGACCTTCAAGGATTCGAGCTGGCTGATGTCGATCGTGGTGCCGCACCCGCCGCACTTCGACGCGCAGCCCGAGGGCGTGTTCACGCTGTGGGGCTACGGCCTGCTGCTGGAAACGCGGGGCAACTTCATCGACCGCACGATGGCGCAGGCCACGGGGCAGGAAATACTGACCGAGCTCATCCACCACCTGGGCTTCGAGGACATCCTGGACGAGGTGCGGCGCACCACCACCGTGGTGCCGGTGATGATGCCGTACATCACCAGCGAGTTCGAATGCCGCGCCCCGACGGACCGGCCAGCCGTCATTCCGCACGGCGCGAAGAACTTCGCGCTGCTGGGCCAGTACGTGGAGATTGCGGAGGACGTGGTCTTCACCGTCGAGTACTCGGTGCGCGGCGCCATGCATGGCGTGTACGGTCTCATGGGCGTGGACAAGGAAGTGCAGCCCATCTACCACGGCATCGCCGACCCGAAGGTCGCGCTGGCCAGCCTGCGCACGCTGATGGGCTGAAGCGGTGATTTGGCAGGGAGCGCAACGATGTGCATGAATCTCTTGCGGACGCTGGCCGAGGCGCCGCCGCCTTGCACGGTGTGCGAGCCGGCGAGCATCGACCGGTTGCGGGTGCTGCAGGCCGCGGGTCTGGTCGAGGCCCGGATTCCGTGGCCTGGCGACGAGGTCCGGTTGCAGGTGCAGGATGCGGCCGCCGTGACGGCGATCACGGCGCGCGGGTGGAAGGCCGTTCGCAGCCCTGTCGTCGACGAGGCACTGCCGCCGAACTGGCTCGGTCTCGGCCTGAAGCCGCCAAAAGACCCAGAACTGCCTTGACAGGCAAGTGACCCGGCGAAGCGCGGCTACCATCGCGCGATGCTGAACTCAGGCTCAACGGATCCCTCTGTCTCCTTCGACCGCGTTTCAGCCGGCATGTTCGTGAGCGGCATCATCCTGCCGATCGTCGCAAAGGCTGTTGCCCCCGGCCTCTGGTCGAACACCCTCTGCGTCGTCGCCCTGCTGTGCTGGTTCGTGTTGCCGCTGTGGTATCCCTATCGCGCGATCAGGACGGGTGTCATCGGTGCCCGGTACGGGGTCTTCAGAAAGAAGGAACCGTTCCGGTTCTGGGTGGGGCTCGCAACCTACGAGGTGCTTCTTCTTGTTCTGAGCATCGTGATGGCGCTGGCTGTGTATGCCGGGTTCATGAAGGACTAGGCGCCGCAGCTGTTGGCCAGAATCGACAACCGTCAGTCGAACGGCGCAATCTCCCCTGCTACAGTGCGCCGAAGGCTCTCGATGCGGATCGGCTTTCGCCGGCGATTGCAGAACTCATCGCACCGATGCACTCAGCGTTGCCCCTCGGTACTTCTGATCCCAGGCGCCGGTGCCGCCTTGCCGAGGCGATCCGCCTTCCGCGATGGCGGCATGACTGAGCACCCCGCGCAATGGCGGCTGCCGCGTGTGGCCCGCATCGCGGGCACCGCCATCGGCAGCAGCATCAGCCTCTGGGTCCTGCTCGGTTACGCACTGGATGTGCCGGGCATGTGGCGCCCGGTCGCCAACCTGCCTGCCACCCACCCCTACACGGCGCTCTGCCTGCTGCTGCTCACGATCGCGCTGATGCCCGGAAAGACTACCGGGCTTCCCCGAACGGTCGCTCGAGTCGCCGTGGTGGCCGCCCTGTGCCTCGTATCGATCAGGTTGCTGGCCCCCCTGACGGGCGACCCGCTCTTCAGCGCGTTGACACCATTTCGCGGCAGGCTCGAAGCGCATCGGCAGGCCACGGGCAACCACATCACGATGCCGCTGAATGTCGCCTGGACGTTGTTGCTGCTGTGCCTTGGCGAAATTGCGCGGCGCATGCGGCAGCCGTTGGCATCGCAGCTCCTGGCTGCGGCTTCACTGACGGTGCTCTTCGTGGCCCTTGTCGGCTACCTCGGCGGGCTGCTGGTCTTCCAGGGCGCGATGGCGCCCTTGACCGTGGCGGGCACCGCATCGCTGGCGCTGGCGCTTCTGCTGGCGACCTCGCGCCGGTCTTTCATGCAGGCCCTGACCGCAGGCTCCGAGCCGGGCCGCCTGGCGCGCCGCCTGCTCGGCAGCACCACGCTGCTGCTGGCACTGGGGGTCTGGCTCATGTCGAGGTGGCTCGGCCATCCGGGCATTCAGCTGCCGCCGGACGGCGTGCTGCTGGTCTATCAGGGCGCATTCATCATCGCGTTGATCTGGGCCGTGGTCACCATCGTCACCGTGCGCGCCCATGGCGTGGATCGGCTGCGCGGCATTGCCGAACGCCTGACGCGGCGAGCGGCCGACCACGACGCCCTGACGGGGCTGCTCACCCGCAACAAGATGATGGACCTGCGCCGAAGCGGGCCGGCGGCCGCTGGCCCGGGTGCGAGCGAGGTGCTGATCGACCTGGACGGTTTCCGGGCGGTCAACGAAGCCTTCGGCCATGAAGAGGGCGACCGCGTGCTGGTCGAAGTGGCGACGCGGCTGCGTGCCGCGGCGAATGGCGCGCCGGTGGGCCGCATCGGCGGCGATGAATTCGCCATCTATTGCGCGGACCTGAGCCCCGGGGAGGCCGAGCAACTGGGCGACGCGGTCAGCCGCTCGCTGGCCCGGCCTTACGAGGTGCGCGGACGAAGCTTCAGGCTGGTGGCAAGCGTGGGTACCGCGCATGCGCAGAAAGCCGCCGGCGCCAACCTGGCGCAGGCGGCCGACCAGGCCATGTACGTCGCCAAGGCCCGCGGCGGCAACCAGGCCGTGGCGTTCGCGAAAGCCATGCACGACACGCGACAGCAGGAGGTCGAGCTCGAGCAGGACCTCCACCAGGCCTTGGCCAGGGACGATGAACTCTGGCTGTCGTTCCAGCCCGTGGTGGGCGTGGCCGACCGAAGGATCATGGCCGTGGAGTCGTTGGCAAGGTGGCGTCACCCGCGGCTTGGCGCCGTCCCGCCCGACCGGTTCATTCCGCTGGCTGAACGCAAGGGGTTGATCGCCGCGCTGGGGCGCAAGCTGCTCGGCCTGGCGGTCGACCAGGCGGCGGCCTGGGAGCGAGCAGCGCCCGGCCAATGGCCGGTGATCAACCTGAACGTGTCACCCGCCCAGTTCGCCGCCGGCGATGTGGTGGCCGACCTGCTGGCGCTCCTGGCCCGGCAGGATCTGCCGGCCGGCCGCTTCTGCATCGAGGTGACCGAGGGCGTGTTCGCCGACGCGCACGCGGTCGCCGCGCTGGAGCGGGCACGACAGCACGGATTCAAGGTGGCAATGGACGACTTCGGCGTGGGCTACTCGACGCTGTCGCAGCTGCCGCGCATGCCCCTGACGTCGGTGAAGCTGGACCGCAGCTTCATCGTCAATGCCGGCGAGAGCGCGGGCGACGCCGCGGTGTTCCGGTCCATCGTTCAGCTCGCGCACGCGCTGGGGCTGCTGGTGGTCGCCGAGGGCGTGGAGACGCAGGAACAGTTCGACCTGACCGCCAGTTGCGGTTGCGACGGCGTGCAGGGTTACTTCATCGCGCGCCCGATGGCGCCGCCGGACTTCGACCGATGGCGAACTGACGCTGCCACTGCTTGATCTGGCGCAACGCGCCACGCCCACGGGCTGCCTAAGCTGGCACCTCACACCCCGAAAGGCGCTTTCATGTTCAAGCACATCCTCGTCGCCACCGATGGCTCCACGCTCTCGAAGAAGGCGGTCAAGGCCGCGGTTGCGCTGGCGGCCGGCAACGGCGCCGAGCTGGTGGCGCTGACCGTGGTGCCGCGCTACCCGCAGAGCTACCTGGAGGGCGCGATGACCTTCTCGCCCGACGACATCGGCCGCGTCGAGAAGCAATGGGCCGACAAGGCGCAGGCGATGCTCGACGCCGTGCGCGAGCGCGCACAGGCCAGCGGCGTGCAGGTGAAGACCGCGCGCATCAGCTCCGACCTGGTGGCCGAATCGATCATCGCGGCCGCGAAGAAGCACGGCAGCGACCTGATCGTGATGGCCTCGCACGGGCGCAAGGGCCTCAAGCGCCTGCTGCTGGGCAGCGAGACGCAGCATGTGCTGACGCACTCGGCACTGCCGGTGCTGGTGCTGCGTTAACGCACTGGCGCACTGGCGCACCGACAAGCCGGTGCGTCCCCGCGCCTCAGTCCGGCAGCGCCTCGAACCAGTCCCGCGCCGAGTGCCCCTGGTCAGGCCCCAGCATCGAGAAGCCGCCGTCGACCGGAATGTCCGCCCCGGTCACGAAGCGTGCCGCGTCCGAGCACAGAAACAGCACCACCTGCGCCACGTCGTCGCCGTCGCCCACGCGGCCCAGCGGGTGCATCGGCGCGCCGACGCGGTCGGCCAGCGCGCGGTCGGCACCGGCCATGCGCGACAGGGCGTCCGACCAGGTCCACCCCGGCGACACCGAGTTCACCCGCACGCCGCGCGGCGCCAGGCTGGCGGCCTGGTTGCGCGTGAGCTGCAGGATGGCCGCCTTGGCCGCCGGATAGAGCGCTCTGCCCGCCGTGCCGAACTTGCCGCCCACGCTGCCCATGTTCACGATGGCGCCACGCTGCGCCGCCAGCGCATCGGCGGTCTTCTGCACCAGCATCGCGCCGGAGACCAGGTTGACGTTCAGCGCGCTCAGCCACTCGCCGCGCGCGGCGGCCAGCCCGGCGTCGCCATAGACCACCGCGTTGTTGACCAGGAAATCGATGCGCCCCTCCACCCGCAGCACGTCGGCCACCAGCGCGTCGAGCGCGTCGTCGCTGGCGATGTCGCATGCCACGAAGCGGCAGCGCGGCCCCAGTTCGGCGGCCAGCGCTTGGCCGCGCGGCACGTCGATGTCCACCGCCAGCACGCGCGCGCCGGCCTGCACCAACGCGCGAACGATGGCGCTGCCGAGCATGGCGGCCGCGCCGGTGACGACGGCGACCTTGTCTTGCAACTTCATGGCGGGCCCTTCATTTGAGTGACCGCATCATCCACGCGAATCACCTGCGCCAGCATCGCCAGGGTTTCCAGGCTGGCCGCATGCAGATGCGCCTGCGCGGTGCTGCAGGCGTCGGCCACCACCGCCACGTCGTAGCCCAGGTCGCTCGCATGGCGCGCGCCGTGCTCGACCACATGGTTGGTCGCGATGCCCGCCACGTACAGCCGGCCCGCCCCGGTGGCGCGCACCGCCTCCTCGAGCCCGCTGGCCCAGAAGGGGTTGTTGCGCTTGTGGGTGACCACGGCTTCGCCCGCAAGCGGCGCCAGCTCGGCGTAGAACTCGGCGCCCCAGCTGCCGTCCTGCACGGCACCGGTCTCGGCCACGCGGCGAAACAGCGTGCAGTTGCGCAGGCAGTCCGCATAGCCCGGCGCGAAGGCGATGCGCACGAAGATCACCGGCACCCCGTTCGCCCGTGCGGCCGCGATCAGGCGCGCGGCCGAGGCGATGAGCCGCGGGCGCGCCGGGTCGTCGGCGGCCACGCCCACGCGCACCTTGCCGTCGACGTGCAGCACGTCGTTCTGGTAGTGCATGGCCAGCAGCGCGGCCTTCACATGAACACCTGCAAGGCTTCGTGCGGTGCGTCGCAATTGACGAGGTCGATGCGCTTGGTCTGGATGCGAAAACCGCCCCCGGCCTTTTCCGCCTTGCGCAAGGTGTGCAGCACGCTGCCGCCGAACACACGCTGCTCGGTCTTGCGCCACTCCAGCAGCATGAAGGTCGAGCGCACCGTGCAGCCTGCTTCGTCGCGCGATTCGAGCGCGATGTTGCCGACCACGTGCACGGTGCGCGTCACGGGCTGCTGCGAATAGGCGCGGGCCTGCTCGAGCCGGCGTGCGCGCATGGAGCGCAGCAGCGCGTCTTCGCAGAACAGCGAGGCATGGTTGAGGTGGTCGGTCTGGCCGTGCACCAGCGGCACCCAGTACAGCCCGTCGGGCGTGAAGAGCTTCTGCCATTCGTCCCAGCGGTGCTCGTCGAGCAGGCGCGCCTCGTGGTGCAAGAACTGCGTGACGTCCTGCTGCTCTTGCCAGTCGATGAAGTTCATGACTTGTCTCCGGCCGGGGCATCCGCGCCGGCACCCATGTACGAAGCCCAGGCCGCGAACATGTTGCGCGAGGGCATCTCGCTGTTGCCGTTGGAGGCGCGCCCGCCCGGCAGCGGCTGGTCGCGCCCGGCCGCGCGGTGCATGCTGACCCAGTCGCCGCCGTCCGAACCCAGGCCTTCCTGCACGCGGTTGTAGGCCTCCAGGTCGTCGGGCATCACGTTGGACGAGGGCGAATTGACGATGTTGGTGTACTTCAGCGTGCGCTGGAAGGTGGCCTCCGGCGCGCCCTTCAGGCGGAAGCTGAAGATCTCGACCAGCGTGCGGTCCACCGACAGCGGCCGTATCACCCGGATCTGCTGGAACGAGGTGTGCGGCGAACAGCTCGGGTAGACGATGGTGTTGTGCCGGTTCACGCGCAGGATTTCTTCGGCGCGCTGTGCGCCGTGCGCGGCCTCCAGCGAGGCCACGTAGGCCAGGCTCACCGGATCGGTCGGCGGCACGAAGATGCCTTCCATGAAGCCGTGGCCGTTGTCGTAGCCCTTCAGCTCCAGCTTCTCCCAGAAGTCCAGCGGCTCGCCGTTGCCGTCGACGATCACCACCTCGAAGGGCTTGGGCGTGCCCGCCGGCATGGCCTCGTACTCCTCCTTGGCCGCGCGCCACGACGATTCGTGCGTGGCCACCGCATGGATGGTGTCGTGCAGGTTCTCGAAGAAGATCTTCCAGTTGTTGCGCTGAATCACGCGCTGCACGCCGCCGGCCACCTCCACCTCGCCCTCGGGTGCGCGGTCGCAGAAGTTGTCGAGCGAGGTGGCCACGCCGCCCAGGAAGTCTTTCAGCTCGGGGCCTTCGGCCGCGAGGCTCGCGAACACGAAGCCGCGGTGCGTCGCCACGCGCGCCACCTTGCGCACGCCGTACTGCGGGTCTTTCAGGTCGAGCGCGGTGTCTTCGTAGCCGCTGCGCAGCGGCACCGAGAGCAGGCTGCCATCGCACTTGAAGGTCCAGCCGTGGTACAGGCAGCGCAAGAACTTGCCCGCGCTGCCGCTGCCGTCGGGCACGATCTTGGCGCCCTTGTGCGGGCAGCGGTTGAACAGCACGTGCACGGCGCCGTCGGTGTGCCGCAGCATCACCACGGGCTCGCGACCCAGCCGGGTGGTGAAGTAGTCGCCGGGCTTGGGCACCTGGCTCTCGTGGCCGACGTAGAGCCAGGCCTGGCCGAAGACGCGGTCCATCTCCAGCTCGAAGATGGCGGGGTCGGTGTAGACGCGCTTGTGCACGCGGTCGGGTTGCACGAGCGTGCTCGGATCGATGGTCATGGGTGGGTCTCCTGAAGCCTTGTCGTCAGATGTCGAGCACCAGGTGCGCCGTCTTCGCGCGCGACACGCAGGTGCAAAGGGTCTTGCCGCTCGCTTTTTCGCGAGCGCTGAGGTTGTGGTCGCGGTGGTCGGGCACGCCCTCCACCACGTCGACGGCGCACACGCCGCAGTCGCCCTGGCGGCAGTCGTACAGCGGGTCGAGCCCCGCGGCGATGAGCACGTCGAGCAGGCTGCGCTCGGGCGGCACGGTCAGCGTCTTGCCAGAGCGCAGGGTGCGCACCTCGAAGGCCGCATCGCCGGCCTGTTCGAGCGCGCCCGCGAAGAGCTCGAAGTGCACGTGGTCGCCGGGCCAGCCGAGGGTGCGGGCAGTGTCCACCACGGACTGCACCAGGCCGCGCGGGCCGCACACGTGCAGGTGGCGCCCGGGGGCAGACGCGGCCAGCAGCGTGCGCAGGTCGAGCCCGCGCGCAGGGTCGCCGCCGTCGTGCACCAGCGTGCCGCCGAGCGCGCGCACCTCGTCCAGATAGGCCGTGGTGTCTTCGCTGCGCGTGGCGTAGAAAAAGTCGAAGGGCCGGTTTTGGGCCGCGAGCGACCGCGCCATGCACAGCAGCGGCGTGATGCCGATGCCGCCCGCGATCAGCAGCGGCGGCGCGCTGCCCGCGTGCAGCGCGAAGTCGTTGCGTGGCGGGTGGGCGGCCAGCACCGCGCCCGCAGCCAGCCCGTGCATCCAGGCCGAGCCGCCCGCCCCCTGCGGTTCGTGCAGCACGGCGATCTCGTAGCCCTGTGAGCCGTCGTGCGGTTTCACCAGCGAATACGCGCGCTGCCCGGTTCGCCCGTTGGGCTGCATCACCTGCACACCCAGGTGCGCACCCGGCGCGAACGGCGGCAGGGGCGCACCGTTCGCGCTGCGCAGCACGAAGGCCTTGATGGCCGGCGTGAGCGGCGTGACCGAGGCGACGACCAGTTCCAGCATGTACGGAGCGCCCGTCATCCCAGCGGCATCGCCGGGTCGGCGATGGTCAGCGCAGTCGATTTCGCCCAGCGCGGCATCAGCGTATTCGACGGCAGCGTCTCGTCCACCAGCTTGCGCGCGGTCTCCACGCCGACCACGGGCAGGCCCTTGGCGTCGAGCAGGCCGATCTGCACCAGCACGCTGGCCTGGTCCCAGTAGATGTGTTCGTGAAACAGCTTGTCGCCGCGAAACTTCACGATGGCCACCAGCGGAATCTCCACCGCCTTGCCGGTGGGTGCGATGCCCGGGAGCATCCAGTCGATCTCCACCGTGTGGGTGAAGCAGAACAGCATTTCGTCGACGATCTGCGTCGCGCCCACGGTGCGCGAGATGGGCGTGAGCCGCGTGTCCGGCGGCGTGGTCGGAATGAAGTGGTGCTTGTAGAAGCGCGACAGCTCCTTCGCGCCCACGCCGCCGGTCATGGTCGGAATGTGGTTGACGTAGGGCTCGCTCACCATCGTGGCCATGGTGGCGACCACGTCGCGCGTGGCGAACTCGTACTCGCAGTGCTTGTCCCACAGCGCCGACAGGTCGTAGACCGGGCCGATCGCTTCCTTGAACAGCGCCATGGAGCGCTGGTGCGCCATGAGCGTGGAAGGCTTGTCGAAATGGTCGCCGCCGGTGCGCGCGAAGGCATGGTCGACGCCGGGGTACACGTACATCTGCGCGCCGGGCTTGCCGGCAAAGGCCTCGAGCACCTGGGCACGCGCCTCGGGCGGGCAGAACTGGTCGAGCTCCGCGAAGTGCAAGGCGATCGGGCATTCGATCTTCGGTAGCAGGTCGAGCGCACCCTCGATGCCCACGCCGTAGTAGCCCACCGCCGCATCCACGCCCGAATGCGCCGCCGCCAGGAAGGCCAGCTTGCCGCCCAGGCAGAAGCCCAGCGCGCCGACCTTGCCGGTGCAGGCCGGGTGCGCACGCAGCGCCTGCACGCTGGCCGTGACGTCGGCAATGCCGGCGTCGACGTCGAACTTCTGGAAGAAGCCGAAGGCGCGCTGCCAGTCTTCGGGCGAATAGCCCAGGTCGACCTCGGGCTCCATGCGCCAGAACAGGTCGGGGGCGAGCACCACGTAGCCTTCCTGCGCGTAGAGGTCGGCCACCTCGCGCACGTAGTCGTTGATGCCGAAGATCTCCTGGCACAGCACGATGCCGGGGCCGCGCCCCGAGGCGGGCAAGGCCAGGTAGCCGCGGAAAGTCTGCGAGCCGTCTCCGGCCGGAATGTCGACGTAGTTGCTCATCGTGGTGTCTCTGGAGTGGTGGGGTTCGGCGGCGATTCTGTGGATCGCCCGCCCCCGCTGTCTGTCCATTTCGTGCAGCCACCCTCGCTGCACGAAACGGATAGCGGCGTGCCGCGGCGGCCCACAGACTGCGGCCTGCATCGCACCCCACGTTCAACGAATTTCCCTACCGAGGAGCTTGTAATCACCATGTCGCAGGAATTCCCCAGAACCGCCCTGTGCGCGCTCGCCGTCATGGCTTGCGCGCTGGCATTGCCCACGCTGGCCCAGGCCCAGGCACAGACCGTGAAGGTCGGCCTCGCCATGGATCTCTCGGGTCCGTTCGCGGTCGGCGGCGCCGAGGCCAAGGCCGGCTTCGCCGTGGCGATGAAGCAGCTGGGCGGCAAGCTCGGCGGCGTGCCGGTCGAGTACGTGGAGGCCGACACCGCCGGCAACCCCGAAACCGCGCGCCAGGCGGTCGACCGCATGCTGATGCGCGACAAGATCGACCTGTTCACCGGCCCGGTCGGCTCATCGGTGGCGCTGGCGGTGGGCCCGCCGCTCTTCGCGGCCAAGGTGCCCTACCTGTCGAGCAACACGGGCCCGAGCGACTACTCGGGGGCGCGCTGCAACGCCTACTTCTTCGGCGCTTCCTACCCCAACGACGCGTACCACGAGGCGGCCGGCAAGTTCGCCTCCGACAAGGCGTTCAAGAAGGTGGCGCTCATTGCGCCCAGCTACCCCGGCGGCAAGGATGCCATCACCGGCTTCAAGCGCACCTTCAAGGGCACGGTGGGCGACGAGCTCTACACCAAGCTGGGCCAGCTCGACTACTCGGCGGAGCTGGCGCAGATTCGCGCGTCCAAGCCCGATGCGCTCTACTTCTTCCTGCCCGGCGCCATGGGCGTGAGCTTCATCAAGCAGTTCGTGGGCGCGGGGCTGTCGAAGGACGTGGCGCTGATCTCCACCGCTTTCTCGGCCGACGAGGACATGATTCCCGCGGTCGGCGAGCCGATGCTCGGCCTGTTCAACACGGCGCACTGGTCCTTCGACCTCGACAACCCGGCCAACCAGCGCTTCGTGGCGGCCTTTCGCGAGCAGAACAACGGACGCAACCCCTCGTTCTACGCGGGCCAGGCCTACGACGTGCTGATGGCCATGGACGCGGCGGTGCGCGACGTGGGCGGCAAGGTGGCCGACCGCCCCGCGCTGCTGAAGGCGATCAAGGCGGCCAACTACAAGTCGGTGCGCGGCGACTTCCGCTACGGCGCGAACAACTTCCCCATCCAGAACTACTACCTGCGCGTGATCGGCAAGGACGCCAGCGGGCGAATCTCCAACAAGGTGATCGGCACCGTGCTGCAGAACTACCAGGACACATCGGCCGCGCAGTGCCGGATGAAGTCCTGAGCGCTTCAGCTCCGGTTGCGCGCCGGGCGCTGCGCAGTCAGTGCCTGGCGACCGGTGTGCGCGCGGCACCCGACGAGGTGTCGCGCGGCAGCTGCCCGAAGCGCTCGCGGTAGCAGGCGGCAAAGCGGCTCAGGTGCGAGAAGCCGCAGTTGAGCGCCACCTCGGTCACGCTGGCGCCGTCGTTGCGCGCCAGCAGCGCGTGCGCGGCGTCCAGCCGCATGTTGCGCAGCACCTCGCCGGGCGACAGCTCGCGGTAGCGCCTGAACAGCAGCGCCAGGCCGCGGCGCGTCAGGCCCGCGGCCTGCGCCACGTCTTGGAGCGCGACCGGCGTGTCGAGCCGCTCGCGCATGAACTCCTCGGCCCGGCGCAGTTGCCGCAGGCCGGCTTCTTCGGAGCCGCGCCGCACGGCGGCGTGCCGCTGCAGCACCGAGTTCGGCCGGTGGCACAGCAGGTAGAGCATCAGGTTGTCTTCGCAATGCGCGAGCCACCGGGGGTCGTAGGCCTCGAAGTCGCTCGAAGGCAGCAGCGACGCCAGGCCCGCCACCATGCGGCACCACTGCGTGCCGGCGGCGTCGTCCAGGCGAAAGGGCATCTCGAAATCGATCTCGCCCACGGCGTCGGTGCCGCGCAAGGCGAAGGCATGGCGCGCCACCTCCTGCAGCCGGCTGAGCTCGATCTTCAGCATCAGCTGTTCGCAGTCGGCATGCCAGCGCAGCCGCACCGGCTTGTGCGCGGAAATGACCGCGCCCTGGCCGGGATGGATCTGCAGCGTCTGCCCGCCGGTGTGGATGTCGGCATGGCCGCGCAGCGGCATCTGCACCAGCACGAAGTTGCCGAGCGCATCGGGCTCGATGTCGACGTCGCAGCCGTAGCGCAGGATGCACAACGACAGTGCGCTCAGCTCGGCGCGGCAGAAGATGGCGTCGACGTCGCCGCGCCCCCACACGCTGCGGTGCGGCTTGAGCTCGCGGGACACGCGCGCATGGGTCTCGTCCGCCTCGCGCGAGCGGAAGACCTCGCGTCCGTACAAGGGGGAAAGCTGCTGGCTCGACCATGCGTCCATGGACACTCCTGCGGATCAAGGTGGGGGAAGCGACTCTGGGGTCGATGCCGGAATCTACGTCCGTGCGCCGCCCGCCGCCATGGGGGTTGCCCGGGCGGCAAGGCCCCTGCCGCAAGAAGCTTGCCCGCGCCGGCGCAACCGTGGATGCATCCGCCCTGCATGCACGCGGTGAAGCACGGTGCAAGGCTGCCCTTCAGGGCGAATCGGCTGGCGTTGCGCAACCGATGGCGCGCGGATCGAAGGCGCGCGCCGCCGCCATGCCGGGGATGTACTGGTTCGAAACGAAGGTGCGGCAGCGCTGCGCGAAGGCGGTGGTCAGCCGCGACGGCTTCACCGCCTTGGCCATGGCGAGCCCGAGCTGCATCGCGCGGTGCTCGCCCGCCAGCCGCACGCGCACCAGGCGCCTGCCGTCGAGCGAGAGGTTGGAGCGCGGGCGCACGTTGAACAGCGCATAGCCCACGTGGCTGCTGACCAGCGAGCGCACCACCTCCAGGCTGCTGGAGCGCGCCCTGATGTCGGGCGTGAGCCCGGCACTGGAGAACAGCGCCAGGAAGTAGTCGCGGCTGTAGGGCATGTCGAGCAGCACCATCGGATGGTCGGTGAGCTCCTCCAGCGTGATGGCCGAACGGTCGGCCAGCGGATGCAGCTCGCCCACCAGCACGTGCGGCGGCAGCTGCGCGAGCGGCTCGAAGTCGATGTCGGCGGTGATCTGCAGGTCGTAGGTCAGCGCAATGTCGAGGTCGTTGTTGCGCAGCTGTTCGAGCAGGTCTTCCTGGTTGCCCTCGAACTGGCTGATGCGCACGCCCGGGAACGCATGGGCGAAGCCGTGCACCAGCTCCGGCACGAGCATGGGCGCCAGCGCCTCGAAGCAGCCCACGCGCAGCGGCCCGCGAATCTCGTTGGCCGACTCCGACGCGGCGGTGTAGAGGTTGGCCACCTGCTCCAGGATGCGCTTGGCCTCCTTCATCACCTGCGTGCCGATGGCGGTGAGCTTCAGCCCCTGCGCATGGTGGCGAATGAACAGCTGCACGCCCAGCTCGCCCTCCACGTGCGAGACGGCGGCCGAGATCGACGGCGACGACACATGGATGCGGTCGGACGCCGCGATGATGCTGCCCGCCTCCGCGGTGGCGACGACATATTCGAGCTGACGCAGGGTGATACGGCTGAGCATGGGGGCAATCGGAAGGCCACCGGGCGGTGGCGGGTGCAGGGGCCTTCAGACGGGCAAGAAGCGGGCCACTTTGGTGCATTGCCGCGCATTTCCTTCGCGCGGCGCTGTCCTCACAGGTCGCCCGGCACGCCGTAGCTCGGCGCGGCGCGCGGGTCGCGCGCCCGCGCCACATAGGCGTCGATCTGCGGCGCGTACACCTGCCAGGCCCCGTAGAGCGCGCCCACCGGGTCGTGCGCGAGCCAGTCCAGGCGCAGGTCGACCACCGGCCAGGCCAGCGTGTCGACCACCAGCAGGCCGGCCGAATGCACCGGGCCCGCTTCGCCGCCCGCGGCCTGGCCGGCCAGCATGGCCTGCATCAGCCGCTCGCCGAGGTGGCCGCCCGTGCGCTCGAAGGCGTCGAGCATCGCCTGCGGCACGCCGGTGTTCGCGAGCAGGTTGCCCGCGCAGGCCGCGTCGGCGCCGCGCACTTCGGCGATGGTGCCCAGCGCGGCGCTGCCGGTGTGGATGGCGGGAGGCGCCGCGCCGTCGATCAGCAGCAGCTGGCGATATTCGATGAACGGCGCCGAGCCGACGATCACGTCGCGCGCCTGTTCCGGCGTGGCGCCGCGCGCCATCAGTTCCAGCGCGCGCGGGCCCAGCGCCGGATCGGTCACGTTCTGGCTGGCGGCCGCGCCCACACCGGCCATGGCACGGATGCAGCGCGCGGCCACGGCGGGCGACGACGAGGCCACGGCGGCGCCGAAGCGTCCGGTGTCGCGGCAGCGGGCAACGATGGAGAAGGTCATGGAGCGCGGCCTGTGGGAACGGGGGCGTTCAAGCCTCGCCCGGGATGACGGCGGTGGCGTCGATCTCCACCAGCCACTCGGGCCGCGCCAGCGCCGACACCACGATGCCGGTGGACACCGGGTACACGCCCTTGAGCCAGCGGCCCGTGGTGCGGTACACCGCCTCGCGGTAGCGCGGGTCGGTGAGGTAGATGGTGACCTTGCAGATGTGCGCCAGCTCGCCGCCGGCCTCGCGCAGCAGCATGTCGATGTTCTTCATGGCCTGCTCGGCCTGCGCTTCGGCGTCGCCGATGCCCACGCTCTCGGAGGTGTCGAGGTCCTGGCCGATCTGGCCGCGCAGGAACACGGTGCGCCCGCTGGCCACCACGGCCTGGCACAGGTCGTTGTCGAGTTTCTGCTCGGGGTAGGTGTCGCGGGTGTTGAAGGGGCGGATGCGGGTGTGGACCATGGCGGCGGTGTCTTGTGGGCTGTGAAGGCGCTGGGAAGTCAGGGCTGCCATGGTCGCGAAAAAGCCGCTGTCGATCCATTCGGCTTTTCCGCGCGCATGGATCGGAATTGCCTATGCAGCCGCAAGGCGCGCGCGCCGTATTCTGAAAAAGCGGTACCGGTGCCGCGCCCGCCCCCTGCCCTCGGCCTTCCCCTTGACCCACAGCACCCGCCCCTTGCCCATGCCCGATCCGATTGCCCCCGACGCCGATTCGCCCGCCTCCCCGCCTCCGGTGGCCGTCAGCATCGAGGGCGTGGCCAAGCGCTTCGGCGCCAGCGTCGCGCTGCACGAAGTCTCGCTGCGCGTGCGCCAGGGCGAGTTCCTCACGCTGCTGGGCCCCTCGGGCTGCGGCAAGACCACGCTGCTGAACCTGATTGCGGGCTTCGTGCAGCCCGACAGCGGCGAGATCTTCATCGACGGCCAGCTCATCACGCCCACGCCGCCGCACCAGCGCGAGATCGGCATCGTGTTCCAGAACTACGCGCTGTTCCCGCACATGACGGTGTCGCGCAACATCGGCTACGGCCTGCGCATGCGCGGCATCGCAAAAGACGAGATCGCACGGCGCGTGGACCAGGCGCTGGCGCTGGTCAAGCTCGACAAGTTCGGCGAGCGCCGCCCGCGCGAACTCTCCGGCGGCCAGCAGCAGCGCGTGGCGCTGGCGCGTGCGCTGGTCATCGGGCCGCGCGTGCTGCTGCTCGACGAGCCCTTCTCCGCGCTCGACAAGAACCTGCGCGGCGCCATGCAGGCCGAGGTGCTGGAAATCCAGCGCAAGCTGGGCGTGACCACCGTCTTCGTCACGCACGACCAGGGCGAGGCGCTGTCGATGTCCGACCGCATCGCGGTGATGTCGCAGGGCCACATCCGCCAGATCGACACGCCCGACGCCATCTACCGCCGGCCCGCCGACCCGTTCGTGGCCTCGTTCGTGGGCGACGTGAACGTGCTGCCGGCGCGCTGCATCTCGCGCACCGGCGACCGCCTGCTGGTGGGCCTGGGCAACGGCACGCTCGACCTGCCGGGCGCCGGCCTGGACGGCACCGAGCCCGGTGCGCTGCTCGACCTGTACGTGCGGCCCGAGTCGATCCGCCTGCAGCCGGTGGACGAAGCCACGGTGCTCACCGGCACCGTGGTGCAGCAGATCTTCCAGGGCGACCACGTGAACACCTACGTCGACGTGCCGGCCGCCGGCGCGCGGCGCCTGCTGGTGCGCGCGCAGGGGCTGGAGGCGTTGCAACGCTGGCCCGTGGGCGCCGTCGCCGGCATCGCGCTGCCCGCCCAGGACGTGCAGGCTTTCGCGCCCGCGACAGCGGCCTGAACCCATCCCTTCACCGAACCGGAAACGAACCCTCTTGTCTGCCTGGACCCTTCCTTCGCAACGCCTGAGCCACGCGGGCGCGCTCGCCGCCCTGGCCGGCGCCGTCGCGCATGCCGAACGCATCGGCGTGCCCCAGAACATCGCCGTGGTCGACGACGGCGGCAACCTGCTCGCCTTCGTGCGCATGAGCGGCGCCAAGCTGCTGTCGCGCGAGACCTGCATTTCCAAGGCCGTCACGGCCGCATCGCACCGGCAGCCGACCGCGCGGCTCGACCCCGCGCTCGAAGTCAAGCTGGCCCTTGCCACCGTGGCCGCCGGCGGGCGCCTCACCAACCTCGAAGGCGGCCTGCCGATCCTGTTCGGCGGTGTGTGCGTGGGCGGCATCGGCGTGGGCTCGGGCACCGGCACGCAGGACATCGCCGTGGCCCGCGCGGCGCTGGCGGCATTGGGTGCCGACGAGGTGCCGGAATGAACCCGGTGATGATGGCCATCGTGGCCGACCGCCCTGGCGGCCCCGAGGTGCTCAACGCCGTGCGCCGCCCGGTGCCGCGCCCCGGCCCCGGCGAACTGCTGCTGCAGATGCACGCGGCCGGCGTGAACCGGCCCGACCTCGTGCAGCGCAGCGGCGCGGCCACGCCGCCCGCGGGCGCCACCGACATCCTCGGCCTGGAAGCGGCCGGCACGGTGGTCGACATCGGCGAGAACGTGGCCGGCTGGCGCATGGGCGAGCGCGTGATGGCGCTGCTCAACGGCGGCGGCTACGCCGAGTACTGCCTGGCGCGCGCCGACGTGTGCCTGCCCGTGCCCGAACCGCTCTCGTGGACCGAGGCCGGCGCGCTGCCCGAGGGCGCCTTCACCGTGTGGCACAACCTGTTCGAGCGCGGCGCGCTGCGCCCCGGCGACACGGTGCTGGTGCACGGCGGCGCGAGCGGCATCGGCACGCTGGCCGTGCAGCTGGCGGCCGCCACCGGTGCACGCGCCATCGCCACCGCCGGCAGCATCGCCAAGCTCGACGCGCTGCGCACCCTGGGCGCCACGCACGCCATCAACTACAGGACCGACGACTTCGTGGCCGCCGCATTGCAGGCCACCGACGGCCGCGGCGTGGACGTGGTGCTCGACATTGCCGGCGGCGACACCCTGCAGCGCAACCTGGTCGCGCTCGCGCCGGGCGGGCGCCATGTGAGCCTGTCGTTCATGAACGGCCCGCAGGTGCAGATCGACCTGCGCACCGTGATGCAGAAGGGCCTGGTGCTCACCTCGTCCACGCTGCGCCCGATGCCGCCCGAAGAGAAGGCCCGCATCGCCCGCGCGGTGCGCCGCCATGTGCTGCCGCTGGTGGCCGCGGGGCGCGTGCGCCCGTTCATCCACGCGGAACGCTGCCTCACGCAGGCGGCCGATGCGCACGCCATCCTCGAGGCCGGCGCCAACATCGGCAAGGTGGTGCTGCGCCGCCCCGACACCGCACCACCCTCGCCCAATGGCAGCAACTCCCGCCACTGACACCCCGCGTCCATGAAACTCCAGCTCTTCCACGCCCCCACCTCCCCCTACGTGCGCAAGGTGATGGCCGCCGCCGCGCTGCTCGGCCTGGCCGATCGCATCGAACGCCTGCCGAGCGCCGCGCACCCGGTGCGCCGCGACGACCGCATCGCCGGCTTCAACCCGCTGGCCAAGGTGCCGGCCGCGCTGGGCGACGACGGCCAGCCGCTGTACGACAGCCGCGTGATCTGCGAGTACCTCGACCATGCCGGCGGCGGGCTGCTCTTTCCGGCGCCCGGCCCCGCCCGCTGGCGCGCCCTGGTGCTGCAGGCGCTGGGCGACGGCCTGCTCGACGCCGCGCTGCTCGCGCGCTACGAGCGCACCGCGCGGCCCGACGCCGTGCAGTCGCAGGACTGGTACGACGCGCAACTCACCAAGATCGGCCATGCGCTCGACGCCATCGAACGCGAGGCGCCCGCGCTGTCGGTCGACGCGCCCGGCATCGGCGAAGTGACGCTGGGCTGCGCGCTCGGCTACCTCGACTTTCGCTTCGCCCCCCTGCCCTGGCGCGAAGGCCGGCCGCAAGCCGCCGCCTGGTTCGCCCGCTTCGACGCCACGCCCGCCATGGCCGCCACGCGCCCGCACGACTGACAGCCTCACGCCACGGAGCAACACCCGATGACCCCTGCCGCCCTTCCCACCGTCTTCTTCCTGAACGGCCCCAACGCCAACCTCTACGGGCTCGACAAGAGCGGCGTCTACGGCAGCGACAGCTTTGCCGACATCCGCGAGCGCTGCCTGCGCCACGCCGGCACGCTCGGGCTGCAGCTGGACTTTCGCCAGTCGAACCACGAAGGCGTGCTGGTCGACTGGATCCAGGAGGCGCGCGGCGCGGCCGGCGGCATCGTCATCAACGCGGCCGGCCTCACCTACACCTCGGTCGCCATCCTCGATGCGCTGCTGGCCTTCGACGGCCCGATCATCGAGGCGCACATGAGCAACATCTGGAAGCGCGAGCCCTTCCGCCATCACTCGTACGTGTCGCGCGCGGCCAGCGGCGTGGTCGCCGGGCTGGGCGTGCTGGGCTACGAACTCGCGCTCTCGGCCGTCGCCCGCTTGCTGCCGGCCAGGGATTGACCGGCACGATGACGCCCCACCCGCACACCCTCGTCTTTCACAGCGACTTCGACAGCCTCGACGAATGGCGCGCCGCGCTCGGTGCCGCGCTGCCGGGGCTGCCCGTGCTGCACACCGGGGACATCGAAGACCCCGACAGCGTGCGCTACGCGCTGGTGTGGAAGCCGCCGCAGGGCTTCTTCGCGCGCTTCCGCAAGCTGCAACTGGTCGTCAACCTCGGTGCCGGCGTCGACTCGCTCGTCGGCCGCGCCGACCTGCCCGAGGTGCCCATCACCCGCCTGTCCGACCCCGACATGGCACGCATGATGGCCGGCTATGTGCTGTTAGCGGTGATGCGCCATGCGCGCGACATCGTGTTCTTCGAGCGTGCGCAGCGCGAAGGCCGCTGGGCCTACAGGCATCCGCGCAGCCCCGAAAGCACACGCGTCGGTGTGCTGGGCCTGGGCGAACTGGGCAGCCGGGCCGCGAGCGAACTCGCACGCCAGGGCTTCGCGGTGCGCGGCTGGTCGCGCAGCCCGCGCGGCATCGACGGTGTCGACTGCCGCCATGGCGATGCGGCGCTGCCCGGCTTCCTGGAAGGCTGCGACATCCTGGTGGTGATGCTGCCGCTCACGCCGCAGACGAACCGGCTCATCGGCGCGGCGCAACTCGCGCTGCTGCCCCGGGGCTGCTGCGTGGTGAACGTGTCGCGCGGCCAGGTCATCGAACAGGACGCGCTGGTCGCCGCACTGCAGTCGGGCCATGTGGCCGAGGCCACGCTCGACGTGTTCGAGAAGGAGCCCCTGCCGCCGGGCCACCCGCTCTGGGCCATGGACAACGTGCTCATCACGCCGCACCTGGCCTCGGTCGCGCTGCCCGCCTCGGCGGCGCGGCAGATCGCGGACAACATCCGGCGCATCGACGCGGGCGAGGACGTGGCGCACCGGGTGGACCTGTCGCGCGGGTATTGAGCGGCCTGGGCACTTGTCGTCAGTGATGCCCACCCGTGCGCCTCTCGTGCGTTTTTCACGTTGTTCGCGGCCGATCCCTGGCGTGATGGGCGTTTGACCATTGTTTGCAACGGTGCGAAAGCAACCGGCCACAGACTGCGGGCCCGTCACTCATCACACAGGCTCAACGCGTGCCTCCATCTCATTTCTTCCGCAGCCTCGCGACTGCCGCTTCGCTCGATCAGCCGATACCTTCAGCACCGCAGCGCGGTCGTCGAACCGCTCAAAGCCGGAGCCGCCTGGCATGAGCGCCCTTCTCCTCATCCAGGCCCATGACAAATGGCGCAAAGGCATCGGCGGTGCGCCGGCCGGCGTCGCAGGCCAGAGCGCCGGCAACGCCTATGCGGGGCTGGACCTGAACCTGATCACGTTCACGGCCAGCACCTTCAGCGGCAGCAGCTTCATCTCAACCTCTTTGCAGGATGCGGTGTGGACCGGATGCCGGTTCAGCGGCTGTTCGTTCCGGCAATGCGACATGCGGCGCATTGCCATCAGCGGGTGCACCTTCGTCAATTGCACCTTCGCCGGCACGCAACTCAACGCCAGCAAGCTCAGCGACTGCGCGTTCCGCCAGTGCGACTGGACAGACCTGAATTTCGACGCCAGCCGCTGGACACAGGTGAACCTGCTCGATTGCACCGGTGCACGCCTGAACGCCACCGACCTTCAGGGCGAACAGGTCGACTTCACAGGAAGCCGGTTCCAGGACATGCACCTGACCAACGCGCGGATCAACTGATCCGCCGGAAGAACCTGGCGCGGACTTTCAGGCTCACTGCGGCAGGTCCCCCGCCGGCCGCTTGAGCCACTTCATCGACAGCCGCTCCACCTCGCCCGACTTGCGCGCCTCGCGCACGATCTGGTCCACCCGGTCGCGCAGTGCGTCGTCGCCCTTCGGAATGCCGATGAAGTTCGGGCTCTGGCTGATCGGCAGCTTGTACTCGATGGCCATCTGGGGCGTGCGGCGCAGCATCGCCTCCACCGCCGGCTGGCTGATGCCCACCGCCTGCACCTGGCCCGACGCGAAGGCCGACATGGTGGCCGAGTGGTCCTCGAAGCGCATCACGCTGGCGCCCTGCGGCAGCATGCCGGTGAGCGTCTGGTCCTCGATGGTGCCGCGCGTCACGCCGATGCTCTTGCCCGCGAGGTCGGCCATGGTCTTGATCGATGCCTCCTTCGCCGCGTACACACCGCTGATGAAGGGCGAGTAGGCAGCGGCGCTGAAGTCGATGACCTTCTCGCGCTCCGGGTTGCGTGCCATGGTCGACACCATCAGGTCGACCTTGCGCGTCTGCAGGTAGGGAATGCGGTTGGTGCTGGTCACGGGAATCAGCTCGGCACGCGCGCCGAGCGCGGCGGCGATGTGGTTCGCCATGTCGACATCCAGGCCCTGCGGCTTCATGTCGGTGCCCACGAAACCGTAGGGCGGATAGTCCGCCGGCACGCCGATGCGCACCACGCGCGCCTTGGCGATCTGGTCGAGCGCCGACTGCGCGTGCGCCATGCCGGCGAATGCCATCGCACCCGACAGCGCGCACACCAGGAAAACCCGCTTTTGCATCTTCATGGACATCTCCGGAGAACAGTGAAAAAGAAAAAAGCTCAGCACCCCGGCGCAAGCCGGCGGTCGAACAGGCGGCCATAACCCGGCCGTGCGCCGTTCACGTCCAGCACCTCGAGGCAATGCCAGAACGAGGCCTGCACGGCCGAGATCACGGGCTTGCCCAGTGCCTGCTCCAGCGCGGCGATGGCGCCGACCGACCGGAAGTTGGTGCAGCTGATGAAGATGGCGCTGGCCTCCGGGTGGTCGACCGCGCGCACCAGGTCGTACACCTGTTCCAGCGGCACCTCGGCCAGCGCGCGGTCCTGGTCGATGCCGAGGTTCGCGTGG
The DNA here is from genome assembly GCF_051216435.1 of Variovorax pasteuri. Classification (NCBI taxonomy): domain Bacteria; kingdom Pseudomonadati; phylum Pseudomonadota; class Betaproteobacteria; order Burkholderiales; family Comamonadaceae; genus Variovorax; species Variovorax pasteuri. The sequence goes on from NZ_JBPJZS010000012.1 coordinate 30,502, forward strand.
CGCAGCACCGGGTGGCCGTTCTCTTCCAGGAAGCGGATGGCGCGCTCGTGAATGGCCGGCACGTAGGGCGTGGCCAGCGCGACCTTGCCCGCGCCCACCTCGCGCAGCGCCGCCAGCGTGGCGGTCGATGCGGTGGTGGCCCTGCTGGGCCCGGGCACCCACTGCTTCATCTTCGCAAGCAGCGCCTGGTCATAGGCCGTGCCGTGCAGAAAGGAAGCGCTGGTGCCGCCGAAGCACAGCACGTCGATGGGCGCCGAGCCCACGAGGCGCGCGGCCTGCTCGAGCTCGGGCGAGCGCATCATTTCCTCGATGCCCTCGACCGTGACCTTCGGCAGCTTGATGCGCGTGGTGTGCACCGCCACGCCGGGCGCGGACATGGCGGCCATCTCGGCGTCCATGACGATGCTCGAGGCGATGTAGATCAGGCCGATGCGCGCGAGCGTGCCGGAGCCGTCGGGCTGGAATGCGGGGCGGGTGGTGGAGATGTCGTTCATGGGGGTGTGTGAAGCACGAATCGAACCGCTAGCGCGGCGCCTCGATGTTGAGCACGCGGCCCAGGCCGAGAAAGCTGTTCGCGACGATGAGGATCAGCGCGGTCACGGCGATGTAGATCACCGAGAGCGCCGCCAGCGTGGGGTCGGCGTATTCGCGCACATAGTTGTACATGGCCACCGGCAGCGTCTGCGTGGCCTGCGTGGTCACGAAGAGCGAGGCCGTGAACTCGTTGAAGGACATGATGGCCGCGAACAGCCAGCCGCCGAACAGGCCCGGTGCCAGCAGCGGCAGCGTCACCGTCCACAGCACGCGCAGCGGCGATGCGCCCAGGCTGGCCGCGGCCAGCTCCAGCCGCTGCTCCAGGTTCTCCAGCGACACGTACACGCTGCGCATGACGAAAGGCAGCACCAGCACCACGTGGCACGTCACGACCGATCCGTAGCCGCGCGACACGTCGAACTGCGAGGCCAGGATCAACAGCCCGAGCCCGATGGTGAAGTGCGGAATGACCAGCGGCGACAGCAGCAGCGACTGCAGCGTGCGCTTGCCCGGAAAGTCGTGCCGCTTCACGGCGATGGCCAGCATGGTGCCCACGGCCACCGCGATGGTCGAAGCCCACGCCGTCACGATCAGGCTGGCGCGCAGGCCGGTCTGGAAGTCGCTGTAGTCCAGCGCGCGCGCAAACCAGCGCCACGACCAGGCCTGCGGCGGAAAGCTCAGGATGGCGCGGTCGTTGAAGGCGGCCATCGTCACCACCACCACCGGCAGCAGCACGAACCCCAGAATGGCCAGCACCAGCACGCTGCCGGTTGCGCGCAAGAGGCGCAGATACAGGGCGTACGGCATCTCAGTGCCCTCCCATGCGTTCGAGTCTGCGGGTCGCACGGCCCAGCAGCGCGATGGCGCCGAAGGTCAGCACCAGCCCGGCGATGCTCAGGCTGGCCGCGAACGGGAAGTTGAGCGACGAAAAGCCCAGCTGGTAGACCATGGTCGACACCGTGCCCACGCGCCCGCCGCCGATGAGCTGCGGCGTGGCGAAGGCACTGAAGGTCCAGGCGAAGGCGGTGGTCACGCTGGCCACGATGCCGGGCATCGACAGCGGCAGCGTCACCGTGGCAAAGGTGCGCAACGGGCCCGCGCCCAGGCTCTGCGCGGCCTTCTCGAAGTCGCGGTCGATGTGCGAGAGGCCCGCGGCCAGCATCAGCACCACCACCGGCAAGGTCACGTGCACCAGCGCCAGCACCACGCCGAAGGAGGTGAACATCATCTGCAGCGGCTGCGCAATGACGCCCAGCTTCATCAGCATGCTGTTGATGAAGCCCGCGTTGCCCAGCACGATGATCCACGAGTAGGTGCGCACCACCTCGCCCAGGAACAGCGGCGTGACCGAAATGATGAGGATGGCCGACTTCAGCAGCCGCTGGCGCACCCGCACCAGCGCATAGGCCAGCGGGTAGCCCAGCAGCAGCGTGAAGAATGCGGTTTGTGCGCTCAGCCACACCGTGGTCCAGAAGGCGTTGGCGTAGATGGGCTTGAGCAGGTCGGTGAAGTTGGCGAAGGTCCATCCGCCCACCTCGAGCGAGCCCGGCACGTAGGCCCGCACGCTGTACTGGAACACCGCGAACATCGCGGCGCACAGCACGAAGGCGGCGAGCACCGCGGGCGCGATGAACCAGGGAAGAAAGGCCGGGCGGGGGGCGGTGCTCGCGCTCATGTGCAGTTCGACGGGTTCAGCGGGCGATGATGTTTTCGGTGAACCACTTGCGCCACTCGGCCGTCTTCTCGGCGCGCAGCTTGTTGTCGATCACGATGGCCTGGGTGTTCCACTGCTCGGGCGTGGTGAACACGCCGGGCAGTGCGGCCGTTTCCTTGCTGACCTTCACGCCCGTGACCACCGGGCTGGCCTTCTTCATCTCGACGATCTTGGCCTGCACCTCGGGCGACAGCGCGATGTTCATGAACTTGTAGGCCAGCTCGGTGTTCTTCGAGCCCGCCATCACGCCCATGGTGTCCACGCCCAGCACGGCGCCTTCCTTCGGAATGCTCACCTTGATGGGCACGCCCTGGCCGATCATGTAGTACGCGTTCATCGACAGCAGCACCTGCACGGGCGTCTCGCCGGTGGACAGCAGCTGCTGGCTGTTGGCGTCGTTCGTGTAGAAGGACTTGAACGAGGGCTTGAGCGCCAGCAGCTTGGCCTGACCCTTCTCCCACGTGGCCGCGTCACCGCCTGACAGCTTGGCAGCCACCGTGATGATGTGGCTCGGGTCGAAGTCGGGCGCCGACAGCATGCCCTTGAGCTTGGGGTTCCACAGGTCTTCCCAGCTGGTGAAGGCGATGTCCTTGGGCACCAGGTCGGGCCGGTAGCCGATGGTGTACACGTAGGCCCACGAGCCGATGTGGAACGGGCTCACCTTTGCCTGAGGCACGAGGTTGGCCGAGTTGGGAATCTTCGCGAAGTCGAGCGGCGCAAAGAGCTTGTCCTGCGCGTACAGCCAGCCCACGTGCGCCGTGGTGAAGGTGATGTCCACGGCGGAGCCCTTGTCGAGCTTGGCCTTGTTGAGCCGGTCGATGGTGCCGCCGGTCACGTATTCCACCGGCACGCCGGTTTCCTTGGTGAACTGCTTGCCGATGGCATCGTCGATCAGGTCGCGGAAGCTGCCGCCCCAGGTGCTGATGACCAGCTTGTCGGCCGCCTGTGCGGTGCCCGAGATCAGCGTGGCCGCGAGGGCCACGAGGCTCAGGGCCTGCTTGAACGTGAACGTGCGCATTCGAAAAACTCCTCGTTGCTGTGGATGGAAAAAAAGGGGCGCGAGCCGGTGGCGGCGTGCTCAGTGGTTCGCGTGGGCAATGCGCTGGTAACGCTGCTGGCTGAAGGCCAGCGGCGGCGTGGGGCTCGTGCGCACGTCGACCACCCGGCCGATCAGGATGCGGTGCGTGCCGAAGTCGAACACCTGCGCCAGCTCGCAGTCGAAGTTGCACAGCGCGTCTTCCAGCGCCGGCGCGCCGGTGGCCATGGCGCTCCACGACGCCGCGGCGAAGCGGTCTTCGCGCAGCGCCGGAATCAGCCCGGCAAAGCTGTCGGCCACGCGGTGCTGCGGCTCGGCCAGCACGTTGGCCACGAACACGCCGTTGTCCAGCAGGCAGGGCAGCGCGCGGTTGTCGCGGTGCACGCAGGCGATGACCGAGGGCGGCTCCATCGACAGCGACGACATGCTCGACACCGTGATGCCCGCGCGGCCGCGCACGCCGTCGGTGGTGAGCACCGTGACACCCGAGACCGTGCCGCGCATCGCCTCGCGAAAGCGCTGGCCGAGCAGGTCGGGCACCGACGCCGAGGGCGCCGCGGCGCTCATGCCTTCTGGCCCAGGACCGTGTCGGACAGGCCGGCCGACTTCTTCACGAAATCCAGCGGGCCGGCGAAGTCGAAGCTGTTGTAGACCGCGTTCAGGTGACTGAAATGCGGCGCCTGCGCGAACTGCACGAAAGCCAGGCGGTGGCCGGCGTAGTCGGAGTTGAGCAGGTCGCGGGCAAAGGCCAGCAGCTTGCGGCGGTCGTCCGCGCCCCATTGCTGGTTGAGCGTGTAGAACTTGTTCAGCCAGTCGCCGCTTTCGCCGTGCTGGAAGGCCGCGGCGTTGGGCGTCACGCAGAGCTGGCCGCCGCAGAGTTCGCGCGCCGCATGCATCATCTGCGGCAGCTGCGAGCAGGCCAGCACGCGGCCCGCATACAGAATGGACTGGTGCGGCATCAGCAGGCCGGCCGGGCTCTTCTGCGCCAGCGCGATCGAGGCCGTCAGGTGGGCGTTGATGCCTTCGCGGTAGCACACCAGGTCGGCCAGCTTCTCACGCACGGACTGCAGCTTGTCCAGCCCGGTCTGCTTCGCGTTCCACATGGCCGCGCCGATCATCATGTCGGCCACGTACAGCAGGCGCAGCACGAACGGAAAGGCCGAGTAGCGGTGCAGCGTGGCGCGCACGTACTGGGCGGCCCTGGTGTGGCCGTAGAAGAACACGTCTTCCCAGGGAATGAGCACGTCGTCGAACACCACCAGCGACTCGACCTCGTCGAAGCGGTTCGACAGCGGGTAGTCCTGCGCGCTGGCGCGGCCCGCGAAGCCGGTGCGGCAGATGTGCTTCACGCCCGGCGCGCCCATCTTCACGATGCAGCCCAGCGCGTAGCTGGAAATCTTCTCGTTGGTCCAGGCGCCCACGGTGGGCTTCAGGAAGGCCTGGTCGGCGTAGGCCGAGGCGGTTTCGAACTTGGCGCCGCGAATGACGATGCCGGCGTCGGTTTCCCTGGTCACGTGGACCATCATGTCCGGGTCCTGGTCCTGCGGGGCCAGCGAGCGGTCGCCCTTGGGGTCGGTGTTGGCCGACACATGGAAGATGTCCTTGTCAACCACGTTGCGGATGTGGCGGTCGATGTTGTCGGCAAAGCGCGGGTCGATCTCGGCCAGCATGTCGCGGCCGTCCTGCAGCGACCACATCTCGCCCACGGTCTCGTCGCCCACCCGGGTGACCACGCCGCCGATGTCGCGCAGCACGGCGTCGACCGCGCCGACCTTGTCGTTCCAGTCCTTGGTTTCGGTCGGCGGCTTGTAGAACACCGACTTGGTCTCGCCGCCCTCGGTGTAGGTCAGCTGGCCGGCGTAGGCCTTTTCGTGCGCCATGTCGTACATGCGCGCCTTGACGTCCACGATGGGACGGAACGAGGGATGGGCCGTGACGTCGCCGACTTTCTGGCCGTCGATCCAGACCTCACGGCCGTCGCGCAGCCCTTCGCGGTACTGCTCGCCTGTACGAATCATGTGTGCACTCCAACGTGTTTTGCTTCAGTGGAGTCATGATGTCGGCGGGGGGTGGCTTCGTAAAATCGCCTTTTCCTTGGGGCTGCGTCGGTTTTTCCGATGCGGCCTGAAGCGCCGGGTTTCGGGCGCTTTCTTTCAGCTCTGTGCTTGGCGGCCGGTCCGACGATTCACGTCGGGCCATGCCGGAAGGCCGCTCAGAGCCTGGCAGCCACCACCTGCCGCACCGCATCGATCAGGGCCCTGGCGGCCGGCGACGCCAGCGCGCCCTTGCGCTGCGTGATGCCGATGCGCCGCCGGGTGCTCTCCAGCGGATGGTTGAGCACCACCAGCGCGCCGGTGCCGATCTCGTAGTGCAGCTGGTGCGCCGACATGGCGGTCACCATGTCGCTTTGCAGCAGCAGGCCGCGCAGCAGGGCCAGGTCGCCTGTTTCCACCGTGGGCACGGGAGCCATACGGCCCGCTTCGCGGAAGGCGCGCTCCAGCAACTCGCGCGACGGGGAGCCGGGGCGCGACAGCACCCATTGGGCCCGCTGCAGCGCCGCCCGCCCGATGCGCGGCAGCCCGGCCAGCGGATGGCCGGCGCGCACGATGAGCGAGATGCGGTCTTCGAACAGCGGCTCCTGCACCAGGTCCCTGGCTTCTTCCGGCGGGCGCAGCGCGCCGATGATGAAGTCGATGTCTCCGCTGCGCAGCGCGGCGGCCAGCGCCTCGTACGGACTTTCGACGGTGCTCACATGCAGCCGCGGGTGCCGCGCCACCAGCGCCGCGATGGCCGACGGCAGGATCAGCGTGCGCGACAGCGGCAGCGCGCCCACCGCCACGCGGCCCTCGACCGCGCCGCGCAAGGCCGCGAGGTCCGGCCCGATGCTGCGCAGCTCGGCCAGCGCGCGCTTGCAGCGAAAGGCCAGCAGGCTGCCCGCGCGCGTGGGCGTGACGCCGCGCGCCGTGCGCGTGAACAGCGTGCGGCCGGTGCGCGACTCCAGCTCGCGCACCAGCGCACTGAGGGCCGGCTGTGTCACACCGAAGGCGGCGGCCACCGCGGGCATGTTGTGCAGCTCCGACAGGCTGGCGAACAACGCAAGCCGGCGCGCACTGAACATCGACGCCAGCAGGCTGCGCGCCTCGATGGCCTGTGTCGGCGCCGCGGGGTCGCTGCCCGCGAGCTCCAGGCAGGCCGCCGCGAACTCCTGCTCCACCCGCTGGGCGCGCACGCGCACGGCCTCGCCGTAGACGTTCATGAGCATGCCGCGGGCCTTGCGCTCGAACAGCGACACGCCCAGGCACGCCTCCAGCTCCGCCACCGCCCGCGTCACGGCCGAGGCGACGCGAAACAGCGTGTCGGCCGCCTGCGTGACGCTGCCGGTGGCGGCCACGGCCGAGAAGGCCTGGAGATGCCGCAGGTTGAGTTGCAATGCGCCGCCCGCGTTCGTCGGCTTCTCGGTGTCGATAAGTTTCTTTGCCGCCATGCCGCGATTCTGCCGACCAGTGACGGATGCCATTCGCTCATTCAGTGTCAAGGGTTAACCCGATATCGATAAACAAATGAGAACGCAGTACGCGTGGAACTCAACCCGCCCGACGCCGTGTGCGCCGACACTGGACGCATGCCTTGCGAACCCTCCCCCGACCTGATTTCGCTGCCCTGCACATGGATGCGCGGCGGCACGTCGAAGGCGGCCTTCTTCCATGCGAAGGACCTGCCCGGCACCCCGGCTGAGCGGGACGCCCTGATCCTCGCCGCCATGGGCCACGCGGAGCCCCGGCAGATCGACGGCATCGGCGGCGGGCATCCGCTGACCACCAAGGTCGCGATCGTCTCGCCGTCCACCGACCCGCGCGCCGATGTGGACTACCTCTTTGGCCAGGTCGTGGCCACCGAGTCGCGCATCGACTACGCGCCGACCTGCGGCAACATCCTCTCGGCGGTCGGTCCCTTCGCGCTGGACGAAGGCCTGGTGCCTGCGCAAGACGGCCGGTCGACGGTGCGCATCCGCATGGTGAACACGGCTTCGTATTGCGATGCGGTGGTGCAGACGCCCGGCGGCCGCGTGCGCTACGGCGGCGACACGGCCATCAGCGGCGTGCCCGGGCACGGCGCGCCGGTGGAGCTGCGCTTCTCAGACATCCTCGGCTCCAGCTGCGGCGCGCTGCTGCCCACGGGCGAAGCGCGCGAACGCATCGACGGCGTCGAGGTGACCTGCATCGACAACGGCATGCCGGTGGTGCTGATGCGCGCGGCCGACCTCGGCGCCACCGGGCGCGAGACGCCGGCCGAACTCGACGCGAACACGGCGCTGAAGGCGCGCATCGAATCGATCCGCCTGCAGGCCGGCGAGCGCATGGGCCTGGGCGACGTCAGCGCCAAGGTGGTGCCCAAGATGACGCTGGTCTCGGCCGCGCTGGCCGGTGGCGCGCTGAACACGCGCACCTTCATTCCGCGCAAATGCCATGACGCCATCGGCGTGCTGGGCGCGGTGTCGGTGGCGTCGGCCTGCGTGGTGCCGGGCACCGTGATGGACGGGCTGTATGCCATCGCGCCCGATGCAACGCCCGGCCCGGCGCAACGCCTGCACGACCTGTCGGTGGAACACCCGACCGGCGAATTCACCGTGCGCCTGTTCATGGACGCGAGCGGCCACGGCATCGCCGGCGCCGCGCTGCTGCGCACCGCGCGGCCGCTGTTCCGCGGACACGTTCTGGCGCCCGGCGCAGCCCCCCATCCAAACTCAACGGAGACCCCGTGATCATCGATTGCCACGGCCACTACACGACCGCCCCCGCCGCGCTGGAAACATGGCGCAAGCGCCAGATCGCCAGCCTGGGCAACCCGGGCGAAGCGCCCTCTGCCGCGTCATTGCGCATCAGCGACGACGAGCTGCGCGAATCCATCGAGCAGAACCAGCTGCACAAGATGCGCGAGCGCGGCAGCGACCTGACCATCTTCTCGCCGCGTGCCAGCTTCATGGCGCACCACATCGGCGGCTTCGAGACCAGCGCCACCTGGGCCGCCCTCTGCAACGAGCTGTGCCACCGCGTGGCGCAGCTGTTTCCCGACCACTTCGTGGGCGCCGCCATGCTGCCGCAGTCGCCGGGCGTGGACCCGCGCACATGCATTCCCGAGCTGGAACGCTGCGTGCAGGACTACGGCTTCGTAGGCATCAACCTGAACCCCGACCCCTCGGGCGGGCACTGGACCTCGCCGCCGCTGTCCGACCGCCACTGGTACCCGCTGTACGAAAAGATGGTGGAGCACGACATTCCGGCCATGGTGCACGTGAGCACCAGCTGCAACGACTGCTTCCACACCACCGGGGCGCACTACCTGAACGCGGACACCACCGCCTTCATGCAGTGCCTGACCTCCGACCTGTTCACCGACTTCCCCACGCTGCGCTTCGTGATTCCGCACGGCGGCGGCGCGGTGCCCTACCACTGGGGCCGCTTCAGGGGCCTGGCACAGGAGATGAAGAAGCCGCTGCTCAAAGACCACCTGCTGAACAACATCTTCTTCGACACCTGCGTGTACCACCAGCCGGGCATCGACCTGCTCACGCGCGTGATTCCGATCGACAACATCCTGTTCGCGAGCGAGATGATCGGCGCGGTGCGCGGCATCGACCCCGAGACCGGTTTTCCCTACGACGACACGCGCCGCTACATCGACGCCGCCACCACGCTGGACGCCGCCGCGCGCCACCAGATCTACGAAGGCAACGCGCGCCGCGTCTACCCGCGGCTGGACCGCGCACTCCAAGCCAAGGGCCTCTGACATGACCACCACTTCCACCCCTCAGCAGCTCGGCGTCGTGCATCGCACCATCGAGCGCGCCGACCCGGCCGCGGTCGAGAAGCTCTCGCGCTTCGGCGTGTCCACCGTGCACGAGGCACTGGGCCGGCTCGGGCTGATGCAGCCGCGCATCCGCCCGATCCACCCCGACGCACGCTTCTGCGGGCCGGCCGTCACCGTGCTGCTGCAGCCCGGCGACAACTGGATGCTGCATGTGGCGGCCGAGCAGATCCGCCCCGGCGACGTGGTGGTGGCCGCGTGCACCAGCGACAGCACCGACGGCTTCTTCGGCGACCTTCTGGCCACGTCTTTCAAGGCGCGCGGCTGCATGGGCCTGGTGATCGACGGCGGCGTGCGCGACGTGCGCGACCTCCACGCGATGAACTTCCCGGTGTTCAGCCGCGCCATCCACGCCAAGGGCACCATCAAGGCCACGCTCGGCTCGGTCAACGTGCCGGTGGTGTGCGCGGGCGCGCTGGTGCACCCGGGCGACGTGATCGTGGCCGACATCGACGGCGTGGTGGTGGTGCCGGCCGCGCGCGCGCAGGAGGTGGCCGATGCAGCCGAGGCCCGCGAGTCCAACGAAACCACCAAACGCGCGCGCTTCGCGGCAGGCGAGCTCGGGCTGGACATGTACGGCATGCGCGAGCCACTGGCCAAGGCCGGACTGCGCTACGTCGACTGAAGCCCAGGCACAGGACACACACACCATGGCTCGCATCATCGGCGCCGTCGCGTGCTCGCACACGCCCACCATCGGCTTTGCCTACGACAGGAACAAGCAGCAGGACCCGGTGTGGGCGCCGATCTTCGAGGCCTTCGCGCCCGCGCGGCGCTGGCTGGAGGACAACAAGCCCGACGCGCTGTTCTTCATCTACAACGACCACGTCAGCTCGTTCTTCTTCGACCACTACTCGGCGTTCTCGCTCGGCGTGGGCGCGCAGCATGCGGTGGCCGACGAAGGCGGCGGCGCGCGCGACCTGCCCGCGCTGGCGGGCCATCCGGCGCTGGCGCAGCACATCGGGCGCTCGCTGGTGGCGGACGAGTTCGACATGTCCTTCTTCCAGGACCGCGCGCTGGACCACGGCGTGTTCTCGCCGCTGTCGCTGCTGTGCGCGCACGCGCCCGCGTGGCCGGTGCAGGTGATTCCGCTGCAGGTGGGCGTGCTGCAGTCGCCCGTGCCCTCGGCGCGGCGCTGCTGGCGCCTGGGGCAGGCGCTGCGCCGCGCCATCGAAAGCTACCCCGAAGACCTGAAGGTGGCCATCGTGGCCACCGGCGGGCTGTCGCACCAGGTGCACGGCGAGCGCGCGGGCTTCAACAACCCTGCCTGGGACGCGCAGTTCCTGGACCTGGTCGAGAACGACCCGGTGCGCCTGACCGAGATGACCCAGGCCGAGCTGGCCACGCTGGGCGGCATGGAAGGCGCCGAAGTGATCATGTGGCTGGTGATGCGCGGCGCGCTGTCGTCGAACGTGCGCAAGACGCACCAGAGCTATTACCTGCCGTCGATGACCGGCATTGCCACGGCCATCTACGAGAACCTGGCGAGCCCGCCGGTGGCGGGCGAGGTGCAGCGGCACCTTCGCCACATGAGCGAGCAGCTGGCCGGCATCGAGGCGCTGGAGGGCAGCTACCCGTTCACGCTGGAGACCAGCGTGCGTGCCTACCGGCTCAACAAGTTCCTGCATGGCATGACGCGGCCGGCCCACCGCACGGCCTTCCTGGCGGACGAGGAATCCGCCTTCGAGGCGGCCGCGCTCACGCCGCAGGAACGCGAACTGGTGCGCCGGCGCGACTGGCGCGGCCTCATTCACTACGGCGTGATCTTCTTCATGCTGGAGAAGCTGGGCGCGGTGCTGGGCGTGTCGAACCTGCACATCTACGCCGCCATGCGCGGCCAGTCGCTCGAAGACTTCCAGCAGACGCGCAATGCGCCCGGCGCGCTGTATTCGGTGGCCGGCAAGGACGCGGCACCCCAGGCATGGGACACGGCACCGACAACGCCGGCCCGTTGAACACACGACACACAAGGAACCGACCATGAGACAACTTCTTCGCACCGCCGCATGCGCCCTCGCCGGCCTGCTGGCACTCTGCGCCCTGAACACGGCGGCAGCCGCCGACGCCTACCCCTCGAAGCCAGTGAAGATCCTCGTCGGCTACAGCGCCGGCGGCGCGGTCGACGCCATCGCGCGCTCGGTCGGCCAGCGAATGGCCGCCACGCTGGGGCAGCCCGTCGTCGTGGAGAACAAGCCCGGCGCGGGCACCAACATCGCGGTGAAGGCGCTGACCAGTGCCGCGCCCGACGGCTACACGCTGCTGCTGGCGGCCAACGCGCTGGCAGTGAACCCCTCGCTGTTCGAGCCCGCGCCCTACGACCTGGACCGCGACGTCACACCGGTGGCGCTGGTCGGGCGCGTGCCGGTGGTGTTCACCGTGCGCGAAGGCTCGGCCATCAGGACCGTGGCCGAACTGGTGGCCGCCGCCAAGGCCAAGCCGGGCAGCGTGACGGTTGCCACGCCGGGCAACGGCTCGACGCCGCACCTGGCGATGGAGCTCTTCCAGCACACCGCGGGCCTGCAGCTGCGCCATGTGCCCTACAAGGGCGGCGCGCAGGCGATCACCGATGTGCTCGGCGGGCATGTGGACGTGGTCGCGGTCAACGCGCTGGAGGTGTTGCCGCTGGTCAAGGCCGGCAAGCTGCGCGTGCTGGCGGTGATGAGTGCCGAGCGCTCCGCCGTGCTGCCCGGCGTGCCGACGGTGGCGGAGTCGGGCTACCCCGGCTTCGAGGCCAGCGTGTGGTACGGCTTCGTGGCACCGGCCGGTACGCCCAAGCCGGTGCTGGCGGCGGTGCACGACGCGGTGCAGAAGGCGCTGGCCTCGACCGAGGTGCGCGAACAGCTGGCCGCGGCGGGCGGCGTGACGCTGGCCGGTCCGCCAGAGCAGTTCGCCAGGTTGCTCAAGAGCGACGCGGCGCGCTACGGCAAGTTGATTCGCGACGCCGGCATCAAGCTCGACTGACGGCCGGCAGGCCGCTCACAGAAAAGAAGAACCGGGAGGCGCGGGCCGTGCTCAGCCGCCGAAGAACGTCACCAGCCGCGCGCTGACCTCGTCGGCGCGCTCGTACTGCGCCCAGTGCCCGGCGCCGTCGATCACCGCGCCCTCGCGGTGCGGCCCTTCGGCCGCCAGCTGCGCCACCAGCGGGCGCGGGTCGGCGGTGACGTCGTATTCGCCCCAGAGCAGCAGCGTGGGCAGGCCGAGCGCATCCAGTGCCTGCTGCAGGCCGCCCGACTGCGACACCTCCTTGCTGCGAAAGCGCGTGCCGTGGCATGAGATGTCGTGGATCTCGAAGGCCAGCGCGTCGATGGCGGCGGGGTCGTGCAGCATCAGCGCGGCCAGGTTGTTCAGCAGGGCGGCGCGTTCCGCCTCGCGGTCGGGCGCGGCGCGCCAGTTGATCATCTGCGCCGTCATGCGGCGCATGGTGCCGTGGCCGCCGCTGCCCACGAGCGCCAGGCGGCGAACGGCGCCGCGCTGCACCGCGAAGCGTGCGGCCGTCAGGCCTCCGAAGGAAAAGCCGCCCAGGTCGATGGGCGTGCCCGCGCCGATGAGCTGGTCCAGCGTGCCGCCCAGCGCGGCCAGCAACGGCGGCAGCGAGTCTTCGCCGGGTGCCACGCGCGGCGGCGCGCCGGACTCGTTGAAGCCAGGCATGTCGGGCAGCCACAGCGTGCGGCCGGCCGACAAGGCCTGCGCGTTGCGCAGCCAGTGCATCCAGCTGCCGTGGCCGCCGTGCAGCAGCACCAGCGGTGGCCGGGTGGTGTCGGTGCCGAAGCGGCGCCAGCGCACGCGCACGCCCTCGTGCACCGGGTCGTGGTGGGTGCACAGCGCGTCGATGCGCGCGATGACCTCGCGGGCCTCTTCGCTGTGTTGCCGGGTCACGGCCACATCCGCTGCAGTTCGCGCTCGCCGTCAAGAAACTGGTGCTTGAGCGCGCCCAGCACATGCAGCGCGAAGATCACGTACAGCACATAGCCCGCCCAGGTGTGCACCCCGCCCAGCACGGTGTGCCAGGTTTCCTTGACCGCCGGCTCGATGGCCATGATCCAGCCGATGCGCGGCCATTCGAACAGGCCGAAAAGGAACATCGGGTTCGCGCCGGCGTCCTTCCAGGCCGAGTCGTGCATCCAGCCCGACACCGGCAGCAGGATCATCAGCACATACAGCGCCCCGTGGGCCGCATGGGCTGCCAGGCGCTCGAGCGCGCCGAACGAGCCCGGCATGGCCGGTGGCTTGTGCGTCAGGCGCCACAGGATGCGCAGCAGCACCAGGCCCAGCACCGTGATGCCGATCGACTTGTGGGTGTCCACGGCCGGGCGCACCCAGTCGTCGGGGTAATGGTCGACCAGCAGGATCAGGGCGATGTTGACGGCCATGAGCACGGCAATCAGCCAGTGCAGCGCGATGGCGGTTCGGGTGTAGCGGGTTTGTGCGAGCATGCGGGGAATTTTCGGGCGGGAGCCGACTCAGTCAGTGGCGCATGCGATTGTCCCGGGTTTGTTCGGGCCTTTCGAAACCGCAGGCCGAGTTTTTGCGTATCAACGACCAGTCGCCCGGGCACCTTCTCTTGAACGATCCACTCCACAGCGCCTTTCTGGCCGCGTCGCCGCGCCTGTCTCCCCCCCGCACCCCCCTGCGCAGCTGGCTCATTCACGGCGGCGTGCTCGTGCTGTGGGTGCTGCTGTTCGCCATGGCGTTCAAGTTCGGCAACGTGCAGGCCTGGTCGGTGGGCGTGGCCTATGTGGTGTACGACACGGTGCTGCTGCTGTTCGTGGCGTGGATGACGCTGCCGATCCTGCGCGCCCGGCCCCTGCCCGCCGGCATGTCCGCCGCGGGCACACGGCGCACCACGCTGGGCGTGATCGTCGCCTCGCACAACGAGGCCGCCGTGCTGCCCGTCACGCTGGCCGCCCTGCTCGGCCAGAGCGACGTGCCCGACCGCATCGTGGTTGCGGACGACGGCTCCAGCGACGGCACGGCCGAGCTGCTGGCCACGCGCTACGGGCTCGTCGCCCCCGCCCTGGGCGCTCTGAGCGCGGCCAGCACCACGCACCCGTCGCTTTACTGGCTGCGCCTGCCGCACGGCGGCAAGGCGGTGGCGCTGAACGCGGCCATCCTGTGCATCGACACCGACACGGTGCTGACCGTGGACGGCGACACGCTGCTCGACAGCCAGGCCATCGGCGCGGTGCGCCGTGCCTTCACCGAAGAGCCCGACCTGGTGGCCGCCACCGGCGTCATCATCCCCGTGTGCAGCCGCACGCTGGCCGGGCGCTGCTTCCAGTGGTTCCAGACGTACGAGTACATCCGCAACTTTCTGTCGCGCTATGCGTGGATGCGGGTCAACGGGCTGCTGCTGATCTCGGGCGCCTTCGCAGGTTTCAGAACGGACGCGGTGCGCACGGTGGGCGGCTTCGACACCGACTGCCTGGTGGAAGACTACGAACTCATTCACCGCCTGCACCACCACGCCCGGGTGCACGGCCTGCCGTGGACGGTGCGCGTGCTGGGCGACGCGCAGGCGCACACCGACGCGCCCAGCAGCACCGGCGCCTTCCTGCGGCAGCGCCGCCGCTGGTTCGGCGGCTTTTTGCAGACGCAGTACTGGTACCGCGCCATGGTCGGCGACCGGCGCTACGGCTGGCTCGGCGTGGCAATGCTGCCGGTGAAGGCCATCGACACGCTGCAGCCGCTGTACGGCCTGGCGGCCTTCGGGCTGTTGCTGATGTACCTGGTGCGCGGCAACTTCGGCGTGCTGGCGCCGGTGGCCGGGGTGATCGGCGCGAAGATCGTGCTCGACCTGGTCTTTCACCTGTGGTCGGTGTACCTGTACCGCCGCTGGATCGGCCAGGCCAGCGAGGCCAACATGGCGCAGGCCTTCCTGGCCGCGCTGGTCGAACCCTTCACCTTCCAGATCCTGCGCCACACCGGCGCGGCCTGGGGCTGGTGGACCTTCCTGACCGGGCGCGGCACGTGGGGGCGGCAGACGCGCGTCGGGCTGGTCGACGCGGACGGCGTGCAGCGGCGCAACGGCTGAAGCTCAGCCGCTGAATTTCAGCCGCTGACGTTCAGCCGCCGAGATTCACAGGCCGAAACCGCTGCGCCCGCGCAGCGCGGCACTGGCCTCGCCGGCCAGCACCTCGACGAACGCGGCCGCAAGCTCTGGCGCCTGCGCGCGGCTGCACACGGCCGCGGTGTACACGGTGCTCAGCGCGTGCTCGGCGGGCAGCTCGCCCACCAGCCGCACGCCGGGCGTGTACATGATCTCCGTCACCTGCGTGCAGCCGAGCATGCCCTCGCCCTCGCTGCGCGCAAGCTCGCGCATGGCGGTGGCGCCATTCGGAAACTCGTGGATCCGGCCGGCCAGCGCCTCGGCGAGCCCCAGCGCCTTCAGCATGCCGGCGATGTGGATGCCCGCGCTCGACCGGGTCATGTCCGGCACGTAGAGGCCGCGCGCGGCCGAGAGCGTGGCCTTCAGCGCCTCGCCGTTGCCGACCGCCACCTCGGGCGTGCCGTTGCGCACCGCGATGCCCGTGGCCACCGGGCCGAGCGCCCGCGCGCTGCCGGCCGCCACGTGGCCCTGCGCCGTGAGCTGCTCGATCAACGAGGCGGAAAGCACCAGCAGGTCGCAGGGCTCGCCGGCGAGCAGCTTGTCGCGCATGGTGCCCACGGCACCGAAGGTCGGCGCGAGGGTGCAGCCGTGGGCCTGTTCGAAGTCCTGTTGCAGGCCGGTCACCA
Organism: Variovorax pasteuri; assembly: GCF_051216435.1. Lineage (NCBI taxonomy): Bacteria > Pseudomonadati > Pseudomonadota > Betaproteobacteria > Burkholderiales > Comamonadaceae > Variovorax > Variovorax pasteuri. Next base: position 46,383 of record NZ_JBPJZS010000012.1, read on the forward strand.
CGGCCTGCGCGGCGCCGCCGCTGAAGAGGGTCAGTTTCATTGTTGTTCCATCGATATCAAGAGAAAAGGAGACACAGGCGCCGTCAGTCTCAGGCGTCCATGTCCTCCATGGCCTGCACGATGCGCTCGGGCCGCATCGGCAGGTCGCGCACGCGCACGCCCAGCGCGTCGAACACCGCATTCGCGATGGCCGCGGCGGTCGGGCCCAGCGAGGCCTCGCCCGCGCCGAGCGAGGCGAAGCCGTCGGCCGGCAGCAGCTGGACGTCGATGTGCGGCACATCGGGAAAGCACAGGATCGGGTAGTCCTCCCAGCCGGGGTCGCGCATGCGCATGCGGTCGAAGTGCGCGGCTTCCATCAACGCCCAGCTGGTGGCCTGCAGCGCGCCGCCCTCGATCTGCTGGCGCACGCCGTCGGGGTTGACGGCCAGGCCCACATCCACCGCGATGTGCAGCCGCCGCACGTGCACGCGCTCTTCGACCTCCACCTCGGCGACGACGGCGCAGTAGGCGCCGGTGTTCTTGTAGCGGGCGAAGCCGATGCCCCGGCCGCGGCCCCCGCCGGCCGGCACCTCGCGCGGCTGCCACCCGGCCTGCGCCGAGACGGCCCGCAACACCGCCACGGCGCGCGGGTCTTCGAGCTGGGCGATGCGGTAGTCCAGCGGGTCGGTGCCGCTGCACAGCGCCAGCTCGTCCATGAAGGACTCGATGGCGAACACGTTCGCGAAGGCGCCGAGCGCGCGCAGCGCCGACGTGCGCATGGGCACGTCCAGCACGCGCCGGCAGACGACGTCGAACCCGGGAAAGGCGTAGATCGGGTCGGCATTGCGGTCGCCGCCGCCGCCCGCCGCACGCGGCGCGTCGGTCGACGCCACGCGTTCGAAAGGCTGTGCGAGGTACCAGCTGCCCAGCAGCGTCGGCGTGGCGCCGCGCCCGGGGCGCAGGCCATGGCCCGGGCTCCAGGACTGGTGCCGCCAGGCGACCACGCGGCCCGCCGCGTCGAGGTCGGCCTCGAGGTCGACCGCCATCGCCGGGCCGACGGGCGACCAGCACAACTCGTCCGCGCGCGACCATTGCACCCGCACCGGCCGCCCGGCACAGGCACGCGCGAGCCAGGCGGCGTCGAAGGCCACGTCGTCCGCGCCGTTGTGGCCGTAGCAGCCGGCGCCCTGCACGTGCTGCACGCGGATGCGTTCCGGCGGCAGCCCGAAGGCCACGGCAAGGTCCTTGCGCAGGTTGTAGATGCCCTGGCTGTGGCTCCAGACCTGCAGCCCGTCGTGCGCCGACAGCGCGAGCGCGCACGAAGGACCGATGGACGCATGGCGGATGAAGGGCTTCGAATACGACGCGCGCACGGTGCGCGCGGCAGGCGCCGGCGTCTTGTCCGAACGCGCGCCGAGTTCGAGCGCGGTGAACGGCAGCGATTGCAGCCAGGGCCGCAGCGCCGCTTCGTCGGGCAGCCGCTCGGCCTCGGTCCACACCGCCAGCGTGGCGATCCGCGCGGCGGCGCGCTCGGCCAGCGATTCAGTCTCGGCCACCACGCCGAGCTGCGAGCCGTCGCGCAGCACCGCGAGCACGCCGCCCCAGGCGCGCACTTCGTCGAACGGGCACGCCACGAGCTCGGCATGCGGCGACGGCGGCCGCACGATGCGCCCGTGCGCCATGCGCGGCAGCACCATGTCGTGGATGAACATGAATTCGCCGAAGACCTTCTCGGCGATGTCGTCGCGCGGCTGCACATGCCCGACGATGCGGTAGTCGCCCGCCTGCTTTGGCATGGCGCCGGCGGTGGCGTCCACGTCCAGCAGCGCCGGGCCGGCGGCTGCGGCGATCTCCCAGTAGTCCGTGATGCGCCGCTCGCCATGGAAGATCTCGCCGCCCGCCACGCGCAGATCGGCGGGGACGATGCCATGCAGCGCCGCCGCCCATTCGACATGGAGGGCGCGCGCCTGCGCGCACACCTGACGCAGCGCGGCACCCGAATGCTGCACCGACAAGCTGCCCGAGGTCATGGCCTCGTCGGGGCTGAGGCCGGTCGCGGCGGGCACCATGCGCACCTGCGCGAGGTCGAGGTCGAGTTCTTCCGCCACGATCTGCGCCAGCGCACCGAGGATGCCCTGGCCGAGTTCGACCTTGCCCGAGTGCACCGCAACATGGCCCACATGGCCCGCACGGTCGATGCGCAGCCAGGTGGACAGCCGCGGATTGGCCTGCAGGCTCGGCGGCAGCGCGGCCGTGCCGCTCATGCGGCGCGCCCCTGGCCCATTGCCGCAGCCGCACGGACGATGGCGCGCATCACCCGCGGGTGCGTGCCGCAACGGCACAGGTTGCGCGCCATGCCTTCGCGGATCTCCGCATCGCCGGGGCAAGGGTTGCACTGCAGCAGCGCCACCGCCGAGACCAGCATGCCCGAGGTGCAGTAGCCGCATTGCGCCGCCTGCTCCGCCACGAAGGCGCTCTGCACCGGGTGAGGCGCGGCGCGCGTGCCCAGGCCCTCGGCGGTCCGCACATGCTTGCCGGCGGCCGACCACATCGGCGTGTCGCAGCTGGGCACCGCGCGGCCGTCCAGCAGCACCATGCAGGCGCCGCACTCGCCGGCGCCGCAGCCGAAGTGGCTCGCGCGCAGGCCGAGGTCGTTGCGCAGCACGTCGAGCAGCGTGCGGTCGGGCTCGACCGCCAGCACGCGCGGCACCCCGTTGACGGTGAGTGCGATGGCGTCGCCCTGCGTCATCAGTCCACCGTGATGTGGGCCGACTCGACGATCTTTCGCCACTTCGCGATGTCCTGGTTCAGGTACTGCGTGAACCCCGCGGGCGACATCGCCATGCCGTCGATGCCGCTCCTGGCCCACAGCGCGCGCGTGGCCGGGTCCTGCACCACGCTGGCGATCTTCTGGTTGAGCAGGTCGACGATCGGCTGCGGCGTGCCCTTGGGCGCGAGGATGCCGAGCCAGATCGTCGCGGTGTAGTCGGGCAGGCCCAGCTCGGCCATGGTGGGCACGTCGGGCATCACGCTGGAGCGCGTCTTGCCGGTGGTGGCCAGCGCGCGCACCTTGCCGGTGGCGATCAGGTCGGTCATGGTGCCGACCGCGTCGAACATCATGTCGACCTGGCCGCCGAGCACGTCGGTGCGCGCGCCGCCGCTGCTCTTGTAGGGGATGTGCACGATGTCGACGCCCGCCATGCTCTTGAAGAGCTCGCCGGCCATGTGGTACGGCGTGCCGGTGCCGGAAGAGGCGTAGTTGAGCTTGCCCGGGCTCGACTTGGCCTGGCGGATGAGTTCGGGCAGCGTCTTCGGCGCGAGGCCCGAGCGCACCACCAGCACCAGCGGCGCCTCGTTCACCGGCGCCACCGCCGTGAAGTCGCGCATCAGCTCGTAGGGCTTCTGGCGCAGCAGCGACTCGTTCACGGTCTGCGTGTTCGACATCATGAGCAGCGTGTAGCCGTCGGGCGCGGCCTTGGCGACGAACTGCGTGCCGATCACCGCGCCCGCACCGGGCCGGTTCTCCACGATGAACGACTTGCCGGTTTCGCGGCCCAGCTTTTCAGCGAGCACGCGGGCATACACGTCGGCCGAGCCGCCCGGCCCGAAGGGCACGACGATGGTCACCGTGCGCGACGGGTAGGCCGACGCGTCCTCGGCATGCGCCGCGGCGCCCTGCCCCAGCGAAAAGGCGGCGAGCGCCAGCGCGGCGAGCCCGCGCACCGATCCTTGCTTCCACATGGCTTGTCTCCTTGTGTTCTTGTGTGTGCTGTCTTGCAGGGGCGTTCAGCCGACCGTGTTTTCCAGCACGCCGATGTGCTGGATCTCGATGCGCACGGTGTCGTTGGTCTGCAGGAACTTCGGCGGCGTGAAGCCGATGCCCACGCCGGCCGGCGTGCCGGTCGCGATCAGGTCGCCGGGCATCAGCGCGATGCCGGCCGAGATGGTCTCGATGAGCGTGGGAATGTCGAAGATCAGCTGCGCGGTGTTGGCGTTCTGCCGCAGCTCGCCGTTGATCCAGCACTTCACGTCGAGGTTGGCCGCGTCGAGTTCGTCGGCCGTCACCAGGTACGGGCCCATCGGGCAGAAGCCGTCGAGCGCCTTGCCCAGGAACCACTGGCGGTGCAGCTTCTGCAGGTCGCGCGCGGTGACGTCGTTGACGATGGTGTAGCCGAACACGTGGTCCAGCGCGTCGGCCTTGCGGATGCCGCGGCCGCCCTTGCCGATGACGACCGTGAGTTCGGCCTCGTAGTCGAGTTGCTTCACCACGTCCTTGTGCGGCGGAATGGTGTCGCCGGGGCCGATCACCGAGGTGAAGGGCTTGGTGAAGACCACCGGCGCCTCGGGCGCGTGCTCGCCCTCCTTGGCGCTGCTGTCGAAACCCGACTTGCTGAACTCGGCCGCGTGCTCCGCGTAGTTCTTGCCCACGCAGAAGATGTTGCGGCGAGGTTGCGCAATGGGCGCCAGCAGCCTGGCACCGGCCAGCGGCTGGCCCTCGCCCTTGGCGACCAATTGGTTCTTCAGCTCGCCGAAGCGTTCGATCAGCTCGACGAGGTCGCCGGCGAAGCCCGGCACCAGGTCGGCGAGCGCCCAGAAGCGCTGCGCCTGCGTATCGACGAGCGCGGGAACGGCGCGATCGGCCAAGGAAACGGATGCGAATTTCATGGGAATGGAAGGCGTCGTCGCGACGGCAGAATAGGACAGTTGCGGGAAGCGCAATGTAGAACCAAAATGAACCATCATCAATACCAATTCCTCAAATTTAAGGACCAATTGGTACTACTAACAACATCTGCCGGGAGCAGCGAATGAGCGAGCACGAGGCCATGACGGCAGCGCCCGGAGCGTCCGCCCTGCAGCCCAAGGCCGAAGGGGCGAAGGCGCTGTCGCGCTACCTGCGCGAAGGCATCGCGAGCGGCGCGCTGCAGGCGGGCGTGAAGCTGCCGGCCGAGCGCGAGCTGAGCGAGCGTTTCGGCGCCTCGCGCGGTGCGGTGCGGCGCGTGCTGTCAGGGTTTCGCGAGCGTGGGCTGATCACGCAATCGGTCGGCAGCGGCACCTTCGTGGCGGCAACCGCCGCGCCCGCCGCCACGGCGGGAACGGCGCCGCTGTCGATGCCCTCGCTGCACGGCAACGTGAGCCCGGCGGAATTGATGGTGGCGCGCCGGCTGATCGAGCCGCTGATGCCGTCATTGATCACGCGCAACGCCACGGCGGCCGACTTCGCGGCGATGCAGCACTGCATCGAGCAATCGGAGGCGGCCGAGACCATCGAGGGCTTCGAGCACTGGGACGGCGAGTTGCACAAGGCGCTGGCGGTGGCCACGCACAACGGCTTCTTCGTGCACATCCTGGAACTGACGCAGCGCGTGCGCGACCAGGGCGAGTGGGGGCGGCTCAAGGCCAAGTCGCTCACCGGGCCGCGGCGCGCGCAGTACGAGCAGCAGCACCGCGCGCTGGTCGAGGCGCTGCGCGACCGCGACGAAGCCGGTGCGCAGCGCGTGCTGGTCCAGCACCTGGACCAGATCCAGCGCAACCTGTTCGGGGACTGAACGGGCCGCGCTTTTTTCTTCGCGTTCCTACGCGGCTGCCGCGCCGAAGCGGAAGCTGGAGACGACCAGGCCGCCCATGAAGGCGTCCTCGTGGTAGATGCGCTCGCCGGCCTCGGCCTCGGCCGCGCCGACGGCCACCATCAGCGGGATCAGGTGCTCTTCGCGCGGATGCGCCATGCGCGCCGCCGGGGCCGACGCCCAGTCGAGCAGCTGCGCGCTGCGCTCGGCCGTCGAACCCTTGACCACCGCGGCGTCGAGCCAGTCGTCGAAGGCCTTCGACACGCCGTGCGCCTGTGGGCCGAAGTTGCGCAGGTTGTGATAGCTCAGGCCGCTGCCGACGATCAGCACGTTTTCATCGCGCAGCGGTGCAATCGCGCGGCCCAGCGCCAGGTGCTCCGCCGGGTCGAGCCCGCGGCGCAGCGACAGCTGCACCACCGGCACCTCGGCCTTCGGATAGATGGCGGCCATCGGCGAGAACATGCCGTGGTCGTAGCCGCGCTCGGGGTCGATCTGCACCGGCAGGCCGGCCGCGGCAATGAGCGACTGCACGCGCTGCGCGAGTTCGGGCGAGCCGGGCGAGTCGTAGCGCACTTCGTAGGTATGCGCAGGAAAGCCGCCGTAGTCGTAGATCATGGGCGGCCTGGGGTTGCCCTGCACCGCGAAGGCGGGGGCCTCCCAGTGGGCCGACACCATCAGGATGGCGCTGGGCGTGCGGCCGATCTGGCGCGGCATGTCGGCCAGCGAGGCGGCGAGCTGGTCGTAGGTGGCGCCCATTTCCTTCTTCATCCAGGGCCAGGGGCCGCCGCCGTGCGAAATGAAGTACGTGGGCAGTCGCGATGTGTTGGCGTTGTCGTGGGTCAAGTCGATGCTCCTTGAAGGCGTTGCATCGACTGTAGACATTTCCTGCAAGGAAATCGACAGGCTACGATGCATCGAATCAGTTCTTTGCAGGAAACCTTGAAGGATGTTCACATGGACCGAATGACCAGCCTGCGGGTGTTCCGCGAAGTCGTCGAGGCGGGCAGCTTCGTGGCCGCGGCCGAGCGCCTGGGCATGTCGCCGCCCATGGCCAGCAAGCACGTGGCGCAGCTCGAGAAGTCGCTCGGCGCGCGGCTGCTGCACCGCTCCAGCCGCCACCAGAGCCTGACCGAGGCTGGCACCGCCTGGTATGAGCAGAGCCGCCGCGCGCTCGACCTGCTCGATGCGGCCGAGGCCGCCATCGGCCAGACGCACGACACGCCGCGCGGCCAGCTCAAGGTGAGCGCGCCCGTGTGGTGCGCCACGCCGCGCTTTGCGCGCGTGCTGGCCGACTACCGCGAAAAGTACCCCGAGGTGCTGGTCGACATGCACCTGGAGAACCGCAAGGTCGACCTCGCGGCCGACGGCTACGACCTGGCGCTGCGCGCCACGCAGGAACCCTCGCCCGCGCTGATCGCAAGGCCGCTGTGCCGCGTGCCCTTCTACCTGGCGGGCACGCCGGCCTACATCAAGCGCATGGGCGGCCTGCCCGCCCTGCCTGCCGACCTGGCGAAGCTGGGCGCCATCGTGCCGAGCTATGTGAACCTGGAAAACCTTGCGCTGAAGGGCCCGGGCGGGCGCATGTTTCCGCTGCGGCTGGCGCCGGCCATGCGCTCCGACGACACGACGCTCACGCTGCATGCGGTGCACGCGGACATGGGCATCGCCTTCATGCCGCTGTGGCTGATCGACGAGGACATCGCGCGGGGCCGGCTGCTGCGGCTGCTGCCGGAGTTCGAGTCGACGCCGGTCACCTTGTTCGCGGTGTACACGAGCCGGCAGTACATGTCGCCCAAGCTGCGCACGTTCATCGACTTTCTGAGCGAGCGGCTGAAGGTGCCCCATGAACGAAGCCCGAGCGCGCCGCCCCGGGGCGCCACGCGGGTGCGGCATCATGGCGACCTGCCGCCACCCTGAAGCACACACGCGAGGACCTGCCTGATGATCATCGGTATCGACCTGGGCACCACCCACAGCCTGGCCGCCGTCTGGAAGGACGGCCGCCCCCACCTGGTGGTGAACGCGCTGGGCGCCTACCTCACGCCGTCGTGCGTGAGCATCGACGAAGATGGCAGCGTGCTGGTCGGGCAGGCCGCGCGCGACCGGCTGCAGACGCATCCCGCGGTGACGGCATCGCTGTTCAAGCGCTACATGGGCAGCGACAAGAGCTTTCAGCTCGGCGCGCGCAGCTTCCGCGCCGAGGAACTGTCGTCGCTGGTGCTGCGCTCGCTGAAGGCCGACGCCGAGGCCATGCTGGGCGAGCCCGTGAGCGAAGCGGTGATCACCGTGCCCGCCTACTTCTCCGACGGCCAGCGCAAGGCCACGCGCATCGCGGGCCAGCTCGCCGGACTGCAGGTGGAGCGGCTGGTCAACGAACCCACGGCCGCCGCACTGGCCTACGGCCTGCACCAGGACGAGGACGCAACCCAGTTCCTGGTGTTCGACCTGGGCGGCGGCACCTTCGACGTGTCGATCCTCGAGATGTTCGAGGGCGTGATGGAGGTGCGCGCCACGGCGGGCGACAACTTTCTGGGCGGCGAAGACTTCGTCAACGAAATCGTCCAGCTGTTCTTTGCCGAGACCGGCCTGCCCGAGGCCGCGCGCGCCGACGGCGGCTTCATGCAGCAACTGGTGGCACGCGCCGAGCAGGCCAAGCGGGCCCTGTCGGACAGCGACAGCGCCACCCTCATGCTCCACTGGCAGGACCGCGAGCACACGCTGGCGCTGACGCAGGAGCGCTTTCGCGCCATCAGCGAGCCGCTGCTGGCCCGGCTGCGCGGGCCGGTCGAGCGCGCGCTGCGCGACGCCAGCATTCGCGCGGGCGACATCGACAACGTGGTGCTGGCCGGCGGCGCGACCCGCTCGCCTGTGGTGCGGCAGATGGTCACGCGCATGTTCGGGCGCTTTCCCGCGATGGACATCAACCCCGACGAGGTGGTGGCGCTGGGCGCCGCGGTGATGGCCGGTTTGAAGGCGCGCGACGAAGCGCTCAAGGAAGTGGTGATGACCGACGTCTGCCCCTACACGCTGGGCGTCGAGACCGTGCACCGCATGCCCGGCGGCGGCGAGGTCGACGGCTATTTCTCGCCCATCATCGAGCGCAATACCGTGGTGCCGGCCAGCCGCGTCAAGAGCTACGTCCCGGTGCGCGAAGGCCAGCGCGTTCTCGCCCTCGAGATCTTCCAGGGCGAGGCGCGGCTGGTGCGCGACAACATCAAGCTCGGCGTGCTCGAAGTGCCGCTGCCCCCCGGCCCGCGCGCCGAAGCCAGCGTCGAGGTGCGCTTCACCTACGACGTGAACGGCCTGCTGGAGGTCGAGGCGACCGTCGTGGCCACGCACGAAGTGCACCGGCTGGTGATCCAGGGCAACAGCGGCGTGCTGAGCGAACTGGAGATCGCCGCGCGCCTCGGGCAACTGGCCGAGCTCAAGATCCACCCGCGCGACAAGGCCGAGAACCGCGCGCTGGTGGCGCAGGCCGAGCGCGTGTTCCAGCAGTTGCGCAGCGATGCCCGCGAACGGCTGGGCGACGAAATATCCCGCTTCGAACTCACGCTCGAATCGCAGGACGAGCGGCAGATCCGTCCGGCGCGCGAGCGGCTGCGCAAGGCCGTGGGCTTCTTCGAGCGCGACAGCCACTTCGATCCGGACTTCGTGTTTTGAGCGCCGTGACCGCCGCTTTCGAGCGCCTCGGGATCGCGCCGACCCGCGACGTCAAGGCCATCAAGCGCGCCTATGCCGTGGCGCTGAAGGCCATCGACCAGGCCGGCGAGCGCGAGGCCTTCGAGCGTCTGCGCCAGGCCTATGAGCAGGCGCTGGCCTGGGCCGCGCGGGAGGAGGAACCGGAGGAACCGGAGGACGAGGAGGACGAGGAGGACGAGGAGGACGAGGAGGAAGAAGAAGAGGAAGAAGAGCAGGAAGGCGGCCAGCGCGATCCTCACGGGTCCGACACCCCCGAGCACGGCCTCCCCGATGCGCCGCTGGTCGACCCGCATCGCATGGACGGTCCCTCGCCGCTCACGTCACCGCCCGTCTGGCCCCCCGCAGCGCCAGCGGCACCGGCACCGGCAGCACCCGCGACCGTCGCGCCAAGCCTGAACGAAGCACACCAGGCCCTGCGCGACTGGACGGAGCAGTTGCGCACCGCGCCACCCGGCGCCGTCTCGGCTGTGTTCGAAGCGGCGCTGGCCGACCCGCGGCTGCTTCACCTCGACAGCCACGCACAGCTCGAAGCCCGCATCGCCGATCTGCTGCATGCCAGCCCGGCCGGCCGGGCCGTGCTGTTCGACGCTGCGGCCCGGCGCTTTCATTGGACCGACCGCAACGCCCGACCGATCGCCAGCCCTGCGGCCGCGCACTGGATTTCGCGCGTGGTCAACCAGGGCCTGCAGTGGCACGCACAGGCGCCGGCAGCCGTCGCCCTGCAGCAGCAGGCGCTCGATGCGGCCACGCGCGTGGCCGCGCCCGGAACCGAGCAGGCGCGCCGCTTTGCGCAGGCCCTCGCCGACATGGCGCGCGACTTTCCGGACTGGTTCGCGCTGCACCTCGGCACGCAGGGTCACGCCCATCTGCCGGCGTGGCTGGCGTTGCACGACAAGCTCGCGCCCCGGTGGGCGCGCCAGATCGAGCGAAAGCAACGCTATTTCGGCACGCGCGGCAAGACCCTGCGCACGCTGTTGGGCGGCTTCTTCGTGCTGCTGCTGGCAACCGCCGTGCTGTCCGGCGTGATGAACCGCCTGCTGGCCAACCATGCACCGACAGCCGTGGCCGCAGGCAACAGCAACAGCAACAGCAACGGCAAGGTCGGCGTGGGCGCGCCTCCCGCCACACCCGAACCGGTGCTGGCGTACGAGTTCACCGGCGCCGTGACGCTCGACAGCTGCGAGAGCGCCGAGGAGTTCGTGCACGAGTCCAACTGGCTGCAGGTCGGCGACAGCGATGCGGTCGCCTTGCTGGCCACCCGCGCCATGCGCTGCCAGGACAAGGGCCTGTGGTCGCGCAAGGACGACACGCTGATGGCCTGCCTGCGTGCCGAGCGCGCTGCGGCGCTGGGCGCCGGCAGACCCGAGGAGGCACAACGCTGCCTTCGGCCCGAAGGCGGAAGTCGATAGGCAACGGCCGGCCAAGGCTCGGTGAAAACGCGATGGGTCTGTAATTTCAGGGGCGTCGCCCCCTTGCCGATGCCGAGGAAATCGATGCGGCGCAATCCGGGAGTGCCAGCCAGCCCGCACTCAGCTCAGTGGGGCATCAACGACTGCGCAGCGCCTTCCTGACGACGGCCAGGGGCCCGAGCTCCAACCCGCCGAGCAGCGTCAGAGTCCAGACGAGCACCGAAAGCAGGCCGACCACGTGGACGACAGCCGCAGGCATTTTCAGATCCGCCCAGACATCGGCGAGGACGATGCACGCGAAAACGAACAGCATGAAGAAACGGTAGGCAGACACCTGCTGCCGGCGCGGAACGGGTTTGCGCGGAAGGCGAGCTTCTTGCGGCCATTGGGCGGGGATGTCCGAAGTCGGGGTTGGCGCGGCATTCACACTCTTCAAGGAAGGCTCCTGTTTTTTCCGTGGGTCTGCCCGATTTTGAGCGCCTGGCGCATGACCGCGACCTGACTCTGTGTGGAGGTGACGGCGCCGCATGCAGGGTGCCTTCAGGTTGCATCTGCAGCAGTTCCGCAGACTGTGCGCCGATGCTCAAGCGCAGGCCCCGGGACTAGACGCGGCCCGAAGCGCCACGGAACGCACCTTTTCGGGGCAAGGTCATGCCGCCGCGGCTAAAGTCCTGACTCTCTGGGAGACCGTCTACTTGTTCCGCTTCTTCGAAAAACTACTTCACCCCTACCCCGCCGCCGAACCCACCCTCCCGCCGCAGGGCTTCCTGGCCTTCCTGTGGGCCTGCACGCACGGCGTGCGCGGCAAGATCGCGGCAATGGCGGCGCTCACCGCCGTCATGTCGATCTTCGAGGCGGCGCTGTTCGCCATCCTCGGGCACGTCGTCGACTGGCTCGGCGGCCAGGTGCCGTCGCGCCTGTGGGCCGAGCGCGGCGACACCCTGCTGTGGCTGGCCGGGTTCCTGGTGATCAGCATCGGCGTGGTGGCGCTGCAGACCATCGTGAAGCACCAGACGCTCGCGGTGAACCTGCCGATGCGCCTGCGCTGGAACTTCCACCGGCTGATGCTCGGCCAGAGCATGTCCTTCTACCAGGACGAGTTCGCCGGCCGCATCACGGCCAAGGTGATGCAGACGGCACTCGCAGTGCGCGACACGGTGTTCGTGCTGGCCGACGTGCTGGTGGCCATGGGCGTGTACGTGGCCACCATGATCATCCTGGTGGGCGTGCTCGACGCGCAGCTGGTGTGGCCCTTCGTGATCTGGCTGGTGCTGTACATCGGCGCGCTGGTGTACTTCGTGCCGCGCCTGGGCAAGGTCGGCAAGGCGCAGGCCGATGCGCGCTCGCTGATGACCGGGCGCGTGACCGACGCCTACACCAACATCGCCACCGTCAAGCTGTTCTCGCACACGCAGCGCGAGGCCGGCTTCGCACGCGACGCCATGCGCGAATTCATGCACACAGGCTACGGCCAGATGCGCCTGGTGAGCGCGTTCGAAATCGTCAACCACACGCTGAGCATGGGCCTCACGGCCGGCATGGCGGGCATGGCGCTGTGGCTGTGGTCGCAGGGCGCGGTCGGCGTGGGCGCGGTGGCCGCGGCCACCGCGATGGCGCTGCGGCTGCAGGGCATGTCGCACTGGATCATGTGGGAAATGACCAGCCTGTTCGAGAACATCGGCACGGTGCAGGACGGCATGAAGACGCTGTCGCGCCCGCGCACCGTGCTCGATGCGGCCAACGCCAAGGTGCTCGAGGTGCCGCGCGGCGAGGTGCGTTTCGATCACGCGAGCTTCCGCTACGGGGACGCGGGTCGCCGCGTCATCGAGGACCTGAACCTCACGGTGAAGCCCGGCGAGAAGATCGGCCTGGTCGGCCGCTCGGGCGCGGGCAAGTCGACGCTGGTGAACCTGCTGCTGCGCTTTCATGACCTGGAGAGCGGCCGCATCCTGATCGACGGGCAGGACATCGCGCATGTCACGCAGGACTCGCTGCGCAGCCACATCGGCATGGTCACGCAGGACACCTCGCTGATGCACCGCTCGGTGTCCGACAACGTGGCCTACGGCCGGCCCGACGCCACGCAGGCGCAGATCGAGGCGGCGGCCCGGCGCGCCGAGGCGCACGACTTCATCCAGACGCTGGGCGACGCGAGCGGACGGCGCGGCTACGAGGCGCATGTGGGCGAACGCGGCGTGAAGCTGTCGGGCGGCCAGCGCCAGCGCGTGGCCATCGCGCGCGTGATGCTGAAAGACGCGCCGATCCTGCTGCTCGACGAAGCCACCAGCGCGCTCGACTCCGAGGTCGAGGCGGCCATTCAACAGAGCCTGTACACGCTGATGGAAGGCAAGACCGTGATCGCCATTGCGCACCGGCTGTCGACCATCGCGGCGATGGACCGGCTCATCGTGCTCGACGAAGGCCGCGTGGTGGAAGAAGGCGACCACCGCACGCTGATGGCGCAGGGCGGGCTGTACGCGCGGCTGTGGGCGCACCAGAGCGGCGGGTTCCTGGGCGAAGACCTGGGCGAGGGAGAGGCGCTGCGGGCCTGAGCCTTGCGTCAGGTCGGCAGCGCGCCGGGCTCGTACTGCCGGGCGAACTCCCCGCTCGGCGGGATCGGCTTGATGATGTCGATCAGCACGCCGTTCGGGTCGCGCGTGATGAAGTGCCGCTGGCCGAAGGCCTCGTCGCGCAGGGGCAGCAGGATCGGCAAGCCGGCCGCCTTGAAGCGCTCGTGCACCGCGTCGGGGTCGTCCACCTCGAAGTTCAACAGCAGCCCGCCCGCCACCTGGCCGCGCGCGACGGCAGGAATGGTCTCGTGGCGACCGTCGAGCACGGCGAGGTTGACCGACGGATCGTCCGCCAGCTGCAGATGCACATACCAGTCGCTCGTGAACAGCGGCGTGAATCCGAGATGCGAACGGTAGAAGCCGGCGGTGCCCGCCACGTCTTCGGTCATGACGACGGGGTAATAGCTCGTGACTTTCATGGGTCGGACCTTTCCATAAAACATACAGACTGCATGCATGTTAAATACTAACCTACAGACAGCCTGCATGTAAATTACCGCGCATGGCCACCAACCGCGAACGCACCGAAACCACCCAGCTGGCCTTGCTCGAGGCCGCCCGCGTCCTGTTCGTCAGCAAGGGCTACGGCGACACGTCCACCCCCGAAATTGCCGTGGCCGCGGGCATCACCCGAGGGGCGCTGTACCACCACTTCGCGGACAAGCGCGACCTGTTCCGGCAGGTGCTGGTGCGCGAAGCCATGGCGGTCGCGGCCGACATCGAGGCTGCGGCACCCGCGCAGTTGGAGCCGCGCAAGGCCTTGCTGGAAGGCAGCGAGGCCTACCTGACTGCCATGACAGTGCCGGGCCGCACACGGCTGCTGCTGGTCGACGGCCCCGCCGTCTTGGGCATGGCGGAAGTGATGGCCATGGACGACGCCAACGCGGCGCACTCGCTGCGCGAAGGCCTGAAACGCGCCGGCATGGGGCGCGGCGAAGTCTGCGTCGATGCGCTGTCGCAGTTGCTGTCGGCGGCGTTCGACCGGGCCGCGCTGGAGATCGATGCGGGCGGCGACGCGAAGGAGATTCGTGCGGCCATGCGCTGGCTGATCGAGCAGGCACTGGGGCCCGTCAAGAAACGCTGAAGCGCACAGCCCGTCGTCAGACGATGCCTCGCCCGCCCATGCGCACCGGCCACTTCGCCACCGTGCCGCGCTGCATCGACTCGAGCACCGTCTGCGTGAACACGTTGATGCTCACGTGCCGCGCGAGGTAGTGCTCCAGCACCAGGCCCAGCAGGTAGGGGCTGGTGCCCGAAAAGCCTTCTTCGTCGACGCTCAGCGTGCATTGCACGCCGCGCCCGTAGATCAGCGGCCCCGCGCCGGGCAGGCGCCGCGTCACCGGTTCGATGCGCGAGCCGACGAGGCTGTCGATCTGGCGGCCCAGCACGTCGTTGTCGGCGGTGACGAACAGCCGCAGCATGCCGCGCAGCGCCTGGGCGCCCTCGCGGTGCGGCATGTCGGCCAGCGGCAGGTGGTTGAAGCCCAGCTGGCGAATCAGGCGCCAGGCGATTTCGCGCTGTGCAAACGGCGACTTGGGCGTGCTCGGCGGGCGAATGAGGCCCACGGCCGAGACCGGCACGGAGTCGGCCACCGCCAGGTCTGAATGACCGTTGCGCGGCACCAGGCACGGCAGGTCGCGGTTCGTGAGCATCGCCTTCACCGACAGGTAGCGCAGGCTGCCGGGGTACGGCGCCTCGTGCTGGTCGACCAACGAAAGGAACACCTCGGTGCCGATGTACGGCGTGCGCGTGCCGTACTTGCGTGCGGTGTCGGACGCGAGCCTCTGCTCGCGGCGCACCGAGAAGTAGCGCCCGTAGTTGCCCTCGTCTTCGTTGAGCGTCTGGTAGAGCGGACGAAACTCCAGCTCGGCCGTGGTCTGCGCCTGCTGCCCCGCAATGCGCTGCACCGAATAGACCTCGAAGTCGAGCGGGCGAGAACGGTCGGGCACCAGGTGGAACTCGGGTTGCGCCTCGTCGAGTTCGATGCGGTCGGTGCGCCGCTCGAACAGGTTGACCACCGGCGTGCTGAACAGCGCGAACTGGCCCGCGTCGACCAGTGCGCCCAACGCACCCGGCGGCTTGCTCAGCAGCACCACGATCTCGACCTCCTTGCCGTGTGTGCGCGCCAGGCCGGGTGCCAGCTGCGTCAGCGTGAAGAAGTAGAAGCGCTCGGGGCACGAGAAATATTCGTGCAGCAGGTTGTGGCCGTGAAAGGTGTTCCACTCCAGCGGCAGCAAGCCCTCGCCGGGCGCCAGGCCTTCGTGCACCAGCGCGCCTTCGGTCACCACGTGCGGCCGGTCGGCCAGCTTGCCGGGCTCCCCGACGAAGGTGGCCACGGCCGAGGTGTGCAGCAGCTCGAACAGGTGCGAGGCCACCTGCTCGTTGCCGCGCAGGTAGATGGGCAGCCGGTCGAGCCCCACCAGCGCGCTGAAGTTCATTTCGCCCACGATGCGCAACCGAAGGCGCAGCGCGCCCGTCACCTGCACGTTCGGCGGCAGGTAGCGCTCCAGCGCGGGAATGTCGGGCGGCGCGCCCGTCAGCCTGGCGTCGACGATCTCGAAGGGCCACAGCGTCACGTCCTGGCTGGAGCGGAACTCGCAGGGCGTTTCCTCGCCGGTTGGCACGCGCGCATGGAAGGCCGTGCCGCGCGGCACCACGAAGCCGCGCGTGAAATCGCCCTCCTTCACGCTGGGATGCAGTTGCGCCACGGCCATCGACGGCGTGGGGCTCAGGTAGTTGGGGTACAGCACCTCGAGCAGGCGCTGCGTGAAGCGCGGGAACTCCGCGTCCAGCTTGATCTGCATGCGCGCCGAAAGGAAACTGAAAGACTCGATCAGCCGCTCCACGTAGGGGTCGGCCACCTCGATGCCGTGCATGCCCAGGCGACGGGCGATCTTGGGGTGCGACTGGGCGAACTCGCCGGCCGCCTCGCGCATGTAGACCAGTTCTTTGTTGTAGTAGTCGAGGAGTTGGGGGTCCATGGAATCCGGGTCCCTGAAGTGAAGATAAAGGAAACGCGTCAGCGCGCGACGCGCAGCACG
The DNA here is from genome assembly GCF_051216435.1 of Variovorax pasteuri. Classification (NCBI taxonomy): domain Bacteria; kingdom Pseudomonadati; phylum Pseudomonadota; class Betaproteobacteria; order Burkholderiales; family Comamonadaceae; genus Variovorax; species Variovorax pasteuri. The sequence goes on from NZ_JBPJZS010000012.1 coordinate 62,648, forward strand.
CTCATACGGTTGGTTTCGAGATCGACCGCGCTCTGCACCATGAACTCCAGCGGGTAGGGCCGCAGATGGATCTGCGCGCGGATCTCGAACAGCAACACGTTGTATTCCTCGGCCGCGCCGTCTTCCTTCATGAGCGGCACCACCGACACCGTCTCGGGAATCAGGCGCGGCTCGTAGTCCTGCACGGCGCGGCGGATGATGCGTTCGATGTCCGCCCACTTGCGCTGCGACAGGTAGCTGCCCGCCAGCGGCGGCACGCCGAAGTTGAGGGTCGACGCGGCCGCTTCGGCATGGCGCTCGCGGTCGATCAGGTCCTCGGCATTGGTGGTGTTGAGCAGGAAGGCCAGGTCGCGCTGCACGATGTCGCGCATCTGCGCGGGCGTGACGGTGTAGTCCGAGGGCAGCTCCGAGGTGCGGCTGGGCGCCTCGTCGCGCAGGCGGTCGAAAAGCGTGGGAAGCAGGTGCGCATTGACGCGCGTCGGGGTGGCATCGGCTGCGCGTGGCGAGCGCGCGCCGGGGTGGGCGGGATGGCCTGGGCGTGGGCCGGAAAAAGGGGGGTGCTCGGTGGGTCGCATGGCCGTGCCTTTGCTGGAAGGGCCAGAGTCTTGCGTGGATGCACGCGGCCTATTGCAAACAATGGTCACATCTGGTGCACGCCCTCCGAGAAAAACGGACAAACCGGGGAAATGTCATGGCAATGCGCTTCGCGAGTCCTACACCACACGCCGCCCCTTGCCGACAGTCAGGAAGCCCCTGCGGAACGAAGCTGTACGCATATTCAACACACAGGAGCCCTCGCGTGAATTCCATCATCTATATCGTCGGTCTGGTCGTGGTCGTGGTTGCCGTGCTTTCGTTCTTCGGCCTTCGCTGAGACCTGGCACGCGCCACCGACTCTTTGCACCCTGGGAAACGGGGCCGCTTGCGGCCCCGTTTCTCATGGGGGCGCCTGCGGCGCGGCGGGCATAATTTGCGCGCCCTGACCCTGCGCGGGGCCTCCTCAGCGAAGGGCCCCTGTTGACCGACACCGCGTTGCGCGAATCTGCTTTTTCCGATGCGGTGATCACCGAGGCTATTCGATGGGCCGAGCAGAACGGCCCGCTGGACGACGCGCAAGCCATGCGCGCTGCGGCCTCGCACACTGCCGGCAGCCACGCGCAAATCACCGAGCGTGCGCTTCGCCTCGGCGAACGCCTCGGCCTCCAAACCGAACTGACCCGCGCCCGCGTCTGGGCACCGTGGGTGCTGCTGGGCATGGTCGCGCTCATCGTGCTTGCAGGCCTCGGCCTTGCGGGCAACGTGGTGGGCGGCGGCGAGCGCCATATCAACGTGATCGTCGCGCTGGTCAGCCTGCTGGGCCTGCATGCCCTCACGCTGCTGGCCTGGCTGGCCGGCCTGTGGCTGCCGGCGGGCATATTGGGCAGCGCGTCGCTCGGGTGGATCTGGCTGTCGCTCACCGCGCGGGTGGCGGGCGGCAAACGCGGACAGGCGCCGCTGCTGGTGCGCGCCGCCACCGGGCTGCTGTCCCGCGCCAGGCTGCTTCCATGGGCTTTCGGCCTGGTGAGCCACGGCATCTGGTCGCTGTCGTTCGCGGTGGTGCTGGCCGCGATGCTGTTCGCGCTCGCCTTTCGCAGCTACACGCTGAGCTGGGAGACGACGATCCTCGATCCGGCATTCTTCGTGCAGGCCGTGCAGGTGCTGGGCTGGGCGCCCTCGAAGCTCGGCTTCCCGGTGCCCGACGCCGCCACCATCCTGGCCGCCGCGCCCGGCGCAACCCACGCGGGAGGCCAGCGCACCTGGGCGCTGTGGCTCACGGGGTGCATCGTGGTCTACGGCCTGCTGCCGCGCGTGGCCCTCGTGCTGTGGAGCGCCGCCATGTGGCGCAGCCGCCGCAAGGCGCTGCAGCCCGACTGGCGCGAGCCCTACTACCGCCAACTGCTCGCCCGCTTCGCCGCGATGGCACCGGCGGCCATCGTCGACGCCGACCCCGGCCGTACGCAGGGTGCCACGCCCGCGGGCCTGTCCGATTCGCAACTGCACGACCTGCTGTTCGTGGTCGGCTTCGAGCTGCCACCCGATACGCCCTGGCCGCCGCCGGCCTTGCCCGCCACCGAGGCCGCGCAGGTGCAACGCATCGACGGCAGCGCGACGTCGCGCCGCGCGCTGCTCGACCAGTTGGCCCGCGTGCGTCCACGCACCGTGCTGCTGGTGTGCCACGCCGCGTCGAGCCCCGACCGCGGCACCGAGCGCTTCCTGCGCGAAGTGCTGGCGCATTGCGGCGAATGCCGCCTCTGGCTGGCCGATGCACCCAACGCCGACGCCACGCAGCGCTGGCTCGATTGGCTGCAAGGCACCGGCCTGCAACGCATCGCGGCCGGCGACAGCCTGGCCACCGCCCTGCGCCCGACCGCCGCCGCGATCGCCACCGCGCCATGACACAGCCGCCCATCCGCATCGCCGTCGTCGGCCACACCAACGCGGGCAAGACCTCGCTGCTGCGCACGCTCACCCGGCGCGTGAACTTCGGCGAAGTGTCGGACCGCCCCGGCACCACGCGCCATGTCGAATCGGTCGACCTCGAGGTGGACGGCGCGGCCGCCGTGCGCTTCTTCGACACGCCCGGCCTCGAAGACGCCGTCGCACTGCGCGAGCACCTCGCCGGTTTCCACATGCAAGGCACGCAGGCCACGCCGCCCGAGCGCATCCGCCAGTTCCTGCAAGGCCCCGAGGCCCACGGCGTGTTCGAGCAGGAGGCCAAGGTGCTGCGCACCATGCTCGACATCGACGCTGCCTTTCTCGTCATCGATGTGCGCGAGCCGGTGCTGCCCAAGTTCCGCGACGAGATCGAGTTGCTCAATTCCTGCGCACGCCCCGTGCTGCCGGTGCTGAACTTCGTGCGCGACGCCGCCAGCCGCGAGCCGGCGTGGAAGGCGCTGCTGTCGGCCTACGGCCTGCACGTGCAGGTGCGCTTCGACGCGGCCGCGCCCTTCGTCGGCGCCGAGCAGGACCTGTACAACGACCTGGCCACGCTGCTGCGCGAGCGCCGCGAGGTGCTGCGCGGCGTGGTCGATGCGCTGAACGCCGAGGCGGCCCGGCGCCGGCAGTCGGCCTGCACGCGCATCGCCGAGCTGCTGGTCGATGCCGCGGCGGTGCGCCGCACGGTGTCGGCCACCGAATTCGCCGACACGGGACGCCGGCAGACCCTCGTGGCCGCCCTGCAAAAAGCGGTGTTCGACAAGGCCCAGCGTTGCACCGACGACCTGCTCGCGCTCTACGGCTTCCGCCAGGGCGACGCCGACGAGGCGCCGCTGCCCCTGGTCGAAGGCCGATGGACGCTCGACTTCTTCAGCCCCGAAGCCATGAAGGACGCGGGCCTGCGCCTGGGCAAGGGCGCGGCCATCGGCGCGGCGGTGGGAGTGGTGGCCGACCTGGCCGTGGCAGGCATCTCGCTGGGCGCCGGCGCGGCGCTGGGCGGCGCCATCGGCGGCGCGGTGTCGCAGGGCTGGGGCCCGCTCGGGCGCAAGATCGCCAACAAGCTGCGCGACATGCACGAGCTCACGGTGGAAGACAGTGTGCTGTTCGCGCTGATCGCGTGGCAGCTTCAGCTTGCGCAGGCGCTGGAGCAGCGCGGCCATGCGGCCACGCAGCGCATCGGCGCGAACGCGCCCGCCGGTGGCGACGCGCAGACCCAGGCCGCGGCCGCCGCCGTGCGGGCCGCGCAGCCGGCGCGCAACCATCCCGACTGGGAAACAAGCACGGGCGCAGGCTCGGTCGCTGGCCGCATCTTCTGGCGGCCGTCACCGCAGCGCGAGGCGCTCGTTGCCGACCTGTCGCACGGGCTGCGAAGCGCTTTCGGGCCCGCCTGACCAGCGGCCAGACCCGCGCCGCGTCAGTGGGCGCCGGAGGCCAGCGCCTGCAGCCGGGCGTAGTCGCCCGGCCGCGCGCCCAGCTGCTCGGGCGTGGAGCGCTTGACGATGCGCTCCTGGAACAGCTGCCGGTTGACCGTCGACACCGTCATGCCCTTGCCGCGCAGGAACTGCTCGTCTTCCAGCTCGCCGGCAATCACGCCGACGTTGGTCCATCGGGCGGTGTCGGCGAGCACCTTCTCGAGCATTACCTGCTGCGGCGGCGCCAGCCGGGCCCAGGCGGCCTTGCCGATCACGATGCCCAGCGTGTCGTAGACGTGCGCCGTCAGCATCACGTACTTCTGCACCTCGTAGAGCTTCTTCGACCTGACGATGCCCAGCGGGCTGTCCTGCGCCTCGACCTCGTTCTTCTTCAGCGCGCCGTACAGGCTCATGAAGGGCAGCGTCACCGGCTTGGCGTCGAGCGCGGTGGCGAACAGCTGGTAGGCCGCGGCGTCGGGCACGTACAGCTTCAGGTCGCGGAAGTCTTCGGGCCTGGCCAGCGGCCTGGCGGACGTGACCTGGCGCGCGCCGTAGTACACGGCGGCCACCATGCGGTTGCCGCTCTTCTCGTTGTAGCCCTTCATCAGCTCCGCCAGCAGCGGGCTGGCCAGGTACTTGCGCACATGGTCGAGGTCCTTGAACGCAAAGGGGTAGCTCGCCAGGTTCAGCGGCGCATAGCCCTCGGCCAGCGTGGCCTGCCCGACGTAGGCGATCTGCACCGAGTCGTTGGCCAGCATCAGCGGAAAGTCGGACTCCTGCCCCAGCTTCGAGGAAGGCACCACCTCGACCTTGATCTTGCCTTCGGACTGTTCGGCGATCTTGCGCGCCGCCATTTCGGCCTGCTGGTGGAAGATGCTCGTGGGCTCGTAGACATGCGCCCACTTGAGCTGCAGCACCTGGGCCTGCGCGGCGACGGCGCTTGCCAGCGCCAACAGGAACAGGCCGGCGCGGTGCCACGGCAAGAAGCTTTTCATCGACTCTCCCTCGGGTTGAGAACAGTCCGCCGCATGCAAGATCGACGCCATGGCCGCGGGCAGACACCGGGTCGCGCCCGGCGGGGCAAGCCTACGGATGCGCACCGGAACCCGGAAGCGGGTTTGCCCGCGCGAGATTGAAGCGGTCAGCCGCCGCGCGAGGCGGCCGCCCGTCGCGCGCGTGCCCGCTTCAGCGCGCGGGCCAGAACCCACGCAGCCAGCAACAGGCAGCCGAAGGCCGGCAACGCCCAGACGAAACCGCTGGTGGTGTAGACGGTCTGCGTGTCGGCGTCGTAGTGCCGGCCCAGGTCGTTGAAGTCCCAACGCAGGTAACGGTCGTACCAGGCCCAGAAGAAGAAGGCCGATGCGGCGAGCGACAGGGTCAGGGCGGCGATGGTGGCGAGGTGTTTGGGCATGGGTTTGCGCTCTGCATTGTCGGCGCGCGTGCCGGTGCTGCTGCAACTGCCGCGCATGCGTGCGGCACAGCGAGAAACAGCCGGGCCCTGCTACGATCCGCCTCCCCGGGGCCTCAGCCTCCCGGTCTGCAAAGTCAGACGGTGTCCCGTCCAAGTGCTGGCAACCCGACCGGAGCCTTCCGTGGACACCGCACGCACCGACGCACCCCCTGACCCTTCTGCCCCTCTTCAACCCGTTTCTTTCGGCGAAGCCTTCCGCTTCTGGCTCAAGCTCGGCTTCATCAGCTTCGGCGGCCCGGCGGGGCAGATCGCCATCATGCACACCGAGCTGGTGGAACGCCGGCGCTGGATTTCGGAGAAGCGCTTCCTGCATGCGCTCAACTACTGCATGCTGCTGCCCGGCCCCGAGGCGCAGCAGCTGGCCACCTACATCGGCTGGCTCATGCACCGCACCTGGGGCGGTGTGGTGGCCGGCGCGCTGTTCGTGCTGCCGTCGCTGTTCATCCTGATCGCGCTGTCCTGGGTCTACATGGCCTACGGCAACGTGCCCGTGGTGGCGGGCATCTTCTACGGCATCAAGCCGGCGGTGACCGCGCTGGTGCTGCACGCGGCGCACCGCATCGGCACGCGGGCGCTGAAGAACCCGTGGATGTGGGGCATCGCGGGCGCGGCCTTCCTGGCGATCTTCGCCTTCGACACGCCGTTTCCCGCCATCGTGATCGGGGCCGGGCTGATCGGCCACTTCGGCGCGCGCTGGGCGCCGGGCGTGTTCGCGCTGGGCGGCGGCCACGGCAGCGCCAAGGCGGGCTACGGGCCGGCCCTGATCGACGACGACACGCCCACGCCGCCGCATGCGCGCTTCACCCGCGGCCGGCTGGCCAAGGTGCTTGCCGTGGGCCTGGTGCTGTGGGCGCTGGCCATGGGCGGCCTCGTCGCCACGCAGGGCTGGCACGGCACGCTGGCGCAGATGGGCGCGTTCTTCACCAAGGCGGCGCTGCTGACCTTCGGCGGCGCCTATGCCGTGCTGCCCTACGTGTACCAGGGCGCGGTGGAGCAGCACCACTGGCTCGACGGCAGGCAGATGATCGACGGCCTCGCCCTCGGGGAAACCACGCCGGGCCCGCTGATCATGGTGGTGGCCTTCGTCGGCTTCGTCGGCGGCTGGCTGCAGCAGGTGGCCGGGGCGGGCGCACCTTTCATGGGCGGTGCGCTTGCGGCCACGGTGGTGACCTTCTTCACCTTCCTGCCCTCCTTCGTCTTCATCCTCGCGGGCGGGCCGCTCATCGAGGCCACGCACGGCAAGCTCGGGTTCACCGCGCCGCTCTCGGCCATCACCGCGGCCGTGGTCGGCGTGATCCTGAACCTTGCGCTGTTCTTCGCCTACCACGTGCTGTGGCCGCAGGGCTTCGGCGGGCACTTCGACGCCATCTCGGCCGTCATCGCCGTGGCGGCGACCGTGGCGCTCTTCAGGTTCAAGGTCGGCGTGTTGCCGCTGCTCGGTGGCTGCGCGGCCGTCGGCCTGCTGGTGACGCTGGTGCCCGGCTTGCGCTGAGCGCTGGGTTCGGCGCGCAGTTCAATGCGGGTGCGCGTGGTGCGCGTCCGGCACATGCGGATGCGCATGGCGCTGCGGCAGGTGCCGGTGCGGGTGGCTGTGCTCGCCGGCGGGCATCGCGTCATGCACGTGATCGTGGTGCCCGTCGTCGTGCCGGTGCGCGTGCTCATGGTCGAGCAGGTCGTGGTCGTGCGCGTGGCCGTGCGATTCGGCCAGGTGCAGCACCACGCCGGCCAGCATCAGCACGCCGCCGGTCGCCATGCCCCAGCTCAAGGCCCGGTCGCCCAGCCCGATCGCGACCAGCGCGCCGATGAAGGGCGCGAACGCGAACACCGAGCCCGTGCGCGCCGCGCCGAAGGCCCGCTGTGCCAGCAGGTACAGCCGCAGGCTCAGACCGTAGCCGGTGGCGCCAATGGCCGGCAATGCCAGCGCGGCCGGCCCATGCGGCAGCGGTTCCCCGGCCACAAGCGCCAGCACGAGCGTCGCGCCCGCACCGAGTGCCGACTTGCCGAGCACCACCTGCCCCGGATCGCGCTCGGCCAGCGCACGCGACAACGTGTTGTCGATGCCCCAGGCCGCCGTGGCAGCCAGCACCGCGAGCAGCCCCAGCAGTTGCACGCCGCCGCTCAGCCCCCGATCGACCACGAGCACGAGGCCGCCTGCGAGCAGCAACAGCATCGCGCTCCAGACGCGGCGGTCCATCACCTCGCGGTACAGCGCGCGCGCCAGCACCGCCGTGAACAGTGCCTCGAGCGCAAGCATCAGCGAAGCGCTGGTGCCGCTGGTTTGCTGCAGGCCCCACACGAGTGCGACCGGCCCGATGACCGCGCCGAACAGCGCCATCCACGAGAGCCGTATCAGGTCGGCGCGGCGCAGCGCCGCTTCAAGCGCCACGGGCCGGCGCAGCCAGGCGCCCATGCAGGCGGCGCCGGCATAGAGCAGCGCCGCCGTGGTGAACGCGCCCAGCCCCTCGCCCGCGCGCTGCACCAGCGGCGTGCTGATGCCGAAGAGCGCCGCCGCAAGCAGGGCCAGCAGGCCGCCGCGCAGGGCAGGCAGATGAGGAAGGTGCATGGCGTCGTTCTCACAGAGCGCGGGTGCGCGCCGCGATTCTGCACGGCGCCCGCGCATGCGAACGAGCCGGTCACCGTCGCGTCACGGGCCAAACCTAGCATCCGGCGGCTTTCGTTCTCCTTCCAATACACACGCGAAGACCGCCCATGACACAGATCGTTCCTGCTCCCGCGCCCCGCCCGGTTCGCGCCGTCCTTGCGGCCATGGCCTCGATCGGCGGCTGCCTCGTGATCGCCGCCTGCGGCGGCGGCAGCGACAACGGCGCCGTGTTTCCGGTGCTTCCGCCGGCCCCCGCGCCTGCGCCTGCACCGGCACCCCCAGCGCCCGCGCCCGCGCCGCTGGGCACGCTCGACGGCTCGGTGCCCCTCGTCATCGGCCACCGCGGCCTGCCGGGCCTGTACCCCGAGGAAACGAAGACCGCCTACGAAGCCGCAGCCGACGCCGGTGCCGATTCGCTCGAAACCGACCTGCACCTCACGAAGGACTGCGTGCTGGTGGCGCGCCACAACCCCTGGCTCAGCGACAACACCAACGTGGCCGACGTGGCCGCGACCAACGCCGCCGTCGCGGCCCGCAAGCGCACCGTGCCGGGCGTGCTGGTCAATGTGAAGTACCCGGCCATCGCCGAGAACGGCCCGGCCCAGTACAAGAGCGACCTGACCGACCCGAGCGATCCGAAGTCGGTGCTCAAGTCGCTCATCGTCGACGGCGAGGACCACACCAACGACTGGTCGATCACCGACTTCACCATGGACGAGCTGCGCCAGTGGATTCGCGGCACCACCTACGACGCCAGGGACCAGCGCCCGACCGAGCTGAACGGCAAGCTGCCGATCCTGAGCTTCCAGGAGGTCATCGACATCGCCCGGGCCAAGAGCGCCGCCACCGGCCGCACGCTCAGCGTGTACCCGGAAACCAAGAACCCGATCTGGAACAACGCGCAAGCCATTGCCAACGGCTGCGGCCCGGCGGGCAGCCATCCGCTGGAAGACGCGCTGCTCAAGGTCATGAACTTCAACGACCTCAACCGCAAGGACGCGCCGATCTTCGTGCAGAGCTTCGAGCCCGAGAGCCTGAAGTACCTGCGCTCGGCCGGCATGAAGGCGCGCGCGGTGCAGCTGGTGGACGGCAACGACGTCAACTACCAGACCGGCGAAATGATCTACGTGACCAACGACGTCTACACCTTCGTCGACGGCCGCCCCTACAGCTGGACGCTGGCCGGCAACCCGAAGTGGTTCGGCGAGATGCTCACGCCCGCCGGCCTGGCCGAGGTGAAGACCTATGCCGACGGCATCGGCCCGTGGAAGCCGCAGGTCATGGCCCACACCGTCGTGCCGTTCGTCGCGGGCAAGGGCCTGGCGGACGTGAACACCGTGAAGCCCACCGCGCTGATCGCCGACGCGCACAAGGCCGGCCTGTTCGTGCACAGCTACACCTTCCGCAACGAAGCCAAGTACCTGGCCGGCGTGTACAAGGGCGACCCGGCGGCCGAGTACCTCGCGTACTTCCGCGCCGGCATCGACGGCGTGTTCTCGGACTTCGCGAACACGGCCTTCGCCGCGCGCAAGACCTACCTGAAGGAAACAGGCCGCTGAGGCCCCGCCCCTCCCCGCACGCACACGCACACACACGCAGCAGGCAGCCCACGACATGTACCCCGGCGAACGACTCAACGGCTACAGCCACCTGCTCGGCCTGCTGCTCGCGCTGCCCGCGGCGGCGGCGCTGCTGCTGAAGACCGTGCCCACCGGCGACCCCGCGCGCATCGCGGGGGCGCTGGTGTTCTCGCTCTCCGCCGTGGCGCTGTACGCGGCCTCCACCCTGTTCCACAGCACGCGCGGGCGCCTGAAGCGCATGTGGGAGCGGGCGGACCACTGCGCCATCTACCTGCTGATCGCGGGCACCTACACGCCTTTTGCGCTGGTCACGCTGCAGGGTGCGTGGGGTGGCTTGCTGCTGGCGATCATCTGGGGGGCGGCGCTGTTCGGCATCTGGCGCGAGCTGAGGCCGGCCAGGGGCGACGCGCCGCAGAAGCCTCCGCTGTGGCTCTACATCGGCATGGGCTGGCTCGGCGTGCTGGCCGCCGTGCCGCTGGCCGCGCGGCTCGACACCGCCGGGCTGGTGTGGCTGCTGGTCGGCGGCGTGCTGTACACGGCGGGCACGGTGTTCTATCGCAACCGGCAAGGCTTTCGCCATGCGCACGGCGCCTGGCACCTGTTCGTGCTGGCGGGCACGGCGAGCCACTACGTGGCGGTGGGCTGGTTCGTGCTTTAGGGCAGCAGGCCTTCCGCGTCAGCCGTGCCTGGCATGCGCTGCACCTGCCAATGACATGCAGACCCGAGCGGCTCAGCCCTCGCCCGGCGGAAAATCGGCGCCCAGTGTCGTGGCCTCCCACGCATCGAAGTCGCCACGCATGAACTCGAGCTTCTTGCGCGCCAGGTCGAGCGCCGCCTTGCCCAGCACCAGGCGCAGCGGCGGCTTGTCGGACAGCGCGGCGTCGATGATGGCCTGCGCGGCGCGCACCGGGTCGCCGGCCTGGTTGCCGCTGCGCGCGGCCGTCTGCCTGCGGCGCTCGCCGGCGGTGGCGTCGTAGGCCTCGATGCGCGTGGCCGACTGCTGGATGGAAGGCCCCGCCCAGTTCGTGCGGAACGGACCCGGCTCGACGATCAGCACGCCGATGCCCAGCGGCTTGAGTTCCACCGCCAGCGATTCCGAGATGCCTTCCACCGCGTACTTGGTGCCGTGGTAATAGCCCGTGGCCGCAAAGCTCGCGAGCCCGCCGATGGACGACACGTTCACCACCAGGCCGTTGCCCTGCGCGCGCATCACCGGCAGCACGGCCTTGGTCATGTCGATCAGGCCGAAGACGTTGGTCTCGAACATGTCGCGCACTTCCTTGTCGTCGCCCTCCTCGATAGCGGCCAGGTAGCCGTAGCCCGCGTTGTTGACGAGCACATCGATGCGCCCGAAATGCTGCCGCGCCTGCGCCACCACCTGCTCGATCTGCCCGCGTTGCGTCACGTCCAGCGGCAGCACCAGTGCGCGGTCGCCATGGCCCTCGGCAATGTCGGCCACCTGCGCGGGGTTGCGCGCGGTGACCACGGCGCGCCATCCGCGCGCCAGCACGAGCTTGGCAAGTTCGCGGCCGAAGCCGGTGGAGCATCCCGTGATCAGCCAGACGGGGTCGGTTCGATTCATCATCTTTGAAACTCCATGAAACAACGGGTGTGGATTGGGAAAGGCGTCGCGGCCGCACAGGCTACGCCGGATCGATGACCCTGTCCGGTGTGCGAGAACGAGATCGGTGCCGGCCGTCACTGCCACGGGGACTTCTTTTCAACCGGCTTGTTCGACCGCACCTTGTCGACCAGTGCCTGCTCCACCGAGGCGGTGCTCGCAACCGACAACTGCGCCAGCACGCCGGTGTCCAGCCCCAACGCGATGGCGGCCACGCCGCACAGCAACGCCACGCCGATGCCGCGGCGAATCCATTCACCGGCGCCCAGCGACTTCTTCATGGCCTTGAACAGGCGCCCGCCGATCAGCAGCGCGCCCGCCAGCGAGGTCGCGGCACCCGCCGCATAGGCCAGCAGCAGCAGCGAGGTCTGCGCGCTCGCGCCGCCCAGCGCCGCGCCGGTCAGCACCAGGCCGAGGATCGGGCCAGCGCAAGGCGCCCACAGCAGGCCCGTGGCCACACCCAGCAGCACCGAGGTGACGAAGGACGAACGCCGCCCGAGCGCAGCGTCGCCATCGGCCGAGGCCGACAGCCGCTCCCCCCAGCTCACGAGCGGCCGCGCGAGGTGCGCCGCCAGCCGGGGAAGCAGCAGCGTGATGCCGAACAGTGCCATCAGCACGATCGCCACCAGGCGCCCGTACTGGTTGGCCTGCACTGCCCAACCGCCGCCGACTGCGGCGAGCGAGGCCACGCCGGCGAAGGTCAACGCCATGCCGAGCAGCAGCGGCAGGCCGCTTTTCAGGAACGGCTGGTCGCCGCGCGCGAACACGAAAGGAAGGACCGGAAGAATGCAGGGACTGAGGATGGTCAGCACCCCGCCCAGGTAGGCGACGACGAAGAGCAGCATGGGCACCGTCCGTGGAAATCAGGCTGCGCCCAAGGTGAACTTCATGGCCAGCCGGACGGCCGGCGTGCCGGCTCTAGGAACGAAGCGGCGCCCTTGGTGGTGGTTCATGGCGAATGCATCCTTGGAGGTGAAGGGGTGCATACGCGGCTTCGATGTGCATGGGTGCGCATAGCGCAGGGCGTGCCATCCAACAGCTTTCGAATCCGCGTCCCCTGCGGCTTAGTTCGGGCGCCGGGCGATGAAGGTTACGCCCTGTGCCCGCCGCTCCAAAGTCAGCGAAGCGCCGTGCTGCGATACGGGCTGCGTGCGTCGCTCAGCAAGAGGCGGTTCGTGCGCAGCAGGTTCTCCTCGCGCTCATCCGAATACCGCCAGACCAGGCCGCCCGCAATGTAGGCGGCGCTCACCTGCGCCCAGTCGGCATACGCCTGCTGCACCTGGGGCTTGAGGCCGCCTGCAAACCCCGCGAACTCCGCGCGATCGATGAAACCCAACTGGACCGCCCAGCGCGACAGGCTCGCGAGGCGCACGGCGTCCCATGCCACCAGGCTGGCGATCTGCGCGGGTTGAACCTTGAAGTGCTTCCTCAGTTCGTCCACCCATGACCGGCTGTTCGTCACCAGTTGCGAAACCTCGGAGAACGAATGGCCGCTTTGCGCCGCCAGCGCCTTGTAGTCGAGGCTCTTGCGCGCCTTGATCTGGAAGAAGGCGGGGAAGGACGTGTCCACCAGCGCGCGCAACAGCGGGTGGGTCGTCTGCACGGCGTCGTCGACCGCCGCGATGGCCTGCCACACCGAGGCGTAGACCGTGCGTTGCCCCTCCTGCACGAGCCAGCGGGCCTTCTCCTCGAAGCTGGCGCGGTCGTGCACGCCCCATACCTGCGCGATGCCCTCGCGCAATTCGTCGTCGTCCTTGCCCGTGGGCACCGAATTGACGTAGTCGCCGTTGAAGGCGCTGAGCGGTGCACTCAATGTGACCAGCCACGCTTCCTCGGCGGTGGCGTCCGGCGCCGGGTCGAAGTGAAGCTTGTCGTTGTCCAGCAGCGCGTGGCCGATGATGTCCCTGATCCCCATACCTTGACCTCCTGAGTTTTGAAAGGCGCCGGCAGTGACGGCGCGAAACGAGCGAACCGAAAGGCGCAGGCATTCTATGCAGCGGTCCGTGTCGACCGCGCTGCAGCCGTCAGTGCATGCGCGCCCGGTCCGCGTCCAGGACCTGGTAGGCAGCACACACCCCCTGTGCCAGCTCGCGGGCCGCGTCGCCAAGATCGCGCCGGCTGCGGTGCACCAGCCCGATCTCGCGGTGGAAGGTGTGATGCCCCAGATCGATTGCGCGCACCGCGGCCGGCCAGCGGCGGTGCGTGACTGTTTCGGGCACCAGTGCCACGCCCACGCCCTTGGCCACGAGCGCGACGATGGCCTCCAGCTCGTCGACTTCGCACACGTCTCGCACCTCCAGGTGCGAGGCGCGCAGGAAGCGTTCGACCTGCCGGCCGCCGAACGACGCGCGGTCGTAGCGCACGAAGGGCTGGCTCGACAGGATTGCGGCCCAGTCGTCGCCCGCGAGCTGCCGTGGCACCAGCAGCCGGAAAGGCTCGCTCGCCAGCGTGGTCCAGCGCAGGTCGCCATGCATCGAGAACGGCGGGCGGATGATGACCGCCATGTCGAGCTCTCCCGCGTCGACCTGGTCGGCGAGCGACATCGACACGCCCGGGATCACCCGCGTGCGGCCGCCTTCGCGCTGCCTGTGAAACCGGGCCAGCACGTCGGGCAGCACCGAGCGCTGTGCCGATGCAATGGCACCGATGCTGACAAGCGCCGTCGACGCCTGCCCGACCGGGTCGGCACCGAGATTGCCGTAGAGCCGGAGCAGTTCCTGCGCCTGCGCGAGCGTCTGGCGGCCCGCCGCGTTCAGCAGCGCGGAGCGCCCCGTGCGGTCGAACAGCGCGACGCCCAACTCAGCCTCCAGCCGCTGCATCTGCGCGCTGACGGCCGCCTGCGTCAGCCCGATCTTCTCGCCCGCCCCCGAGAAGGTGCCTTCGTTCGCCACGGCGATCAGGGTCTTCAGTTCGCGAATCATTCATCAATCCTTTTGATGCTCAGACCCAATATATATTGATTTGATTTTTGATTCGTGGAACCTACGATCGCGGCTTTTCCCTGCCCTTCATTCCTTCTTTGAAAGCCACGCGCATGAACGCCCCCACGACCAACCCCGGCTTGATGTCGCCGTTCCATCTCGCATTTCCGGTGCATGACCTCGCACTGGCGCGCAGCTTCTACGGCGAAGTGCTCGGTTGCCCCGAAGGCCGCAGTTCGCCCGAGTGGATCGACTTCAATTTCTACGGCCACCAGATCGTTGCGCACCTGGCGCCCGAAGCGACAGGCGCGGCCCAGCTCAATGCGGTGGACGGGCACGGCGTGCCGGTGCGCCACTTCGGCATCGTGCTGCCGATGGCGGACTGGGAAGCCGCCGCGGCCCGACTGCGCGCCGCGGGCACCGAGTTCGTCATTGCGCCGTACATCCGGTTCAAGGGAGAGCCCGGCGAACAGGCGACCATGTTCTTCCTGGACCCGTCGGGCAACGCGCTGGAGCTGAAGGCCTTCGCCGACATTTCGATGCTCTTCGCGAAGTAGCACGCGGCGGTGCCGCGCCGGACGATTCGGTGACAGCCCGCCAGCATCGGGGAACCGCCCTCGTGGGCGGGCGCCGGAGCGACCCCTACCAGCGCCGGATGACCGTCATGCGCACTATGAGTCGGCACTGAAAATTTGTATGTGCGCGGGCGTACCGACCGGTGCGGGCATCGCTGCGTCAAATGCGCCCGCAGGAATTCGATGACCCGCGCTGAGCGATCAGGGCTGCCGCATGCCGGCAGGGAGCTGGCACTTTCGCAGGTCTCAGGTCTGCGCCCTTGCAAACTCCACCGGCAGTTCCCTGAACTGCTTCTTCACCGCCGCCACGGGCGCGCCGCCCACCACGATGCGCGCGAACGCATCCAGCGGGCTGAAAAAAGCCGGCCGCAACTTGCCGAGCTTGCTTTCGTCGACGATGAGAAAGCTCTCCGACGCGCTGCGTATCGCCGCCTGCTTCACCGGCACTTCATGAAAGTTGGAGCAGCTCGCGCCGCGCTCCTGGTCCAGCCCGCCGGCCGAGATGAAGGCCTTGTTCACCCCCAGCTTGTTCAGGTACTGCAGGCCTTCGTCGGAGAAGAAGGTGGCCGATGAAGGGTGGTACAGGCCGCCCATCAGCATCAGCTGGGTGTGGGGGCGGCGGCTGAGCACCGCCGCGATGTTCGTGGAGTAACACACCACGCTCAGCGGCATGTCCGGCGGCAGCGCTTCGGCGAAATGGACCATGGTCGTGCCGCAATCGATGAACAGGCTGTCGTGCGGCTGCACCCACCTGGCCGCACGCTCGCAGGCCAGGCGCTTGTTGGCCGCGTGCTGGTCGCTGGCCTCGTCGAGCGAGTAGCGATCGGCGCCCGGCAGCGTGGTCGCCAGCACATAGCCGCCGAGGGCGGAGAGCGGTGAATCGACCGACGACAGGTCGCGCCGGATGGTCATCTCGGTCACGTCCAGCCGCTGCGCGGCCTGCTTGATCGGCAACGGCCCGCCGGCCTCGACGAGCTCCTGCATCTTTGTCAGGCGCACGGCCCGCGCTTCGGCTCCGGCGGTTTTTCGCATGTTCGGGTTCCTTGGATCCAAGTTTTGGAGTATCGGGCATTGCCCGGTCTCAAAATGTTATTTCAAAAACATCTTGCCTAAATAAATGTTGTTGCAATAACATTCGGTGCAACACGCCGCCGGCCCTGCACGGCAGCACGCACGACACGGACCCCCGCTGCATCGCACTGCGATGCCAAGCCACGGAGACAACAGACATGCCCTTTGCCTGCCTGCCGCACCAGCGGCCCCTGCGCGCCACGGCGCCTTCCACTCCATGACTTCCACTTCACTCGTTCGCGCCAGCGGCGCTGTGCGCTCGCGTCCGGCACCGCCCGCCACCGCCGTCGCCGCAGCCGCAAACCCGGCACCCGCACCCGCTGCACAGCCCCACGCGGCCGCGCGCAACACCGCACAGCCTTTCGACAGCGGCTGGTTCGACAGCATCCGCATCAACCTCTCGGCCGCCGAGCGCCGCGTGGCCACCTTGCCCGGGCGCCGTTCGGTCAAGAAAGACGCGCAGGCCGGCTGGCTGCTGAAGGCCATCACCTGCATCGACCTGACCACGCTCAACGGCGACGACACGGCCGAGCGCGTGCGCCGGCTCTGCGCCAAGGCGGTGACGCCGGTGCGCCCCGACCTGCTGGCCGCGCTGGGCTTCGCAGACCGCACGCTGCACACGGGGGCGGTGTGCGTGTACCACCGCTTCGTGTCGACCGCGGTCGAGGCGCTCGCGGGCACGGGCATTCCGGTGGCGGCGGTGTCCACGGGCTTTCCGGCGGGGCTGATTCCGCACGAGCTCAAGCTCAAGGAGATCGAAGCCTCGGTGCGCGACGGCGCGGCTGAGATCGACATCGTCATCACCCGCGAGCACGTGCTCACCGGGCAGTGGCGAAAGCTCTACGACGAGATGCGCGACTTTCGCCTGGCAGCGGGCGATGCGCACGTGAAAGCCATCCTGGCCACGGGCGAGCTGAAGACGCTGCGCAACGTCGCCAAGGCCTCGATGGTCTGCATGATGGCCGGCGCCGACTTCATCAAGACCTCCACCGGCAAGGAAGGCGTGAACGCCACGCCGCTGGTCACGCTGGTGATGCTGCGCATGATCCGCCAGTACGAGGCCCGCACCGGCTTTCGCGTGGGCTACAAGCCGGCCGGCGGTGTGTCCACCGCCAAGACGGCGCTCGACTACCAGGTGCTCATGAAGGAAGAGCTGGGCCGCCCCTGGCTCGAGCCCGAGCTGTTCCGCATCGGCGCCTCCACGCTGCTGGCCGACATCGAGCGCCAGCTGGAGCACCACGTCACCGGCCGCTACTCGGCCTTCAACCGCCACCCGATCGGATGACCCGATGAGCAGCAGCCAGAACAACAGCAACAGCAACGTCGCACGCTATTTCGACACCATGGACTACGGCCCCGCGCCAGAGAGCGACACCGACGCGCGCCAATGGCTCACACGCCATGCCGAGGGCTTCGGCCACTTCATCGACGGGCGCTTCACTGCGGCAGGCACCGGCGCGCATTTCGAGACGGCCGAGCCCGCCACCGGCCAGCGCCTGGCCCGCATCGCCCAAGGCTCGGCGCAGGACGTGGACGCCGCCGTGGCCGCCGCGCGCGCCGCGCAGCCCGGCTGGCTCGCACTCGGCGGACATGGCCGTGCTCGGCACCTGTACGCACTGGCGCGCATGGTGCAGCGCCATGCGCGCCTGCTCGCCGTGGTCGAGGCGCTGGACAACGGCAAGCCCATTCGCGAGACCCGCGACCTCGACGTGCCGCTGGTGGCGCGCCACTTCTATCACCATGCCGGCTGGGCGCAGCTGCAGGAACGCGAGTTCGCGGACCAGGTGCCGCTGGGCGTGGTCGGCCAGATCATTCCGTGGAACTTCCCGCTGCTGATGCTCGCGTGGAAGATCGCGCCCGCGCTCGCGCTGGGCAATACGGTGGTGCTCAAGCCCGCCGAGCTCACGCCGCTGAGCGCCCTGCTCTTCGCCGAACTCGCCGCGCAGGCCGGCCTGCCGCCGGGCGTGCTGAACGTGGTGACCGGCGACGGCGCCACCGGCGCGGCACTGGTCGCGCACGAAGGCGTCGACAAGATCGCCTTCACCGGCTCGACCGACGTGGGCCGCCTCATCCGCGAGGCCACCGCCGGCTCGGGCAAGTCGCTCACGCTGGAGCTGGGCGGCAAGTCGCCCTTCATCGTGTTCGACGACGCGGACATCGACGCCGCCGTCGAAGGCGTGGTCGACGCCATCTGGTTCAACCAGGGCCAGGTGTGCTGCGCCGGCTCGCGGCTGCTGCTGCAGGAAGGCATTGCCGACGACTTCATCGAGCGCCTGAAGCGCCGCATGCGCAGCCTGCGCGTGGGCTCGCCGATGGACAAGGCCATCGACATGGGCAGCCTGATCGACCCCACGCAGCTTGAGCGCGTGCGAACGCTGGTCGCCACCGGCGTGCGCGAAGGCGCGAGCTGCTACCAGGCGCCGGGCGCGCTGCCGCCGGGCGGCAGCTTCTTCCCGCCCACGCTGCTGACCGGCGTGCACCCCGCATCGACCGTGGCCACCGAAGAAATCTTCGGCCCCGTGCTGGTGACGATGACCTTCCGCACGCCCGACGAAGCCGTGGCGCTGGCCAACAACACGCGCTACGGCCTGGCGGCCAGCGTGTGGAGCGAGACCATCGGCCTGGCACTGGGCATTGCGCCGCAGCTGCAGGCCGGCGTGGTGTGGGTCAACGCGACCAACCTGTTCGATGCGGGCGTGGGTTTCGGCGGCTACCGCGAATCGGGCTACGGCCGCGAAGGCGGGCGCGAGGGCTGCTACGAATACCTGAAGCCGCGCGCATGGGCCGAGCGCAAGCCGCGCGCCGCGCCAGTGAACGCACAAGCCGCGAACGAAACGAACAAGGCGCAGGCCAAGCCTTCGTCCACGCTCCCGGCCATCGACCGCACGGCCAAGCTGTTCATCGGCGGCAAGCAGGTGCGCCCGGACGGCGAACTGTCGCACCCGGTGCTGGCGGCCAGCGGCCAACGCGCGGGTGAAGTCGGCACGGGCAACCGCAAGGACATTCGCAACGCAGTCGCCGCCGCGCGCTCGGCGGCCGGCTGGTCGAGCGCCACGCCGCACCGCCGCGCACAGGCGCTGTACTACCTTGCGGAAAACCTCTCTGCCCGCGCCGACGAATTCGCCGCGCGCATCGCCAGCCTCACCGGCGTGGCCTCGCGCGCCGCGCAGGCCGAAGTCGATGCATCGGTGAGCCGCCTCTTCGCCTACGGTGCATGGGCCGACAAGTACGAAGGCACGGTGCACGTGCCGCCGTTGCGCGGCGTGGCGCTGGCCACCGTCGAGCCCATGGGCGTGGTCGGCGTGGTGTGCCCGGACGAGTCGCCGCTGCTGTCCTTCGTGAGCCTGTTCGCGCCGCTCATGGCCATGGGCAACCGCACGGTGGTCGTGCCGAGCGAGAAGCATCCGCTGATCGCCACCGACTTCTACCAGGTGTTCGAAACCTCCGACCTGCCGGCCGGCGTGATCAACCTCGTGACCGGCCCCGCCGCGAGCCTGGCCCAGACGCTGGCCGAGCACGACGACGTCGATGCGCTGTGGGTCTTCGGCGCAAGGGAGCTGTCGCGCAACGCCGAGCGCCTGTCGGTGGGCAACCTCAAGCGCACGCTGGTCGACCACGGCCTGGCCACCGACTGGCACGACGCGACGTCGGCCGAAGGCCCGCTGTTGCTGCGGCATGCCACGCAGGTCAAGAACATCTGGATTCCCTTTGGTGAATGAACGTGCGAATGAACGTGGCGCGCACGCCGAAACCAAGGGAAATCCCCGAATAGCAAACGTTTGCGCAAACGTTTTCCTTCCTTAAGAATTACCGCCACAAGAACAGGTCCATTTGCTGGAGACAACATGCTGAAGTCCATCCATCCGCTGCTCAACGCAGACGTGCTGTACGCCCTGCGCGCCATGGGCCATGGCGACGAACTGGTGCTGTGCGACGCCAACTTTCCGGCCGATTCCGTGGCACGCCAGACCACGCTGGGCCGGCTGCTGCGCATCGACGGCGTGGGCACGACCGAAGCCGCGCGCGCCATCCTGTCGGTGCTGCCGCTCGACGAGGCGGTGGACGATCCGGCGCGGCGCATGGAAATCATGGGCCAGCCCCACGAGATCCCGCCGGTGCAGCAAGAGATGCAACGCGAGATCGATGCAGCCGAAGGCCGCTCGCGGCCGCTGGGCTCCATCGAGCGCTTTGCGTTCTATGAAGCCGCGCGCCGTGCGTACTGCGTGATCGCTACCGGCGAGCGCCGCTTCTACGGCTGCTTCGTGTTCAAGAAGGGCGTGCTCGCCCCCGAGGCCTGACGCCATGGCTGTCGCACCTTCTCACGCCGCACAGGCGCCGCACCAACGCGGCGTGGCCGTGCTCGGCATCTTCGTGGCCGACCTCGCGTTCCGAGCGGCCAACCTCCCCGGCGTGGGCCAGACCATCGCGGGTTCCGGCTTTGCCATGGGGCCCGGCGGCAAGGGGTCGAACCAGGCCGTCGCGGCGGCACGGGCGGGCGCGGAGGTGACGTTCATCTCCAAGCTCGGGCAGGACGCCTTCGGCGCCAACGCACTCGCGCTGTGGGCGCAGGAAGGCATCACGCCGCGCGCGCCCCAGGTGAGCACGCAGCCGACCGGCGCAGCCTTCATCTACGTGCACGACGTCACCGGCGCCAACGCGATCATCGTGGTGCCCGGCGCCGCGGCCCTCATCGACGCGGACGACGTGGACGCCGCTGCCGATGCCATCCGCGGCGCGCGCGTGTTCGTCACGCAGCTGGAGCAACCCGCGGGCGCCGCGCGGCGCGGGCTCGAGCTGGCGCGCGCCGCCGGCACGGTCACGGTGTTCAACCCCGCGCCCGCCCTGCCCTTCGACGACGCGCTGTACCCGCTGTGCGACTACATCACGCCCAACGAGCACGAGGCCGCGGCGCTCAGCGGCATTGCCGTGGAAACCATCGACGACGCACGCCGCGCGGGCGACTTCTTCCTCGCCAAGGGCGTGGGCTGCGCCCTCATCACCCTCGGCGACAAGGGCGCGCTGCTGCACAGCGCCAGCGGCTCGGTGCACCTGCCCGTGTTCCACGCCGGTGCCGTGAAGGAAACAGCCGGCGCGGGCGACGCCTTCAACGGCGGCTTTGCGGCGGCGCTCGCCGAAGGCGCCTCGCCGCTGGAAGCCGCGCGCTTCGGCTCCGCAGTGGCCGCCATCTCGGTCACGCGCGCAGGCACTGCGCCCTCGATGCCCATGCGCGCCGAAGTCGATGCGCTGATGAACCGCGCCGTCGGAAGGGCCCTTGCATGACCTCCCGGTTCTCAGACCGCGAACTCAACTTCCTGGTCGCCATCAACGTCGTGATCCTCGTGGTTGCAACCGTGCTCTCCAGGGGCGACTTTCTCGACGTCTACAACTTCCAGTCCATGGGCGGCCAGCTGCCCGAACTCGGCCTGCTGGCCATGGGCGTGGCGCTGTCGATGATCTCGGGCAACGGCGGCATCGACCTGTCGGGCGTGGCCCTGGCCAACCTGGCCGGCGTGGTGGCGGCCACCGTGGCGCCGATGCTCGTGGCGTCCGATGTGTCGCCCTGGCTCTACACGGGCTGGTTCGCGGTCATCGCGCTGGCGGTGGGGCTCGCAGGCGGGCTGCTCAACGGATTGCTCATTGCGCGCGCCGGCCTCACGCCCATTCTCTGCACGCTGGGCACGCAGCTGCTCTACACGGGCCTCGCGGTCGTTCTCACCGGCGGCTCCAGCCTGCGCGTGGGCAGTGCCGAGCCGCTGTCGGCCATCGGCAACGAGATGGTGCTGGGCGTGCCCATTCCGTTCGTGATCTTCCTGGTCATGCTGCTCGGCGTGGGCTGGCTGCTCAAGCAGAGCCCGTTCGGCATCCGCCTGTTCCTGCTGGGCACCAACGCCAAGGCGGCGCGCTACGCGGGCATTTCGCAAAGCCGCATGCTCATTGCCACCTACGCGCTGTGCGGCGTGCTGGCGGCGGTGGCGGGCGTGATCATCGCGAGCCGCACGGCCAGCGTGAAGTCGGACTACGGCAACTCCTACCTGCTGATTGCCATTCTCATCACCGTAATGGCCGGCGTGCGGCCGCAGGGCGGCTACGGGCGCATGGTGTGTCTCTTCTTCTCGGCCGTGGCGCTGCAGCTGCTGTCGAGCACCTTCAACCTGCTGGGCATTTCCAACTTCTTCCGCGACTGCGCCTGGGGCCTGCTGCTGCTGTTCTTCCTGGCATCGGCGCGGTTCAGCCTGGGCGACCTGCGCAGCTTCATTTCCGTTTCGCGCACCAGCGCACCGCCGCATCAGCCCCCTCCTGGCGCGACGCAACACAGAACCACCGAGGGCTAGGAGACAACAATGCTGAAGAAAACAAAGATCGCCTGCACCGTACTGGCCCTGGGCACCGTGGCCTTCGCCTCGGCGCTGCACGCGCAAGGCAAGCCGCAGGACATCGTCACCGTGGTGAAGATCACCGGCATCAGCTGGTTCAACCGCATGGAAGTGGGCGTGAAGGAGTTCGGCGCCAGCACCCCCGGCGTGGCCACGCGCCAGATCGGCCCGGCCCAGTCGGACGCCGCGCAGCAGCAGCGCCTGGTCGAAGACCTGGTGGCCAAGAAGGTCGACGCCATCGCCGTGGTCTCGATGGACCCGCCCACGCTGGAGCCCGTGCTCAAGCGCGCCATGGAGCGCGGCATCAAGGTGGTGACGCACGAGGCCGACAACCAGAAGAACACCATGGTCGACATCGAGGCCTTCGACAACACGGCCTACGGCGCGCGCATCAACGAGCGCCTGGCCGCCTGCATGGGCCAGCAGGGCAAGTGGACCTCGCTGGTCGGATCGCTGGGCAGCCAGTCGCAGGTGCAGTGGGCCGACGGCGGCGCGACCAACGCCAAGAAGTACCCCAAGATGACGCTGGTCGACGCCAAGAACGAGTCGCTCAACGACGCCGAGAAGGCCTACGGCAAGGCCAAGGAAATGCTGCGCAAGCACCCCGACCTGAAGGGCTTCCAGGGCTCGTCGTCGCTCGACGTGCTGGGCATCGGCCGCGCCGTGGAAGAAGCGGGCCTGCAGGGCAAGATCTGCGTGTACGGCACGGGCCTGCCGAGCGAAGCGGCCAAGTTCCTGGAGTCGGGCGCGGTCGGCGGCATTGCCTTCTGGGACCCGAAGGACGCCGGCATCGTCATGAACAAGGCGGCCAAGATGCTGCTCGACGGCAAGACCATCACGGACGGCGCCGACATGGGCGTGCAGGGCTACAACAAGGTCTCGGTCAAGAAGGGCCCGGGCGTCGGCATCATCGTCACGGGCCAGGCCTGGGTCGAGGTCGACAAGCAGAACTACAAGAAGTACGCCTTCTGATCTTCGCGAAAGCCTCGTGCGCATGACCTCTTCCGTGATCCCCGCGCCTTCCACGCAAGCCCCGGCTCCGGCGACCGGGCGCCGCGTCTTCCTCGAAGTGCAGGACGTGCACAAGCGCTTCGCGGGCGTGCACGCGCTGCGCGGCATCGACCTGAGCATCGAGGCCGGCGAGATCTACCACCTGCTCGGCGAGAACGGTTGCGGCAAGAGCACGCTCATCAAGATCATCTCGGGCGCGCAGCCGCCGAGCCAGGGGCGCATCGTGATCGACGGGCGCCCCCACGAATCGCTGTCACCGCTGGAGGCGCTCACGCTCGGCATCGAGACGGTCTACCAGGACCTGTCCTTGCTGCCGAACATGAGCGTGGCCGAGAACGTCGCGCTCAGCGAGCAACTGGTCGCCACCGGCGGCAAGCTGGCGCGACGTTTCGACCGCAAGGCGGTGGCCGCCACGGCGGTGCGCGCGCTGGCCACAGTGAAACTGCCGACCGATGCGGCCTTTCTGGCGCGGCGCGTCGACGAGCTGCCCATCGCCACGCGGCAACTGGTGGCCATTGCGCGCGCCGTGGCCACGCGCGCGCGCATGGTCATCATGGACGAGCCCACCACCTCGCTCACGCAGAAAGAGGTCGACAACCTCGTGCACGTGGTGGAGGCACTGCGCGCGCAGGACGTGGCCGTGCTGTTCGTGAGCCACAAGCTCGACGAGTGCATCGCCATGGGCGGCCAGGCCATCGTGTTCCGCGACGGCACGAAGGTGGCGCAGGGCCCGATCCGCGATTTCACCAAGGCCGAGCTCGCGCACTGGATGACCGGCAAGCAGCTCGACGGCGCGCGCTACCGCCACCAGACGCACGGCGGCGACGCCCTGCTCGAGGTCGATGCGCTGGGCCGCGGCGCGCAGTTCAGCGACGTGAGCTTCACGCTGCACAAGGGCGAGATCCTGGGCATCACCGGGCTGCTCGACTCGGGCCGCAACGAGCTGGCGCTGGCGCTGGCCGGCGTGCAGGCCGCCGACCGCGGGCGCATTGCGCTCGACGCACAACAGATCGTTCTGAAAACGCCCTCCGACGGTATTCGCCAGGGCATCGGCTACGTGCCCGAGGACCGCCTGAGCGAAGGCCTGTTCCTCGACAAGCCCATTCGCGACAACATCGTGACGGCGGTGCTGAGCCGCCTGCGCGGACGCTTCGGCGCGCTCGACGGCAAGCAGTGCCAGGAACTTGCCGAGCGCACCGTGCGCGAGCTGCAAATCGCCACGCCGGACGTGGACCGTCCGGTGCAGTCGCTGTCGGGCGGCAACCAGCAGCGCGTGCTCATCGGCCGGTGGCTGGCCATCGACCCGCGCGTGCTGATACTGCACGGCCCCACCGTGGGCGTGGACGTGGGCTCCAAGGACACCATCTACCGCATCGTGCAGCGCCTGGCCGAGCAGGGCCTGGGCGTGATCCTGGTGAGCGACGACCTGCAGGAGCTGCTGCAGAACTGCGACCGCATCCTGCTGATGCGCAAGGGCCGCATCGCCAACGACTTCGACGCGCAGGGCCTGGCAGAGAGCGAGCTCTACCACGCGCTGGTTTCAGACACCCCCTCCCCTGCATTCTCATGACGGCTTCCACCATGCAAGCGCATTCCACGCCGGCACCTTCTCCATCGGCAGTGGCCGCGCCCAAGCCGCCGGCCTCCTGGCGTGGCTGGCTCGCGCAACGCCCTTCCGTCTTCACGCTCGCGCTCATCGTGCTGGTGTGCCTGGCGGTGGGCGCCATCAACCCGAGCTTCTTCCAGCTGCCGGTGCTGTTCGACATCGTGCGGGCCTGCACCGTGGTGGGCCTGTTCGCGCTGGGCGTGCTGATCGTGCTGGCCGCGGGCGGCATCGATGTGTCGTTCGCGGCCATTGCGGCGCTCACGATGTACAGCATCACCAAGCTGGTGCTGAACTACTTTCCGGACACGCACATCGCGGTGCTGCTCGTGGCGGGCGCGGCCAGCGGTGCGGTGCTGGGTGTGCTCAACGGGCTGCTGGTGCACTGGCTGAAGGCGCCCTCGCTCATCGTGACCATCGGCACGCAGTACCTGTACCGCGGCATTCTTCTCACCTTCGTGGGCACCGTGTTCTTCATGAACGTGCCCGCGCCCATGGACGCCTTCGGCAAGCTCGCGCTGTGGCGCTTCGACACGCCGCAGGGCCTGCACGTGGTGCTGCCCGCCACGGTGCTGGTGCTGGCCGGCGCCGCGGTGCTGACGTGGTGGCTGCTGAACCGCACGCTCATCGGCCGCGCGGTGTACGCCATTGGCGGCAGCCTGGCCATTGCGGAGCGGCTGGGCTACAACCTGCGCACGGTGCACGTCTTCGTGTTCGCGTACGCGGGTTTCCTGTCGGGGCTGGCGGGCATCGTGCACGTGTCGAGCACGCGGCTGGCGAACCCCTTCGACCTGGTGGGCAACGAACTGGACGTGATTGCCGCCGTGATCCTCGGCGGCGCGCGCATCACCGGCGGCAGCGGCACCGTGGGCGGCACGCTGCTGGGTGTGGTGCTGGTCACGCTGATCAACAACGTGCTCATTCTGGCGGGCGTGCCGAGCACCTGGCAGAAGGTGATCATCGGCGCGTTCATCCTGGTGGCGGGGGCCTGCTTCGCGATGCGCAAGCAGGGCTGAAGGCCCCAGCGAAGATCCACGAAAACGGCTTACTTGACGATCTTGCCGCTCGCAACGTCCGTCACCGTGCCGTCGACCAGGCTGATGCGGTAGATCTCGCGCGTCACGTTGCCCGCAAAGGCCAGTTCGACGATCGACACGTCGCGAAAGGTGGTGTCGATGCCCTGCGGCAGCACCGTGTTGAATTTGGCGGCCACCTGGTTCATCGACGCCTGCAGCGCGGGGGTGAACGGTGCCATGCTGTAGACCAACGTGTTGTGCGGGTTGTGCGAACGCAATTCCTTGCCGTCCTTCACCACGTTCACGCCGCTCACGCCCACCGTCTTCACCAGGTCCTTGCCGGCGTCGCCCATCCGGGCGTAGACCGGGCCGGTGACGCGCGGCAGCGGGCCGTCGCGCAGCGGCGCCATGGCCGCGGTGGTCACGGTGTTGTAGGCCATCATGTCCTCGAAGCCCTGGCCGGTCTTCACGATGCCGAGGTCCAGCCACCAGGGGCGGCCCGCGTCCTTCGCGGCTTCGGTCGTGTAGAAATTCTTCAGCGTGAGCTTGATGGGCGCCGGCGGCTTCGGCAGTGCCTTGAGCATCTTCTGCGGCGTGGTCGGGTCGGCGCTGTGGATGTGCACCACCGTCACGTGCGGAATGTTGAAGTTCTGCGCCTCGGCCTGCAGGCCGAGCCGCACCAGGTCTTGCCGCAGCGCCGGGTACACGCGCGCGTCGAGCACGTCGTTCACCTCCTTCGGCAGCCTGTAGACGACACCGTAGGTCGTCTTGTGCGCACGGAATTCGGGCTGTCCGATGCTGCTGTTGTCGATGGCGGTCGCCGACGGGGCGGTGGTGCCGCATGCCGTGACGAGCGAGCCGAGGGCGATGGCACAGGCCAGGGGCCTGAGGGTCTTGAAGGGGCGGATCATTGCAATTCCATTTTCAGAAAAACGTCATGGCGGCGAGCCGCCATGACAAGGCACGGCCAGGCTGCAGGTGAACCGAGCAGTGGCCGCAAAAAATGGGATGGAACGGATCGCGGGGTTTCAGCGTCATTCGCAAAGCACTGCGTCGGCGCGTTTGTAGTTATTGCAACGATTTCCACAATCACCATTTATGCCACCATCGTGCGCGATGGACATGACGTTTCCTTGACACCCTGAACGCAGCCCCTGTGCTTTGTCAGCCCGCGAGCGCCGCCACCGCGATGCGCGTTGCCGACGCGATGACGTCGTTGCGTCCCTTGGCATCTTTCTGCGGAAACGTCAGGTAGACCGACAGCACCAGCGGCGCACCGGCCGGCGGCCAGAGCACGCCGGTGTCGTTGGTGCTGCCGTACGAGCCCGAGCCCGTCTTGTCGCCGACCTTCCAGCCCGCGGGAACGCCGGCCAGGAATCGCTCGGTGCTGGTGGTGTTGCCCAGCAGCCAGGTCTTCAACTGCTCGCGCTGGGCCGCACCCAATGCATCGCCCAGCGCCAGCCGCTGCACGCTGTCGGTCATGGCCGCGGGCGTGGTGGTGTCGCGCAGGTCGCCGGGGATGGCGGTGTTGAGCTCGGGCTCCGTGCGGTCGAGCCTGAAGGTGGCGTCGCCGATGCGGCCCGAGAACGCCGTGACCTCGGCCGGCCCGCCGAGCAGTTTCAGCAGCACGTTGGCGGCCGTGTTGTCGCTGTACTGGACGGTGGCGGCGCACAGGGCAGCCACGCTCATGCCCGTGCCCACGTGCTTCTCGGTGACGGGTGAATAGGCGACCAGGTCGCTCTTGCCGTAGGTCAGCTGGCGCGACAGCAGGCCGGCGTCTTTGGCGCTGCGTTCGAGCACGGCGGCCGCGAGCATCAGCTTGAAGGTGCTGCACAGCGGAAAGCGCTCGTGCGCCCGGTGATGGATGCGCGCGCCGCTGCCCGTGTGCAGGCCGGCCACGCCGAGGCGGCCGCCGCAGGCGCGCTCCAGTTCGGCAAGTTGCGCTTCGCCTGAAGACTGCGGGCCGTTGCGAGACCAGGCAGTGCATGCGCTGGCCAGCGGCAGCACGGAAGCGGCAAGCAGCAGGGTGCGGCGTTGTACGGATGAATTCATGTCGTTCTTCTTTCTTTCGGCGAGTGGATGGGACGACAGTCATCGTAGGAGCGCGGCCTGCGATGTTCCAGCAAGCCGGCCGTGCTCGGCGTCCCGGGTGTATCCGCTGTAACGGCGCGCGCGAACGGCGAAGGGCACTCGCACTGTCAAAGCGCTGTCACTTGAGGACAGCAAGATCTGAGGCATTCAAGGTATTTGTGCGTTTTCTTGCAAATGGTTGCAAGACCGCAAGCACCCACCACCACACAGATTCCGGGAGCGCGGCCCTGCGGGCGCGCATTCCACATTCTTCGGGAGAACCACATGATCAGAGGAACGACCGCGCGCGGCGCGTCGGCGGCGGCCAGCATCTGCGCCCTGCTGCTGCTCGCAGCCTGCGGGGGCGGCGGCAACGGCGCCGGCTTCTCGCCCGTCGGCGCACTGCCGACGGGCAGCACCGGTAGCACGGGCAACCAGGCGGCAGCCAGCACCAACCAGGGCAAGAGCGGCCCCAAGGCCCTGGTGGTCGAAATCGACGGTCTCACCCACGCGGCGCTTCGCGATGCCATCGCACAGAAGAATGCCCCGGCGCTGCAGTCGTTCCAGTTGGCACCGGCCTGGACCGGTGGCGCCAACGGCACGCTCACCGAGCAGCGCCTCACCGACGGCCCGGGATGGGCCACGCTGCTGACCGGCACGTGGGCCGAGCGCCACGGCGTGCGATGGGACACCGCCGACCAGCGCATCGACCCCAAGCGTGCACCGTCGATCTTCGCCATGGCCAAGCAGAAAACGGCTGCCGGCTACAAGACCGGCGCCATCACTGCCAACGCGGTGTATCCCCTGCTGCTGGCCAACGAGCCCGGCAGTGTGGACACCGCCTTCGACTGCGCGGGCTCCGATGGCTGCGTGACAGAGCACACGGCGCAGCGCATCGATGCGGGTGACGACCTGGTCGTGGCGCAGTACGGCGCGCCGGCCGCCGCGGCAGGCTCCGGCCTTGCGAGCGACGCCTACCGGCGTGCGGTGGCCGACACCGCCAAGGCCGTCGGCCAGTTGCTGGCGCGCGTCGCGCTGCGCACCGCCAACGACGCGAAGGAAGACTGGCTCGTGATCCTCACCACGGGCCACGGCCTGGACGCCTTCGGCAGCAACACGGGGCTGCAGACGACAGAGAACAAGACCGTCTTCATCGCGAGCAACAAGAGCCTGGCGAGCCTGCCCGGCATCGGCTCGGCGGCTCCCGTCGACAACACGCTGTTGCAGCTTGCCGCGGCGACCGACATCGCGCCGACCGTGCTGCGCCACCTGGGCGTCGCGCCCGCGGCGCCCGACTATCGCTTCAACGGCCAGGCCCTGCAAGCCGCAACGTCGCTGCGCGGCCTGTCCGCCAGAACGGGCGCGGACAAAGGCAGCATCGAACTCTCGTGGACGCTCGCGGGCGCCACGACCGCATCGGTGCAGGTGCTGCGCGACGGCCAGCCGGTGGCCACGCTGCCGGCCTCGTCGACCGCCTACACCGACCCCATCACGGCCGCGAGCGACGGCATCTACAGCTACCAGTACACGGTCGTCGCCGGTGACGCCAGCGTGGCGCTGACCGCGCAGATCGCATACGTGAAGCCGTTGCCACCGGAGCCACCGGTGCCGCTGGCAACCACGCTGGCGAACGGACTGGTCGACTACTACCCGCTCGATGCACTGCCGGGCACCGATGCGAAGAGCGCGTCCACGCTCGCACCGTGGGCTGCGGACGCCAATGGCGGCACGCTGGTCGACGACGGCTTCCAGGCCCCGTACAAGGCCAAGGCGCTGCGCGTGGACAGCACCGTGAAGAACGCCGGCGGCACGGCCGGCTACCGCTTGGTGCAGAACAGCGACGTCACCACCGCCCCCGCTGTCACGGCCTTCACCATCGGCTTCTGGATGCGCACCGACAGCACCTGCACGCAAGGCGTGAGCAACGGCGGCACGGTGATCGGCAACAAGAACTACACCACCGGTCTCAATGCGGGCCTGGCCATCGGCCTGTTCGACAGCTGCGAGATCCGCTTCAACGTGGGCACGGGCAGTGCGCGCGCCGACAGCAACGGCTACAGCCTGAGCGCAGGCCAATGGGCCTACGTCGCGGTGGTGATCGACAAGACGGCCCTCACGATGAAGGGCTACGTGATGGACCCCGTCAGGGGCATCCAGACCAATGGCGTGGCCATCACCAGCGCGCTGGTCGGCAAGCTCGGCGGCCTCGGCAACGGCCTGGGCCTGAACGAGGACGGCACCGGCCTCTACTACCAGCGCGAAGCCAGCTCGCCGCGCGGCCCGATGGACTTCAACGAGTTCGCCATCTGGAACCGAGCGCTTACGAACGACGAACTGACCAGCATCTTCAAGTCGGGCCAACCGCTGTCGACGCTGCCCGGTCTCTGAGCCTTGCTTGCCTTGTCCCTGCGTCCCCCTCTCACCTTTCCCTGCTCCACAAACACTGCACAACAAAGGATAGACCCATGAAATCTGCACTCCTGAGCGCGCGCCTGCTGGCCGCGCTGGCCGTGGCCTGCGCGCTTTCCGCCTGCGGCGGCAGTGGCGGCGGCGGCGGCGTCACCGGTGGCCTGCCCACCGCGCCCACGACACCGACCACACCCGCCCCCGACAACGGCACCGCGCCCGTGAAAAGCTGCGCACCCTGAGGCCCACGACATGAACGACAAGACCCACAAGCCCATGAACTCGCGCCGCAAGTTCCTCACCGGCACCGCCACCACGGGCGCGGCCGCGCTCGCCATCTCCGCGTTCCCGCCCAGCATTCGCCGCGCGCTCGCCATTCCCGCCAACAACAAGACCGGCACGATCATGGACGTCGAGCACGTCGTGATCCTGATGCAGGAGAACCGTTCGTTCGACCACTATTTCGGCATGATGATGGGCGTTCGCGGCTTCGGCGACCGCTTCACCATTCCGCTGCCCAACGGCCTGAATGTCTGGCAGCAGAGCGACGGCAACGGCAAGCCGGTGCTGCCCTACCACCTCGACCAGAGCCAGGGCAACGCACAGCGCGTGAGCGGCACGCCGCACAGCTGGGGCGACGCACAGAACGCCTGGGACGGCGGGCGCATGAACCAGTGGCCGCGCTTCAAGACCACGGCGTCCATGGGCTACTTCAAGGAAGCCGAAGTCCCGTTCCAATACGCGCTGGCCAACGCCTTCACGGTGTGCGACAGCTACCACTGCGGCATGCACACAGGCACCAACTCGAACCGCCTGTTCCATTGGACCGGCACCAACGGCCCCTCGGGCCAGACGAGCAGCGGCCTGGCGGGCGTCTCGTCCATCGACAACACCTGGGAGAACCTGCGGGAACCCTGGGACCCAAAGACCAATCCCGGCGTCGATTCGACCCAGTACGGCTGCAACTGGAAGACCTACCCCGAGCGCCTGCAAGAGGCCAAGGTCAGCTGGCTCGTCTACCAGAACCTGCCCGACAACTACACCGACAACCCGCTGCACGGCTTCCAGCAATACCGCGTCGCCAACAAGCTTTCGGGCAAGAACGACATGCGCTACGACGGCGACGCCAGTCCGCCCGCGGGCGTGACGGTGCCGGCCTACGACGCCGCCAGCGACGACCCGGGCAACCCGCTGTACAAGGGCGTGGCCAACACCATGCCCGACGGCGGCTTCCTCGGCACCTTCAAGCAGGACGTGCTCAACGGCAAGCTGGCCCAGGTGTCGTGGATCGTGGCGCCCGCCACCTACTCCGAACACCCCGGGCCATCGAGCCCGGTGCAGGGCGGCTGGTACATCCAGGAGGTGCTGAACGCGCTCACCGCCTCGCCAGACGTGTGGAGCAAGACGGTGTTCATCGTCAACTTCGACGAGAACGACGGCTACTTCGACCACATGCCCTCGCCGTCGGCACCGTCGCTGCTCAACCCCACCGACCCGAACAGCGCCGCCGCGGGCAAGACCACGCTGTCGGATGCCGACGTGGCCTTCGAGCGCCATACCTATCCGCTGGTCGGCAGCACCACGCCGCCTGCCGACGGTCGCGTGTACGGCCCCGGCCCGCGCGTGCCGATGTACGTGATTTCACCCTGGAGCCGCGGCGGCTGGGTCAACTCGCAGGTGTTCGACCACACCTCGGTGCTGCGCTTCCTGGAAGCGCGCTTCGGGGTGAAGGAGCTGAACATCTCGCCGTTCCGCCGCGCGGTAAGCGGCGACCTGACGAGCGCCTTCAACTTCGCCACGCCCAACACCGAAGTGCTGCCCACGTTCGCCGGCACCCGCACCAAGGCCGACGCCGACAAGCTGCGCGCCGACCAACAGGCGCTGGCGCAGATCGTGCCGCCCACCAACGCGACGCTTCCCAAGCAGGCCACCGGCACCCGCCCCTCGCGCGCGCTGCCCTACGAGTTGCATGTGAGCGCACGCGCGGACGCGCTCAACGGCGCGATGCGCCTCATCTTCTCCAACACCGGCAAGGCCGCCGCCGTGTTCCACGTGTACGACAAGCTGCACCTCGACAGGCTGCCGCGCCGCTACATGGTCGAGCCCGGCAAGATGCTGGACGATGTGTGGAGCGGCACGGCGGACACCGCCGGCAACTCGTACGACCTGTGGGTGCTCGGGCCCAACGGCTTCCACCGCCACTTCAAGGGCAACCTGGACACGCTGCGCGCCAGCAACGCGCCCAACCCCGAGGTGCGCGTGTGCTACGACATTGCCAACGGCAACGTGTACCTGGAGATGCTCAACGGCGGCACCAACGCCTGCGGCTTCACGGTGCGCGCCAAGGCCTACCGCAACGACGGCCCGTGGGGCGCGAGCGTGAACGGCGGCGCCAAGGCCGAGCAGCTCTGGAAGCTGGACAGCAGCGGCCAGTGGTACGACTTTGCAGTCACCTGCGACGCCGACCCCACCTTCTACCGCCGCTTTGCCGGCCGCGTGGAAACCGGCAGGCACTCGGTCAGCGATCCGGCCATGGGCCTTGCCGATCTCTGACATCGGCAAAATGGCGCGAGTTGCGCGCCTGGTCATGGCCTGTTTCCGGCCTTGAACATGCAGACCGGGGCGGCCGTCGCACTGAGGCCGCCCCTTTTTCCGTTTACCCGCCCGCATTCATTCATGCTCCAAGACGAACGATTCCTGCGCATCCGCAGCCTGCTGGCCACCTTCTCGCGCCTGAGCGTCGAGCGCATCGTGCAAGACCTGGCGGTGTCGCGTGAGACGGTGCGGCGCGACCTGCTCGAGCTCGAAGGCCTGGGCGAGCTGCGTCGGGTGCACGGCGGCGCCATTGCCACCAGCGCCGAGCCCGAGCCGCCGCTGGCGGTGCGGCTGGTGGCGCGGCAGCGCGAGAAGCGCGCCATCGCCAAGGTCGCCGTGACGCTGCTGCGCCCTGGACAGACGGTGTTCATGGACGCGGGCAGCACCATGTCGATCTGCGCGGAAGAAATTGCCACGCTCAGCGGCATGACCGTCATCACCAACTCGCTGAACATCGCGCTCAAGCTCGCAGGCGCGGGCGAGGGGCGGCTCACCGGCAACCGGACCATCCTGCTGGGCGGAGAGATCGACGTGAAGGCGCAGGCCACCTGTGGCGACACCACGGTCGAGGCCATCCGCCGCTACCGCGCAGACGTGGCGCTGCTGTCGCCGGTGGGCCTGCATGCCAAGCATGGCGCCATGAGCTTCGAGCACCACGAGGCCACCGTGGCGCGCGCCATGGCCGAGCAGGCGCAGCAACTGATCCTGCTGGCCGACCACGCCAAGATCGGCCAGGCCAGCCGCGTGAGCTATGCGCGCGCGGCGGACATCGGCGTGGTGGTCACCGATGCCAAGGCACGCGACCTGCCGGGCATGGCGGCACTGCGCAAGGCATGCGAGCGGGTGGTGCTGGCCTGAAGCGCTCACGCTGAAGGCTAGCGGGCACGGCAATCAGCGGCCGTCCTACAGCGTTCGCGCGGGGCACGGCCGAGATTGCAGCGTCCCCACTCGCCACGCGCACGCTGCCGCTTCATGACCGCCCCACCCTCCAAGACCGAGCCCAGGATCAAGCCCTATCCCTTTGCCGCCGGGGGCTGGGGGTCTTTGAAGGCCGTCACCACCAGCCTGCTGCACGAGCACGCCGGCCTGGCCGGCGCGCGTGCGCTGCTGCACCAGAACAAGACCGACGGCTTCGCCTGCGTGAGCTGCGCCTGGGCCAAGTCGGCGCACCCGCACACGGCCGAATTCTGCGAGGCCGGCGCCAAGGCCACCGCCTGGGAGCTCACGGCCAAGCGCGTGCCGGGCGCCTTCTTCGAGCGCCACACGGTGGGCGAACTGCTGCGGTGGAGCGACCACGAACTGGAAAGCGCCGGCCGGCTCACCGTGCCGCTGCGCTGGAACCGCGACACCGACCGCTACGAAGAAGTCGGCTGGGATGAGGCCTTCGAAGGCATCGGCGCCGAGCTGCGGGCGCTGCGCGCCGTGAACGCCGAGTCGGTCGTGTTCTATGCATCCGGGCGCGCATCGCTGGAAACCAGCTACATGTACCAGCTGCTGGCGCGCCTGTACGGCAACAACAACCTGCCCGACAGCTCCAACATGTGCCACGAGAGCACCTCGGTGGCGCTGCCGCAGACCATCGGCGTGCCGGTGGGCACGGTGACGCTGGACGACTTCGAGCACACCGACGCCATCTTCATCTTCGGCCACAACACCGGCGTGAGCAGCCCGCGCATGCTGCACCAGCTGCAGGACGCCCGAAAGCGCGGCGTGCCCATCGTCACCTTCAACCCGTTGAAAGAGCGCGGGCTGGAGCGCTTCGCCAACCCGCAGTCGCCGCTGGAAATGCTCACGCCGGTGGAAACCGCCATGAGCACGCAGTACCTGCAATTGAAGACCGGCGGGGACATCGCCGCGCTCACCGGCCTGTGCAAGGCGCTGGTGGCGATGGACGACGCCGCGGTGCAGGCGGGCCGGGCACGCGTGGTGGCGGCCGACTTCATCGCCGAGCATGCCCACGGCTTCGAGCCGTTCGCGGACTCGGTGCGCGCGGCGCCCTGGGAAGCCATCGAGGCCGAGTCGGGCCTGGAACGCGCGGCACTGGAAGAAGCCGCGCGCGTGTTCGCGGGCGCCAAGGCCGTCATCGGCATCTACGGCATGGGCCTCACCCAGCACCGCAAGGGCGTGCAGAACGTGCAGATGCTCAGCAACCTGCTGCTGCTCGGCGGCCACATCGGCCGCGTGGGCGGCGGCATCTGCCCGGTGCGCGGGCACTCCAACGTGCAGGGCCAGCGCACAGTGGGCATCAGCGAGAAGCCGGAGCTGGTGCCGCTCGACAAGCTGGCGCAGCTGTACGGCTTCGAGCCGCCGCGCAAGAAGGGCCTGAACACGGTGGAGACCTGCCAGGGGGTGATCGACGGTTCGGTGCGTGCCTTCATCGGGCTGGGCGGCAACTTTGTGCGGGCGGTGCCGGAAACACGGCGCGTGGAAGCGGCCTGGCAGCGCCTGCGGCTCACGGTGCAGATCGCCACCAAGCTCAACCGCAGCCACCTGGTGCACGGCGAGGTGTCTTACGTGCTGCCTTGCCTGGGCCGCATCGAGATCGACGTGCAGGCGGGCGTCGAGCAGAGCGTGGCGGTGGAAGACTCCACCGGCTTCATGCACGCCTCGCGCGGCGTGGCGCAACCGGCGGCGCACACGCTGCGCTCCGAGGCCGCCATCGTCGCGGGCATTGCCAAGGCCACGCTCGCGCCCAACCCGCTGGTGCCGTGGGACGCATGGGTGGGCGACTATGCACGGGTGCGCGATGCCATCGAGGCGACGTGGCCCGACATATTCCGCGACTTCAACGCCCGCTTTCGCATGCCCGGCGGCTTCCAGCGGCCCGTGCCCGCACGCATGCGTGTGTGGAAGACGAAGAACGGCAAGGCCAACTTCATGCGCTTAGACAGCCTCGTGGCCGACCCCGACACGCCCGAGACCGGCCCCGACGTGCTGCGCCTGATGACGCTGCGCAGCGACGACCAGTTCAACACCACCATCTACAGCCTGGATGATCGCTTCCGTGGCGTGTACGGCTCGCGCAGGGTGATCTTCATGAACCGGGGCGACATGGCGCGGCTGCGCCTGGAAGAAGGCGCGCGCGTGACCGCAACCACCGCCGTGGAAGACGGCACCCTGCGCGCCGTGCAGGGCCTTCGCGTCACCGGCTACGACATTCCCGCCGGTTGCGTGGGCGGCTACTACCCCGAGTGCAATCCGCTGGTGCCGCTGGCGCACCATGCGCTGCAGAGCATGGTGCCCGCGTCGAAGTCGATTCCGGTGCGGCTGCGCGCCGAGGCCGGGGGCTGAGCGCCAACCGAGAGCACCAGACCGTGCCGGGCGATGGCACGCGCTACCTCATCTCGGGCCGAGCAACTTGCCGCTGCCGATCATCTGGACGGTGCGAACCGTCAGGACCGCAATCAGGCCGCTGAGAAACACCAGCAGCGCCACCGCCAGTGCCGTCACCGGTGCATACCGTGCGTGCTCTGCATACCGGAGCGCCGCATTGCAGAGCGCGGCGATCGGGAAGCTCAATGCCCACCATCCGGCTGCAAAGGGAATGCCGCGCCTGAAGACCTTGAAGACCAGCGAGAAGAAAACGAAGAGCCCGAAATAGAAAAGCATGGCCGCGAAGGTGTCGACCCGCTCGAAGAAGCTGGTGTACGCCAGGAAGCCGACTTCGAACGGTGCAATCAGGATCATCAGGGACGGCACCATCTCGGTTGCCAGCTTCTCGTGGTGATGGATGAGCCTGGACACGATCATGGTGAAGAAGACCAGCGCGACCATCGTGCCCACCGCCATCGAGAACAGGTTGACCTCGTTCGCCCAGGCCATCGGCATGGCGCTGCCGGCCACCGTGATGTCCAACGTGGCCACGCCGGGAATCAGCCACGCCGGCACGGCGTGGCCCGCATCGACCTTTCCGCGCAACAGCCGGCTGACGATGGTGAACGAGAGTGCAATCGTCGCCACCGCGCCGATGCTCCAGAGCACCTGCGACGCGCGCGCGCTGACCGGCGCCACCACCGACGAGATCAGCAGCGTGGCAATGGTCACCGTGCCGAAGAAGTTGCCGGCGATGGGGTGCAGGAACTCGTTGCGCACCACCTGCGGATGGCGAACGGCCTTGCAGGCATAGGCCACGCACAGCAGCACGAAGATTGCAACGGCAACGCTTCCGATCGCACCCTCGATCAGAGGACTGGTGCCGAACTGGTGGCCGGCCTGCCGCCACGCCGAAGCCAGGCCCGAAATGCCCATGACCGAGGCGAACAGATTGACGGGAAGGTACTGAATGGATGCCTGCCGCGGGTGGCCCGCCGGGCTCAGCGTGTGCGTGGTGTTGATACGTGCTCCTGGATTGACGCGGTCGCGCCGCCTGCGAATTCGCGTTCGCTGCGGCAACCCCGAAAGTCTAGGGACGGCGGGTCAGGCGCGGTCTTCGGATGCGGCCGGTTTTGAGCCATTCACGTCCGTTTTCAGGACAGCAGAACGGCGGGCGCGCGACACTGCGGCCTCCACACCCCGAAAGCGCTCCCGGTAGGCCCGGGGCGTGGTGTCGAGCCGCTTCGCGAAGATCACCCGCATGTGATTGGCGCTGTGAAAGCCGCATCGAAACGCCACCGTCTTCAAGGGCAGGTCGGTCTCTTCCAGCAGCTTGCGGCAGAACTCGACGCGCACCTGGTCCACGAACGCCGAGGGCGTCATGTGGGCGTCCTTCGCGAAGACGCGCGAGAACGTTCGCCGGCTGACCCCCACGGCATCGGCCAGCTGCTCGATGGACAACGGCTCGCTGAGATGGTCCGTGACATGGCGCAATACCTTCGCCACGATGGTCTCTTCCTTCGGGCCGACCGCCAGGTAGGGGCTGTATTGCGACTGCCCGCCGTCGCGGCGGATGTACACGATCAGCCGCTTGGCAATGCGCAGCGCCATCTCGTGGCCCCAGTCCTCCGTGACCAGGGCAAGGCACAGGTCGACGCCGGCAGCGACACCGGCAGAGGTGAACAGCTTGCCGTCTCGCACGAAGATCTTGTCGGGCCGAACCAGGGCCCGCGGAAACTGCGCGACGAGGCGGTCCACGTCGTGCCAATGGGCAGTCACCTCCTTGCCGTTCAGCAAGCCGGCATGCCCCAGCGGAAACGCGCCGTTGCACACGGAGCCGAAGCGCCGCGAACCCGCGGCCTTGTCGCCCA
This sequence comes from Variovorax pasteuri, assembly GCF_051216435.1. Taxonomy (NCBI): domain Bacteria; kingdom Pseudomonadati; phylum Pseudomonadota; class Betaproteobacteria; order Burkholderiales; family Comamonadaceae; genus Variovorax; species Variovorax pasteuri. The sequence continues at coordinate 100,634 of NZ_JBPJZS010000012.1, forward strand.
GCCACTGCAGGAAGCTGGGCGCGTAGGTCTGTACCTCGTACAGCTTCGGGCCACCAGCCACAAGCAGCAGGTCGGGCTGGTCGTCGTAGTGAAGGTAGTCGGTCTCGACATGGAGCGCCATGCCGTTGGCGCACCGCACGCTGCCTGCGCGCAGGCCTACCAGCGTGATCTGGTAGTGCTGGTGCGGGGGAAGAAAGTTGTTGGCCTCGGCGAAGACATCCATGGGGCCGGCAACGTCCAGCGCCTGCACCCCTTCGAAAACGACGATCACCAGCTTCATGATTTCAGCTTTTCGTTCTTGCGCGGGTCCGCACCTGAAGCTCCCTGCAACCGAGCCGACGCATTCTAGGACGGCATGTCTTCCTCGGAGCGCACGGCGGGCGGTGCGCCCGTGCGTGGCCTGAAACCGTCGCAGTCTGGCCGGGAAGCGCGGCATTCGGCGGCATGCGCCTCCAGGCGCCAACCTAGACTGGCTGCATGAGTGAAGCACCCCCGGTTCCGAAGCGCGCCGCGGCCGAACAATTCATGCGGCACCAGCCGGACACCGAACTGCCCGGCATCGCGCCGGAGGGGCTGCCCGAGCTGTTGCGGCCAGGGCTGGAGATCGTCTTCTGCGGCATCAATCCGGGCCGACGCGCGGCCGCGTCCGGTCGCCATTTCGACGGCAGAGGCAATCGGTTCTGGCGCGTGCTGCATCTGGCCGGGTTCACCGCGACGCTGATGACGCCCGAGCAAGGGCCACTGTTGATGGCACTGGGCTATGGCCTGACGACGGCCGTCGATCGGGGCACCGCACGCGCGAGCGAGGTAGCGGCACATGAGTTTCTCGCTGCGGCCGAGCACTTCAAGCGGAAGATCGTTGCGTGCAGCCCGCGTCGGCTTGCCTTCCTGGGCAAGGCGGCCTATGCAGGCATGACGGGCCAGAAGCACATCGCGTGGGGTCGCCAGGCCGCGCGCTGTGCCGGCGCCGAAACCTGGATTCTTCCGAATCCGAGCGGGCTCAATCGCGCGTTCTCGCTCGACGGCCTGGTGGAGGCTTACCGGGCGCTCCACGACGCCGCGGTGGTCACCGCGCGAGCGTCATGAAGCACTGCGTGGTTGCCTGACCAGGCGGCGATGCGACCGACACGCTAATGCGTGCGCGGCACCGCACTCGTCAGCAGCCCCAACGCCTGGTTCAGCGTAGAGGTGGCGAACCGCTCGCCCTTGGAGTAGCCGATCCGCACAACGACAAGGTCATGCGATGGCACTACGACCACGTACTGACCCGCGGCACCCAGCATGTAGTAGGCGGAGGTGGGCACGGCCAGCGCGCCGGTGCCATTGATCCAGAAAAAGCCACCGTAGATGGGGCGCTTGTCCGCGGCCCATGCAGGAGCGACGGTACTCACGAATTTGACGAATCCTTCGGGAAGGATTCGCTCGCCGTTCCACACGCCGTCCTGCAGATACAGGTTGCCCAGCCGCGACCAATCTCGCGCGGACATGAAGTCATAGCCCTGCGTCAGAAAGTTGCCGTAGGGATCCGTCTCGATCACCATCGACCGAATGCCTATCTTGTCGAAGACGCTTCGCTGCGGGAACGAAAGGTATTCCTCACCGCGCTTCTCCACCGCAAGTCGCACCAGGTAGTTGGCGAGCACCGGGTCCGTGTTGCGGTAGCGCCCGACCGTGTTCGCCGGCCATTGCTGCGGCCGTGTCGCGGCGTAGTTGAACGCGTTGATCCTGCCGGTGTAGAAATAAATGTGGTCCGGGTAGGTTCCGTTCGGGTCGAAGTCCGGGTCGTCCGGCGCCTTGATCCGCAGGCCGCTCGACATGTGCAGGATGTCGGAGATGCGGATCTGCTTTCGGCCGTCTCCTTCGCCCTGCCACTCGGGAATCGGGGCAGGCTGATCGAGCTGATAGACACCCTGCTGCATGAGCACGCCAAGCATCGTGGCGGTCACGCTCTTGCCCATCGACCATGATTCGAGCGGCGTCGTCACCCCCACGCCGGCTTGGTACCGTTCACCGACGATGCGCCCCTTGTGCGTCACCACGACCGCGGAGGTGTAAGCCTCCGGGTTTCCAAAGGCGGCGTCGAGCGCCTGCGTGACCTTGGCAACGTCGACCTCGGCGGGCAGCGGGTCGGACGGCAAGACGTCCCCCATGGGCCAAGGCAGGGTGTCGGCGGCGCCCAACGCGCTCTTGACTTCGACGGGCTTGAAGAAGACATCGTCCTTGCCCGCCGGCAGCGTGATGCAGCCCTGGGAACCGAAGTAACGCGCCACCAGCGTCGGTCCACTGGGAATCGAGATACGCACTTCCTTCTTGCTGCGGTCGACGACCGGCGTGCCCACCAACTTTCGCTGCGCATAGGGCCCGACGAAGTACCCGAGGCTTTCGGCAGCGACCGCGGGATCGATGCCGGTGATGAACACGGCCGAACACATGCTCTTGGCGTAACCCGACGTGTTGTGCTCGAGAACATCGCCCGGCGGCGGCACATAGGGGGTGTTCAGCTCCAGACACTTGGCCCGCGCAATCAGTGCGCTGGCGGCCGGCAGCTGCGACGTGATCGACGGAGAGTCGCACGACGGGGCGGCTTCGCTGGTGCTGCCGGAACCGCCGACCGGAAGGACGACGCCGATTCCGGCACCTCCACCACCACCACCTCCTCCGCCCCCACCGCCGCATGCGCTCAGTGCCACAGTCAAAGCGAAGGCCACGGCATTCGCGTATCTCTTGGTGTGTGTCATATGGCCTTTGTTCGAGGTCTTCGATTGCCTGTGGAGCGCGTTGACAACGCTTCGACGGCCCGCCCTGATGAAGTTTGGCCGGACTTGTTCCCCACAGCGATGAAACTGATCGAAATTAAAAGCATTGCGCGCACATACGCTTTCGGTTACTCATTCAACTGATCGACGCAACACACGAAAACTGTGCAGTCAAAAGAATTGATGCAGTTGACGTTCGAATACGGATTTATTACTTACAAAGCCGGAAAGCGCCGACGCAGAAGCACGGGACGCGACATCAGCCCCGACCGGCAGATGGCTGGATTGTTTGATCGACGCCACATGGACGTGCTGGTTCACGGCACCGGCAGAGCTCGATCACTTTGACAACGGCTGCCTCGACCACGTGCGGCAGTGGTCGGCTGAATTCCGCCAGCGTGCGCCGCGTATTGGCGCTCCCCCGCACAGCTATGCTCCCGCCACATGCCGCCTTCGAACAAGCTCCCTCGCGCGTCGCGCGGCCTTCTCGGCCTTCTGCCCCTGCTGGTCTGCACCCTCGGGCTGGCCTTCTCAGGCCTCGCATCCGCGACTCAAACCTGCACCGAAACCGCCACCCAACTCCCCTCTCCCTCTCGCGCCCTCGCCATGGCCACCTTCGCCGTGCAGGAGCACCAGGCCTTCGGCGCCCAGACCATGGATGCCGAAGGCCGCATGACCGAAGCCGGCGACTCCGAGGCCGAGGACACGCGCCGCACCGTCCCGGGCCTGGCGCCCTGGCAGCGGGTGCTCGGCTACTGGCAGGCCGTCGACCCGCGGCTGCCCACGCAGGTGCGCTACGGCGCGCTGCGCCCCGCCAACCGGCACCTGCTGATGCAGGCGTTGAACGAGGCGACGTCCGGGCGGCTGCAGGGCATGGGCGTGGGCCCGGACGAGGGGCTGGAGTCCACCGAGCTGCGTGCCGTGCAGGTCGCGCTGGCCCGCGCCTCCGTCATCGACACGCCCTGGTCCGCCGCGTTCATCAGCTGGCTCGCACGCCAGGCCGGGTTGGCCGAAGAAGAGTTCGTTTTCTCGGAGGCGCATGTCGACTACGCCGGGGCGGCGTGGCAGGCGGGCGTCGAAGAGGCGGCAGGCCGGCCCACGCGCTCTGCCCTGCGCGCGTGCGACCTCACGCGCACGCCGCCGCGCGTGGGCGACCTGGTGTGCCAGGCACGCGGCGCGGGCGCCGGGCTGGACACCTTCGACAAGATCGGCGAGGTGCTGGCCACGCGCGACATCGGCGGCGAGGCGCTGCCGATGCATTGCGATGTCGTGGTGAGCGTCGATGCCTCGGGCTTCGACACGGTGGGCGGCAACGTGCTGCAGTCGGTCACGCGGCGCCGGCTCGACTTTGCGCCGGGCACCCTGGTGCTGGACCCGAGCTACCTGCCCGAGGGATGCGCGCCGACGCCTGGCGTGGCCGGCTGCATCGATCGCCACATGAGCCGCCAGCCTTGGTCGCTGTTGCTGCAGTGGCGCTGATCGATTGAAAAACGGCTTGCTGGCTTACTTGTAGAACGCTTCCACGGTGCCCTTGAGCTTGAGCAGCAGGGGCTTGCCCTTGCGGTCGACGGTCTTGCCGGCCGGCACCTTGACCCAGCCTTCGCTGATGCAGTATTCCTCGACGTCGAGGCGTTCCTTGCCGTTGAAACGAATGCCGATGTCGTTCTCGAAGGCGGCCGCCAGGTGGTGCGGGCTGCGCGGGTCGCTGGAGAGGTGGTCGGGAAGGGGTGGGCGGGAAGTGGCTTCTGTCATGGCGCGTGATGATAGGGGCTCCCGGGCGCCCTGCCGCGCGAGGGCCTGTGTATCTGCCCTTCTATCGACGCTTCTTCTTCAGGCGCCGCGGCGGCGGCTTGGGCCCGAAGCCCAGCGCGCCACGGGCGAGCGCATCGGCCTCTGCGTTGCGGTGGCGCGGAATCCAGTGCACGCGCGCGTCGTCGAACCCGCCCAGCAAGGCGCGCGCGTCGTCGAACAGGCCGGCCAGGCGGGCGATGGGTTTGGCTTGGGGCCCGACGAGCTGTTCGACCAGCGTGCTGTTGTCGCTGTACGCCCGCACGGCGGTCGCGCCGCGCTCACGCAGGTCTTGCAGCGCCAGGGTCAGCGCCAGCAGCTCGGCCTCGTTGTTGCAGCCGATGGTGTGGGTGGCTTGCGAGAGCGTGTGGCGCGTGCCGTCGGGCGCGGTGATGACGGCGCCGACGCCCATGCGGCCCGGGTTGGGCATGGCGCTGCCGTCGCAGTACACGGTCCACGGCGTGCCCGCAGGCACGGTTTCGCTCATGCTGCGTGCCGCTCAGCAGTTGCTGCGCTGGATGCCCGCCAGATTCTGGCAGGGCCGCTTGCCGGGGGGCGGCCCGGGGTCGCGCAGGTGCGGCGGCGGCCGGCGGACGGGGCGCACGCCGTCGTAATACGGGTCGGGGCCCAGGATGTAGACGGGCGGCGGGTCTGCCGCGGGCTGGGTGTCGGCGGGGTAGCGCGGGATGACGGCAGGGCCGGAAGGCGGGTTGGACGGGTTGCCGGCCACCTGGCTGGGCGGCGGCAGCTGCTGCGGCGGCGCAGCGACCGGCGCCGGCGTGGCGTCGCGGCGTGTTTCATCGGCCGGCGGCGGCGTGAGTATCTGCACGGGCCGCGCCTGCTTGCTCCCCGGCGGGCAGGCGACGTTGGTGTACGAGGTGGCCCCGCTGGCATCCGTGCACCGAACCACGTCCGCCTGCGCACCCAGCGCGGCGCCGAAGATCGACAGGAAAAGAGCCAGGGAGCGCATCGGTCGCATGGGGTGGGGGGTGGGGGGTGACGAGAGTTGCGCCAACTGTAGCCGCAGCGCACCCACCCGGCGAGCCTTGTACGCACGCCCCCACTCGGTGCAGCGTCATTCGGGCTCGATGCCGGCCGCGCGAATCACCAGCCCCCACTTCCGTGATTCGGCCGCCTGGAACTTCGCCAGCCCTTCGGGCGTGCTGGTGACGGCCTCGCCGCTGGTGGTCGCCTGGTAGGCCACCACGGCGGGCGCAGTGGAGACCTTGAACATCATTTCATTGAGCTTTTGCGTGACGGCGGCGGGCGCGCCCGGCGGCAGGTAGACCGCCGTCCAGTACGACATGTCGTAGCCCTTCACGCCGGCCTCTTCCACCGTCGGCAGCGCCGGCACCGCTTCCAGCCGCTTGGTGCCGCTGACGGCCAGCGCGCGCAGCTTGCCGCCCTTGACCTGGGGCAGCGCGGTGGGTGCATCGGCGAACATGAAGTCGACCTGCCCGCCCAGCAGATCGGTGATGGCCAGCGGGTTGCTTTTGTACGGCACATTGACCACGTCGATGCCCGCCATCTGCTTGAGCAGTTCGCTGGCCACGCGGCTCGACGAGCTGCCGCTGCCGAAGTTGAGCTTGCCGGGCGCCTTCTTCGCCGCGGCAATCAGCTCGGCCACCGACTTGATCGGCGAATCGGAGTTCACCAGCAGCAGCATGTGGCCCTTGGACAGCAGCGTGACCGGGGTGAAGTCTTTCACCGGGTCGTAGGGCAGCTTCTTGAACAGGTGCTCGTTGGCCGCGTGCGTGGTGTTGGTGGTCATGAGCACCGTGTAGCCGTCGGGCGCGGCCTTGGCCACGTACTGTGCGGCAATGAAGCCGCTGGCCCCTGCCCGGTTGTCCACGATGACGGGCACCTTGTACTCGGCGCCCAGCGCCTGCGCCATGCTGCGCGCCTGCTGGTCGGTGCCGCTGCCCGCGCCGAAGGGCACGACGATGGTGATGGGCTTGGCGGGATACGCCTGGGCGTGCACGGGGGCGGCGGCCAGCGCCATCGCACAAAGCGCCGCCGGAGCAACCAGTCGGAAGAAGAAAGTCGGCACGGTGTTGTCTCCTGTGGAATGTTTTTCTCTGGTTTCTTCGCCCGGCTCAGCGCCGGAACCTGGCCAGCGTGCCGGCCCGCATGAGCTTGCCCGGCAGCGGGTGGCCGACGATCTCTTCGGCCAGTCGTGCGCAATCGATGAGCGCGTCGAGATCCACGCCGGTCTGGATGCCCATCTCCTCGCACATGAAGGCGAGATCTTCGGTACAGATGTTCCCGGCCGCGCCGGTGTGGCCCGCAAACGGGCAGCCGCCCAGGCCGCCGCAGGCGCTGTCGAAGGTGTCGATGCCCATCTGCAGGCCCATGAGCGCATTGGCCATCGCGGTGCCGCGCGTGTCGTGCAGGTGCAGGCCCAGCCGCAGGTCGGGCCAGCGCTCGCGCACGGCACCGACCACCGAGGCGATGGCGTTGGGCTGGGCCCAGCCCACGGTGTCGGCGAGCCGGAGAATGGGCAGGCGCAACCCGAACTCGGCCATCACGTCGAGCATCTGCGCCACGCGCTCGACCACCGTGGCGGGCGAAATGGCACCTTCGAGGTTGCAGCCGAAGGCCGTGGTGACGATGCCGCGCGTGACCGGAATGCGGTGGTCGACACAGTAGGCCAGCGTTTCGCGCTGGGCGTCGCGCAGCGCGGCCAGGCTCTTGCCGCTGTTGCGTATCGAAAAGGCCTCCGACGCGTTGGTGGTGATGGTGCCTTCGATGTCGAGCTGCGTGCGCATGGCGCGCTGCATCCCGCGCAGGTTGAGCCATATGCCGGTGTAGCGCACGCCTTCGCGCTTGCGGATCGACTGGGCGACCAGCTCGGCATCGGCCATGCCGGGCACGCGTTCGGGGTTGACGAAGGACACGCACTGCACCTCTTCGAGCCCCGTGCCGGCCAGCGCTTCGATCAGGCGCACCTTGTCGGCCGAGGCAATGTGCCGGGCCTCCATCTGGAAACCCTCGCGCGGGCCTTCCTCGTGCAGACGGACGCGTCGTGGAAGGTCAGACATTCGCATCTCCTTGCCTTGGCTGTTGAATGGGTGCGCCGAACTCCGCGTTGTGCTGGCCCAGCCGCGGCGCGACCGCGCGGTGCGACGGGCGCACGCCGTCGATCGACAACGGCAGCGCGGTCAGCCTGAAGTCTTCGCCCGGCACGGCCTGCAGCATGCCCAGCGCCTGCACTTGCGGATGCGCGATGGCCTCGGGCACGGTGTGCACCGGTGCGCAGGGCACGCCGGCCGCGGTGAAGCGCACGGTCCACTGCGCACGGGTCTGCGCGCGCAGCAGCGGCACGATCTGTGCGAACAGCGCGGCCTTGTGGCGCAGCCGCAGCCGGTTGGTGGCAAAGCGTTCGTCGCCGGTCCAGTCGTCGCGGCCGAGCTCGTGGGCGAACTTGGCGAACAGCCGGTCATTGCCGCAGCAGACCAGCAGCGGCGCGTCGGCGGTGTCGAAGGATTCGTAGGGCACGAAGCCCGGATGGCCCGAGCGGTGACGCTCCGGCAGGCGGCCTTCGTTGGCATAGGCATCGGCTTTCTGGCCGGTCCAGACCAGCGCCGTTTCGAGCAGCGATGCGCTGACCACGCCGCCCTTGCCCGTGACGTGGCGGCGCTGCAGCAGCGCCAGCGCGCCGATCACCGCCCACATGCCCGTGCCCTGGTCGCACACCGAGGCGCCGGTGCGCATGGGCGGATCGTCCGGGCCGCCGTTGATGCTCGACAGGCCGCTGAAGGCCTGGATCAGAGGCTCGTAGCCCGGCTGCATGGCGAGCGGCCCGGTGTGGCCGAAGGCGGAGATTTCGCAATAGATCAGGCGCGGATGGCGTGCGCACAGGGTCGGCCCGTCGATGCGCATCGAGCGCGTGACGCCTGGGCGCAGGTTGTGGATCAGGATGTCCGACTCGCCCGCGAGCCGCTCGAACACCGCCATGCCCTCGGCGCTCTTCAGGTCGATGGCGACAGACTTCTTGCCACGGTTGAACACATGAAAGTTGAGCGCGTCGCCGTGGCGAAAGGCCGGCCCCATGTGGCGCGCGTCGTCGCCGCCCTCGGTGCGCTCGAGCTTGACGACGTCGGCCCCGAGGTCCGCGAGTATCGCGCCGGCGAACGGTCCGGCCAGCACCTGCCCGAGTTCCAGCACCCGGATGCCTTCCAGTATTTTTTGCATGTCTCGAGCCCCGGGGTGGGCCTTTCTCGTTGTTCGATGGCCGCAAGTCTGGTCGCCGGCCATTGATCTGGGAAGACGAATATTTCTATATCTGTGATAACTTGAACGGATCAATCCCGACGGGCTGAGTCCATGCGAATCGACATCACGCTGCAGCAACTGGAGGCCTTCGCCGAGCTGGCGAAGACCTTGAACTTTCGCGCCGCCGCGCTCGCGCTGCACGTGTCGCAGCCAGCGCTGAGCCGCACGATCCGCATCGTCGAGGAACTGGCCGGCACGCGGCTGTTCGACCGCGACACGCGGCATGTGGAGCTCACGCCCGCGGGCCGCGAGCTGCTGCCGATCGCGCTGCGCATCCTGGAGAACTTCCACAGCTCGTTCAGCGAGCTGTCGCAGTTTCTGGAGGGCCGCAGCGGCCACCTCACCATCGCCGCGCTGCCCTCGACGGGCGTTGCGTTGCTGCCCCATGCCATCGCCGGGTTCCGCCTAAGCCACCCGGAGGTGACGTTCTCGCTGATCGAGGGACCGGCCGACCAGGTCCGCGCAGCCGTGGACGAGGGCCGCGCGGACTTCGGCATCACCGTGCGCCCCGCACCGCAGGAGCCCATGCTGTACCGCCACCTGATCGACGACCCCTTCGTGCTGCTGTGCCGGCACGACGATGCGCTGGCGGGCAGGGCCTCGGTGGCATGGTCGGTGTTTGCGACACGGCCTTTCATTGCCAGCGGTTTTCACAGCAGCATCCGCCCGATCACCGACGCGGCCTTTCTGCAGCGCGGTCTGCAGGTGGTGCCGGCGCTGGAATACCCGAGCGTGGCCGCAGCCGGTGCGCTGGTGGCCGCGGGACTGGGCATCACGGCGCTGCCCCGGCTGGCGTTGCAGCTCACGCGCAACGACGACCTGGTGACGGTGCCGCTGCAACGGCCCGCCATGTCGCGGCCCATCGGACTGGTGACGCGGGCGGGCCGCTCGCCGTCGCCGGTGGGGCGGGCGTTCATGGACCTGCTGCAGCACGGCGGCACCCGGCGCTGAAACCGAGCGCTCCAGGGAAGCCTTCAGGCTGCGGCATGATCGCAGGCATGCAGAACACGCCCCCTCATCCGCTCGTCATCGTCAAGGTCGGAAGCACCTTCGAAGCCCTTCGCGCGCAGAGCGGCGACTTCGAGCACTGGATCGCCGACGGGCTCGGCACGCAGGCGCTGCCGATCCTGGTGGTCGACCCGCGCCGGGGCGACACGCTGCCCGATGCAGGCGCGGTGTCGGGCGTGGTGGTGACAGGCTCGCATGCGATGGTGTCGCACCGCGAACCCTGGAGCGAGACCACCGCCGCCTGGCTGGCGCAACTGGTGGCGCGCCACACGCCGGTGCTGGGCATCTGCTACGGCCACCAGCTGCTGGCGCACGCGCTGGGCGGCGAGGCGGGCAACCACCCACAGGGCGCGGAGGTCGGCACCGTGAACGTCACGCTCGACGACGCCGCCGCCACCGACGAACTGATGCGCGGCCTGCCCGCACAGTTTGCGGCGAACGTGGTGCACTGGCAAAGCGCGCTGCGGCTGCCCGAGGGCGCGGTGCGGCTCGCCGGCAATGACCACGAGCCGGTGCAGGCCTTCCGCGTTGGCGACAACGCCTGGGGACTTCAGTTCCATCCCGAGTTCGACGCCGACACCATGCGCGCCTACATCGACATGCTGGCCGACGGCCTGCGCCGCGAAGGCGCCGACCCGGCCGCGCTGCGCGAGCGCGTGGCCGACACCGACACGGCGGCCGGGCTGCTCGGGCGCTTCGCGCGGATCGTCGAATCGCACCAGGGCGTCTGACCGGGCCTGCAGCGGCGCGCCCGGCCGCCCCGGCTCGCCGACTTTTCGTCGGACCGCGACTACAAAAGGCGCCCCGCGCTTGGGTTAAGGTGCGGTCCATCCGCCGCTTTCGAGACCTGCCTCTCTTCCTTCTTCATGACCACGCCCTCACCCACCCGCAAGCATTTCTCGATGATCCGGGAGTTCCACCTGGCCGATGTATTCACGCTCGGCAACGCCGCATGCGGGGTGGGCGGGGTGTTCCTGGCGATGGCCTACATGGCGAGCCAGTCGCTCACGCAGTTCTTGTGGGCGGCGGCACTGGCACCGGCGGCCTTCATCTTCGACGTGTTCGACGGACGCATCGCGCGCTGGCGCCAGACGCAGTCGGCGCTCGGGCGCGAGCTCGATTCGCTGGCCGACATCATCTCCTTCGGCGTGGCGCCCGCCGCGCTGGGCTTCGCGGCCGGCCTGAACGGCGGCTGGGACTGCGCCATCCTGGTCTACTTCGTGTGCTGCGGCGTGAGCCGGCTCGCGCGCTACAACGTGACGGCAGAGTCGCTGTCCGAAGGCGCGAACAAGGTGAAGTACTTCGAGGGCACGCCCATTCCCACCAGCGTGGTGCTGGTCGGCGTGCTGGCGTACGCGGCCTGGCAGGGGCATATCGGCAGCGCGCTGTGGGGCGGCGCATGGGTCGTCGGGCCGTGGCAGTTGCATCCGCTCACGCTGATGTTCGCGTTGTCGGGCACGCTCATGATCAGCAAGACCTTGCGCATTCCCAAGTTCTGAGTTCTTTCTGAGTTTTCACGACGAAGGAGAAGGCCCATGAAGCTGTATTTCGACCCGCACAGCCGCTCGCAGGTGGCCAAGTGGATGCTCGACGAGGCGGGCGTCGACTACGAGATCGTCACCACGCTCATCAAGGACCAGGCGCACAAGACGCCCGAGTTCCTGAAGATCAACCCTGCCGGCAAGCTGCCCGCGCTGGTCGACGGGCGCACGCGCGTCTTCGAGAACGCGGCCATCTGCATGTACGTGGCCGAAAAGTTTCCCCACACGCGGCTCGCACCGCCGGTGGGTTCGCCCGAGCGCGGGCGCTACCTGTCGCTGATGGTCTATTCGACCTCGCAGCTGGAGCCCGCGATGGGCGACAGCCTGATGAAGATCCGCAGCAACAACAGCGCGCGCGGCTGGACCGATTTCGAGCACGCCAAGGATGCGGTGGAGCGCGAACTCGGCGAAGGGCCGTACCTGTTCGGCGCGCGGTTCACCGCGGCGGACGTGATGATCGGCTCCATGTTCATCTGGCACCGCGCGTTCGGCGGGCGCTCGAACCGGCCGAAGATCGACGCCTACATCGACCGGCTGCAGGCCCGCCCGAAGGGCATGAAGTTCGGCTGAACAGCGCGCGGCGTGCCGCAACGGTGACAGACGCGGCGGCGGGCACGCCCTTTAATCGGCTTGCCGATTTTTTTCAAAGAACAACACGCCCGCACCATGACACCCAAGAAGACAAGCTCCTTTCCCCGGTTTTCCCTGACGGTTCTTGCCGTCGGCACAGCCACCCTGCTGGCCGCCTGCGCCAGTGCGCCGCCGCCCGGCGGGCGCAACGTGACCATCGAGCGCACCACCTTCGGCATCGCGCACATCACGGCGCCCGACTACGAAGGCCTGGCCTACGGCAGCGCCTACGCGCACGCACAAGACAACGTCTGCCAGACCGCCGAGCACCTGCTCACGCTGCGCGGCGACCGTTCGCAGTTCCTGGGCGCGCAGAACACCGGCGAGCTGGGGCTGGGCCGCATGCCGAACGCGCAGATCGACCTGTTCATCCGCTACCACATGGACGACGCCGCGCTGGCACGCGCCGGCGCCGCCACCGGCCCCGACGTGAAGGCCGCGCTGCGCGGCTACGTGGCGGGCTACAACCGCTACCTGCAGGACGCCGGCCCCAATGGATTGCCCGCCGCCTGCCGCGGCAAGCCCTGGGTGCGGCCGATGACCATGGCGGACCTGTCGCGCGCCACCGAGCAATCGATGATCCAGGGTGGCCTGGGTGCGCTGGCCGGCGCCGTGCTGGCCGCCGTGCCGCCAGCACCGGGCGCCAGGACCAGCGCCGTGCCCGTCGACCTGAAGGAAGCCGTGGCCGAAATCGGCCGCCACAGCTTCAACGCCAACCCCGAGGGCGGCGAGCTGGGCTCCAACGGCTGGGCCTTCGGGCGCAACGCCACGCCGGACGGCAAGGGCCTGCTGCTGGGCAACCCGCACTTCCCGTGGAACGGCACCAACCGCTTCTGGCAGATGCACCTGACCATTCCCGGTCAGCTCGACGTGATGGGCGCCACCGGCGGCCTGAGCCCGGTGGTGTCGATCGGCTTCAACAAGGACGTGGCCTGGACGCACACGGTGTCCACCGGCAAGCGCTTCACGCTGTACGAGCTCAAGCTCGACCCCGCCGACCCGACCGTGTACTGGGTCGACGGCCAGCCGAAGAAGATGGTCGCGCGCACCGTGGTGCTGCCCGACGCCTCCACCGGCGGCAGCGGCGCGCCCGCGCAGCACACCTTCTACGCAACCGACTGGGGCCCGGTGATCTCGCTGCCGCGCGCCGGCCTGGGCTGGACCGCGCAGAAGGCCTACGCCATCCGCGACGCCAACACGCTCAACGTGCGATCGGCCGAAAGCTGGATGAAGATGGCCCTGGCCCGCAATGTGGGCGAGCTGCGCGCCGCCATGGGCAACCAGGGCATGCCGTGGATCAACACCATCGCCGCCGACCGCGACGGCAACGCCATGTACGCCGACCTGTCGGTGGTGCCCGACGTGTCGGCCGACATGCTGCGCGCCTGTGCGCCCTCGCCCGCCGCCGCGGCGCTGCTCAACGCGGCCGGCCTGCCGGTGCTCGACGGCTCGCGCAGCGCCTGCGCCTGGAACCGCGACACCACGGCCGCCGCGCCCGGCATCATCGCGCCCGCACGCATGCCGGTGCTGGTGACGCCCGACTACGTGCAGAACAGCAACGACAGCTTTTGGCTCGCCAACCCGAGCGTGGCGCCGATGGCGGGGGTTTCTCCGCTGGTCGGCCCCATCGGCGTGCCGCAGCGGCTGCGCACGCGCAGCGCCATCATGGAAATCGAAGGCCGCCTTGCAGGCAGCGACGGCCTGGCGGGCAACCGCATGGGCGCGACCGAGCTGCGCAGCGTGATCTTCCGCGACAGGAACCTGGCCGGCATGCTGGTCATGGACGACCTGCGGGCCGCCTGTGCCGGCGCGGGCACGTCGCTCAGCGTCGAGCAGGCGCAGGGCTGCCGCGTGCTGACGGCGTGGGACCGCACCAGCAATGCCGATTCGAAGGGCGCCGCGCTGTTCCGCGAGTTCTGGCGCAAGGCCAAGGACATTCCGAAGGTGTGGCGCCAGCCCTTCGACCCCGCACAACCCGTGACCACGCCGGCCGGCCTGGACATGGCCACGCCCGCCACGCGCGAGGCCGTCTTCAAGGCAGTCGGCGACGCGGTGACCACGCTGCGCACCGCCGGCTTCGCGGCCGACGTGGCGCTGGGCGTGCCGCAGTCGCGCCTGGTGCGCGGCCAGCAGATCGCGCTGCACGGCGGCGACGAGTTCGAGGGCGTGCTCAACAAGCTGGAGTCGCAGGGGCAGTCGCTCATCGATCCGAAGGGCTACAACGTCAACTACGGCAGCAGCTACATCCAGGTCGTGACCTTTGACGCGAGCGGCCCGGTGGCCCAAGGTTTGCTCACCTACGGCCAGAGCAGCGACCCGGCTTCGCCGCGCGCCTACGACCAGCTGCCCCTGTTCGCGGCCAAGCAGTGGCATCCGCTGCCGTTCCACCCGGCCGACGTGCAGGCGCAGCGCGAAGGCAAGCCGCTGCAGCTGGCCTACTGAGCCGGTACTGAGCGGGCCTATTGATTCGGAATCCATGTCCACACAGAACCCTTCCTCCCACACCGCCGCAGGCGGGCTCGACCAGCTGGTGCGCCTTGCGCAGGCGCAGCCGCTCGCGCCGGCCTGCGACCACTTCTACTTTCTGCGCCACGGCCAGACCGGGCGCAACGCGCTGCGCGTGTTCCAGGCGCCCGACGAGCCGCTGAGCGAACTGGGCCTGCAGCAGGCCGCGCACGCCGCCGAGCTGCTGGCGGGCGAGCCGATCCGCACCATCGTGTGCAGCGACGCGCGGCGCGCCTTCGACACCGCGCACACCGTGGGCGCCGCGCTGCGCCTCACGCCCACCGCGCACGAGACGCTGCGCGAGCGCAACTTCGGCGCGCTGATCGGCACGTCGTCGGCGAACATCGACTGGGCCTGCGAGCCCGAGGGCGGCGAAACACTGGCGCAGTTCGTCAGCCGCAAGCGCGCCGCGCTCGACGCAGCGCTGCAGCAACCCGCGCCGGTGCTGGTGGTGGCGCACGGCGGCACGCTGTATGTGCTGGCCGCGCTGCTGGGGGTGCCGGTCGATTTCACGGTGCTGGGCAACGCGCAGCCATTGCGTTTCCAGCGCACCGGCCCCACATGGGCGGTTACGCCGCTGCTGCGGCATGCAGACGGCGAGGCCTCCCTGGCGTAGAACCACCGCCACAAACGCCCGGAACCCGCCAAGCCGTCCACCCAACGAACAGCCACACACCATGGATTTCAAGGACTACTACAGCGCTCTGGGCATCGAACGCACCGCGTCCGACGACGAGGTGCGCAAGGCCTACCGCAAGCTTGCGCGCAAGTACCACCCCGACGTCAGCAAGGAGCCCGACGCCGAGAAGCGCATGCGCGACATCAACGAGGCGAAGGACGTGCTGGGCGACAAGGAAAAACGCGCCGCCTACGACGCCCTGGCCGACCGCGTGGCGCGCGGCGGCAGCCCCGAAGGCGGTTTCCAGCCGCCGCCCGGCTGGGACGAAGGCTACGAATTTCACCGCGGCCCGCGCCAGGGCCCGGCCGATCATGCGGACTTCAGCGAGTTCTTCTCCTCGATGTTCGGCGATGCCGAGCGGCGCGGCGCCGCGCGGCAGAACTTTCGCGCGCGCGGCGAAGACCACCATGCGGCCATCGAGATCTCGCTGGAAGACGCGCTCAACGGCGCCGAGCGCGAGATCACGTTGCGCGCGCAGACCGTCGACGCGCAGGGCCATCCGAAACTTGAGAACCGCACGCTCAGCGTGAAGATCCCGCCGGGCATGCACCCGGGCCAGTTCATCCGCCTCGCGGGGCAAGGCATGCCCGGCCACGGCGGCGAAGCCGCGGGCGACCTGTACCTCGAGGTGCGCATCACGCCGCACAAGCTCTACCGCGTGGAAGAACGCGACCTGTACATGACGCTGCCAGTCACGCCCGCCGAGGCGGCGCTGGGCGCGCAGGTGGAGGTGCCCACACCCACCGGCGGCGTGGTCGAGGTGACCGTGCCGCGCAACGCGCGCAGCGGCCTCAAGCTGCGCCTGAAGGGCCGCGGGCTCGCGGGCAAGACGCCCGGCGACCTGTACCTGCTTCTGGACATTGCGCTGCCGCCCGCCGACAGTGAAGACGCGCGCCAGGCCTACGAGCAGTTGGCCAAGGCCACGGCATCGTTCAACCCACGCCAGCATCTGGGAGCCTGAGCATGGTGAATTTCACCCTCACAACCGCCACCGCCATCAGCGCCTCGCAGCCGCTGGCGGCCGCCGAACTGGCGCATGCCGTGGGCGCGGACACCGCCTGGGTCGTGCAGCTGGTCGAGGTCGGCATCCTGCACATCGAGACGGCCGAGGCCCAGACGCCGCCCGAGCGCTGGCAGTTCTCCAGCGCCGACCTGCAGCATGCGCTGGAAGCGCGCCGGCTGGAGCGCGATTTCGGCGTGGGGCTCGACGCGGCCGCGCTGATCCTCGATCTGCAGCACGAGGTGCGGCGGCTGAAGGCCACGCTGCAGGCACGCGGCCTGCGGTAGGCCGACCGAGGTTCGTCCCGGTCCTCCTCGTTGCCCTCGCATTTCCCTCTGGCCGCCAAGGGAAAGCGGGCCAGCCGCTTGACCTTGACACCGTGCGAGGCCGAACACTCCGAAGCTCTTCCACAGGAGGTCGGATGAATCCTTGCACCCATGCACCACAGCGCCGTTCGGACGTGCCCGAAGCGGCAACCGTGCCAGGCACCCCGTCACATCGCATGGGGATAGGCATCGATGAGGTCATGGCGCGCGCGGGCGTCTCGCAAAGGCTGGTTCGCCAATGCGCGGCGCGCGGCCTGATTGCGACGGACGAGCGGGCCGGTGCCGCCGGGCTCCGGTACACGCACGAGGACATCTGCGTGCTGCGCTTTGTTCGAAGAGCGCACGCCCTGGGCTTCGGGATGGACGAAGTCGCCCGCCTGCTTGCCCTTTGGCGCGATGCGCATCGCGCGAGCTGCGACGTGAAGCGCATTGCCCTGACCCGGACCGAGGACCTCGAATTGCAGATCGAGGCGCTTCAGACGAAGAAACGGCTGCTGGAGCGCCTGGCGGACCTGTGCCTGGGCGACCACCAACCCGCGTGCCCCATCCTGGACGAGTTGCTGGCGCTGAAGGGATTTGCCTGCGGGCCGCTCAGTCCATCTGCTTGAGGTTGCCGATGCGCACCAGCATCTCGGTGAACATCTGCATGTCGGCGTCGAGGTCGGGCACTTCCTTGTATTCCTTGGCGTTGTGCGCGGTGTACTTCTTGCCGGGCATCGCGGGCCCGAAGTTGATGGCGTTGGGCATCAACTTGGCCGTGGTGCTGCCGGCCGTGGGCACGGGTTTGGCTTCCAGTCCGGTGGTGTCGCCGTAGATGTTCAACAGCGTCGACAGCCACGCGCCCTGGGGGTCGCGCGCCATCCAGTTGCCCTGGTCGTAGGCCACTTCGAGCTTCACGCCGTTCGTGCTCGCCCACGCGTCGATCTTCGAACTGACCTGCGCCTTCAGTTCCTCGGGCGTGCGCCCGCGCGGCATGCGCACGTTGACCGTCACTTCAAGTTTGCCGTCGCTGCCCGTGCGAACGAGATTGGGCGAGAAGGTCAGCGGGCCCATGAAGTCGTCGGCGTAGCCCAGCCCCATCTTCTCGCCGAGGTAGCCGGTGCCATAGAGCGCGTCGATGTACTTCGCGGCCTTCAGGTAGTGATTGGCGGCCAGTGGCACGCCGGACTCCTGCAGGAACAACGCGAGGCGGGGAAGCGGGTTCACACCTTCTTCGGGGCGCGAGCCGTGCGCCGAGACGCCGGTCACCTTGATTTCGATGGCGTCGGCGCCGCGCGCAATGTCGATGGCGAACTTGCCGCCCTGACCTTCGTACTTCTGCAGGAAGGTGGACTTGGCGGCTTCGAGCTTCGCCGCCGCGGCGGCGAGGTCGCCGCCCTTGAGCGTGGCGGTGGCCGTCTGCGAAATGGCGTTGGCCGATGCCGAGCCGGTCATGGCCATGATGGCCGTCGACGCGCCGTCTGCCTGCTCCGCCGGGAACAGCACCTTCAGCGCGCCCGAGCCCTTCTCGGCCACCACCGCCGGGTACTTGCTGTCGAGCACGATGTTGTAGGCCGGCAGCTGGGTCCTGGTGCGGTAGTACTGCATGGCGTCGCCGCCGGTTTCCTCGGTGGTCTCGATCATCAGCCGCACGCTGCGCTCGATCGGCAGGCCGCTGTCTTTCACGGCCTTCATGGCGAAGAGCACGGCGGCGATGGAGCCCTTGTCGTCGATGGTGCCTCGGCCGTACAGGAAGTCGCCCACACGGGTCATCTTGAAGGGGTCGAGCCGGGTGCCGTCGTCCAGCACCCATTCGGACAGCACCGCGGGCACCACGTCGGCGTGCGTGAGGATGCCGAATTCTTCGCTGCCCCTGCCCTTCAGGCTGACTTCGAAGATGCGGTTGTCGACGTTGCGGTACGACAGGCCGAAGTCGCCCGCCATCTTTTCGACCAGCTTGCCGAACTCGGCGATCTGCGCGCTTTCGTGCGGCGGGACCTGCACGTTGCGCACCGTCGGAATGGCCACCATGGTGCCGATGCTCGCGATCACGGCCTGCTGGTTCTGGAGGCGGTTGTACAAACCGAGCAGGCGCGCGATGTTGACGAGGTCGTCACCGGCGAGCGGTTTTTTCGCTCGGTACGCGGCCACGCCGGGTTGCAGCGCGGGGTGGGCCTTGGCGGCCTGAGCGAGAAAGGCGTTGAAATTCGCGGGCCGCCTGCCGCCTTGCCATGCGGCGGCAAGCTGATCGAGTTGGGGCTTTCTGAGCGTGTCGGCGTGCACGGGCGCACCAAGGCCGAGCACGGCAACCAGACCCATCGACAGGGCCGACAATGGAAATTGAAAATGCGGCATGTACCTGACTCCCTCAATGCTGAACACCACCCGACGATAGCCGAGCAACGAACCGAACAATGAGCAACAGCACCGACAAGATCCGCTGCGCCTGGGCCCAGACCGACCCGCTGCTGGCGGCCTACCACGACGCCGAATGGGGCGTGCCCGAGCATGACAGCCGCGCACTGTGGGAAAAGCTCATGCTCGACGGCTTCCAGGCCGGGCTGTCGTGGCTCACCATCCTGCGCAAGCGTGACGCCTTCCGCAAGGCGTTCAGGGGTTTCGTGCCGGAGAAGATCGTCAAGTTCACCGAGGCCGATGTCGACCGGCTGATGCAGGACGCGGGCATCGTGCGCTCGCGCGCGAAGATCGAGGCCACCATCGGCAATGCGCGCGCCTACCTCGCCATGCAGGCGGCGGGCGAAGACTTTTCGGCGTTCGTGTGGGGCATGGCGGGTGGCAAACCCATCGTCAACCGCACCGGCAGCGTGCCGACGAAAACGCCTTTGTCGGAAGAGATGTCGGCGGCGCTGAAGAAGCGCGGCTTCAAGTTCGTGGGGCCGGTCATCGTCTATGCGTGGCTGCAGGCCACGGGCGTCGTGGACGACCATGCGCCCGACTGCCACCGGCATGGGACCCGACGCAAGGCCCCATGAAAAAACCGGACGCTGCTTTCGCAGGGTCCGGTTTGGAGCGCGTGGCTTGAATCGAAGCGGCTTGCGCCGCCTTCCGATTACAGGCCGGCTTGGCGCGTGAAGGTGCGGGCCTTGGCCTGAGCAGGCACCACGCTGTCGGCGAACGATTCGCGACGCAGGTTCTGGCCAGGTGCGTGGGCAGCGGCCACGGCTTCGGTGCGGATGGTGGCGCGGTCGGCCGAAGCGGTCAGGGCGGGAGCCACGGTCGACGACACGCCGTCGCCGTACACGTTGCCGGCACGAGCGGCGGCAACGGCTTGCGGTGCCACGTCGGCACGGCTGTAGCCGGAGGTGATGGCTTGCACGCCTTCGTAGGTTTCTGCATGTGCGCCAGCGGCGGCGAGCAGGGACAGGGCAGCGGCGGCGAGGATCTTCGAGGTCTTCATATCAATTCCTTATTAACTTGGCTTTGTGTTGCGCAAGTGTGCACGACGATTCCTAGGGAAAACCCTATTCAATCGAATCGCAGTGTTCATGAAATTGAAACAATGAAGAGGAACTTTCTGACAACGCTAACCCAACTGTCTTTTCTGTGTGCCGAACGGCAATGATGTGCCTGCAACGCAAGCACTTTTCATGCCATTGACCAACCACTCAGGACCGCGGCCAGGCGCGCACCAGCGTGCGCAGCGCGACGCCACCGCTGCCCTTGACCTCGGCGCGGTAGGTTCCCACCAGCGCCTCGCGCTCCGCCGCCGCCTGCGGGTCGTTGCGCCACGCCAGCAGGGCGGCCACGTCGGCATCGGGCAAGGCCGCTAACAGCGCCTGCGTGATCTGCTTCTCGAACTCGCGCGCCACGGTCATCAGGTTGCGCGGTCGCGTGGAGGTGACGCCGCGCGACCACAGCGTGTCCAGCGCCATGTCGAGCGTGCTGTCGGGCAGGCCGCTGAGTTGGCCGCCGTTGCCGCGCGCCAGTTGCTTGACCACCGCGCTCATCAGCAACTGGCTGGAAAAGTCGATCTCGCGCACTTCGCCCACCGCCATGCGTTCGAGCAGCTCGGTGCGGGCCGGGTCGGCGGGGCGCGCGCGTTCGCGGTTGAAGAACTCGGCCTTGCCGGCTTCGCTCATGGCGGCGTAGTCGGTGCGCAGCTTCGCCAAGCGGGCCACGGCGGCCCGCACTTCAGGGCTGGGGGCGGCGCCGCCCTTGCCTGCGGCATCCACTTCCTGCCGGATGGCGGCCACCGAGGCCTTGGCATTGAATGCGCGAGAGGCCGCCGCGTCCAGCGCCTTGAGCGCCTTGCCGGCAATGGCCGCGTCGTCGGGGTCCAGCAGCTCCTTCGCACCGCGCGCCACGGCGCCGGACGCATACGACGCCTGGTAGCGCGCCGGCACGCCTTCGAACTGCAGCAGCGCCTCGGCACGGCTTTGCGCCCAGCCCACCAAGGGGGCCAGGAACAAAAGGACAAACAGGGAGCAACGAGGCGCGAAGAGCGAAGAGAGGCGGTTCAGTGCAAGCATGGCGCCATTATTGGCGCGCATGCATTGGCCGTGGAATTGGCCCTGAGGCCCTCGGGCCGTCAGGCCACCACGAGTTCCTTGCGCAGCAGCTTCGCCGCCGTGACCATGTTCGACAGCGCCGCCTCGGTCTCGGGCCAGCCTCGGGTCTTCAGGCCGCAGTCGGGGTTGATCCACAGGTTCTGGTGAGGCACCACGCCCGCAGCCTTGCGCATGAGGCGCACGATCTCTTCGACCGACGGCACACGCGGGGAATGGATGTCGTACACGCCCGGGCCGATCTCGTTCGGGTAGCGAAAGCCCCCCGCGTTGTTCTGGCCGCCCGATCCGCCGAACGCGCGCAGCAGCTCCATGTCGGAGCGGCTGGTCTCGATGGTGATCACGTCGGCGTCCATGGCCGCGATCTCCGGCAGGATGTCGTTGAACTCCGAATAGCACATGTGCGTGTGGATCTGCGTCTCGTCGCGCACGCCCGAGGCGCTGATGCGGAAGGCCCGCGTGGCCGACTTCAGGTAGGCGGGCCAACCGGCGCGGCGCAGCGGCAGGCCCTCGCGGATGGCGGGCTCGTCGATCTGGACGATGCCGATGCCCGCGCCTTCGAGGTCGACCACCTCGTCGCGAATGGCCCAGGCGATCTGCTCGCAGGTGGTGGCGCGCGGCTGGTCGTCGCGCACGAAGGACCATTGCAGGATGGTCACGGGGCCGGTCAGCATGCCCTTCATCGGCAGCTTCGTGAGGCTTTGCGCATACGCGGTCCACTCGACCGTCATGGCGGCGGGGCGCGCCACATCGCCGAAGATCACCGGCGGCTTCACGCAGCGCGAACCGTACGACTGAACCCAGCCGTTGGCGGTGAAGGCAAAGCCGGCCAGCTGTTCGCCGAAGTACTCGACCATGTCGTTGCGCTCGGCCTCGCCGTGCACCAGCACGTCGAGGCCCAGTTCTTCCTGCTTGCGCACCGCCAGCGCGATTTCGGCGCGCATCTTCTCGCGGTAGCCGGTAGCGTCAAGCTCGCCGCGCCTGAAGGCAGCGCGCGCGGCGCGGATGTCCGCCGTCTGCGGGAACGAGCCGATGGTGGTGGTCGGCAGCGCGGGCAAGGCGAAGCGCGTGCGCTGCACCGATTGGCGTTGCGTGAAGACCGACGTGCGGGCGTCGTCGCCGACCACGCTGCGCGCCAGGCGCAGCGCCACGTCGGCGCGGTGCACGCGCGGGCTGCGGCGGCGAGCGGCGACCGCCGCGCGGGCGGCCTTGAGTTCTTCGGCGACGGAGGCTTCGCCGCCATCGAGCAGGGCGCGCAGCACCCGCAGCTCGTCGAGCTTCTCGACGGCGAAGGCGAGCCACGATTTCAGCTCGGCGTCGAGCTTCGCCTCGGCCGCAAGGCTGAACGGCACATGCAGCAACGAGCACGACGGTGCGATCCACAGCTCGCCCTTGTGCTTTTCAGCAACCGGCTTCAGCTTGGCCAGCGCGGCGTCGACGTCGGTGCGCCAGATGTTGCGCCCGTCGACCACGCCGACCGACAGCACCTTGTGCGCCGGCAGCCAGTCGGCCACGCCCGTCAGCTCCTGCGGCGAACGCACGGCGTCCACATGCAGGCCGGCCACCGGCAACTGACAGGCCAGGCGCAGGTTGTCCGACAGCGGCGAGAAGTAGGTGGCCAGCAGCAGCCTGGGCGCGCTGCGGGCGAGCTGCCAGTAGGCGCGCTCGAAGGCGTTGCGCCAGGCCTCGGGCAGGTCGAGGCCGAGGATGGGCTCGTCGATCTGCACCCACGCCACGCCCTGCTGCTTCAGGCGCGCGAGCACCTGTTCGTACACGGGAAGCAACGCATCGAGCAGCGAGAAGCGGTCGAAGCCGGCTTCCTTTTCCTTGCCCAGGTACAGGAAACTCAGCGGCCCCAGCAGCACGGCCTTGACCGCATGGCCGGCCTGCTGCGCCTGCGCCACTTCGTCGAACAGGCGCGTCGATGCGAGCTTGAACTGCGTGGCCGCATTGAACTCGGGCACCAAGTAGTGGTAGTTGGTGTCGAACCACTTGGTCATTTCCAGCGCGAAGGTGCCTTGCGCGCCGTGGTCGCAGCTGTCGTCGTGCACATGGCCCACTTCGGTTTCCACCCCGCGCGCCATCTTGAAGTAGCGCGACAGCTCGGCCTCGCCGCCCTTGAAGTCGAAGCGCGCGGGCTCGCAGCCGAGCAGCTGGATGTGGTTGGCCACATGGTCGTAGAACGCAAAGTCGCCGACCGTCACGAAGTCGAGCCCGGCGTCGCGCTGGGCCTGCCAGTGGCGCGCGCGCAGCGTCTCGCCGACGGCTTCGAGCGCGGCGCGGTCGATCTCGCCGCGCCAGTGCTGCTCCAGGGCGAACTTCAGTTCGCGTTGGGCGCCCATGCGCGGAAAGCCGAGGGTGTGGATACGGGTCGTCATTGCAGGTGGTCCGGTCGCTGATCTTGAATCCACGATGGTCTGCGTTTACGGAATATGATTCAAACGAAACCTTTTGCCCGTTCGCTTGAATCATTTTCATGTTGCAGTCCGTCCTTGAAATACGTCATCTGCGCACGCTGATCGCGCTGCGCGACACCGGCAGCCTGGTGCGCGCCGCGCAGCTGCTCAACCTCACACAGTCGGCGCTGTCGCACCAGATCAAGCTGCTCGAAGACCGCTATGGCGCCCAGCTGTTCGAGCGCAAGTCGGTGCCGCCGCAGTTCAGCACCACCGGCCTGCGGCTGCTGCAGCTGGCCGACACCGCACTGCCGCTGATCGAGGAAGCCGAGCGCGATGTGGCGCGGCTGGCGCTGGGACGCAGCGGGCAGTTGCGCATCGTGGTCGAGTGCCACACCTGCTTCGACTGGCTGATGCCGGCCATGGATGCGTTCCGCCAGCGCTGGCCCGAGATCGAACTCGACATCGTCTCCGGCTTCCACCCCGACCCCATTGCGCTGGTGATGCAGAACCGCGCCGAAGTGGCCATCGTGTCTGAGGAAGACCCCGACGAAACGGTGGACTACCACGCGCTGTTCCGCTTCGAGATCATGGCCCTGCTGGCCAACGACCATCCGCTCACGGCCCGCACGCACCTCACGGCGCGGCACTTCGCCGACCAGACGCTGATCACCTACCCCGTGCCCGACGAGATGCTCGACATCGTGCGTCAGGTGCTCGCGCCCGCCGGCGTGGAGCCCGCGCACCGGCGCACCACGGAACTCACGGTGGCGATGCTGCAACTGGTGGCCAGCGGGCGCGGCGTGGCGACGCTGCCGCTGTGGGCGGTGCAGAACTACCTGGACCGCGGCTATGTCACGGCGCGGCGCGTGGGCGCAAGGGGGCTGACGGGGCGGCTGTACATGGCATGCACGCAGGGCACGTCGGGGCAGCCGTGGCTGGCGGATTTCGTGCGGATCACGCGGGAGAGTTGCTTCAAGAGCCTGCCGGGGATCGAGCTGCTGTAGGGGTTGGGTCCGGCATTGGTCTTGGCTCCTTCCCCCTCTGGGGGAAGGCCGGGATGGGGGCACGCCCCGACCAAGCGCATGCTTCCATCCGACGCCGTCGAGCCCCCACCCTGGCCCTCCCCCAGCGGGGGAGGGAAAAACACACTAGAACCGCGTGCCCACCGACAACCGCACCATGTCCTGCGCCGTGAAATTCACCTTCGGGTCATATGCCGCGCGAACGAACCAGCGCGGCCAGTCGTAGGTCACCGTGAGCCCGGCGCGGCGGATGAACTGCCCGTCGACCGTGCCCTGCTTGGCCAGCAGGTCGACGGTCAGGCGCTGCCGCTCGGGCAGCGGCATGCGGTAGACCAGGTGCACGTCCTGCTGGTCGGGGTTCAGCCGGTTGTCGCGAATCAGCGAGAGCGACAGCGCCGTGCCATCGGTCCACTTGTAGCCGCCGTACACGGTGTATGAATCGTTCGGATCGAAGTTCAGGTTCGCGTAGTTGCGCAGGTTGGTACGGCCCAGCCCCGTGCCGACGAACCAGCTGTCGCCCGTTTCGACCGCGAGGCTGCCGCCGACGAAGCCGCCGGAGGCCACCTGCAGCGACGGCAACACCCGCACCGGCCCCACGGTGAAGGTGTGGTCCCAGCCAGCGCGCGGTTGTGCGAAGTCGAGCACCGGCGAGCGGAACCAGCCGATCCACACATTGCCGTCGCCGTAGGTGTAGCGCAGGTTCAGGTCCAGCCCCGGCCCTGCGGGCAGGCCGCCGCCCGAGACGCGGTAGGCGCCGACCGTGAGCTTGAACGGCAGCTCGGGCGCGTCGTCGTCCGCCCAGGCAGCGGGCGCAAGGCACAGCAATACGACGGCGGCGAATCGGTGGTGCGCGCGTGCCATGGCGCTCAGAACAGGCTCGCGCCGATGTTGATCAGCAAGGCCAGCACCGTCGTGTTGAACAGGTACGCCAGGATGCAATGCACCGAGCCGATGCGCCGCATGGGCTTGGAAACGAAAGCCACGTCGGCCGTCTGCCCCGACGTGCCGATCACCGCCGAGAAGTAGAAGAAGTCGCCGTAGGTCGGCGCGTCGTCGTCCGGAAACTGGATGCCGGGCTTGCGCCCCTGGCTCGTGACGGCGTAGTAGTCGTGCGCATAGTGCAGCGTGAACATCACCTGCGTGAAGGCCCACGACGACACCACGGTGAGCCCGGCCAGCGCGACGTGCGCGATTTTCTCCAGGCCGTGCATGTCCTTCACCACCGCGAGTTCGCCGCCGATCGCCGCCAGGCTCGCGATGGCCGACACCACCACCAGCACGAGGATGACGGTCTGCCCCTCGTCCTGCATCTTTGCGCGCACGCGCATGAGCTGCTGCGTCGACCGGGTCATCATCACCGCGGCCAGCAGCACGTACAGGCAGGCGCCGGTGTTCCAGGCGATCAGCAGGCGTGTGACCAGGTGCGCTTCGTTGGCAGACGGCAGCAGCACACCCACCGCGATGGCGATGGCCGCGGCAATGAACAGGCGCGGGCGCACGACCATCTGGCGCAGGAGTCGGTGTCTTGGAAGTTTCATGAAGGCTTGGGGGTCCTGGGAGCGACACGCCGGCGTTGCGGCGGCAGGAAGGCCTGCCCTTCGACTGTCGGCGAAGCTGTCTTGCGGCGACCTGACGAAGAGGGCTTTTTACGGGCCGCTTCGAGCATCCCTCACGAAAGCCCCCGTCGCCAGCGCTGGCGAGGGGTACAGTCGGGAATGACTCCAACACCGCCCGCCGTTTCCAGCCCACCCCCCGCGGCTGCGCCCGAACCCATCACCGAGACCCAGGCGTTCACCCGTGCCTGGGTCCTGTTCTTCGTGCTGTTCGTCGTGGTGATCGGCATCCTGTGGGGCCTGAAGGCCCACTTCGGCTGATCGAGCGCAGCTTCAGAAAGGCTTCTGCACCAGCTTCAGCACGCTGGAGAAATCGAGTGCGCCATGGCCCGCGAGGCTGTGGGCCGCATACAGGCTGCGCGCCAGCCCGCCCAGGGGCGTGGCCGCGCGCACGGCGGTGGCGTTCTCTTGCGCCAGGCCCAGGTCCTTGAGCATCAGGTCCGTGCCGAAGCCGCCCGCGTAGTTCTTGGACGCCGGCGATGTTTCCATCACGCCCGGCATCGGGTTGTACTTTTCCAGCGCCCAGTTGCCGCCCGAGCTGCGGCGCATGATTTCGGACAGCACCTTCGCATCGAGCCCGTTGGCCACGCCCAGCGCCAGCGCCTCCGACGTACCGATCATCAGGATGCCGAGCAGCATGTTGTTGCAGATCTTCGCCGTCTGACCCGCACCGGCCGCGCCGGCGTGGAAGATGTTGGCGCCCATCTTCTCGAGCACCGGGCGCGCGCGCTCCAGGTCTTTGGCGTCACCGCCGACCATGAAGGTCAGCGTGCCCGCAATCGCACCGCCGGTGCCGCCCGACACGGGCGCATCGATCATCGCCACGCCCTTGGCGGCGGCCGCCTCGGCCACCTTGCGTGACGTGGCCGCGGCGATGGTGCTGCTGTCGATCACCAGCGTGCCGGCCTTGATGCTCTCCAACAGGCCGGGCTTGCCGGCGCCGCCGAGGAACAGGCCCTCGACGTGCGCGCTGGCCGGCAGCATGCTGACGACCACCTCGGCGTCGGCCACCGTCTCGGCGGCCGACTTGGCAATGGGCAGCCCTTCGGCAGCGAACTTCTTGCAGGCCTCCGCCGAGAGGTCGAAAGCGCTGAGCGTGTGGCCGGCCTTGAGCAGGTTCAGGGCCATCGGGCCGCCCATGTTGCCCAGGCCGATGAATGCGATCTTCATGTGTTTGTCTCCGTCGTATTTATGAATGCAGTGTCAGACCAGCGATGCAAGTTCGGCCGGCATCTCGCCGCGCGGGCGCAGGTGGTCTTCGATGAAGGCGGGCGTGATCTCCTCGAGCGTGGCCGGGCTCCAGCGCGGGTTGCGGTCCTTGTCGACCAGCACCGCGCGAATGCCTTCGGCAAAGTCCTTGTGCGCGCAAAAGCCCAGCGAGGCCCAGTACTCGAGGCGGAACACTTCGGCCAGCGACATGCGGTACACGCGCTGCCAGAGTTCGAAGCTCAGCGCGGCCGAGCTCGGCGCGCCCTTGGCGAAGGTCTTGGCCGCGGTCTGCAGCCAGGCGTCGTCGCTCTGCAGTTCGCGCAGACGCTTCGCGATGTCGAGCAGGTCGTCGCCGGCCATCAGCGCATTGATGGTGTCGTAGTGCTCGCGCACCTTCGAGGCCGGCATCTCCGCGCCCTCGCCCGCCTTGGCGAGGATGCGCGACAGCGTGGCGCGGTCGGCCTTGCCTTCCCCGGCCCAGGTGGTCGAGGCGATGGCGTCGATCACATCGCCCTTGCGCTCCTGCGGTACCAGCACGTCGGCCAGCCCGCAGAAGATGGTGTCGTGCGCGTTGATGTTCGCGGCCGTCAGCGCCAGGAACAACCCGGTGCGGCCCGGCGTGCGGCGCAGGAACCAGCTGCCGCCCACGTCGGGGTACAGGCCGATGTTGATCTCGGGCATGGCGATGCGGCTTTGCAGCGTCATCACCCGGTGCGACGCGCCGGCCAGCAAGCCCACGCCGCCGCCCATCACGATGCCGTGGCCCCAGCACAGGAAGGGCTTGGGGAAGGTGTGGATCAGGTGGTCGAGCTCGTACTCTTCGCGGAAGAAGTCTTCGGCGTAGGTGTTGCGCTCGGGGCCGCAGTCGAGCAGCGTCTGGTAGAGCTGGCGCAGGTCGCCGCCGGCGCAGAAGGCCTTCTCGCCCGCAGCCTGCAGCAGCACGCCCACGATGCCGGCGTCCTGCGCCCACTCGCGCAGCTTGGGCGTAAGCAGGCGCACCATCGCCACCGAGAGCGAGTTGAGCGAGGCCGGCGAATTGAGCGTGGCCACGCCGAAGCGCTGGCCACCGGCGGTGTTGATTTCGTCGAAGAGAACTACGGAGTCGGTCATTGTCTTGAGGGGTTCCGGGTACGGGGCGTCAGCGGATATCGCTGTCCCCTTCCAGCAATTTTCGCGCAACGATGACGCGCATGATTTCGTTGGTGCCCTCCAGGATCTGGTGCACGCGCGTGTCGCGCACCAGGCGCTCCAGGGGGAACTCGCTCAGGTAGCCGTAGCCGCCGTGCAGCTGCAATGCGTCGTTGCAGACGTTGAAGCCCGCATCCGTCGCGAAGCGCTTGGCCATCGCGCAATAGGTGCTCGCGTCCGCATGGCCCGCGTCCAACTTTGATGCGGCCAGCCGCACCATCTGCCGCGCCGCGACCAGCTCGGTCGCCATGTCGGCCAGCTTGAACTGCAGCGCCTGGAAGCTCGCGAGCGGCTTGCCGAACTGCTGGCGCTCGTGCAGGTAGCGGCGCGCCGCGTCGAGTGCGCCCTGCGCCGCGCCCACCGAGCAGGTCGCGATGTTGATGCGCCCGCCGTCGAGCCCCTTCATCGCAATGCGAAAGCCCTCGCCGTCCTTGCCCAGCAGGTTCTGCGCAGGCACCCGCACGTTGTCGAAGTTGATGGTGCGCGTGGGCTGGCTGTTCCAGCCCATCTTGTGTTCCTTCTTGCCGTAGCTGATGCCCGGCGCATCCGCCGGCACCGCAAAGGCCGAGATGCCGCTCGCGCCCGCGCCGCCGGTGCGCGCCATCAGCACCAGCACGTCGGTCGCGCCCGCGCCCGAGATGAAGGCCTTGCCGCCGTTGATGACGTACTCGGCGCCCTGCAATTCGGCGCGCGTCTTCAGCGACCCGGCGTCCGACCCGGCACCCGGCTCGGTGAGGCAGTACGACGCCAGCTTGCGCCCGCTCGTGAGGTCCTCGCCCCACTGCTGCGCCACCGCATCGGTCGCCCAGGTGCCCAGCATCCACGTCGCCATGTTGTGGATCGTGATGAAGGCCGTGGTCGAGGGGTCGACCGCGGCCATTTCCTCGAACACCAGCGCCGCGTCCAGCCGCGGCAGGCCGAGGCCGCCCACGCGCTCGGGCGCATAGAGCCCGCAGAAGCCCAGTTCGCCGGCCTTGGCGATGGCTTCCTTCGGGAAGATGGCCTCTGCGTCCCACTGCGCCGCGTGCGGCGCGAACTCGGCCTGGGCAAAGTCGCGCGCGGTCTGCGCAAAGGCGTTCTGTTCTTCAGACAGTTCGAAGTTCATTGCTCGCGGCCCTTCCAGCGCTCCAGTTCTTCGGTCCGTTTCCGGGTCGATTTCTCCAGGCACGCGTTGAATACCAGCGGCCAGATGGAGCCGCCCTCGTTCGCTTTGGCAGCGCGCTTGCAGGCGGGGTCGCGGCCCTTGAGCCAGGTCCGTTGCTCGGTGCGCAGCGCTCCGCGCATCTGCGGCGAGAGCGTGTTCATCACCTCGCCGTACCGGATGTTGAGCACGGCATCGGCCGCACGAAAGTCGCGCACTGCGCAGTCGTTCATCTGCAACTGGTTGCCATTGGGGTTGCAGTCGACCGGGTCCGCCGCAGCGGCGGCCCGAGCCCCGCCGGCGAGCAATGCGACCGTCGCCACCGCGCCCCAGGCCGCACTGCGAAGCCCGTGCCTGCGAAACCCATGCCTCATTTGAGGCTGATGGTGGTGTTGACACCGTGCGAGACGGTGCTGTCGTCGAACCAGCGTGCCGTCACGGTCTTGGTCTGCGTGTAGAACATGATGACCTGCTTGCCGTAGGGGCCCAGGTCGCCGAGCTTCGAAGCGCGTGAACCGGTGAACGAGAACATTGGCACGGGCACCGGAATCGGCACGTTGATGCCGACCTGGCCCACGTCGATGTCTTCCTGGAAGCGGCGCGCCGCGGCGCCCGACTGCGTGAAGATGGCCGTGCCGTTGCCGTTCGGGTTGCTGTTGATCATCTCGATGGCTTCGTCGATGGTCTCGGCCTCGGCCACGCACAGCACCGGGCCGAACACTTCCTGCTCATAGATCGTCATGCCGGGCTTCACGCCGGTGAAGATCGTCGGGCCGACGAAGTTGCCCTTCTCGAAACCGGGCACGGTGGGCTTGCGGCCGTCGAGCACCAGCTTGGCGCCGTCGGCCTCGCCGCGTTCGATGAGGCTGTTGACGCGGTCGTAGGCGGCGCAGGACACCAGCGGGCCCACGTCCACACCCTTCTCGGTGCCGGCGCCGATCTTCAGCGTCTTGGCCTTGGCGATGAGTTCAGGCACCCAGTTGCGCGCCTCGCCCACCAGCACCGCCACCGACACCGCCATGCAGCGTTGACCGGCCGCGCCGAAGCTCGCGCCCGCGATGGCGTTGAGCGTCTGCTCCTTGTTGGCGTCGGGCATCACGATGGCGTGGTTCTTCGCGCCCATCATGCATTGCGCACGCTTGCCGGCCAGCGTGGCGCGGTTGTAGACGTGCGTGCCGACCTTGGTCGAGCCGACGAAGCTGATCGCCTTGATGTCCTTGTGGTCGCAGATGCCGTTGACGATGGCTTCGCCGCCGTGCACCACGTTCAGCACGCCGGGCGGAATGCCGGCTTCGAGCGCCAGTTCGCACAGGCGCATGGTGACCATCGGGTCCTGCTCGGAGGGCTTGAGCACGAAGGTGTTGCCGGTGACGATGGCCATCGGGAACATCCACAGCGGGATCATGGCGGGGAAGTTGAACGGCGTGATGCCGGCGCACACGCCCAGCGGCTGCAGCAGCGTGTAGGTGTCCACACCGTTGGCCACGTTGTTGGCCAGCTCGCCGAGCTGCAGGTTGCCGATGTTCGATGCGTGCTCGACCACTTCGAGGCCGCGGAACACGTCGCCTTCGGCGTCCGGCAGCGTCTTGCCCTGTTCGGCCGTGAGGATGGCGGCCAGCTCGCCCATGTTTTCGCGAATGAGCTGCTGCAGCTTCAGGAAGATGCGTGCGCGCGTGCCGATGGGGGTCTTGCGCCAGGTCTTGAAGGCTTCCTTGGCGGAGGCGACGGCGGCGTCCAGTTCGGCCGGGGTCGCGAACGGCACGCGGGCCAGCACCTGCTGCGTGGCCGGGTTGACGACGTCGCGCCATTCGGTGGTCTTGGACTCGACGAGCTTGCCGCCGATCAAGAGCTTGACGGTGGCGATCTGGGCGACCTGTGCGGTCGGTGCTCGGGGCGTGGCGGTGGTGGCGTCCATGGGTTTTGTCTCCTGTGATCCTGTAGGTCTTGCAAAAGCGACTACCGGTCTGGCCGGTTCAGCCGTGCATCCTAGCTTTGCAGATTTGCCATGACAATAGACAAATATGCGCGGGTGCTTTGCAAAAATGCAGAGTCCAGACACCAAGCAACCGGAGACACACACGCACATGGACTGGGACAACCTGCGCTACTTTCTGGAGCTCGCCCGCTCGGGCACGCTGATGAGCGCGGCACGCCGGCTCGAGGTCGACCACACCACCGTGGCGCGCCGCATCCAGGCGCTCGAGAAAGAGGTCGGCGCGCCGCTCTTCTCGCGCGAATCGGGCGGCCACCGGCTCACCGAGGCGGGCCGGCGGCTGCAGCCGCAGGTCGAGGCGATGGAAAGCGCCTTCCGGGCGGTGGAGAGCACGGCGCCAGCCTCACAGGAAGGACTGTCGGGCCTGGTGCGCATCGGCGCGACGGAGGGCTTCGGCACCGTGGTGCTGGCGCCGCAGCTGGCGCTGTTCGCGGTGCAGCACCCCAAGCTCACCATCGACCTGCTGGCCATGCCGCGCCTGGTGCACCTGTCGCGGCGCGAAGCCGACATCGTGATTTCGCTCGAACGCCCGGCGCGCGGCCCGGTGGTCGTCAGCAAGCTGACCGACTACACGCTGCGGCTCTACGCGTCGAAGAAGTACCTGGCCGCGCACAAGCCCGTCAAGACGCGCGAAGACCTGCGCGGCCACACCTTCATCAGCTACGTGGACGACCTGCTGTTCAGCAAGGAGCTGCAGTACCTCGACGAACTGCACCGCCCCGACAGCTTCGCCCTGCGCAGCACCAGCGTGCTGGCGCAGCACAGCGCGGTGGCGGCGGGTGCGGGCATTGCGGTGCTGCCGGCCTTCATTGCGGAGAAAGACAGCGCGCTCAAGCCGGTGCTGCCGGGGCAGGCGAACTTCACGCGCACGTTCTGGATGTCGATGCCGGCGGAGACCAAGCACCTGGGGCGCATGCAGGCCATCTGGGAGTTCCTGCGCGAGACGGCGCAGGCGCAGCGAGCGCTGCTGTTGCCTGACGCCTGACACCCGCAGTCAGCGCCGCGGCGGGGCGATGTCCGGAAAATTCTGCCCCACGAAATCCACCACGAAGGCCTGCGGGTCCACGCGCTGGTTCTGCGTTTCCGCGTGGTCGAGGTAGCGGCGCCAGAAATGGCGGATCTTGTCGGGCACGTCGTCGGCAAAGCCCATCTGCGCGCCGACCATCTCCTGCCAGGTACCGCTCGCCATGAAGGTCTGCGCGAGCCTGGGCTCCAGGGCTTCGAGCGTGGCCCGTTTCTCGTCGTCGAGCTGGTCGATCGCGTCCAGCACCAAACAATCCACCAGCCGCAGCAGCGGCCTTCCTTCGTATCTGCTCATCGTCCGCTCCTACGGCTCAGGAAAACATGCGCTTCCAGAGGCCGGGTCGCGGCGCCGGTTCGGCGGCTTCGGACTCGGCCTGCTCAAGCAATTCGATCAGTCCAGGCACACGCGGCTTCTTGAGCCGCCGCACATACGCGAGATAGCTCTCCTCCTCGTCCACGGTGTAGAGCTGCGGCGGCATCGGCAGGCCGGCCACACTGCCCAGCAGCACGCGCAGCGCGTCGAGCCGGTTCATGCGAATGGCGCTCATGAGGGCGGTCTCGCCGAGCGAGGGAACGATCTCGTTCGCGCCCGCAAGGCCCGCGGCCAGCAGCGGGCCGATGGCGGCGGCGTCGCCCGCGACGGCCGCCGCACCCAGTGCCTCGAGCGCGGCCAGTTTCCCGGGCGAGAGACTGGCCTTGTACGCGTCGCCGCGCTTGTCGTTCTCGTCGCGCGCGTCGCCGCCGGTCATGGTCATGAAGTCGGTCACCAGCGCCACGGGCTCGCCCGCCGCATCGAGCGCCCAGAAGCTGGGGTAGCTGCCGTCGCCCCAGCCCGAGCGGAAGATCACCGTGTTGCTCGCCGAGCCTGCGCCCAGCGGGTAGTGGTCGACGGTATCGGCGTCGCCCATCTCGCCGGCGAGCACGTCGTCGTAGTAGCTCACGTAGTCGGGATCGGCCGCTTCGCGCCGGTCGCGCTCGGCCATGGCGGCGGCGGCGTCGGTGTCCATGAAACAGCCGACACCCGCATCCACCGGGTAGCCGTAGAACTCGCCCTCCCCCAAGGTTTCGAGCGTCTCCAGCGACTGTCCCTCGAGCAGCGCCATCTCCCAGTGCAGGTCGGCGGCGCGCACCCCGGCGCGCTCACGCAGCCACAACACCGCCAGTGCGTGGTCGCCCCTGTCGTGCAGCACCTCGACGGGGAAGGCGCCGCGTTGCTGCAGTTCGCGCGCAAAGGGCGCTCGCTCGGGCTGCACCAGCGGGTCGCACGCCACGATGCGCCCGCTCGTGAGGTTCAGCGGGCCGCAGGGCTTGCGCTGCAGATGGCGCGCGCGCAACGCCTCGTCGTCGAGAAAAATGGCTTGCAGGTTGTCGATGTCGAAATAAGGCATGCGCCCAGTTTCTCACTCCCGCACATCGGCCGGCCACACGGGTGGATGGCTGCCCGGCGGCATCGACGCACGCGGCCATGCGGCGGGCGTGCGCGACAGCTGCGCGCCGTGGCGCAGCGCGGCGAGCTTGCCGAAGCCGGAGTCCGAGGTTTCGACATAAGGCTGCAAGTCGGGCCTTGCGATCGACAGCCCGCCGGGCAGGCGCCCCAGGCTGCGCAACCACTGGCCGGTCTGCGCCAGCGACACCTGCACGTGCCAGCTGCCGCCCTCCTGCTGCTGGCGCCGCAGCGCGGCGGCGGCGCCGAAGGCGATCAGGTAGCCGGTGGCCTCGTCGAGGATCTGCATGGGCAGTGGCCTGGGCTTGCCGTCGCCCGCGGCCTCTGCCTCGGCGTGGTTGAAACCCATGGCCGTCTGCACCAGCGAGTCGAAACCGCGCCGGCCGGCCCACGGCCCCTGCGTGCCATAGGCCGTGAGCGACACGCACACGATGCCGGGCCGCAGCCGTGCCAGTTCCGCCGGCCCGAAGCCCAGCGACGCAACACCGCCGGGCCGGTAGCCCTGCACGAAGACATGCGCGTCAGCGGCCAGTTGCCGCAGCGCCGCGCGGCCGTCGTCGGTGCGCAGGTCCACATGCGCCGACAGCTTGCCGCGGCTGGTATCGGCGATGGACTCGATGTTGGGCAGGTGCGGTGAATTGACGAGCATCACGTCGGCGCCATACGCCGCGAGCGCGCGGCCGCCCACCGGCCCCGCGAGGATGCGCGTGAGGTCGAGCACACGCACGCCGGTCAGCGGCCGCTGGTCTTCGCGCAGCGGCGGCAGCAGGCGCGGCGGTGCGTCGCCGATGCGTTCGATGCTGAAGAGCGGTTGCGCCGCAACGGCCTGCCCCTGCGGCGTGGCGTCCCATTCGTCGAAGCGGCGCAGCGCGGTCGCGACCAGCCCTTGCGCGGCGGCAGCGTCCTCGAAATCCTGTGCGCGCCAGGCGCCCATCGCGGCTTCGGCGTCGGCACGCGTGCAGGTCGCGGGATCCAGCTTCATCAGCCGCAGCGCGCCCTCGCGGTGGTGCGCAAAGTTGGCATGGATGCGCACCCACCCGTCGGCACAGCGGTACAGCCCCGAGAAGGTGTCCCACAGCTCGGGCACGCGCCCGTCCAGGCTGAACCAGCCGCAACAGTCCAGCGCTGCGTGCTGCATGTCGACGCCGACCTGCTGGCGCGCGGTGCCGCGCAGGTGGCCCAGTTCGCACGCCGCGAGCGCCGCCGCCGCGATGGTGCTCTGCGCGGCGGTGCCGACCGCG
The DNA here is from genome assembly GCF_051216435.1 of Variovorax pasteuri. Taxonomy (NCBI): domain Bacteria; kingdom Pseudomonadati; phylum Pseudomonadota; class Betaproteobacteria; order Burkholderiales; family Comamonadaceae; genus Variovorax; species Variovorax pasteuri. The sequence continues at coordinate 135,920 of NZ_JBPJZS010000012.1, forward strand.
AAGGACGACGGCAGCACCGGCTCGGCACCCGAGAGCCCCGCGAACGACAAGGCATCCGGCGGCAGGCCCGCCTGCCGCCAGATGCCGCCCAGAACTTCCATTGCATCCATTGCCATCTCCTTCTCTACTTCTCTGCTTCTCCAAAACGAAAAGGCAGGGCCCGCTCTCGCGGCCCTGCCCTTGGTGTGTCGTCGGGTTCGCGGCCTTACTGGATCAGCTTGGCGCCGGTCTTGGCCTGCAGCGCGTCGAAGGTGACGCCGGGCGCCAGCTCGACGACCTTCAGGCCCTCGGGCACCACGTCCATCACGGCCAGGTCGGTGATGATGCGGTCGACGACGCCCACACCGGTCAGCGGCAGCGTGCAGGCTTCGAGGATCTTCAGGTCCTCGGTGCCGTCTTTCTTCTTCGCCACGTGTTCCATCAGCACGATCACGCGCTTCACGCCGGCCACCAGGTCCATGGCGCCGCCCATGCCCTTGACCATCTTGCCGGGGATCATCCAGTTGGCGAGGTCGCCCTTGGCGCTCACCTGCATGGCGCCCAGGATCGACAGGTTGATCTTGCCGCCGCGGATCATCGCGAAGCTGTCATGGCTGCCGAAGATGGCCGAGCCGGGCAGCGTGGTCACGGTCTGCTTGCCGGCGTTGATCAGGTCGGCGTCGACGTTGTCTTCCGTGGGGAAGGGGCCGATGCCGAGCATGCCGTTCTCGCTCTGCAGCCACACTTCCTTGGTGCCGGTGTGGTTGGCCACCAGCGTCGGAATGCCGATGCCCAGGTTGACGTAGAAGCCGTCTTCGAGTTCTTGCGCGGCGCGGGCCGCCATCTGGTCTTGGGTCCAGGGCATCTCAGGCTCCTTCTTTCTTGTTGACAGGCACGGTGGGCACAGGCACGTCGGCACTGGCGGCGGCCTGCGCGATCACGGCCTGCGCCTCGACCTTGGCGGCGGCGGCGTCCACCGGTGCGGCGGCGCTCACGGTGCGCTTCTCGATGCGCTTCTCGGGGTTGGCGTTGAGCACGATGCGGTGCACGTAGATGCCCGGCAGGTGGATGTCGTCGGGGGCCAGTTCACCCACTTCGACGATCTTCTCGACCTCGACGATGCAGACCTTGCCGGCCATGGCCGCGGCCGGGTTGAAGTTGCGCGCCGTCAGGCGAAAGCGCAGGTTGCCCGACTTGTCGGCCACGTCGGCCTTCACCAGCGCCACGTCGGGCACCAGCGAATGCTCCATCACGTAGGTTTCGCCGTTGAACTCGCGCAGTTCCTTGCCTTCGGCCACTTGCGTGCCCACGCCGGTCTTGGTGAAGAAGGCCGGAATGCCGGCGCCGCCGGCGCGCAGCTTTTCGGCCAGCGTGCCCTGGGGCGTGAATTCGAGCTCGAGTTCGCCGGCCAGGTACTGGCGCTCGAACTCCTTGTTCTCGCCCACGTAGGAGGCGACCATCTTCTTGATCTGGCGCGTTTCCAGCAGCTTGCCGAGGCCGAAACCGTCGACGCCCGCGTTGTTCGACACCACGGTGAGGTTCTGCACGCCGGTGTCTTTCAGCGCGTCGATCAGCGCCTCGGGAATGCCGCAAAGGCCGAAGCCGCCGACCGCGAGCATCTGCCCGTCGGCGACGACGCCCTTGAGTGCCGCTTCTGCGGAGGGATAGATCTTGTTCACTCGGGCTCCTTGATGGATGAATGGGAGTGGGTGGGAAAGCCTTGAACCATACTACGTACCCGCATACGTAGTATTTCGTAATGGTGACCCCTGATGCCTGAGATCGACTATCGGCTGGCTTTCGACCACGCGCCCGTGGGCATGGTGGTGTCGAGCAACCGCACCATCGTCGCCTGCAACCTGCGGGTGTGCGAAATCTTCGGCGCAACGCCCCCGGCGCTGGTGGGGCATTCGTTCAGCATCCTGTACCCCAGCGTGGCCGAGTTCGAGCGCATCGGCAAGCGCATGGAGCCCTTCCTGAACGCCAGCGGGCACTACGCCGACAACCGCATGATGAAACGGCTGGGCGGGCTGCACGGCGCCATGGCCGGCGAGACCTTCTGGTGCCACGTCACCGGCCACGCCATGAACCGCGAGGCGCCGCACGAGGCCGGCATCTGGACCTTCGAAGACCTGGGCTCGCGCCGCGCCGTGAAGGCCGAACTCACGCCGCGCGAACGCGAGGTGGCCGCCCAGGTGATGCGCGGGCTCACGTCCAAGGAAATCGGCAAGGCGCTGGGCATCAGCCACCGCACGGTGGAGCTGCACCGGGCGCGGCTGATGCGCAAGTACGCGGCGGCGACCACGGCGGAGCTGGTGCAGAAGCTGATCGCGGGTTGAGCAATACCCGGTTCCTGACCTTCAGTGCGAACTGACGAAGCCCGAAGACGGCCCGGGGTACGGCAGTGCAAAGGCCTTCTTCATGCGCGCCACCTCCTCGAGCGGGCTCAGGCCGAACAGCCGCTTGAATTCGCGGCTGAACTGCGACGGGCTCTCGTAGCCGACCCGGTCGCAGGCAGCGGCCGCGGTCATGCCTTCGCGCAGCATCAGCAGCCGGGCCTGGTGCAGCCGCGTCGACTTGAGGTACTGCATGGGCGAGGTGCCCGTGACGGCCTTGAAATGCGCGTGCAGCGACGGCGCGCTCATGCCCGCTTCGCGCGCGAGCTGCTCGATGTCCAGCGCGTCGTGAAAGGCCGCGTGGATCCTGCGGATCGCCTTGCCCACCTTGCCGAAGTGGCCTTGCCGCGTCAGGGCCGTGCGCAGCACGGCGCCCTGCTCGCCGCCGAGCACGCGAAAGTAGATCTCGCGCACCAGCGACGGACCGAGCACGCTCGCTTCGAGCGGCGACACCAGCGCCTCGAGCAGGCGTAGTACCGAGAGGCCGAGCCGCGCATCCATGGGCGTGGACATCATGGCCTTCGGCTTCGCCGCCGCGGCACGCGCGCCGGCCACGTCGAATTCATCGAGCCGCAGCATCAGCTCCGCGGCAACGCCGAAGTCCAGCCGCAGATAGATGGCCAGCAGGGGCTCCCGCTCGCTGGCGTCCGTCTCCATGGTGAAGGGCACGGGCACCGCAACGGCCAGGTAGTGCCGCGCGTCGTAGAGGTACAACTCGCCGCCGAAGAAGCCGCGCTTTCGCCCCTGGCAGACGATGACGATGCCCGGCTCGTACAGCACCGGCGCGCGCGCCAGCGGGCGGTTCGATCGCAGCATGCGCACGTCGGGCAGCGGCGTCTGGTTGTAGCCGTCGAGCGGGGCCAGGCGGGCCATCAGCGCCACCGTGCGCTGGGCGACGGTGGGCTCGGATGCGGGGCGATTCGTCACGAGTTCTCATTGTGCGCAGCGGGCATGGCAATGTGCCACGGTCTGGCCGAAATATCTGCCCATTCATAGTTTCAGGCAAGCACCGAAGACGGCCGGATATTCACGATCCTCTGGCCCGAACCTAGCATCCATGGCATTCATTCACAGGACTTCGCCATGACCGCATCCGCCTCCAAGACCCTGCTTATCACCGGTGTCAGCTCCGGCTTCGGCCGCGCCTTCGCGACCGCCGCGCTGGACGCGGGCCACATCGTCGTCGGCACGCTGCGCAACGACGGCGCGTGTGCCGAATTCGAGGCCCTGGCGCCCGGCCGCGCCCACGCCGTGGTGCTCGATGTGACCGACAGCGCCGCCATCGAGCCCGCGCTGGCGCGCGTGTTGCGCAAGGTCGGCCGCATCGACGTGCTGGTCAACAACGCGGGCTACGGGCACGAAGGCACGATGGAGGAATCCGGCCTCGACGACATTCGCCGCCAGTTCGATGTCAATGTGTTCGGCGCGGTCGCGATGACCAAGGCCGTGCTGCCCGCGATGCGCGAGCGGCGCAGCGGCCACATCGTCAACATCACGTCGATGGGCGGCTTCATCACGATGCCGGGCATCGCGTACTACTGCGGCAGCAAGTTCGCGCTCGAAGGCATCTCCGAGGTGCTGGCCAAGGAAGTCGCGGCCTTCGGCGTGCATGTGACGGCGATCGCGCCCGGGTCGTTCCGCACCGACTGGGCGGGGCGCTCGATGGTGCGGGCCGAACGGCACGTGACCGACTACGACGCGGTCTTCGACCCGATCCGCGAAGCTCGCCAAGCCAAGAACGGCCGGCAGCCCGGCGACCCGGCCAAGGCCGCGCAGGCCTTGCTGAAAGTGATCGCGGCCGAGAAGCCGCCCGTGCACCTGCTACTGGGAAAGGACGCGCTGGCGCTGGTGCGCGCCAAGCTCGCATCGATGGCTGAAGAGATCGACGCGTGGGAAGCCGTGTCGGCCTCCACCGACCACGACTGAAAGGCAGTCGAAAGCGCACAGCTGCAGCGGCGCTTCGAATGCCTGACTTGGGGGTGGTGTCCTTCTTCGTCCTGCGCGCCCGGCTTCGCGCCGGATCGTTGCAAAAACGGAAACGCCGTGTCCGCGAAAGGCGTGCGTCGGAGTCGCTGTGGAAGCCTATCTTGGAGGCATGCGAACAAGCCGTCCGCACATCGTCCAAGGAGCCTGAAATGTCCACATCCCTTCATTCCGAAAAGAGCCTGTTGCTGCAGACACAAGTGACCGTGGCGCGTGCGCATGCGCTGGCCGTGCAAAAGCTGCCCGTGGCGCTGACGCTCTCGGCCATCATCCTGTCCATCGTCAACGTCAGGCTGTAGCCGCGTCGAGGGGCCGAGGACGGGGCGAGCCTGCCGCCCGGTGACTCACTTTTTTCTGGCCAGCCCGGGTCGTGCAATGGGCGGCGCTGCCGCCTCCGGCGCCTTGACCCATCCCCTCAGCAGCACGCCGAAGAAAAGCCCCGCCCCGAAGATCGCCCAGTACACCCAGCCCGGCAGGTTCTCCGCCCCGCTGTGCAGGTTCATGCCGAAGGCCGCACCGATGGCCATCAGCGGGAACGTCAAGGCCGCGATGGTGTTCAGCTTGTGCTGCGCACGGCTGACTTCCATGGCTGCGCGCGCCTGTTGCTCGGCCGCATGCGCGAGCCGGTAGTCGAGCGACATGCGGGTGTCGGCCAGCAGCAGTTCGGTGCCGCGCGCGATCTCGACCGCGCGGTCGCGCATGTCGGTGACGAGCGCATCTTCCGGCACGGCTTCGCGGGCGGCCTGCAGCGTGGCCTGCACGTTCGAGGCGGCGCGCGACAGCGGAATCAGCGGCCCGAGGATCTGGAACAGCGCCTCGGAGGTCTCGGCCGCCTCGTGCCTGATCTCGAAGGTGCTGAGCGTCGCGCGATAGCTCTCGAGCAGCTTCTGCAACGCCCGCTCGCCGGGGTTGTTGCCCTTGTGCAGCCATGCCCCGTCGGGCTTGCGCAGGAACACGGCGGGCTTGCGCTCCGAGCCGGTGCCCGCGGGAGGTTCGTGCAGGATCACCATCAGGTGCCCCTGCTCGTGAATGATGCGCTGCGCGCCGTAGCTGGAGGTGCCCAGCCGCTGCTGCAGCGCGGGCGGCAGTTCCCAGTCGTAGTCGATCCGTCGTGTCATCGGGAGGCCTGCAGTTCTTTCCACAAGGAATCGAATTCGTCGGCAAAGCGACGAACGAGTGAGGGGTCGTTGCTCAGCACCAGGTTCTCCTCGTTGAACGAGGCGGCGCTGCGCGTCCAGTTGTAGCTGCCGTTGAGCAGGCGCATGCCGTCGAAGATGGCGAACTTGTGGTGCATGTGCGCGTCGGTGCGGTCCAGCGCGACAGGAATGCCGGCCGCGCGCAGCTGGCCGATGTCGCTGCCCAGGTCGAACTCCTTGTCGTTGTCGGAGATGCACCGCAGCGACACGCCGCGCCGGTGCGCGGCCAACACCTCGGCCGTGATGCGGTCGTCCGACAGCGTGAACACGCAGATGTCGACCGAGCGTTTCGCAGCCCTCAGTTGCTGGTTGATGGCCTGCAGGCACGCCGTGCCGGGGCTGAAGAAGGCCTGCGAGCGCACCGCGACGTTGTCGGGCGAGCGGCCCGCGTCGATGGCGCGCACCACGCCTTCGAGCCATTTCAGCAAGGACAGCTGCTCGGGGTCGGCGGTGCGGGCGCGCACCAGGTCGAAGGCCCGGTTGCGAAGCTGGCGCAGGCCGTCTTCCGGCGGCGACGCTTCGCGCAGGGTGTGAACCAGCACGCGGCGTTCGTCGTCACTCAGGCGGGCGTCGGCCAGCGAGGCGTCCAGCTGAACCAGCAGTTCCGGCAAGGTCGACATGTCAGGACTCCTTGTCAGGCTTGGACGTGCGCTTCGGCGCAGGCCGCAATTCGGAGGCCAGCCGCTCCATGTCCTGCTTGATCGACCGATCGAGCTCCAGCCGGCGCTCGGTGGCCGTCACCAGCGGCAGGATGAGCTCGCGGTAGGTCACCGCGATCTGCAGCATCGCGTCGGCCAGGCGCTGGCCTTCGCTGGGGCCTTGCGCGGGCTCCGCCGGCGGCGGCTTCAACGCATCGACCGCGCGCGCCACGTCGAGCATGCTGCTCGCAATGCGCTGGCTGCCGTCCACGTCGGCACCGCCGAGCTTTCGCTGGCGCACGAACTCCTCGCAGATCGCGCTCCAGCGCGCGCTTTCTTCCGGCGTCGGACTGCCGAGCAGCTGCGCGAGCCGCAGCAGGTTTTCTTCGGCGCCGGTGGTCAGCGTCTGGGCTTCGCCGCGGTAGTGGTCGCGCAACAGTGCGTCGAGCTCGTCGTCGCGCATCAGCGCGGTGATCTTGCCCGCCAGCTTGGTCATGTTGCGGTAGCTGCCCTGCAGTTTGAAAGGCGGTGCGGTGCGGTAGTTTTCCTGCTGCGCGGCCGACTCGATGTACGCAAGGTTCACCTTCAGCAGCAGGTCGCGCGCGCGGAACAGGCGCTGCAGCAGCGCCTTGATCTCTTCCAGCTCCACCGCGCTGTACGCATGCGACAGCGCGCTGCCCGGCACCTCGTGGCCCTGCGCCATCTTCACCAGCAGCTGCACGTCCCTCGGGTCGCGCGAGGCCAGCGGCATGAGCGTGGGGTTCGAGGTCAGGCTGTTCTCGATGTACGACAGCGCGAACGCCGCCTCGCGGCCCGACAGCACGTCGCCCAGGTTGTAGATGTCGGCCCGGTTGGCCAGCATGTCCGGAATCTTGAACACGTCGCCCGACTCGGTGTACGGGTTGCCCGCCATCACGACGGCGAAGCGCTTGCCGCGCATGTCGTAGCTGCGCGGCTCGCCGTTCCACACGCCCTCGATGCGGCGCGTGCCGTCGGCCAGCGCAATGAACTTCTGCAGAAACTCCGGGTTCGTGTGCTGGATGTCGTCGAGGTACAGCATCACGTTGCTGCCCATCGCCAGGCCCAGGTTGAGTTTCTCCAGCTCCTGGCGCGCTGCGCTGTTGGGCGCGTTGGCGGGGTCGATGGCCGTCACGCCGTGGCCCAGCGCCGGGCAGTTGATGCGAACGAAGATCAGCCCCAGGCGGTCGGCCACGTACTCCATCAGCGTGGTCTTGCCGTAGCCCGGCGGCGAAATCAGCAGCAGCAGGCCCATGCGGTCGGTGCGGCTGCCCGCGCCGGAAGATCCGATCTGCTTGGCGAGGTTGTCGCCGATGAGCGGCAAATACAGCTCGTCGATCAGCTGGTTGCGCACGAAGGTCGACAGCGGCCTGGCCTGGAACTGGCCCAGCTTCAGGCGCGACTTCTCGCGCTCCAGCAGTTCGTGGCGCAGCGCCTGCAGCGCCTCGTAGCCGGGCACGGCGTGCTGCACGTGGAACAGAAAGCGGCGCCAGAAGTCGTTCAGGTTCAGCACCATGCGGCCGTCGGCCACGCGCGGATGCTCGCCGCGCAGGCCTTCCACCGTCTGGTCGAGCGCCACGTTGACGCGGGTGCGCTGCAGCGGCATGGCCAGCACGCTGGCCGCATCGTCGACCCAGTCGAGCGACTGCGGCGACTGGTGAACGGCAAAGGCGCGCACCCAGTCGCGCGCCAGGCGCCAGCGCTCGGGCGGCGGCGCGGCGTCCAGGTCGGCCTGCCACGCTTCGCGGCGGCCACCGCGTTCAAGTTCGCGCAGCAGCGCCGCGGCCAGGTCTTCGCCCGCGCCGGACACGACCCAGGTGTCGCCCGCGTGCGCCGCGAGCTCGCGCACCAGGTACGCCGCCGCCTGGTCGCACAGCGTGGCCATGTGGCCCTTGTGCGCTTCGCGTGCCTCCTCGCTCGCCGTCTCGGCCAGCGGCAGCAGGTCGGCGAGCACGTCGCGTGCGAAATGGCCCAGCGAACGGGCGGTGTCGGCCTCGAGCTGTTCGAGCGCATCGCGCCGGCCGAACATGTCCTGCATCTGCATTGCGGCACGCGCGCGCCGCAGCAGCGATTCGCGGTGCGCGATGAGGTGGCCGTGCTGCCAGTAGAGCAAGGCCAGCGCGCGCTCGGTCGGGCCCCAGGCCAGCAGGCCGGCCTGGTCCTGCATGACGACCAGCGCACCGAGCAGGCGCAATGCATCGTCGTCGTGAATGCCCTTCTGGTAGCCCTCCTGGTAGCGCGCGGCGGCGAAGCGGCGGACCATGTCCAGCAACTGCGGGTGCAAGGGGTCTTCGGCCAGCAGCGTGCGCACCTCGGCCCAACTGCGCTCGGCCTTGCCGTCGAGCAGCGATTCGAGGAGGCGGCCGGCGAGGTACTCGGCGCGCGCCAGTTCGCGGGTTTCCGACACCAGCGACTGGTTCCAGTAGACCTGCAAGGCCTGCAGCCGCTCGTCGTTCACGGGGCTCTGGTAGTCGGTGCCCGTGACCTGGTAGGCCATGCCTTCCTCGCGGGCCACCAGCGTCAGGTCGACCGGCTGGCGGTGCACGGTGAAGGCGTGGCGGCCCAGGCGCAGCGTGTCACCGCCCTCGCTCACCAGCTCGCGCTTGTCGCGCACGGCACCCAGGGCCTGGTCGCGCGCGGTCTTCAGGCGGGTGTCGAGTTCGTCGGCGGGCACGGCGGCGCCCAGCGAGCGCAGGTCGGCAATCAGCGTGTGCAGCTTGGCGATCATCGGGTCGGCCGCGAAGTAGCTGTGCACCTGGCTCAGCTCGCCGAACTGCGCCACGCGGCGCGCCACGCCGTCCAGGATGCGCCCGGCGGCATCGACCACGCCCTGCGCGCGGCGCTGGCGCGCCTCGACCAGGCTCTGGCGCCGCGCGGACAGCGCCTCGTACACGTTCTCGCGCTTCTCGGCAATGTCGGCCAGGAAGTCTTCCTGCTCGGCGAAACGGCCTTCGATTTCTTCGAGCTGCGCCAGCAGCCGCGTCAGCGCGTCGTCGCACTTCTCGGGCGTGTCGGCGAACTCCAGCGCGTTTTCCACCGCCTGGCCGAAGAGCTTGAACTGCGCGCCGAACTCCGCCCGTGCCTCGGTCGCGCCCAGCGACTTGCGGCGTGCGCGCGCATCGGCGCGCATGCGGTTGATGTCGGCGTAGATCAGCGAGATGCGGTCGAGGATCGACGTGCGAACCACCGCGTCGCCGCCCGGCAGGCTGCCGAGCTGCTCGGTCAGCAGGTCGAGCCCCGCCGCCTGTTCGTCGAGCGTGGTCAGCAGCTGGCCCAGCGCCGGCGAGGTGGCCAGGCTGGGCAGCGTCAGCGCCAGCTTGTCGAGCGCCTGGCGCTGGCCGGCGAAGGCGGTGTCGGCCGCCAGGAACTGCATGGCGCGTTCGCCGATGCGCTGCTGCTCGGCTTCGAGCGCCGCATCCATCGCGGCGATGCGCGGCAGGTCGGCGTAGCGCAGCTCCTTGAGCATCTGCAGCGCACCGCGCCGTTCGCGCAGCCGGCCCAGCGCCTTCACGAAGTCGTCGGGCGCGCGCCAGATCGTGCTGGCAATGTCGACCAGCAGCGCATGCTGCTCGTCCTCCGCGCGGGCCAGCGCACGCGCTGTTTCGCGGCGAATGGTGTCGACCTTCTCGAACTCGGCCAGCGTGCTGCGCGCCACCTCGCTGATGCTGCGCAGCTCGGCCATGAGGCCGGTGGCCTCCGGCGCGTCGAGCCAGAAGTAGGCGTCGCTCACGCGGGTGCACTGGCGAATGAGGTCTTCGTAGGCCGCCTTGGTCGGCGCCTGCTCGCGCACCGCGCGGGCAATGCCCATCAGGTCGCTCACACCGCGCACCAGCTCGGCATTGCCGATCTTGCCGAAGAAGCCGGTGGCGGGCGGTTGCGCGCCCACGTGTTCCTCGCTGGCGAACGGTGTCTGCCACAGCTGCATCGGGTGCACGCGCGTCGGCTCGCCGTCGTTGTCGTGGAACACCAGGATGCGGCCGTCGGCAAAGCGCGCGTAGCCGTTGGCGATGATCGGCGTGGCGAGCTTCTTGTCGATCAGGTTGTAGTTGAAGAGCGCGTAGCGGCCCGGCTTGGGGTCGTAGAAGACGTAGGCCACGTCCTCGCCGTTCGGCGAACGCAGCATGCGCTTGAAGCGCATGTTCTCCACCATGTCCGCTGGCAGGTCGAAGCGCTTGTGCTCGCCCGACTGCAGGTAGTAGCCGCCCGGAAAGATGATGCCGTGGTCTTCGGGCAGCTGCACGCACGAACCGCCGATGGCGTCGATGCGCTCCACCTGCTGCGTGCGGATGTTGAACACCAGGTAGCGCGTGAGCTGCTCGCGGTAGGGCCTCACGCGCAGCAATATCAGCATGCCGAGCTTGGCCCACGCGATCTCGGCGTCGGTGAGCGACTGGCTCTTGTCTTCCACCGGCTCGCTGTAGATGCCCAGGCCGGTCTCGGTGTTGTTCTCGATCTTGACCGTGAGGTCGCCGCCCAGCGTTTCGACGAACACCGTGTCGAGCACGTTCACGTGCGGGTGCTTGCCACCCACATGGTCTTCGCGCGTGGCCACGGTCCACTCGAAATCATGGCTGGCGGGCAAGGCGATGTCGCGCTCGCCGCGGTTGTCGATGTAGCTGATGCGCCCGTCGCGCTCGATGGCCCAGCGGAACACGCGCACGTCGTGCAGCTGCTGGCCGATCTGGAAGGCGGCAAGCAGCTTGTCCTGCGTCACGCGCAGCTGCAGCAGCGTGGCCTGCTTGTAGTAAGCGTACAGCTCGCGGAAGTCGGAGGCGAAGCGCGTGTCTTCCAGGAAGGTGCCGGCAATCGGCACGGGCTGCAGCTCGTCGCTGTCGGCACCCGCCTCGCCCGGCGACAGCAGGCGGTACAGCCCGAACACGTCGCCCACGGCCGTTTCCTTGCGCAGGCCGATGAACACGTTGTAGCCGAACAGCAACAGGTCGCCGATGCGAACCAGGTCTCGCGCCGCCGCGTTGTTCTCCGTGCGTGCGCGGGTGCGCAGGATGAGCGTCTGGTCGGAGCGGCCGAACTCGGCCAGGCGCTGCTCGTTGAGCGCCTGCGTCTTCTTCAGCAGGCCCTCGCCCTGGGTTTCGAGGCGCTTCTTCAGCAGGTCGTAGCTGCCGCTGCCGGACACCAGCGCCTCGGTCTGGGCGGTCTGTGCCTCGGTGCCGGGCGGCGCTCCCGTGTCTTCGATGTCTTGCGTGGATTGCATAGGTCGGCGCGGTCAGTCCGCGCGCAGCAGTGCGAGCAGCTCGTCGCGGTGGGGCTGGGTACCGAGCCAGGCGCGGATGCGGTCCAGCTCGTCGATGCAGTCGTCGCCGTAGCGCCGGCGCAGCGCGTCGATGCGCGCCTCGCGCAACTCCTCGGTCTGCAGGCGGCGCTGCCAGCCGTCGGACAGCAGCTCGTCGAGCCGCCCGGCCAGCCCGCGGCTCACGAGGGCGCGCCACTCGCCCGGATCGAACCACAGGTTCTGGCAGGGCACGCAGCGGTCGATGCGAAAGTCGGGGGCCGCGCTCACGCGCAGGCGCTGCATCAGGCGGTCGCAGGCGGGGCAGTGCCGCACGGCCGCGGCATCGAACACCTCGATGACTTCGTCGTCGACGGCATGCGGCACACGGTTGGCGTCGCCGGCCTTCCAGGCGCGCCAGTCGTCCATCGCCATGAGCATGCCGCTGCAGTCACCGCACTCCACCGCGAGCAGCGCTTCGGCCAGCGCGACCGGCTGCATCGGCGCATGCGCCGGGCAACTGCACTTCAGGTTCGGATTCATCGCACGCCCCGGGGTCAGTTGCGGAAGGTGGAGATCAGGTTCTGCAGTGCGGTCTTCTGGCTTTCGCTGCCGTCGCTGGAGATCTTGCTCATCAGCGCGGCCACGCTGAGGTTCTGGATTTCGCCCGATGAGGTGCCCAGCGCGCCGACGATGTCGCGCACGTCCTTCACCACGTCGCGCTCGCCCGAGAGCTGGTCCTTGAAGGCGACCTGCAGCGCATTGCTCTTGGAGATGACGCCGTCGATGCCCTTGCCCACCGACAGCGAGCGCACGAAGCTGTCGAAATAGTCGCCCGAGCCGCCCACGATGTCGATCTTCGCGTTGGACAGCGCGGTGCCCAGCACCTCGGCCTGCTCCTTGGCAATGGACGTCTGCGCGTCGATGCCCTTCATCGTCTCGATGTGCGACTTCTCCAGGCGCATGCGGAACTCTTCGTGGTCGCGCGTTTCGGGGCTCATCGACTTCATGGCCTCGAACTTCTCGTGCAGGCCCTTGGCCTCGGCGTTGAAGCGGGCCTCGATCACCTGCGCGTCGGCCTGGCCGGACTTCAGCGTGGCCTCGGCGTCGGCCGTGCGCACGTTCACGTCGGCCAAGCCGAGCTTTTCCTTGCCCGAGGCTTCGGCCTCGAACTTGGCGCGCATGCCGGCGGCTTCGGCCTGCGAGCGCGCCTCGATCACCTGCGCGTCGGCCTGGCCGGACTTCAGGATGGCGTCGGCGTCGGCCTGGCGCACATGCACCTCGGCCAGGCCCAGCTTCTCCTTGCCCGAGGCTTCGGCCTCGAGGCCGGCCAGCTTGGCCTGCGCCGTGGCGATCGCGACCTTGGCGGCAGCCAGGCCCGGCGCGGCGGAGATGGCCTCGACGCCTTCGGCTTCGCGCTTCTTCGATTCGGCGTCGCGCTCGGCCACCTTGAGCTTGGCGTCGGCCAGCGTGAGTTCTTCGGCCGCCTTGTGACGCGCGCGCTTCTCTTGCGTTTCGGCCGCCTTCACGTCGATGACCATCTTCTCTTCGGCCTGGCCCTCGGCCATGATGACGACCGACTTCTTGGTGCGCTCGGCCTCGGCCACCACGCGCAGTTCCTTGATGGCTTCTTCCTGCTCGGCCACCGTGCGCTCGACCACGATGCGCTCGCGGATCACGTCGGCAATGGCCTTCTTCTGCACTTCGACGGCCTTGTCCTTCTCGATGCGCTGCAGCGTCACTTCCTTCTCGCGGTCGACAATTTCCAGGTCGCGGGCGCGGGTGACTTTTTCTTCCTCGATGGCCACCGCGCGCTTGCGGTTGTTCTCGGCCACTTCCTTTTCGCGCTGCACGTTCTCCTGCTGCACCGACACGGTCTGCTCCGAGAGCAGGCGCGCGGTTTCGGACTTGGTGCGCTCCTCGGACTGGATCTTGGCGGTCTCGGCCTCTTCACGGGCGCGCACGCTGGCAATTTCGCGGTGCTGGCGCGAGGTGGCGTCGGCCTGCTGGCGCTCCAGCTCGAGCATGGCTTCCTGCGTCTCGACGTTCTTCTTCTTGATCTGCATTTCCTCGTTGCGGCGCAGCTCGTTGGTGCGCACATGCTCGACCGCCGTCAGCTCGGTGATCTTCTTGATGCCCTGCGCATCGAGGATGTTGTTGGCGTCCAGCTCCGACAGCGGCGTTTGCTCGAGGAAGTCGATGGCCGCGTCTTCGAGCACGTAGCCCGACAGGTCGTTGCCGATCTGGCTGATGATCTGGTCGCGAAAGCCGTCGCGCGCCTGGTACAGGTCGACGAACTCCATCGACTTGCCCACCGTCTTCAGCGCCTCGGAGAACTTGGCCGAGAACAGCTCTTCGAGCGTCTCGTGGTTGGAGGCCCGCGCGCAGCCGATGCCCTGCGCCACCTTCAGCACGTCGTCGGCGGTCTTGTTCACGCGCACGAAGAACTTCACCTTGATGTCCGCGCGGATGTTGTCGCGGCAGATCAGGCCTTCGTTGCCCGAGCGGTCAATCTCGATCGTCTTGACCGAGATGTCCATCAGCTCGGCCTTGTGGATGATCGGGTAGACCATGCGCCCGGTGAAGGTCACCTCGGGCTCCGCGCGCAGCGTGTTCACGATGAGGGCGTGGCCCTGTTCGATCTTGCGATAGAACTTGGCGAACATCGCGAACAGGCCGAGGATGACAACGGCCAGTATGACGATGGCGAAGATGATGGGCTCCATTTTTTCTCCAGAATTGCTTTGAGAGCGAAAGAAACAGGTGACGGGTGCGGCGTGCCGCGAAGGCGCGCCCTGACGGCCGGCTCAGCCGGACGGCTTGGGGTGTGGATCAGGCTGCGTGGTCGTCGTGCGCGGCGATGAGGTAGCGCCCGGCCACCTCGTCGTACTCGACGATCAGCGCCCGCGAGCCGCGCTTGAGCGTGTTGGGCGTGATGGCCCACACGCGGATGTTCAGGCTCGCGCCACGGCGCGCCACGTCGGCGCGGCCGTCCTTCTCGTTGACCACGCCGGTGACGACGCGGCAGAGCTGTCCGACCAGCGCGGCGTTGGTCACGGCCGTGTGGGTCACGAACAGGCCGCGCAGCGGCCGGATGGCCACGGCGGTGATGGGAATGGCGATGACCGCGCTGGCCACCAGCAGCACCGTGCCGGCCAGCAGCTGCAGCGGCAGCGTAGGCACCAGCGGCAGCAGCCATTCGCCACCCAGGCAGCACACCGTCCAGGAGACCAGCACCAGCAGGCTCACGGCCACGGAGAACGGCACGCCGTTCAGGCCCATGGCCACCACATAGCTTGCGAGCTGCCCGACGTCGCTGGTGTCGCCGTCGGCATGCGTGTGCATGTGGACGTCGACGTCGAGCCCGCTGTGTTCGATGTCGACCATGCCGAGCATCGCGAGCACCCAGTAGATCACCACGACGCCCAGCAGCACCGTGTAGATCGCGGTGGGGTACCCCGTCACCGCGCCCATGAAATTGCCCATTGATCCTCCCGCTTGCGGGTTGTTGTTCGTTGTTCTGTTTACTTGCGCCCCGGCTTCCCCGTGCCGGTGTTCTTCTTTGCACTCGCCGTTGCGGTGCTCGCGAAGGCGATCAGGTCGCGCGTGGCCCTCTCCTTGATGGCCAGGCGGTCGTCCGCGGCGAGCCCGTAGCGCTGCGCCAGGAATTCGTAGTCGGTGGCGCTCAACGACACCGTGAGGCGCGGCCGCTTCGGCTTCGAGGTGGTCGCCAGGCCCAGCACCTGGCGGATCTGGTCCGACGTGGACACGTGCTGCTCGAACGCCGCGCTGCGCACGGCCTCGAGCACGGCCTCTTCCACGTCGAACGCCACCTGGACGGCGCGTATTGCCTCGTCGGAGCCCTGCCAGCGAACCGGCTTGGCGCGCATGCTTATGGCGCCCCGGTTCCCGCCGGGTCGCCGGCCTGGCGGGCGCGGATGCGCGCCATCACCTTGCCGGTGCGGTCGGCGTCGCTGCCGATGCCCGCGGCCGCGAGCTTCTTCTCGAGTGCGCCGTGGCCGAACTCGTTGTCCAGCTGCTGGCTGGCCGTCATGCGGTCGGACAGGTCCTCGTGCCGTGCGCGGATGCGCTCCAGCGACTCCCGCGCATTGGCCAGGCGCGAACCGCCGCTGCCGATGTTCTCGGAGATGGACTGCGTGGCGCGATAAACGCTCTCGGTGGTCTTGGCGATGCCGATCTCGCGCTCATGCTCGCGGATGCGCGCCTCGGCCGACTTGATCAGTTCCTTGAGCTTGGACACCTGCAGCGAATACGACGCGTGCGCCTTGGCCTGCTCCTCGAGTTCCTGCTCGATCAGACCGACCTTGGACGCCACGTCGAGCGCCAGGCCCTCTTGCGTCTTGTTGAGCGCCTCGAGCGCCAGGCCTTCGTAGCGGCTCGCTTCGTTCTTCAGGCGTTCGATTTCGCGGGCCGACTGCATTTCCTTGGCCATGACGCCGGTGAGGTCGCCCTTGGCTTTCTCGATGCTGTGCTTGGCGTCGATGATTTCCTGCTCGTAGATGCGCGTGGCGTTGCTGTCGACCACGCTCTCGCCGATTTCGCGTGCGCTGCCGCGCAGCAAGGTGACCAGCTTCTTGATGACTGTCATGGGGTTCTCCGCTTAATTCAGGAATTCGGACAGGGCGTCGAGTGCGTCGAGCGCGTTGTCGCTGAGCACGGCCACTTCACGTGCGATGTCCTGCACGCTGGCATCGCGGCCGAGCGCGCCGGTGAGCACGTAGCGGCCGTCGACGCGCCCGAAGGACGACAGGGGCACCGAGGGGTTGAGGTCAAGCAACGATTCGAGCAGCTCGGTGCGGCGCTCGGGCTTCACTTCTTCGTCGGTCCAGAGGTAGCAGATGCAGATGATCTGCATGTCGGAGCTGGTGACGAAGATCGGCAGCTCGTCGCGGCCTTCGATGCTCACCTGGATCACGGGGGTGCTGCCCGGAATGGGCTGCAGCTGCACGGGCAGCCCACCCATCTCGGCGCCGGCCAGTACATCCAGTCCCTTGAGTTGATCGAGCAGTGATTGCATACCTCTCCTTGTGGTTATGTACCGATCGAAACGCGCGGTTCGTCGATGGGCTCAATGTAGGTGAGCCGACATAACATGTCAAACGAGCCCTTTGGTTCTCATTCGACGGACAAGGTGACTTTGTGCACTTGCGTGCTCTCTGGATTTGGGCGGAGGAGACGATCGACGGCAGCCCTGAACACGCTCACCCCATCGGCGTGAGCGAGCCCTGAACAGCGCCCCTACTTCGTCGCCTCAAGCACAGCCCATTCCTCGTCCGTGAACAGCCGCGACCGCGTCAGGAAGCGCAACCCTTCCGGCCCCTCCAGCGAGAACATCCCGCCGCGCCCCGGCACCACGTCGATGATCAGCTGCGTGTGCTGCCAGTACTCGAACTGCGGCCCGCTGATGTAGAACGGCATGCCGCCGATGTGGCCCAGCAGCTTGTCGTAGTCGCCCACGATGAACTCGTCGCGCCCGTAGCACATGGGCGCGCTGCCGTCGCAGCAGCCGCCCGACTGATGGAACATCAGCGGGCCGTGCCTGGCGGCGAGCCTGTCGATCAACGCGAGCGCGGTATCCGTCGCGGTGACGCACAGGACCTCGCCTGTCATCAGAAGAAGCCCAGCTTGTTCTCGCTGTAGCTCACGAGCAGGTTCTTGGTCTGCTGGTAGTGGTCGAGCATCATCTTGTGGTTCTCGCGCCCGATGCCCGACTGCTTGTAGCCGCCGAAGGCCGCATGCGCCGGATACTGGTGATAGCAGTTGGTCCACACACGGCCGGCCTGGATGCCCTTGCCCATGCGGAAGGCGCGGTTCATGTCACGGCTCCATACGCCCGCGCCCAGCCCGTACAGCGTGTCGTTGGCGATGGCGAGCGCTTCTTCCTCGTCCTTGAAGGTGGTGACCGACACCACGGGGCCGAAGATCTCTTCCTGGAAGATGCGCATCTTGTTGTGGCCCTTGAACACCGTGGGCTTCACGTAGTAGCCGCCGGCCAGGTCGCCCTCGAGCGTCTGGCGCTCGCCGCCGATCAGCACCTGCGCGCCCTCCTGCTTGCCGATGTCGAGGTACGACAGGATCTTCTCGAGCTGTTCGCTCGAGGCCTGCGCGCCGATCATCGTGGCCATGTCCAGCGGGCTGCCCTGCTTGATGGCGGCCACGCGCTTCAGTGCGCGCTCCATGAAGCGGTCGTAGATCGACTCCTGGATCAGCGCGCGCGACGGGCAGGTGCACACCTCGCCCTGGTTCAGCGCGAACATCGCGAAGCCTTCGAGCGCCTTGTCGAAGAAGCCGTCGTCCTTGTCCATCACGTCGGCGAAGAAGACGTTGGGCGACTTGCCGCCCAGCTCCAGCGTGACCGGAATCAGGTTCTGGCTCGCGTACTGCGAGATCAGCCGGCCGGTGGTGGTTTCGCCGGTGAAGGCGATCTTGCCGATGCGGTTGCTCGACGCCAGCGGCTTGCCCGCCTCCACGCCGAAGCCGTTCACCACGTTCAGCACGCCCGGGGGCAGCAGGTCGCCGATGATCTCCATCAGCACCAGGATCGACACCGGCGTCTGCTCCGCGGGCTTGAGCACCACGCAGTTGCCGGCAGCGAGCGCAGGCGCGAGCTTCCACACGGCCATCAGGATCGGAAAGTTCCAGGGAATGATCTGGCCGACCACGCCGATGGGCTCGTGGAAGTGATACGCAAAGGTTTCGTGGTCGATCTCGCTGATGCCGCCTTCCTGCGCGCGGATGCACGACGCGAAATAGCGAAAGTGGTCCACCGCCAGCGGCAGGTCGGCCGCCATGGTTTCGCGGATCGGCTTGCCGTTGTCCCAGGTCTCGGCGGCCGCGAGCAGGGCCAGGTTCTCCTGCATGCGGTCCGCGATCCTGTTCAGGATGTTGGCGCGATCGGTGGTCGAGGTGCGGCCCCAGGCGGCCTTGGCCTTGTGGGCGGCGTCCAGCGCGCGGTCGATGTCGGCCGCGGTCGAGCGCGGCACCTCGCAGAAGACCTTGCCGGTGACGGGCGTGATGTTCTCGAAGTACTGGTTGTCCACCGGCGCGACCCACTCGCCGCCGATGTAGTTGCCGTAGCGCTTCTTGAACGGCACCGCGGTGCCGAATTTGCCTGGTTCGAGCATGTCCATGACTTGTCTCCATTTGCTTGATGGCGCCACGACATGCGGCGACCCGCCTGATCCATCGCAAGCCACATACCCGCCCGGGTCGGGACAATCCCTGGGTACTTCTTCCCTCGCAGCACGGTGTCGCAGAGGGTTTCCATTCGCAATCTGCGACATGCATGTGCGAACACGGCGACTAGGATGTCGCACAAGGCGAACAACCCATCGGAGACACGCATGAGTGGTGAAGCGCAGTGGCCATCGGTCAGGATGGAACAGGCCCGCGAGCTGTTCTTCGGGCAGGGCCGCGACCCGGCGCCGTGGATTGCGCCGCACATCTCGCGCTCGTGGCAGCGCAGCCGCCCGGTCGACCACCGGGCCATCGACCCCGAGCCGATGGCGCTCGCGCTGCTGCGCGAACGGCGCGAGCAAGCCATTCGGCTGCTGAACTGTGCGCAGCCCGAACTCGACGGGCTGGCCGAACACGCCATCGGCAACGGGTGCGTGGTGGTGCTGTCGGACGCCAGCGGCCTGATCCTCGAGGAGGTCGGCAGCCCCGACTTCCTGCCCAAGGCCCAGCGCATTGCGCTGCAGCCCGGCGTGGAATGGTCGGAAAACCACCGCGGCACCAACGCCATCGGCACCGCGCTGGCCGAGCGCGAGGCGCTGATGGTGCTGGGCGGCGAGCACTACCTGTCGCAGAACGGCGGCCTGGGCTGCGCTGCGGCGCCTATCTTCACGGGGCGCGGCGAAGTGGCGGGCGCGCTCGACATTTCAGGCGAGACCCTGCGAGTGAACCCGCATGCACTGGGCTTGGTGCGCATGGCTGCGCAACAGGTCGAACACCGCATGCTGCTGGCCGAGGCCAGGGGCCACGTGCTGCGCTTCCATGCGCGCCCGGCGCTGATCGGCACCGCACGCGAGGGGCTGATGGTGATCGAGGGCGGGCGCATCGTCGCGGCCAACCGGGTGGCGCTCGAGCTCTTCGGCCGTTCGTGGGAGGGGCTGCTCGACCTCGATGCAGAGGTTTTTCTCGGCGAGAACTGGCCGCGCATGGAACACCGGCGCAGCCTGCTCACGCTGCCCGGCGGACGGCAGATCGCCACGGTGATGGAGCGTTCCGAGACGCCGGGCAGATCGAACGCCACCGCGCGGCGGACGACCTCGGCACCGGGCCCGACGCCAGCGGCCGACGACGTGCAGCCGCTGCTCGACAAGGCCGTGCGCGTGCTGAACGAAGGCGTGCCGGTGATGGTGAACGGCGAAACCGGCAGCGGCAAGGAAGTGTTCTCGCGCCGCCTGCACGCCGCGAGCCGGCGCAGCGCGGGCCCGTTCGTGGCGGTCGACTGCGCCTCGCTGCCCGAGACGCTGATCGAGTCGGAGCTGTTCGGCTACGACGAGGGCGCCTTCACCGGCGCCCGGCGCAAAGGCATGGCGGGCCGCATCCGCGAGGCCCATGGTGGCGTGCTGTTCCTCGACGAGATCGCGGAGATTCCGCTGGCGCTGCAGACGCGGCTGCTGCGCGTGCTCGAAGAACGCGTGGTCAGGCCGCTGGGCGGCGGCCAGGGCGTGGCGGTGGACTTCGACCTGGTCTGCGCCACGCACGGCCACCTGCCCGCGCTGGTGGCGGCAGGGCGTTTTCGCGCCGACCTGATGTACCGGGTGGCGGGGTTCACCGTCGCCCTGCCCTCGCTCAGCCAGCGCAGCGACCGGCACGCGCTGATCGAGCGGCTGTTCATGGAAGCGGGCGGCGCGGCCAGGCAGCTTCGGCTGGAGGCCGATGCGCTCGCCGTGCTGGCCGCCTACCGGTGGCCGGGCAATGTGCGGGAGCTGCGCAGCACGCTGCGCGCCGTCGTCGCGCTGGCAGATGCGGGGGATTCCGTGACGGCCGCGGCGCTGCCTGCCCATCTGCGGGGAATGCACACGCACGTGGAGATGCCGGGTGCAGCCAGCGCCGTTGCATTCACCCCGCCACCGCCGACCGAGCCGCTGGTGGCCATCACGCGCCATGCCATCGACGAAGCGCTCAAGGCCTGCGAGCACGACGTGGCCAAGGCCGCACGCCGGCTCGGGGTTCACCGCAGCACCGTCTACCGCCACCTCGCACGGGAGCGCGGCGCACCGTCAGCGCACTAGAGGACGCCGGCCGACCGCCGGGCCTGGCGTGGCATTCGTCATTCGTGGATGCGCGCTGCGCCACTGCGGGCGTAACCAAAGACTGACTTGCCCCGCCTGGCCGCAGCCGCCAGACTCGATGCATGGCTTTGCTGCAGCATTCATGACCCTTCCCAAACCCGCGCGGGGCCTGTCGGCCGTTCCCTCCACCTTGCGGATTCCCCTGGCCGCGCGCGCGTCGGGCGACCGCATGTTTCCCCAGGTGGCCGTGCGCGACGCCTACGCCGCCGGCATCCTCGAACAGATCCGCGACGACGGTCAGGCGCTACCGGAAGAGCGCATGACCATCTACAGCATCCTCTCGCGCACGCGGCGCCTGCGCGGCCTGGCGCAGGAGTTCCTCAAGCGCCACCCCGCCGCGCGGGTGGTGAACATGGGTTGCGGGCTGAGCCACTACTTCCAGTGGCTGGACGACGGCAGGTGCCGCATGACCGACGCCGACCTGCCCGAGGTGCTCGAACTGCGCCGCGAGCTTATCCCCGAGACCAACGGTCGCCACGACCTTCGAGAACTCGACCTGACCGCGCCTGACTGGTGGGAGCAGCTGGGCCTGCCGGAGAGCCGCGACGCCCCGCCCGTGTTCCTCTTCACCGAGGGCGTGCTGATGTACCTGGAGCCCGAGCAGGTGGAGGCCGTGCTCGCCACCTTCGGCGAGCGGGCGCCCGCGGGCTCGGTGCTGGCCTTCGATGCCATGTGCTGGCTCGGGGTAGGCCGCGCGAAGCAGCACCCTTCGGTGCGCACCACCGGCGCGGAGTTTCGATGGGGCGTGCGCCGCCCGGCCGAGCTGACACAGCCGCATCCGCGGCTGCAGCTGACAGCCACCTACCGCCTGCTCGAAGGCATGGGGCTGTCGTACACGCTGTTCGCGCCGATGGTCATGATGTTTCTCGGCGTGTCGCTGTATGCGGTCTACGCGCTGAGGGCGTCCGACGGCGACGATACATAAACGCACAATTCTCCGGATTGGCGGCTTTGTCCGGCCCGGGGTGCGCGGAATGGCTGACGCGGGCGGCTTGCGAGGGCCTTCAGACTGTCGGCTCTTCCCGGTCACGGAAAGTCCCTTGCGCCACTTGCTGCATTAGGATCGTTCCAAAGCTCGCCTCCCAGGCCGGGCTGTGCCGTTTTCCTTTTTCCCAGACTCGCAAGATTCGCAACCCTCAAGAACCACATGCTTGATCGCCGATCCTTCCTTGCCGCCGGTGGCGCAGCCGCCGCACTCGCCGCACTCGGACTGCCCCAGGAGGCGCTGGCCGCCAACGGGCTGCAACTGAGCCAGCCCACGCCCTTTTCCTTCGACGCGCTGGTCGCGCAGGCCAAGTCGCTCGCGGCCAAGCCCTATGTGGCGGCCGCGCCCCTCGCGCCCGACGTGCTGGAGCGCATCGACTACGACGCCCACGGCAAGATCAAGTTCGACCCGGCCAACGCGCTCTTTCGCGACGGGCCCGGCGCGTTCCCGGTCACCTTCTTCCACCTCGGCCGCTTCTTCCAGACCCCCGTGCGCATGCACGTGCTGGAAAACGCCGACGGCGACGCCTTCTCGCGCGAAGTGCTCTACAACGCCTCGTACTTCTCGATGCCGCCCGACAGCCCGGCGCGCGCACTGCCGCCCGGCGCGGGCTTCGCGGGTTTTCGCCTGCAGGAAAGCCGCCTGGGCGACCAGAGCAAGCTCGACTGGCAGAAGAACGACTGGGTCGCGTTCCTCGGCGCCTCGTACTTCCGCGCCATCGGCGAGCTCTACCAGTACGGCCTGTCTGCGCGCGGCGTGGCGCTCGATGTCGCGGTGCCCGACAAGGCGGAAGAATTCCCGACCTTCACGCGCTTCTACTTCGAGACGCCGGCGGCGAACAACACCACCTCGATGACGGTCTACGCGCTGCTCGAAGGCCCGAGCATCACCGGCGTCTTCAAGTTCATCATGCAGCGCAACAAGGCCGTGATCATGGACATCGACGCGCGCATGTTCCTGCGCCGCGATGTGTCCCGCCTGGGCCTGGTGCCGCTCACGTCGATGTACTGGTACTCCGAAACCATCAAGCCCACCGCCATCGACTGGCGCCCCGAGGTGCACGACTCCGACGGCCTGGCGATCTGGAACGGCGCGGGCGAGCGCATCTGGCGCCCGCTGAACAACCCGACGCAGACACGCGCGTCTGCTTTCGCCGACACCAAGCCGCGCGGCTTCGGCCTGCTGCAGCGCGACCGCGCCTTCGACCATTACCAGGACGGCGTGAACTACGAGAAGCGCCCGAGCCTGTGGATCGAACCGCTGGGCGACTGGGGCGAGGGCTCGGTGCAGCTCATCGAGATTCCGACCGACGACGAAATTCATGACAACGTGGTCGCCTTCTGGGTGCCCAAGGCAGACGCCAAGGCCGGCGCCAGCTACAGCCTGCAGTACCGCCTGCATTGGACCGACCAGGAGCCCTTTCCGTCGCCGCTCGCGCGCTGCGTAGCCACCCGCATCGGCCGCGGCGGCCAGCCGGGCCAGCCGAGGCCGCAGGGCGTGCGCAAGTTCATGGTGGAGTTCATCGGCCAGCCGCTGACCACGGTGCCCTTCGGCGTGAAGCCCGAGGTGGTGCTGACGGCTGCGCGCGGCAAGTTCTCGTACATCTTTGCCGAGGCCGTGCCCAACGGCGTGCCAGGGCACTGGCGCGCGCAGTTCGACTTCACGCCTGAAGGCAATGAGCCGATCGACATGCGGCTGTATCTGAAGAACGGGGATCAGACGTTGACGGAGACTTGGTTGTATCAGTACCAGCCGGGGTAGGCGGCTGAAATCTGCTTGCCCGTGCGTGCCGGGTGGCACCTGCGCATGCGCTCAGATGACGTACGGTCTTGGATTCAAACGCTGGCGATACTCAGGGCGGGGCGGGAGCAGCGCGAAGACCAATGCCCCGCGCGGGTCGCGCAGGTTGACCACGAGCGCCGGCTCGTCGGTTTCCCAGACGGCGATGCTCGCCAGCCCGATGGCTGCGTTCATGCTCGCCGCGCCCAGTTCCCCGCCCAGGCACGGCTCCAACCGAAAACCCGCGCCCGTGTCCAGCAGTCCACTTTGCGATGTCACCTTGGTCATGCAGCGCGCGAGCAATGCGGTGTCGTCACCGTCCGGTGCAGCGCTGTAGAAGAGTCGCTTGGGCGGCTGCTGGCGCAATGGCCCTTCCAGCAGGGCTTTCAGCGCGGCCTCGAGCGCGTCGGCCCGTTGGTCGGTCGATATGCCCGCATCGAAACGCGCGAATTCGGGCTTGAACAGCAGCGCCAGCGTCGGCATCTGTGCGTACTGCTCGTACTGGGGTTGGCTCCACAACGCCGGCACGTTCGGCGTCGGCCTGAAGTCACCAGGCGAGACACGATAGTTCGCGCCGCCGTCATAGGCTTCCGACCGCAGGCCGCCGAAGCCGTGGGGGCCGCGGCCGACCACGCCGTTAGGAAAATTACTGTCCTGGCTTGCATCGCGAACGTGCAGCGACCACTCGCGCAGCCACTCGGCTGCCTCGGGACGTGTGAGCAGCAGACCTGAGAAGGTGTCACGCAACTGACCGGCGCGCTTGGGTCGCGCAAGAATGTCCTCCAGCGACTCGCTGCGCTGCCCCTGCGGGTTCTCCCAGCCGCCCAACTCAGCGCGCACCGCGTAGCCGTCTTCGGCCCACACCAACAGGCTGTTGAGGTCGCCCTGGGTGTCGAACGCCTCGAAGGCTGAGAGCCAGAGGCCTATGCCTGCGGGCTCGAAACGCGGGCGCGCGTTGAAACCCAGTTGGTGGAACGCCATGCCCGCTGGGCCGTTGTGCAGCTGCCATGGAACCCCGCGCTTGCTCTCGCTGCTCTGATACATGCGGCTCCATTGCGCCAGTGCCGTCGCGTCAAGTTTCGTGGACGGTGGCAACGCCATCAGCGTGGGAAGCGGGTAGTTCTCCACGAAACGACCCCGCTCGCCGTTTCTCGGCCGGTGGGTCAGCGCGGCGCGCAGCGCGGCGCTGCGGAACAAGCCAGCGTTCTCCAGGCATTTGTCCAGCGAGCCCGGCGGTGTGGGCGCTTCTTCGTCGGGCGATGCCCGGCGTCGCACGCGGTCCCACAGGGGGCCGGCGGGCACCTGCTCCACACGCAGCCCCACCCCCGAGACATGCAAGAACCTGGCGGGAGATGCGGCGGCGGGATGATAGCGATAGCGTCTTGTCACTGCGGTGCTCCGGTCGAATTGAAAGTTGACTGGGACGCAGATGCCGGCGCGTTGCCAGTCACGATGCCGGGCGGCATCGTTCTGTCGGAGTCGGGCAGCTTGCCCGTTTCGTAGTACGGGTCGCTCTTCTTCCAGTCGGCCAGGTCGAGCAGGTAGTTCCAATACTTCTCGTCGTGCCAGGCGTAGCCCAAGCCTACGGTGACGTCGTAGCTGAGTACGTTCGCCACAGGTGAAGCGTCAGTTTTCTGATTCTTGAAACGCAGGATGGCCGCATGATTGGTGGGGGACACAGGGATCTTGCCGACCTTTTTCCTGCGTCGCTCTTCGACTTCTTCCCAGCTTTCGTAGGTCACATGCGTAGGCAACCCCTTTTCGTCCCGCCGCATGACGGTCTGCCGCTCCTGGTACATCACGTCGTCTCTGAAGTCTTCCTGTTGTTCAATGCTTGCTTTCACCGGCGTGCCGTCCGGCGCCATGCCTTGCTTGCCGTCATACATCACATAGCCGGCATCAAACTCTTGAGGCAGATCCAGTGGCCATGGCACTTCCGGTGCATTAACGATCACGCTCTCCACCTCGCCGCGCCCGTTGGGCAGGAGGTCTCCCTGCACCGGCACGAGGCCCAGTATCTTTTCCGGCTCGATCTTCCACATGGCATCGGGCTTGCTGCCGTCCAGGTAGCGCGACTCCTGGCGCTTCTCCCCAGATTCGCCATTCGGGCCGGCCGCGACCGGCACGAGCTGCCTGTAGAAGTAGGGCTGCGCCTTGCCGGTGGGCTTAGCGCCTACAGGCGGGTTGTGCTCGCCATTGGTGCCGCGCGCAAAAAGACGCTGTTGCACGTTCTCGCCCTGGTTGACCTTCTCCATGTATTTGGGCGGAATGCCGCGCCAGCCCATGCCGGAGACGGCAGATACACCGATCACTCGGTCGCCGGGGTTGAAGTTGACGACCAGCTTGCCGCGGGTGTCGCTGCGCTCGAACTTGGGGTCGCTCCACCACGGCTTGCCGTCTTGCCCGCGGGGGCCGTCGGGGTCTTCGACCTTGCCGCCAATTTCGGCCTGCCACAGCGGTGCGTCGGCGGGCTTGTGGCAATACACGGCGTCGTCGTAGGCGTGTCGCGGCTTGTGTTCGACGGTGCATGCGAACTTCGGCTCCGGCGGCGCCGGGTAGCCCTTGGTGGCCTCGGCCACGATCTTCGCGGCATTGACGAAAGTGTCGATGCGCGCCGGCCCTGGCTGCACGCTGCGCTTGCCGTCAGACGCGCTGATGACGTCGGTGATCGCCGTGTCGAAACGGTAGGGCGAACTGTTGAGGATCACGGTGTCGGGCCCGCGCACCTTGTCCAGGAAGAACAGCGAGCACAGCGCGACGATGGTGCCCTGGCTGTGCGAGACGATGTTGATCGGCTCGTTGGGCAGGTTCTTGCGGATGTCCGTGACCAGGTTCGCCAGGCGTCGTGCCGCGTGTGCGTAGTACAAGCGCGGCGGGCAGTCGCACAGCATGCGGCCGACCACAGGGTTGATGGAGTTGACGTCGACCGTGCCGAACAGGACGTCTTTGCGAAATCCCGTGGGAAGCCAGAAGGAGGTGAGCGAGGCGCCGCCGTTTTGGAAGGGGCCACCGCCCCAGGCGCCGTCGGTGCGCAAAGGGTTGCCGTATTGATCGGTCTTGGCAGGAGTGTTGCCCCGCTGGTCTGTGCCCTTGACTATCCTGCGCTCGGTGGGTTGGGTTTGGTAGCCCCACCAGAAGGGGATGACGGGGGACTTGACGCGCTTGCCATCTTTGTCGATTTTGAGATAGCGGTTGGCAGTGACCTTGTCCTTATTGCCTTCCTTGTCCTGAGCCAGTTGCCTCAGATCGTCCCTGCCCAGCCTCTGGTTCAATCCTTCTGCAAACTGCCCTGACGCATCGAAATACCACTCTCCATCGGAATTGACCCCGTGTACGAAGATGATGATGCCGGGCATCAGGTCCGGCACTCCGACTGTGTGTGTGCGCTCCTTCTGCTTGTCATCGGTGCCGGTGGATTTGCCTCTGACCCATTGGTACTTGCCGGGTTCGGGTACTACGGGGGTGAGCGAACTCAGGTCGGTGTCCTGGCTCATTTGCGACTTCCGCTGTCTTGGGCTTTGCACTGCACCTTGATATCGGCAGGTGGAATGCGCGGCTTGAAAACGAAGCCAGGAAGATACGTCCAATCACTGCTCTGCGGTGTGGGGTGCGTCAAATCGAGCCCGTCCGTGATCACGTCCACATTGCGGTGCGACTGATACGCCGTCGATCCGCTAACCATCAAGTCATAGGTGGTCCCCGGTGACCACACTCGTTTCCATGTTCGACCTCCATCGATGGAGTAAGGCATCGTGGCGGCCGCGCACCCACCTCCCCCCGACGAGCAGTTGATACCCCCTCGCGTCACAGGCGCCACCAAATACTGATCGTTGGCGGCGTCGATGATGAGGGTGGTTCGGTTCATCACCGCGTCGAAGCCCACCACTTCCGAACGGATGCCCTTGGCCGTGTCGACGAAGTAAAGCATGTCGCCATAGCAGTTGTCTTCCGGCGTGATCTCGAAGTACCTGTGCTCGTCGATACGGTAGGCAACCTGCGGCGTCACCGGCGGCGCGGGCGGCTTTGCCGGCTCGGCGGGCCAGACCTTGGGAGGGCTGCCGCCCTGGGCGCAGGCGCCCAAGCCCAGCACCAGCGCAACAGAGGTCAGCCAGCGCAGGCGGCGGATGTGCGTGCGGTCTTTCTGCTTACCTTCGATGCCGGTGGATTTGCCTTTGACCCATTGGTACTTGCCGGGTTCGGGTACTACGGGGAGAAGCGAACTCAGGTCGTTGTCCCGACTCATTCGCCGCTCCCGCTGTCTTGGGCTTTGCATTGCACCTTGGTATCCATCGGTGCAATGCGGGGCTTGAAGATGAAGTGCCGGTCATCCAGACCTTGCCAGTCATTGCTTTGGGGGTTGGATATCGTCAGATCCAGTGCATCGGTGCTTGTGATGCCATAAGCACGGCGGGAATACGACTGATACGCCGTCGACCCGCTGACCATCAAGTCATAGGTGGTCCCCGGTGACCACACTCGTCTCCATGTTCGACCTCCATCGATGGAGTAAGGCATCGTGGCGGCCGCGCACCCACCTCCCCCCGACGAGCAGTTGATGCCCCCTCGCGTCACAGGCGTCACCAGATATTGATCGTTGGCGGCGTCGATGATGAGCGTGGTTCGGTTCATCACCGCGTCGAAGCCCACCACTTCCGAACGGATGCCCTTGGCCGTGTCGATGAAGTACAGCATGTCGCCATAGCAGTTGTCTTCCGGCGTGATCTCGAAATACCTGTGCTCGTCGATACGGTAGGCCACTTGCGGTGGAATGTCGGGCCGATGCGTTGGTGGCGGCGAAGCCCTGCCAACTGCGCACGCACTCAGCGCCAATACCAATGCGGCCAAAGTCAGCCCCCACACTGACCTGAAGTCGCTCTTGCTCATGAAAATTCTCTCCCTGTGTTGTGTTGAAAGCCGATCAAATAGACGCGGTGCGTCTCAAGCAGCGCAAACGGTTTGTCGCGAGAGCACCTGTAAATCGCGTCGGTGCGCGATCGGCAGGACACGCAAGGTGCGGCACATGACATGCGGGCTTGACCACAATTTCGACTGCATCGGGCAGGTCGCGACATGCGCCAGCTCGAGCAGCACACGGCGACGGCCACCGGCCACGCCGATGAAGTCGGCGAAGTGTCATGTCGAAGCGACAGGAAGGGCCGATGGAAGTTTGCGCATCGAAAGTCATCGCGCTGCACTCATGTCAGTACGTCGGCGCTGGGCAGCCGGTCGACGACCGGCACACCAGAATTTCCAGCTGCTCGGGGTCGAAAAGATCGCCATCGGGCAGGCGGACCAATCCCTTGTCGTCGCTTTTGAAACGTGAGATCTTCCCGTCGCGCGTTCTAACGGCGACCTCTCCATTGGGATAGGGAATCCGGAGATTGTTTTGGCCGCTCTTGGCTGGCGCGATGCCTTGTGCCCTTGGAAACGCGACGTTTTTTTCCGGCACGGACTCTGGCGTTTTCTTCGACTTGGGCGCCGGCGAAGAACACCCAAAGAGAAACGACACGAGCAACGCAGCGCATGCGATTGAAATGAGCTTCATGTCATTTCCTTCGCGACAGCGCTGATTTTCTTGGCCACTGGGTATGTGCTTGCGCAAGCGCCCAGCACCCCCAACAAGAAGTTGGCCGTTTGTCCCGCAATGCTCCCGGCCACGGCTTGGGCCTTGCAGGGGAAAGAGCGTGGTTTCTTCATCCTCATATGTCCTCGTGTCTTGACTTGTCGAGTGCTGGGTGTGGTTCAAGTGATATCGAACGGCTTGCTCTCGTCGAGCCTGGAAATCGCGTCACCGCCGGATTGCGCATTGCTACCGCCCCCGCTGGCCTTGACGAGGCTGTAAGCGCGGCTGGGCAAGCCATCGGCCTTGTCCCCCATGCGGTGCAGCTTGAGTTGATGCGCCTGGTCCGTGCGCATGAAGCTCGGAAGATCAATCCCGATGGTGCTGGGGCCGCTGATGCGGTAGTTCGCGGTCTGCACGAGGTACTCGCCCGTCATGCCCCAGACCACCCGTCCGCCGCCCATGCGCAGGTAGGTGCCGTCGTCCAGGGCCAGGGTGATGCTCTTCCTGGCCTTGATCGTGATGCTGTCCTCCGTGGACTGGATCGTGATGGCCTTCTCGCCTGTGATCTCCACGCTGTTGTGCTGAGCCTGGTGAATGAGCTTTCCCTCGTTGGCTACAACGCGGATGTCGCCGGTGCGCGCGAACTGACCGATGTCCTTGCCGGCGGTGTGCAGGATCGACTGATCTGCGTAGTGCTGCTGGTTGTGGCCGGCCACCGTGTCGATGTTCAAGCCGGCGTACTGGATGTGGTCCTTGGGCGTGACGCTGGCAATGCCGGCCGCACCGCTGAGGGCGAGCACGGGTTGGCCGCCTTTCGCCTTGCCATGGGCATCGACTTCGTTGCTGGCACCATGCCCGAGGGCTTCGGCGGCTTCGCTCAAGGCTTGTTGCGGCGCGGTTTCGCGCGCGCCGGCGTCGCATTTCTCGGCCGCCTTGGTCAGGTCTTTGGCGATCGCCAGCGCCTGTTCCAGACAGGCGACCAATTCGTCGCGGCTCAACAGCCCGCCGATGGCCTTGGAGCGCCCGTCCGTGGAGATGAGCAAGCCCTTGTGTGCGCGCACGGCACCCCACCCATCGGAGCGAAGTTCAAAACCTTCACCCCGGTCGTCCTTGCGCCCCGCGTTGTCCTCGATGCGCGTGATGTGCCCCAGGCTCAGCTGGCTGTGCTGGTGGTCGCTCTTGAGCTGCGCCTGGATCCTGCCGGCCGTGTCGTCCAGCGCGAGGTGGTTGCTGCGCCCGGCTGCGCTGTTGCCACCTTCTTCGGTCAGCTCCCGGCTTCTGAAGCCCGACAGCGCCTGCTGCCCCGGCAACGCCCATGGCGGCAGGTTGTTCTGGTTGTAAGGCCGCCCGGTGCAGATCGGCAGGTCCGGATCGCCGCCGTAGAAATCGACGATCACCTCTTGGCCGATGCGCGGAATCTGGACGCCACCCAGCTGGTTGCCCGCCCACGGACTCGACACCCGTATCCAGCAGGTGCTGTGCTGGTTCTTCTGGCCGATGCGGTCCCAAGGAAACTGCACCTTGATGCGGCCCAGTTCGTCGGTCCAGATGTTCTGCCCGGGCGGCCCGACCACCAATGCGGACTGGGGACCGCGGGTGAACGGCTTGGGTTGCGTGGGCGCCGGACGCAGCGGCTCGGCCATCGGGTGTGCGGTGAAATCGAGCTCCACTTTCCAGTGCTGCTTGCGCCCGGGTGCGGCATCGCGGATCTGGCTGTCTTGCCCAACGTCTTCGATCAGGAGCCGGGTGTCCAGGATCAGGTACTCGGTGTTGGCCTTCTCGCGCGGGTGATTTGTGAGCTGGAAGCTGCAGCCCGGAACCATGCCGCGCAGGTTGCCGCTGGCCTTGGCGCGGGCACCGT
>NZ_JBPJZS010000013.1:0-162587 GCF_051216435.1 Variovorax pasteuri
TACACGCACCGCATGCCCCGAGGCGACCAGCTTCTTCACGGTCTCGGGTGTAACGGCCACTCGGGTTTCGCCAGCCAGTGTCTCGGCAGGCACGCCTATCAGCATAGAGATCTCCTCAGGGGATGGACCTTCCCCGGCAGGGAAGGCAAGTGTCCGAGCCAGCGCAACACGGCCTCGCATTGCAGGATGATTTCCTGTGTGGCATCGACGCGCAGCACGCCGCTTTCGCCGACGGGCGACTCGAGCGTCGCGAACTGGTTGCTCACCAGGCTCGGAGGAAACCAGTGGCCGGAGCGCGCCGCCACGCGGGCAAGCGCCTCGTCCGCGCCGATCTCCAGGTAGACGATGCGCAGTGCGGGCGCCGCCGCGCGCAGGCGGTCGCGGTAGCTGCGCTTGAGCGCGGAGCAGGTGACGACCACGTGGTCGGCCGAACGCTCCACCAGCGCACCGAGCCGGTCGAGCCAGGGCGCGCGATCCTCGTCGTCAAGGGGGATGCCGCGGCGCATCTTGTCCTGGCTGCCCGGCAGATGGTGGTCGTCGCCTTCGATCATCGAGGCGCCGATGGCGAGTGCGAGCGCGGCGGCCGTGGAGGACTTGCCGCATCCGGACACGCCCATGACCAGCAGCTTGAAGGATTCTGGCGGCCGCTCTGCGGCTTTGGAAGGGGTGAGGCCGGCGGCCGGTAGGGAAGGGTAGGTCAATGCGTCTCCTGCGTGCAAGCGGCCCGGGCCCGGGCCCGGCACCCGTGGCCTCGGCCTTGGCCGTCGTGCAGCCCCGGAAGGTACGCAAAGTGCCTGCGCCGCACAAAGACAGGATCGGTCTGGACCTATAGGGAAACGTTATGTCGCCGCCCTATAAGGAAATGCGTCACCCCTAGAGCAAGGCCGTCTTGGCGCCACCGGCGGGACGGGCCTACCGTCGGGCCATCGACATCACCACCGAACAGGAAGTCATGTGAGCCCGTCCCGTCCGTCCCGAATTTCCAGCCGCATCCGCCGCATCAAGCCGTCCCCCAGCAGCGCCGCCGCAGACCGGTTCGCCGAACTCCGCAGGGAGGGCAAGGACATCGTCAACCTGGCCATCGGCGAGCCGGATTTCGACACCCCGGAGCACATCCAGGAGGCCGGCTGCGCCGCCATCCGGCGCGGCGAGACGCGCTACACCCCTGTCGCCGGCACGCTGGCCCTGCGGGAAGCCATTGCTGCCAAGCTGCTGCGAGAAAACGGCCTGAGCTACAGCCCGCGCGAGATCATCGTCACGGTCGGCGCCAAGCATGCGCTGTTCAACGCGCTGTCGGTGACGGTGGAGGAGGGCCACGAGGTGATCGTGCCAGCGCCGTACTGGGTGTCGTACCCGGACATGGTGCTGGCCTGCGACGGCACGCCGGTCACCGTGGCCTGCAAGGAGGAAGACGATTTCCGCCTGACCCCCGAGGCCCTCGAGGCGGCCATCACGCCGGCCACGCGCTGGCTGGTCTTCAACTCGCCGACCAATCCCACCGGCACGACCTACACCGGCGAGCAGCTGCGCGCGCTGGCCGACGTGCTGATGCGCCATCCCCAGGTGATGGTGCTGACCGACGACATCTACGAGCACATCCGCTTCACCGACGCCGCGCCACCCCACCTGCTGGCCATCGAGCCCGGCCTGCGCGACCGCACGCTGGTGGTGAACGGCGTGTCGAAGACCTATGCCATGACGGGCTGGCGCATCGGCTATGCGGCCGGCCCCGCCGACATCATCGCGGCGCTGGACATGCTGCAGTCGCAGTCGACCAGCGGTGCCTCCTCCGTGAGCCAGGCCGCCGCCGTGGCGGCGCTGAACAGCGACGCGGCCTTTCTGCCCGACTGGGTGGCCACGTACAGGCAGCGCCGCGACACCGCCACACGGCTGCTCGACGACATTCCCGGCATTCGCGCACGCGCACCGGGCGGCGCGTTCTACCTCTATCCCCATTGCGGTGGACTGATCGGCAAGCGAACC
Organism: Variovorax pasteuri; assembly: GCF_051216435.1. Taxonomy (NCBI): domain Bacteria; kingdom Pseudomonadati; phylum Pseudomonadota; class Betaproteobacteria; order Burkholderiales; family Comamonadaceae; genus Variovorax; species Variovorax pasteuri. The sequence goes on from NZ_JBPJZS010000013.1 coordinate 1,984, forward strand.
CCCGAGGGAAAGACGCTGGAAACCGACAACGACGTGGTGATCTACCTGCTCGAAGCTGGCGGCGTGATGGTGCTGGCGGGCACGGCCTACGGCGTGTCGCCGTACTTCCGCATGTCGACCGCCACGAGCCTCGCGCAGATCGAGGAAGGCTGCCGGCGCATCGCTTCTGCGGTGGCGAAGCTCGGCTGAACCGCTGACTGCACGCCTGCCTATCAGGAATCCTTATAGGCGAAGGTCCATAACGTATTGGCGAGCGAGCCCAGCGCTTCCTACCATTCTTTCCACCCTTTCATGACTCGGAGAAAAGCAATGAGCTACCCCACGAACTCGAGATCGCGCGGCGCGGCCCTGGCAGCGCTCGCCGCCATCGCCTGCTTCTGTACGCTGGCACCCGCCAACGCGCAGACCGACACCTTCAAGATTGGCGTCATCGCGCCGATGAGCGGCCCCAATGCCCGCTACGGCGCTTTCGCAAACAAGGGAGCGGCACTGGCCGCCAAGGAAATCAACGCCGCGGGTGGCGTGTTCGGCAAGCAGATCGAGCTCGTGAGCGGGGACAGCCAGTGCGTGCCCGCGGAAGGCGTGGCCGCCATGCAGCGCATGATCAGCCTGGAGAAGACGCCGGTGGTCATCGGCGACGTCTGCAGCTCGGTGACGCTGGCGATGCAGCCGCTGGCCGAGGAGTCGAAGGTGTTGCTGGTGAACGCGGCGTCGTCGAACCCCGACATCACCTACAAGGCCGGCGTGGGCGGCTTCAAGTGGACATTTCGCAACTACCCGACCGACGAGGTGCGCGCCGCCACGGTGCTGGAGTACGCGTCGAAGACCAAGGGCTTCAAGAAGTTCGCGGTGCTCTCGGTCGACAGCGACTATGGCCGCGGCGCCATCAAGTTCACCAAGCGCTACCTGCCGAAGTACGAGGGCGCCGAGATCCTGAGCGAGGACTACTACAAGGATTCGGAGACCGACTTCCGCTCGGTGCTGAGCAAGATCCGCCGCTCGGGCGCGCAGGCCATCATCCTCTACGGCCAGGCCGACACCACGCCGATCATCGCCCGCCAGATGCTCGAACTCGGGCTGGCCGGCAAGGTCGCGCTGGTCGGCAACGGCGAGTTCAACACCAAGGAAACCGTCGCCGCCGCGCCGAAGGTCATGAACGGCGCGGTCGAGGCCGCCGCCTGGCTGCCCGAGGTGCCGGCGCCGCGCAGCCTGAAGTTCGTGGAGGACTACAGGAAGGCCAACGGCGGCGAGATGCCGAACAACCACGCCTACACGTACAACGACACGCTGAACCTCATCGTGGCCGCGATCAGGAGTGCCAACAGCCTGAAGGCAGAAGACATTCGCAACGCCATGGCGAAGATCAAGTACGACAGCCCCATGGGCATCGTGACCTTCGACGACCACAACCAGGCGGTCATGCCCATGGTGTTGCTCGAGATCGTCGACGGCAAGCCGGCCATCAAGGGAATGATCGCGACCAAGGTCGACTACACGGCCGGCGCGAAGTGACGCACCGTTCCCAGCCTGCGAGAACACCGTGAGCTCATTCCTTTTTGAACAGATCGTCAACGGCATCATCACCGGGGCGGTCTACGCCCTGGTGGCCGCCGGCATGACGATGATCTTCGGCGTGCTGCGGGCCATCAACTTCGCCCACGGCGAGTACTACATGCTGGGCACCTTCGCGGCCTGGTGGGTCATGTCGAAGCTGATGGCCGACTACAGCATCGCCATCATCGGCGGCGTGGCGATCGTCAGCGTGATCGCCGTGGTGATCGGTCGCGCCGTGATGCAGCGCCTTATCGGCCAACCCTTCCAGGCCGGCGTGCTGGCCACGCTGGGGCTGTCGCTCATCCTGCAGAACGTGGTCATCCTCGCCTTCGGCGGCGGCTACAAGGTGTTCTCGGGCGGCTGGCTGGAGCCGATCGAGATGGGCGACTTCGGCATGTCGCAGCAGCGCGTGATCCTGGTGGTCGTCACGCTGGCGGTGTTTGCCGGGCTCGAGTGGATGGTGCGCTGCACGCGCCTGGGCCGCTCGATCCGCGCGGTGTCGCAGAACATCGAGTGCTGCCAGGTCAACGGCATCGACGTCGAACAGGTGGTGCGCCGCACCTTCCTGATCGGCGTGGCCATTGCGGCGCTCTCCGGCATCCTGACCGGCCCGATCAACGTCAGCATCTACGGCGGCATGGGTGAGTCGATCACGCTGAAGACCTTCGCGGTGATCGTCATGGGGGGCATGGGCAACGTGCGCGGCACCCTGATCGCCGGCGGCCTCCTGGGCGTCATCGAAAGCCTGGTCGCGGCCTTCATCGGCCTGCAGTACCGAGACTCGGTCGGCTTCATCGTGCTTCTCCTCATGCTCATGTTCCGGCCCCACGGCCTGTTCAGCAGCAAGGCCCGCTTCTGAAAGCGACAACTTCATGAAACAGGCAATCTTGTCAAACACCACGCTGGACACGCCGCGCCTGCCGGCTGCCCGGGTCGCCGCGGTCAACTGGAGCGCATGCGCCGTCGGCGCGGTGATGCTGCTTTGCGCGCCGCTCTTCCTCGGCGACTACTACCTGCACGCGATGGTCCTCGCGATGATCTTCCTGCTGCCGGCCCTGGGGCTGAACCTCATCCTGGGCTACACGGGCATGCTGTCCTTGGCGCAGGGCGTGTTCTTCGGGGTTGGTGCCTATGCATCGGCCCTCATGTCGATCCACTTCGGCACGCCGTTCCTCGTGAACTTCCTGGCCGCGGGGCTGATCGCCGGGCTGGTCGCGCTGCCGCTGGGCATCCCGGCGCTGCGGCTGCGCGACACCTCGTTCGTGATGTGCACGCTCGGCATGGTGGTCATCGCGCAGATGGTGTCGAAGAACTGGATCGACCTGACACGCGGCGACATGGGGCTGTCGGGCGTGGCCCGGCCGCGCCTGGGCTTCGGCGACTGGGTCTACACCGTCATCAAGGCGCCCGAGTACTTCTACCTGGTGCTCGCCGTTGCGGCGCTGGCGGTGGCGGCGTTCGTCGCACTGATCCGCTCGCCCGCCGGCCGCTGCATGGTGGCCATTCGCGACAACGAGACGCTGGCCGAATCGCTGGGCGTGCCGACCTGGACCTACAAGCTCCTGGTCTTCATGCTGAGCGCCGTCTTTGCGGGCCTGGGCGGCAGCCTCTACGCGCATTTCTCGACGGTCGTGAGCCCGCTGGTCTTCCAGGCCTACTACTCCAACACCATCCTGATCATCGTGCTGGGCGGCGGCGTGGGCAAGGTGCCGGGCGCGATCATCGGCAGCTTCGTCTTCGTGGCGGTGTCCGAAGCATTGCGCATCACACCCGAGCTGCGCATGGTCATCTATGGCTTCGTGCTGCTGGGGCTGGTGTTCCTGTTTCCGCAAGGGCTGGCGCCGCTGTTCCAGCGTGCCGCAGAGCGCATTGCCGGCATTGGAAAGGGGGCGAGCGATGTCCGCTGAACCCGTCATGCTGCGCATCGAAGGCCTGCGCAAGAACTACGGCGCCGTCGCCGCGCTCCAGGGCGTGGACATCGAGGTTCGCCGCGGCGAGGTGATGGGGCTCATCGGCCCCAACGGCTCGGGCAAGTCGACCCTGTTCGACTGCTGCACCGGGCTGCAGCGCAGCGACTCGGGCCGCGTGCTGCTCAAGGGCGTGGACATCACCGGCTGGCCGATGAACCGCATCGCCCGCGAGGGCCGCTTCCTGCGCAGCTTCCAGAAGACCGTGGTCTTCCCGACGCTGGACTCCGAGGAGAACCTGGTGCTGGCCGGGCAGATGTCGCGCTTTCCGAACGTGCTGTCGACCTTCTGGGTCGGGCCGTCGGCGAGGAAGCGCATCCAGGCCCTGCGCGAACGCGCGAAGGAACTGATCGAAGTGACGGGGCTGGCGCGCGTGGCCCACCTGCCGGCGGGCCACATGTCCGGCGGCCAGCAGAAGCTGCTGCAGTTCGCCTCGATGCTGATGCCCGAACCCGAGCTGATCCTGCTGGACGAGCCGCTGGCGGGCATCAACCCCGTGCTCATCGAGAAGGTCATCCAGTGCATCGAGCACGCCAACCAGAAGCTGGGCGTGACCTTCGTGGTGATCGAGCACAACACCGACGTGCTGATGAACCTCAGCCACCGCGTGGTCGTGCTGCACCAGGGCGCCAAGCTCGCCGACGCCACGCCGGACGAGGTGGTCCGCAACTCGGAGGTCATCGAGGCCTACCTCGGCGGCTGACACGAAAGAACAACACCATGGAACTCGAAATCGACAACCTGCGTGCCGGCTACGGCCACCTGGACATCCTGCACGGCGTGGACCTGAAGATCCGGCACGGCGAATTCGTCACGCTGCTGGGGCCCAACGGGGCCGGCAAGTCGACGCTGCTGAAGTCGCTCTTCGGCATGACCACCCACAAGGGCGGGTCGATCCGCTGGAAGGGCAAGGACATTGCGGGCCTGCGCCCGCAGGCGATGCTCGGCCACGGCATTGCCTACGTGCCGCAGGGCCGCTGCAACTTCCAGCTGATGTCCATCGACGAGAACCTCGAGATGGCCGCCTACACCATCAAGGGCGGCGACCTGAAGGGCGAGCGCGAGTACGTGTACGACCTGTTCCCCATCTTGCGCAAGCGTCGCAACGAGCTGGCCGGCAACATGTCCGGTGGCGAGCAGCAACTGCTCGAGATGGCAATGGCCGTGCTGCGACGCCCCGAGATCCTGCTGGTGGACGAGCCATCTGTCGGCCTCTCGCCGCAGGCCATCACGCTGGTTTTCAACGAGCTCAAGCGCCTGCACAAGGGCGGCCGAACGATCCTGCTGGTCGAGCAGAACACCCGCAAGGCCATGGAGGCCGCCGAGCGCGCCGTGGTGCTGCGGCTTGGCAAGGTCATCTGGGACAGCCCGGTCGAGGCGCTGAGCACCGCCGACCTGGGCGAACTGTTCATGACGGGCCGGCGCGCATCCGACGCGGCCGTGGCCTGAGCACACATCTCAACCGAACACAGAAGGAGCTGAAAGGCATGAAACTGGCATTTGACACAGGTGGCACGTTCACCGACTTCGCGATGACGGACGACGACGGAACCATCCTGCTGCACAAGGTGCTGAGCACCCCCGATGCGCCCGCGCGCGCCGTGCTCCAGGGCGTGGACGAGCTGCTCGCCAAGGTGCGCGAGCGCAACGGGGCCAAAGCCACGGGCAACGGCCAGTTGCAGATCCTGGGCGCGACCACGGTGGTGACCAACGCGGTGCTGGAGCGCCGCGGCGTGCCCACCGCCTTCATCACCACCGACGGCTTCCAGGACATGCTGCGCATTCGCACGGAAGGGCGCTACGACCTGTACGACCTGCGCATCCAGTACCCCGAGCCGCTGGTATCGCGCGAGCTGTGCTTCGGCGTGGAAGAGCGCATTGCTGCCGACGGCACGGTGATCAAGGCACTCGACGAGGACGGCGTGCGCACCATCGCCCGCGTGCTGCTCGACAGGAAGGTCGAGTCGGTGGCCGTGTGCCTGCTGCACGCCTACAAGTACGCGCAGCACGAGCGGCGCATTGGTGAGATCCTGGCCGAGGTGGCGCCGGGCATCTCGGTTTCGCTGTCTTCCACGGTGTGCCCCGAAGTGCGCGAGTACGACCGCGCCTCGACCACTGTCGTCAACGCCTACACGCGGCCGATGATGGTCGGGCACGTGAACCACCTCGAGCGCGAGCTGTCCAAGCGCGGCGTCGAAGGGCAACTGCTCTGGATGACCTCCAGCGGCGGCGTGGTGCCGAGCTCGTCGGCCTCGCGCACGCCGGTGCGGCTGATCGAATCCGGCCCCGCGGCTGGTGCGGTGGCGGCGGCGGACTATGCGCGCCAGGCCGGCGAGTCGAGCGTGCTGTCCTTCGACATGGGCGGCACCACGGCCAAGCTGTGCCTGATTCCGAACGGCCAGCCCATGGTGGCCAACGACCTCGAGGTGGCCCGGCATGAGCGCTTCCGAAAGGGCAGCGGCTTTCCGCTGAAGATCCAGTCGATCCACATGATCGAGATCGGTGCGGGCGGCGGCAGCATCGCTGCGCGCAACAAGCTCGGCCTGCTGGGCGTGGGGCCGCGCAGTGCGGCCGCGGCACCGGGGCCGGCCTGCTATGGACGCGGCGGCACGGAGCCGACGGTGACCGACGCCGACCTGTTGCTGGGTTACCTGAACGAAAACTCCTTCCTCGGCGGCGACTTCGCGCTCGACAAGCCTGCCGCCGAATCGGCGATGGCCCGGCTCGCGAAGGACCTGGGCATTTCGCGGGAGCGCTGCGCCTGGGGCATCCACGACATGGTCAACGAGAGCATGGCCGAGGCCGCCTCGATGCAGGCCACCGACAGCGGCGTCGACCCGCGCGCGCTGCCGCTGATCGCCTTCGGCGGTGCAGGGCCGGTGCATGCGTACGGCGTGGCCCGCAAGCTGGGCATCCGCAAGGTGATCTGCCCGCTGGGTGCGGGTGTCACCTCGGCCATCGGCCTCCTGGGTGCGCCGGTGGCGGCCGATCTGTCGGCCAGCCTGCCGATGCGCATCTCGGCCTGGAACCCGAGCGCGGTGAACGTGGTCAAGGCCACGCTGGCGGACCAGGGGCGCGAAGTGGTGCTGGCGAGCAAGGTGCCGGTGGACCACATCAGCTATTCGTACACCGTGGACATGCGTCACGTCGGCCAGGGCTACGAAATCTCGGTGCCGCTGCCGGCGCTGGACCCGGCGGACCCGAAGTTCATCGAGGAACTGCTGGCGCGCTTCCATGCAGCCTACGTGGCCCTGTACGGCCGCGGCGTCTCGGGCACCGATGCGGAGGTCATCACGTGGCGCGTGCGCGCCAGCGGGCCGAAGGCGCCGGTGTCGCTGGCCAGCCTGCGCGGCGAGTCGGAAGTGAAGCGCGATGCACGCAAGGGCACGCGGCCCGTGTTCTTCCCGGAGCTCGGCAGGTACGTCGACACGCCGGTCTACGACCACTATGCGCTGGTGCCCGGCGTGCCGGTCGAGGGTCCCGCGATCATCGAGCAGCGCGAGTCGACCGTGGTGATGGGGCCCAACGCCTCTGCCTCGCTCGATGCCGAACACAACCTGATCATGCTTTTGTCCTGAGGTCTTGCCATGTCCATGCTCAAACCCGATTTCAACGATCCGATCACCCTGCAGGTGATGTGGGACCGCCTGGTCTTCATTGCCGACCAGGCCGACAGCGCACTCGGCCGCACGGCCTTCTCGCCGATCGTGCGCGAGAACCACGACTACGTGAACGTGCTGCTCGACGCCAAGGGCCGCGCGCTGGCGCAGTGCACCTGGTCGATTCCGGTGTTCATCACCACGCTGCCCATGGCCGCACAGAACTACTTCCTCAAGGCCTTTCCGCCCGAGTCGCTGGAGCCCGGCGATGTGCTGGCCACCAACGACCCGGTGATCGGCACGGGCCACCTGCCGGACATGGTCATGCTCACGCCGATCTTCCGCAAGGGCAAGATCGTGGCCTACGCCGGCAGCATCGCCCACCTGCCGGACATCGGCGGCCGGCCGCAGTCGCCCGATTCGACCGACATGTTCGAGGAGGGCATCCGCATCCCGATGCTCAAGCTCTTCAAGGCCGGCCAGCCGAACACCGACGTGTTCGCCGTCATCGAGGCCAGCGTGCGCCTGCCGCACGAGGTGCGCGGCGACATCCAGAGCATGGTGGCCGCCAACGAGGTGATGAGCCGCGAGCTCACGCGCTTCATGGACGAGTACGGCCTGGAAGACTGCGACGGGCTGGGCGAGGCGATCTTCAGCCGTTCGGAGCGCCACATGCGCCAGGCCATCGCGGCTTGGCCCAACGGCAACTACAAGGCCGACATGACGATCGACGGCTTCGAGTCCGACGTGAAGCTGTGCGTGAGCGTGGAGGTGCGCGACGACTCGATCCACGTCGACTACACCGGCACCTCGCCCGAGGTGGCGCGCGGCATCAACGTGGTGCCGCACTACCGCGTGGCGCACAGCGTGTATGCGCTCAAATGCCTGCTCGACCCGGAGACGCCGAACAACGAGGGCTGCATGGTCGCGCTGACCGATTCGGCACCGGTGGGCTCGATCCTTAATCCACGGCCGCATGCGGCGGGTGCGGCGCGCAACCTCGTGGGCCACTGCATTCCGAGCCTGATCTTCAAGGCGCTGCAGCACGTGGTGCCCGAAGGCGCGATGGGCGACAGCGGCGGCGCGCCGATCTGGGGCATCAACTGCCAGGGCCAGCGCTCCGACGGCACGGCCTATGGCAGCGCGCAGAACTTCCATGGCGGGCAGGGGGGGCGTTCGTCGATGGACGGCCTGGACACACTGAGCTTTCCGTCGAACTGCCGCGTGACGCCGATCGAGATGTACGAGCTGGCGGTGCCCGTGCTCACCGAGTGCAAGGAGCTCATTCCCGACTCGGGCGGCCCCGGCCAATTCCGCGGCGGCCTGGGCCAGCGCGGCGTGATCCGCAACCTGTCGGACCGCGAGATGAACATCTACCTGAGCACCGAGCATGTGAAGTACCCCTGCCTCGGCGTGCTGGGCGGCCAGGCCGGACGCAACGGCGCGGTGCTGCACGACGGCAAGGCCGTGTTCCCGAAGGGGCGGCTGGTGCTGGCGCCGGGCGAGCGCCTCACGATCGAGCTGCCCGGCGGTGGCGGCTGGGGCGATGCGCAGCAGCGCTCGCACGAGCTGATCGAGGACGACCTGCGCCAGGGTCTTGTCAGCGCGGCCGGCGCGCAGGCCGACTACGGCTACGAAGCGAAGAAGGTGGCTGCATGACGGCCGGCGCCTTGCAGGGGCAGGTGGCCCTGGTGACCGGTGGCGGCTCGGGCATCGGCCGCTCGACCGCGCGGATGCTGGCCGCCGAAGGCGCGCGCGTTGTCGTGATGGGCCGCCGCATCGAGCCGCTGCAGGCTGTGGTGGCCGAGATCCGTGACGCGGGCGGGCAAGCCTGGGCCCGCCAGGCGGATCTGCAGGAGCGCGAACAGTTGCTCGCGCTGGTGCAGTGGACGGCCAAGGAGGTCGGCCCCATCGGCATCCTGGTCAACAACGCGGGCCTCACGAGCCGCGTGCGCAACATCCGCTGGATCGAACCGGACGACTGGGAGTCGGCCGTGTCGGTCAACCTGACGGCCGTGTATGTGCTGATCCAGGCCGTGCTGCCGGGCATGCTCGAAACCGGTGCCGGCACCATCGTCACGGTGTCTTCGCTGGCGGCCGTGCGGCCGAACCTGCTGGGCGGCGCACCCTACGGCGCGGCCAAGGCGGCGGTGACGAACCTCATGGGCTTCGTGCACGGCACCTTCCGCAACAACAACATCCGGTCCACCACCATCCTGCCCGGCGAGGTCGACACGCCCATCATGGACACGCGCGTGCGTCCGCCGAGCACGGACGAGCGTGCGGCCATGGTCGCGCCCGACGACGTGGCGCGCGCGATCCTGCTGGCCTGCACGCTGCCGCAGGGCACCACCATCGAGCAGCTGGTGATCAGCCCGACGCGCGCGCGCGACCAGGGCCCCGACATCGAGATCAGCCGCTGGCTCGGCGCCCCCGACGGCACACCCGGCAAACCCTGAACGAGACAAAGCAATGAGCGACACCCTTCATCAACGCCTGGCACGCGGCGACTCCGTGCTGATGGTCAACCCGAACCACATTTCATCCACGTTGTGCGAGAAGCTCGTGCGCTCGGGCGCGGACTCGGTGTTCATCGATTGCGAGCACGGCCTGGCCGGCTTCGAGGACATCCACCACATGGCCAAGGCCGCGCGCTATGCGGGCGGCTTCGGCATCGTGCGCCCGCAGAACCAGGAGCGCTCCACCATCACGCGCTGCCTCAACGCGGGCGCGGACGGCGTGATGGTGCCGCTGATCCACACCGCGGAGATCGCGCGGCAGGTGGTGCACACCTTCCGCTATGCCTGCCCCGACGATCACCAGACCCGGCTGCTCATCGGCATGGTGGAGTCGGTCGAGGCCGTGCGCAATCTCGACGAGATCCTGGCGGTCGAGGGCATCGACGTGTTCTTCGTCGGGCCCGGCGACCTGTCGCAGTCGATGGGGTATTCGCCCGCGGTGGCGCCGGGCAAGCGCCGGCCGCAACCCGCGCTCGACCTGGTCGACCAGACGCTGCAGCGCATTCGCGCGGCCGGAAAGATCGCCGGCACCCTTGTCGTGAAGCAGGACGTCGAACACCTGGTGTCGATGGGCGCACAGCTGCTGTACTACCACGCCGACCCGTTCGTGACGGAAGGCGTCGCGGCGATGCGCAGCCTGTCGCGGCCCGTGGCGGCCGTCGCCGACGCGCACTGAGGATTCTTCGGCCGAAAAGTCCAGCGATCGGGCCGGCGATCAGCCCTGCGTCGACGCGGCTTCCGGCACGCGGATGCCCTCGAGGCGGCCGGCCTCGAACAGGTTGCCGATCTGCTGCCGGAGGATGTCCAGCACGGCGCGCGCCTGGTCGGACATCGGCAGGTGGTCCGGCACGCACAGCGACACGGTGGCCTGCAGGCCGGGCTCCACGATCCGGCGGATCACCGGCGGGTTCGCGATCGGCGGAAAGTCCGCCAGCGCCGAAGGCAGGATGGTGGCGCCCACGCCCGCCTGGATCGCCTGGCGCAGCGTTTCGGCGGACTCGATCTCCGCGCGGATGTTCGGCACCACGCCGATGCGCGCGAACGCCTCGTCCACCATCCGGCGCAGGAAGTGCATGCGGCTCGGCAGCAGCAGGTCGATGCCGGCCAGCGCGTGCAGGGCGATGGTCTGGTCGCCGTGCGGCTCCAGCTCCATGCCCGGCGGTGCGATCAGGAACAGGTCTTCGGTCAGCAGCGGCTGCAGCGTGAGCCCCTTCATGGGGCTGCCCGCGTAGATGATGGCCATGTCCAGGCGCCCGGTCATCACCATCTCGCTCAGCACCAGGCCGAAGTTGTCGTTGATGAACAGGTTGACGCCCGGGTAGGCGCTGCGCACCGCCTGCAGCAGCGGCATCGACAGCGCCGAGGCCGTGCTGTAGGTAGCCAGCCCGACCGAGACCGGGCCGCAGATGAAGCTCTCGTCCGTGCGGTTCATCAGCTCGCGCTCCACCTGCTCCAGGTGGCTGAGCATGATCTGCGCGTGGCGGTAGAGCTCAATGCCGGCGGGCGTGGGTGTCACGCCGGCGTTGGAGCGGTTCAGCAGCTTGTGCTTGAAGTGTTCCTCGAGCGAGGCGATGTGCTGGCTCAACGCCGGCTGCGCAACGCTCAGTTGCGCGGCGGCCGCGGAGAGGCTGCGTGCGTCCACCGCGGTCACGAAGCTCTTGAGGGTTTTGAAATTGACCGTCATTGGTGAATCGGAAGCCGACTGATCGTAACCCCGGTTGACGCTGGCAACGCGTGGCTCGATGCTTGCTTGTCGATAGAACAGAAAGACAACGGAGATCCGGTGAACCTCAGGCGGTTGAAGTATTTCGTGAAGATCGTCGACGTGGGCAGCCTCACGCAAGCGTCGGAGGTGCTGCACGTCGCGCAACCCGCGCTGAGCCAGCAGCTGGCCACGCTCGAAGGCGAGTTCAACCAGCGCCTGCTGCTGCGCACGCAGAAGGGCGTGGTGCCCACCGAAGCCGGCATGGTGCTGTACCGCCATGCGCAACTCATCCTGCGCCAGTTCGAGCAGGCGCGTGCCGATGTCGTCAATGCCGGGCGAAGCCTGGTGGGGCAGGTGTCCGTGGGGCTGGCACCCGGCACCGCCGCTTCGGGCCTGGCGCTGCCGCTGTTGCAGACGGTGCAGGAGCGCCACCCGCAGCTCATGCTGCACATCAACGAGAACTTCGGCACCACGCTGTGCGACGTCGTGCGAAACGGCCTCATGGACATGGCCGTGCTCTACGGCGGCGAACATGGGGTGCGAGGCCTGGCGTTCGATCCCCTGCTCACCGAGGACCTGTGCGTGGTGGCATGCCACGGCATGCTGCGCATCGAGCGCGACGAACTCGCACTGGCCGATCTGCGCGACGTGGACCTGCTCCTGCCCAGCATCGACAACCAGCTGCGCCGCAGTGTGAACCGGGCCTTTGCTTCGGCCAGGATGATTCCGCGCGTGGTGGCGGAGATGGAGTCGTCGAGCACGCTGTCCGCTGCCGTCGCCTCGGGCGTGGGCGCGACGATCCTGCCCGTGTCCCTGGCACGTTCCGTTGCTGCCACGGCATCCGTCGATGTCGGGCGGCTGGTGTCGCCGCACATCGAGATTCCGTTGGCGCTCTGCGCTTCGGATCACCTGCCCCTGTCGGAACCCGCGCAGGTCGTCAAGGGCATCCTGATGGAATTGGTCAACCGCCTGGAGCTGGGCGGTGGGATGCACACGGTTCATTAGCGGCGCGGCTTGCTTGCGGGCCACCACCTCTGAACACCCGCCTGCGTACTTTCTCTTCAGGTGATGCTCATCTCCAGCGGCGTGGTCTGAAACGCCAGCTGCCGCCAGCCGCCCTCGTGCTGTGTCCACACCTGCATGACGCGCGAGTCGATGCGCACCGTGCCGCTGCCGTCCTTGCGCACGGCCACGAGCAACTGCCGCCCGGTCATCGGTGCCGAGGTGCCCAGCACCTGCACCTTCAGCTCAGACCGTTCGATCTGCTGGTAGGTCACGTGCGTGCCGCCCGAGCGGAAGTAGCTTTCGCGCGGCAGGGCGCTCCCGTGCCGTGGACTCAGGCCTGCCGCTGGCGGACGGCGGCGAGCATCGCGATCTCGTCGAGCAGCTCTGCGAGCGCTGCGCGGATGAAGTCCAGCGTCGGCACATCGACCAGCCTGCCGTCCTGGATGCGCGAGGCCACGCTGGCAATGGCCACGTGCGGGCGCACCAGCGGGCGCGCGAGCGTGGCGGCCAGCGCATCGCGGATCTGCACCTGCGCCCGCACGCCGCCCGCAGTGCCGGGCGACGCCGTCATGACGAGCGCCGGCTTGCCCTTGAGCGGCGACGCGAAGCCCGGCCTCGAGGCCCAGTCGATGGCGTTCTTCAGCACGCCGGGCATGCCGTAGTTGTATTCGGGCGAGCACAGCACGAGGCCGTCGGCCTCGGCGATGGCGCGCTTGAGCCGCGCCACGGGCTCGGGCGGCGTGTCGCCGTCGAGGTCCGCGTTGTAGGGCGGAATGTCGTCCAGCGGGACCAGCTGCAGTTCGACCTCGGGCGGCAACAGCGGCTGCAGGCTGCGCAGCACGGCGGTGCAGTTCGAGGCCCGGCGGATGCTGCCGGAGATGGCGACGAGTCGCGTGGTGGGGTGGTTGTGGTTCTGCAAGGCACTGGTCTCCTGTTTTTTGCGAGGCGAGTTTATGCATAAAATCGAAACCATGTACAAAAAAGACCCAGCCGCCGAACGCGCGCTTCCGCTCGTCGACCAGGCCTTCATGCGGTTGCGCCAGGACGTGCTTTCGGGCACCTACGGCGCGGGTGCAAAGCTCAAGCTCGACGAACTGCAGACGGCCTACGGTTTTTCCAGCAGTCCGTTGCGTGAGGCGCTCAGCCGCCTGGCGCAGGAAGGGCTGATCCGTGCCGACGAACGCCGCGGCTTCCGGGTGGCTGACATCTCGCCGGAGGATCTTGCGGACATCAGCCGCATGCGCGTCATGCTCGACGTGCCGGCGCTTCGCGAATCCATCGCGAACGGCGACGACGCGTGGGAGGCGCTGGTGGTCGGCGCCTTCCACCGCCTCGAGAAAGTGGAGGGCCGCATCGGCGACGGGCCGGTCGTGCTCGACGACGACTGGACCCAGGTGCACACGGCGTTCCATGCGGCGCTGCTGGCGGCCTGTCCGTCGGAGCGCATGCGCACCTGGAGCGCCAGCCTGTTCGACCAGGCGGAGCGCTACCGCCGCTACTCCGCGCGCTTTCGCAAGACGGCGCGGCGCAAGTCGAACGAGCACCGCAAGCTCATGGATGCCACCTTGCGACGCGACACGAAAACGGCCTGCGCACTGCTGGAAGAACACATCCTCAGCACCGAGCGCAACGTGATGGCGGTGCTGGGCACCGCCGCCGAACGCGCCGGCAAAAGCTAGCGCAGTCCGGCAACGCCGGATGCGACACCGGGCCGGGTGCTTCGGCCGCCCGGCTCAGCTCCCCGGCATGTGGGGCGGATTCAGCGCCACGCGCTGGGCCGATTTCTTGCGCATGCGGATGTTGAGCATCTCCACGGTCAGCGAGAAGGCCATTGCGAAGTACACGTAGCCCTTGGGCACATGGTGCTCGAAGCCCTCCGCCACGAGCACGACGCCCACCACCACCAGGAACGACAGCGCCAGCATCTTGATGGTGGGGTGGTTCGAGACGAAGCGCCCGATCGGGCCGGCGAACACCATCATCAGCACCACGGACACGATGACCGCGGCAATCATGATGCGCACGTCGTCCACCATGCCGACCGCCGTGATGATCGAGTCCAGCGAGAACACCAGGTCGATCACCATGATCTGCAGCAGCACGGAGGCCAGGGTCGCCTTGACGGCGCTGGACTTCTGCGTGTGCTCGCCTTCCAGCGACTGATGGACCTCGGTGGTGCTCTTCCAGATCAGGAACAGCCCGCCCAGGATCAGGATCAGGTCGCGGCCCGAAATCTCCTGCCCGAGCAGCGAGAAGAGCGGCGTGACCAGGCCGACGATCCAGGCCAGCACCAGCAGCAGCCCGATGCGCATGAACATGGCCATGAACAGGCCCGCCCGCCGCGCGAACTCGCGCTGGGCGGGCGGCAGTTTGTCGACCAGGATGGAGATGAAGATGATGTTGTCGATGCCCAGCACGAGCTCCCAGCGCGGTCAACGTGGCAAAGGCGATCCAGGCCTGAGGATCGGTCAGCAGTTCAAGCATTGAGGTCTTTCGGTAACGGCAGTGCGAGGACGCAACGATCGGTGTTGCACGCGCAACTCTACGGTATCTGCAGCCCGGACTTCGCGTTCGCATCGCCCGCTGGCGCCCACCATGGCCTCGGTAAAAACCACTATGCATCAAATAAGTTTTATGCACAAAAATACCTTCATGCATTAATCTGTGCATTCGACGGGTCGCAGGCGGCCCGGCCTGCAACGTCTCCCACTCGAAAGAAGCAACGCATGAAACTGATGTCCTATTCACTCGCCGGCCGCGAAACCTGGGGCGCCGTCGTCGACGGCGGCGTTGTCGAACTGGCTGCGCGCACCGGCCACGCCACGCTGCTCGACTTCATCGCCAGCCCCGACTTCGCGCGACGCGATGCCCTGGTCGCGGGGCTTGCGGCCGACGTGCCGCTGTCCGACGTGCACTACCTGCCGGTGATTCCGAAGCCCGAGAAGATCGTCTGCGCCGTGCGCAACTACATGGACCACCACCAGGAGGTGCTGGCCGCGGGCATGCAGCGCGAGCTCTCCGAGCAGCCGCCGATCTTCCTGCGCGTGTGGCGCTCGCAGACGCCGCACCAAGGCCCGATCGTCCGCCCCCGCGTGTCCGAATCGCTCGACTGGGAAGGCGAGCTGGCGGTGATCATCGGCCAGGGCGGGCGCGACATCCAGGAGGGCGACGCCTGGAAGCACGTGGCCGGCTACAGCTGCTACAACGACGCCAGCGTGCGCGAGTGGCAGTTCCATGCCAAGCAGATCGCCTCGGGCAAGAACTTCGAGTCGACCGGCGCCTTCGGCCCGTGGATGGTCACGGCCGACGAGATTGCGCCGGGTCGCGAGCTCAAGCTCGAGACGCGCCTGAACGGCGAGGTGGTGCAGTCCAGCCACACGGGCCACATGATCTTTTCGATCCCGCGGCTCATCGCCTATGCGTCCACCATCTTCACGCTGGTGCCGGGCGACGTCGTCATCACCGGCACGCCGGCCGGCGTGGGCTGGAGCAAGAAGCCGCCGCGCTTCATGAAGCCGGGCGACGTGGTCGAAGTCGAGATCGAAGCCATCGGCCTGTTGCGCAACCCGGTCGTGGCGCAGGACTGAGCGCCCGCCTTTCGCCCCCGCATCGTGCGAGACGCCCGCAAACGGCGCCGCCTCTGGAGACAAACGTGAAACGAAGAACCCTTCTCGCCGCGTGCGCGGCGACGGCCGCCGCATGGCCCGCCTTGCAGGCCCTCGCACAGGGCTACCCGGAGCGCCCGGTCAAGCTCTACCAGGGCTTTGCGCCGGGCGGCAACGCCGACGCGATCGCCCGGGCCATCGGCGTCGAGATGGGCAAGGCGCTCGGCCAACCCGTCGTGGTGGAGGCGCAGGCCGGTGCGGGCGGCACCATCGCGGCGGCCACCGTGGCGCGCGCCAAGCCCGACGGCTACACGCTGCTGCTGGCCACCGGCGGACATGCCGTGGCCGGGGCGCTGTACAACACGCTGCCCTACAAGACGGTGGGCGACTTCGAAGCCGTATCCACCGTCACCTACTTTCCGTTCCTGATCGTCGTCAACGCCAATTCGAAGGTGCAGGGGCTGGCCGAACTCATCGCGTCGGCCAGGGCCGCGCCGGGCACGGTGGCCTACGGCACGGCCGGCATCGGTTCCACGCACCACCTGGCGGGCGAGTTGCTCACGAAGATGGCCGGCGTGTCGTTGATGCACGTACCGTACCGGGGTGACGCCGCCGCCGTGACCGCGCTGCTCGGCGGCGAGGTGCCTTTCATCATCGCGCCGCCGACGGCGGTGGTGTCGAACATCCAGGCCGGCAGGCTGCGGGCCGTGGCGACGACGGGGCCGCAGCGCTGGCCCGGCCTGCCCAAGGTGCCGACGGTGGCGGAGCAGGGCGTGGCGGGGTATGACGTGCGCTCGTGGGCAGGCGTGCTGGCGCCGGCGGGCACGCCGCGCGCCATCGTCGATCGGCTCAACGCCGAGACCCTGCACGCACTGCAGTCGCCGCTGGTGCGCCAGCGGCTCGAGGACATGGGCGGCGAGCCGCGCGGCAGCACGCCCGAAGAGATGAAGGCGATGGTCACCCGGGAACTCGAGAAGTGGACCCAGGTGGTCGCCGATGCAAAGATTCCCAGGCAATGAACGAACGACCGAACGACCGAACAAGCGAAGGAACCCTGACATGTCACTGATCGCGCTGCGCAAGCGAAGCCTGACCGTAGAGACCGTTTTCCACGAGGGCGGCCCGCCGCCCGACAAGCCGCTGCGCATCGCCGCCGCGTGCGCGGTCATTCGCAACCCCTACGCCGGGCGCTACGAGCCCGACCTGATGCCGTTCATGGCGGAACTGCGCAGCCTGGGCACCTTGCTGGCCGAGGAACTCGTGGCCACGCTGGGCAAGGGCAACGTCGAGGCCTACAGCAAGGCGGCCATCGTCGGGGTGAACGGCGAGCTGGAGCACGGCGCGGTCTGGCACGAGGCGGGCGGCTGGGCCATGCGCCAGGTGCTCGGCGAGCCCAAGGCCATCGTGCCCGCGGCCAAGGCGGTGGCCGCCACCGGCTACCGGCTGATGGTGCCGCTGCACTACATCCACGCGGCCTACGTGCGCAGCCACTTCAACACCGTCGAAGTCGGCATCCAGGACGCGCCGCGGCCCGACGAGATCCTGTTCGCGCTGGTGATGGCCGACGGCGGGCGCATCCACTCGCGCCTGGGCGGCCTGACCAAGGACAAGGTGTCCGTGAACGACGGGCAGCGCTGAGCATGACCTCCCAAGAAATGAACCGTGTGAACACCATGCGCGCCGTGCAGCTGTCCGAGACGGGCGGCCCCGAGGTGCTTCGGCTGGTCGAGCTGCCGTTGCCCGTGCCGGGCCCGGGGCAGGTGCGCGTCAAGGCGGCCGCGATCGGTGCAGGCGGGCCGGACGTGCTCATTCGCAACGGCACCTACAAGTGGATGCCGCCGCTGCCGGCCATTCCCGGCAACGAGATGGCGGGAACGGTCGATGCGCTCGGTGCCGGCGTCACCCGGCTCGCGGTGGGCGACCGCGTGCTCGTGAGCGCGCGCGAGCTCGCGCAGCGCGGCGGCTGCTACGCCGAATGCATCTGCGTGGGCGAAGCGGCACCCTTCGTGCTGCCGGCGGCGCTCGGTTTCGAGGACGCCGTGAGCCTGGGCAACTTCCAGCTCGCCATTGCCTTGCTGGCGAGCAACGGGAACCTGCCGGCGCAGACCGTGCTGTTGCCCGGCGCGGCGGGCGGCGTGGCGACCGCGCTGGCGCAGGTCGCGCGTGCGCGCGGGCTGCGCGTGATCGGCACGGCTTCGTCGCACGAGAAGCGCGCCTTCGCGCTGGAGAACGGCGCGAGCGAGGTCATCGACGCAGATCCCGCGACGCTGCCCGAGCGCGTGATGGCGCTGACCGGCGGGCGCGGCGCCGACCTGGCGTTCGACCACGTGGGCGGGGCGCTCTTCATCGCCTGCCTGCGGTCGCTGGCGCCCTTCGGCATGGCGGTCTCCTACAACATCCTCGCGGGTCCGCCCGCGGGTGACGTCTTCGACGAACTGCGCAAGCTGCTGGGCAGGAGCCTGGCGATCCGCACCTTCTCGATCCACACCGTCGACGGCGACATCGCGCAGCGTCGCGGGCTGATGGAGGAGGCCATCGCGCTGATGGCGGCAGGCCAGGTGCGCGCGCCGCGTGCCACCCGCATGCCGCTGGCCGAGGCACGGCACGCGCACGAACTGCTCGACCGTGGCGGCTCGCTCGGCAAGCTCGTCCTGATTCCCTGAACACCACCTCACTCACCGAACCCTGCAGAGGCCGCCTTGAACGCCCCCTACATTCCCAACCTGTCGCACTGCGGCATCTTCTGCCGAGACCTGGCCGTGATGAAGCACTTCTATACCGGCGTGTTCGACATGCAGGAAACCGACCGCGGCGTGGGCGGCACCTTCCGCTACGAGCTGGTGTTCCTGAGCGGGCGCGACGACCAGCACCACCAGCTGGTGCTGGCCGGCGGCCGCGGGGCCGACGCGCCCAGCACCGTGATGCAGCTGTCCTTCAAGGTCCAGACCATCGACCACCTGCGCGAGGCGCGCCGGCGCGCGCTGTCGCTGGGCGCGACGAAGATGCGCGGCCTGAACCACGGCAACGCGCTCTCCATCTATTGCATGGACCCGGAGGACAACACGGTCGAGGTCTACCTCGACACGCCGTGGTACGTGAGCCAGCCCCACGGCGATCCGCTGGACCTGGAAGACGCCGACCAGGCGATCTGGGTGCAGACCGAACGTGTCGTCAGGTCCGATCCCAGCTTCATGCCGGCCGAAGAATGGGCCGCGGGTTTCGCACAGCGCAGCGCGGCACTGCGAACGCCGGGCGGCTGAGCTCGATCCACGGTTCGGCGCGCCTTGGAGATGTTCCTTGCCGGCGCCGCGCCGCGCCGCGCGGCCCGTGTCCTCAATGCGCCTCGGTCAACTGATCGAGGATGGCCGGGTTCTCCAGCGTCGACACGTCCTGCGTGATCGCCTCGCCCTTGGCCACCGAGCGCAGCAGGCGGCGCATGATCTTGCCGCTGCGCGTCTTGGGCAGGTTGTCGGCAAAGCGGATGTCGCGGGGCTTGGCGATGGGACCGATTTCCTTGCCGATCCAGGCGCGCAACTCCGCGGCCAGGCGGTCCGCTTCGGCACCCACCGGGCGCGTCTGCTTGAGCACCACGAACGCGCAGATCGCCTCGCCGGTGGTGTCGTCGGGCCGCCCGACCACCGCCGCCTCGGCCACCAGCGCGGTGCAGGCCACCAGCGCCGACTCGATCTCCATGGTGCCCATGCGGTGGCCGCTCACGTTCAGCACGTCGTCGATGCGCCCGCCAATGGTGAAGTAGCCGGTGAGGGCATCGCGCGCGGCGCCGTCGCCGGCCAGGTAGTAGCCGCGCAGCTCCTGCGGGTAGTAGCTCGAGCGGTAGCGCGCGTCGTCCCCCCAGACCGCGCGGATCATGCTCGGCCAGGGCTTCTTGATGACCAGCAGGCCGCTCTCGCCGTGGGGCACGTCGTTGCCGGTCTCGTCGACGATGGCCGCGGCGATGCCCGGGAAGGGCAGGGTGCAGGAGCCCGGCACCAGGTCGGTGGCGCCCGGCAGCGGCGTGATCATGTGGCCGCCGGTTTCGGTCTGCCACCAGGTGTCGAGCACCGGGCAGCGCCCGCCGCCCACGTGCAGGCGGTACCACTCCCACGCGGCCGGGTTGATCGGCTCGCCCACAGAGCCCAGCACGCGCAGGCTGCGCAGGTCGTAGCGGTCGGGGTGCACGGCGGCGTTGCCCTCGGCCGCCTTGATGAGCGAGCGGATGGCGGTGGGCGCGGTGTAGAACGCCGTGACCTTGTGCCGCTCGATCATCTGCCAGAAGCGTCCGGCGTCGGGGTAGGTCGGCACGCCCTCGAACACCACCTCGGTGGCGCCGATGGCCAGCGGGCCGTAGGCGATGTAGGTGTGGCCGGTGACCCAGCCGATGTCCGCGGTGCACCAGAACACGTCGTCGTCGTGCAGGTCGAAGGTCCATTTCGTCGTGACCGCCGCATGCAGCAGGTAGCCACCGCTGCAGTGCTGAACGCCCTTGGGCTTGCCGGTGGAGCCCGAGGTGTAGAGCAGGAAGAGCGGGTGCTCGGCACCCACCCATTCGGGTTCGCAACTGTCGCTCTGTGCCTCGGCGATCTCGTGCATCCACACGTCGCGCGGCGTCCATGCGACGGGCCCGCCGGTGCGGCGGTAGACGATCACCGTCTGCACGGCCTCGCAGCCGCCCAGTGCGATCGCCTCGTCGACCATGGCCTTCAGCGGCAGGTGCTTGCCGGCGCGCACCTGCTGGTCGGCGGTGATGACCACCGCCGCGCCCGTGTCCGCGATGCGGTCGCGCAGCGCATGCGCCGAGAAGCCGCCGAACACCACCGAATGCACCGCGCCCAACCGTGCGCAGGCCTGCATCGCCACCACGCCCTCGACCGACATCGGCATGTAGATGACCACGCGGTCGCCCTTCTTCACGCCGCGCGCCTTCAGCGCATTGGCCATGCGGCAGGTCTGCGCGAGCAGTTGCGCATAGGTCGTGCGGGTGACGTTGCCGTCATCGGACTCGAAGACGATGGCCGTCTTCTCGCCGCGCCCGGCTGCCACCTGGCGGTCCAGGCAGTTCCACGAGACGTTGAGCGTGCCGTCCTCGAACCATCGGTAGAAGGGCGCGCAGCTCTCGTCGAGCACCGTCGAAAAGGGGGTTTTCCAGCCGACGAATTCGCGCGCGAGGCGGGCCCAGTAGCCCTCGTAGTCGGCGTCGGCCTCGGCCACCAGGGCGTCGTAGGCGGCGCGGCCTGCGACATGCGCGGTGCGGGCGAGCGCCGCGGGCGGCGCGTAGGTGGGCAGCTTGGGCATCAGGTCGGGAGCGTTCATGTCTCGGGTCTTTCGGGGGTTGCGGGAGCACGCCGTGACGCCGCAGGCGCGCGCAGGCACAAAGGGATGGACGTGGGCTGGCGTGAGCGCATGGTGGCCCATGGCCGCGTGGCAAAGCTTGCGCCAGCGCAAGCCCGGGTGCGCTGCCTGGCCCCTTAATACGCCCACCCCCCTTCAAGGAGACACCATGGAAGACGATCTGGTCGCGCGCATCGCCGCGCATCCCCAATACATACAGCTCAAGCGGCGCCGCAACCGCTTCGGCTGGTCGCTCGCGCTGCTGATGCTCGTCGTGTACTACGGCTTCGTGCTGCTGGTCGCGTTCGACAAGGAGCTTCTTGCGCGGCGCGTCGGCGACGGCGTGATGACGCTGGGCATGCCGATCGGCTTCGGCGTGATCCTCTTCACGGTGGCCATCACCGGCTACTACGTGCGCCGCGCCAATGCCGAGTTCGACACGCTGTCCGACGCCGTGGTCAAGTCTGTGAAGCCGGGAGCCAAGAAGTGAACAACCTTCGCTGTCTTTTCCGGAGCGCCGCACTGGTGCTCGCTGCTTGCACCATGTCGGCGGGCGCGCTCGCCGCAGGCGCCGACCTTGGCCAGCTGCAGCGCCAGCCCACCAACTGGACCGCGATCGGCATGTTCGGGCTGTTCGTGGTGGGCACGCTCTTCATCACCAAGTGGGCCGCCGCGCGCACGCGCTCGGCGGCGGACTTCTATACGGCCGGAGGCGGCATCACGGGCTTCCAGAACGGCCTGGCCATTGCGGGCGACTACATGTCGGCGGCATCGTTCCTCGGCATCTCGGCCGCGGTGATGGCCACCGGCTACGACGGCCTGATCTATTCCATCGGCTTCCTGGTGGGCTGGCCGGTCATCACCTTCCTGATGGCCGAGCGGCTGCGCAACCTCGGCAAGTTCACCTTCGCGGACGTGGCGGCCTTTCGCTTCAAGCAGGCGCCGGTGCGCATCTTCGCGGCCTCGGGCACGCTGGTGGTGGTGGCCTTCTACCTCATCGCGCAGATGGTGGGCGCGGGCCAGCTGATCAAGCTGCTGTTCGGGCTGGAGTACTGGATCGCGGTGGTCATCGTGGGTTCGCTCATGATGGTCTACGTGCTGTTCGGCGGCATGACCGCCACTACCTGGGTGCAGATCATCAAGGCCGGGCTGCTGCTGGGCGGCGCGAGCTTCATGGCGCTCTCGGTGCTGTGGCACTTCGGCTTCAGCCCCGAGGCGATGTTCGCCGGCGCGGTGAAGGTCAAGACCGACCTGGCGCTCAAGGACGGCAAGACCGCCCAGGTGGCGGCCAGCATCGGCCAGTCGATCATGGGGCCGGGCAATTTCGTGAAGGACCCGATCTCGGCAATTTCCTTCGGCATGGCGCTCATGTTCGGCACCGCCGGGTTGCCGCACATCCTGATGCGCTTCTTCACCGTGCCCAGCGCCAAGGAGGCACGCAAGTCGGTCATGTGGGCCACGGGCTGGATCGGCTATTTCTACTTGCTGACCTTCATCATCGGCTTCGGCGCCATCACGTTCGTGCTGACCAACCCCGACTTCCTCGACGCCAACGGCGTGCTCAAGGGCGGCGGCAACATGGCGGCGGTGCACCTGGCCAACGCGGTGGGCGGCAACGTGTTCCTGGGCTTCATCTCGGCCGTGGCGTTCGCCACTATCCTGGCGGTGGTGGCCGGGCTCACCCTGTCGGGCGCCTCGGCCGTCTCGCACGACCTGTATGCCACGGTCATCAAGAAGGGCGACGCGGGCAGTGCGGCGGAACTGCGCGTGTCCAAGACCACCACGCTGGCGCTGGGCGCGCTGGCGGTGGTGCTGGGCATCGTGTTCGAGAAGCAGAACATCGCCTTCATGGTGTCGCTGGCCTTTGCGATCGCGGCGTCGGCCAACTTCCCGGTGCTCTTCATGTCGGTGCTCTGGAAGGGCTGCACCACGCGCGGCGCGGTGATCGGCGGCTTCCTCGGCCTGGTGTCGTCGGTGGGGCTGACGGTGCTCTCGCCCTCGGTGTGGGAGGCCACGCTCGGCCATGCGGCGGGCTCGTCGCCGTTCCCGTACACGTCGCCGTGCCTGTTCTCGATGAGCATCGCGTTCGCGGGCATCTGGCTGTTCTCGGTGCTGGACGGCAGCGGGCGCGCCAAGGTGGACCGCGACGGCTTCCTGGCCCAGCAGGTGCGCTCGGAGACCGGCATCGGCGCCCATGGCGCCAGCGGCCACTGAGCCGCTGCGGGCGGGCGCGTGGCTTGCGCCCGATGGAACGGGCCCGCCTAAGCTTATGAGGAGGAAGTATTTGCCATTTACATGATCAATGCCTCATGATCATGAAAATGGATACTAAAACCGATGGAACTCCGGCAGCTTGAGGCCTTTGCTGCCGTCATGTCGACCGGCAGCGTCACCGGCGCTGCGCGGTTGCTGTCGCGTTCCCAGCCCGCGGTTTCCCGCCTGGTGCAGGAACTGGAAGCCGAGATCGGCTACGCGCTGTTCACCCGCCACGGCCCCCGCGTGACGCCCACCGAGCAGGGGTTTCTGCTCTATGAGGACGTCGACCGCGCGCTGGGCAGCCTCCAGCAGATTCACCTGCGCGCGGCCGAAATCGCGCGCGGCAATTCGCAGCCGCTGTTGCTGGCGGCCACCTCCGCGCTGGCGCTCGGGCTGCTTCCGCAGGCGCTGCGGCGCGTGGAGGCGCAGGCCGGCGCCGTGCCCATCCAGTTGCGCAGCGCCTCGCCCGAACAGGTGGTGCATGCGGTGCTCAGCGGCGCGGTGCAGCTCGGCGCAAGCAGCCTGCCGCTGGAGCACCGTGGCCTCGAGGTGCACTGGATCGGCGAGATGCCATGCGTGGCGGTGCTGCCGCAGGACGACCCGCTCGCCGCGCACGCGGTGGTGCCGCTGGCGGCGCTGGCGCAGCGCCGCCTGATCACCATGAGCAACCCCTTCCGCCTGCGCCACCGGCTCGACGCGACGCTGGCACGCGCCGGCCACAGCCCGGCGCGCAGGGAAGCGCTGATCGAGACCAACTCCTCGGTCAATGCGCAGGCGCTGGCGCGCGCCGGCCTGGGCGTGGCGGTGCTGGAGCCGCTGACCGCCTGCGGCGCGCCGCTCGAAGGCCTGGCCGTGCGGCCGCTCGATACGAACATTCCCTTCGTCTTCGGCGTGGTCACGCCGCAGGCCAAGCCGATCACGCCGCCGGTGCGCGCGCTGATCGACGCGCTGCTGGCCGCCGCCCGCGCACTGCCACATTTCGTGCAGCACGACGCGTCGGCCCATGCCGCGCTGCTGCGCACCCTGTACGGCGATGACGGCGATGCCGTGGCCGGCGACGACAGCCCTTCCTGAAAAACCCTGCGATGAACGCCCCCACCGAACAACCTCTCACGGCCGCGCCCATCGGCCTGGCCGCCCTCGAGGCGCGCCTGCGGCAAGACCTGTCGTGGCTCGGCCTTCCGGCCAAACGCTGGGTGCCGTCGAACCCGGCGCAAGGCGAGGCGCCGCTCGACGTGGCCATCGTCGGCGGCGGCATGGCAGGCCTGGCGCTGCTGGCCACGCTCACGCACCTGGGCCTGCACGCCCGCATCTACGACCGGTCGCCCGCCGGTTTCGAAGGCCCCTGGGCCACCACCGCGCGCATGGAAACGCTGCGCTCGCCCAAGGAACTCACCGGCCCGGCGCTGGGCCTGCCGGCGCTGACCTTTCGCGCCTGGTTCGAGGCGCAGTGGGGCCTCGCGGCCTGGGACGCGCTCGACAAGATCCCGCGCCTGCAGTGGGCCGAGTACCTGCGCTGGTACCGCCGTGTGCTCGGCCTCGACGTGCGCAATGACCAGCAGGTGAGGGCGGTGCTGCCCCGCGCCGACGGCGTGGTGCAGCTCGACCTGGCCGACCTCGCCGCCGGGGGCAAGCCGTACAGCGTGCAGGCGCGCCATGTGGTGCTTGCGACCGGCCGCGACGGCCTGGGCGGCGCCTGGGTGCCCGACTGGGCGGCTTCGCTGCCGCGCGACCGCTGGGCCCATTCGTCCGAACGCTGGGACGCCGCGAGCCTGCGCGGAAAACGCGTCGCGGTGGTCGGCGGCGGTGCCTCGGCCATGGACGCCGCCGCGACCGCGCTCGAGGCCGGCGCCGCGCGCGTCGACCTGCTGATCCGCCGCGCCGACCTGCCGCGCGTCAACAAGGGCAAGGGCGCCGGCAACCCGGGCATGGTCCACGGCTTCTGGCAACTGCCGGACGAGTGGAAATGGCGCATGCGCCACTACATCAACGTGCAGCAGGTGCCGCCGCCGCACGGCAGCACGCTGCGGGTGTCGCGCCATGCGAACGCGCACTTCCAGCTCGGCACGCCGGTGCGGGGTGCTGCCCAGCGCGCCGACGGTGCGCTGCGCCTGGACACGGCCAAGGGCCCGCTGGCGGCGGACTTCGTCGTGTTCAGCACGGGCTTTCGGACCGACTGGGCGCTGCGGCCCGAGTTCGCTGCTTTTTCGTCGCAGGTGCGCGTTTGGCAGGACCGCTTCACGCCGCCCGAAGGCACCGCCGACAGCGAACTCGCGGAATCGCCGGACCTCGGGCCCCTCTTCGAGTTCCAGCCGAAGACGCCCGGCGCCTGCCCCGGCCTGGAGCGCGTGCACTGCTTCAACTACGCGGCCTCGCTCTCGCACGGCGCCGCGGCCGGAGACATTCCGCAGATCACCGACGGCGCCCAGCGCCTGGCGCGCGGCCTTGCGGCGAAGCTGCTGAGCGAGGACGCCGACCACCACTTCGCCGCCATGCAGCGCTATGCCGAACCCGAGCTCGACGGCGACGAATGGACGCCCTCGGCACTGCCGCCTTACAGCGAGCCCGTCGAACATGATGCCGCGCCCGGCCGCGAGGTGACGCCGTGACCGGCTGGCTGCTGCGCCGGCTGCTGCAGGCGCTGCTCGTGGTGGTGGCGATGACGCTGATCGTCTTCGTCGGCCTGCATGCCATCGGCAACCCGATCGACATCCTCATCGGCGAGGACATGAACCAGCAGGAGCGCCTGGCCGCCATCGCCCGGCTCGGGCTCGACCAGCCGCTGTGGCGCCAGTACCTGGCCTTCGTGGACGGCGCGCTGCATGGCAGCCTGGGCCGCAGTTTCGTCTACCAGGAAGACGCCGTGCGCCTCATCCTGCAGCGCCTGCCCGCCACCATGGAGCTGGCCTTCGCGGCGCTGCTGATGGCCATCGTGGTGGGCGTGCCGCTGGGGCTCTTTGCAGGCATGAAGCCCGAGCATCCGGTGTCGCGCACGCTCATGGCGACCAGCATCGTCGGCTTCTCGCTGCCGGCGTTCTGGGTGGCGCTGATGCTGATCATGGTGTTCAGCGTGCAACTCGGCTGGCTGCCCGCCAGCGGGCGCGGCGCCACGCGGGAGCTGTTCGGCGTGCAGTGGTCCTGGCTCACGCTCGACGGCTGGCAGCACCTGCTGCTGCCGGCGTTCAACCTGGCGCTCTTCAAGATATCTCTGGTGCTGCGGCTCACGCGCGCCGGGGTGCGCGAGGTGCTGCCGCAGGACTACGTGAAGTTCGCGCGCGCCAAGGGCCTGACGCCCACGCGCGTGGTGCTGATGCACGTGCTGCGCAACACCATGATCCCGCTGGTCACGGTGCTGGGGCTGGAGCTGGGCGCGACCATCGCCTATGCGGTGGTCACCGAGACCATCTTCGCCTGGCCGGGGGCGGGCAAGCTGATCCTGGACAGCATCAATTCGCTCGACCGGCCGGTGGTGGTGGCCTACCTGATGGTGGTCGTCGTGATCTTCGTGACGCTGAACCTCATCGTCGACCTGCTCTACAAATTGCTCGACCCGCGCGTGCGGCTGGAAGGTGCGAAATGAGCGCAGCCAAAAGCTACGACGAACGCTCGATCTGGTGGCGCGTGGCCGCCGACTTCCTGCATTCGCGCATCGCCGTCGGCGGGCTGGTGCTGCTCGCCGTCGTGGTGCTGGCCGCGCTGCTCGCGCCCTGGATCACGCCGCAGAACCCCTACGACCTGCTGCAGCTCGACGTGCTCGACGCGCGCCTGCCACCGGGCTCCCACAGCAGCGAGGGCGGCTACACCTACTGGCTGGGCACCGACGGGCAGGGCCGCGACCTGTACTCGGCCATTGTGTACGGGCTGCGCATCAGCCTGACGGTGGGCGTGGGCTCGGCGCTGATCGCCGCGGTGGTCGGCACGCTGGTCGGCCTCATTGCCGCCTATGCCGGCGGCAAGGTCGACGCGCTGCTGATGCGGCTGGTCGACCTGCTGCTGTCGTTCCCCACCATCCTGATGGCGCTGATGATCCTGGCCTACGTCGGCAAGGGCGTGGGCAACGTGATGCTCACGTTGGTGCTGCTCGAATGGGCCTACTACGCGCGCACGGCGCGCGGCCAGGCGCTGGTCGAGGCGCGCCGCGAATATGTGGACGCGGCGCGCGGGCAGGGCATTGCGCGCTGGCGCATCGTCACCGGCCACATCCTGCCGAACTGCCTGCCGCCGCTGCTGGTGATCGGCGCGCTGCAGATCGCGCGCGCCATCACGCTGGAGGCCACGCTGTCGTTCCTGGGGCTGGGCGTGCCGATCACCGAGCCATCGCTCGGGCTGCTGATCTCCAACGGCTACCAGTACCTGCTGTCCAACGAGTACTGGATCAGCTTCTTCCCCGGCGTCGCCCTGCTGGCCGCCATCGTCGCGATCAACCTGGTGGGCGACCAGTTGCGCGACGTGCTGAACCCGAGGTTGCAGAAATGAGCGCAGTACCCGTGCAAGACCTCGAGGTGCCTACGCTTGAAGTGCGCAACCTGCAAACGCGCTTCCACACGCGCGCCGGCGTGCTGCCGGTGGTCGACGGCGTGTCTTTCACGCTCGGGCGTGGCAAGGTGCTGGGCCTGGTGGGCGAGTCGGGCTCGGGCAAGTCGGTGACCGGCTTCTCGATCATGGGCCTGGTCGATCCGCCCGGAAAAGTCGAGGGCGGGCAGGTGCTGTTCCAGGGCCGCGAGCTCACGCAGCTGCCGGCCACCGAGCGGCGCGAGCTGCGCGGCAACCGCATCGCGATGATCTTCCAGGACCCGATGGCCACGCTCAATCCGGTGCTGCGGGTCGACACGCAGATGATCGAGGCGGTGAAGGCGCACCAGCGCGTTTCCACCGAGGAGGCGCGCCGCCATGCGCGCGACACGCTGGGCCGCATGGGCATTCCCAGCCCCGAGGAGCGGCTGCGCGCCTATCCGCACCAGCTGTCGGGCGGCATGCGCCAGCGCGTGGCGATCGCCATTGCGATGCTGCACGGACCCGACCTGATCATCGCGGACGAGCCCACCACGGCGCTGGACGTGACGATCCAGGCGCAGATCCTCTCGGAAGTGCAGAAGCTGGTGCGCGAGACCGGCACTTCGCTCATCTGGATCAGCCACGACCTCTCGGTGGTGGCGAGCCTGGCCGACGAGATTGCCGTGATGTATGCCGGGCGCATTGTCGAGCACGGCACGGTGGCCGACGTGCTCGACCACCCGCAGCATCCGTACACGCGCGGGCTGATCGACAGCCTGCCGAGCGCCAACGCGCGCGGCGCACGGCTGCGGCAGATCCAGGGCATGACGCCGAGCCTGCTCGACATGCCGGCCGGTTGCGCTTTCGCGCCGCGCTGCCCGCATGCGGACGCGGCCTGCGAGCAGCGGCCCGATGTGTCGCGCCCGCGGCACGATGCGCCGTGGCACGAGGTGCGCTGCTTTCATCCGCAGCGCGGCAAGCTGGCGCCTGCCGTGCCGGCAGCACTCCCCGCCGCGGCGCGCGCCCCCGCACAGGAACACGATGTGCCGCTGATCGAACTGCGCCAGGTCGCGCAGCGCTTCGGCGCCACGCCGCCGCCCGGCGCGGTGGGCCGCACGCTGCGCAGCATCGGCCTGAGAAAGCCGCCGGTGGTCACGCACGCGGTCGACGGTGTCGACCTGTCGGTGCGGCCGGGCGAGGTGGTCGGGCTGGTCGGCGAATCGGGCTGCGGCAAGTCGACGCTGGGCCGCATCGCCGCGGGCCTGCTCACGCCGACCGAGGGCGAGGTGATCGTCGGCGGCAAGCCGGTGGCCAGCCTGTCGGCCGAGGAGCAACTCGCGGCGCGGCTGCGCATCCAGATGGTGTTCCAAGACCCGTATGCGAGCCTGAACCCGCGCCTGCGTGTCTCGCGCATCGTGGGCGAGGCCGCGCTGCTGCACGGCCTGACCGATGCCGCCGGGCAGGACGACTACGTGAGCGCCCAGCTGCGGCGCGCGGGGCTCGACCCCGCGCTGCGCCATCGCTACCCGCACCAATTCAGCGGCGGCCAGCGCCAGCGCATCGGCATCGCACGCGCGCTCGCGGTGCAGCCCTCGATGCTGGTGTGCGACGAGGCGGTGGCCGCGCTGGACGTGTCGATCCAGGCGCAGATCCTCAACCTCTTCATGGACCTGCGCGACCAGCTCGGGCTGGCGTACCTCTTCATCAGCCACGACCTGGGCGTGATCGAGCACCTGTGCGACCGCGTGGTCGTGATGTACCTGGGCCGCGTGGTGGAAAGCGCACCGGTGGCCGAGCTGTTCGCCCGGCCCGCCCATCCATACACGCAGGCGCTGCTGGCCGAGATTCCGAGCATCGAGGCGCGGCGCACCACCTTCAGCGCCATTCGCGGCGAGATTCCGAGCCCCATCGCGCCACCCACGGGCTGCCACTTCCATCCGCGATGTCCGCAGGCGATGCCGCGCTGCAGTACCGAGGCGCCGCAGCTGCGCGGCATCGCGATACGGCACGAAACCGCGTGCCACCTGTACGACGCGAACTGACTTCCTGCTTCTACCGCCCCGTGTTTTCGCCAAAGGATTTTTCATGAACCGCCTGCTTCCCATCGTTGCCGCCACGCTGCTCGCCACCGGCGTCGGTGCCTCGGCCCAGACGCTGTCCATCGGCTTCGCCGACCCGATCTCCTCGGTCGACCCGCAGCTCAACAACCATGCGGGCGACCGGTCGCTCGCGCTGCATTTCTGGGACTCGGTCGTCAACTCGCGCGACGGCGGCAAGCTGGAACCCGCGCTCGCGTCGAGCTGGAAGACGCTGGACGACAAGACCTGGGAGTTCAAGCTGCGCACCGACATCAAGTGGCAGGACGGCACGCCCTTCACGGCCGAGGACATCGTGTACTCCTTCCAGCGCGCGCGCAACGTGCCGGGCAGCGTGGCCTCTTATTCGGGTGCGCTGCGCTCGGTGGAGTCCGCCACCGCCAAGGACCCGGCCACGCTCATCATCAAGACCAACACGCCCAACCCGATGCTGCCGCTGGAGATCGCGTCGATCTACATCGTGAGCAAGCACGTGGGCGAGAAGTCGAAAACCGAGGACTACAACGCGGGCCGCGCCGTGGTCGGCACCGGCCCCTACAAGTTCGTCTCCTACGTGCCGGGCGACCGCACGGTGTTCGAGCGCAACCCCGGCTACTACGGCCCCAAGCCGCTGTGGGAGAAGGTCAACTACCGCTTCATCAACAACGGCGCGGCACGCACCGCGGCGCTGCTGGCCGGCGACGTGGACGTGATCGACAAGGTGGCCGTCACCGACGTCGAGAAGCTGCGCAAGGACCCGAAGGTCAGCGTCTACACCTACCCGGGCCTGCGCGTGCTGCTGCTGCAGCCGAGCTTCAAGGCGGGCCCCAACGAGTTCATCACCGACAACGCAGGCAAGCCGCTGGAGAAGAATCCGCTGCTCGACGTGCGCGTGCGCCAGGCGCTGTCGCTGTCGATCAACCGCAAGGCCATCGTCGACCGGGTGCTGCAGGGCACGGTGACCGAAGCCAACCAGTGGATGCCCAAGAACAGCTTCGGCTACAACCCCGAAGTGCCCGCCATCGCCTACAACCCCGAGCAGGCGAAGAAGCTGCTGGCCGAGGCCGGTTTTCCGCAGGGCTTCCAGATTGCGATCCACGTGCCGGGCGACCGCTACCCGCAGGCGCCCGAGACGGTGCAGGCCGTGGCGCAGTTCTGGAGCCGCATCGGCGTGAAGACCAAGGTCGAGGTGGTGCCGTGGGCCGTGTACTCCAGCCGCGCGAACAAGAACGACTTTGCGGTCAGCGTGATCGCCTGGGGCAACGGCACCGGCGAGGCCGGCTACGGCCTGCTGCAGACCCTGACCACGCCCGACGCCAAGCGCGGGCGCGGCTCGAACAACTGGGGCCGCTACAGCAACGAGTCGGTCGACAAGGCGCTGGACGCCGCCACCGTCGAGTTCGATGCCAAGCGCCGCGAAGCCATCTTCCGCCACGCGGCCAAGCTGGTGACCGACGACGTGGGCCAGATCCCGCTGTACCACTACCAGAACATCTGGGCCGCGAAGAAGGGCCTGAAGGTCGAGCCGCTGCTGAGCGACCGCACGACGGCGATGCAGGTCACCAGGCTCAAGTGAGGGTGCGCACATGCTGAGCATCACGCCGGAGGACGCGCTGATCGACGTGCCGCGGCGCATCGCGGTCGAAGGGCTGGCGCCGGGCGAGCAGATCGAGATCGCGAGCATCACCCTGCGCGGCGCGGCCGTGCCCTGGCGCGCATCGGCGAGTTTCGTGGCAGATGCGCAGGGCACCGTCGACCTGCAACGCGACGCGCCGCTCTCGGGCAGCTACCAAGGCGTGTCGGCAATGGGCCTGGTCTGGTCCCAGGTGCCAGACACACCTGGTGCGCGCGAGCAGTTCCGTGCCGAGCCGGGCGTTGCGCTGCGCACCGACATCACCGTGCGCCGCGTCGGCGATGCGAGCGAAATGCATGGCGGCTTCGTCCAGCGCCTGGCGGGGCAGGGCGTGACACGCACCGAGGTGCGCGAAGAAGGCCTGGTCGGCACGCTCTACCTGCCCGCCGGTCCGGGGCCGCATCCGGCCGTGATGATCCTGAACGGCTCCGGTGGCGGCATCAACGAGCCGCGCGCCGCGCTGTACGCCTCGCACGGCTATGCGGCCTTTGCGCTCGCGTACTTCAAGGCGCCGGGCCTGTCGGACTACATCTCGAACACCAAGCTCGAATACTTCGAGACCGCGCTGGCCTGGCTGCATCGCACGGTGCAACCGGCGCAGGGCTTCGTCGCGCTGAGCGGCCAGTCGCGCGGCGGTGAGCTGGTGCTGCTGCTGGGCACGCTGTTTCCGGAATCGGTCTCGGCCGTTGTCGGCTACGTGCCTGGCGCCGTGGTGCATTGCGCGCAGAACGCCTGCGACCCGGCGCTCGGCCGCGAGGGCCCGGCCTGGATCTTCCGTGGGCAGCCGCTGCCGCATGTGTGGGAGCACAACCGCACGGCCACCTGGGCGCCCTGGGACGAAGGCCCGGAGCCGCGCCGCCATGCCGATGCGCTCTTGACCGCGCTGCAGGACCCCGAAGCCGTGGAACGCGCGCGCATCAAGGTCGAGCAGATAAGCGGCCCGGTGATGCTGCTGTCGGCCACCGACGACGGCTCCTGGCCGTCGAGCCTGTACAGCCGCATGGTGGCTGAGCGCCTCGCGCAGTTCGCGCATCCGCACGCGGTGGAGCACCTCGATTTCGAGGGCGCGGGCCATTCGATCCTGTTTCCCTATGTGCCGACCACGCAGCTCGGCTATGCGCATCCGGTGTCGGGCCGGCGCAGCACCTCGGGCGGCACGCCCGCGAACAACGCGCATGCGGACGAGGCCTCCTGGCAGGGCGTGCTGCGCTTCCTGCAGCAGGCCGTGGCCGCACGCAACACATCCTTCGGAGACAACGCCCATGACTGATTCAAGCCCTTCCGCCGATCTCGCCGACATTGCCGACCTCGTGGACGCCTGCGTGCCGCTGGCCGCCGGCAGCGCTGCGCATGCGGTGCGCCACCAGCGCGACAAGGTGGTGGCTGCCACGCAGGGCAGCTACGACGCCTTGTTCGATCCGCAGTTGTCGGGCCCGCCGCTGGCCGAGCGGCTGCTGGCCACCCACGCCATCGCGCGCAGCGCGGGCAGCGCCGCGCTGCAGGCGCACTACCGCGCGCGGCTCGATGCGCTGGCGCCGCTGAGTGCGGCGCAGCAGGCGGCGGCCGACGGCGCGCCGGTCGAAGCGCTCGGCGCTGAGCCGCGGCTGCAGGCGGTGCTTGCGTTCACGCGCACGCTGACCAACCGTCCCGTGGAGGGCGACCGCGAGGCGCTGCTGAAGCTGCCCGCCGCCGGCCTGTCGACGCCCGAGGTGGTGGCGCTGGCGCAGCTGATCGCCTTCGTGGCCTACCAGGTGCGTGTGGTCGCGGGCCTGCAGGCGCTGGCCGCCCTCGGTGACGACGGCGGCGGCGCCGCACCGGTCGTGGACGACCAGGCGGCGCCCTTCGTCCACCCGGCCAACCTGCCGCCGCCGGGCGAGCCGCTGCGCATCGACGGCTACACCAGCGAGACGCTGGGCTGGAAGGCCTGGCTGCCGGTGATCGACCTGGCGCAGGCCTCGCCCGAGCAGGTGCGGGTGCTCGACGGCAGCCACCCGAAGGCGCGCAGCTCCGACTACTACCTGCTGCTGGTGCACCAGCCGCGCATCCTGCAGGAGCGCGCCACGGTGTTCAACGCCATCATGTACGCACCGGGCGGCCTGTCGCGCGCCGAGCGCGAGCTGGCCAGCGCGGTGGTGTCGCGCGTCAACGGCTGCGTGTACTGCGCCTCGGTGCATGCGCAGCGCTTCGAGCAGCTGGCGCGGCGCAACGACGTGATCGCGCAGGTTTTCACCGACCCTGAAACGGCCGGCACCACGGCCCGCGAACGCGCCATCGTGCAGCTGTCGATCGCGCTCACGCGCGAGCCGGGCGGCTTCCGCGCGGCGCAACTGCAGGCCGTGCGTGCCGCCGGCCTCACGCCGCTCGAGATCCTGGACACCGTGCATGCGGTGGCGATCTTCGCGTGGGCCAACCGTTTGATGCTGAACCTGGGCGAGCCGGTGTTTCCTGCGCGTGGCTGAACGCTCGCCTGCACCGCGATCGCATCACGGCCCTGCCTCCAGTTCGCCAAGCGGTGAGGCTATGGGGCTGGTCGCGCAGGGGTCCAGGCCCAGTCGTTGCGTGCCTGTGGGCAGGTCGCACCGAACAGGAAGAGATCGAGGCAGAGGGGAGAGGCCAGGCGAGAGGCATTGGAACGTTCGCTCGCGTGCTCCCACAGCATGCCCTTGCCAAGGGCATGCAAACCGTCCCCGACGGCCTCCGGACACAGCCCCTCGAGCAACTGGCCACGGTCACGGGCGATCGCCATGACCTGGCCAAGGTGCCGCACTGCACTGGCCATGGCCTCTTCCACTTGCTTCAAGGCAGAGGGACTCAACGCCGACCGGATGCCAGGGGCCAGCACAAGCTTCACGCGCTGCCAATGGATGGGTGCGCGCACGCACTGTTCCATCTGTTGCCAGAGCCGCTGGCACAGCAGCTGGAGCGGCAGCGGATGCGCCTGGTAGAGATCGATGTCGGCTCCGACGTCGAGCGGCCACACGAGCCCCGCGGATGCTTCTGAAACAAGCGCCGGCTTGTCCGCGAAGTGCCAGTACACCGCGCCGCGCGTGACACCCGCGCGCACGGCAACGTCCTCCAGTGTGGTTGCCGGCACGCCGTTTTCGGCGAAAGCGGCAAGCGCCGCCTCCACGATGCGCAGGCGTGTGAGGCTTGCGTCAATCTTCGTGTGCCGGACCATGCGGGGTGTTCGTGCAAGCGCCCAGGTGCGGCGCCAGCCGCACCGGGTCAAGAGGCATTGACCGAAGACTTCGCAGCCAGGGGCGTGTCCGTGGTCGCTACCCATCCACCGCCCAGCGTCTTGTAGAACGTCACCAGGTTGGTGAAGCGCGACAGGCGCGTGCCGATCAGGTCTTGCTGGGCCGTGTAGAGCGAGCGCTGCGAGTCGAGCACGCTCAGGTAGCTGTCCACGCCGCGCTGGAATCGCGCCTGCGACAGGCGATAGCTGTCCGCCGTCGCATTGACCAGCGACTGCTGTGCGTCGAGCTGGCGCCCGAGCGTGTTGCGTTGGGCCAGGGCGTCCGACACTTCGCGGAACGCCGTCTGGATCGCCTTCTCGTACTGCGCCACCGAGATGTCGCGGCTCACGGTGGCGATCTTCAGGTTGGCCCGGTTGGTACCGCCGTCGAAGATCGGCAGCGAGATCTGCGGCGCGAAGCTCCAGGTGCCCGAGCCGCCCTTGAACAGGCCCGAGAGCTGGCTGCTCGACGTGCCGGCCGAAGCGGTGAGGCTGATGCTCGGATAGAAGGCCGCGCGCGCCGCGCCGATGTAGGCATTGGCGGCCTTGAGATCGCGCTCGGCCTCCACGATGTCGGGGCGGCGCTGCAGCAGGTCGGAAGGCAGCCCCGGCGGAATGGTGGCCAGCGGGTTTGCCGCCGCGGTCGTGCCGTCCGGCAAGGCCTTGGGCAGCAGGTCATTTGGCACGTCGGCGCCCACGAGCAGCACGAGCGCATTGCGGTCCTGCGCCACCTGCGAGGTGTAGCGCTCGACGTCGACACGCGCGGCGTCCACGCTGGTCTGCGCCTGGCTCAGCGTGAGCGCCGACGCCGCGCCCAGCTCGAAGCTGCGCTGGTTGAGCCGGTAGGAGTCGCTCTGGCTCTGCAGCGTGTCGCGTGCCAGCTGCAGGCGGTCCTGGTCGGCGGCGAGTGTGAGGTAGGCGGTCGCCACCTCGGCCACCAGCGTGATCTGCGTGCTGCGGCGCGCCTCGGCCGTGGACAGAAACTGCTGCAGTGCCTGCGCGCTCAGGCTGCGCACGCGGCCGAACAGGTCGATTTCGTAGGCGCTGAAGCCGAGCGATGCGCTGTACTGGTGAGCGGTCAGCGCCGAGCCCGTGGACGACAGGTCGGCCGGGGTCCGGCTGCCGCTGCCGCCGGCGCTGGCGCTGACGCTGGGGAACAGCGCCGCGTCCTGCACCCGGTACTGCGCGCGGGCTTTCTCGATGTTCAGCACCGCCACGCGCAGGTCGCGGTTGTTGGCAAGGCTCATCTCGATCACGCGCTGCAGCGACGCGTCGGTGAACACATCGCGCCAGCCGAGATCGGAGACCGGCGTGGCGGCCGTGTCGGCGCCTGTGTCTCCGGCGAACCTGAGCGGCACGGGGGCCTCGGGTTGCTGGTAGGCGGGCATCAGGCTGCAGCCGGCCGTCAGGGCCGTGAGGGCGCAGAGCGCGAGGGGTGTGAAGCGGAACAGGTTCATGACGGACACCTCAGGATGCGGCCGCGGCCGGTTGTGTGTGCGATGCGGTCGGCGCGACCGGTGCGGACGTGCCCTTGAACAGGCGGCGCACCAGCACGAAGAAAAGAGGCACGAAGAAAATCGCGAGCAGGGTGCCAGACAGCATGCCGCCGATCACGGCCGTGCCCAGCGCATGCTGCGCGCCGGCCCCCGCACCGCTGCCCAGAACCAGCGGCAGCACGCCGAGGATGAAGGCCAGCGATGTCATCAGGATGGGGCGCAGGCGCAGGCGCGCCGCTTCCAGCGCGGACTCGACCAGGCCCTTGCCCTGCGCATGCAGGTCTTTCGCGAACTCGACGATCAGGATGGCGTTCTTCGACGCGAGGCCGATGGTGGTCAGCAGGCCCACCTGAAAGTAGACGTCGTTCATCTTCCAGGTGAGGATGGCGCCGATGAGCGCACCCAGCACCCCGAGCGGCACCACCAGGATCACCGAGAACGGAATGGCCCAGCTCTCGTAGAGCGCGGCCAGGCAAAGGAACACGATCAGGATCGACAGCCCGTACAGCAGGCCGGTCTGCCCGCTCGACGCCTTTTCCTGGCGCGACAGGCCCGTCCATTCGTAGCCGATGCCCGCCGGCAACTGCGCGACCGCCGCTTCCACGATGGCCAGCGCCTCGCCGCTCGATGCGGCCCCCGGCATGGCCATGCCCAGGATCTCCACCGACGGAACGCCGTTGTAGCGCTCCAGGCGGGGCGAGCCCGAGTTCCAGCTCGCCTTGGCGAACGAGGTGAAGGGCACCATGGTGCCTGCGCCGTTGCGCACATACCAGCGGTCGATGTCCGCGGGCAGCATGCGGTACTGCGCGTCGGCCTGCAGCATCACCTTCTTCACGCGTCCCTTGTCGATGAAGTCGTTGACGTAGCTGCTGCCCCATGCGGCCGAGAAGGTGTCGTTGATGTCGCTTATCGAAAGCCCCAGGGCCTGCGCCTTGTGCGGATCGATCTCCAGCCTGAATTCGGGCGTGTCCTCCATGCCGTTGGGGCGCACGGCCACCAGGCGCTTGTCCTTGGACAGCGTGCCGAGCAGCTGGTTGCGCGCCTGCATCAGGGCCGCATGCCCGAGGTTGCCGCGGTCCTGCAGCATCAGGTCGAAGCCGGTCGCGTTGCCGAGCTCGGCCACGGCCGGTGGCGCGAAGGCAAACACCTTCGCGTCGCGAATCGTGTTGAAGAAAGCGCCGGCCTTCGCCGCCACGCCGGTCACGCTCAGTGCCTCACCCTTGCGTTCGTCCCAGGGCTTGAGCTTGATGAAGGCAAAGCCCGTGTTCTGCCCGCTGCCCGCGAAGCTGAACCCCGCCACCGTGAAGATGCCCGAGACGGCGTCTTTCTGGTCGACCAGGAAGTGGTGTTCCACCTGGTGGATCACTTCTTCCGTGCGCGCGTTCGTGGCGCCCGGCGGCAGCTGCACCAGCGCAAACATCGTGCCCTGGTCTTCGTCGGGCAAGAAGCCGACCGGCAGTTTCATGAAGCCGAACACCACGACGGCGAGCAAGACGGCGTACACGGCCATGTAGCGCCAGCCCTTGCCCACCATGTGCCGTACCACGCCCTGGTAGCGCGTGTTTCCACGGTCGAAGCTGCGGTTGAACCAGCCAAAGAAGCCGGTGGTCGCCATCGCATGGCCCTTGTGCACCGGCTTGAGCAGCGTGGCGCACAGCGCAGGCGTGAGCACCAGCGCCACCAGCACCGACAGCGTCATGGCGGAGACGATGGTGATCGAGAACTGCCGGTAGATCACGCCCGTGGAGCCGCCGAAGAACGCCATCGGCACGAACACCGCCGCCAGCACCAGGGCCACGCCGACCAGCGCGCCGGTGATCTGCCCCATCGACTTGCGCGTGGCCTCTTTCGGTGACAGGCCTTCTTCGGTCATCACCCGCTCGACGTTCTCGACCACCACGATCGCGTCGTCCACCAGCAGGCCGATGGCCAGCACCATGGCGAACATCGTCAAGGTGTTGATGGTGAAGCCGAAGGCCGCGAGCACGCCGAAGGTGCCCAGCAGCACCACCGGCACCGCGATGGTGGGAATGAGCGTGGCGCGAAAGTTCTGCAGGAACAGGTACATCACCAGGAACACCAGCACCACGGCCTCGATCAGCGTGCGCACCACCTCCTCGATGGAGATCCGCACGAAGGGCGTGGTGTCGTAGGGCTTCTGCACCTTCATGCCCGGTGGAAAGAACTTCTCGAGTTCGGCCACGCGCGCGTCGATGCCCTTGACCGTGTCGAGTGCGTTGGCGCCCGCAGCCAGCTTGATGGCCAGGCCGGCGGCCGGCTTGCCGTTGTAGCGGCCGACCGTGTTGTACGACTCGCTGCCCAGCTCGATGCGGGCCACGTCGCGCAGGCGCACTTGCGCGCCGTTGGTCTGCGTGCGCAGCAGGATGTCCTCGAACTCCTGCGCGGTCTTCAGCCGCGTCTGCGAGGTGATGGTCGCGTTGATCTGCTGGTTGTCCGCCGCCGGCATGCCGCCGAGCTGGCCGGCCGACACCTGCGCGTTCTGCGCCTGGATCGCGCTCTTCACGTCCAGCGGCGTGAGGCTGAAGTTGGCGAGCTTGTTCGGGTCGAGCCACACGCGCATGGCGTACTGGGAGCCGAAGAGCGTGGTGTCGCCCACGCCCTCGACGCGGCTCAGGGCGTCCTGCACGTTCGCCGCCACGTAGTCCGACAGGTCGGAGCCGTTCATGCGGCCGTCCTCGGACACGAAGGCCAGCACGTTCAGGAAGTTGGTGGCCGACTTGGTGACGGTGACGCCCTGCTGCTGCACTTCTTGCGGCAGCAGCGGCGTGGCCAGCGACAGCTTGTTCTGCACCTGCACCTGTGCGGTGTCGGGGTCGGTGCCGTTCTCGAAGGTGAGCGTGATGGTGACCGAGCCCGACGACTCGCTGGTGGAGGCCATGTAGCTCAGGCGGTCCAGCCCCTTCATCTTCTGTTCGATGACCTGGGTGACGGTGTCTTCCAGCGTCTTGGCGGAGGCGCCGGGGTAGTTGGCGGTGATGGCGACGGCCGGCGGCGCGATGCTGGGGTACTGCGCGATCGGCAGGCTGGCAATGGACATGACGCCGCCGAGCATCACGATGATGGCGAGAACCCACGCGAAGATGGGGCGGTCGATGAAGAAACGTGCCATGACGGTCTCTTCCGATCAGTTGGCCGTACCGGCCGGGGCGGCTTGGGCGGCCTTGGCGGTCTCGGTGCCCGCCTTGGTTTCCTGTTGGGGCTGGGCCTGGGCCTTCGGCTTGGGCGTCCATGGCACCGTCTTCACCTGCACGCCGGGCGCCGCGCTTTGCTGGCCGTCCACCACGAGCTGGTCGCCGGCCTGCAGGCCGCTGCGCACCAGCCACTGGTCGCCGATGGCGCGATCGGTCTCGAGCGCGCGTTGCTGCAGCTTGTGCCCGGCGTCCACCACATAGGCCGTCGGCTTGCCGGCGCCGTCGCGCGACACCGCCTGCTGCGGCACCAGCAGCGCCTGTTCCTTCACGCCTTCCTGCAGCACCGCGCGCACGTACATGCCGGGCAACAGGTCCGCGTTGGGGTTGGGGAACACCGCGCGCAGCGTGATGGCGCCGGTGTTCTGGTCGACCGTGACGTCCGAGAACTCGAGCTTGCCTTCCAGCGGGTAGGTGCTGCCGTCTTCGAGCAGCAGCCGCACCCTGGCGGCATTTGCACCGCTTTTTTCGAGGTCGCCGCGCGCCATGGCCTGCTTGAGCCGGAGCATGGCGGCGCTGGGTTGGTTCACGTCCACGTAGATCGGGTCGAGCTGCTGGATGGTGGCCAGCGCGGTCGACTGGCTGGCCGTGACCAGCGCGCCGGGCGTGACTGACGACTTGCCGATGCGGCCCGAAATCGGCGCATCGATGCTTGAGTAGGCCAGGTTGATGCGGCTGGTTTCCACATTGGCCCTGGCCGCGGCGACGTCCGCCTCGCCCTGCTGGAGCGAGGCTGCGGCGTCGTCGTAGTCCTGCTGGCTCACCGCCTTGATGGCCACCAGCTCCTTGTAGCGATCGGCCTTGAGCCGGGTGGTGACCAGGCTGGCCTGCACCTTGGCCAGCGCGGCGACGTTGCTGTCGTAGGTGGCCTTGTACGTGGCGGGATCGATCTGGTAGAGCGCCTCCCCGGCCTTCACATCGCTGCCTTCGCGGAACTTGCGTGCCTTCACGATGCCGCCGACCTGCGGACGCACGTCGGCAATGAGGAAGGGCGCGGTGCGCCCCGGCAGCTCGGTCGTGAGGGCCACGCGCTGCGGCTGCACCGTGACCACGCCGACCTGGGGCGTGCCGGGCGCCGGCGGCGGCCCGCCCGGTGGCTTGCCGCACGCCACGAGCATGCAGGTGGAAGCGAGGGCCGCGGCAAAGGTCAGGCCGTAGGTGAGAGGGGGGCGCATGGCGGTTCTCCGGGGGAAAAGCGACGGGATATGGAGGGCCCGATCGGCGGTTAAATAGACAGTGCTGTACTGAAATGTATTTTGACTTCGAGGGCGTGTCAAACAATAATGATCAAACGTGTACAGAAATAGGAGACAACGACATGCGGGTGAAAACCGAAGCGAAGCGCGACGCCATCGTTCAGGTGGCGTCGGAGGTCTTCAGGGAACTGGGGTTCGAGGGCGCCTCCATGGTGGAGATCGCCGCGCGCGTGGGTGGGTCCAGGGCGACCCTGTACGGGTACTTCAGCTCGAAGGAAGAACTGTTTGTGGCCGCGATCCACGCCTCGGCAAGCCAGCATTTCGACCCCATCTTCTCGGCGCTGGCGCAGGAAGGGGAAGACGATCTGGCGCAGGTGCTGCAGCGTTTCGGCGAGAAGGTGCTCGCCGTGGTGTGCTCGCAAGAGGTCGTTCAGGGGCACAGGGCCGTGATCGCCGAGGCCGGCCGCAGCGACATCGGGCGGCTCTTCTACGAGGGCGGCCCCAAGAAGGGCGTGGCCGCGCTGGCGGGCTTCCTGTCGCAGCAGATGGACAAGGGCCGCTTGCGAACGGCCGACCCCGTCTCGGCGGCGCACCATCTGATGGGCCTGCTCGATTCGGAGACCGTCAAGCCGAGCCTGCTGGGCCTCCAGGGGCCCTTGACCCGCAAGGAGCTCCGGGAGGCAACGCGGCGCGCCGTGCAGGTGTTTCTTGGCGGCTACGCCGAAAGAGGCGAGGTCACTGGGTGAGCGAAACGATTACCCGGGCCGGGCCGGGCCGGGCCGGTGGCGATGGCGATGGCAATGGCCCGCGCGTTGAAGTTCAACGCTGACCAGGAACGCCAGTCGTTTACCGCGCGCGCGTCGTGAATTTCTTTGCGCCGGCCGAGTACGCGCCGGAGGAAAAATTTTCCGCATGCCCGCGGCGAGCAGCCTCGCAGGCCTCGGAGAACAGTTCGTCGCCCATCCGCTTCCACCACGACTTCGTGATCGCTACCGATGTGGGAGACCAGGTGGCCATCAGCGCGCAGATGTCGGCGATGCGTGCGTCCAGCTGCTCGTCCTCGATCACTTCGTGTACCAGGCCCAGCGCCAGCGATTGATCCGCCGGCACGATCTCCGCCAGCAGGACGAGCCGCTTCATCGCGGCCTCTCCAACGATGGATTGCAGGAATGCGCTGCCCACGATGGCCGCGGAGCCCACCTTGAATTCGGTCATGCCGAAGCGCGCCTGGGTCGACGCAATGCGCAAGTCGCACAGGAGCGCGATCTGCAGGCCGGCGCCGGCTGCCACGCCGTTGACGCGTGCGATGGTGGGCTTCTTCAGCGCACGAAAGATCTCGTAGACCTCGAGGTAGCTGTCGATGCGGGCTGCCGATCCTGCAGCGTCCATCGCGGCGCTCTCGTACTGGTCCTGGCCCGCGCAAAAGGCCTTCCCGCGACCGGTGACGACGATCGCACGCACGGTGTTGTCGCCTTCCGCGGCCAGCAGCGCTTCGCGAAACAGCTTTCGTTGCTCGTGGTTGAAGGCGTTCAACGCCTGCGGGCGGTCCATCGTGATGGTTGCGACCGCGTTGTCGATGGTGAGGGTGATGCAGGGCGCAGCGGTGGTTTGGTCGGTCATGGGTCGGTCGGTTCTTGTTGGCGTTCAGGCTCAGCGCGCTGCTGCCTTGATGGGCTGCACCACGCGTTCCCACTTGGTCGATTCGTTCTGCAGCAGCTCTCGCGCCTGAGCGGGTGTGGTGTGCACCACCTGCACACCCAGCTGCGCGAAGCGGCGCTGTGTTGCGTCGTCGTTGAGCACCTGGTTGAGCGCCGTGTTCAGCGTGGCGATCACCTCGTCGGGCGCGCCCTTCGGTGCGAGCACCGCGTAGACCGAGGCAGCCACGAACTGGGGCAGTCCTTGCTCGGCAAAGGTGGGAACCTCAGGCAGAACCGCCAGCCTCTTGGCGCTGGCCACCCCGATGGCGGTCACTCGACCGGTGGCAAGGTTGGTCAATGCCGTGGGTGAAGTCGTCAGCATGATCTGGATCTCTCCGGCGAAGAGATCGGCCATGGCCGGCGCAGAGCCCCGGTAGGGCACGTGCAGCAGGTCGACGCTGGCCTGCTGCCTGAACCATTCGGTGACGATGTGCTCCGTCGAGCCGTTGCCGGACGAGCCATAGGCCAGCTTGCCTGGCGCCTTGCGCGCCTGGGCGCTGAGCTCGGCGTACGAGTTGATTCCGCTTTGCTTGGAGACCAGCATCACCAGCGGCAGTTCACCGACCGTGGCCACCGGTTTGAAGTCTTTGGCGATCTCGTACCCCGTGGCTTCGGTGCCGACCATCTTCTCCGACATGACATACGAGGTCGTGGGCGCCATGAGCAGGGTGTAGCCGTCGGGGGCCGCGCGCTTGACGAACTGCGCCGCGATGGCGCCCGACGCTCCCGTCTTGTTGTCCACGAGCACCGATTGCTTGACTTGCAGCGACAGGCCCTGCGCGATCGTGCGCGCGACCACGTCGACGCCGCCGCCCGCTGAAAAGCCCACGATCAGGTTCAGCGGCTTGTCCGGAAACCCGGCCTGGGCACTGGCGCCGAGCAACAACATCGTGCACGCGGCAGTCGCGCGGCACCAGGAACTCAGATCGGAACGAATCATGGTTTTCCTCTTGAAGATGAACGATGAACGATGAACGATGGACAAGGCGAAGGAGTGGTGGGGTCGTCGGGGGCTGCGATTCGCTAATGCTTGGGTGCCCGAAAGTCGGTGGTCTCTACGTCCCACACGCCGGCCACCTGGCGCGAAAGCTCTTTTTTCTGGATGCGCTGCGTGGGTGTCTTCGGAAATGAGTCGATGAATTCGACGTAGCGCGGGATCTGGAAGTAGGGCAGGTGCTGACTCGACCAGCGGATCAGCTCCAGCGGCTGTATGTGCACGCCTTCGCGCGCACGCACGAAGAGCTTGA
Source organism: Variovorax pasteuri (assembly GCF_051216435.1). Lineage (NCBI taxonomy): Bacteria > Pseudomonadati > Pseudomonadota > Betaproteobacteria > Burkholderiales > Comamonadaceae > Variovorax > Variovorax pasteuri. The sequence goes on from NZ_JBPJZS010000013.1 coordinate 45,804, forward strand.
GTTCGTCTTCGCCCAGCGAACTGGGCACGCCCACCAGCGCCACTTCTGCGACGTCTTCGTGCTGCGCGAAGACACGCTCCACATCCCAGGCGGAAATGTTGATTCCCCGCCTGCGCAGCATGTCCTTCTTGCGCCCGGCGTAGAAGAGATTGCCCTGCGCATCTGCGTGTGCGAGATCGCCGGTCATGAAGAGATCGTCCCGGCGTGCGTCAGCGTCTGCCTGCGGATTGCGAAAGTAGCCCAGGAAGCCCAGCCGGGGGTCGGCGGCGCGCACTGCAATCTCGCCTTTCTCGCCGGGAGCAACCACGGCGCCGTCGTCTCCGAGCAGGGAGATCTCGTAGAAGGACAGTGGCTTGCCGATAGAGCCCGGCGTGCCGTCGAGGTTCGCGGTCACGAAGGTGATGAGTTCCGACAGGCCATAGCCCTCGCGCATCGTCACCGCGAAGCGCTCGCCAAACTCGGACCAGATGTGCGCAGGACAGCCTCCACCCCAGGCGATGCGTACCTTGTGCTGGCGGTCGTCGGCGCGGGGCGGCTGCTTCAAAAGCATCGGCAGCACGCTGCCCAGGTAATGGATGTGCGTCGCTCCATGGCGCCGCGCGTCGTCCCAGAAGCGCGACGCGCTGAACCGCTCGAGCATCGCCAACTGAAAGCGCCCCATCAGCGCCGCGATCGCGACCGCGACGCCTGAACCGTGGTGCAGGGCCTCCCAGAACAGGAAGACGTCGCCGGATCGGGCTTCGGTCAGTCGAAGCACCGCCATCGGGCCTGCGCGCAGTTGACGATCGGACTTGAGTACGCCCTTGGGCGCACCGGTGGTGCCCGAACTGGGTGTCAGGGCAATGATGTCGTCGGCTCGCACGGCGTTGTCGTCGACATGTGCGGCACCGGTGCCCGGCGGCGATTCGGGCGTGGAGAACTCGGCATAGCCGTCGAATTCCCCATCCTCGCCATTGCGCCAGATGCAAGGCGGCAGCGGCGTTGCGATCGCGTGCAGCGCCGCCTTGAAAGTTGCGTCGGCCACGAGCACCTTGGGCGCGAGCTCGGTGAGCAGATGCTCGAGTGGCAAACCCATCAGATGGATGTTGATGGGTACGCGCACCATGCCCAGGCGCGCGAGCGCAAAGATCAGGTACAGGTGCTCGGGGTCGCTTGCAAGCATCACGGCAACCCGGTCGCCGCGACGCAGGCCTTGGCGCTGGAGCATGGCGGCGACCTGGTTGACGCGGTGCTCGAGCATGTCGAAGGTAATGCGCTCGTCCCTGAACGTGCAGTAGACCTCCTGCGGATGATGCCGGGCGCGCCTCGCAAGAAGTGCGCTGATGGTTTCATCGCCGACCTCGTCCATCGCGACGTGCGGCTGAAGCTTGCTTGGCACGGTCATCCTTTCAAGCCGGAGCTGAAGAAATTGCAATGCAATTACGTAGATTGATATTCAATTTAACGAAGGATCGACCTTCGTCACACCGGTGTCAAGAAAAATCTTGCACCGGGGTATGTACGGGCGTGCTTGTTCCCACGCTGCGCCGACGGCGTCGCGCGCGATGCCCGACAGGGGCCGCTGGAAGGTGGACCGAAGGAGAGGTCTAGATCGACGCTTCGCGCGCCGCCTGCCGGAGCTTGGGCAGGATCAATTTGCGCGCCTTGGCCAGATCAAAGCGCGTGTGCACGGTCGACACGTTGATCGCGGCGACGATGCGCCCGGCGTCGGTGACAGGCGCGGAGACCGAGACGCCGTCCTCCGAGAAGTTCTTTTCGGTGAAGGAATATCCGTCCTTGGCGGCCTTGGCGAAAATTCCAAGGATCTCATCGCGGCTGCGCGTGCCGAAGCGCGAGCGCACGGTCGAAGGCAGCGCATCGAGCATGGCTGCGAGCTGCGACTGTGGCGCGCGCGACAGCAGCACTTGACCCGAAGACGAGGTGAGTGCCGGAAAGCGGCTGCCCACAGGCAGGTTGATGGCCGTGATGTGCGCACCGGGAATGTTCTGCAGCACCACCACGTCATCGCCGTCGAGTTCGACCCACGACACGGTCTCCAGTGTCTGGGCAGCAAGGCTTTGCAGCAGCGGCCAGGCCAGATCTCTCTGCGAGTGATGGCGATGGATGCCGCGCACGAGCCCGAGCAGCTTCAACGCAGGGAAGTATCTCTTGGACTCTTCGTCCTTGTTGAGATAGCCGAGGTGGTGCAGTGTGTAGACGTAGCGCTGGGCCGCGCTGCGTCCCATGTGCGTGTGGTCTGCGATGTCGCCGATGGACAGCGGCATGTCGTGCTCGTTGAACAGCTCCAGCACGCTCATGCCTTTTTCCATCGAGCCGATGAACAGCCGGGCGTCGGGCTCTGCCGCGCCCGTTGCCGCAGGCGCGCGCGACGAGGCGCTGGACAGGGAAGAGGCAGAAGACGGTGGAGAGGATTTCGAGTTGGCCACGACACTTCGAATGACGCTGATGGAAAACAAGTATCGCAGCCTTGCGCTGCGCGACGTCATTCCCAACGGCTCGAAAGTCTCCGGGGAAGCTGGGGCGATTCAGCGCCAGCAACGGGCTGCACGTCGATTCTTCAGTTCTTCAGTTCCCGACACGCATGTGCCATGGGCATCTATGGCGATGTCTGCTGCCCGAGTTGTTGGGCGAGCCCGATGAGAATGCCTTCGGGCCCCCGGATATAGCAGAGCCTATACATGTCTTGATACTGAACGACTTCGCCGACGAGCTTCGCGCCGCGGCCACTGAGTCGGGCGAGCGTATCGTCGATGTCCTCCACGGTGAACATGACGCGCAGGTAGCCGAGCGCATTCACCGGGGCGCTGCGATGGTCTGCGACCACATGCGGTGCGAGGAAGCGGGACAACTCGAGCCGGCCATGACCGTCCGGCGTACGCATCATGGCAATCTCGACGCGCATGCCGTTCAATCCAGTGACGCCATCTGCCCAGTCTCCTTCAACGGGGGCGCGTCCCTCGAGTTCAAGACCCAGTTCAATGAAGAACTCGATGGCTGCATCGATGTCGTCCACCACGATGCCGATGTTGTCCATGCGCTTGACCGTCATTGATGTCTCCTTGGGGTCTGACTGTTTGTATGCGGCGAAAGCGAGGCCTGTTGATTCGGTAATTACTTTTTTGTCGAACTCAACTTAAGACCTAACAACAAAGTATTGCACGTCGAATCCGGAGTGACGCTTCGTGTCGCTTGACGGATCAACTTCGCGTGTTTTTCCCGCTCAGGAACGTGGGCATGGATCGTGCACTTTGTGCCGGGGCCGGCGAGCGGTCTTGCCCGGGCCTGCGACGTTTCGCTGGCCATTTGTGCCCATCGCAAATCCCCGCAATCGAAGTACGCGATGCGGGCGACGGTTGGTTTCTATCTATCTCAGAAGAACTGTTTCCATGATATTTTTTTCTCGACGAAGCATTTCTGCACTGATGCTTTCGGTGCTCTTGTTCGGCTGCGGTGGTGGTGGTGGTGGCGGCAGCGGCGGCGGCAGTATTCAAGGCGCGGCCTTGACCGGCCTGGGCGGCAACAGCGGCAGCCAAGGTGGCGATAGCCAAAGCGGAGGTGGCACCGGTGGCGCGGGCGGCGGCGTTTCGCCCGTTGCAGCGACCACCGCGTTGGTGACCAGGCTCGGCAAGCCGGCCCGGGTGCTGGTCGGACTGGGCTCCAGTTCCATCGACGAGATGAAGAAACAGGACATTCACCCGGACATCGTGGACACCTATCTCGTGGGCGTTGGTGCGGACGCGTGGCCCACCTGGAACAGCCCCGAGGGGGCATACCTCACGTACACCGCGCAGGCGATCCAGGCCTACGGCGCGATTCCCATGTACACGCTTTACCAGATGACTGCGAACGGCGAGGGCAATCTGAGCGGCATCAACGACGCGACGTTCATGAACAAATACTGGGCGCAGGTCCGGCTGATGTACCAGCTCATCGCGAAGCTGAACGGACCCGTCCTGATCAACCTGGAGCCCGACTTCTGGGGATTCGTTGCGTCGCAGGCACCCAACCGCGATGCGACGCAGATGCCCGCTGCGGTGAACAGCCAGCCCGAATGTGCGGGGTTGCCGAACACCGCCGGGGGCCTTGGCCAATGCCTCGTGCAGATGGGCAGGCAGATCGCGCCCAAGGCGCTGGTGGGGTTCCCGCCTGCCTTCTGGAGCGGCACCGCCGCCGAGATCGGCGCCCAGATGCGCGCGGTCGGCGCCGACCAGGCGGACTTCATCGTCGGCCAAACCAGCGACCGCGATGCGGGCTGCAGGGAAGTCGCATCGCCGCCCGATGAATGCAAAGGACGAAGCGGGCCGTTCTATTGGGACGCAAGCAACAAGACCAGCCCGAACTTTCACGAATCCCAGAGCCAGATGTCGGACTATCGCGCCGCGCTGGGCAATGGACTGCCGATCCTGTGGTGGCAGACGCCGATGGGCGTGCCGTCCGACACGCCCGGCGGCACCGACCAGCACTACCGCGACAACCATGTCGACTACATGCTGAGCAACACCCAGGAGTACGGCGACACCCACACGTTCGCAATCGTCTTCAGCCCAGGTGGCGCCCATCAGACCTCCATTGCCACCGATGACGGTCAGTTTGCCCGCCTGTCGAGACAGTACCTCGCGCGAGGCGGCGCCACGTTGAAGTAGAGCGCCGGCGGTAGTCAATCGATGGGGGCCGCCGAACTCACCTTGAACCCCGTCATGCCGAAGCGGCCACCGAAGTTCAGTGTCGTTCCGCCGCGATCTCAGGGTGCGAAGAATTCCCTCAGCGCGCCTTCAGGCAAGCGTCCCCGCAGTCCGATGGCGACCACCCCGGCGCGCGCGTCGTCCGCAGGCGGCGCTGCCTTGCGCAGCGAGGCGTGGCGCCCGGCGAACTGAAGCTCCGACCATTCGCCGTCGGCGGTGCGCAGCAGCCCTTTGAGCCGCAGCACGCCCGGCGGCATCTGGCGCAGCCAGGCGCGCAGCGTGGCGGCGGGAATCACGGCCTCGGGTTTCGCGCTCCAGGTCTGGAACATCGCGCCGTGGTCGGGCGCGTCATGTCCGTGGTCCGCGTGACAGCCAGGGCCGCAGGCATGCGGTGCTTGCTCCGCATGCGGCAACCCCGACAGCAGCGCCAGTGGCACCGCCGCGTTGCGCGTCTCGATGCACGGCGTGCCGGGTGCCGTCGCCTCGACCCAGTCCATTGCGGCAGCCAGCGCCTCGGTTGACGCCAGGTCGGCCTTGTTCACCACCACGAGGTCGGCCGACTTCAGCTGCCGCACCAGCGTGTCGGCCAGCAGCGGGTCTAGCGCCTGCTGCGCCACCGCGCTCGCATCGACCAGCACGATCACGCCTTCCAGGCTCAGCTCCGGCGCGGCCATGCCGATCTGCGCAATGCGCCAGGGGTCCGACACGCCGCTCGCCTCGATCACCACCGCGTCGAACGGCGGGCTCGCCTCGATCACGCCGACCAGCGCGCGGCCCAGGTCGTCGCCGATCTGGCAGCACACGCAGCCGTTGGTCAGCGCGGTGGTGTCGCCGTGGGTGGCTGCGATGAGTTCGGCGTCGATGTTGAGCGCGCCGAAGTCGTTCACCAGCACCGCCATGCGCAGCCCGTTGGCCTCGCGCAGCCAGCGGTTGAGCAGCGTGGTCTTGCCCGCGCCCAGGAAGCCACCGATGACGGTGAGGGGCAGTCGCTTCGTGTGTGCGGTCGTCACGCGGCCTTCAACCCCGTTGTGCCTCGAACACGCGGCCCGACAGCACGGTGCCCCACACACGCGCGTCCTTCAGCGCCATCGGGTCCATCTCGAGCGGGTCGTCTTCCAGCACGCAGAAGTCGGCGCGCTTGCCGCATTCGATGCTGCCGATCTCGCCGTCGAGCTTCAGCGTCCATGCCGCGCCGAGCGTGATGGCGCGCAGCGCCTGCGCCACCGTGATGCGCTCGGCCTCGCCCAGCAGCCGGCCCTTGGGCGTGACGCGGTTCACGGCGCACCACGCGGTGAACAGCGGTCCCAGCGGCGTGACCGGCGCGTCGGAGTGAATGGCCAGCGGCACGCCCGCCGCCAGCGCGCTGCCGCAGGCGTCGAGCCGGTTGGCGCGGTCGGGGCCCATGGTCATCTCGTAGTGCTGGTCGCCCCAGTACCAGATATGGTTGGCGAACAGGTTGGCGCACAGGTCCAGTTGCGCCATGCGGCGGAACAGCGGCGCGTCGATCATCTGGCCGTGCTGAAGCGTGTGGCGGTGGTCGGGGCGCGGTGCGCGCGTGAGCACGCGCTCGATGGCGTCGATGGCCACTTCGCTGGCCTCGTCGCCGTTGGTGTGCGTGTGGATCGTGAGGCCGGCGCGGTGGTAGGTTTCGAAATCGGCCTCGTACTGCGCGGGCGCGGTCACCCAGATGCCGTTGGGCGCGCCGTTGAAATGCCCGGGCCAGCGCAGCCGCGCCGAGAAGCCCTGGATCGAACCGTCGAGCATCATCTTCACCAGGCCGTAGCGCAGGCGGTCGGTGTTGCGCGGCAGCAGCGCCTTCACATGCTCGGCGCCCTGCGGTGCACCGTGCGTGCCATGAAAGGCCTGGAACGCGGGCAGTATGCGCACGCCGAAGCCGTCGTCGCTCGTCGTCTTCTCCAGCACGCCGCAGTCCTCGGGCGTGAGCTTGTTGACGAGGTCGGTCGCGGTGGTCACGCCCTGCAGGCAAGCCAGCCTGGCGAAGGAGCGCACGCCGGCCTCGGTCATCGGTGCGAGCAGGCCGGCGTTGCCGATCTTGCGCAGCACCAGGAACATGGCAGCCGGCTCCTGCAGCTCGCCGGTGGGCTCGCCTTCGTTGGCGCCTTCAGCAAACTTGACCACGCCCTCGACCTCGTTGTCGCTGGTGATCTGCGCGATGTTCAACATTGCGCTGTTCACGTTCATCAGGTGCCCGTTGGCGTGGCCGATGACGATGGGCCGCGTGGCGCTCGCACGGTCGACGTGCCGTACCGTCATGCGCTCGCCGCCGAAATAGATGGGGTCGAAGCCCCAGGCGATCAGCGGCTCGGTGTCCGGCACGCCGTCGGCGGTCATCTTCGCGGCCACTTCGCCCAGGCGCGACACCACCTCGTCCATGGAGCGCAGGCCGCTCCACACCTTGCCCGCCGGGTCGCGCCGGTCGAACCAGCCGAGGTACGTCCAGTCCCACATGCTGCCTTCCTTCAGGTGGCAGTGGCCTTCCACGAGGCCGGGCATCAGCACCTTGCCGGCAAAGCGCTCGTCGAGCGTGAAAGTGCCCCAGGCCTGCATGTCCGCGAGCGTGCCGACGGCCAGCACGCGGCCGTCGCGCACCGCCACGTGCGTGGCATGCGGCTGCATGGGGTTCATGGTGATGACCTTGCGGGCCGTGTAGACGGTGGTGGTTGCGTTGTTGTTGGGGCTCATGGCGATTCTGGAAGCGAAAGAGGCGGGCGCGCCAGGCCGTCGACCACGTCGACGCGCCGGCAGCGCACCCAATGATCGGGCGCGACTTCGCGCAGCGGGGGCAGCTCGGCCGCGCAGGCCGGCTCCGCCACCGGGCAACGGCCAGCAAAGCGGCAGCCCTGGGGCGGGTCGATGGGGCTTGGCGGATCGCCGCTCAGCTTGATGCGGTGCGCCGCGCGACGCCGTCCACCGCTCACGGTAGGCACCGCCGACATCAGCGCCACGCTGTACGGATGCAGCGGCCGCGCGAAGAAGCTGCGCCGCGGCGCGCGTTCGAGGATCTGCCCCAGGTACATCACGGCGATGTCGTCGCAGATGTGCTCGACCACCGCCATGTCGTGCGAGATGAACAGGTAGGTGAGCCCGAGCTCGCGCTGCAGGCGTGCGAGCAGGTTCAGTATCTGCGCGCGAATGGCGATGTCCAGCGCCGACACCGGCTCGTCGCACACCACCAGCTCCGGGTTGGTGGCCAGCGCCCGCGCGATGTTGATGCGCTGGCGCTGCCCGCCCGAGAACTGGTGCGGAAACAGGTGCTGCTGCTCGGGCCGCAGGCCCACGGCCTCGAACAGCTCGGCCACGCGGCGCGTGCGCTCCTCGGGCGTGCCCACGCGCATCAGGTCGAGCGGCGCGCGCACGGCGGCGCCCGCGCGCTCGCGCGGGTTCAGCGAAGAGAAGGGGTCTTGAAAAATGATCTGCATGCGCGTGCGCGCCTGGCGCAGCGCCGCGCCCTGCAGCGCGCCCAGGTCGGTGTCGCCCAGCCGCATGCGGCCCGAGGTGAAGGGCGCAAGCCGCATCACCGCCAGCGCGGTCGTGGTCTTGCCCGAGCCCGATTCGCCCACCACCGCGAGCGTGCTGCCGCGGCGCACCTCGAACGAGACGCCGTCCACCGCCTTCACCACCTCGGGTGTGCGGCCCCAGCCGGCCTTGCCGCGCGCAAAGTGCACCTTCAGGTCGTCGACCGAGAGCAGGGTGTCGGTGTTGCCGATGAATGTCATGCGGCCACCTTGTCGCGTTGTTCGAGGGATTGCGATGGCGTTTCGGCATGCAGCCAGCAGGCCGCGCCGTGCGGCAAGCCTGCCGCCACCTCGCCGTGCATCGCGAACATGGGCGGCACTTCCACCGCGCAGCGCGCCATCGCACGCGGGCAACGCTCGCGAAACGCGCAGCCGGTGCCCAGCTCCCAGATGGACGGCACCACGCCCGCGATCTCGGCCAGGTCTTCGCGCGCACCGTCGCCGTGCGCGGCGCTGCTGCCGAGCTCCGGCAGGCAGTCGATCAGCCCGCGCGTGTAGGGATGGCCGGGCTCGCCCAGCACCTGCTCGGTGGTGCCCTGTTCGATCACGCGGCCCGCATACATCACCATCACGCGGTCGGCCATCTCGGCGACCGCGCCCATGTCGTGCGTGATGAGCAGGATGGCCGTGCCCTTCTCGCGCTGCAGCTCGCGCAGCAGGTCGAAGATCTGCGCCTGCACCGTCACGTCGAGCGCGGTGGTGGGCTCGTCGGCAATCAGGATGTCGGGGCGGCAGGCCAGCGCCATGGCGATCATCACGCGCTGGCGCATGCCACCGGAGAGCTGGTGCGGGTATTCGTCCACGCGCCGCTCGGGCGCCGGAATGCCCACCTGCCGCAGCATCTCGATGGCGCGCTGGCGCGCCGCGTGGGCGTTCATGCCGGCGTGCAGCTGCAGCGACTCGCCGATCTGGTCGCCCACGGTGAACACCGGGTTCAGCGAGGTCATGGGCTCCTGGAAGATCATGGAGATGCGGTTGCCGCGCACTTCGCGCATGCGCGCGTCGCTGGCCTGCACCAGGTCTTCGCCCTGGAACAGCACGCGGCCCTGGCGAATGCGCCCCGGCGGCGACGGAATGAGCCGCAGCAGTGCCAGCGCCGTCATGCTCTTGCCGCAGCCCGACTCGCCGACCACGCACAGCGTTTCGCCGGCGCGCACTTCGAAGTCGACCCCGTTGAGCACCAGCGCCTGGCCGCGGCGGGTCTTGAACTCGACGTGCAGGTCCTGCACGCGAAGCAATGCGTCGTGGGTGTTGTGGGTGCTTGCCATCAGCGTTCCCTCAGCTTGGGGTTGAGGGCATCGTTCAGGCCGTCGCCGATCAGGCTCACGGCCAGCACGGTGACGAAGATGGCCGCGCCGGGAAAGGCCACCGCCCACCAGCAAGACAGCACGTACTGCCGGCTGGAGCCGATCATCAGCCCCCAGCTCATCTGGTTCGGGTCGCCCAGGCCCAGGAACGACAGCCCCGCCTCGAACAGCACGGCCGCGCCGATGGCCAGCGTGGCCGACACCACCAGCGGCGGCAGCGCGTTGGGAAGAATCACCTTCCAGATGATGCGCGCGTCGCGCGCGCCGATGGCCCGCTCGGCGCGCACGAACTCCAGCCCGCGGAACTTCATGAACTCCGCGCGCGTGAGGCGGGCGGTGCCCGTCCAGCTCACGATGCCGATGGCCAGCGTCACCGTCACCAGCGTGGGCGAGAACAGCGTGACCACCACCATCGCGAACAGCAGCGCGGGCAGCACCTGGAAGAACTCGGTCAGCTTCATCAGCGCCGCGTCGACCTTGCCTCCGTAGTAGCCCGCGAAGGCCCCCAGCGTGATGCCGATCAGCACCGACAGCAGCGCGGCCACCGCGCCCACCAGCAGCGTGGCGCGCCCGCCGTAGATCAGCGCGGTGAGCACGTCGCGGCCCAGGTAGTCGCTGCCCAGCCAGGCGTCTTCGCTGAAGGGCGGGGTGAGCGGGGCGGTCTTTATCTCGAACGGATCGGCCGGGTAGAACCAGGGCCCGGCAATGGCCACCGCCAGCACCGCCAGCAGCATCGCCATGCCGACGATGGCGGCGGGGTTGCGCAGGAACATGCGCAGCGCCTCCATGCCGGGGTGTTCCACGCGCACGGCGGGTGCAGCAACAGAGGGCATCGCGATCACCTTGTTCATGAGGCCTTGATCCGTGGGTCGATGAAGCGGTAGCACAGGTCGGTGAGCTGGTTCATCACCACCACCACGACCGACGAGAACAGCAGCACGCCGAGGATGGTCGGGTAGTCGCGCCGCAGCACCGACTCGAAGGCCAGCCGGCCGAGGCCCGGCCAGTTGAACACCGTCTCCACCAGGATGGCGCCGGCCAGCACGTTGCCGAACTGCAGCCCCAGCACCGTGACCACCGGCAGCAGCGCGTTGCGCAGCGCATGCTTGTAGAGCACCACGCGCTCGGCCAGCCCCTTGGCGCGCGCGGTGCGGATGAAGTCCGAGCCCAGCACGTCGAGCATCGACGAGCGCGCCAGCCGGCTGTATTGCGCCAGGTACACCAGGCTCAGCGTGAGCGTGGGCAGCACCAGGTGGTAGGCCACGTCGATCATGTCGGCCAGCCCGCCGGCGCCGCTCGAATCGATGGCGCGCATGCCCGCCACCGGCAATATCGGGAACACCGAGGCCAGCAGGATCACCAGCATGATCCCCAGCCAGAACACCGGTGCCGCGAAGCCCACGAGCGAGAGCACCGTGATGAACTGCGACAGCCAGCCGTTCGGCTTGCGCGACGACAGCACGCCCAGCGCCGTGCCCACGAAGAAGGCCAGCAGCACCGAGCTCAGCACCAGCAGCAGCGTGGCCGGCACGCGCTCGGCGATCAGGTGGGTCACCGGCAGGTTGAAGAAGTACGAGTAGCCCAGGTCGCCGCGCGCCACCTTGCCCAGGTACACGCCCAGCTGCACCGGCAGCGACCTGTCCAGCCCGTACTGCGTGCGCAGTTGCGCCATCAGCTCGGGCGACATGCCGCCGCTGGCGCCGGCGATGGTTTCCACCGGGTCGCCCGGTGCGGCGTGCACCAGCACGAAGTTGAGGACCACCACCGCGACCACCAGGCCCAGCGCCTGAAGCAGTCGCGATGCGATGTAGCGCAGCGTGCCCATGACCCGCGCCTTACTTGAAGTACACCTCGTCCATCGGCGACATCGGTCCCCAGATGGTGGTCGGCACGTTGCCCAGCTTCTTGCTGGTGATGGTGTGGTACGGCACCTGGTTGATGAACTCGATGGGCAGCTCGTCGGTCACGATCTTCTGGAAGGTGGCGTAGTAGGCCTTGCGCTGCGTCGGGTCCATCAGGCTGCCGGCGGTGTTGAGCAGCTCGTCCACCTTCGGGTTGGCGTACGACTGGGTGTTGGTCCAGACGATGGGCTTGATGTTGGTCGACAGGTAGGTGCGGTGCACGCCGATGATCGGGTCGCCCCAGTTGAACACCGTGTCCATCGACAGGTCGAAGTCGTGCGAGGCCAGCCGCTTGGCCCAGGCCGGAAAGTCGGCCGAGGCGCGCACCTCCACCGTGATGCCCACCTTCTTGAGTTGCCCGCGGATGTACTCGGCCACGTTCTTCTGCTGGTCGTCGGCGCCGGGCAGGTAGTCGATGGTGAGCTTGAAGCGCTCGCCGCCGGCACCGGCCTTGTAGCCCGCGGCGTCGAGCATCTCGCCGGCCTTCTTCAGGTCGAGCGGGTAGCGCACCAGGTCGGGCACCGCGAACGGGCTGCTGGCCACCAGCGGGCCGTCGGACACGGTGGCGAAGCCGCCCATCAGCGCCTTGGTGATGAAGTTCTTGTCGAGCGCCGTGGCAATGGCCTTGCGCACCTGCACGTCGGACAGCGGCTTCTTCGCGGTGTTGAAGGCCAGCCAGTTGAGCGCGCCGATGCCGTCGTAGCCCTTGGGCGTGAGCGACACCTTGGGGTCGTTGGCCAGGCGCTTCAGGTCGGTGGGCAGCGTGGCGAAGGGCACCATCTGGATGTCGCCGCGCTCCAGCCCGAGGATCAGGCTGGCCGAGTCGGGCGTGATGTTGACGATGATCTTGTCGAGGTAGGGCCTGTTCGGCAGAAAGAACTTGTCGAAGCGCTCCAGCACCACGCGCTGCGCCGGCTTGAAGTCGGTCACGCGGAAGGGGCCCGAGCCGATCACGTCGGTGCTGTTGCGCGGATGGTTCTTCAGGTCCTGCCCGTCGCCGTAGATGTGCTTGGGAAGAGTCGGGCACAGCGCGGGCGACATCGCCAGCACGATGGCCGGGTGCGGCACGCCCATGCGCACGATGGCGGTGTAGGCGTCGGGCGTTTCCACCTTGTCCACCGGTCCCATCATGGTGGTGAAGGGGTGGTTGGCCTTGATGGCCATGATCGAGAAGGCCACGTCGGCCGAGGTGACGGGCTTGCCGTCGTGGAACACCGCGTCCTTGCGCAGCTTGAGCGTGAGCGACTTGCCGTCCTCGGCCAGCTTCCACGATTCGGCCAGGTAGGGCTGCGGGTTCCACTTGTCGTCGAAGCGCAGCGGGCTCGCGAAGATCTGCGTGGAGGGCAGGGCGGTGGCAATGCCCGACTGCACCGCGCCGTTCAGGTGCCGGGGCGTCTGCGTGCTGCCGATGACCAGCGTGCCGCCGCGCTTGGGCTCGTCGGCCGCGAACGCCGGCAGCGGCAGCAGGCTGCTCGCGGCCATGAGCGTGGCGGACAGCAGCGTGGTGCGGCGCGTGAAGACCGCATCTGCAGGAATCGAGGGCAGCGAGGAAAGCGTGGGGATCGGCATGACAGGACCTCAGGGAGTTCGACACAGGCAATCGGTTTCGGTCCGCGGCGTTGCAGGACCTCGGTGTCGAAGATAGGCGCTTGGTGCGCGCCGGCGAAGAGCCAACGCCGCGCGAGTCACAGGGCCAGAAGGCACGGGTTTGCCCCGTTGTGCGCCGGGGCCGTGCGCCACATCGGGGAATGCGCGTGCGCGGTGCGTTTCCCGATGCGGCGAGGCGCCGCGTTGGCTACTTTTCGTCGCGCAGCCAGTACCACTTGTAGAGCATGCGCTGCCCCATGCGCCGGAACGGCGCGAACGCGCGCGACTCCACCATGCCCAGCACGTTGGGAAAGGGCAGCGGCGAGTGGTAGATGGGCAGTTCGAACACGTCCTTGCCCGTGTCCTTGCCCGCCACGCGCTCGGCCAGCCGCTTGCCGGCCCAGGTCGAGAACGACACGCCGTTGCCGCCGTAGCCCACCGCGTACCAGACCTTCTTGTCCGCCTCGGGCTGGGTGATGCGCGGCATCATGTCGTGGCTCATGTCGACCCACCCCCACCACGAGTAGTCGATGCGGATGCCCGCCAGCGGCGGAAACTTGCGCGCGATGGCGTCGGTCAGCAGCTTCAGGTGCACCGGGTCTTCGGCGTCGGCGCCGGTCACCGCGCTGCGGCTGCCGATCTGCAGCCGGTTGCCCTTGAGCAGCCGGTAATAGAAGCGCAGCGTGCGCGTGTCGGTCAGGAAGGTTTTCGAGCGGAAGTTGGTGGCCTGCAGCTCCGCATCGGTCAGCGGCCGCGTGACCACCGAGTTCGACAGGATCGGCATGAGCCGGTTCTTCAGCAGCGGGCTCAGCGCCTGCCCCGTGTAGCCGCCGGTGCACACCGCCACGCGGCGCGCGCGCACCACGCCGGCCGGCGTCCGCAGATGGTGCACGCCGTCGATGGTGTGCCAGCCCTGCACCGGGCTGGAGGTGTGCACCGTCACGCCCAGCGCGCGGGCGCGCTGCATCAGGCCGAAGGTGAACTTCAGCGGGTGGATGCCGATGCCTTCGGCCTCGAACATCGCGCCCACGGTTTCGCGCTCGTCGCAGTAGTCGCGGCGCACTTCCTCCGCGCTCATCATGCGGGTGGCGTAGCCGAACTTCTCGCGCATGAGCCGTGCCTCGGCGTCGAGCACCGGCAGCTTCTCGGCCCGGTGCGCCAGGTAGAGGTGGCCGCCGTCGTAGGCGTCGCAGTCGATCTGCGTGGTGAGATGGCGAAAGTTCTCGAAGCCGCTGCGAATCTCGGCGTCGAGCCGCCTGGCGGTGTCCATGCCCCAGCGCTGGATCCATTGCGAGCGCTTCAGGCGTCCGCTCGCGTTCTGCCCCTGGCCGCCGCTGCGGCTGGAGCAGCCCCACGCGGCCTGGTTGGCCTCCAGCACGGTGGCGCGAATGCCGTGTTCCTGCGCCAGGTAGAGCGCGGTCGACATGCCCGTGGCGCCGGAGCCGATGATGGCCACGTCGACATCGATGTCCTGCACCAGCGGGCCGTCGTCCTCCGGCGGGGTGCCGGCGCTGGCCACCCACCAGGTGGGCGCGTAGGCGCGGCCCGCGCCGGGGTCGGGCGCGTGCAGCGGGTCGTATTGCGGATCGTAGGGGCGCATGGGCACCTGCAGCGGCTGCGGCTCGAACGATGCGGCGTCGATGGCTGCGCTGGCGGTGGCGAACTGCACGGTGCCTGTCATGGTCATGAAGGGCTCCAGGAAGGGAAAAGGAAGGGTTCGGCTTACTTCGCGGCGGGCAGGTTGGGCCGGGCCTTGCGGAACACGTTCTTCAGGTGGATCTTTGCGCCCCTGAAGGTGAACACGTCGATGCCGTCGGTCTCGATGCGGCTGCCGTCGGCGGCGGTGCCGGTGAAGGTCCATTGCGAGGTGCCGAAGTCACCGTGCACGAAGTGCTGGCCGTTCACCCACTGCGCGTCGGGCACCGCGGCCCATGCGGCGGCGAAGGCCTTGCGCACCGCCTCGGTGCCCACATGGCGCGTGCCGCAGGCGTCGGGGCCGGCGGCGGTCTGGAAGATGCAGTCGTCGGTCATGAAGCCCATGAGCGCGTCGACGTCGTGGCGGTTCCAGGCGTCGCTGAAGGCGGCCAGGGTGTCGGTGGTCACGGTAGAGGAAGAAGAGGCAGTCACGCGGGAGCTCCGGAAATTGATGAGGCAAGCGTAGGCAGCCGGCTGCCTGCGCGATAGGGCCAGTTGCGGGAATTCGACCGAGCCAGAGCGCCGGCCAAAGTGCACGAACGGCACCGGCTGCCCTAAACTGCGGCGCACCATGCCCCCGAACCCGCGAGCCACCCAATGGGCGCAGCTCTTCGCGCTGCCCGACCAGCCGGCACTGCCGTTGCAAGCCCGCTTGCGCACCGCCGTGGTTCAGGCCATCCTCGAAGAACACCTGAGCCCCGGCGCGCCGTTGCCTTCGTCGCGCGAGCTCGCGGCCCTGCTGGGGCTGAGCCGCAACACCGTCACCTCCGCGTACCTGCAACTCATCGACGAAGGCTTCCTGGAGGCGCGCCCGCGCAGCGGCGTGTTCGTGGCGCGCAATGCGCGGCCGGTGTCCGCCGCACATGCGGAGCCGCTGGTGAGCCGCAGCGGGCAGGCGAGCCAGCCGCCGGACTGGTCGGGGCGCGTGCTGCGCTCGCTGATGGACAAGCCCACGCTGTCCAAGCCCGACCGGTGGCGCGACTACCCGTACCCCTTCGTCTACGGCAACTACGACCCGCAGCTGTTCCCCACCGAAGATTTTCGCGAGTGCTGCGCGCGCAGCCTGGCGCGCTCGCAGCTGCCGCACTGGACGCCCGACTTCGAGACCGACGACGTGCCCGACCTGATCGAGCAGATCCGCACGCGGCTGCTGCCCAAGCGCGGCGTGTTCGCGCTGAAGGAAGAGATCCTCGTGACCATGGGCGCGCAGCACGCCTACTACCTGCTGGCCGAGGCGCTGTTCGACGAGCACACGCGCGTGGGGCTCGAAGAGCCGGGCCATCCGCATGCGCGCAACAGCTTCTCGTTGCGCCAGCCCAAATGGGTCGAGGTCGACGTCGATGAAGACGGGCTGGTGGTCGATGCGCTGCCCGCCGCCGACTACCTGTTCGTGACCCCGTCGCACCAGAGCCCCACGACGGCCACGCTGAGCCTGGAGCGCAGGCAGTGGCTGCTGCGCAAGGCGGAGCTGCAGGACTTCGTGATCATCGAGGACGACTACGAGGCCGAGAACCTGTACGAAGGCAAGCCGATGCCCGCGCTCAAGAGCCTGGACAAGACGGGGCGGGTGATCTACGTGGGGTCGGTGTCCAAGAGCCTGTCGCCGGCGCTGCGGCTGGGGTTCATCGTGGCGCCGCGCGCGTTGATCAAGGAGCTGAGGGTCATCCGGCATGCGATGGTGCGGCACCCGAGCGCCTTCCTGCAGCATGCGTATGCGCTGTTCCTGTCGCTGGGGCATCACGAGTCGCATGCGCGGCGGGTGAACCACGCGATGCAGGAGCGGCTGGCCCTGGCGGCCCAGGCGCTGCGCGACCATCTGCCCGATTTCGAATTCCGGCTGCCTTCGGGCGGGGCGTCGATCTGGGTGCAGGCGCCGACCTGGGTGGACGCCACCGAGCTGTCGCTGATGGCGCGCAGCCACGGGGTGCTGATCGAGGCGGGCGACGTGTTCTTTGCCAAGCCGCCGTACCCGTGCCCGTTCTTCCGGCTGCGGTTGTCGTCCATTGCGGCGGCGCAGATTCCGGCGGGCATCCGGGCGTTGGGGCTGGCGGTCGAAGAGTTGGCGCTGGCGCGGGGCGAGAAGCGCCCGGCGGGTGGTCGGACGCACTGAGCCTTGCGGCTTCCCGGAAGGCCGAGGCGCACGCACCGCTGGCGTGCAGCGCGCACCAGAACGAGGGTAAGTCCCGAGCCACTGGCTCTACGCCCACGCAAGCGCTGGCACTTCCTGGCTGGCGGTGTTGGGTGCAAAGTCCGCAGCGAGATTCACCCTCCAGGAGAAAACAGATGACCTTGTCCCGACGTCTTTCCCTCCAGTGCGCAGCCCTCGCGGCGGCAATGACCCTTGGCGGCGCCGCCTTCGCGCAAACCAAGGAAGTCACCTTCGCCCACCAGGACATGCTGGTGCCGCTGCGCCTTGTCATGGAGTCCGGCGAGGTCGAGAAGGCCACGGGCTACAAGATCAACTGGCGCATGTTCTCGGGCGGCGGCGACGTGATTCGCGCCATGGCTTCGGGCGACGTGCAGATGGGCGAAACCGGCTCCAGCCCGCTGACCGCCGCGGCCAGCCAGGGGCAGGACATCAAGCTGTTCTGGATTTCCGCCGACATCGCGGACGCCGAGGCGCTGGTGGCGCGCAACGGCTCCAACATCAACAGCATGAAGGACCTGGCCGGCAAGAAGGTGGCCACGCCGTTCGTGTCGACCGCGCACTACCAGCTCATGGCCGGCATGAAGATGGACGGTGTAGACCCCAAGAGCGTGAACGTGATGAACCTGCGCCCGCCCGAGATCGCGGCGGCGTGGGAGCGCGGCGACATCGACGCCACTTTCATCTGGGACCCGGTGCTCTCCAAGATCAAGGCCAGCGGCAAGACCATCGCCACCTCGGGCAGCATCGGCAAGCGCGGCGCGCCCACGTTCGAGGGCATCGTGGTCAACGCCAAGTGGGCTGCCGCCAACGAGCCGTTCATGGTCGCGTTCGTGAAGGCGCTGAACCGCGCCAACGAGGAATACAAGGCCACCGGCAAGAGCTGGAAGCCCGACTCGCCGCAGACCAAGGCCATGGCCAAGTGGACCAAGGCCGACCCGAAGGACGTGGGGCCGGCCATGGCGCTCTACACCTTCCCGACGATGGCCGAGCAGCTCTCGCCGGTGTGGCTCGGCGGGGGCGCTGCGAAGGCGATGGCCAACACGGCGGCCTTCCTGAAGGAACAGGGGCGTGTGCAGGAGGTGAAGCCTGACTACAACGCTTTCGTGACCACTGCTTATGTCGAGAAGGCGATGGGCAAGTAACACTGCCTGTGGTTTCGGGGGGCGCCTTTGTTCGGGGTGGCGCTCACGCCGACGGGGTACCTTGCTCCGCGAATGTCCCCCGGCCTTCGGCCTCCTCCTTTATTTCGCTGCGCAAGGCACCCCATCGACGTGAGCGTCGTCAGCAGCGGTGGTTGATCAGCCGCAAACCGACAGCGTGCCCAGGTGAACAGGGCGTCGGGTGCTCCCCGCAGCGAAATAAAGGAGGAGGGGCGCAGCCCCGGGGGACATTCGCGGAGGGGAGTACCCGGCGGCCTGCGCACCCGCCCCGAACAGCAGCGCGCAACAGCAACCCGCATTGGAGAAAAAGACATGCCCACGCTAGACATCCGAGACCTCACGGTCAACTACGCAGTCAAGGGCGGCACGCTGCAGGCGTTGGCCCCGGTCAACCTCACGATGCACGACGGCGACTTCGTCGTTGCATTGGGTGCCTCGGGCTGCGGCAAGACCACGCTGCTCAACAGCATCGCGGGCTTCCTGCCGCCTTCGACCGGGGAGATCCTGCTGGACGGCAAACCCGTCGTCGGCCCCGGTGCCGACCGTGGCGTGGTGTTCCAGAAGCATGCGCTCATGCCCTGGCTCAACGTGCGCGACAACGTGGCATTGGGCCTGCGGCTGGCGGGTGTCGGCAAGACCGAGCGTGACCGCGTCGCCGAAGAAAAGCTTGCCCTTGTCGGCCTGGAAAAATATGCCGACCGCGCCGTGTACGAACTCTCCGGCGGCATGCAACAGCGCGTGGGCATTGCGCGTGCGCTCGCCAGCGACCCCGCCGTGCTGCTCATGGACGAACCCATGGGCGCGCTCGATGCGTTCACGCGCGAACAGGTGCAAGAGATCTTGCTGCACGCCTGGTCCAAGTCCAACAAGATGGTGTTCTTCATCACGCACTCGGTGGAAGAGGCGCTGTTCCTGGCCACGCGGCTGATCGTGATGAGCCCCAGCCCCGGGCGCATTTCGCACATCTACGACGACGTGCCGTTCTCTCGCCAGTTTTTGTCGCACGGCGATTCACGCAAGGTGAAGTCCGAGCCCGAATTCATTCGCATGCGCGAAGAAGTGCTGTCCATCATTCACCACCGCGAGGCCGCCCATGCCTGAGGTCACCATCGCATCGCCCCGTGTGGTCAACGCTGCCATGACGCCACCCTCCAAGCCCGCGGCATCGCCCGAATCTTCGGCGCAGGCGGCCGGCACCAAGCTCAAGACCAGCGCCTTCAAGGTGCCGGGCGAGGGCTCCAGCGTGGTCATCAGCGTGGTGACCGTGACCTTGCTGGTCGCGCTGTGGTTCCTGGTCACGAACATGGGCTGGGTCAAGCCGCTGTTCCTGCCCACGCCGCAGGCCGTGTTCCAGCAGTTCTACGAATACCTGACCGGCCAGGCCAACGACAAGCCGCTGTGGCAGCACTTTCTGGCCAGCATGTTCCGCGTGTTCTCGGCCTTCTTCCTGGCCTGCGCCACCGCCATTCCGGTGGGCATTGCCATGGGCATGAGCCGCTTCTGGCGCGGCATTTTCGACCCCCCGCTGGAGTTCTACCGCCCGCTGCCGCCGCTGGCGTACCTGCCGCTCATCATCATCTGGTTCGGCATCGACGAGCTGCCCAAGGTGCTGCTGATCTTCCTGAGCTGCTTCGCGCCGCTGGCACTGGCCGCGCGCTCGGGCATGCGCAGCGCGTCGCAGGAGCAGATCAACGCGGCGTACTCCATGGGCGCGAGCTACATGCAGGTGATTCGCCACGTGATATTGCCGTCGGCGCTGCCCGACATCCTGGTGGGCATGCGCATTGCCATCGGCTTCGGCTGGACCACGCTGGTGGCCGCCGAAATGGTGGCGGCCAGCATGGGGCTGGGTCAGATGGTGCTGAACGCGTCGAACTTCCTGCGCACCGACATCGTCATCATGGGCATCATCGTCATTGGCGTGGTGGCGTACCTGTTCGACCTGCTGATGCGCTGGCTCGAGCGGCGGCTGGTGCCTTGGAAAGGGCGCATGTAGGCGCCAGGGTCGGCGCAAGCGGCGACACCTGCAATGCGGGCGGCAAGGTCGGCATCGTCTGGCCGGCCGGCACCATCGACTGCTCCAGAAAGTCGAGCATCGCGCGCATCGCCGCGCTGTTGTGGCGGCGCTGCGAGTAGGCCGCGTACAGCCAGTGGTCGCGCGGCATGTGCTCTCGCAGCACCGGCACCAGCGCGCCGCGCTCCAGGTGCGACTGCGCCAGCGGCTCGGGCACGTAGGCCACGCCCACGCCGCGCAGCGCCAGCTCGATCAGTGCCACGGCGTCGTTGGCTTCCATGCGGCTGTGCACCGTCACGTCGTGCGGCTTGCCGTCGGTCTCGAAGGGCAGGTGCGTGGTGGGCATCGACGAATAGCTCAGCATCTCGTGGCGGCCCAGGTCCGCGGGCACCTGCGGCATGCCGCGCTGGGCCCAGTAGGCCGGCGTGGCGCACACCACCATGTCGTACTGCACCAGCCGGCGCACGATCAGGTTCATGTCGTCGATGCGCCCGCCGGTCAGGTGGATGTCGATGCCCTCCTCGATCAGGTCGATGTCGCGGTTGGTGAACACCAGGCTCACGTACACGTCGGGGTAGAGGCGGATGAACCCGGCAATCACGTCCGACAGCCAGCCCGCGATCAGGCCGTTCGGCGCGCTCATGCGCAGCCGGCCGCGCGGGTGCGAGCCGTGGGCCTGCAGGTCGTTCAGGGTGTTTTCGGCCATGGCCACCAGCTCGGTGCTGCGGTCCAGCAGCACCTGGCCGGCGTCGGTCAGGCTCAGGGATCGGGTGGAGCGGTTCAGCAGGCGCACGCCGCTGCGCTCTTCGAGCTCGGCCACGTAGCGGCTGACCGTGGCTTTGGACATGCCCAGCGAAATCGCCGCGCGGGAAAAGCTGCGTCGGAACGCGACTTCACGGAATGTTTTGATGAGATCGAGGCCGTCCATGGATGGGCGGATTGTTCCAGCTTCGGGATGCCGGGGTCTTTCGCCGGGGCATCGCCGGTTTTGCGGTTGAAACGGCGATGACTGCGTGGCTATACTGCCGCCGTCATGTCAAAAAAAGGCGTGACCGGGATTGGACTCCTGAAGCATCTCTGCGACGAAAGCCGCAGTACCCGCAAGGTTTGCGGCTTTGTCGTTCGTGCCCCCAGTTTTGGCGGCTCGACGGGCGGGCGCAAGCCCGGCCGGTTCTCGCAAGAGGTGCCCGGTAGTCCAACTCGTCGAGCTGCCGCCTCCGATTGGACTCGGGAGCGGCGGTTTCAGTAAACCGCACCTCTTGGAGGCCATTCATGGCTCACGTTCCCCCGTTCCCCGAATCTTTTTCAGCAACCGCCCGCGCCGAATCACTCGCGCTGCAGGCATGCGACGACGTCGACAACCTTCGCGTCGTGCAGCGTGCGTATGCGTGCATTGAAAAGCTCATCGATCCGCAGCGCGTGCAAGACACGGAAGAGGTCTGTCCGAATCGTTCCGAACTCAGCGCGCTGGTGCAGGTGGTCAATGAGGAATTGCATCGGCGGATCGAGACGGCCGATGCGGCGGTGCGGTCGTTGCGTGTTGCTGTGAGCGAAGGCGGCGCGACATGAAGGCCTTCGATGCCGATTTCATGTCTCGGCTCTCTTCCGAGGAGTGAGCGGCTTTGAAATCACAAGCTGTGATCTCAAACAACGGCCAGCGCGTGGTGTTGCGTCTTTACCGAGCCGGGCTTGGCAATGCAGCAGCCGGCGGTGTCAGGCTGGCACCGTCCGACACCTGTCTTCCAGGAGCGGAGAGGCAGGTTTCGTCGAACGCGCGCAGGGTGGCCTCGTCGATAGCGCCGACTTTTTGCAAGGCGCTCGCAGAAGCGTGAACGGCCTCGAAGGCATCGCTCTTGAACTCAAGCTGTTTCGTCATGGCATGTCTCCGCAAAATGTTTTTCGCTCACCGACGAGCGCGCTACTTCGGCCGGCGCAAGCGCACCGGTCCGCCCGGAGACGTCGCATCGACCTCATCTTCGCCCCGCGTGACCCGCAGCGCTCCCTTCGCCGCCAACTTCGCGGCCACTCGACGCACGGCAGGCATCAGTGCGCGCCAGGCGACATCGCTGCTCGCCAGCGCGCGTGCAACCTCCGACGGGCAGATCGAAGCGGATGCATCGCGCCGGTCGAGCAGCGCAAGGATGGTCTGCTCGATCTTCGGGTCGGTCACAGGCATGGGCGCATCGCTCGTCATCGCGGTGCGCCCTAAAGTGAATCCGGCCGCGCGCGCATGCCGTCTGCAGTGCTTCGTATCGCGGCCCGCTCCTCGTCGCTGAAGCGCTGCAGGTTGCGGGTCATCATGACCGTGCGTGGGTTGTTTTCCAGCAACTGCTCGTGCCGCGCGACGAAGTCCCAGTACATCACCGTCATCGGGCATGCGCCTTCGCCGCTGCGCGTGGCCGGCTTGTAGCGGCAGCCGTCGCAGTAGTTGCTCATGCGCTTGATGTAGGCGCCGCCCGCCGCATAGGGCTTGGTCACGAAGCGCGCGCCATCGGCAAAAAGCGACATGCCCACGGTGTTGGGCAGCTCGACCCATTCCACCGCATCGACGTACACCGACAGGTACCAGGCATGCACCTGCGCCGGCGCCACGCCGAAGGTGAGCGCGAAGTTGCCGGTGACCATCAGGCGCTGGATGTGATGCGCATAGCCGGTGCGCAAGGTCTGGCCGATGGCCTGCTTCATGCAGTTCATGCCGACCTGGCCCGTCCAGTACCAGTCGGGCAGCGGGGCGTTGTGCCGGAGCGCGTTGGCCTCGGCCAGTTGCGGCATGCGCCACCAGTACACCCCCCGCATGAACTCGCGCCAGCCAAGTATCTGCCGCACGAAGCCTTCCACCGACTCGATGGACACGGCGCCCGCGCGCCAGCGTGCCACGGCCGCATCGATCACCTCGCGCGGGTCGAGCAGCTTGAGGTTCAGGCAAGAAGACAGCAGCCCGTGGTACAGAAAGGGCTCGTCGGTCCACATGGCGTCCTGAAAGCGCCCGAAGTCCTGCAGCCTGCAGGCCACGAAGTCGTTCATTGCCACAAGGGCCTGCTCGCGCGTCACCGGCCAGTCGAACTGCGCCGCGCTGCCGTAGTGGTCGCCGAAGTGCGCCTCGACGTCGGCCAGCACCCCGCGCGTGATGGCGTCCGGCGCGAACGAGGGCGGCGGGGGCAGCATGCCCGGGCCGTTCCGGCCGAAGGCGCCGCGGTTGTCGTGGTCGAAGTTCCATTGCCCGCCTTCGGGCTGGCCGGCATCGTCCAGCAGCACCTGGTGCTTCGTGCGCATGCGCCGGTAGAAGGCCTCCATCACCAGGCGCTGCTTGCCCTGCGCGTGCTCCGCGAACTCGGCGCGCGAGGCCATGAAGTGCAGGTCGTCCCGGACCACCAGCCGCACGTCGGCCGCGTGGCAGACCTTGGCGATCGCCTGTTCGAGGCGCCATTCCCCGGCATCGACCGTCACGACCGCGCCGGGGCGGTGGCGCGACAAGGTGTCGGTCAATGCGGCCTCCAGCGAGGCGAAGGGGTGGGTGCCCAGCTTCAGGTAGTCGAGCGGCATGCCGCGCGCGGTGAGCGCTTCGGCAAAGTGGCGCATGGCCGACAGGAAGAGGGCGGTGCGCATCTTGGTGCTGGGCACATGCTGCGACTCTTGCGGCACCTCGGCCATCCACACGCGGTCTTGCGCGGCATCGAAGCCTTCGAAGGCCACGCTCGTGAGGCTCAGCTGGTCGCCGAGGACCACGATCAGGTTGCGCATGGGGAGGCAGGAATGTGGGGGCTGGGAATGTCCAGACCCACCGCATCGTAGCCCCCGGGCGCGCGAATGCGGGTTCGCGCGGTCTTCACTTGTTCTCCGCCGAGGCGGCGTCCTTCTTCTCTGCGGCCTGCTTGCGGCGGAACTGGGCGATGTCCGCGATCCGAAGGTCTTCGGGCAAGGCCTGGCGGTGCTTGCTGTGGCCGACGCGCTGTGCGTGATAGATGCCGGTGTGGCCCGAGACCAGGTAGCTCGCGATGCACGCGATGGCCGCGAGCGGGCCGATGGCCGGCCCGAACAGTTCCACGGCCATGACGATGGTGGCGACCGGCGTATTGGCCGCGCCGGCAAAGACGGCGACGAAGCCGATGGCGGCCAGCATCGAGAACGGCAGGTGCAGCAGCGGCGCCATGGCGTTGCCCAGGGTGGCCCCGATGTAGAAAAGCGGCGTGACCTCGCCGCCCTTGAAGCCAGTGCCCAGCGATGCCACGGTGAAGACCAGCTTGCCCAGGAAGTCCCATGGCGCGACCGGCGCCTGGAAGGACTGCACGATCGTCGGAATGCCCAGGCCGATGTAGCGGTAGCCGTCGACGGCCCACACCGCCATTGCAACGACGATGCCGCCCAGCAGCGGGCGCAGGGGCGGGTAGGCGATCCAGCGCTTCATCCACGCGCCGAGCTTGTGCGTGGCCGTGGCGAACACCAGCCCGGCCAGGCCGAACACGATGCCCGCGGCAACGACGGCAACCACGCTCCAGAACGCGACCGGCGCCACGGCGGTGACGACATAGTGCGTGTGATGCACACCCCAGGCCAGTCCGACCTGGTCGGCCACGATGGCGGCCACCATGCAGGGGAACAGCGCGTCGTAGCGCATGCGGCCGATGGCCAGCACTTCCAGTCCGAAGATGGCGCCGGCCAGCGGGGTGCCGAACACGGACGCAAAGCCCGCGCTGATGCCGGCCATGAGCAAAATGCGCCGGTCTTCGTGCTTCAGGCGGAACAGGTGCGTGAGCTGGTCGGCCAGCGCACCGCCCATCTGCACGGCAGTGCCTTCGCGGCCCACGGAAGCCCCGAAGAGATGCGAGATCACGGTGCCGCCCAGCACCAGGGGCACCATGCGCAACGGCACGACCTTCTTCGGATCGTGGATCTCGTCGATGAGCAGGTTGTTGCCGGCGTCCACCGGCTTGCCGAGGCGGTAGTAGATCCACCCTACGGCAAAGCCCGCCAGGGGCAGCAGCCAGATGACCTGGCGGTGCGCCTCGCGCCAGTTGGTGGCCCAGTCGAGGGCAAAAAGGAAGAAGGCGGAGGCGGAGCCGGCCAGCAAGGCGACGACGCTGGCGATGACGAGCCATTTGCCGATGTAGGGCAGAAGCTCGAGCTGTTCGGGGCGGCGAAAACGGGTCATGTGGATCAGGTGCGAAAAACGAGGGGCCTGATCGACCGGCAGGGCAATGCGTGAACGCGAACGCCTGCAGCCCTGCGATGTGATCAGGTGTCTGCAGGCATCATCAGCTGCGGGCGATGCCGCTGCGGTTCATGGAGGAATGCCATCTCCAGGGCGGCCGATGTTAGCCGCCCCGCCGCTCGCTAGCAAGGGCCGGACATGCCCAGCGAGTGCCCGCGCCTTTCCTTTTCGGCGCGTTCGTGCAGCCAGCGGAGCAGGGCGGTCTTGTCCATGGGCGTGGCGATGTAGTAGCCCTGGCCCTCGTCGCAGTCCATGGCCAGCAACGCCCGCAGGGCGGCGGCGTCCTCGATGCCTTCGGCCAGCACGTGCAGGCCGAGCTTGCGGCCCAGCTGCGCGATCATTTCGGCGATGCGCGCGCCTTGCGCCTCGCCCAGGCGGCGCACGAAGCTGCCGTCGATCTTGATGCGGTCCAGCGGCAACCGCTCCAGGTAGCTGAGCGAGGAGTAGCCGGTGCCGAAGTCGTCGATGGCAATGGAAATGCCCTTGGCCCGCAAGGCCGTCAGGGTGGACTCCAGCAGCTCGGTGGGCAGCGCGGCCACGGACTCGGTGATCTCCAGTTCCAGGTGGTGGCCCTGCAGGCGGCTGTGCGCCAGCGCCGCGCACACGGTGTCGTAGAACGCCGGGTCCTGCAGCTGCACGCTGGACACATTGACGGCCATGCGCAGCGGCGCGAGGTTCGCGTCCAGCAGCGCGCGCATGGCCAGGCAGGCGGTGGACAGCACCCATTGCCCCAGCGCCACGATCAGGCCCGAATGCTCGGCCACCGGAATGAAGCGGTCCGGCGGTATGAGGCTGCCGTCTTCGGCACGCCAGCGCACCAGGGCCTCCAGGCCCACCAGCGCATGGGTGTTCAGGTTGACCTGCGGCTGGTAGACCAGGAAGAGCTGCGCGTTGTCGATGGCCGCGCGCAGGCTGGACAGCAGCAGGGCGCGGTCGCGGGCCTCGGCGCCCATGTGGGCCGAGTACTGCAGGTGCTGGCCCCGGTGGTCGCGCTTGGCGCGCTTCAGGGCGAGTGTGGCGTCCTTGACCAGGTCGGCGCCGGCCTGCGCGTCTTCGGGCAGCAGCACGTAGCCGCAGGTCAGCGACACCTTGTGCGGCACGCCGTCCACCGCCAGCGGCTGGCGCACGCAGTCCAGCAATTGCTGGGGCGACACTTGCTGCAGCGGCCCGAGCACGCCGAAAGTGTCCGCGCCCAGGCGGGCGAGCAGCACGCCGGCCGGCAAGGCCTCGGCCAGGCGCCGCGCCACCGCCTGCAGCACGCGGTCGCCGAAGCGGTGGCCCATGACGTCGTTGGCGGCGCTGAAGTCGTCGATGTCGACCAGCGCCAGGATGTGCTCGCGCATGCCTTGCCGTGCGCAGTCGTCCACCTTCTCGACGAAACGGGTGCGGTTGGGCAGGCGCACGAGCGGATCGAAGTAGGCGTATTCGTGCAGCCGCTCCATCAGGCCCCGCTGGTGGAGCAAGGTGCCGAGGTGGAGGCAGAGCACATCCAGCAGCTGCCGGTCGAGCGCGCCGTGCAGGCCGGTGGTGTCGATGAAGACGGCCATGGGCTGCTCGCCCTTGCGGCCGATGTGCAAGGCCAACCCGCCGCCTTCGCTGCCTTCGCTGCCCTCGGCATCCTCGCCGTGGACGTTGCGGCCGCACGCCAGCGCGCGGCGCAGCAGTTGCACTGCCGGCTGCTCGGGCACCGCATGCAGCGGCAGGTCGAGCAGGGGAGCGAAGCGGCCGGTCGCTGCCAGCACCCGGTGCCCGCTCGCTGGCGGTGCTTGGGGTGCTTCCGGTGCGCAGGCCAGGCCGTCGCCGCCGGCGCCCAGCAGGGTGGTGAACTGTGCGATGACGCCGCGGGCGAAGGCGCGCAGGTCGGGTTCTTCCAGCAGCGAGGCGCTGGAGCGCACGATGAGCTCGAGCATGCGCCGATCGGGCGCCGTGCCCGGCGCAAGTGCAAGCGCTGGCGCGGGCGCTGGCCGCTCGGCGGCTTCCCCTGGCCGGCCCGCATCAGGCTCGCGGGTCATGCGGGCTGCTTCATGCGGGCTGCGCGTGCACCTGGCCGGATGCGAGCGCCACCTGGTTGCGTCCGCCGCGCTTGGCGACGTACAAGGCTTCGTCGGCCAGGCCGTAGGCCTCGTCGAAGCTGCTGCCGTGCGGCAGCCAGCTCACGCCGAAGCTGGCGGTGACGCTGCTGCCGTCGGGCAGGTCGAACGCAAAGCACTCGATGGCGCGGCGCAGGGCCTGCGCGACCTGCCCGTCGGCATCGCTGCCCGGCCCGGGCAGCACCACGGTGAATTCCTCGCCGCCCACGCGGCCGATCTGCGCCGTGGCCGGCGCCGCGTTCTTCAGGCAGGTGACCACGCCCTGGATGACGCGGTCCCCCGTGGGGTGGCCGAAGCTGTCGTTGATGCGCTTGAAGTGGTCGATGTCCAGCACGATCAGCGCGAGGTCATGGCGCTCGAAATGGCGGTTCACCAGCTCGATGACGGCCGCCCGGTTGAGCACGCCGGTCAGCGGGTCGTGCGTGGCGCGGTACTCGAGCTCGGCCGCCAGCGCCTGCAGGCGCAGGTTGAGCTGGTTCATCTCGAGTTCGGCCCGGTCGCTGCGGCGCACCAGCCGGCGCGTTTCGCGCAGGAGCCGCTCGTAGACGGTGAGCAGTTCGCCCAGGGCCAGGCGGCAGGGGGAGGGCTGCGCCGAAGCGCAGTCTTCATAGGCGGCGCGGGCGGCTTGCAGCGCCTGGTGCTCGGCATCGAACAGGTCCGGGGGCGCGGCGGTGGCGGCGGCGGTGTCCATTCAGGCGGGCCTCACCGGATGGCTGGCGAAGTCGATCGCGGGAAAGTCTTCGCTCAGCTCCTGGCCGAATTCGAGAATGGTGTCGTCTTCCTCGTCGTGGTACCAGTTCAGGGCCACGCGGTTGCCCGCCGCCACGGCGTCGGCGAGCGCCGCAATCAGGTTGAACAGCATCTTGGTGCTGGAACTGTTGAAGTAGGCCAGGGCAATGTTGACCTCGATGCGGCTGCCGTTCTGGCCGGCCAGGTAGTCCTTCAGGCGCGCGATGATTTCGCCGTAGAAGGCGGCGGCGTTCTCGGGGTACGACTCGCCGCGCAGGCCGAGCGTGTGGGTGTCGAACCTGAAGTCCACCTGGGGCGAACTGGGCGTCGGGGCAATGTAGAGGTTTTCCATCTGTGATCTTGATTCGTTGCCGGGCGTGGCGCGCATCAGATTGCCGCCTTCAGGTAGAACACCGGGGCGCCGCCGGCGCTGTCGGCGGCGTCGAAGTCGAACTCCAGCGGCTCCCGTGCGTCGCGCGCGACCGTGAGAAGTCCCATGCCCGCGCCTTTGCTGCCTTCGGGCGTTTCCTCGCGCAGTGTCTGGCGGTAGGCCTGCTTGATTTCGTCCAGCGTCATGCTGCGCAGTATTTCCAGCTTCACGCGCAGCGCATCGGCGATCTCGGGCTCCACGGGGTTGGCGCACAGCAGCAGAAAGCCGCCGTCGCTCTCGCGGCGGATGCACACCGAGCCGTGGCGCAGTTCGCCGCTCTGCTGGCTCGTGGCGGTCAGCGTGTCGGCCGAGTAATGAATGATGTTCTGCGCCATCTCCACGAACGAGGAGAACAGCCTGCGCCGTGTCGGCCCGGCCACGCCGGCCACCTCGAGCTGCAGCTTCACGGCGTCGGACATGGCGGCCACGATGTGCTGCGAAAAGTAGCCCACGTAGTAGAAGATGACCTGGTGCTGGCGCGCCAAGTTGAAGAAGGAGCCGTACTTGTCGGCGATCTGCGGGAACGGCACGGTTGAACTCCCCTGTCAGGTGCGAAAGCAGAAAAAGGTCAGGTCGTCGCGGCGGTGGTGCCCGCCCTGCCAGAGCCGCAGGGCGTCGAGCACGGCCTCGTTGATCTGCGCGGCCGTGCGCTCGCGCTGCGCGAGCAGCAGTTCGCGCACGCGCCGCTTGCCCAGTGCAATGGCGCGCGGGCCGCCGACCTGGTCGACCAGCCCGTCGGTGCTCACGAACACGAGGCTGCCCGCGGGCAGCGTGAGTTCCTGGTTGCTCCAGGCGAAGTCGAAATCGCTGTCCATGTAGCCCACGCCCTTGCGCTGCCCCTCGACAACTTCCACCGCATCGGCGCCGGGGCGCAGCACGAACAGCGACAGCCGCGCGCCGGCGAACACCAGCCGGCCGTGCGCGGGCTCGAACCAGAAGCACGCGGCGTCCATGCCGTCGTCGGAGCCCGGCGTTGCGTCGTGTTCGCCCATCTGTCCCAGCATCTGCTTGATGCTGCGGTTGACGCTGCCCAGCAGTCGCGCGGGGTCGCGCGCGCCGTGCTGCTCGATGGCCTGGGTCAGGCTGGTGGAGGCGATCAGCGTCATGAAGGCACCCGGCACGCCGTGCCCCGTGCAGTCGGCCACGGTGGCGAACCAGCCGTCGGCCTCGGTGCTGAACTGGTAGAAGTCGCCCCCGACCACGTCGCGCGGCTCCCACACCAGGTGGGCCTCGGGGCAGGCGCGCGCCAAGGCGTCGAGCGAGCTGCGCAAGGTGGACTGCTGGATCACGCTGGCGTACTCGATGCTGTGCATGATCTGGCGGTTGCGCGAAACCTGCAGGTCCGCCACCACTCGCATGAGCTGCAGGCCGTTGCCCACGCCGGCAAACTGGCCCTCGCGGGTGATGATGAAGCCGTCGGTCAGGGCCTTCTCGCCGTATTCCACGGTCTTGAAGGTCAGGGACTCCAGGTCGAGCGCCGCATCGACGATCAACGGGTCCTTGTCCATGAAGGCGATGCAGCTCTTGCGGCCATACAGCTCCACGCGGAACGGCTGGCTCATCTGCGACAGGAAGATGTTCCGGTTGATCAGGCCGATCGGCTGCTGCCCCTCCACCACCGGCAGGCTGACGAGGTCGCGATGCCGGCTGAAGACGTCCATTACCTTGTCGTTCGTCTCGTCGGTCGTCATGCACGGCACCGTGGTGCAGAGATCGCCCGCGCAGGGCTGGCGGAACCGGGGCCGGAAATCGCTCAAGTATTCGGAGGTTTCGGGCATGACGGCTGCGTTTGGTCAATAAGTGTGAACTTATGTTATGTTTTTAACATTTCGTGTCCGTGACAAAACGGTGGCGCTGCCGAGGCGCAAGCCGCGTTGCCGCTCGAAAATGGCCCGGCCTCATCCAAAACCCCTGCCGCCACGTACAGGTGCCTATGGCACGCGCATCGACGTGCCGCTATCGAGGAACAGTCATGCCGCAGGACATCGCATTCGCCATTCGCTGGGTCGAAAAGGGCCTGGTGCCCGACACCGTGGTTCGCCGCGGCATTCGCCGCCTGCTGAAAGACCGGCTCCACGAGCTGCAGGCGGGCAACGCGCTGGCCGTGGCCGAGCTGACGCAGGACTTCGTCGCCCGCATGGGCAAGGCCAACCTGGCGCCGCTGCCCGAGAAGGCCAACGAACAGCATTACGAAGTGCCCGCCGCCTTCTTCGGCGAAGTGCTGGGAAACCACCGCAAATACAGCAGCTGCTACTGGCCGGAAGGCACGCAGACACTGGAGCAGGCCGAGTTCGCGGCGCTGGCCGCCACCTGCGAACGGGCCGACCTGGCCGATGGGCAGGACGTGATGGAGCTGGGCTGCGGCTGGGGCTCGCTCACGCTGTGGATGGCGGCGCACTACCCCAACAGCCGGATCACCGCGCTGTCCAACTCCAATTCGCAGCGTGAATACATCGAGGCGCAAGCGGCGCAGCGCGGCCTTCGCAACGTGCGCGTGCTGACCCGCGAC
Source organism: Variovorax pasteuri (assembly GCF_051216435.1). Taxonomy (NCBI): domain Bacteria; kingdom Pseudomonadati; phylum Pseudomonadota; class Betaproteobacteria; order Burkholderiales; family Comamonadaceae; genus Variovorax; species Variovorax pasteuri. Next base: position 76,802 of record NZ_JBPJZS010000013.1, read on the forward strand.
ATCAACGTGTTCGACACCGACCAGCGCTTCGACCGCGTGGTGTCGGTCGAGATGTTCGAGCACCTGCGCAACTGGCCGCAGGCCTTTGCCAACGTGGCGCGCTGGCTCAAGCCGGGCGGCAAGTTCTTCATGCACGTGTTCGCCCACCGGGAGGCGCCGTACCCTTTCGAGGTGCGCGACCCCAGCGACTGGATGAGCAAGTACTTCTTCTCCGGCGGCATGATGCCCAGCGACGACCTGGCGCTGCACTGCCAGGACGACCTGCGCCTGCTGCGCCGCTGGCGCTGGGAAGGCAGCCACTACCAGCGCACGGCCGAGGCTTGGCTGCGCAACATGGACGAGCGCCGCGACACGCTGCGCCCGCTGTTCCAGGCCACCTACGGCGCCGACGCGAACATCTGGTGGACGCGCTGGCGGCTGTTCTTCATGTCGGTGGCCGAGTTGTTCGGCTTTGACAACGGCCAGCGCTGGTGGGTCAGCCACTACCTGTTCGAGCGCCGCGCATGAGCGGTTTCATGGAAGTGGCCCTGGCCGGGCTGGCACTGACCGCGTCGCTCGCGTTCCTGACCTGGGTGGCCAGCCTGGTGCGCCGCGACGCCAGCCTGATCGACCGCATGTGGCCCCTGTGCATCGTGGGTGCGGGGCTGGTCTATTTCGCGCTGCTGCCGGTGCAGACGGTGCGCGGCCTGTGCATGGCGGTGATCGGCGCGGCGTGGGCGGTGCGGCTGTGCCTGTACATCACCTGGCGCAACTGGGGGCACGGGGAAGACCGGCGCTACCAGGCGATCCGCGCGCGCAACCAGCCGAATTTCGGCTTCAAGAGCCTGTACCTGGTGTTCGCGTTGCAGGCGGTGCTGGCCTGGGTCGTGTCCGCGCCGTTCCTGCCGGGCATGACGGCACCGCGTGCGCTGGGCGCGCTCGACGCGCTGGGCATCGCGCTGGCGCTGTTCGGCACCTTCTTCGAGGCGATCGGCGACGCGCAGATGGCGCGCTTCAAGGCCGACCCCAAGAGCAAGGGGCAGGTGATGGACCGCGGCCTGTGGCGCTACACCCGGCACCCCAACTACTTCGGCGAAACCTGCGTCTGGTGGGGGCTGTGGCTCATGGCCATGGGCGGGGCGGGCTGGAGCGGCGCGTGGAGCGTGGTGTCGCCGCTGCTCATGACCTGGCTGCTGCTGAAGGTGTCGGGCGTGCGCATGCTCGAAGGCGACATCGGCGAGCGCCGCCCGGCGTACCGCGACTACATCGCGCGCACCAATGCCTTTCTTCCGGGGCCGGCGCGCGGCAACCACAAGGCGTCATGAGAAACAACAAGCACTGGGTTCTCGTGGTGGCCGCACTGGCCGCATTGGCCGCACTCTGGAACGGAGCGGCCACGGCGTCGGCCGCCGGGCCCACCGGCGGCGAATGGGACTTCCGCGTGCTGCTGGACGATGCGCCCATCGGCGAGCACCGCTTCGCGCTGGCCACCTCCGGCGACGAGCGCAAGCTCACCAGCGACGCGCGCTTCGCGGTCAAGCTGCTGGGCGTGACGGTGTACCGCTACCAGCACAACGCCACCGAGATGTGGCGCGGCGATTGCCTCAGGCGCCTGAGCTCGAGGACCGACGACGACGGCACCCCCGAGCGGGTGAACGCCGAGGCGGCGGGCGACAACGCGCTGGCCGTGACCACGCCCAAGGGCACGCAGTCGCTCGAAGGCTGCGTGATGAGCTTCGCTTACTGGAACCCGGCCATCCGCACGCAGGACAAGCTGCTGAACGCGCAGAGCGGCAAGTTCGAGGCGGTGAAGGTCAGCCGCGCCGGCAACGGCACCGTCGAGGTGCGCGGCCAGCAGGTGGCCGCCACGCGATGGCGCATTGCGACCGACGCGCAACCCATCGACGTCTGGTATTCGCCGCAGGGCGAATGGCTGGGGCTCGATTCCATGGTCAGCGGGAACCGAAAGCTCAGCTATCGGCTCAAGTAGGTGTGCATTAGTTGTACTTTGTGAACTATTCCATGGTTCCGGCCCTGGAATGCCCGGCGGCGCGCACAGACAGGCTGCGTTCAGCTCTGGTACTTATAAGCAAAGACAGCAAACCATCTGCAATGCCGAAAGGGAAGCGATGAACGTTTCGAAATTCCAGCTGCTCGACAGCTACTTCGACGCAAGGCTCCTCGAGCCTCGCCAGGACGCGGACGTGGCCGACCGGGCCCGGCGGGCGCGGCGCATGGCGCAACGGCTCAACGACCTGGCCTATCCCGTCTTTTGCGAGTTCGCCGAATACTTTGCCGCCAAGCTCGGCGACGCGGCCGAGTGCTACGTCGACCGGGAAGAAGGCCTCAGCCGCGACGCGCCCCCGCATGTCGGCTTTCGCTGGGGCGCCCAGGGCGGGCGGCTCAACGCGGTGGTCTTTACCGGCGACATCGAAAGCGGCGAAGTCCACGCCACGTGGCGCTGCTGGAGAAACGGCATTCCGGCGCACGGCGACAAGACGCTGGACCCGTTCTGGTCGCCCGAACTGGTGCATTCGATGCTGCAGGAGCTGATCTTCCAGTTCCCGCCGGTGTGATGCGCCGGTGACCGTGCGCATCGCCCTGGGCGCCGTGGCCGTTCTGGCGCTGGCCGTGCTGCTGGGCGTGGTGTACGAGCAGGCCGGGCGCTACCGCGCCGCGCGCGACTTTCCGCCGCCCGGGCAAATGGTCGACATCGGCGGGCGGCGCATCCAGCTGGATTGCCGGGGCTCGGGCTCGCCCACCGTGGTGTTCGAGGCGGGTCAGAGCGTCGACGGCGCGCTGAGCTGGTCGGCCGTGCAGCCGAAGGTGGCCGCGCACACGCGCGCCTGCGCCTACAGCCGCGCGGGGTTGATGTGGAGCGACCCTTCGGATGCGCCTTCCGCTGCGAAGCAGGTTGCGCAGGACCTGCATGCCGCATTGACCGGCGCCGGCGAACACGGCCCGTTCGTGTTGGTGGGCCAGTCGATCGGCGGACCTTATGCCGTCACCTTCACGCGGTACTTCGGCGCCGAGGTGGCGGGGCTGGTGCTGGTCGACCCCTCGCATCCGGACCAGGTGGCGCGCGTGGCGAACTACATGACGGAGTCGCGCTCGCTGCGCTCGCGCATCCTCATGAACCTGGGGTGGTCGGGGCTCTTGCGCGCGGCGGCACCGGTGCTGGTGCCGCAGGCGCCGAACCAGACGGCGCACGACCTGCAGGCGGTTCGCGCCTTTGCACCGCAGTCGTTCCGCACGCAGTTGGCCGAGGGTGACGCGACCGACCGCACGCTGGCCGAGGCAGGCGCCTTTCGCGACCTGGGCAACCGCCCGCTGGTGGTGCTCACGGCGATGGCGCCCTATACCGAGGGCGAACTGCGCGGCATGAAGATCACGCCCGGGCAGGGCGTGCAGGTGCAGGCGCTGTGGAAGCAGATGCACGACGACATCGCCAGCTGGTCCACGCGCGGCACGCACCGCCTGCTGCCCGGTGCGGGGCACGACATCCAGTTCGACGACCCCGAGGCGGTGGCCGATGCGGTGCTGTCCGTGGTGCGGCAGGTGCGCGCGGCCGCCCCTGCCGGGGCCTCACCGTGACGCCGAGGCCTGCGGTGCGTCGGCCGGCGAGGGCGAGCGCCCGATCAGCCACGCGCACAGGGCAGACACGGCACCCGCGAACAGCACGTACATGCAGATCTGCCACGGCTCGCCTGCGCCCGACTTGAGCAGCGCGGTCGCGATGATGGGCGTGATGCCCGAGGCGAAGATGCCCGAGAACTGGTAGACGAAGCTGATGCCCGTGTAGCGCACCTTCGCGTCGAACAGGTCGCAGAACAGCGCCGCCTCCGGCCCGTACACCGACGCATACAGGATGCCGAAGGGCACGATGATCGCGAGCCACACCAGCAGCACGTTGCCCCCGCTGTGCGTCATGAGCCAGAAGCCCGGAAAGGCCGACACCGCCGTGACGATCGACCCCCACATGTACACCCTGGGCCGGCCGATCCTGTCGGACAGCCGGCCGAAGAAGGGAATGAAGAAGATCATCACCACCGCCGCGGCCATCACGCCCAGCAGCGCGTCGGTGCGGCTGATCTTGAGCGTGCTGGTGAGGTAGTTGATCGAGAACACGCCGAAGATGTTGAAGAACACGCCGTCGATGTAGCGCGCGCCCATGCCCTTCAGCACATTGCCCGGGTAGCGCCGGATCATGTCCATGAACGGAATGCGCAGCTCGGCGTTGCGCGCCTTCACGGCTGCGAACTCGGGCGTTTCCTGCACGTGCAGGCGGATGTACATGCCCACCAGCACCATCACGCCGGAGATGAGAAAGGCGATGCGCCAGCCCCAGGCCATGAACTGCGCGTCGGTCAGCAGCGACGACAGCAGCGCCACCACGCCCGAGGCCAGGCACAGCCCGATGGCCAGCCCGATCTGCGGCAGCGAGGCGTAGAAGCCGCGCTTTTCCTTCGGTGCGTACTCGTACGCCATGAGCACCGCGCCGCCCCATTCGCCGCCCAGGCCGATGCCCTGTGCAATGCGAAGCAGCAGCAACAGGATGGGTGCGGCGACGCCGATCTGCGCATAGGTGGGCACCAGCCCGATCAGGAAGGTGGCCACGCCCATGATCATCAGCGTGATGATGAGCATGCTCTTGCGGCCGATCTTGTCGCCGAAGTGGCCGAAGATCACGCCGCCCAATGGCCGCGTGACGAAGCCCACGGCAAAGGTGGTGTAGGCCAGCAGGACCGACACCACCGGGTCGCTGCCCGGGAAGTACAGCTTGCTGAACACGATGCCGGCCACCACGCCGTACAGGAAGAAGTCGTACCACTCGATGGTGGCTCCCACCAGGGCCGAGATGACCACCCTGCGAATCGCTTTTTCGTCGGTTGCGCTCATGTGTTTGTCTCCAATGCGTTGTTGTCTGAACGGCCTCTTCGGGCCTTCGGGTGCTGCTATTGCCTGGCGTCCTCCCTGATCAGGTCGACGGCCTTCTCGGCCATCATCACGGCGGGTGCGTTGGTGTTGCCCGACACCAGCGTGGGCATGGCCGAGCAGTCGATCACGCGCAGGCCCGCGATGCCGTGCACGCGCAGGCGCGCGTCGACCACGGCGAGCGGGTCGCTGCCCATGCGGCAGGTGCCGGTGGGGTGGAAGATGGTGGCGCCGTTGTTGCGGCAGAACTCGAGCAGGTCTTCGTCGCTGGCCGCGGCGGGGCCGGGCTTGACCTCGCGCTTCACGTAGGGCCGCATCGCGGGTGCATCGGCGATGGCGCGGGCCGCCTTCACGCCGGCCACGGTGGTCGCGCGGTCGAGCGCGGTGGCCAGGTAGTTGGGCTGCATCTCGGGCGGCTCGGCCGCGTCGAGCGAGCGAATGCGCACGTGCCCGCGCGACTCCGGCCGCAGCTGGCACACCGACATGGTGAAGCCCGAGTACGGATGCACCTTGCCGCCCGCCATGTCCGCCGACAGCGTGGCCACATGGAACTGGATGTCGGGCGTGGCGGCCACGGGCTTGCCGTGGGCGTCCTTCAGCGCGCGCATGAAGCAGCCGCCCTGGTTGATGCCCACGGCCAGCGGGCCGGTGCGGTGCAGCAGCCATTCCATGCCCATGCCCATCTGGCCGAACCAGGAGTTGAGCTGGTCGTTGGTGGTGATGGGCTTGGCGCACTCGTAGCCCAGGCGGATCTGCAGGTGGTCCTGCAGGTTCTCGCCCACCCCGGGCAGGTCGTGGCGCAGCGCAACGCCCACGCGCTCGAGCAGCGCGCGCGGCCCGATGCCCGACAGCTGCAGCAGTTGCGGCGACTGGATCGAGCCGGCCGCGAGCAGCACCTCGGCGCGGCATCGCGCGGTCTTCAGTTCGCCGCCTTGGCGGTAGGTGATGCCGGCGGCGCGCTTGCCTTCGAACACCAGCTTGCCGGCCAGCGCCTCGGTCTCGATGCGCAGGTTGGGCCGGCGCTTCACGGCCGGCGTCAGGTAGGCCGTGGCCGTGCTGCAGCGCCAGCCCTTGTGCGTGGTCAGCTGGTAGTAGCCGGCGCCTTCCTGTGCGGCGCCGTTGAAGTCGCGGGTGCGCGGCACGCCGGTCTGTTCGGCGCCGCCGATGAAGGCCTCGATCAGCTCGTGCTTCGCGGCGATGTCGGACACCTTCAGCGGCCCGCTCCCGCCATGGAAGGCGTCGCCGCCGCGCTGGTTGCCCTCGGACTTGATGAAGTAGGGCAGCACGTCGTCGTAGCCCCAGCCGGCGTTGCCGAGCGCGGCCCAGTGGTCGTAGTCCTCGCGCTGGCCGCGGATGTAGATCAGCCCGTTGATGGCGCTTGAGCCGCCCAGCGTCTTGCCGCGCGGCCAGTAGATGCGCCGGCCGTTCATGTTGGGATCGGGGTCGGTTTCGAAGCGCCAGTTGTAGGTGGGGCTCCACATCGTCTTGCCGTAGCCGATGGGCAGGTGGATCCACAGCGAGCGGTCGGCCGGGCCGGCTTCGAGCAGCAGCACGCGAGTGGCCGGGTCTTCGCTGAGCCGGGCGGCCAGCACGCAGCCGGCGGAGCCGGCGCCGACGACGATGTAGTCGAACTCTTGGTCAGGCATTCGGCGAGGTCCGGAGGGATCCTGTGGTGAGGGAGTGGAACAATCGCGGGGCTCGGCCGCATCCTAGGCCAATGATTTTCGGAACGCAATGTTCCACTTTTAAGGTTTACCCGCATGCCCCGTCCCGCGAGAGCCGCTGCCGCCGTGATGTCCCCCGTGGAGCCGGAGCCCGGTTCCGGCTCGTCCGCCGAGCGCAGCCTGCGCTTGCTGGCGCTGCTGGCCAACCAAGGCCGCGCCCTCACGCTGGCCGAACTGGCCGCGCAACTCGGCCTGCCCAAGGGCACCGCGCACCGCATCTGCACGCAACTGCTGGCCACCGGCTTCCTGGCGCGCGACGTGGACGAGCGCTCCTTCAGCGTGGGCCCGGCGCTGCGCAAGCTGGCCTTCGACACGCTCAACCACGGCGTGGTGCGCGGCCTGCGGCACGAAGTGCTGTCGGAACTGGTGCGCGAGGTGGGAGAAACCTGCAACCTCACCACGCTCGACGGCGCGGGGGTGCTCTACCTCGACCGCGTCGAGGCGCAATGGCCGCTGCGCCTCACGCTGGACGTGGGCTCGCACGTGCCGTTGCACTGCACGGCCAGCGGCAAGCTGTTCCTGGCGCTGATGCCGAAGAAGGAGCGCGACGCGCTCGTCGACAGCCTGCCGCTGGAGCGCATGACCGCCAACACGCTGACGACGGCCGATGCGTTGCGCGCCGAATGCGAGGCCATCGCGAAGGGCGGCTACGCGTGCGACCGCGAAGAGTTCATTGCCGGGCTGGTGGCGGTGGCCGTTCCCGTGCGGGACGCCGAAGGCGCGGTGCGCGCCGCGCTGGCGGTGCATGCGCCGACGGCGCGCATGTCGATGGCCGATGCCTTGACGCGCATCGATGCGCTGAAGGCCGCCGCGGGCAAGATGACAACGCTGCTCTGAGCAGCCGCGCCGCGCCAGCTGCCCACGAAGGCGACGACTTCTACTTCACCAGGCGGCACTGCGTGAGCTTGGGCGATGGCACCACGGCGGTGGCCAGGAAGCCTTCGTTGAGGCAGTCGAACACGATGCTCGACGATGGCTGGAACGGGGTCAGCTTCTGGTCCTTGAACTTCGGCTTCAGGGCCTCCTGGTCGCTCACTGCGAACTGCGTGTCGAACTGCGCGCCGTCGTCGGCCACCGCGCCGAAATAGGTGGTCTCCGCGCTGCTGCCCATGCGCATCACGCGGCCGCTGAATGCCAGGCGCTTCTGCGTGTACTTTGCCGCCGCCTCCTTGGGGTTGGCCTTGTACGCCTCGACGAGCTTGCCGTAGCTCAGCACGGGCGCGGCGTTGTCGGCCTGCGCGTTGCCGTGCCAAAGGGAGGCCGCAACGATCAACGGGAGCGCGGGAAGAAAGGCAGCGAGCCTGCCGGTGTTTTTCTGCATGTGATTCACCCTGAATTTCTTTTCATTTGGCGCTGCCGTCCGCCGCATTTTTCGCTTGGCGGGCAGCGCCCTCGTGCCTTGATGGCCGGGCGAATATACAGGGTGAATGCGGGGCGAAAAGACGTCGCTTCGACCCAGTAGAACCTTCTCTTTACGGCGCCGACGTCGGGTGGCTCGCCGCGGCCCTCAGGCCTTTGGAACGCCGAGTGCGAGCCGCGGGGGACATGGCCGGGCTGGCATGCGCGGATCGCGTCGAAGAAGCAGGCTCGCAGGCTTGAACGGATGCGCCAAGGGCGCCCCACAGGCTGGCAAAACGAACGTCGGCTTCCTTGCGCAACCGGGCGATCTGTTCGATCCGGTGGTCCGGCGGCGCAAAGCGCCCCCCTTGCGTTCGCTGGTGGAGCGCGTGAATGGCGGTGTAGGCGGCCGTCTCTGCGGCGATCCAGGCGGCCAGATCGGGGTTGCGTTCTTCGGGCATGGTTTCTTGGGGCGGCGTAGCGGTGAGGATGGAGCAATCTAGGGCGTCCCTGCGCCGGAATTTGTAGGCTTGCGCCTTCAAGCCGGGCCGGACGGGCCGTACCCCCGCGCCGTCGTGGCCCACAATCTCCCAGCCATGCACTGCGCGCCGTGCGCGTGCGGCGCAAGGGGAGCCCATGCCGAAAGTCGTCGACGCCATCCGCAACTTCAACGCAGGCCGCGACCCCGAGCGCCTGGCGATGAAGTACGCCAACCTGCGCAGCAACGCCTTCGTGTTCCTGCGGGGCACCTGCCATCTCTTCTACGACCGCCTGCCGAACGATGCGCTCTTCACCAAGGCGCCGGCGGGCTGGCTCTGCGGCGACGCGCACCTGGAGAACTTCGGCAGCTACAAGGGCGACAACCGGCTCGTGTACTTCGACCTCAACGATTTCGACGAGGCGGCGCTGGCGCCCGTCACCTGGGAGCTGGTGCGCTTCCTGTCGAGCATCCTGGTGGCGGGCGACAGCCTGTGCGCGGCCGGCGACGCCGATGCCTTGTGCAAGACCTTTCTCGATGCCTACGCGGCCGCGCTGGTGCCCGGCAAGGCCCGCTGGGTGGAGCGAGACACCGCGGACGGTCTGATCCGGCAACTGCTGGACACCCTCAAGGCGCGCACGCGGCCGGCCTTTCTCAACCGGCGCACCGACAGGAAGGGGCGCGGCCGTGTCATTCGCTGCGACGGCAAGCACGCGCTGAGCGTGAGCGACGACGCGCGTGCGAAGGTGACGGCGCTCATCGACACCTTTGCGGCCTCGCAGGACAAGCCCGGCTTCTTCAAGGTGCTCGACGTGGCGCGGCGCATCGCGGGCACCGGCAGCCTGGGGGTCGAGCGCTACATCGTGCTGGTGGAAGGCAAGGGCTCGCCCGACGGCAACTACCTGCTCGACCTGAAGCAGGCGCTGCCGTCTTCGCTCGCGCCGCACCTCGCGCTGAAGCAGCCCGCGTGGCCGTCGCAGGCGCACCGCGTGGTGGGACTGCAGCAGCGCATGCAGGCGGCGTCGATGGCGTTCCTGCACCCCATCGTGGGGGCCAAGGCCACGTCTGCTTCCTATGTGCTGCGCGGCCTGCAGCCGAGCGAAGACCGGGTGAGCCTCGATGCCCGCCGCAACAGCCTTGCGCAGATTCGCGGCGTGATCGGCGAGATGGGGCAGCTCGTGGCGTGGGCGCAGCTGCGCAGCGCGGGCCGGCAGGGATCGGCCGTTGCCGACGCGCTGGTCGATTTCGGGGGCTCGGCCAAGTCGTGGCGCAAGGACCTGCTCGAGGCTGCCCACGAATGCGCCGCGCAGGTCGAGAAAGACTGGAAGACCTACAGTGCGGCTTTCGATGCGGGGGCGATGGCCCCGTGAGCGGACCGGCGCTCGGCTCGGGGCCGGCGCAGGGGCTCAAGCCCACCCGCTGGCCAGCGCGCGCACCACGCTGACCGCCGCCAGCGCAATAAGCAGGTTCAGCACATGCCGCCTGAACTGCGCCGGCGACACACCCTTGAACGAGCGCTGCCCGTACCAGATGCCCGCGAGCATTGCCGGTGCGAGCCACAGCGCCCACTTGAGCGTGTCCGGCCCGATGAGGTTGCCGGAGGCATGCGCCGGCGACGGCATCAACGCCGCGCACACCAGCGACACCACGTCGCTGAACAGCAGCAGCGCAATGAGCGTGGCGCGCAAGGCGGCCGGCGCCATCTTCGCGGTGCTCAGCAGCACCGCGATCGCAATGCCGCCGATGGCCGCCACGCCGTTGATGAACCCCGACGCCAGGCCCGCGGCCAGCCGCACGCCGCGCGTGGGCACCAGCGTGAGGTGTGCGCCCGCGCGCAGCAGCAGCGCGGCCGCCATCAGCAGCACACCGATCAGCAGGCGCAGCGGCGTCTCGGGCAGCCAGGCGAGCAGCGCCACGCCCAGCGGAATGCAGACCAGGTTGCCCAGCATCAGCCAGCTCAGCCACGGCATGTCGATGTCGCGCGCAATGCCGCGCAGCTGGCTCAGGCTCGCAAGAATCTCCAGCATGAAGATCGCGGGCACCACCAGCGCGGGCGACACCACCAGCGACATGCCGGCCACCGTGATGGCCGAGAAGCCGAAGCCCGCGAAGCCGCGCACGATGCCGGCCGCGAACACCACGCACAGGCTGTAGGCCAGCGTGGCCGGGGCCAGCGGCGGCACCAGCAGTTCGGCCGCCGTCATGCCTCGAACAGCGGCAGCAGCTTAAGGCGCTGCACCTTTCCGGAAGGCCCGCGCGGCAGGTCGCGCACGAAGCGGTAGTGGCCGGGCGCCTTGTAGCGGCCGAGCGCGGCGGCGCTGAACTCGCGCAGCTCTTCCTCGGTGCAGGCGCAGCCTTCGCGCAGCACGATGCACACGCCGATCTCCTGGCCGTAGTGGCGGTCGGGCACACCCACGGCGGCGGCTTCGCGCACGGCGGGGTGGCGCAGCAGCGCCTCGTCGATCTCGCGCGGCGCGATGTTCTCGCCGCCCTTGATGATCAGTTCCTTGATGCGGCCGGTGACGAAGAAAAAGCCGTCCGCGTCGCGGTAACCCAGGTCGCCGGTGCGCAGCCAGCCGTCGGGCGTGAAGGCGGCGCGGGTGGCTGCCTCGTTCTTGTAGTAGCCCAGCATCACCTGGGGCCCGCGGATCACGAGCTCGCCGGTCACGCCGTCGGGCACGGCCGCCAGCTGGGCATCGACCACGCCGGCCATGCAGCCCGAGGCGCGGCCCACCGAGCCGAGCTTGCGCGCGGCCGGGTCCATCGGGTTCGAGAACGCGGGCGCGGCCGTCTCGGTGAGCCCCATGGTCTCGACGATGCCGATGCCGAACATCTGCTCGAAGGCGCGGTGGTGCTCGGGCGGCAGCGCGGCCGAGGCCGAGCGGCAGAAGCGAATGGCCAGCGTCTGCGCCAGCGGCGGCTTCGCACCTTCGAGCAGGTACGAGATCATGGTGGGCACCACGTTGATCCAGCTGCACTGCGCGCGCGTGGCCTGCGCCCAGAAACGGCCGGCCGAGAACCTCGGCGGCATCGCCAGGCTGCCGCCGTGCGCCAGCGGCGCGAGCATGGTCACTGCAAAGGCGTTGATGTGATACAGCGGCAGCACCGCAAGCACGCGGTCCGACGGCTGCAGTGCGTGCTCGGCGCTGATGGCGTGCGCATTGGCCGCGAGGTTGCGCTGCGTGAGCATCACGCCCTTTGGCATGCCGGTGGTGCCCGAGGTGTACATCAGCAACGCGACGGCGTCGGGCGAGGGCGGCGAGGCCGCCTGCGCCATTTCTCCTTCGTCCGGCAAGGCATCGCCTTCGGGGTCCGCCACGATCACCTTCACCGGCCGGCCAAAGCCGTGCACGATCTCGCGCACGCGCGCTTCCCATTCGGGCGCGACGCAGACCACGCGGCAGTCGGAATGCGCGAGCACGTAGCGCATCTGCTCGGGCTGCGACAGCAGGTTGACGGGGTTCACGCAGAAGCCGCCGTGCATCGCACCCAGCAGCACCCGCAGGGTCTGCAGGCCGTTGGGCATGACGACCGAGACGGTGTCTCCCGCCTGCATGCCATGCCCCTCCAGCACCGCGGCAACGCGGCGGCATGCGCGCGCGAGTTCACCGTAGCCGAGATGCCGCTCGGACTCGGTGGCGCGCGCATACACCGCGTGCGGCTGGCGAAGCGCCTGCTGCTCGATCAGCGCATGAACGGTGAGGGCCGGCGCCGCCATGCTCAGTTGGCGCCGTGCGCGGCGAAGAACGCGCCGAAGATCTGCTCCTCGGTCGGCACCACCTCCGGAATCGGCCGCGACACGCGCGTGATGTTCAGGTAGTGGCGGTAGTTCATGTTGTCCGAGAAGTTGTTCTTGCCCCAGGTGCCGCAGCCCATCGACAGAGAGAACGGCAGGCCGTTGTCGAAGCTGCCGCCGGTGGCGATGCAGTGCGCCTGGTCGACGATCACGCGAGCCACCGGCAGCGTGAGCCCGAGCGTGAGCGCGCGTTCGGGCACCGCGCTGTGCAGGCCCACCGAGTGGCCGGCGCCTTCGTACGCGTAGATGCGCTCGACGGTGGCCATGGCGTGCGCGAAGTCGGGCGCGGCGTACACCGCGAGCACCGGGCTGAGCTTCTCGCCGGAGAACGGATGGTCGTGGCCCACGCCATCTTCGGCCACCATGAGGATGCGCGGGTCGGCCTCGGCAATGGCCTGCCACGCCGCGCGGTTTGCGCCGTCCACCTCCGCCGCGCGTTCGGCGATGGCGCGCGCCGACTGGCCGATGACGGCGGGCGAGAGTTTTCCTTGCGGCCACATCAGCGCCTGCAGCGTGGCTTTCTGCGGGGCGGCGAGCATCACTGCGCCCCGGTCCTTCAGCGCGGCGAGCATCTGCGCGCGCACCGCATCGACGATGACCAGGCTGTTCTCCGACGAGCAGCTGGTCGCGTTGTCGAAGGTCTTGGAGCGCACGATGCGGTCGGCCGCGGCCACCACGTCGGCCGTTTCGTCCACGATGCCGGCCACGTTGCCCGCGCCCACGCCGAAGGCCGGGGTGCCGCTCGCATAGGCCGCGCGCACGTTGGCCTGCGAGCCGGTGGCCACCACCAGGTCGCACAGCCGCATCAGCTCGGTGGTCGATTGCTTGTTGACGGGCGACGGCAGCAACTGCACCAGGTCGCGCGGCGCTCCGATGCGGTCGAACTGCGCGTGGATGAACGCGATGAGCCGCGCCGCCGTCGACCAGCCCTTGGGCGAGGGCGCCACGATGACCGCGTTGCGCCCCTTGAGCGCGTTGATGATCTTGTTGGCCGGCGTGGCGCCCGGGTTGGTCGAGGGCGTGATGGCGCAGACCACGCCCACGGGCCGTGCGATCTCGACGATGCCGCGTGCCGGGTCTTCGGCAATCACGCCGACCGAGCGCGCCCCGTGCAGGTCGCGCAGCAGGCCGAAGGTCTTGCGGTGGTTCTTGCGCACCTTGTCCTCGACGTTGCCCACGCCGGTGTCGGCCACCGCCAGCTCGGCCAGTTCGCGGTTGCGCGCCGGCTCGACGATGGCCCAGCCGGCCGCGACCACGGCGGTGTCGACCTGCGCCTGCGACCAGGTTTCGTAGATGCGCTGTGCGGCGCGCGCGCGCGCCACGAGTTCGGCGATGGGGCAGGGATTTGAATGTTCCATGGCGTCTGTCCGTGTCGGTCAATCGACCTTGATGTTTGCCTCTTTCGCCAGTTTTTGCCAGCGCACGAGTTCGGTGGTGACAACCTTGCCCAGCTGTTCGGGCGTGCCGCCGACGCCTTCGCTGCCCTGGGCCAGCAGCTTGTCGCGGATGTCGGGTTCCTTCACCACGGTGTTGATCACGCGGTTGAGCTTGTCGATGGCGGGTTGTGGCGTCTTCGCGGGCACGAACACGGCGTACCAGGAGTCGACGTCGAAGTCGGCAATGCCGGCTTCCTGCATGGTGGGCACGTCGGGGAAGGCCGCACTGCGCCGGGTGGTCGACACCGCGAGCGCCTTCAGCTTGCCGGCCTTCACGAACTGCGCCGCGGCCGGAATGGACACCCACAGCAGCGGCACCTGCCCGCCCATCACGTCGGTCACGGCGGGGCCGCCGCCGCGGTAGGGAATGTGCGTCATCTGGGTGCCGGTGCGCAGCTTCAGCAGCTCGCCGGCCAGGTGCCCGGGCGAGCCGTTGCCGACCGAGGCGAAGGAAATGCTGTCGGGCTTGGCCTTGGCCATGGCCACCAGTTCGGCCACCGTGCTGGCCGGAAACTGCATGTTGGCCACCAGGATCTGCGGCAGCGAGGCGACCATGGCGACCGGTGCGAAGTCTTTCGCGGTGTCGAAGCCCAGCTTGTTGTAGATGGCCGGGTTGATGGTGTGCGACGACAGCGTGAACAGCACCGTGTAGCCGTCGGGCGCCGACTTGGCGACCAGCTCGGTGCCGATGGAGCCGGCCGCGCCGCCGCGGTTGTCGATGAGCACCGGCTGGCCCAGCAGCGTCTGGAAGCGCTCCTGCACGATGCGCGCGATGACGTCGGTGCCGCCACCGGGCGGGTAGGGCACCACCAGGCGGATCGGTTTTGCGGGGTAGTCGGCGCCGGTGTCGGCGTGTGAGGACAGGGGCGCCAGCAGCGCCGGGATCGCGGCCGCGGCCCACAGCAGGGGGCGCAGGCGGGAGGTGAAGAACAGCGTCATTCGAGTCTCCTTTTCTTCGGGGTGTCCGCCAAGGGGCCTGCCGCCGCACGCGCGCGGTAGCCCAGCGTGAGGCTGGCGTCGCGCGCGCAGGCCGTGAGGCGCCCGGCCAGCAGGCGCGCCTGCGTGCGTGCGAAGCGGATCGACGGCACGCTCATGCCCACGGCCGCGACCGCTTCGCCGCGTGCGTTGAACACCGGCGCGCCGAGGCCGCACACGCCCAGGCGCCATTCCTCGCGGTTCTCTGCATAGCCGCGTGTGCGTGTGCGCGCCAGTTCCAGAAGAAGGGCATCGATGTCGGTGATGCTGTTCCCGGTGTGTGCCACCAGCGCCCCGAGGCGTTGCCGCAGCGCGGCGGCATCGAGCGACGCGGCCGCCAGCAGCGCCTTGCCCGAGGCCACGCAGTACGCCGGGGCCCGGCCGCCGACGCGGGAGTACGCGGCCACGGGCAGGGGGCTGTCGAACTTGTCGAGGTAGACGATGTCGGCGCCGTCGAGCACGGCCAGGTGGATGGTCTCGCCCGTGGCCTGCGCCAGCGCGGCCAGGTGCGGTCGAAGCAGGGCCCCCACATCGGCGGCCTCGCCGACCAAGGCGCCCAGTTCGAAGAGCTTGAGGCTGGGGCGGTAGGCGCTGGTGCCGGGGTCTTGCACGGCCCAGCCGCATTCGACGAGTGTCTGCAATGTGCGGTGCGCGTTGCTGCGCGCCATGCCGAAGGCCTGGGCCAGATCGGTGACGCGGCAGTCGCGCTGCAGGCGTGCCATCCATTCGAGGGCGGCAAGGCCCTTGGCAAGCGTGGAATCCATGGGTTTGTCTCTGGTGTTCCAAATATTGGAACGGCGTTCTTGGATTTGAAACGCACTGTAGGAATGTCAGTGGCGCTTTGTCAACCAGGGACCTGGATGCAGTG
Source organism: Variovorax pasteuri (assembly GCF_051216435.1). Classification (NCBI taxonomy): domain Bacteria; kingdom Pseudomonadati; phylum Pseudomonadota; class Betaproteobacteria; order Burkholderiales; family Comamonadaceae; genus Variovorax; species Variovorax pasteuri. The sequence goes on from NZ_JBPJZS010000013.1 coordinate 92,331, forward strand.
CCAAACGCTTCAGCGCCGGTGGCGCCCGGCCATGAGGTCGATCACTTCGCGAAAGATCGTGTTGCCGCTGGAGGCCGCGAGGTCGAGCACATGGCTGCGGCTGTAGTACGGGCTCAGGTCGAGGCCCACGCCGATGCCGGCAATGGCGATGTCGCCGCGCTGCTCCTGGCGCGCCACCACGTCGCGCAGGTGATGGTCCAGGTAGTGCGCGTCGTTGGCCAGGTGGGTGGCGCTGTCCATCGGGGAGCCGTCTGAAATGACCAGCAGCAGCTTGCGCGCCTCGCTGCGCGCGCGCAGCCGCGTGCAGGCCCAGTCGAGCGCCTCGCCGTCGATGCCTTCGCGGAACAGGTCGGGCTTGAGCAAGGCGGCCATGGCCGGGCGTGCGCGGCGCCAGGGCGTGGCCGCAGCCTTGAAGACGAGGTGGCTGCGTTCGTTCAGGCGCCCGGGGTGGGGCGGGCGGCCCGCGCGCACCCACTCGCGTTGCGGGCGTCCGCCGTTCCACGCGCCGGTGGTGAAGCCCAGCACCTCGCTGGTCACGCCGGCCTGTTCGAGTGCGCGCGCGAACACGTCGACCATCATCGCCACCGACTCGGCGTGCTCCTTCATCGAGCCCGAGCAGTCGATGAGAAAGGTGACCATGCAATCGGCCACCGGCTCCATGCGCTCCGTGCGGAACAGGCGGCGCTCGGTGGGCGAGGCGACCAGTTGTGCGAGCCGGCGTCCGTCGATCAGGCCTTCTTCCTGCCCGCCGCTCCAGCCGTCGCGCTCGGGCTCGGCCAGCAGGGCGCGCAGCTCGCGCGCGAGGCGGGCGATGTTCACGCCCTGCGCGGCAATGCGGCGGTCTAGCTTGTCGCGGTGCTCTGCCAGCACGTCCTTGCGCGCGAGCGTGGCGGCGTCCTGTTCACGGTCGTAGGCATTGGTGAACACGCGGTAGCTGCCGCCCGCCTCGTCGAGCACCGCGCTGCGGCCCGACTCCGCGGTGGTGAAGCGCTCGATGATCTCCCGGTCCATGTCCGTGACCAGGCTGAACACGCTGCGCTTGTCGTCCACATGCGGGTCGCGCGCGGCTGCGCTTTCTTCGCCGGCCTCGTGCAGCATCGCGGCGACGGTGCGTGCGATGGCCAACGCGTGCACCGCATACGCGGCCTGGTCGGTGCGGTCGCGGCGAAGGCCTGCCAGCGCATGGCCGATTAGCGGCGCAAGCGCGAAGCGGGTGGCTTCGAGCATGTCTTCGGTTTGCTCCACCACCTGCTGGCCGCTGACGCGGGCGCGGCAGATCTGTGCCACGGCGTAGAGCAACAGGCCGCGCGCGGTGTCGGTCAGCCCCGAGTGATGGAAGGCCAGCGACCACTGTTCATGCCGGTGGCGCAGGTTGCGGCGCATGCCGGCCATGACCTCGGGCGCCATCGCCTCGGCGCGGAACTGCTCGAGCATCTCGAACAGCATGCGTTCGACGGGCTCTTCGGGCCGCAGGCTGTCGTGCAGCGCCGCGTTCGATTCTGTGAGCCGCAGCGCCAAGCCGTCGGCCACGCCACGGAACGATGCGAAGTCGTCGGTGTCCGGCGACGGATGCAGGTGCGGCGCGAACCACGGGAACGCCACGCGTCCGCGATGCAGCCGCCGTCCGCGAAAGTGCAGGTCGCGCTCGCCGCTGAAGGCGCGCACCACGCCCGCGCACAGCTCGGCCACCAGCTCTTCCTGCCGCACCTTGCGCTGCATCGCGCTGGCCGATGCAGGCGCTTGGCTCATTCGCGCGCGCCCGCCGACAGCTGGTGCGACTCCTGCAGTTCGCGGTCGAAGCAGCGCTGGAAATACTCGGCGACCAGCGGCCGTTCGGCGTCGTCGCACTTGTTGACGAAAGACAGGCGAAACGCCAGCGCCGGGTCCTTGAAGATCTCGACGTTCTCGGCCCAGGTGATGACGGTGCGCGGCGACATCAGCGTCGACAGGTCGCCCGCAGCGAAGCCCTTGCGGGTGAGGTCGGCCACCGCGACCATCGAGGCGACCAGCCGGGTGCCGGCCTCGCCGGCCAAAGACGGCACGCGCGCCTGCACGATCGCGATCTCTTCGGCGGCCGGCAGGTAGTTGAGCGAGGCGATGATGTTCCAGCGGTCGATCTGCGCATGGTTCAGGCGCTGCGCGCCGTGGTAAAGCCCGTTCAGGTTGCCCAGGCCCACCGTGTTGGCCGTGGCGAACAGGCGAAAGAAGGCGTGCGGGCGCAGCACCCTGTTCTGGTCCATCAACGTGAACTTGCCGTCGCGCTCCAGGATGCGCTGGATGACGAACATCACGTCGGGCCGGCCCGCGTCGTACTCGTCGAAGATCAGCGCCACGGGCCGCTGCAGCGCCCAGGGCACGATGCCCTCCTGGAACTGCGTGACCTGCTGGCCGTCGCGCAGCACCACCGCGTCCTTGCCGACGAGGTCGAGCCGGCTGATGTGGCCGTCGAGGTTCAGGCGCACGCAGGGCCAGTTCAGCCGCGCGGCCACCTGTTCGATGTGCGTCGACTTGCCGGTGCCGTGGAGCCCCTGCACCATCACGCGCCGGTCGCGCGTGAAGCCCGCGAGGATGGCGAGCGTCACGTCGGGGTTGAAGCGGTAGACCGCGTCGACCTCGGGCACGTGGTCTTCAAGGCCGTCGAGTCCTTCGCGATGGCTGAAGGCGGGCACCTGCAGGTCGGTGTCGATGCCGAACACCTCGCGCACGCTGAGCATTCGGTCCGGTCGGAGGTCTGCGGTATCGGTCACGGGGGGCTTTCTGTGGATTCTGTGGAAGAGGTCAGGCCTGCGCGCGCTCGGCGGCCGCATCGGTGCCGATGCGGCTGAGCGCGAGCGCTGCGCGTTGCAGTGCGGGCAGCAGCGCCTTCGCCTTGGCGGCGTCGAGCCGCATCACCGGCGCCTGCACGGCAATGCACAGGTTGGAGGGCGCGTCGTCGCCGGACGGCACCCGCGTGGCGATGCACAGCAGGCCGGGCAGGAACTCTTCATGGTCGATGGCGTAGCCGTCCTTACGCACGCGCTGCACTTCCTTTTCGAGCGCGCCGGGGTCGGTCAGGGTGCGGGGCGTGCAGGCTTCCAGCGGTGCGCTGTGGAGCAGGCGGCGGCGCTGCGCCGCGCCCATCTGCGAGAGAAAGACCTTGCCGCTGGCCGAGCAGTGCACCGGCACGCGCGAGCCCGGGTGCAGGTAGAAGCGCAGCGGCGCGGCGGTCTCCACGCGGTCGAGGTACACCACCTCGCTGCCCGACAGCGCCGTGAGGTTGCAGCTTTCGCCGATTTCTTCCACCAGTTGACGCAGCACCGTATGGCGCGCACCGTGCAGGCTGTCGTTGAGCAGCAGGTTCTCGGCCAGCCGCCGCAGCCGCGTGCCGATGCCGTAGTGGCGGCCGTCGCCTTCGCGCTGCAGCAGGCCCGCGCCTTCGAGCTGCTGCAGCATGCGGTGCAGCGTGGGCTTGGGCAGGCCGGTCTGCTCGACCAGGCCCTGCAGCGAATGGCGCTGGTCCTTGGCGGCCATGACTTCGAGCAGCGCGAACAGGCGCATGGTGGGCGAGTCGCCGTCCAGGCCGGCGGGTTCGGCGGCATCGACGGTCTCCGACGGGAGCGCTTTGACGATCTTCATGGCGCGGATCATATTCTTTTTACAAAAAAAGAGACGTGGCGTATCGAATTTTGTAAATTGTTTGACGGGACGCCGGTGGCGTCCTATATTCCGCCGAAACGAATTTCGGAACAAGCAGTTCCGACTTTCAAGTTTCAACCCGACCGCCCCATTCCACCAGGAGACGACTTCCATGAGCCAGAAGCAACCCGCCGCCCCCGTTCGAGCCTCGCGCGAAGCCGTCACCGGCGTGCAGAAGATGACCCCCTCCGAGGCCTTCGTCGAGACCATGGTCGCCAACGGCGTGACCGACATCTTCGGCATCATGGGCTCGGCCTTCATGGACGCGATGGACATCTTTGCGCCCGCCGGCATCCGGCTCGTGCCGGTGGTGCACGAGCAGGGCGGCGCGCACATGGCAGACGGCTATGCACGCGTGTCGGGCCGCCACGGCGTGGTGATCGGGCAGAACGGCCCCGGCATCAGCAACTGCGTGACGGCCGTCGCGGCGGCCTACTGGGCGCACAGCCCGGTCGTGATGATCACCCCCGAGACCGGCACCATGGGCATGGGCCTGGGCGGCTTCCAGGAGGCCAACCAGCTGCCGATGTTCCAGGAGTTCACCAAGTACCAGGGCCATGTGAACAACCCCAAGCGCATGGCCGAGTACACGGCGCGCTGCTTCGACCGCGCCATCTCCGAGATGGGCCCGACGCAGCTCAACATTCCGCGCGACTACTTCTACGGCGAGCTCACCACCGAGATCCCGAAGCCGATGCGCGTGGAGCGCGGCGCGGGCGGGGAGAACAGCCTGAACGCGGCCGTCGAACTGCTGGCCTCGGCCAGGTTCCCGGTGATTCTTTCGGGCGGTGGTGTCGTGATGGGCGACGCCGTGGAAGAGTGCAAGGCCCTGGCCGAGCGCCTGGGCGCCCCGGTGGCCAACGGCTACCTGCGCAACGACTCGTTCCCCGCGAGCCATCCGCTGGCGGCCGGCCCGCTGGGCTACCAGGGCTCCAAGGCCGCGATGAAGCTGATCGCGCAGGCCGACGTGGTGCTGGCGCTCGGCTCGCGCATGGGCCCCTTCGGCACGCTGCCGCAGCACGGCATGGACTACTGGCCCAAGGACGCAAAGATCATCCAGGTCGAGGCCGACCACACCAACCTCGGGCTGGTGAAGAAGATCACCGTGGGCATTCACGGCGACGCCAAGGCCACCGCCAAGGAGCTGCTCAAGCGCCTGCAGGGCAAGACGCTGGCCTGCGACGCCACCAAGGCCGAGCGCGCCGCGACGATCAAGATCGAGAAGGCCGCCTGGGAAAAAGAACTCGACGAGTGGACCCATGAGCGGGACCAGTACAGCCTGGACGCCATCGAGGAAGCCAAGGGCGAGAAGACGCCCACCGGCGGCACCTACCTGCACCCGCGCCAGGTGCTGCGCGAGCTCGAGAAGGCCATGCCGCCGCGCGTGATGGTGTCCACCGACATCGGCAACATCAACGCCATTGCCAACAGCTACCTGCGCTTCGAGGAGCCGCGCAGCTTCTTCGCGCCGATGAGCTTCGGCAACTGCGGCTACTCGCTGCCGACCATGATCGGCGCCAAGTGCGCCGCGCCCGACCGCCCGGCCGTGGCCTACGCCGGCGACGGCGCCTGGGGCATGAGCATGTCGGAAATCATGACCGCGGTGCGCCACGACATTCCGGTGACGGCCGTGGTCTTCCACAACCGCCAGTGGGGCGCGGAGAAGAAGAACCAGGTCGACTTCTACAACCGCCGCTTCGTGGCCGGCGAGCTCGAAAGCGAGAGCTTCGCGGGCATCGCCAAGGCCATGGGCGCCGAAGGCATCGTGGTCGACAGGCTCGAAGACGTGGGCCCGGCGCTGAAGAAGGCCATCGACATGCAGATGAACCAAGGCAAGACCTGCGTCATCGAGATCATGTGCACGCGCGAGCTGGGCGACCCGTTCCGCCGCGACGCGCTGTCCAAGCCGGTGCGATTCCTCGACAAGTACAAGGACTACGTCTGAACGCATGACCGATTCGCTGCTGACGCTGAACGCGGGCTCCTCGTCCATCAAGGTCGCATTGTTCGATGCGACGCGCCCGGGCGGCGACGGCGCGTTGCCGTCGGCACGCTGGTCGGGCCAGGCCGACGGCCTGGGCGCGGGCCTGAAGGCGCGGCTGCGCGTGCACGACGCGCAGGGGCAGCCGCTGCTCGACGAGGCACTGGACGGCGCGCAGGCCTCGCACCAGGGCGCGCTGGCCGCCTTGCTCGAATGGCATGCGCACGAGGCCGGCAGCGGGCGCATCGCAGCGGTGGGGCACCGCATCGTGCACGGCGGCACGGACTTCGTGGCGCCGGTGCGCGTCGATGCGGCGTTGCTCGACGAACTCGCCAAGTTGGAACCCCTCGCGCCGCTGCACCAGCCGCACAACCTTGCGGGCGTGCGTGCGGCGATGAAGGCGTTCGAGGGCGTGCCGCAGGTGGCGTGCTTCGACACGGCCTTCCACGCGGTGCAGGCCGAGGTCAACCGGCGCTTCGCGTTGCCGCGCGCCCTGCATGACGCGGGCGTGCGGCGCTACGGCTTCCATGGGTTGTCGTACGAATCGATCGTTGCGCAGTTCACCGCCCTCGCGCCTGCGCTGGCGCAAAAGCGCGTGATTGTCGCGCACCTGGGCAACGGCGCCTCGATGTGCGGCATGGTGCAGGGCCGCTCGGTCGCGACGACGATGACGTTCTCGCCGCTCGACGGGCTGACCATGGGCACGCGCTGCGGCCACATCGATGCGGCTGTGGTGCTGTACCTGCTGCGCTCGCGCGGCATGTCGGCCGACGAGGTCGAGACGCTGCTGTTCCGCGAGTCGGGGCTGCTCGGCATGTCGGGCGTTTCCAGCGACATGCGTGCGCTGCATGCGTCCGAAAAGCCTGCCGCGGCCGCAGCCATCGACCATTTCGCCGAGCAGGTCGTGCAGCACATGGGCAGCCTCGCGGCCGCGTTGCGCGGGGTAGACGCCATCGTGTTCACCGGCGGCATCGGCGAGAACGACGCGCTGCTGCGGGGGCGCATTCTCGAAGACTGCGAGTGGCTGGGCGTGAATGTCGACGCGGCCGCCAAGGACGGCGCCGCTGCCCTTCTCACCACAGCAGAAAGCCCTGTCAGCGCATGGGTGCTGCGCACCGACGAAGAAGCGGTGATTGCCCGGCACACCGCGCGCGTGCTGCGCGCGGGCTGATCGCTCAACGCGCCGTGGCCGCGCGCGGCACGCTGGCGCCGCAGTGGCGAAGAAAGTCCGCCGTCGCACCCCCCAGCAGCTTGTCGCGGTGCATCACCGTGGCCAGCTTGCGCATGCCCGCGGGCAAGCGCGTGCGCAGCTCGACCAGGTGCCCGTCTTCCAGCGCCTGCGCCACGGTGTAGCGCGACAGGCAGGCCAGGGCGGTGCCCGAGGCCACCACCCGCTTGATGGCCTCGGTGCTTCCGAGCTCGAAGCCCACGATCACCTGTTCGAGGTTCTGGATCAGCCACGCGTCGGTCACCTGCCGCGTGCCCGAACCATGCTCCCGCAGCACCCAGGTCGCTTGCGACAGCTGTTTGTGCGTGGCCACGCGGCCTGCCAGCGCGTGGCCCGGCGCGGCCACGATCACCAGTTCGTCGCTGCGCCAGGCGCGCACCACCAGGTCGGGGTGCGTCTGCGGGCCCTCGATGAAGCCGACGTCGACGTCGAAGCCCGCCACGGCCTCGATCACGTCGCGTGTGTTGGCGATGTGCAGGTGCACCTGGCTCTGCGGATGCAGCGCCGTCCACTGCGTCATGCGCTCGGGCAGCAGGTACTCGCCGATGGTGAAGCTCGCGGCCACGCGCAGCGGCGCCGCATGCTCGCCGCTGAACAGGGCCTGCACCTCGCCGGCCTGGTCGAGCAGCCCCTGGGCCTTGGGCAGCAGGGCGCGGCCGTTCTCGTTGAGCACCAGCCGCCGGCCGATGCGGTCGAACAGCAGCACGCCCACGGACACCTCCAGGTCGGCCAGCGCGCTGCTGGCCGCCGACTGCGAACGCGCGATGCGGTCGGCCGCGGCGCGCGTGCTGCCGCCGCGCGCGGTGGCCACGAACACCTCGAGCTGGCGCAGGTTCAGGCGCAGTCTCTGGGTGGGAAGTTGATCTGTTTTTCCGGTCATGGTGAAAGATATTCTGCGCTTTTCCGATTGATGACGGGCCCATACCATCGGTTTTGCCACGCATGAAAACAAAGGACCGACCGTGTTCAAGTTCCTGTCTCGCGAGCCGGTGCACGACCCGCTGTCGGCACCCACCCCCACGGCCGAGACCACGGTCAAGACCACCACCTGCTACATGTGCGCGTGCCGCTGCGGCATTCGCGTGCACCTGCGCGACGGAGAGAAGGGGCCCGAGGTTCGCTACATCGACGGCAACCCGGACCATCCGCTGAACCAGGGCGTGATCTGCGCGAAGGGGTCGTCGGGCATCATGAAGCAGGTGTCGCCCGCGCGCATCACGCAGCCGCTGCTGCGCAAGGCCGGCAGCGAGCGCGGGGCGGGGGAGTTCGAGCCCATCAGCTGGGAACGCGCCTTCGACATGCTGACCGAGCGGCTCGGCAGGATTCGCGCGACCGACCCGAAGAAGTTCGCGCTGTTCACGGGGCGCGACCAGATGCAGGCGCTCACGGGCCTGTTCGCGCGGCAGTTCGGCACGCCCAACTATGCGGCGCACGGCGGCTTCTGCTCGGTGAACATGGCCGCGGGAATGATCTACACCATCGGCGGCAGCTTCTGGGAGTTCGGCGGTCCCGACCTGGATCGCGCCAAGCTGTTCGTGATGATCGGCACGGCCGAAGACCACCACAGCAATCCGATGAAGATCGCCATCGCCAAGTTCAAGCGCGCGGGCGGCCGCTTCATCTCGATCAACCCGGTGCGCACCGGGTACTCGGCGATTGCGGACGAGTGGATTCCGATCAAGCCCGGCACCGACGGCGCGCTCTTCATGGCGCTGCTCCACGAGCTGATTGCGAGCGACCTGCTCGACCATGCGTTCCTGAAGCGCTTCACCAACGCGCCGCAGCTGGTGGTGCTCGACGACTGCGAGCGGCAGGGGCTGTTCGCTTTCGACCCCGACCCGCAGCGCGGGCCGCCCGGGGACGGCCGCAACCCGCACAACAAGCTGGTGTGGGACACGGCGAGCGGCAGCGTGAAGAACGCCTACCCCGAAGGCATTGCAGACGGCTGCGACCCCGCGCTGGAAGGCCACTACACGCTGGCCGACGGCACGCGCGTGGCGCCGTCGTTCCAGCTGCTGCGCGAACGCGTGGCCAGCTGCACGCCCGAGTGGGCGCAGGCCATCACCGGCATCGACGCGGCGCGCATTCGCCAACTGGCGCGCGAGATGGGCGAGACAGCGCTCAAGCAGGCCTTCGAGCTGCCCATTCCATGGACCGACGCCTGGGGCAAGCAGCACCCGAGCACGCAGGCACGCCCGGTGGCGTTCCATGCGATGCGCGGGCTTGCGGCGCACTCCAACGGTTTCCAGACGGTGCGTGCGCTCGCGGTGCTGATGAGCGTGCTCGGCACCATCGACGCGCCGGGCGGCTTTCGGCACAAGGCGCCGTACCCGCGCCACATCGTGCCGAACTACCGGGCCTTCAACGACCCCGGCATGATCCAGCCGAACACGCCGCTCAATGCGGCGCCGCTGGGCTTTCCGGCCAGCCCCGACGAGCTGGCGATCAACCCCGACGGCTCGCCCATCCGCATCGACCATGCGTTTTCGTGGGAGCACCCGCTGTCGGCGCACGGGCTCATGCACAACGTGATCACCAACGCGGCGAAGGGCGACCCATACCGCCTCGACACGCTGATGATCTTCATGGCCAACATGGCCTGGAACTCCAGCATGAACACCATGGGCGTGCGCGAAATGCTCAACCGCAAGGACGAGAAGGGCGAGCACATGATTCCCTTCCTGGTGGTGTGCGATGCCTTCCAGAGCGAGACCGTGGCCTTTGCCGACCTGGTGCTGCCCGACACGACGTACCTGGAGCGCCACGACGTGATGGGCATGCTCGACCGGCCGATCTCGGAGTTCGACGGGCCGGTGGATTCGGTGCGCGTGCCGGTGGTGCCGCCCACGGGCGAGTGCAAGCCTTTCCAGGAGGTGTTGATCGAGCTGGCCTCGCGGCTGAAGTTTCCGGCCTTCACCACGCCCGAGGGCGGGCGCAAGTACACGGGCTACCCGGACTTCGTCGTCAACTTCGAGCCGCAGCCGGGCATCGGCTTCCTGATGGGCTGGCGCGGCAAGGACGGCACCGAGCACCTGCGCGGCGCGCCGAACCCCAGGCAGTGGGAAGCCTATGCGCAGAACAACTGCGTGTTCCAGTACCACATGCCCGAGACCATGCACTACATGCGCAACTGGAACCGGGAGTACCTGGACTTTGCCAAGGACAAGGGCTGGCGCCAGCGCAACGACCCGGTGCAGCTGGCGCTGTATTCCGACACGCTGCAGAGCTTTCGCCTCGCGGCGCAGGGCAAGAGCGCCGGACGGCAGCCGCCCGATGCGCTGCGCGAGCGCATCGACACGTACTTCGATCCGCTGCCGTTCTGGTATCCGCCGCTGGAAGAAGCCGCGACCGATCTCGCCGCGTATCCGCTCAATGCGCTCACGCAAAGGCCGATGGCGATGTACCACTCGTGGGACTCGCAGAACGCGTGGCTGCGGCAGATCCACAGCCACAACTACCTGCATGTGAACCCGCTGACCGCGCAGGCCGCAGGCATTGCCGACGGCGGCTGGTGCTGGGTGGAAAGCCGCTGGGGCCAGGTGCGCTGCATGCTGCGCTACAGCGAGGCGGTGGAGCCGGGCACGGTGTGGACGTGGAACGCGATCGGCAAGGCCGATGGCGCGTGGCAGCTCGCACCCGGCTCGGACGAGGCGCGCAAGGGCTTCCTGCTGAACCACCTGATCAGCGAGGAGCTGCCTTGTGCGGGAACGGCGAGCGGGATCATCAGCAATTCGGACCCGATCACCGGGCAGGCCGGGTGGTACGACGTGCGGGTGCGCATACGGCCGGCGGAGCCGGGCGAGCCGGAAGAGAGCTTTCCGCAGATGGGGAGCATGCCGTCGGTGCCGGGGGTGCTGGGGAAGGCGGCGAGTGTGTTGACGTACTTTGCGGGGAGGGGGAAGAAATGATGCAGTGGTTGAAGGATTTGATGGCCCCGGTATCGCGCCCTCCCCCTCTGGGGGAGGGCGGGGGTGGGGGCATCGGCGTTGGAGCCGGAAGCCTCGTTGCATTGAAGGCCGACGTGCCCCCACCCCAGCCCTCCCCCAGAGGGGGAGGGAGTCATGCCAACACCGTGCGCGCCGAGCCCGGCGAAACACTGGCCAAGCAACTCGCCCTCGTCATCGACCTCAACGTCTGCGTCGGTTGCCACGCCTGCGTCACCTCCTGCAAGCAATGGAACACCTCCGGCAGCGCCGGCCCGCTGGCCGACGAGCGCCCCTATGCCGCCAACCCCACCGGCACCTTCTTCAACCGCGTGCAGACCTACGAGGCCGGCGCCTTTCCCGCCACCGAGACCATCCACTTCCCCAAGAGCTGCCTGCACTGCGAAGACCCGCCGTGCGTGCCCGTGTGCCCCACGGGCGCAAGCTACAAGCGCAAGGAAGACGGTATCGTGCTGGTCGACTACGACAAGTGCATCGGCTGCAAGTACTGCGCGTGGGCCTGCCCCTACGGCGCGCGCGAGCTCGACGAAGAACGCCAGGTCATGACCAAGTGCACCCTGTGCGTGGACCGCATCTACGACGAGCACTTGCCCAAGGAAGACCGCAAGCCCGCCTGCGTGAAGGCCTGCCCCACGGGCGCGCGCATCTTCGGCGACGTGAAAGACCCGGACTCCGATGTCTCCAAAGCCATCCGCGAGCGCGGCGGCTACCAGCTGATGCCCGAGTGGGACACGAACCCGGCGAACCAGTACCTGCCGCGGCACATCACGCAGCCGGCGCAGGCACCGGAGTAGCCGCATGCATCCCGCGTTCTCGATTCTTTTCTTCACCACGTTGGCAGGCGCGGCGCAGGGGCTGGTGTTCACGCTTGCGCTGGCCGCGCTCTTCGGGCTGGAACTGGCGCCAGGCTTCTTGAGCCTGGCACTGGGTGTTGCCGAGGTGCTGCTGGTGGCGGGCCTGGCCGCATCGTTCATGCACCTGGGCCGCAAGACACGCGCATGGCGCGCGGTGCTGATGTGGCGCACCTCGTGGATGTCGCGCGAGGTCATCGTGCTGCCGGCGTTCATTGCGCTGGTGGGGCTGTGGTGGCTGTCGCTGCACTTCGGCTTCGGCGCGCCGTGGTCGTGGCTGCTGCCGCTGGGGGTGCTGTGCGGCGCTGTGCTGCTCTGGTACTGCACCGCGATGATCTACGCCTGCCTGCGCTTCATCGAGGAATGGGCGCATCCGCTGACCGTCGTCAACTTCACGCTGATCGGGTTGTCGTCGGGGCTGATGCTGGCCTGTGCGATGGCGGCGCTGGCCGGAGAGGCGCGCTTCGTGCAGGTGTTCGGGCCGTGGGCGCTGGTCGCCACGCTGGCGGCCTGGGCGGCGCGCGGCAAGGCGCTGCGGCGCAATGCAGGCATCCGCCACAAGTCGACGCTGCAATCGGCCACCGGCATCCGCACGCACAAGCTGGTGCAGAAGTCGATGGGCATGTCGGCCGGGTCGTTCAACACGCGCGAGTTCTTTCATGGTGCGTCGCTGGTGGCGCTGAAGAACATGAAGCTCGGCTTCCTGCTGCTGGCCTTCGTGGTGCCTGCGCTGCTGGTGGTGTGGGCGATGGCGAGCGCGGCCGTCGTGCCATGGTTGCTCGCGGTGGCGGTTCAGGCGCCGGGCCTGCTGGCCGAGCGCTGGTTCTTCTTCGCGCAGGCGAAGCATCCGCAGAACCTGTATTACCAGGTGGTGTCTTAGCTCTCGAAACCCCGAAGCCGTGGCACGATGCGCCGCCATGAACTTCCGTCAATTGCGCTACTTCTGCGAGGTGGTCGACAGCGGCACCCTCGCGCGGGCCGCGGAACGCTTGTTCGTCGCGCCCACCGCCATCAGCATGCAGATCGCTCAACTGGAGCAAGGCCTCGGTGGTGCCTTGTTCGATCGCACCGCCAAGCCCATGACGCTGACGCCGCTCGGGCTGTTCTTCCTGCCTCGGGCCAGGGAATTGCTGGCCAACGGCCAAAGGCTGGAAGAAGAGACCCGCGACGTGGCCACGGGCAAGAGCGGCTGGCTCGGCATCGGCTTCGTTCGCTCGCTGCTCAACTCCATCGTGCCGGCCGCGGTGCGGGCCTTTCGGCACAAGCACCCCGACGTCAAGCTGGAACTTGTCGAACTGCTGTCCGAACACCAGCCGGCGCAGCTGCGCAGCGGACGCATCCACATCGGCCTGTCGCGCTTCGCCGCGCCGCCGGAGCCGCCCGCGGACCTGCGGCATGTGGCGCTTTTCGAAGATCCGTTCGCCGTCGTCGTTCCAGCGGATCACCGGTCGGTCAAGCGCGGCAGGATCTCCCTGGCCGAGCTGTCGAAATTGCCGCTGATCAGCTACCCCAAGGACCCGCAAAGCTCCTTCGCACAGCAGGTGATCGCGCGGCTGCGCGAGGCAGGTGCCGAGCCGCGCGTGGGGCACGAGGCCATCGAGATCCACACCGCGCTCGGACTCGTCGCCGCAGGCCTTGGCTTTGCAGTCGTGGGCGCCTCGGTGGCGCAGCGCGGGCAGAGCGACGTGGCCTTCGTCAGGCTGGCCGAACTCAAGGCCTGCACCACGGTGGTGGCCGTGACGCGCGTCGACGAAGAGGGACCGCTGGTCGCTTCGATGCTCAAGACCCTGGCATCCGCGCGGCCTGCGTCGTAGAACTTCAGAATAGCTGAAGATATCTGCAGAAAACGGCAATATCGTTCACGAGTTCATGGGGTGATCATCCGCACCCATGAGACAAGAATCACACGACACGGCCCTTGAGCGCCTGCGCCAGTTGGGCACGGCCACCGTCTACGAGGCGCAGGGTGCGCGCGGCGCGTTCGACAGCGGGCTGAAGCCGCTCGATCCGGCCAGCCGCCTCGTGGGCCCGGCCCTCACGGTGGACATGCGGCCCGCGGACAACCTCATGCTGCACTATGCGCTGCTCAAGGCGAAGCCGGGCGATGTGCTGGTGGTCGACGCCAAGGGCTTCATGGAGGCCGGCCCGTGGGGCGATGTGCTGACGGAAGCGGCCTTGGCGCGCGGCGTGGCGGGCCTCGTCATCCACGGAGCGGTGCGCGATGCCGAGGCCATCGTACGGACGGGCTTTCCGGTGTTCTGCCGAGGGCTTTCGATCAAAGGCACCGGCAAGCACCAGCCCGGGCTGTTGAACGTGCCCTTGTGCATCGGCGACGTCTTGGTTCGGCCGGGCGACATCGTCGTCGGCGACCGCGACGGCTTGGTGATGGTGGAGCGCGATGCCGTCGACCTCGTGCTGGCGAGCGCAATGGCCCGCGAGGAGAAGGAGGCCAGATTCCGCCGCGCGATCGCGAACGGAAGTTCCACCGCGGAACTGCTCGGCCTGACCGACACCCTGCATCGCCTCGGCCTGCATTGAGGCGCGTGCGCACCACGGCCAGAACAACGAAACCCCCAGGAGACAAAACCCATGAACAAGCGAACCATCCTCAGGCTCTGCGCATGCGCAGCCGCGTTGGCAGCCACTGCATCCGCACTCCCGGCCTTTGCGCAGGCCTATCCGCAAAAATCCATACGCCTGATCGTTCCGTGGCCTGCGGGCGGTGCGACCGACTCGGTGGGCCGGTCGGTGGCCGAAGCCTTGCGTGTGCAACTGGGGCAGCCCGTCATCGTTGACAACATTGCCGGCGCAGGCGGCAACATCGGCACGCAGCAGTTCGTGCGGCAACCGCACGATGGCTACACGCTGCTGTTGGCCACGAGCTCGACCAACTCCGCCAACCCCTACCTCTACAAGCGCACTGGCTTCGACCCGATCAAGGACTTTGCGCCGGTCGCATCCCTGGCCGTCATACCGAGCGTGATGGTGGTGGCGGCCGGCTCACCCTACAAGACGCCCGCGGACATCGTCAATGCCGCCAAGGCCAAGCCGGGCTCGCTGTCCTTCGGTTCGGGCGGTGTCGGCAATTCGGCGCATCTGGCGGGTGAGCTCTTCAAATCGGTGGCCGGCATCGACGTCATTCACGTGCCCTACAAGGGCAGTTCGCCGGCGTTGACCGACGTGATGGCAGGCCAGCTTGACTACATGCTCGACACCGGCGCGTACGGCCAGGTCAAGGGCGCAAAGATCCGCGCGATTGCCGTTGCCTCGGACAGGCGTCATCCCATGCTGCCGGGCGTGCCGACCTTCGACGAGCTCGGGATCAAGGGCATGCACATGAATGCCTGGTATGGACTGGCCGCACCGGCGGGCACACCACCCGCGGTGGTCGAGCGGCTCAACGCGGCGGTGCAAACGGCCTTCAAGAGCGGGGACCTGAGCAAGCGGCTGGCTGACATCGGCGCCGAAGTGAAACCTGGCGACGCCGCAAGCTTCGCCGCCTTCTGGAAGTCCGAGCTCGAGCGTTACGCGGGTCTTGTGAAGCTCACTGGCGCATCATTGGATTGATGAGCACAGGCATCGCGCTGCTAGACGCACCGGGCGCTCGTCGACCGCCCAGCGACGCAGTGAAGCCCGAGCTCACGCTCGAGTGCAGCACCTGCGCTGTCATGAGCGCGCTAGGCCGTAGGGGCCGCTATGCAGGCGAGGTCGACAACGACCAGCGCGTGCAGCGGTTCACGTGCGATGGAAGCGCGATGGGGGAGCAGGGCAGCCGGCTCAGGCCCCGTAGTTCAGCGCCAGCCCCGGCGTGGGCCAGTCGTCGATGGCAATCAGCCGTCCGCTGCCCGAGAGCGTGACGAACGCCGTGCGGCGGTCGCGCCCGCCGAAGCAGATGTTGGTGGTGTAGCGGTCGGGCAGCGGCACGTGCTCGACGGTGCCACCGTCGGGCGCGACGATGCTGATGCCGCCGTGCAGCAGCGTGGCCACGCAGAGGTTGCCCAGCGCGTCGACGGCCATCGAATCGAAGCGCTGGTAGTGGCCGCCCGGCGAGGCGCAGAGCATGCGACCGCCATGCGGCGACGGCCAGCCGTCCTTTCGCACGCGGCCCGGCGCGGCGATGTCGAAGGCCCAGACGCGCGCACCTTCGGTCTCCGCGTAGTAGAGCGTCTGCCCGTCGGGCGACAGGGCGATGCCGTTGGGCGTCATCACCGGCCGCGCAATGGCGTGGGCTGCGCCGCCGTCGGCGTGGCCGTAGAACAGGCCGCCGCGGTCCATGTCGCGCTCGCGGGTCTTGCCCAGGTCGGTGAAGTAGAAGCCGCCGTGCGCGTCGAACACGATGTCGTTGGGCCCGCACAGCGCGCCGCCATCGACCGTGTCGTACAGGCGCTCGGCGCGGCCGGTGGCGAGGTTCACGCGTTCGATGCGGCCGCCCGAATAGTCGTTGGCCTGGCCGACGGGGCGCAGGCAGCCGTCGGCTTCGGTGTGCCATTGGAAGCCGCCGTTGTTGCACACGTACACCGCGCCGTCGGGCCCTATGGCCGCGCCGTTCGGCCCGCCGCCCAGGTCGGCCACCACCTGCACCAGGCCGTCGGCGCGCACGCGGGTGAGGGTGCCGCGGGCAATCTCCACCAGCAGCACCGAGCCGTCGTCCATGGCAATCGGGCCTTCGGGAAACTGCAGGCCGGTGGCGAGTTCACGGATGCGCATCGGAGCTCCTTGAATGGGCTTTGAGCCGGCCAGTTTGCTACCGGCTGCCCGCGCCGTGAGGCTCGTCGGGCGTTTTTTTTGCGCCAAGTCCTACGCCCGCCTCCTGCTCGAGAACAGTCAGATGGGGCCACCATGCAATCAAGCTTTCTGGACCATGCGCTCCTTCTTCTTCAGCAGCACGCCTATGCAAGGGTGCTGTGCGAGTTTCATCGCATGGAGGAGGCGCGGTGTCGGGCCGTTGATGTCGCGACCCACGGCCGGGTGAAGGCGCAGGTGCGCCTGGCAGTCTGCGAGCGGCGTCTGGCGGCGTACCGGGCCCAGCTAACCGATCCCGACAAGGCGGCGGCCGTTCGGGTGGCGAGGGCGCTGTACCTGCGGTTTCTGTTGAGCAGCGCGGGTGCGCGGCTGCAGCCCTGGTGCGACGGCGAAGACCTGTCGCACATGCCACGTTCGCACATGTTCGAATGGATCGCGCACGACTACGAGCAGCTCGAACTTGCGTCACTGGAAGACGCAATGACGCCCGCTGAAACGGCCTTGTACGCACGTTCCCTCGAGGGTGTGGACGACTGAAATCGGGGTGCCTGGGGGGCTACCAGCGCTTCCACCAAGGGTTGCGCGCCTGGCGCAGTTCCAGGTGGCGGGTGTCCAGCTCGTGCCGCGGCGGTGGGGGCGCACCCGCCATTCGCCTGAGTTCGACCTCCAGCGCGTGCGCGATGCCGCGCGCGTTGTGATCACCTCGCAACGCGCGCCTGCGCCACTCCGCAGCGAGAGCTGCAAGGCCGTTCTGATCCAGGTTTTGTGCTTCCACCATGGGCGCTGAGTCTTCCATGGCGCCCTGTACGTGCTTGTAGGCGCAACGGTCGAACGCGCGTGCGTGGAAATTACATGGCGCTACATCCTGGCCGTTGAACGAGTTCGCTACAATTGAGAACTATTCGTATTAATCTAGGGCGCAGTGCATTCCGCTGTGCGAAGAACCCATGCCGGCCGCCGAGTTCGTGTTGCAGCACGAGGTGCAATCGCTTTACAGCAACCACCATGGGTGGCTGCACGGCTGGCTGCGCAAGAAATTGGGCTGCTCGCACCACGCGGCCGACTTGGCGCACGACACCTTCGTGCGTGTGCTGAGCAAGACCGGGCCCGTGGCCGCGGCCGAACCGCGCGCCTACCTTGCGACCATCGCGCACGGCCTGGTGGTCGACTTCCACCGGCGCCGCGCGCTCGAACGCGCCTATCTCGAGACGCTGGCCGCGCTGCCGGAGCCGCAGACGCCGTCGCCCGAGGAGCGCGCCCTGGTGCTGGAGGCGCTCACCGCCATCGACGCGATGCTCGACGGCATGAAGCCGCCGGTCCGCCAGGCTTTCATCCTGTCGCAGCTCGACGGGCTGACCTACAAGGAGATCGCCGAGCGGCTCCATGTGACGGTGCGCACGGTCAACAACTACATGCTCAAGGCGCTGGAGCACTGCCACCTGCTGGCGCCGTGAAGCCCGTGTTCGAACGCACCCCGGACAGCGGCGGCATCGCGCTGCTGGCCCCCCGCGAAGCCGAGGTCCGCCGGCATGCGATTGCCTGGTACGCGCGCCTGTGCTCGGGCGAGGCGACCGATGCCGACCGCGAGGCCTGGCAACGCTGGCACCACGCACACCCCGACCATCAGCGCGCGTGGCAGCGGCTGGCGTCGATGCAGACGACGCTCAGGCGCGTGCCCGGGCACATCGCCGCGCCCACCTTGCGCGCGGCCCAGCCCGAGCGGCGCCGCGTGCTGCGCGGCCTGGCGGTGCTGGCCTCGGGCGGCTCGCTCGCGTACCTCTCCTGGCAGGCGGCGGACATGGGCGGCGTGCAGGGCGGCTGGCGCGCGTGGCTGGCGGACTACCGCACGGGCACCGGCGAGCAACGTTCCGTGCTGCTGGCAGACGGATCGCGGCTGATGCTGAACACCCGCACCTCGGCGGACGTGGCCATGGACGCATCGCATCGGCTCGTGACGCTGCGCGACGGCGAGATCCTCGTCGAGACGGCCAAGCCGCAAGCGCCCGCCGCCAGGGATGCGCGGCCCTTCATGGTGGCAACGCCGCAGGGCCGCATCCTTGCGCTGGGCACGCGCTTCACCGTGCGCACCCAGGGCGAGCGCACGGCCGTCACGGTGCTGGAAGACGCCGTCGAGATTCGCGCCGCGCAACGGCCCGGGCAAGTGGTGAGGCTGCGCGCGGGCCAGCAGGTGAGCTTCGGCAGCGACGGCATCGGCGAGCCGGGGCAGGCCGATGCCGGCGCGGCCGACTGGTCGCAGGGCAGTCTGGTCGTGAACGATTGGCGGCTCGACGAGGTGGTGGCCGAACTCTCGCGCTACCGGCGCGGACGGCTGGTGTGCGACGCGGCGGTGGCCGGCATCCGGGTGTCGGGAGCGTTTCCGCTGGACGACACCGACAAGGCGCTGGCCGTTCTCACGCGGGCGTTTCCGGTGCGTGCGAGCGGCATGACGCGCTACTGGGTGTCGCTGGTGCCGGCCTGAGCGCGGGGCTGCTTTTGCCGCGTTTCAAAAAATATCTTCGCCATTTCTTTCATCTTTTCCGGTTTCGTTCGGCCTACCCCTAAGAACCATGGCGAGCGCCATGGACAGCCCTCCATGCCGAAGGAAGCCCGAATGCCCGTGCACCCGTCTCTCACCCCCGTTCGCAAGGCGCTGTGCCTGCTGGCGGCCGCCCTTGCGATGCCGCTGGCGGCCGCTGCCGCCGAGCCCGCCGCCGGCGCTCCTGCGCAAAGCGCCGCAACCAGGGCCTACCGCATCGATGCCGGACCGCTGGCGTCGGTGCTGGGGCGCTTTGCCGCGGCCTCGGGTGTGGCGCTGTCGTTCGACCCCGCGAGCACGAAGGACCTGAAGTCCGGCGGCCTGCAAGGCAACTACACGGTGCGCGCGGGATTCGCAGCGCTGCTGTCGGGCACGGGCCTGGAGGCGGTGGAGGGTGGCGCGGGCGAGTTCACGCTGCGCAAGGCCGCAGCGGCGCAGGCGGCCTCCGCGGCAGACGCCGAGGACGCCGACGGCACGCTGCCCGCGGTGCGCGTGGTGGCCCGCGCGGCGCCCGTGCCGGCAGACGCCGACGACCGCTACCAGCCCACGCCCGACGCATCGACCCTGCGCACGACCGCGCCGGTGCTGGAGATTCCGCAGGTGGTGAACGTGGTGCCGGCACAGGTCGTTCGCGACCAGCGCCCGCGCAACATCGACGACGCGCTCACCAACGTCAGCGGCATCAACCAGGGCAACACCCTGGCCGGCACGCAGGACACGATCATGAAGCGCGGCTTCGGCGGCAACCGCGACGGCTCGATCATGCACAACGGCATGCCGCTGGTGCAGGGCCGCGGCATGAACGCGGCGGCCGAGAGCGTCGAGGTGCTCAAGGGCCCGTCGTCGCTGCTGTACGGCCTGATGGACCCGGGCGGTGTGGTCAACGTGGTCAGCAAGAAGCCGCAGTTGCGCCAGCGCACCTCGCTGTCGCTGCTGGGCTCGGGCTATGCGGGCGGGCGCAACGGCAGCGGCGCCACGCTGGACACCACCGGTCCCATCGGCGAGAACGGCCTGGCGTACCGGTTGATCGCCGACCATGTGGACGAGGACTACTGGCGCAACTTCGGCAGGCACCGCGAGACGCTGGTGGCGCCGTCGCTCGCCTGGTACGGCGACGACACGCAGGCCGTGTTCTGGTACGAGTACCGCAAGTACGTGACACCCTTCGACCGCGGCACCGCGCTCGACCCGCGCACCCAGCGCCCGCTCGCGCTGCCAAAAACGCAGCGCCTGGACGAGCCCTTCAACGAAATGAGCGGCGAGACGCATCTGGCGCAGCTGTCGGTCGACCACCAGTTCGGCGGCGGCTGGGCCGGCCATGTGAACCTGAGCTACAACCGCGAAACCTACGACGCCAACCAGCTGCGCGTGAACGGCATCAACACCACGCGCGGCACGCTCGCGCGCAGCAACGACGCCACGCACGGGGCGCTGAGCACCGACAGCTACGCCACGGCATACGTCGACGGCACGCTCGAGGCGGCCGGCATGCGCCACGACCTGCAGTTCGGCTGGGACGCCGAGTACCGCAAGATCTACCGCGCCGACCTGCTGCGCCAGGCGACCACGCGCACCTTCAACTACATCTTCCCGGTGTACGGGCTCGAGGCCCCGTCCAGCACCGTGTCTGCCAGCGACAGCGACCAGACCGACCGCTTGCACAACCAGTCGCTGTTCCTGCAGGACTCGATTCACCTGAGCGACCGCTGGATCGCCGTGGCCGCGCTGCGCTACCAGGCCTGGACCCAGCTGGCGGGGCGCGGGCGCCCGTTCAAGGTGAACACCGACACCGACGGCTCCAAGCTGCTGCCGCGCCTGGGGCTGATCTACAAGTGGAGCGACACGGTGTCGCTGTACGGCAGCTACACCCAGTCGCTGAAGCCGGCCTCGACCATCGCGCCGCTGTCCAGCGGCTATGTGCTCGATGCGTCGGTGAAGCCCGAAGAGGCCAAGTCGTGGGAGCTGGGCGCCAAGCTCGAGCTGCTGGGCGGCATGACGGGCACCGTGGCGCTGTTCGACATCCACAAGAAGAACGTGCTGGTCTCGCAGTTCAACGACGTGACCAAGCTGACCGACTGGCGCACCTCGGGCGCGGCCCGTTCGCGCGGCCTGGAGGTGGACGTGGCGGGCCAGCTGAGCAAGAACTGGAGCGCGATTGCGAGCTACGCCTACATCGATGCCAAGACCACGGAAGACCCGTTGTACGCGGGCAACCGGCTGTGGAACGTGGCGCGCCAGACAGCGTCGGTCTCGGTGGTGTACGACTTCGGCCAGGTGTTCGGCGGTGAAGGCCGGCTGCGCGTGGGGGGCGGTGCGCACCACGTGGGCAAGCGCGCGGGCGATTCGGCCAACAGCTTCGAGTTGCCGGGCTACACCACCGTCGACGCCTTCGCCACCTACGACACGCGCCTGTACGGCAAGAAGGTGAAGTTCCAGTTGAACGTGAAGAACCTGTTCGACAAGACCTACTACCCGTCGGCGGCGAACACCTATTTCATTGCCATGGGCGATGCACGGCAGGTTTCGTTCCTGACCACGTTCGAGTTCTGAAGATGAAGGCCGTGTCTCTTGCCGAGAGAATCAACCGGCGCCTCGCCGTCTTCCTGCTGGCGTGCGGCCTCGGCGCCAGCGTCCATGCCGCGCAGCCGGTGGCCCAGGAACGCAAGTTCGTGGTGATGCTGGTGCAGCGCGACGGACCGAGCCTGCCGGCCGACGAGAAGGTCAGGCAGCACCTCGAGAGCCGCGGTTTTGCCGTGGCGCTGCAGGACCAGTCGGCCGCGCCGACCGTGGCGGCCGGCGCGGACCTTGTCGTCATCTCGTCCAGCGTTGCGGCCAAGGACGTGAACCCCGCGTGGCGCCAGCTGCCCGTGCCGTTGCTCACCTGGGAAAACGACCTGCTCGACGACCTCGCCATGACCGGCAAGCGGCACGACACCGACTTCGGCGAGGCTGCGAAAGAACGCTACCTGTGGCTCGTCAACGCGCCGCATCCGATGGCGGCGGGTTTGCCGGCCGGTGTGACCAACGTCCACGTCAAGCAGGCCGGCATGAGCTGGGGCAAGCCCGGGCTGGGCGCCACCACCATCGCCACGCTGTACGGCCAACCCGAGAAGGCGGCGATCTTCGGCTACGAGAAGGGCGCCACCATGGACTGCGAGTCGCTCGCGCCGGCGCGCCGGGTGATGTTCTTCCTCGGCAACGACACCTTCACCAACCTCTCGCCCGCCGGGCGGCTGCTGTTCGACGCAGCGGTCGACTGGGCCGCCGGCATCCGCTGAAACAACAGATGAAATTTCCCTCGCTGCGCCAGCTCTGGTTCCAGCTGCACTGGTTCGTCGGCATCACCGCCGGCACGGTGCTGATCGTCATCGGCCTGAGCGGCGCGGTGCTGTCGTTTCGCGAGGAAATCATCGATGCCCTCAACCCGCACGGGCGCCATGTGCCGGCGCAGGCCGTGCAGCCGCTCACGCCGCCGCAACTGCTGGCGGCCGTGCGGCAGGCGTGGCCCGAAAGGCAGGTCGGCACGCTCGCGCTGTTCGCAAAGCCCGGTGCTGCGGCGCGCGTGATCTTCGCGCCGCCGAAGGGCGAGCGGCGCGGCGAAACCGTCTACCTCGACCCCTACACGGCCACCGCGCTGCCGCCGCTGGCCGGCGCGGAGTTCTTCGAATGGATCGAGGCGCTGCACCGCTGGCTGCTGTTGCCGCGCGAACCCGGGCGCGTGGCCACCGGCGTGCTGGCCGCCGGGCTGCTGCTGCTGTCGCTGTCCGGCCTGTACCTGCGCTGGCCGCGCCGCGTGCGCGACTGGCGCGCCTGGTTCACCTTCGACCCCGCGCTCAAGGGGCGCCCGTTCCTGTGGGGCCTGCATTCGGTGATGGGCACCTGCGCGCTGCTGATGTACCTGGTGTTCACCACCAGCGGGCTGTACTGGGCCTTCGATGGCCTGCGCGATCGCGTGGACGCATGGGCGGGATACCCGCGCGTGGCCGCGCAGCAGGCGCGCACGGCGCCGCGCGTGCGCAACATGGCGCGTGACGATGCCGCCGCGGTGGACATCGCACCGGCATGGGCCACCTTCGATCGGCACGCGAAAGAGACCGGTGGCTGGAGCGAAGTCATCCTGCGCGTGCCTTCCGGCGCCGCGCCGTCGGTGCTGTTCACCTGGCTCGACGCGGCGCCCGCGCACGAACGCGCGCGCAACCGCATGACGGTGAAGCTGCCCGGCGGCGACGTCGCGCAGGACGAACGGCATGACGCCAAGTCGGCGGGCGGGCGCTTCCTGGCAGCGATCTATCCGCTGCACATGGGCACCTATTTCGGCCTGCCGGGTCGCATCGCGATGACGCTGGCGGCCTTGATGCTGCCGATGTTCTCGGTGACCGGATGGCTGCTGTACCTCGACCGGCGGCGCAAGAAGCGCGTGGTGCGCGCCGAGCGGAGCGCGCTCGCGGCGACCTTGCGACCGGCCGATGGCACTGCGTCCGCGTCCGCATCCGCATCCGCACCGGAGCGCGTGCTCGTGGCCTTTGCGAGCCAGTCGGGCACGGCCGAAGGCATCGCGATGCGCAGCGCCGCCGCCCTGGAAGCGGCCGGCCTGCCCGTGACCGTGGCATCGATGGCGCGGCTCGACCCCGCGCAACTGCGCGAGCACCAGCGCCTGCTGATCGTCGCCAGCAGCTTCGGCGAGGGCGGCCCGCCCGACGCCGCGCGGCGCTTTGCACAACGGCTTGCGCAGGTCGGTGGCGAGGCGCTGTCGCACCTGCGCTATGGCCTGCTCGCGCTGGGCGACCGGCACTACGAGCGCTTCTGCGGCTTCGGCCACACGCTCGACCACGCGCTGGTGTCGGCCGGCGCGCAGTCGCTGTTTCCGATGGTCGAGGTGGACAACGGCGATGCCGGGGCGCTGGCGCTGTGGCGGCGGCAACTGGGTGCGCTGCGGGGGGCGTTGACCGGCGCCGGCGGCGAGCTTCTGGCTGATGCGGGCGATGCGGGCGATGCCGACGATGGGGTCGACGCCGTCGAGCCCTTCGCGGTGTGGACGCTGGCCGCGCGCCGCCTGCTCAACCCGGGCAGCCTGGGCTCTGCGCTCTACGAGATCGAACTTGCTGCCGGGCAGGGCGGCCTGCCGAACTGGCAACCCGGCGCACTGGTCGAACTGCGGCCGGGCCCCGCCGTCGCAGCGCGGCGCTACTCGGTGGCGTCGGTGCAGACCGAGGGGCACCTGCGGCTGCTGGTCCGGCAGGCGCGCCATGCGTCGGGGTTGGGCCTTGTCTCCGGCTGGCTCACCGCGCATGCGGCGCCGGGTGCGGAGGTGGAACTCCGGCTCGTGGCCAATCCAGGCTTCGCGCTCGTGGCAGACGAGCGCCCATGCATCTTCATCGGCAACGGCTCGGGCTATGCGGGCCTGCGGGGGCATCTGCGTGCGCGCGTGGAGCGCGGGCATGGCCGCAACTGGCTGCTGTTCGGCGAGCGGCAGCGCGCGCACGACGCCTTCTTCGCGCAGGAGGTGGCGCAATGGCAGGCGCAGGGCCGCATCGAGCGCGCGGACTTCGCGTTCTCGCGCGACCAGCCCGAGCGCATCTACGTGCAGGACCTGCTGCGCGACGCCTCGGTCGCGCTGCGCCGCTGGATCGACGAAGGCGCGGTGGTGTACGTGTGCGGCAGCCTGAACGGCATGGCCGGCGGGGTCGATGCCGTGCTTGAGGACATGCTGGGACGCGACGCCCTCGACGACCTCGTCGCGCAGGGCCGCTACCGCCGGGACGTGTACTAGGAGGTACCGGACCGGCCCACGCGGATGGGCCGGGTTGGTTAGCATCGGCAGCCCATCCCGCCGCAGCCGCCAGGCGCCTCTTCGATGACCCCACCGCGGCCTTTTCTCGACATTCGCAAGCTGAGCACACGGGGCCGGCCGCCGGTCGACCTGCAGGCGCAGCGGGGCGAGTGCATCTGCATCATGGGCCAGTCCGGCTCGGGCAAGAGCGTGCTGCTGCGGCTGGTGGCCGACCTCGATCCCGGCGAAGGCACGGTCCTGCTCGACGGGGTGGACCGCAACAGCGGCTCCGGTCCCGCGTGGCGCCGGCGGGTGGTGTACCAGGCGGCGGAACCCGCGTGGTGGGGCGGGACGGTCGCCGAACATTTCCCCGACGGCATGCGCGAGTCGCTCGCCGGCTGGCTCGGCGAGGTCGGGCTGCCGGGCGACATTCTCGACGCCGACATCGCGCGCCTGTCCACCGGCGAACGCCAGCGGCTGGCGCTGCTCCGGTCGCTCGCCCGCAAGCCCCTGGTGCTGCTGCTGGACGAACCCACCGCCTCGCTCGACCCCGCCACGACGCTGGCGGTAGAGGCCTTGCTGTCGCGCCGGCTCGCGCAGGGCCTGGCGATCCTGATGGTCACGCATTCGGCAGAGCAGGCACGGCGCATCGGGCACCGCCGCTTCGACATGGCTGACGGCCGGTTGCGTTGCGCATGAACACGATCCATCTCCACGCCACCGACCTGATGCTCGCCACCTTGCTGGTGTTGCTGAACGCGGGCGCGTCGCTGCTGCTTCACCTGCGGCTGCACCGGCAGGTGCTGTGGGCCGCTGCACGCATGGTGGTGCAACTGCTGCTGGTGGGCCTGGTGCTGCGCTTCGTCTTTGCCGCGGCCTCGCCGGCCGCGACGCTCACCCTCGTGATCCTGATGATCCTGGCGGCCGCACGCGAGGTTGCGGTGCGGCCCTCGCAGCGGCTGCAGGGCGGTCGCAACTTCGCCATCGGCGCGGCGGCGGTGGGCGTCTCCAGCGTGGCGACCGTGGTGCTGGCGCTGATGACGGCCATACAGCCGCACCCCTGGTACGACCCGCGCTACGCCATTCCGCTGATGGGCATCGTGCTGGGCAGCGTGCTCAATTCCGCCAGCCTCGGCCTCGACAGCTTCTTCGAAGGCGTGACCACGGGGCGGGCGCGCATCGAGGCCCAGCTGGCGCTGGGCGCGACCATTCACGAGGCGTTGGCGGAACTGATCCGCTCGTCGATCCGTCGCGGGATGATCCCGATCGTCAACCAGATGTCGGCCGCCGGCATCATCACCTTGCCGGGCATCATGACCGGCCAACTGCTGGCCGGCATGGACCCGATCGAGGCCGCCAAGTATCAGATCCTGTTGCTGTTCCTGCTGACCGGTGCGGGCGGCCTGGCCGCCGCGGGCGCGGTCTACATGGCCGCGCGGTTGATGACAGACGATCGCCAGCGTCTGCGCTCGGACCGGCTGCTCTGAGCCTGGGTCAGGCCTGCGCCCATTCCCGGCTCAGCTCTTCGTGCCCTTTTGCCGTGATGCAGGACACCACGGCAGATTGGTAGTCGCGAAAGCGCCCGCACAGGTCCAGCGGCGGATAGATCTCCGCCTCGACCAGCCCCAGCGCCTTCAGCACCGCGATGTATTTGATGGCGGCCGGCTCCTCGACCCGAATGGGAAACGGGGCGTTTTCGATCTCCAACAGGTATTCGATAGGCATATCGTTCGCATCTGGCCCTCGTTGGTTCTGTCTGGTTCTGTCGAAAACCATCGAGTCTGAAGGGCGGCGCGAACGTGCGCAATGGCCGCGATGCGGCGTGGGAGACGTCCTTGGGGGTATGTCTCTAGTTGCGCATGCGGCTCACACGTTGGCCAGCAGGCCGCCGTCCACCCGAATGACGGAGCCGGTCACGTAAGACGCGTTGCGGCTGGCCAGGAAGGCCACCACGTCGGCGTACTCCTGGGGGTCGCCGTAGCGCCCGACCGGAATGCTGGCAGTACTTTCGTTCGTCACGTCTTCCACCCGGCGGTTCTCGCGCTTGGCTTTCTGCGCGTCGAGGAACTGAATGCGGCCCGTGGCCACCCGCCCCGGGAGCACCACGTTGCAGGTGATGCCGTCCTTGCCGACCTCGCGCGCCAGCGTTTTCGACCAGCCCAGCAGCGTCATGCGCAGCGCGTTCGACAGCCCCAGGTTGGCAATGGGCGCCACCACGCCCGACGAAGTGCTGGTGACGATGCGCCCGAACCTGCGCTCGCGCATGCCGGGCAGCACCCGGTCGGTGATGGCAATGACCGACATCACCATGCTCTGGAAGTGCTGGCTCCACAGCGCGCTGCCCTGGCCCGATATGGGCGTGGGCGGCGGGCCGCCGGTGTTGTTGACCAGCACGTCCACCGGGCCGAGTTCGCTTTCGATGCGTGCGATGTTCGCGTCGATCACCGACAGGTCGCCCAGGTCCCAGGCCAGGGCGACAGCCTGGCCGCCGGCCTTCGTGATCTGTTCGGCCACGTTGCTCGCCGCAGCGAGGTCGATGTCGGCCAGCGCCACGCGCGCGCCCTCGCGAGCCAGCGTGCGCGCAATGGCGCCGCCCAGGCCGCCGCCGGCGCCCAGCACCAGCGCGGTTCGTCCCGAGAGTCCGAGGTCCATGGATGTGTGTCCTTGTCGTTGTGAATGCGCAGAGAGAAAGGAACCCGGCGCGCGCTCAGATCAGCTTGCCCGGATTCATGATCTGGTTCGGGTCCAGCGACTGCTTGATGCGCATCATCAGGTCGAACTCGACCTCCGACTTGTAGTGCCGCAGCTCGTCGCGGCGCAACTGGCCCACGCCGTGCTCTGCGCTGATGCTGCCGTTGGCGGCCGCCACGATGTCGTGCACGACGCGGTTCAGCCGCGCCGTGGTGGCGGCCAGTTCCTCGGGCGGCGTATCCGCCGACAGCAGCACGTTGTAGTGCAGGTTGCCGTCGCCCAGGTGCCCGAAATTGACGATGCGCACGCCCGGCAGCGCCGCTTGCAGGGCCGCGCCGGCCTCGTGCGCGAATGCGGCAATGGCCGAGATGGGCAGTGCGATGTCGTGCTTCACGGCCTTGCCCGCGCGCATCTGCGCCTGCGAGATGCCTTCGCGGATCTTCCAGAAGGCCTGGGTTTGCGCGCCGCTCACGCTCACCGCGACGTCGTCGATCAGTTCCTCCTCCAGCGCCTGGCCCAGGCTGCTTTCCAGCAGTTCGGCCAGGCCCTCGCCCTGCGTGTCGGCCAGCTCGATGAGCGCATGGAACGCATGGGCCGAACCCAGGGGAGGGCGCACGTCCGCCACGTGCTGCAGGATGAGCGCGAGCGATTCGGCCGAGAGCATCTCGAATGCCACCAGCCGTTCGCCGCAGGCGGCGCGCAGTTGCGCGAGCAGTCGCACCAGCGCGCCGATGTCTTTCGTGCCCACCCAGGCGGTGGCGCGCGCCACGGGACGCGGGTGCAGCTTGAGCACCGCGGCGGTGATCACGCCGAGCGTGCCTTCGGAGCCGATGAACAGGTCGCGCAGGTCGTAGCCGGTGTTGTCCTTGCGCAGCGCGCGCATGCCGTTCCAGACGCGCCCGTCGGGCAATACCACCTCCAGGCCCAGTGCCAGGTCGCGCGCATTGCCGTAGCGCAGCACGGCGATGCCGCCGGCGTTGGTGGCCAGGTTGCCGCCGATCGTGCAGCTGCCTTCGGAGCCCAGGCTCAGCGGAAAGAAGCGGTCCACCTCCTGCGCGGCCGCCTGGATGTGCGCCAGCAGCACGCCGGCTTCGGCCGTGAGCGTGTTGTTGAGCGGATCGACCGCGCGGATCGCGTTCATGCGCACGGTGCTCAGCACCACCTGCGCGCCGCTGCCGTCGGGGGTGGCGCCGCCGCTCATGCCGGTGTTGCCGCCCTGCGTGACCACGGGGGTGTGGGTTTCGTGGCAGATGCGCATGACCTCGGCGGTCTGCGCGGTGTCGGCCGGGCGCACCACGATGCTGCTGCGGCCGGTCCATTTCCTGAGCCAGTCGGTCTCGTAGGGAGCCTTGGCTTCTTCGTTGCTGACCAGCCCGGCGTCGCCGACGGCGGCGTGCAGGCGCTTGAGGAGTTCGGGGTGCATGTTGCTCATGGTGGCGATGGGAGTCGAGGTGGGGCTTCGGCGTGTTACCAGCCCAGCTGGATGCGCCCGAGGGCCATGGAGACGGCCGCCTGCGTGGGCTCCACCACCGGCAGGCCGGTGGCTTCCTGCAGCGGCGCGCGAAAGGTGGCCATGCCGGCGCAGCCCATCACGAGCACGTCGGCGCCGTGCGCGTCGCGCAGGCGCCTGCCCGCATCGACCATGGCCGCCAGCGTGGCGGGTTGGTCCGTCAGCTGCGACACGGTGCGCCCGATGGCGGCCTCGCCCGCCACGCGCTGCGCGATGCCCATGGCGCCCCAGGTGCGCCAGTGGCGCCCGATGGAGCCCTGCAGGATGGCGATGACGCCGAAGCGCTGCCCCAGCGTGAGCGCGGTGAGCGCGGCGCATTCGCTGATGCCGAAGGCGGGCGCGCCCTTCATTTCGCGCAGCATCTGCAGGCCGGGGTCGCTGAAGCAGGCGGTGACGAAGCCGGCCGCGTCGCTCTGGTGTTCCTGCGCGAAGCGGTGCACCGACAGCGCGGCGCAGTCCACGTCGTACTGCGTCTGCACGCCGCTCGGTCCGTCGGCCAGGGTCACGCATTCGATGCGCGGGCCTTCGGGCCGGCGCAGCGGCGCCATGGCGGCGTCGATGCCGGCGGTGACGGCATGGCTGCTGTTGGGGTTGATGACGTAGAGCGTCTTCTGCATGGCGGCCTCGCGAACCTTGATGTCGGGGTAGGGACCCGGCGGGGGAGGCGCCGAGGGCTCGCAGTTTAGGAGCGCAAGGGGGCTTAGGCACGTGCCAATTCATGCGTCATCATTAACACCTTGTTATTTCATCTCCGACCATGTCATTCAATCTGAGGCAGATCGAGGTCTTTCGGGCCGTCATGATCACCGGCTCCATCCGGGGGGCTTCGCAGTTGCTGTTCGTGTCGCAGCCCGCGGTGAGCCGCCTGCTGTCGCACACCGAGGCGCGCGTGGGTTTTCCGCTGTTCGAGCGCATCCGGGGCCGGCTGTTCGCCACGCCCGAGGCCAAGAAGCTGTTCCACGAGGTCGAGCAGGTGTATGCCGGCGTCAAGCGCGTGAACGAACTCGCGCGCGAACTCAGTGAGCACCAGGAAGGCATCCTGAACCTGGTGGCCAGTCCGAGCGTGGGACAGATGGTCATCCCGATGGCCATGGCCGAGTACCGGCACAACAACCCCCAGGTGAAGCTCACCTTCCACTACATGGGCCAGGCGCCGTTGATGGAGCGGCTGCTCAACCGGCAGGCCGACCTGGCGCTGTCCATCCTCCCCGTGAACCACCCGAACCTGGAGATGGAAGAAATCGGCAGCGGCCGGCTGGTGTGCATCTGCCCCTACAACCATCCGCTGGCCCGGCGCGCCACGCTGTCGGTGGCCGACCTGCTGGCGTTTCCGTTCATCTCGTACGACCGGGCCTCGCCGTTCGGCGCCATGGTCGGCGCGCTGTTCGAAGGCAGCGGCGAGACCGTGCGCGCCGCCATCGAGGCCGGCTCGCCCCAGAACGCCTGCGCGCTGGTGCAGGCCGGCGCAGGCATTGCGCTGGTCGACGAGTTCTCCGCGCGCAGTTGGGCGGCCAGCAAGTTCGTGGTGCGCCCGGTGCTGAACGCGCCGGTGCTCAAGGCCACGCTGGTGCGGCTGCGCACCGAACCCATGTCGCAGCTGGCGCAGTCCTTCGTCGAGGTGCTCAGGGGCGTGATGCAGCGCGAGGGCTTTCGGGTTTCCACCCCAAAGACTTAACAGCATGTTAAGCATGGCACCCAAACTGTCACGCGACAGGGGGTGGCGGCGTCGGAATAATTGCCGCAACAAAACGCCGATCCGACGCGCATTCCATGCCCTCCGCCGCCCTCCGTACCGCCCGCATCTCGCACTTGCCTGGGGCTGAGCCGCGAGCGTTTCGGCGGCGCCCGCCGTACGCACGGCGTCACGGTGCATGCCGTGCGGGCGCTTCGGCCTGCCGCACGAGTTCGGCGACGCCTGCGCCTTCCTGTGCAGCGCGCAGGCCGGCTTCATCACGGGACAGAACCTGCTGCTCGACGGCGGTTCGTGCCCGGGCACCTTCCAGCCATGACCGACACCACTCCCATGACCGCGACCCAGGACCGGCCCTTCGATCTCACGATTCGCAACGGCCGCATCAGCAATGCGGACGGAACCTTCCACGCCGACATCGGCATCACGGGCGGCGTGATCGTGCAGCTCGCGCCGAACCTGCCGCCCGGCACGCGCGACGTTGACGCCACGGGCCGCTGGGTGCTGCCCGGCGGCATCGACAGCCACTGCCACATCGAGCAGCTCTCGGGCATGGGCGTGATGTGCGCGGACGACTTCTACTCGGGCACCGTGTCGGCCGCGTTCGGCGGCACCACCACCATCCTGTCGTTCGCGGCGCAGCACCGCGCCGACAGCATTCCCGAGGTGGTGGCGGCCTACGGCAGGCTGGCGCGCGAGAAGGCGGTGATCGACTACGGCTTCCACCTGATCCTGACCAACCCCGACGAAACCGCGCTGCGCGAGCACCTGCCGAAAGTGATTCGCGACGGCATCACCTCGCTGAAGGTCTACATGACCTACGACAAGCTCAAGCTCGACGACTACCAGTTGCTGGAAGTGATGTCGGTGGCGGGCGAGGAAGGCGCACTGGTGATGATGCATGCCGAGAACCACGACATGATCCGCTGGATCGCGCACCGCCTGCTCGAGCGCGGCCACGTGGCGCCGAAGTTCCATGCCGTGGCGCACGACGCGCTGGCCGAGTCGGAGGCCACGAACCGGGCCATCGCGCTCGCACGGCTGGCCGACGTGCCGGTGCTCATCGTCCACGTGGCGGGCCGCGAGACGGTGGACGTGATCCGCAATGCGCGCCGCCTGGGCGCGGCCGTGTACGCCGAAAGCTGCCCGCAGTACCTGTTTTTGGAAGCCGGCGACAGCGACAGGCCCGGCATGGAAGGCGCCAAGTTCTGCTGCAGCCCGCCGCCGCGCGACGCCGATTCGCAAGAGGCGGTGTGGGCCGGGTTGAAGGACGGCACGCTGGGCGTGTATTCGTCCGACCACGCGCCGTACCGCTTCGACGCCTCGGGCAAGCTGCCCAAGGGCGACGCCACCACCTTCAAGGAAATGGCCAACGGCGTGCCGGGCATCGAGCTGCGCCTGCCGCTGCTGTTCTCCGAAGGCGTGATGAAGGGCCGCTTGAGCATCGAGGAGTTCGTGGCGCTCACCGCCACCAACCATGCCCGCATGTACGGCCTGGCGCCGCGCAAGGGTGTCATTGCCGTTGGCGCCGACGCCGACGTGGTGCTGTGGAACCCCGAACGCACCGTCGAGGTGAGCGCCGCGATGCTGCACGACAACGTGGGCTACACGCCCTACGAGGGCCGCGTGCTGCGGGGCTGGCCCGAGCAGGTATTCAGCCGCGGGCGCTGCGTGGTGCGCGACAACGCCCTGCAGGTCGAACGCGGCACGGGCGAGTACATCGCGCGCGGGCGGCCCGACCCGCTCGCCGGCCGGCCCGCCGCGTCCCTGGAGCGTGGCCGGTTCAGCGAACTGGTCGGCCTGGCGCGCGCCGCCGATGCGAATTGATTTTCTTCCGTGGGCCGCGCACCGCCGGCCGTCTTTCGATTGATCCCCCCAGGAGTTGAACCATGAAGTCCCCGTCCTTTTCTTCGTGCCTTCGCGCCGTGCCCTTCGCGCTGCTGTGCTGCTTCGGCGCCACGGCGGCCCTGGCCCAGGCGCCGCTGCGCACCGCGGTCGACGCCACCTTCGCGCCGCATGCCATGGCCAAGCTGGGCGGCGGCATACAGGGGTTCAACGTCGACCTCGGCGAGGAACTGGCCAAGCGGATGGGCCGCAAGATCGAGATCGAGGGCGCCGAGTTCTCGGGCCTGGTGCCGGGCCTGAACAGCCGCCGCTACGACTTCCTGATCGCACCCGTCACCGTGACGCCCGAGCGCGCCAAGTCGCTTCTGTTCACCGAGGGCTACCTGGACACCGACTACACCTTTCTGGGCGCCAAGTCGGCCCCTGCCATCGCGAAGCTCGAAGACCTCAAGGGCAAGACCGTGGCGGTGAACAAGGGCTCCAACTACGAAGGCTGGGCGCGCGAGAACGCCGAGAAGTACGGCTTCAAGTTCGACGTGTACGGCGCCAACGCCGACGCGGTGCAGGCCGTGCAGTCGGGCCGTGCCGACTACAACCTGGCCGGCACCACCGTGGTGGCCTGGGCCGCCAAGCAGAACCCCAGCCTGAAGACGAGCTACACCATCAAGACCGGACTGGTGTGGGCGCTGCCGTTTCGCATCGACGACAAGGCCGGGCGCGACGCAGCGTCGAATGCGCTCAAGTGCATGAAGAAGGACGGCACCGTCGCCAAGCTGGCGGTGAAGTGGTTCGGCTTCCAGCCGGGCGCCGACGACGCGGCCGTGAAGATCGCCCCGGGTACCGGCGTCCCCGGCACCGAGGGCTACGACCCGACCCCCTTCACGCCCAAGTGCGCCTGATGCCGATCCTGGAGATTTCCGGGCTGCGCAAGTCCTACGGCGACACCGAGGTGCTGCGCGGCGTCGACCTGCACGTGAACGCCGGCGAACTGGTCTGCGTGATCGGGCCTTCGGGCTCGGGCAAGAGCACCGTTCTGCGCTGCTGCAACCTGCTGGAAACGCCGAGCGGCGGGCGCATCTATGCCAACGGGCATGACGTGACCTCGGCCACGGTGGACATCAACCGCCTGCGCCAGGACATCGGCATGGTGTTCCAGCAGTTCAACCTGTATCCGCACCTGAGCGCCTTGGACAACGTGGCGCTGGCGTTGCGCAAGGTGCAGCGCCGTTCCGCCGCCGAGGCGCAGGCGCTGGCGCAGGCCGCGCTCGAGCAGGTGGGCCTGGGGGGCAAGGCCAGGTCCTTTCCTTCGGAGCTGTCGGGCGGCCAGCAGCAGCGCGTGGGCATCGCGCGCGCGGTGGCGCTCAAGCCGCATGTGATTCTTTTCGACGAGCCCACCAGCGCGCTCGACCCCGAGCTGGTGGAAGACGTGCTCCACGTGATGCGCGACCTGCGCCAGCGCGGCATGACCATGCTGGTGGTGACGCACGAGATGGCCTTCGCCCATGCGGCCGCCGACCGGGTGGTGTTCATGGACGGCGGCGTGGTGGTCGAGCAGGGCAGCGCGGCCGACGTGTTCGAGCGCCCGCGCGAAGCGCGCACGCGGAGCTTTCTGGCGCGCTATGGAAGCCGGCGGTCATGACGGGCGGCGACAGCGGCTTTCTCTTCACCTTCTTCAACCTTGCGGTTGCGAAGCAGTACTGGCCCAACATCGCGGCCGGCATGCTGGTGACGGTGGGTGTGGGCATGGCGGTGGTCGTCACGGGCACGGTGCTCGGGCTGTGGCTGGCGGTGGCGCGTGCGCTCGGACGCCGCGCGCTGGCGCTGCCCATCGTCGCCTTCGCGGACATCATGCGCTCGCTGCCGCCGCTGGTGGTGCTCATCGTTTTGTACTTCGGGCTGCCCGCGCTCGGCCTGCCGCTGTCGGCCTTCGCCGTGACCTGGCTGTCGCTGTCGCTGGTGCTGGCCGCGTACGCGGAAGAAAGCATCTGGGCCGGCATTTCGGCGGTGCCCCGGGGGCAGCTCGAGGCCGCGCGCTCCACCGGCATGCGGTGGTGGCAGGCGATGCGCTGGGTGGTGCTGCCGCAGGCCTTGCGCCGTGCGGTGCCGCCGCTGACCAACCGCGTGATCTCGATCACCAAGAACACCGCGCTCGGCTCGGTGGTGGCGCTCAACGAGATCCTGAACAACGCGCAGGGCGCGAGCAGCTACGCGGGCAACCCCACGCCCTTGATGATGGCCGCGCTCGCGTACCTGGTGGTGTTCCTGCCTCTGGTCGTGTTCTCGCGGTGGCTCGAACAGCACTGGCAGCGGAGGTAGGAACGCCATGGAAAGTCTGATCCAGAACTTCTTCAACCTCGAGGTCTACGCGGCGGTGTTTCCCTACCTGCTGCGCGGGCTGTGGACGACGGTGTGGCTCTCCGCGCTGGTCATTCCGCTGGGCGCCGCCGCGGGGCTGGCGCTGGCGCTCGGCCTCACGCAGTCGGGCAGCCGCGCATTGCGCTGGGGCATCGTGGGCTGCATCGATTTCTTTCGCGCGTTTCCGCCGTTGGTGCTGCTCATCCTGATCTATTTCGGCGGCCCGTTCCTGGGCCTCGAACTCGGCAAGGTGGCCGCGGTGGCCCTGGCCTTCGTGCTCAACAACGCAAGCTACTACGCCGAGGTGTTCCGCGCCGGGCTGGAGGGCGTGGCGAAAGGCCAGATGGAGGCCGCGCGCTCCACCGGCCTCACGCGGGCGCAGGCCCTTCGCCATGTGGTGGTTCCGCAGGCCGTGAAGAACGTGCTGCCCGACCTGGTGGGCAACAGCATCGAGATCGTGAAGCTCACCAGCATCGCGAGCGTTGTGGCCCTGCCCGAGTTGCTGCGCGCCGCGCGCGATGCGCAGTCGCTGGTGTTCAACCCGTCGCCAGTGATGCTGGCCGCTTTCATGTACCTGGCGCTGCTGTGGCCGCTCACGCGCTGGCTCGGCCGCCTCGAGCACCGCCGTGCGCGCCGCTGAGCCGGCAGCGGCCAGCCCCCCCAGACAACACTCTTCATCCAAAGGATTTCCCGTGACCTCCACCAAGATCAACAAGCTGAGCGAGACGTCGAAGGGCGTCTACATCATTGCAGCGACACCGTTCACCGACAGCGGCGAGCTCGACCTGGAAAGCACCGACAGCCTGACCGACTTCTACCTGGAGAAGGGCGTCACCGGCTTCACCATCCTCGGCATGATGGGCGAGGCGCCCAAGCTCACCGAGGCCGAGACGCTGAGCGTGATGGAGCGCGTGCTCAAGCGCGTCGGCGCGCGCGCGCCGGTGGTGGTGGGCGTGAGCCATGCATCGAACCGGCACGTGGAGCGCCTGTCGAAGACCGCCATGGACCAGGGCGCGGCCGGCATCATGCTGGCGCCGGTGGCCAACCTGAAGACCGACGAGCAGGTCTACAACTACTACGCCACGGTGGCCAGGCTGCTGGGACCCGAGGTTCCGATCTGCCTGCAGGACTTTCCGCAGTCGACCGGTGTGCACATGTCGGTGTCGGTGATTCACCAGCTGATCGACGATTTCCCGCAGGTGGTCATGCTCAAGCACGAAGACTTTCCGGGCATGCGCAAGCTCAGCGAAGTGCGTGAGCAGAGCGTGGCCGCGGGCCGCCGACGCATCAGCGTGCTGGTGGGCAACGGCGGGCTCTTCCTGCCGCAGGAAATGCTGCGCGGCGCGGACGGCGCGATGACTGGCTTTGCCTACCCCGAGATGCTGGTGCAGGTGTGCAGGCTGTTCGACGAAGGGCGCAGCGAGGAGGCGGAAGACCTGTTCAACGTGTACCTGCCGCTGTTGCGCCACGAGTTCCAGTACGGCATTGGCTTGGCGCTGCGCAAGGAGACGCTCAAGCGCCGCGGCGCCATTCGCTCGGCGTTCGTGCGGCGGCCCGGGCCGGTGCTGAACGGCACGGACATGGCAGAACTCGGGCGCTTGATTCAGCGCCAGGAGGCGCGGCTGGCCGCGTTGGCCTGAGGCATCCCGAGCAGGCGCGACCCACGAAGGGCCCACGCCTGAAAAGGCCATCGCCGTCCTGAGCTGGTCATTATGGCTATTTTTGCCATAATGGCGTCAAAGGAGCATCCCATGGCCGCCGTCCTCCCCAGCCTCAACGAACTGCCGCGTCAAAACGCCTCCCACGTCAAGAACCGCTGGGGCGACGTGGTGCGCCAGGTGCAGGAGTCCGGCAGCGTGGCCGTCACCAACCATTCGACGGTGGAGATGGTGCTGCTGACCGCGGCCACCTACAACCAGCTGGTGGAAGACGCCCAGGCGCTCAAGGCGCGCGAGCAGTCGGTGCTCGACGAACTTGGCCGCCGCTTCGACGCGCGGCTCGGCGTGCTGCAGCAGCCGGGCGCGGCGCAGCAGGTGGGCAGCCTGTTCGCGGCCAAGGGAAAGCTGGGGCGCCGCCCCAAGGCGGGTGACACCTTCTGATGGCAGCGGCCGAGCGCCCGTTCATCCTGGTGCTGGCCGGCGTCAATGGCGCGGGCAAGAGTTCGGTGGGCGGGGCATTGCTTGCCGAGCACGGGCTGAGCTGGTTCAACCCCGACACCTGTGCCCGCGACCTCATGGCGCAGCTGGGGCTGACGCCCGAAGACGCGAACGCCCGCGCATGGAACCTCGGGCGCGACAGGCTCGAGGCCGCGATCGCGCAACGCACCAATTACGCCTTCGAGACCACCCTGGGCGCGAACACGATTCCCGCCATGCTCACCGCCGCCGCGTCGACCCACGACGTGGTCATGATCTTCTGCGGGCTCGCGTCGCCGGAGCAGCACCTGGCCCGTGTGCGCGCAAGGGTGGCGCACGGCGGCCACGACATTCCCGAGCACAAGATCCGCGAGCGCTGGGTGGCGTCTCGCGCCAACCTGATCCAGCTGATGCCGGCGCTGGCGCGGCTGCAGGTGTTCGACAACAGTGCCGAAGCGCTGCCCGGCGGCGAGATCGGAGACCCCGTGCTGGTGCTGGAGATGAGCCAGGGGCAGATCGATTTCCCCCAAGCCGATGACGCTGTGGCGCTGGCGGCAACGCCGGGATGGGCCAGGCCCATCGTCCAGGCCGCCTTCGAATTGCAAGGCTGACGCGCACAACAGGCCGTACTTGCGGCCGTCGAGCGGTCAGATGCGCTGCGTTCGAAGCCTTGGTGCTGCGCCGTTCGACATCTGGCGCAACCACTCGAGCTGGCTTTTCTCCTGCGCGTCACGCAGGCTCTTCGCGGCGCGGGCCGCGGCGTAGCCGGCGAACAGGGCCT
Organism: Variovorax pasteuri; assembly: GCF_051216435.1. Taxonomy (NCBI): domain Bacteria; kingdom Pseudomonadati; phylum Pseudomonadota; class Betaproteobacteria; order Burkholderiales; family Comamonadaceae; genus Variovorax; species Variovorax pasteuri. The sequence continues at coordinate 130,066 of NZ_JBPJZS010000013.1, forward strand.
CGATGGCCCGGTGCCAGGCCTGCATCGCCGGGGCCGGCTCCAGGGACTGGGCTTGGGTTACCGATGGCTCGGCAGGCGCATCCGGCACCACGAAGCCGTTCTTGCGCAGGATGATGGCTTTCTGGATGGATGTAAGCATGAAGAAGGCATTGCGATCTTCGTGCCAGCTTTGTCCAGACCCTACCTTCGCGGGTCTTAGCTGCAGGAAAGCTTCATGGCCTCGATGCGGCCGCCGAAGCCCAGCTTGCGCACCAAGCCGCCTTCGCGGCTGTTCGGCGCAAAGCTCACGGTGCGGTCCTTGAACATGGCGTGCTCGTACACCTCGAGGGTGGCGCGCGGCCCAACGCTCACGCTGTCGATGTCGCGCTTGAGCTGCCTGGCGGTTCCCTTGTCCATGCTCTGCACCTGAGCCGGTCCGACCAGCGTGACGAAGTCGCCCTGGAAGTCGCGCTTCGAATAGAACTGGGCCCAGCATCCCGAGGCCAGGGCCGGATCCTGGATGCGCACGGGCACCAGCAGGATGGTCGGGTCGGGTTGGTTGTCGATCCCCGATGCGGTGCTCGCAGTGGGCGCATTGCTGGCGCATGCACCGAGTGCGAGTGCGCCGGCGATCAGGAGGGTGCGGGAAACGAGGGAACTGGAGACGGAAAATTTCATGGGTCTGTGCCGGGGGCAAGCTTGCGGTTTCGAAGCACCCAACCGTAACGACGCTTGGCGCCGCGGGCGTAGGAGGGAGCCCCAAAGGGCCGTGGCCGCCGCCCGCGACGCCCTCAGATGACATCCGCGGGGCCGACCACCACGCGGCTGTACTTGCCCATTGCTTCGGGGTCGATGCCGAGCCATCTGGCAACCTGCTCGACCGGCGTGCCGCGGCGCAACTGGCGCAGCGCAAAGGTGTGCCGCAACCGGAACGATCCGCCATCGGCGGCTTCCACGCCTGCTTCTTCCAGCACGGCCCTGGCCGCCTTGTAGTGCGCCTCCTTGCTCCAGGGCTTGCCGCTGAGCGTCGATGGGAGCAGGTTGTCGCCGAGGATGCGCGCCTCGGCGCGGACTTCGAGCCAGTGCTGCAGCAACTCGCCGGCCCAGGGCGCGATGGGTGTCTCGCGCGGGGGCAGGTTGCCGTTGCCCGGCACCGAGACTTTCCAGGGCCTGCCGCGCACACGTCCGCCCGCGGACACCGGCGCAAACATCGTCAATGCGCGCACGTCCCCCGGGGCGAGCCCGCCACCCAGCTGCAATGCCACCGCGGTGCGGTTGCGAAGCTGCTGCCAGCTGAAGGCGCGATGGGCGTCGCGTCGCGGTCCTGAAAGACCGGGCCGCGGCCGCGCCTCGGAAAGGAAGGTGATCAGCCGTCGCGCCTCGGGCACCGAGAGAAAGTCGGGCAGGGGGTCGGACTGCGCCGCTTCGGCGTAGCGGATGTCCGGATGCGCCGCGAGCCAGTCTGACGCCGCGGTGTTGGGCGGCTCACCGGTTTCAGCCGCGTGGTGGCGCAGCACGCGGTCGATGAGCCGCAGCAGCCGCAGTGCGTGGCGCGGCGAGAGCGACTGGTCGGCGGCCTTCATGCCATAGCGCGCGGCCTGGAACGCCTCGAGATCGCGCACGTCGAGCGTGTCGAGGTCGACGGCTGGCGACTGGCCCAGGCACCACGCGACAAAACTGCCCCACATGTCGCGATAGACCGCAATCGATCCCGTTTGCCGCAGCGAACCCGCCGCGCGCTGATCCGCCAGCCAGCGGTCGAAGGCCAGGCGATGGGTTTCGTCGGAGTGCGGGGCGAAGAGCGGAAGGGTGTTCATGGAAATACACTAACGGCCAAAGTTTTCACTGCAAACCTGTGATTTCTGGCTTACCAAGATCGGAACGCCGGCCGTTAGTGTATTTGGTGTGTCCGGCATTTCCCATAGGCCTGACAGCAATCGCTCGCTCGACGGCTTCGACATCCAGCGGCCTGACCCACCTCGGCTCAGGTCTGCTCCAACGGCAGCGCTACGCTGAAGCGGACAGGCCCGTCGTGCCCGGCACTTTCCAACTGCGCATGGCCGCCATGCAGTTGCGCAATCCGGTGCACCAGATACAACCCAAGCCCGGCTCCGGGCGAGCGCGCGGCCTTGCGCCCGCGAAAGTACTTTTCAAACACGCGCGCGACTTCATCGGACGGAATCGCTTCGCCGGGGTTGTTCACGCCGATGCGCAACACGTCGAGCGAGTGCGACACCACGTCCAGTTCAATCGCGCGACCAGCCGGCGTGTGCCGGTCCGCATTGGCCAGCAGGTTGCGCAACGCCACGCGCAGCAGCCCCGGGTCGCAGACCAGGCGGGGAGGGAGTTCGCCCGCCTGCAATGCGACCCGCCCGTCCGGCCAGTCGGCCGCCAGGTCCTCGAACAGCTGCATCAGCTCTTCCCGATCGCAGGGACGCGGCTGGAAGTGCGCATGGCCGGTCTCCATGCGGTCGGCGGTCAGGTACTCGTCGACGAGCACGGCCATGCGTTGCACCGCCGCGCGCAGGTTCATGCAGCGCGACAAGGTCTTCTCGCGCGCCGCATCGAGATTCCTGGCGATCTGCTGCGCCGTCGTGCTGATGATCGCCAGCGGCGTGCGGAACTCGTGCGAGACCATCGCCACGAAATCCAGTTGCGACTGCTTCGCGCGGCGCTCGGTCTCCAGCGCGGCGCGCAAGTCGAGCTCGAGCCGCTCGCGCTGCTCTATCTCCTTGCGAAGGTCGGCCGTGCGCCGACGCACCTCTTCTTCGAGCAGGTCGTTCTGCCTGCCGATGACCTGCACCACGCGCGCTTGCGCAGCTTCCTTGTCGCGGCGCAGCTGGTCGTAGCGCCGGCTCAGCCGCATGCTCATCAGCAGCATGTGGAGGAGGGTGCCCAGGGCCGCGGCGTTCTGGGTCCAGACATTGGCCGGCAGCCAGCCCATGTTGCGCACGAAGGTCACCAGCACACCCGTGTAGTAGATGCCGAAGATGAGCAGGAACGCCCGCGCCTGGCCCTCGTCGCGCGGCAGTAGCCACAGCGCAGCGCCGATCAGGCACACGATGCTCAGCATCGCCGCCGACTGCATCGCGAGCATGGCCGGCCCGTTGTGGCCGGCCAGGACCAGGGCCGCGGCCGCGGCGCACAGCAGGGTCACCGCATGCAGCGCGGCGCGGGAAGGGCGCGGCCACCGCGCGTCCACGTTCAGTTGCATGAAGGAAAAGCGCAGGCCGATCGCCAAGGCGGTGCACATGGACAGGCTCAGCACGGTGTCGGACAGCCACACCGGCATCTCGAGCAGTTGCTGCGCGAGTCCCGCGCTCAGCAGCTCGACCAGCAGCGCGTTGGACACGTACAGCAGGTACCAGGCGCTCAGGCGGTCGCGGGTCATCTGCCAGAACAGCGAGTGAAAGGCGATCAGCAGCAGGCCGAACCCGAAGCCGAGTCCATAGCAGAGGTACTCGCGCCGCGCCGCGCGGCCGTAGGTCTCGGGGGTCGCGAAGCCGATGGTGGTCGACATCGCGTTCTTGGTCTGCAGGCGCAGCAGCAGCGGCGTCGGCGACGGGCTGTCGAGCATCAGCGGCAACTGCACGTTGCGCGCGTCCACGGGCCATTGCCCGCGTCCGGTGTTTTCGCCAGCGTGCTGTACCTGCTGCCATTGCCCGGCTGCGGCCTGCCGGTACAGCCGCACATCGTCGAGCAGCGCATTGCCGAACTCGACCAGCCACCGGTCGGACGCGGCGGCAGGCCGTTGCACGTCGAGGCGGATCCAGAGAGTGTCGGTGGTGAAGCCCGCGTTCACGGCGCCGGGCAGCACTTGCCAGCCGGTGGCGGCCGCCGCTGCGTCGGCGTCGAGCTGGCCTGCGGGGTCGCGAAGCATCGACAGATGGCCGTGGCTGTCGACGCTCGCGCGCGGGTCCAGCAGCAGCGGCGAGGCGAGGGCCGCGTTCGGCGAGATGATGCCCGACACGGCGATGAAGCCACACACGCACAGACACCAGACAAGCCATTTCATCGGCGCGGATTATCTACGGCGCCCGCCTAGAATCCGCGCCTTTCGCTGCTTCACGACGTGCACCCGCCATCCTTGTTCCACGCTCAGAAATGCTCAGGTCCACCTCGCTCGCTGTCGCTAACCTCCCCGCATGCGTGATGTGATCCTGCTGGAAGACGAAGCTGTGCTTCGCGAGGAGTTGAGCGAGTTTCTTGTCGGCAACGGTTATCGCGTCGATGCCGAAGGCTCGCTCGAAGGCTTCAGGCGTCGCTACGACCCGCGACGCCACGGCATCGCGCTGGTGGACCTGGGCCTGCCCGACGGCGACGGCCTGACCCTCATCCGCGAGCTGCGCGAACGCGGCGAGCGCCTGGGCATCGTCGTGCTGACCGCGCGGGGCGGGGCCCGCGACCGCGTCGCGGGACTGGACATCGGCGCCGACTACTACCTCCCCAAGACCGCCGACCTCGACGAACTCGCGGCCACCCTGGCGGCACTGTCACGCCGCCTGGGGGACGAAGCCGCCACGCTCCCGGCCGACACGTGGGTGCTCGAGCTGGGGGCCCGCCGACTGTCGGCGCCGGGCTTCCCACCCATCGCACTGTCGCAACAGGATCTCACTGTGCTGCACGAACTGATGCGCGGTGCGGGTGACATCGCCAGCCGCCAGCAGATCGTGACGGCGCTGGGCGAGCACTTCTTGAGCTACGACCAGCGCCGCCTCGACACGCAGATTCGCCGCCTGCGGCGCAAGGTCAGCGAGGCCACCGGGCTGACCCTGCCTCTGAACACCGCGCGCAATGCCGGCTACTGCTTTCACGCCACGGCGTTGGTCCGGCCCTGATGCAGGTGCTGCGCAGATGCCGCGCTCAGAAACGCTCAGTTTCGACCGCAACGTACGCCTTAACCTGCCGATCAGGCATGCGGCCGCACGACAGGTGGACACGCACGGTCAGGAGCAATCTCCTTGAGGCTTGAAAAAGAGATGCATTTCATAGGCGCGGCGCGCGCGCTCCCCAAGACGCCGGGTCTCGTGGAGCAAGCCATGAGGCAACGGGACATCGACCTGGAACTGGCCATCGCGGCGCTGCGCGACGCCACCGACGATGCGTCCGCCGCCGTGCATTCCGTGATGCACCAGGTGCGCCGCAAGGCGACGCTCAAAACACGCAGGCGCAAGGAGCCCGGGGCTCGCACTGGCGCGAGCGCGGCCCGTCCCCTCACCGTGGCGCAGCAGCTTCATCAGATTGCCTACCAGCTTCGCTTGCTGGAATCGTCCGTCCTTCGTCCACCGGTGCGCTAGCGCTGCGCCTTTCTTGTCGCCGCCGTTTCAACGAGGCGTGCGCTGCGCCGGATCGTAGAAAAAAGTCTCGGCCACCAGCCGCTCGCCCTCCCAGCGCTGCCAGGCCACTTCTTCCATGTGGGTGGCCGTGCCGTCGGGCCATTCGAAATCGAACACCCAGCGGATGGCGACATGGTCGCCTTGAATGAGCGCGGGCCGCACGCAGCGCGACGCCATCGAGCGGGCTTTGGCGTGGATCGCGTGCTCGCGCGCAATGGCCGTGTCGCGCCCGACGCGCGGCGCCGACTGGTTTTCGCTCACCGCGGCGTCGGGGGCATAGAACGCCTCGACGGCCTGCGCATGGGCGTTGGCTTCGACGAGTGCGATGAAGCGTTCGAGCGTCTCAGGTGTGGGCATGGCGGGTCTTTCTGGAAAAAGGGGAGGGGTGCCACTCTGCTTCTTCGTACCAGAAACGTCGATGACCTGCACGTCATGGCCGCTTGCGAGGGCTGCCCTATGCTGCGCCCATGCACAACGACGCCATGAGTCCGGCTTTCCAGTTGGGTCAGCGCCTGCGCGGCTGGCGCGAGCGGCGCGCTCTGAGCCAGATGGCACTGGCGCTGCAGGCCGACGTGTCGACGCGGCACCTGAGCTTCGTGGAAACGGGCCGCGCCCAACCCGGACGCGACCTGATCCTGCGGCTTGCCGAAGAGCTCGAGATTCCGCTGCGGGAACGCAACATGCTGCTGGCCGCAGCCGGGTTCGCGGCCGTGTTCGAGCATCGGCCTTTCGACGATGCGTCGTTCGATTCGGTGCGCGCCATCATCGACGTCACGCTGGAGCGGCACCGGCCGTTTCCGGCCTTCGTCATCGACCGGCACTGGAACGTGGTGCGCGCCAACGGCGGCGTGCCGGCGCTCTACGAAGGCATCGACGCCTCGCTGCTGGAAGCACCGACCAACGTGGTCCGCCTGATGCTGCATCCGCTGGGCATGGCGCCGCGCGTGCAGCACCTGGCCGCGTGGCGCTCGCACTTCATCGTGCAGATACGCCGCCAGTTCGACCTGACGGGCGACCCGGGGCTGGGGTCGCTGCTGCGCGAGGCCCTGGCCTGGCCGGGCGGCATGGCGCCGGTCGACGAATCGACCGGCGGGCCCGCCATGACGCTGGACATCGACACACGCCTCGGCCGGCTGTCGTTCATCAGCGCCATCACGGTGTTCGGCAGCCCGGTGGACGTGACCTTGCAGGAGATTGCGCTGGAGGTGATGCATCCGGCGAATGCGTTCACGGACACGGCGGTGCGGGAGGCCGAGGCGGCGCGTGCGGCGCGTGCGGCGCGCCGCGCGGCACGCACGTAAGCCAATGCGACGGCCGTTCGGGGCGCTTTTTCATCGGCTATCCTGAAGACTCAATTTGTTTTGAGCCTGGAAAGAACCGATGGAAGAAGTGAAGATTCTGCAAATCATGCCCGCCGACGGATGGGTCGCTGTCTACGACGGCGGCGACGATGGTGAGATGGAAGAAGCCCTGGCCTGTTTTGCACTGGTGTCGGTCGACTACAAGAACGGCGACGGCGCGCAGACCGAAGTCCGCGGCATGGCGCCTGACGGCAAGGCCATGGCCTTCGTGGAAGACACCGAGAACTTCCTGACGGTTCGCCGTGCCGAAGAAGCGGAAGAAGACGAGGACGAGGAAGAGAGCGAAGACTGAGGGGCGGGGCTGACCATCGCTTGGACGGAGCGGAGGCGCAGCGCGTCCAGCTCCGTCAAAGGCTCGAACCCTCCTGCGCCCGCTCAAGGGCGTTTGCGCGTGCGTATGCAGCCATGACCCCCCTTGCTTGGCGCACCAGGAGGGACCACCACTGGCCATCGGTCTGATCGAACCCAAAGCCCTCAGGTGTCCACAGCTTGCCGCTGTGCATGTGCCATCCTGGCCAGCCGGGCTGCTCAAACAGATTGAGGATCCGCAGCAGCTTGTAGGCCGCGTACGGCACCGCGGTTTTTGCCTAAAAACCAAGCATAGACGGTCCGCTCGGTGACCTGAAGAGTTCGGGCCACGTCAGGCACCTTTAAACCGGTATCGAGGCATAGGACTTTGAAGCGGGCCGCAATAGCGGCTCGCTGGCTGGTGTTCTTTTTGGCCGGTCGACCATCGGGTCCTTTTGAACACAATGAATGTTATGTTAATTTAAACTCGTTCTTGCGGCGGCATCCTCTTCAATTCCTGCGGCAGATGTGGTTCTAGGAATTTCTTTGACGCCAAGGAGTGAGGCTTAGGAGAGCGCAGACCTCGCTGCTTGACCATCAAGAAAGCCCTCTTCCCGAAAGCCTTTGCATTTGCGCCAACCGCCTGCAGGTGATCAGTTATTGCGATTCAGGCTTCGACCTCACCCGTGACCGAGCCCGCCTCCAGGCGAAGGGCGACCGCGCGGATCAATGCGTCGGCAAAGCCTCCGGCTGCACGCGCCACGACGCGCGCGCTGGTGACGACCCGCGGCTTGGCGCTCCAAGCCACGCGTGCACCGCAGCCGACCAACGCCTCCACGAGCGCCACGTCTTCGCTGCAGGCAAGTGCCTGGAAGCCGCCTGCACGCCGATACGCCGCAGCCGACACCCCGAGGTTGGCCCCATGGACATGCGCGTGTTCATCGCGGTCCACATAGGTCTTGATGAAATGCTGGCGCAGAAGCCCGGCGTGCACACCGTGCGCGGTCCAATCGTCCACGCCGACGGTGCCACACACAGCGTCCGCGCCAAGGGACAGCTGATCGGCCAGCCAATCCGGAGCCACGATCGTGTCCGCATCCGTGAACGCCAGCCACCGGCATCCCCAAGCCAGCAACGCCTGCGCCGCGGCAGCGCGCGCACATCCCACATTGCGCGCGTTGACGACGATCACCCGCGCGCCGGCGATCTGAGCGAGCGCAGCCGTGTCGTCGCTGCATGCGTCGGCCACGACCAGCACCACGCACGCTTCGCCGTTCAGACGATCGTGCGTGGCCGCAGCCAACGCAGCGCGCACGCACGCGGTGATGGACGAGCGCTCGTCATGGGCGGGGATTGCGATACCGAGCATGGTGCGGCCTTTGCAAAGTGTCGATGGCCGCCTGCGCGTCCGGGACGAGGTCGACTCGCTGGCCGAGGCACTGCGGCGCTTGCATCAGGCGGCCTTGACCACCGGCAGCGGCGGATTGGCCTCACGGGCGAAGTCCCTCGGTTTGCCAAGCGCGTCGATGAATAGCGCCGTGGCCTCGGTCGCTGCGGCGGCCTCCGCCAGAATCAACGCAGCGTCCGGCGACCCGTCCGCCAGGGCGAGTGGGACCTGCGCTTCGACGAGCAAGGCCTCGGACGCGCCCAGCACCAGGATCGGCTTGCAATGCCAATACTGATCCCGCAGGAATTCGAGCGTGTGGGCATCCGCGGCGAGCGCTTCCACCCCGGCCGCGCCGTCGGGCAGGACCAAGCCATCGAACAGAAAGCCGGGCGAGTTCTCCATCGTGGCATCGGCGTGGAATGTCTCGCCGCCGGCCGCGGTGTAGATGCCCAGCCGAGGGGCGATCAGCCGCGGCACGGCGCCTTGAGCGAACAGTCCCGCCACCAGGGTCTGAAGCGATGCACCCTCCACCCCTTCGGCGACCAGCACGGCGACCTTGCGCGTGCGGATGCCGCCGTCTCCCGGTCGCGCCAGCAGCGACAACGCGGGCGAGTTCTGCACTTCGGCCGCCGCAGGTGTCTCGACCGCCGGAGGCAGTGCCTCGGGCAGCGCCATGCCGAGGTCCTGGGCCACCTGCGCAGCAAGCGCCTCGGACGCGTTGCGTAGCATCGCGACCGTGCGCTGCCGGATCGCGGGGATGGTGACCTTGGACAGCTCGAAGCGAAACGCCCGGGCGATATGCGCCTTTTCGTCGTCCGTCTGGCTCTCGAAGAACAGGCGCGCCTGGGTGTAGTGGTCGGCGAATTTCTCGGGCTTGATGCGCACCTTGTCGGCGCTCTCCTTCGCATCGATGCGTCGCGCCACGCTGGCAAAGCCTTGCGCCGCGCCCGCCTGGAAGGGGCAGCCGCCGGCGAGCGAATTGGGCTCATAGGCCACGCGTCCGCGGTGGATGGCCTGACGGTGCATGCCGTCTCTCTGGTTGTTGTGAACCTGCGCAATGGGTGCATTGATCGGCAGTTCGTGGAAATTCGGGCCGCCAAGCCGGCTGATCTGGGTGTCCACGTAGGAGTGGATGCGGCCTGCGAGCAACGGGTCGTTCGTGAAGTCCAGGCCCGGCACGATGTGGGCCGTGCAGAACGCGACCTGTTCGGTCTCGGCGAAGAAATTGTCCGGGTTTCGATTGAGCACCATGCGTCCCACGATCTGCACCGGCACGAGTTCTTCGGGGATCAGCTTGGTGGCGTCCAGGATGTCGAAGCTGAACTGCTCGGCCTGCGCTTCGGTGAAGATCTGCAGGCCCAGCTCCCATTCGGGGTACTCGCCCGCATCGATCGCCTCCCACAGGTCGCGGCGGTGGAAGTCCGGATCCGCCCCGGAAATCTTGACCGCCTCCTCCCACACCAGCGAGTGGGTGCCCAGCTTCGGCTGCCAGTGGAACTTGACGAGCACCGAATCGGCCGCCTCGTTGACGAGCCGGAAGGTGTGCACGCCAAAGCCTTGCATCATCCGGTAGCTGCGCGGAATCGCGCGGTCCGACATCTGCCACATCAGCATGTGCGTGGACTCCGGCATGAGCGACACGAAATCCCAGAAGGTGTCGTGCGCACTGGCCGCCTGCGGCATCTGGTGATGCGGCTCGGGTTTGACGGCGTGGACCAGGTCCGGGAACTTGATCGCGTCCTGGATGAAGAACACCGGCATGTTGTTGCCCACGAGGTCCCAGTTGCCCTCGTCCGTATAGAACTTCACCGCAAAGCCGCGCACGTCGCGCGCGGTGTCCTTGGAGCCGCGCTCGCCAGCGACGGTCGAGAAGCGCACGAACACCGGTGTGACCTTGCCGGCCTCCTTGAAGGGCGCTGCCTTGGTGTACCGGGTGAGCGGCTCGTAGCACTCGAAGAACCCATGCGCAGCCGAGCCGCGCGCGTGCACGATGCGCTCGGGAATGCGCTCATGGTCGAAGTGCGTGATCTTCTCGCGCAGGATGAAATCCTCCAGCAGGACCGGACCGCGCGCGCCTGCCTTCAGCGAGTTCTGGTTGTCGGCAACGGGCACGCCCTGGTTGGTCGTGAGCACCTGCCCGCTTGAATCGACGCGCACATGATCGAACGTGCCGATCGTCGCGTTGACACCTTCCACGGCGGCGGTGCCGACCTTGTCCGACGCATTGGCCTCCGAGAGCGTGCTGCCCGTGGGCAGGCGCGAAGGCGAACTCACGTGCAGGCCCACGGGCGCTTCGCGCCCGTGGTTCTCGTGCTCGAGGGCCTTGTTCGAGTTCAGGGGCATGGACACGGCAAGCGCCTGTGTGTCGATCGCCTTCTGCGCGGGTGCGTCGCCTGACCCGGCAGCAGCAGGGGCCGGTTGCGAAGGTGCGCTGTCGGTGTTTCGGGCGGCAGCTCGTGCGGCCACGAGTTCGGGGGTGGGTCTTTTGGCCATGATGGATGTGGGTTCGAGTGGCATGCGGCAACGGCGCCAACACACAGCGTAGGGACTGCGCCGCGCCTCGTGCTGTAGGACGCAATCCCTCTGCACTGCAACCCCAAAATTCAGGTTCAATCTTGATCTGGGTTAATGCAGTGACCTCCGACATGACGCACGATGGCGCCCTCGCCCAACCTATGCTGACCAACTCCGTCCTCCTGAACCGCGCCACCACGCTGTCCGATGCCGAGCGCGACCGACTGGAGTCGGCCATCGCCAGCGTTCGGACATTTCGGGCAGGTGAGATCGCGGTGCACCAGGACACGCAGATCCACATCAGCCTGCTGCTCGTCGATGGCTTCATGACGCGGCACGTGGACGCGCGCGATTGCAAGCGGCACCTTGTCGCCGTGCATGTGCCGGGCGATTTCGTCGACCTGCATGCGTTCACCCTGAAACGGCTTGATCACGACGTGGGGGCGCTCACGGATGTGCGCGCGGCGGTATTCACGCACGAGGCACTGGAGCAGATCCAGCATGACGACGGCGAACTGGCACGGCGCCTGTGGTTCATCACGATGCTCGATGCCGCTCAGCATCGCCAGTGGATCTATCGACTGTCCAGCCTCACCGCGCTGCAACGTGTGGCTCATTTTTTATGCGAGACCCATGCCCGGCTGCTGGCGGTGGGCCGATCTCGCGACCATGGGTTCTCGCTGCCGATGACGCAGTCGGACATCGGCGAGGTTTGCAGCCTGACGAACGTGCACGTCAACCGTGTCTTGAGGGATCTGCGCGAGATGGGGCTGTGCCAGGTTCGCTCATCGCAGGTGCAGATCCTCGACCTCGCCGGGTTGGTGAAAGCGGCGCTGTTCGAACCTGGATACCTTTATTTGAATGCGCGCGTGGCCGCCGAGGCGGTTGGGCAAACTGGAGAGTCCCATGATGGATAACAAGACCGCGCTCCACCCGCGCGAAGACGCAGGCGTGGCCACAGCGATCGATGGCGTGGTGGTTCTGGATGGTCCCGACGGCGTGGCCGTCACCATGACGGCGGATGCCGCCACCCGAACGGCCGACAGCCTGCACGCCGCGGCGAACGAAGCCCGTAGGCACACAAGACAGGGCCCCGACGCCGCACACGCTGTCGTCGGCGGTTCGTGAGCCTTGCTGCATGCGCAATGCCCCTCTCGGCCGGCCTGTGACGGTGATTGTCGAGCGTGTCTCGCGTGCGAAAGCCTCGGGCCTGCGCAAATCCGTGCGGCGGCTTCTCTTCTGAAGGCAATGGTCAACGTCCGGAGGCATACAGCGCATGGCTAAAGATTTCTTGCGCAAGATCGAGCATGCGGCTCTTCCGATCGAGGTTCGAAATCCCCAGGACATTCGCAATGCCGCCATCCTGCGCGCTGCGGGGATGCTGGAGGCGATCCTGCCGCCAGAGCCGTTCGACGCTCACAGCACAGGCACCATCCTGCGCATCACGCCGCTGGGACGCGCAGAGCTCAGGCGCGACACCAATACGGGAGGCTGGGCAGGCCGCACATAGGCGGCACACAGGTGGACTCCGGGCCTTGTCCGTGAACACGGCAGCCAACTGTGGCCCCTGAAGACATCTCGCGCGTGTTGAATAGCGAGACTCAGCGAGTCAGCGTCCGGCGAACGGACGAAAAAAAACCGGCCCAGTCAGGCCGGTTTTTCAGAACGCATTCCCCAGGTCAGTAACGACCGCCGCCAAAGCCGCCATTGCCGTAGCCAACGTCCGAACGTTTGGCGGTGCTGTAACCGGCCGCGCTGTAGCCACCCGAGCCGCTCCCCTCTTCGCGGGGACGGGCCAGGTTCACCACGATAGAGCGCCCATCGACGGACATCCCGTTCAGGCCGGTGATGGCGGCCTGAGCAACCTCGGCCGAGCCCATTTCCACAAATGCGAAACCCTTGGAGCGGCCGCTTTCGCGATCCATCATGACCTTGGCCGAAGAAACCCGCCCGAACTCGGCAAAGTTGCTTTCCAGAATGGAATCGGTCACGGAAAAGGGAAGGTTGCCCACGTAAATTTTGACGCTCATGAAAAGAGCCTTTCTGAATGAAGGTGCGCGACGATTGCCGCGACGGTGGAACTCGGATCTTCGGATCGGAAATCCGCAGCAACTGGCACAAGTGAGTGGGGATCTATGCCGGTAGAGCATCAGCACTCAGCGGGTGAGGCATGCACGTTTGCAGCCACGCCTGCGTGACCGCAAGAAGCCGGGCGGCTTCGCGCGAGGCAAAGGCCTTGTCGAGCTGGAACACCCGACATGAGCTGCCATCGCTCCGAGATCGATGGACCGAGAAAGAGGCGCGAAAACGGCCACAGTCGGTCGGATGTGTCGCGGGCGAAACGACGAACTTGCCCATGGAAATGCCGATATTTGGAATCTAATTTGTCCGGGACCGCAGGTTTGAATCAACTTGCGTGAGCCAACTAGGAACTCGGTTGGCTGCAGCTCTACAGACCAACAGGCGACGAAAGTCGCAACACAGGGCCTGCAGGGGTGAGAGACACCTCATGAACAGGCGTTGCAAAGAGGCATGAATAACAGGCTGCCGCTGCAACGGAGATCATTATAACCACTATAAGCAATAAATTCGGCTCATTAGTATGTTTGGTATTAAGGAGCCCACTGTGGCTTCAAGAGCCTATACGTTGCCGAGGTGAGTCCCGTCATGTAGCGGCTTGCGCGAGCGCACTTGGAAATGCACAGCGTCTGCAGCGCCTACCCGAACGTGAACACATAAGCCTGCGCTCCACCATCAAGAAATTCGATCTCGAACAGCCGGTCATTCGCGTTCTTCGCTTGACGCACAAGCTGATAGAGCTTCTGCGCCTCGATGATTCCGTACCCCTGTTCGTCCGTGTCCGCACCATGGTTCTCGAGCGGTGGCTTGCCGTCGACCAGCACGCGAAAGCGCACCGGTTTGCCGTCGGCCGCGGGCCCGAGCACCAAGTGCAGGTCGCGCGCCTGGAAGCGGTACTCGATGCGGCCGTTAGCGTGGTTCGACACGGCGCGCTCAGGCTCCACAGTCCAGTCGCCGGTGAATGCCCACTGGTTGGTGCCCAGCGACGCGGGGCGTTCGTAGACATGAGCGCGGCCGCCTACCAGACCTCCCGGTGATGCAAAGCCTGTCGCGCGCTCGGCGCCCACATAGGTCTCGCCCGACATCGCGAGCTCGGAGCCGGGTGCGGCCTGCGTGCCCTCGCCCTTCGGCGCGACCACGCCGGCAGGCAGGTTGCGCTGCCCGGCTTCGGCGAGCAATTGCTGGATGATCTGCTCTGCCTTGTCGTAGCGGTTCTCGCCGAACTGGTGATAGCGGATGCGGCCCAGTGCATCGATGAAATAGAACGCGGGCCACGCCTGGTTGTCGAAGCCGCGCCAGATCCTGAAGTCGTTGTCCAGCGCCACCGGGAAATCTATGCCCAGGTCCTTCGTCGCCTTGCGCACGTTCGCCGAGCGCTTCTCGAACGCGAACTCCGGCGAATGCACCCCGAGGACGACGAGCCCCGCGTCCTTGTACTTCTCGGCCCATGCGCGAACGTAGGGCAGCGTGCGCAGGCAGTTGATGCACGAGTAGGTCCAGAAGTCGACCAGCACGACCTTGCCGCGCAGGGCCTCGGGCGTCAAAGGCGGCGAGTTGATCCATTCGGTCGCGCCGGCGAGCGAGGGGAACTGGCCCTCGACGCCCAGCTTGCGCACGGGCGCCGGCTCAGGCAGCACGGCAGCTGTCCTGACGAAGCCGCTGTCTTGCTGCTGCGGGGCCGATTCGACCAGCGGGCTGGATGGCGATGACGGTTGTCGCTTCGGCATGTCGATCTTCTCCACGAGGGCTTTCTCGAGTGCCGAGGTCGTGCCTACCGAGAGCTGGCTGAGCACACCAGTGTCCAGCCCCAGCGCGATGGCGCCCACGCCCACCAGCACGGCCACGCCCGCCATGCGGCGCACCCACTCGCCCGTGTGCAGAGAGCGCTTCATGACCGCGAACAGGCGCCCGCCGAAGAGCAGCGCCGCCGCCAGCGAGGTGCACGCACCGGCCGCATAGGCCAGCAGCAGCACCGTGGTGCCGGCGCTCGCGCCGTTGAGCGCAGCGCCCGTCAGGATGAGCCCGAGGATCGGGCCCGCGCACGGCGCCCACAAGAGGCCCGTGCCGACGCCCAGCAGCAGCGGCGAGAACACCGACGCCTTGGCGCCCTGGCCATCGGGTTGCGCTTCGGCCAGACGGATGCCCAGCGCCACCAGCGGCCGGCTCATGCGGTCGGCCAGGCTCGGGAACAGCAGCGTCACGCCGAACAGCGCGAGCGTCGCGATTGCGGCATAGCGCCCGTACTCGTTGACCGTGACCACCCAGCCGCCGCCCACTGCGGCCAGCGTGGCGATCGCGGCGAAGGCCACTGCCATGCCCAACAGCATCGGCAGGCCGTGCGAGCGGAACGGTCGGTCGGCCCGGGCGAACACGAAGGGCAGCACCGGCAGGATGCAGGGGCTCAGGATGGTGAGCACCCCGCCCAGGTAGGCAATGAGAAGGAGCAGCAGCATGGTTCAGGTCTCTTCTGTGGTGATCGATGTGCACCCTCAGGGCATGCGGGGTCTTCACGGTCTCGACGCGCGAGCCGCGGGTTGCAGGAAACGGATGGACGAAACGGCGCCGCGACGCGCACGGCCCGCGCCGTTCAGGTGATTCGCGTGGGCATGGTCAGGCGTGCCTCGAGCCCGCCTTCGAGGCGGTTCTGCAGCTTCAACTCGGCGCCCATCGCCATCGCCAGTTGGTGCGCGATAGCCAGACCCAGGCCTGTGCCGCCGGTGCTGCGGTTGCGCGAGCTCTCGACGCGGTAGAAAGGCTTGAGCACCGCGTCCAGCTCGTCGGGCGGAATGCCGGGACCGTTGTCGACGACAGCGATGGCGCATTGCCCATTGCCGGCATCGACTCGCACGCGCACGTCACTGCCGAAGATAAGCGCGTTGTCGATCAGGTTCATGACGATGCGGCGCATCGCGTTCGGCCGGCCGACGATGGGCGCGCCCACCTTGCCTTCGAGGTGCACCATCTTGCCGGCGTCCTCGTAGTCGGCCACCATGCTTTCGAGCAGCGCGTCGGCGTCCATGCGCAGCGGCGGCTCGGTGGCGCCATGCAGCGTGCGCGCATAGGTCACGCCTTCGCGCACCAGCGAGTTCATCTCGTCCAGGTCCTGGCGGAATTTTCCGCGGTCGTTCTCGTCGTCCATGAGGTCGGTGCGCAGCCGCATCCGCGTGATGGGCGTCTGCAGGTCGTGCGAGATGGCCGCGAGGATCTCCACGCGCTCGGACATGTAGCCGCCGATGCGCTGCTGCATGGCGTTGAAGGCGCGTGCCGCGTGCGCCACTTCGGTAGGGCCTTCTTCGGTGAGCTTCTGCGCCTTGAGGTCGGGGCCCAGATCGTCAGCCGCGGCGGCCAGCTCGGCCAGCGGGCGCGTGACCAGCCGCACGGCGAACCAGGCGCACACGGCCAAGATCACGAGCTGGATCGCCAGCAGCCACATCACCCAGCGCGACACCGGCATGGCCACGCGCACCGCATGCACCACCACCGAGGAGCCGTCGGTCAGCTGGACCTGGATCTGCAGCCCCTCAGGCGGCTGCGTCACCTGCCCGACCTTGACGATCCGGAACGGCCGCATCGCATCGACGATTGCGGTGGCGAACTGCTGCGACATCAGCGATTGGGGATCAGCGCCTTCGGCCATGCCGCCGAGCACGAAGCGATAGTTGCGCCGCTCCAGCTTCTCGAGCCAGGCGGGACGCTCTGCAGCGGGCAGGCGGTCGAGGATGGCAACAGAGCTGGCGATGTCGCGCTCGATGCCTGTCATCATCAGCTCGCGCATCGCCATGTCGCGCTCGTAGCGGATCGCAGCGAAGGTAAGCAACTGGGCGACTGCCAAGCCCACCACGATGATCAGCGTCACGCGGGCGAAAAGGGACCGCGGCACCAGCCGGCGGAGGCGACCGGCGGTGCTGCTGTCGGCTGCGTTCAAAGACGGGCTGGCGAGTGTGGACATGGGCTCGTTTATAGACCCCGGCTCATGCGAAACGCCCATGGCGTGTATCGCAGTGTGTTGGGCGGCAAGAAGCGACATGAAAAATTACCCGTCTGGGCCCGTCGTGCGTCGTTCAGACCACGTGGATCGTGACTTCGACGTTGCCGCGCGTGGCCTTCGAGTACGGGCAGGTCTGGTGCGCCGCATCCACCAACGACTGCGCGACCTCGCGATCGATGCCCGGCACGCTGACGTTCAGGCGGGCCTTGAGGAAGTAGGCGCCGTCGGTGTTGGCGAGGTCGACTTCGGCATCGACGGCCAGGTCGGCGGGTAGCTTGACCTTGAGCTTGCCTGCGGCAAGACCCATGGCGCCGATGAAGCAGGCGGACCAACCAGCGGCGAACAGCTGCTCGGGGTTGGTGCCAGTGCCGGGGCCGCCGGGGGAGGAGAGCTTGACGTCCAGGCGGCCGTCGCTGCTGGTGGAGGCGCCGTCACGGCCGCCGGTGGTGTGGGTCTTGCCGGTGTAGAGGATCTTTTCGGTGGAGGTCATGGTGCGTTCCTTTGGAGGGGGTGGTTGGAGAACGGCTGGATTGTTGGCCCGCCTCCACCCCGCCGGAACGCATTGCGTATGCCTCTGTATCCGCCTCGGAAATCCACACACTACGTTTCACTGCCACGCCCGATCGCTTGCCATCGGTTAACTACTGGCCGAGCTGCCTGGCGGATCGCCGTGGCCGGCACGAATCAAAGTGTCGCGCGCCCCGGTGGTAGATACTTTGCAATACATGCCCCGCTGCATCCCGGCACTTTGGGCAATACATTGCGACTGCGGCGCACCTCATACCTTCTATTGCCATGACCCCAAAGACCTCCGACCACATCCTCATCGTCGACGACGACCGGGGAATCCGCGAATTGCTCACGACCTACCTGGTCAAGAACGGGCTGCGCGTGGTGGCGGTGCCCACCGGCCGGCACATGCGTGCGGCGCTGGACGAGTCGGGGCCCTTCGACCTGATCATCCTGGATCTGATGCTGCCGGGCGAAGACGGGCTCACGCTGTGTCGCGACCTGCGCACCGGCAAGTACAAGGCGACACCGATCCTGATGCTCACCGCACGCAGCGAAGAGGCCGACCGCATCCTCGGCCTCGAAATGGGCGCCGACGACTACTTGGCCAAGCCTTTCTCTGCACGCGAGCTGCTGGCACGCATCCGCGCGGTGATGCGTCGCACGCGCATGCTGCCGCCGAACATGGGTGCGGTGGAGCCCTCGCACATGCTGGCCTTCGGCGACTGGCGGGTCGATACGGTGGCGCGCCACCTGCTGGACGACAGCGGCACGATGGTGGCGCTGAGCGGCGCCGAGTACCGGCTGCTGCGCGTGTTTCTCGACCATCCGCAGAAGGTGCTGAGCCGCGACCAGCTCCTGAGCCTCACACAGGGCCGGGAAGCCGAGCTCTTCGAGCGCTCCATCGACCTCCTGGTGAGCCGCCTGCGCCAGCGGCTGCGCGAGGATGCGCGCGAGCCGCGCTACATCAAGACGGTGCGCAGCGAAGGCTACGTCTTCGCTTCATCGGTTGAGCCGCGGGACGACTGAGCGCCGTCCCGCTATCGCAGTTTCAGCGGGAGCGCCGCCGGGTGCCGGTGAACGCGCGGGCCGTGATGCATTGGCAACTGATCGGGTTGCGTACCTCATGCGCGAAGCCACCCGCGAAGAAGAGCAGTGCGAACCAGAGCTTTTTCATGTCAGCCTCCTTTCGATGTCGATGTCGATGCAGAGGCCGGCTCGGCCAGCAGCGCCTGGATCTTCTTCTCGGTGGTGCCGTAGCTGCCTTCGCCGAAGTGCGAGTAGACGATCTTTCCCTGCTTGTCGATCAGGTAGACCGCTGGCCAGTACTGGTTGTTGAACGCCTTCCAGGTGCCATAGCTGTTGTCCTGCGCCACGGCGTGCTTGATCTGCAGGCGCTTGATCGCGTCCTGCACATTCTTTGTTGACTTCTCATAGGCGAACTCCGGCGTGTGCACGCCCACGACGACCAGTCCCCTGTCCTTGTACTTCTCGTTCCACTCCTTCACGTAAGGCAGATGGTTGAGACAGTTGATGCAGGTGTAGGTCCAGAAGTCCACGAGCACGACCTTGCCGCGCAAGTCTTCGAGCTTCAGCGGCTGCGAGTTGAGCCACTGGTCGATGTTCTGGAACTCGGGCGCCACCTGGGCGGCGCTTGAGGCAATTTCGCCTCCAGCCGGCGGCGCTGCCGCGGTAAGTATGCCCACGGACGCAGCGACGGCCGCGACACCGAGTAGAAAAATTGTTTTCATGGTCACGGCGAACTCCAGCGCTTAGCGCAAAGTGATGCTGTCGGCGACCCCAGCCTGACGCGTCGGCAGCACCCCACGAACGCCGTACTGCGCTGGCACCTGGCTGTTTGTGAAGGCTTCTACATAGAGGTTCTGCCCTGGCGCATGAGCGACTGCTTGGGCCTCCGATCGGACTGCCGAACGGTCGCGCGGCGACGGAAGAGTCGCAACAACAGATGCAGAAGCGGCTTCCGAGTAGGGATTTTCGGAGTGTGCGGCAGCAACAGCCTGAGCACGAACATCGCCGCGGCTGAGCGTCGAGTGCGTTTGCAACACACCTTGATATTCTTCGGCACAGACCTGAGCCGAAATGAAAGCGCCAAAGACTGCGAACGAGGCACCGAGTGCGATTCGGGCGAGCTTCATGATGATTTCCTTTGAAGGTAAATGAGGTTAAGAGAGGAGCGATGGATTGTTCGCCGCACTCTTTCTCTCTGGCACAGGTTGCGTATGTCTGTGTGTCAGCATTTGGAAGTGCACACACTACGTTTCACAGTGATGTCGCGTACTTCCCCCTGCGGCCCCGCCAACCTCGAGATTCCGGGAAACACCTGGGTCCGACAAAGGCTTGAGTCGCATGAGGACTCGATCGGTCGCACAAGGCGACCTCCTAAGCTATCGCTGCCCGGACGCACGCGATGCCGATGTCCGAGCTCGCGTCTCAATTGCGTAGTTCTTCATGTCGCCCGTCACGGCAGACACAGTGCCATACACAGAACAGGGGTGTGCATGAAGACGGGTCCTATCAACGCGACCGTTCGACCGGTCGCCATGCAAAGCCGAGCCATAGCGTGACGTGCCATGCGTCGCCGTTCGGTGGAAATCCGGGCCGCTCTTGAAATGTATTGTTCAAAAAACAAACCGAGATACAGAGCGATACGCAGCCAGGTCCAAAGGAGTTTCTTGCGCGCAGCATTGAGCCCGCAAGCCCTTCCACCACCGCCCATCCCTCAGGAGATCTCAATGACGTCGTCGATCAAATTGCCACGCAGAACCTTCCTTACCGCAGCGGCGCTCAGCGCTGCCGCCGCGCAGCTGGGAGTCATCACGCCGGCGTTCGCCCAGTCCGCAACTGCACTCAAGCGACTTGAGCCGCTCAAGAGCATTGACGCTGGAACGCTCAACATCGGGTACTACGAAGCCGGCCCGGCCAACGGCAAGCCGGTAATTCTTTTGCATGGCTGGCCCTACGACATCCACATGTTCGTCGACGTAGCGCCGGCGCTTGCCGCGGCGGGCTTTCGCGTCATCGTGCCTCATCTGCGCGGCTATGGCACCACGCGATTCCTGTCGGCTGACACGCCCCGAAACGGGCAGCAGTCAGTGGTCGCGGTCGACATCATTGAGTTGATGGATGCCCTCAAAATCCAGAGCGCCACCGTCGCGGGTTGCGACTGGGGTGCACGCACCGCCTGCATCATGGCCGCCCTGTGGCCAGAGCGTGTCACGGCGCTGGTCTCGGTGAGTGGCTACCTGATCGGCAGCCAGGAGGCCGGCAAAGCGCCTCTGCCACCGCCGGCTGAACTGCAGTGGTGGTATCAGTATTACTTCGCCACCGAGCGCGGCCGCGCTGGCTATGAGAAGAATCGCCACGACTTTGCCAAGCTCATCTGGCAACTGGCATCGCCGAAGTGGAATTTCGATGCAGCGACGTTCGATCGGAGTGCCGTGGCATTGGAGAACCCCGACCACGTTGCGATCACCATTCACAACTACCGCTGGCGCCTTGGCTTGGCCGAGGGCGAAGCCAAATACCAGGCGTTGGAGAACCGACTCGCCAAAGCCCCAGTGATCAACGTGCCCGCCATCACGCTCGAAGGCGACGCCAATGGCGCGCCCCATCCAGAACCCAGCGCGTACGCGAAGAAGTTTTCGGGACGCTACGAGCATCGGCTGATCAGCGGCGGCATCGGTCACAACCTGCCGCAGGAGGCACCAGAGGCTTTCGCGAAGGCCGTGATCGACGTGACGCGCGCGTAAACCACATGCTCGACCTGAACTGCCCTGCTGCTGGATTGCACGACGCCAAAACGTCGCGCCGTCGATCCGAAGTCATGCGCCACGCAGATGCTGCAGAAGCATCTGAGCAGCCGCTGTCAGGGGCAACGCAGGGTTCACGCCACTGAGCAGACGGCGCCTCGCCCAGCCGTCAGTGAGTCGGACTGCAACCCGCTTCTTCGGGCCCAGGAGGGACTGACACGTCGCCAGCGGCAAAACCCCGATGCCCAAGTTCGCCGCAATCATCTGGCACATGGCGTCGAAACTTCGCACCTGAATGCGAAGCCGGAGGTTTTGGCCAAGGGAGACTTCGGTTTCAAGTTCGAATTCGGCCGAGGCTTGACCGTGATCCGAGGAAGCAATTCGAGCGGCAAGAGCACGTTGTTCAACTGCCTCATGTACGGGCTAGGCATGGACGAACTGGTCGGAGCGTGCCGAAGAATATTCTCGGCGCTGCTGCGCAGCACAATCAAGTCCGCAGGCCGGCGCGCGACGTCGGCGATGACCAGTTCGTGCACGGTGCCCTTGAACCCATCGTGGAGCACGGAGTCGACCTTGACGCCCGCGGCGCCGACAGTCGCCTCGGCCTGCGCTAGAAGCCGGACGCCATCGGCGCGCAATTGCTTCACCCACTCCCCTGCCCCGGCTCAGATGTGTCAAAGTCGCCGCTTGACATCCTCACTCCGAAATCACGCCGTATTTCGTCGACCGTCCATCACATTCCGGACAATGGCTTTCGTGGCCGTCGTGTGCTTCGGTCTGGTCGCAATCGATGCCTGGAACAGTTGGCAGTCTCGTGCGCTCCACCTTCGGCAAATGAGTGTGGCGACTGCCAATCTCGCGCGCGCCATGTCGCAGCAGGCGGACGATCAGATCAAGCTGGCCGACACCACTCTGGTCGACATCGTCGAACGGATCGAATCCGAGGGAGCGGGGCCCGCCCAGGTTGCTCGACTTCGTGAATTCCTCGCGATGCGCGTCGCGGAGTTGCCGCAATTGGACGGACTGCACATCTACGACGAGGACGGGAACTGGATCGCGAACTCCCGCCAGACTTGGCCCCAAAACCTGAGCAACGCAGACAGAGAGTACTTTCTGTTCCATCGGAACAATACGGACCGCCGCCCCCATGTCGGCGTCCCGGTGAAGAGTCGAACCAGCGGCAGATTGCTGGTCCCCATTTCGCGGCGCATCGATCATCCTGACGGCAGTTTTGCGGGCGTCGCGCTTGCAACGATCAAGGTCGACTTTTTCGTGAAGTTCTACGACAGCCTTGACATCGGACAGGCCGGTGCCCTGGGGTTGATACTTGAAGACGGGACCATGATCACCCGTCGGCCTTACAGCCCCAGCGTGGTCGGACGGGATATGCGCGGCAGCGACCTCTTTCGCGCCTACCTTGCGCAAGGACCGGTTGGAACAGCCTATATCAGGTCTGCGCAGGACGGGGTCTTGCGGCTGAACAGCTTTCAGCGCTTGCCGAACTACCCGCTGTTCGTTGCTGCGTCCTTGTCCAAGGAGGAAATCCTCGCCGATTGGTGGCGCGAGACGCTGTGGCACACGGCGGGCGTCGTTTTCCTGGTTCTGATTGTCAGCGCCATCGGTGGGCGTCTGGTCAAGCAGTTCAAGCTGCAGATTCAGACAGAGGCCGAGCTGCGGCGCACGCGGGATGCGCTGGAGACGCTGAACAAAACCCTCAGTACGCTTGCGATGGAGGACGGGCTGACCGGGCTTGCAAATCGCCGGAAGTTCGACGTGACGTTGGACACCGAATTCAGCCGCGCAGTCCGGGAGGCGAGCACGCTGGCCCTCATCATGATCGACGTGGACTGCTTCAAGCAGTACAACGACATCTATGGTCATGCCGCTGGCGATGAGTGCCTGCAAGCCATCGGGCGAACGATTGCGGCCGTCGCTTCCAGGCGTCCGGGGGATCTCGCGGCTCGCTATGGAGGCGAGGAGTTGGCGGTGCTGCTGCCAAACACCGACGTGCAGGGAGCGGTCGCCCTGGCAGAACGCATTCGCAATGCGGTTCGCGATCTGAAGATCGCGCATGCGGGGACTGCAGCCGGATTCGTGACCCTCAGCGCTGGCGTCGAGGCACTGAGGCCGTCGCCAATGAGCGGACAGCCGAAAGAGCTCATCGAAGCGGCCGACAAGGCTCTCTACCAAGCAAAGACGGAAGGCCGTGATCGCGTCTGCTCAGCAATGCACCCCTCCGATGGGTGAATGAGGCCGCCTCTCTAGGTGCGCAGTCGGCGTTGAGTGGGTAGAGCGTGCTGCTGCCGCTCACGAACGGAGGCCGGCCAGCGTGCCGACACGACCACGAGCCTGGTCAATTGGCCAACCTCGGCGCTGCGAGGTTGGCCGCGCGGTTCAATGCGCCAGGATCGCCTATGGCGACGGCACAAGCCGTACGTCTTGCGCCGGATGCTGGTGAAGAACCAGTGCCCAGGTCAGTTCAAAGCCTCTGAGTGCTTTCTCTGGAACTGGACTTGCTTCCAGGTGAGCCTGCGAAAACTGGCGCTGCTGCTCCAGTTCTTGCGCCAGCAGGTTCGGTTGGGGGTGCGTCTTGATCAGCGCTCTTAGAACTGCTGTCAGCGCCATCTCTGTGCCGAGGAAGTTTGCAGCCGAAGCCATTCCTGTTGCCTCTTGCGGTGTGGTCATCTTGTCCTTCCCTTGCGGGCTCCGTGTTGAGGAACTCGCACTCTACCCCACGGGTACGCGGGCTGCTGCTTCAGCCCGTGTGCCAGTGAACATCTCGCAGTCGCTGCCCGGCGCGTGGCTGCCCGCAGGCTTGCCATAAACCTCGGCCCGGCTTGAGCGGCCGGTTCCTTTTTTCTTGCGGTCTCGCGTTCTCGGCCGCCGATTTCTCCCTCTTGAAATCCGCCGCGGGAAGGTCTATCTTCCTTGCCGTCGAAATTTGGTCGACCGACAAGGAGGTACTGAAATGACCATGAACTTGCTCAAGCAAATTGCGGGCTCTCGACTGCCCGTTTCGTTCTACCGCAACGAAGACATCGACAGTGTCCGAGTGCTCCGGGCCGCCGGGCTCGTCGTCGCACTGGTTCCCTCGCCTTCGGATCCCCAGACCCTGTCGGGGTCTCACCCTGCTGCCCAGGTGCTCGCGGTCACCCAGAAGGGGCGCGAAGAGCTCTCGAAGTTCGACTTTCCCGAGTCGCGCCCGCCGCGCTGGAGGCTCCGGATGCCAAGGATCAGGACAGCGGCCTTCGGTCGCTCCACAGGTGCATCCTCCGCTTCGCATGAGCCCGCGCGACCGCACTGAGAAAGCATCTGTCGGGTGCGGCGACGGCCCTTGAAACCCGTTTTGCAGCACCCAGATCACTCCACGGAAGCGCCGGGAACGCTCCCGCGCTCCGTTCAACTTCACGGAGGTTTTCGCCATGTATCGATCCTTGGATCCTCGCGACCTGTTCGCAGAGATGGATCGCCTGCAGCGCGACGTGCAGCAGGCCTTTGATCTGTCACCCACCATCCGCGGCTTTGCCCGCAACGGCTTTCCGGCACTGAATGTCGGCAGCACGCCCGAAGCGCTGGAGATCTATGCGTTCGCGCCGGGTGTGGACGCGTCCACGCTCGAGGTCAACCTGGAGCGCGGGCTGCTGACGATTTCGGGCGAGAGAAAAGGCTCGTTGCCCCAGCCCGGCGACAAGGCGGCGGTCCACATCAACGAGCGCTTCGAGGGCACTTTCCGCCGGGTGATGACGTTGCCTGACGATGCGGATCCCGATGCCGTGGACGCCAAGCTGCGCGACGGTGTGCTGCACATCACCGTGCAGCGTCGCGCGTCCGCGCAGCCGCGCCGCATCGCCATCCAGTGATCGTCGAAGAAGGAGCCAATTGCCATGACCAACAACATCCAGAAATCGCGTGCGGCAGATGCCACCGAGCGCGCGCATCAGGATCGTTCCCGCTACAGCGAGGCGGCGCTGACGCCCGCCGTGGATGTCGTCGAGGACGCCGCCGGAATCACGCTCTACGCCGACCTGCCCGGCGTCAGCCGGGACAAGCTGAACCTGCAGGTGGAGGCCGCGACGCTGACGATCGAGGCTGAATCTGATCTTCCAGTGCCCGAGGGCCTGAAATCCAGCCATACGGAGGTAGGCCTCGGCCGCTTCAGGCGCGTGTTCACGCTCAGCAAGGAACTGGACACGCAGAGCGTGTCTGCGGAGTTGACGCAGGGCGTGTTGAAGCTGCGGATCCCAAAAGCGGCGCACGCCAAGCCGCGGCGGATCGACGTTCGGGTCGCGTAGAAGAATGGACAGCTTCGGCTGTCCATTCCTCGGGCTCGGGCGATCCGACCGTTCGGAGCCTCGTGCGTCCCCAAAAGCAAAGAAGCCCTCGCCAGGAGGGCTTCAGAAAACGTGGTCGTGAACTCTTACAAGGTCCACGCTACGGCGATCGCAGGTGCCTGCAGTGCGTCATCGAACGCTCCGGTCTGATCGATGGCCTCGAACAGGCCTTCCTTCGAGATACCTGTCCCATAGAAAGAGTGCCGGCATGGCCATCAGATGCGTTGCCGCGGCGAGCAATCCGAAAGCGAACATCGCCACGGCGACGACCGGCACCGCCATGATCGCAAGAAAGGTCCGAACAAACTTCCACATATTTATACGGCGCATGAAAGAACGGGAATGAGCTTTGTCTGAGGGCGAGCATTTGAAATTTCAACGTCGCTGCTGCCACTTTTGCACGAGTGCCATGTCGCATGAATCTCCATGTCAGAAAGAGCGTACGTGAGCGGCATGTGGCTTGCGGAGCGCTACGACTCTGCGTAACGCAGACACTCGGCAAAAAACTCCTCCAGCTGGGTGGACTTGTCGTACACCCCGTCAGCACCCAGCGCGAGGCAACGGGCGCGAATCTCTGCGGTTGGATAGTTCGTCAGCACCAGTACGTGTTGACGCGGATGCCTGGCTTGGCAATGGCGCAGGACCGAAAGGCCCGAACCGTCCTTCAAAAAAAGGTCGACTACCGCCAACTCCCAGTTGTTGCGGTGATCATCGAAAGCTTTTTCCGCTTCCAGCGGAGACGCTGCCACTGCGACGACGTTCGCTCCAACAAGATCGACCAAGGCGGGTATCAGATTTTCCCGGATGGTTTTGCTGTCTTCGACAAGAATGGTGATAAGGGGCATCGGAGTACGCGACTGCGCCTGATCGAGATTTTTTGTAAAGGGGATTGAAACTGCCTGAAGCGCGCTAATTTACGGCCCGCCGGGTTCGGCGTTGTAGTCCCACGCCGCGTCTTCGATGAGATTGAGACTGAGTAGCAACCTCCACGCATGAAGGAATCGATATGCCAGCTCGACGCACCACTGTCTCCCCGCGCGAAGACTTGCCGACCGCGGATGCCGTTCAGACAAACAAGCAGGTGGCTCAAGAGGTGAAGGCGGCTGCCGATGACCTGGTGGTCGTGCACGCCGTGCTCGACAAGGAGCTGGCGGAAGAAGTGCGCTCTGATGATGTAAATCAAGCAGTCGCCCAGACGGCAAAGATCGAGAAAAGGCTCAGCAAATCAGCCAAGGCCTTGGACAAGGTCAATCGAAAATTGGAGGACAAGGTCTCGGCGCGCCAGGCCAAACCCAAGGCTGGAAGGAGGTAGTTCAATCGCCGAACTGGCGTAGAAGCCCTCGGAAATCTTCACAACCACAAGACTGTGGCCCCATAGCGCAACGGGCGCCTGGAACGAATCGACGGTCTTTGAAATACACATTTCGGGGCAGAGGCCGTCGCAGACGGCCCTCATCGCCGTTGCAATAACGATGCCGCCCTGGAGCAGTCTGCAGGGCGGGTAGGCAACCGTAACGCAGATCCCGACGTACGACCCAGGCTCTCCGAGTTCATCCGGTTCGCACTCGCAGATGCCCGTACCGATTCGACCAGGACGGGGCCTGTCGTGGCGAGGGTGCGGCCGGCATCCCAGTCACATCGGCTGAATGTTCGCACTCTTCATCATGCGTCCGGTCAAATCGATCTCGTGTCTGATCACTTGGAGGTAGCCGTCAGGCGTCGACGGACTGACCTGGCTGCCGAGTTCGGTCATCGACGCGATCACCCGGGGGTCCTTCAACGCGCGGCTGAAGACTTCGTAGATGCGCGAGGCGATCGGATCGGGTGTGCCCGCGGGCAGCGAGAGCCCACCCCAGGAGGTGAGCTCCACGCCCTGCAGTCCCTGCTCGGCCAGCGTGCGCACCTCCGGAAGGTTCGCATTGCGCGTTGCGCTGGCAACACCCAGGGCCCTGAGCTTGCCGGCCTTCACGTGGGGGTATGCCACCGCGAAGATCGGCATCCCGAAGCTCACCTGGCCACCCAGCACCGCGTTCACGAGTTCCGATGCACCCTTGTACGGCACATGCGTGGCGCTGATGCCGGCAGCATGGAGGAACAACTCGACGCCGAGGTGCGAAGGCGTGCCCACGCCGCCCGAGGCGTAGTCGAGTTTCCCGGGGTGGGCGCGCGCCCTGGCGACGAGGTCTTGCAGCGTCTCGATGCCCGACGCGGGGTTGACGACCAGCAGCACATCCGACGTCGTGAGCCGCATGACGTGGCGAAAGTCCTTCATCACATCGAAGCCGGGGGAGCGATACATCAGCACGTTCGCGGCCATGGGCGCGGCTGAGTAGAGCCAGGTGTAGCCGTCGGGCGCGGCATGCGCCACCTGGCGCGCGCCGATATTGCCCGCGGCGCCGCCCTTGTTCTCGATGATGACCGGCTGGCCAAGCAGCCGGCCCACTGCTTCGGCAAGGATGCGTGCGCCGGTGTCGGGGCCGGTGCCTGCCAGGTAGGGCACCACCCACTTGATCGGACGACCGGGCCATTGGTCGGCGGCTCGTACGGCGTCCGCGAGCGCCAGCAGGGGTGATGCAGCGAACGCGCGGCACAGCGCACGGCGTGAAAGGTCGATAGTCAAAGCGCTTGTCTCCGGATCGTTGTTTTGTGATTCATGCTTGGAATGCCTACGGCGCCTCGCCGAGCAACTCGCGCGCGATGATGTTCTTCTGGATCTCGCTGGTGCCGGTCAGCACGCGGTACATGCGCAACATGCGGAACAGGAACTCCACGCGCCTGCCCTGCACGATGCCTTCGCCGCCATGGATCTGCACTGCCGCGTCGGCGATGCGGAACGCCGACTCCGAGCAGAACAGCTTGGCCATCGACGCGTCGGCGCGTGCGTCGCCGCCCGCGTCGAGTTGGCGCGCGGTGGAGATCATCAGCGCGCGCGCCGCGGCCAGTTGCGTGGCCATGTCGGCCAGCGAATGCTGGATCGCCTGGAACTCGGCAATCGGGCGGCCGAACTGTCGGCGTGTGCGCGCATAGTCGCGCGCGTCCTTGAGCGCCACGGTGGCCAGCCCGACCATGCCGGGGCAATGCAACAGCCGGTTGACTGTGATGCGTCCCAGCGCCAGTGCCAGGCCGCGGCCGGGCGCGCCGATGAGGTGCGTGGCCGGCACGCGGCAGTCGCTCAGCACGATATCGCCGGTGGTCGACTGGCCCGCCATCGTCTTGTAGCCCGATACCACCTCCACGCCAGCCTGGTGCAGGTCGACGAAGAAGGCTGAGATCTCGCGCCGCTCGGGGCTGTCGGAGGTGGAGGCCATCAGTACCGCGTAGTCCGCGAAGGGTGAGCCCGAAATGAAGCGCTTGCGCCCGTTGAGCACATAGCTGTCGCCCTCGAGGCGGGCCTGCGTCTGCAGCGCGCCGGGGTCCGAGCCCGCTTCGGCCTCGGTGAGCGCGAAGCAGATGGCCTTCTCGGCCTGCGCCACCGGCACGATGAAGTTCGCGAGCTGCATCGGCGTGGCGTGGCGCGCGAGCGCGCCCACGCGCGGCGGGCCGCTGAGTTCGCCGAACACATGGGGCGCGAGTGGCGAGCCGCTCGCGTAGATCGACTCCTTGATCAGCACATGGTCGAGCAGCGAAAGTCCGAGGCCGCCCATGGCCGTGGGCAAGGTCATCCCGTAGAAGCCCAGTTCGTGCGAGCGGCGCCACACGCGCTGCAGCACGGGCTTGGCCGGGCTGTGCTCGTGGTCGATGCCCTCTTCGCGCACCAGCGCATCGAGTTCGCCCTGCAGGAAGTCGCCGATGCGCGCGATCAGGCCGGCCGCGCGTTCGGAGCCTTCGAACGGGCCGTCGAACAAAGGCGATCGCACGCTGGAGGCAGCGGTGGGCACGTATGTAGTAGTTGGCGTGGTCATGGCGGTGAGGGTCCTCAGTTCACACGGCGGTCATGGGCCGCCCAGTACGGCGTCTGGATGGCCTTGCGCGCGATCTTTCCGTTGGCGTTCTTCTGCAGCGCCTCGACGAACTCGATACGGCGCGGCCGCTTGAAGCCCGCGAGCCGCGCGGCACAAAAGGCATCGAGCGCCGCGGCGTCGAGCACGGCGCCGGATTTGCGCACGATATGCGCGGCCACGGCCTCGCCCCACTTGTCGTCCGGCACGCTGAACACACAGGCCTCGTCGACCGCGGGATGCTGGTAGAGCACCGCCTCGACCTCCGAGGGGTACACGTTGAAGCCGCCGCTGATGACCATGTCCTTCTTGCGGTCGACGATGTAGATGTAGCCCTCGTCGTCCGCGCGTGCCAGGTCGCCGGTGTGGTATCGACCGTTCTTCAACACTTCGGCCGTGAGTTCGGGCGCGCGCCAGTAGCCCGCGAAGACGTCGGCACCGCCGACCACGATTTCGCCGATCTCGCCCGTGGCTACCGGCAGACCTTCGTCGTCGACGATTTCCACCACCGACTCGAGGAAGGGCCGCCCGCACGACGCCAGCCGTTCGGGCATGGCCGCGCGCGCGAACAAATGGTCTTCCACGCTCAGGCCGCACACGCCCGAGGTCGTCTCGCCAGCGCCGTAGCCCTGCGAGAGCACCGGGCCGAACACGTCCATGGCCTGCATGATGCGCGCGGGCGCCATCGGCGCCGCGCCGTAGCCCAGGCGTTGCAGGTCGGGCAGCGGGCGATAGCGGCCCTGCAGCTCGGCCAGCAGCATATTGATCATGGTGGGCACCATGAAGGTGTGAGTCACACGCTCGCGCTTCATCTCGGCGATGAAGCGCGCGGGCTCGAAGCCGCCGAACAGGCGGATGGTGGCACCGCTGCACAGCGCCGGCACCAGCTGCATGCCCGAGGCATGGGTGATGGGCCCGACCAGGCCCAGCAGATCACCGGGGCGCGGGTTGTCCGCGCGCATGAGGAACTTGCGCAACTGCGCGAGCCGATTGCCGAAAGTCTGCATCGCGGCCTTGAGCACGCCGCTGGAGCCCGAGGTGTAGTGCAGCACCGCGAGCTCGTCGGCGTGCACGCGCACGGGCGTGAAGCGGTCGCTGGCGCGCGCGAGCGCGCTTTCGTAAGACGCAGGGGTGTCTTCGGCGGCGTCCAGCAGCAGCAGGCGCGGCGCGGCGCCTTTCAGGTGCGCGAGGAAGCCCTCGGCACGTTCGGTGGTGGTGACGACCAGCGTCGCCTCGCTGTTGGCGATGACCTCCGCCACCTCGAGCGGCGCCAGCCTTGCGTTGATGGGCGCCTTCACCAGCGCGGCCTTGTAGCACGCCAGTTCGAGCTCGACGATCTCGACGCAGTTGGGCAGGTACACGCCTACGCGGTCGCCGCGCTGCAGGCCGAGGCCGCACAGCGCATTGGCCAAGCGGTTGGAACGCTGTTCGAGTTCTTCATAAGTGACCGAGCGCTGTGCGCTGGTCACGGCAAGACGCCTCGCGTGGATGCGGGCGGCCCGAGATGCGAGCTCGCCGACGTTGGCGATCTCTGAGGTTGTGGTTTGCAAGTTGTCTCCTGGATTTCCGTGCCACGGCACGGAATGAAGACGACTTTGGCGGCGAAAGGCGCACAACAACAAATACGGATTGCTGATGCACGGCCATCAGAAAAGTTGATGACCCCTTAGTTCAGTGCGATCAACGCAATGACTCAGCTGGCCCTGCCGCCGTGGCCGGCGCGCCGCTTGCCGAACAGGAACTCTGCCTCCCAGCGGCCCGACGCAATCATGTGGCGCGCCTCGTCGACCAGCACGTCCAGCACCGCCTGGATCGCGGGGTCAGGCTCGCGCCCCGCCGGGGTCGCAAGGGAATAGGTGCGCGCCAGATCGGGCTCGACCACGCGCGCGACCAGCCACTGTTTTCCGCTCGGCGGCGCATCGCCCATCGCGCAGGCCGGCGAGAAGGTGAAGCCGGCACCAGCCAGGTACAGGGAGCGAATCACGCGCGCCGAGTCATGTTCGTGCGCGATGTTGAGTTCCAGCCCCAGATCCGCAGCAGTCCTCTCGACCTGTGCCCGGATGCTGAAGCGGCGCGACTGCAGCACCAGGGGTAGATTCGCCGCGCAGGCGAACGGCAGTTCGGGACGCTGCAATGCGGCAGTCTTGCCTTTGCCTGCTTTCTTGGCAGCGGGCGGCATCGTCATGGACGCCACCTTGCCGTTGGCGTCGTAGCCGCAGACAAACATCGCCTCGCGCACGAAGGGCTTCACGTCGAGGCCGTTGACGGATTCGGCGTCGACCAGCACGCCGATGTCCGCGCGCCGCTCGACCATGGCCTTGCGCACCATCAGGCTCAGGTCGTCTAGAACGAACACGCGGATGCGCGGGTAGCTGCGCTTCAACCGCGCCAGTACCGGCCCGAGCAGCAACGAGGCCAGCAGGAAAGGCACCGCCACCGTGACCGAGCCTTCGGGCCCGTCGGGCGCGCGCTGCAGGCGCTCACGCATGGCGCTGGCGTCGGACAGCAGCTTGCGCGCGTCCTGGTACAACTGCAGGCCGGCTGCCGTGGGCGTGACCCCGACGTGCGAGCGCTCGAAGAGCTGGGTGCCGAGCTCGACCTCCAGCTTCTTGATCTGCGCCGTGAGCGCGGGTTGAGCGACGTACAGCGAACCCGCCGCACGCGACAGGCTACCCGCCTCGAGTACGGCGATGAAATAGCGGAGAGATCTAAGTTCCATGGCCCGACAATTCTGTACCGCGCCAGCCGCTCCCTCCTGACTGCGGATTCCCAAGGACTCATGACATCGCCTAGCTTGCGGTGATCGCTCCGAACTGGCGCCACCGCCTCCAAGACATGGAGGCAACAACGAGCCCGACTGCCACGAAGACTCCGTCAAGCACAAAGACACTCGACGCAATGACCGCATCGAAGGCTTGTATCGACCGAGGCTGTGTGGAAACGCCTTCGGCGCTCCAGTATGCCGAGCATTCACGTCGCGAGGGCCACCGCTAGCCTCGCAGGCCATCCAGTCGTCGTAGACGGGCACGAACGGATTTGAA
>NZ_JBPJZS010000014.1:0-135470 GCF_051216435.1 Variovorax pasteuri
GACGAACTGGGCCGCATCAAGGTGCAGTTTCCTTGGGACCGCATCGGCCAGAAGAACCAGCACAGCACCTGCTGGATACGGGTGTCGAGTCCGTGGGCGGGCAACCAGCTGGGTGGCATCCAGATTCCGCGCATCGGGCAGGAGGTGATCGTCGACTTCTACGGCGGCGATCCGGACTTGCCGATCTGCACCGGGCGGCCTTACAACCAGAACAACCTGCCGCCATGGGCGTTGCCGGGCCAGCAGGCGCTGTCGGGTTTTCGAAGCCGGGAGCTGACCGAGGAAGGTGGCAACAGCGCAGCCGGGCGCAGCAACCACCTCGCGCTCGACGACACGGCCGGCAAGATCCAGGCGCAGCTCAAGAGCGACCACCAGCACAGCCAGCTGAGCCTGGGGCACATCACGCGCATCGAGGACAACGCGGGGCGCAAGGACCTTCGGGGCGAAGGCCTGGAACTGCGCACCGATGGTCATGGCGCCATTCGTGCCGCCCAGGGTCTGTTGCTCACCACCGAGGGGCGAGCCAACGCCAGGGCCCACATCACCGACATGGGCGAAACAGTGGCAAGGCTGACAGAGGCCCGCGAACAGCACGAGGGCTTGTCCGGATCGGCGCTGCAGGCCGAGGCGCATTCCTCGGGAGATCAGGACGAAGTCACTCAGGCCCTGAAGGCGCAGAACGACGCCATCAAAGGCGGCGCCCCGGCAAGCAAAGACCGCTTCCCCGAGCTGGCCGATCCGCATCTCGTGTTGGCCAGCCCCGCAGGCATCGAGACCACCACGTCGCGGTCCACCCATATCGCCAGCGCCAAGCACAACGCACTGACCAGCGGAGGGCACACCAGCATCTCCGCAGCCCAGAGCTTCCTGGTCAGTGCCAAGCAGGCGGTTCGGCTCTTTGCCTACCAGGCAGGGATGAGGCTGTTCGCCTACGGGGGCAACATCGACATCAAGGCGCTCAAGGAGAGCATCAACATCCTGGCCAAGCTCGATATCGTTCAAGTCGCCAACCGAATCACCATCACCGCCAAGGAGGAACTCGTTCTCAATGGCGGCGGAAGCACGATACGCCTGAATGCCGCAGGCATCGAAGATGCCACCTCCGGCAAGCATGTGGAATACGCCGCCGCGCACAGCATGGTCGGGCCGAAGAACGCACCCACCCGGTCGGCGAGTGGCATGTCGAACCTGGACCTCAAGGAAAAAGGGGCGCTGAGCTTCGTGCTGCTTTCGCACGCGCAAGACGGCCGGCCTCTCGGCTTGGAGCCCTACACCTTGTACAAGGACGGCGCGAAGGTGGCCGACGGCATCACCGATGCCGATGGGCGAGTCCTCATTGAAGACCATCAGAGCGATACGGCCTCCTACAAGGTGCGCCTTGCCAACGGCAACGAATACGAGTTGCCCGTCAGGGCACGAATTGAATCCGACGATGACAGGCTCGCTGCCTCCGGGTATCGCGCGGCTCACGGTGAAAACAGAAACCGGATGCAGCACTACCTGCGACACCGCGACGAAGAAGGCAACTCATGAGCGACCCGCGACCCGTGAACGACACCCAGCACACATCGACGGTGCCTTTGTGCACTGGCACAGGCACCGCCATCGGCAGCGCGCAATGGCTCCTGGAGAAGAAGGGCGAGGACGAGAAATCGCCGGTACTTCATCACAACAATCTGCGCCTCTACATCTGCGGCGAAGAAACTTTCAAACAGATCGCCGCCGACATACGAAAAGCACAGCACAGCATCGACCTCGTCTGCTGGGGCTTCGATCCGGCGATGGAGCTCACACGCGGCACGGCCGACCACTGGCCGCGCGGCGAAACCTGGGGCGATCTGTTGCTGGGCGCTGCGCGAGGCGATTTCA
Source organism: Variovorax pasteuri (assembly GCF_051216435.1). Classification (NCBI taxonomy): domain Bacteria; kingdom Pseudomonadati; phylum Pseudomonadota; class Betaproteobacteria; order Burkholderiales; family Comamonadaceae; genus Variovorax; species Variovorax pasteuri. The sequence continues at coordinate 1,870 of NZ_JBPJZS010000014.1, forward strand.
ACAATGGAAAGCCGGTGCAGGTGCGTCTGCTCGTGTGGTACGACTTCATTGGCAGCGCCGCTGTGAACAACATGCCGGGCTACAAGTCTGAGTCGCTCTATGAACACAGCAAGCCGGGTTTGTTGTTTCCTCCATCCCCTTCCTTGCGTGATCGACGGGAAATATTCAATTCGCATTGGTACAGGGATGTTGTGGCGGGACGCCAAAACGCCCTGTCGCTGCGCACGCGCGGCGGCGTTCATGCCGACGTGATGGCCAGTCTGCAGGGCGAAGCGAGCGCCAAAGGCCTAGGCCGCATCGAGCGCCTGGGCTTCGAGTACCTGGCCACGCATCACCAGAAGACCATCGTCATCGACTACGAGGGCGAAAGGCCTTGCGGCTATGTGCTCGGACTGAACTCGGTCACCGACTACTGGGATACCACGTCACACAAGTTCGACGACCCCCGACGCGGCAAAAGCTGGGAGGGTGCGAACGACGTGGAGCCCGGGCTCAAGCCCTACCAGGACTACGGTTGCCGTATCGAGGGCGAAGTGCTGGCGGTGGTGTGCAAGAACTTCACCGAGGCTTGGAACAAGGCCGGAGCCAAAGGCAAAGGCGCGGGCAGCAACGTGAACCGCAAATTCGATTTCAAGGCGACGCCTGCGAACCTGACCAGGAACTTGGTCGCTCCGCGCCAGAGCGCGCAGATCCTGCGCACCTTGCCTGCCGAGGACGGCAGCGAGAAGTCCATCCACCGCCTCTATGACCACGCGATCAGCTTTGCGCGCCACTATCTGTATGTAGAGAACCAGTACTTCCAGCACGCTGACTGGGTCAAGGAACTCAAGCGCCTGCGTGCGGAGCAAGTCGCAGGTTGCCAGAAAGGCAAGCTCGACATGGCCGACGTGCCCAAGCTGCATGTGATGGTCGTGACGCCCACGCCGGAACGCGCGCAGATGGTGCCGCGAACACACGACACCGTGACGGAGCTGGGGCATGGTTCGTCCATGCCCAATCAGGCGAAGATGGTGGAAGAAGAAATCGCGCGCTACGAAGCCGTGCAGGAAGCCCGCAGGCGAAGCAAGGATCCCCTCATGATTCCACCGCCGGCTCCCCTGTCCAGCATTGCCCAGGCCTACAAGGACGCGGGCGGCGGCAAGGACGATGAGACGGCACGCAAGGAGCTGGAGGGCCAGTTCGCCATGCGCACGTTGGTGGCCAGCCTGTGGACTTTCGATCCGAATTGGCAGAGCAAGCAGAAAGACGACCTGGGCAGGCTCAAAGAATGGAGCAGCACCTCGACGTACGACAAGAGCGGGCAAGACATCAGCCTGAACCGCCAACGCATCAAGAGCATGAGCGACAAGCTTTACAAGGCGCGCTATCGCGAGATCTACATCCACAGCAAGCTGATGATCATCGACGACAGCATGTTCACACTGGGCAGTGCCAACCTGAACCTGCGCAGCTTTGCGGTGGACAGCGAGATCAACATCGCCAGCGACGATGCGGTCACGGCTGCGAATCTGCGCGAGCGGGTGTGGGGGCAGCATACCGACGGGAAGTTTTCGGGGGGGAATGCGACGGATCAGAAGGTGATGTTTCAGACGTTTCAAGATTGGCACAAGGAGGCCAGCACCAACTTTAAGAAGAAAGTCCGCGGCGAAACTCCGTCCTGCTTTCTTGTCGCATTCAACGACGAACGCACAAGCACCATTCGCTTGGGTTAATCACCTTGAAGCTACTCCGTATTTGCAACACCGCTCAGCCGCGCGCAGCATGCGCAGCGCTGTTTGTTCTCTTCACCCTGACCGCCTGCGCCATGAATGATCTTCCCCGCAACATGAACCTCAAGGCCTTCAACCCGCACCGGCTCGATTTCATATGCATGCAAGAAGCGTCCAAACTGCCAGCGATCACGAACGAATCGGAAATGCTGTTCCAGCAAGGTATGGCGGTGACCAGCAACGAACTCTGGCCCGACCAGCGCGACTACAAGAAGGCGGCTCAGCTTTGGGAGCAGGCCGCAGCCGAGGGCCATTGGAAGGCCGCGATGAATCTTGCGGGCTTGCTCGAGCGCGGCCTGGGTGTGCAACGGGATACAGAACGAGCAGTGCTGATCGTTGAAGGATTGATGAAACAGGGGGTGCCGAGCGCCTTCGACAAGATGGGCACCTACCACCGGCGCGGCATCGGGGTCAACCCGGACATCGATCGGGCTTACGGGTTCTGGCAACTCGCAGCGGACATGGGTAATCCCGCGGCGCAGACATATCTCGGCAACAAACTCGACGCCGCCTATGACGATTCACAGATGGGCGTTTGGGGCAATCGCATCGTGGGACTCAAGATGTTGGAGTGCGCGTTTGCGCAGGGATTTGGGGAAGCAGCGTACAGGCTTGGGCAAACGCTGGATATCGACAAAGACTATGACCGGGCGCTCGTTGTCCTTCACGAAGGCGTGAAATTTGGCAGCAAGGACGCAGCTGGCTACTTGTCGTCAAGCTTTAGAAATCAGGATCCGCTTACCAGCAACTTGATTGATCAGGCTCGTGCTGAGCGTTACAGCACGTTTTACGAGGCCCTCGAGCTCAACCCAGACCTTCGTCTCCCAAATCTCGACAAGGTCCTTCCCCTGCCGCCCGCTGCGCTGCCCTTCTGGAACGGCAAACGCGCGACGTTGATCGACGCAGCGAAAGCGGTCATCGTCAAGCAACCAACGCCCGCGAGACCAGAGGCCAACCGCACCGGCCGTGCACACATTCCTCAAGGCTACGTGCTGGCGAGCAACGTCACATCGCCGCCCGGCGAGAACGCCTACGACAGCCACGGCAGACCATGGGGTTTCACAGCCAAACAGCACGCTCACTTCACCGGCTACTGGCAACCTCGGATCGATGTGGTGCGGGGTGACTGGCAACTCGACTGGAACGCAGCACAGGTGCCCCAGCATTTCAAACGTGGCGAGGCCCTCCCCGATCTGGCAGAACAAATACCCCCGGGGTATGGCGCAGTGACCTGGCACTACAAGGGCATTCCGGTTCAGCAAGCCTTGTCGATCAATCCGCATGTCGCACAGGGCATTGCGCGATACGTGCCGGTACCGGAAGTGCCCCGCAGCTGCAGCGGGACCGTTCTCTGTCCGCAGACCGGCATCTGGCATGCGCGCTTGAAGAAGGAACACGCGCAGCACGCGGTATTCCATGAGCAGGGGCAGCAAACGTACATGGAAAAGGGCCAGCCGTTCCCGGTGCCAACCGCGCTACGCGGAGCGGGCGGGATCACGGTGGCAGCCAGGGACATCCGATGGGATTGGATCGGCGATGCCAATCAGACGGATGCCTCGGGGCATGTCCATGTGACGTTGGCCCCGATCGAACGTTAGCGCATTCGCTTCCGCTTCTCTCCCGCGCCCTTTTGCCTACGCCGGCACCGCGTCGACATTGGCCCGGTCCCAATGCCGGTGCTTCGCGATCGCCGCAATGAAGTCGCTCGCCACCTGCGCCGCGGCCGTCGTGTCGCCCATGTTGGTGACCGGCGTGGCCGCCACGACGACACCGGCCGGCGCCTCGGACTCCGGCGTGATGCCCAGCGTCGACAGCAGCTTCACGCCCTCGCCCACCGTGCAGATGGCCTTGCAATGCTTGTAGGCCTCCAGCACGAAGTGCACCGCGTCGCCGATGCCCGCCATCGCGGCAGCGGCTTCGCTGCCCGCAGGCACCAGCACGGCGTCGAACATCACCGAGGGCGTGTTCGAGAAAGTCATGTCGACATCGATCTGCCGCTTCGACGCGCTGGCCACGGTGCCCAGGCGCGGGCCCACCACCTTGCATTGCGCGCCGGCCTGTTCGAGCGCCTCGCGAATCGGCTTCAGCGAGGCCGAATCGACACCGTCGGCCACCAGAATGGCGATCTTGCGGGTGCGGATGGAACCGTCGCCGGTGTCGGCCATGCTGAGCGCCGGCGATTCGTCGATGGGCAGCGACATGCGGTGGTCGCGAAAGCCCGCGCGGCCTGCAGCGGCCTTGGCATCGGGCTCGCCGATGCCCAGCGGCTCGGCCACACGGCGTGCGAGCTTCTCGTCCACATGCGCCAGGTTGTCGACCATGCGCTGGCGGATCGCCGGCACCTCGAGCTTGGACAGTTCGAAGCGGAAGGCCGCGATGATGTGCTCCTTCTCGGGCGCGCTCTGGCTGTTGAAGAACAGGCGTGCCTGCGTGAAGTGGTCGTCGAACGACGGGCTGCGGCGGCGCACCTTGGGCGGATCGATCTCCTCGGGGAACGACTGGAAGCCGTTGCTGCCGCCGTCCACCCGAAACTCGGTGCCGCTGCCCAGCGTGTTGGGCTCGTAGGCCACCTGGCCGCGCGCGATGCTCTGGCGGTGCATGCCGTCGCGCTGCATGTTGTGGAACGGGCACACGGCCTTGTTGATCGGCAGCTCGTGGAAGTTGGCGCCGCCCAGCCGCGAGATCTGCGTGTCGGTGTACGAGAACAGGCGGCCCTGCAGCAGCGGGTCGTTGCTGAAGTCGATGCCCGGCACCACGTGTCCCGGGTGGAAGGCCACCTGCTCGGTCTCGGCGAAGAAGTTGTCGGGGTTGCGGTTGAGCACCAGCCGGCCGATCTTCTGCACCGGCACCATTTCCTCGGGGATCAGCTTGGTGGGGTCGAGCAGGTCGAAGCCGAGCGAATGCTCCTTGTCGGCCGGGATCATCTGCACGCCGAGTTCCCATTCGGGGAAGTGGCCGTTCTCGATGGCTTCCCACAGGTCGCGGCGGTGAAAGTCCGCATCCTTGCCGGCGATCTTCTGCGCCTCGTCCCACACCAGGCCGTGGATGCCGAGCTTGGGCTTCCAATGGAACTTCACGAAGTGGCTCTCGCCGCGGCTGTTGATGAAGCGGAAGGTGTGCACGCCGAAGCCCTCCATCATGCGCAGGCTGCGCGGAATGGCGCGGTCGCTCATGGCCCACATCAGCATGTGGGTGCTCTCGGGCATGAGGGAGGCAAAGTCCCAGAAGGTGTCGTGCGCGCTCGCAGCCTGGGGCATCTCGTGGTGCGGCTCTGGCTTGACGGCGTGGATGAGGTCGGGGAACTTCATCGCGTCCTGGATGAAGAACACCGGAATGTTGTTGCCCACGAGGTCGTAGTTGCCTTCGCGGGTATAGAACTTGACGGCGAAGCCGCGCACGTCGCGCACCGTGTCGGCCGAGCCGCGCGAGCCGGCCACGGTCGAGAAGCGCACGAAAACGGGCGTCTTCGCGTCCGGGTCCTGCAGGAAGTCGGCGCAGGTGAACTGCGACATCGACTTGTAGACCTGGAAGTAGCCGTGCGCCGCCGAGCCGCGCGCATGCACGGCACGCTCGGGAATGCGTTCGTGGTCGAAGTGCGTGATCTTCTCGCGCAGGATGAAGTCTTCGAGCAGCGTCGGCCCGCGCACACCCGCCTTCAGCGAGTTGTGGTTGTCCGGTAACTGCAGGCCCTGGTTGGTGGTGAGCGTCGCCGGATGCTCGGTGGTGAAGCCCTCGAGCTGCTGCTGCTTGGCGCTGCCCCCATCGCTTGCCTTGGAGGCACCGGTGCGGCGGCCTGCTGCGGCCTTGTTCTGTGGCGTCATCGTGGACCTGGAGTCTTTCATGAGGAGGGCGCTCAGCCCATTTCGTTGTTGTCGAGGAACATGTCGAGCACGTTGACCACGGCCACCAGGCAGATGCAGCCCGCGACGGCGGCGACGGCCCACACGAGGATCTCGTCGCCCCAGTTGGTGGTGAGCGTGTCGAAAAGCGAAGCAAAGTCCATGATTCCCTCCAAGGAAACAAACAGAACGAACCGGGCGAACGGCGGGTTGGAACTGCTTGCAATCGGGGGGCTGCAAGCGAAATGCAAGGTTATGTTTCGTGCCGCCTGCAGGCCGTAGTGGCCGCCCTCCCCCATTTGTGGGAGAAAACGTGCGGCTTCGGTAGGAGCACACCGACAGCACATCGCCGCGGCCTACGAGGGTTCGCGCGTCCTTGCCGTGGGGCGCGCGGGGCTTCGTCGCATAGCATGGGTGCGGAACATCGGAGGGGGCGGCATCAATCGTGCTTGTCGTCCCTTGCCTCGCGCGCCGGCCGCACCGCCCGGATCACCCAGGGAAGAAAGATACCCATGCAGATCAGGATCGGCTTCGACATCGAACTCGGCGTGACCGCGCCCACGGCATTGATCTACATGCTGCAGGTCCATCCGTCGCGGGCTGCGGACCTGCAGGGTCCGGAAAACATCACCATCAGCCCGCCGCTGGTCACCGACCACTACCAGGACAGTTTCGACAACCACTGCGCGCGCGTGCACATTCCGTTCGGCGTGAGCAGCGTGCGGTTGCGCAACAACGCCGTGGTGTACGACACCGGCTGGCCCGACCCCGTCGATTTCGGCGCCATGGAGCACGCGGCGGCCGACCTGCCGGTGTCCACGCTGCCCTTCGTGCTGCCCAGCCGCTACTGCGAGGTCGACAGCGAACTGCTGCAGTTCGCCTGGGCCAACTTCCTGAACGTGGCGCCGGGCTGGTCGCGCGTGCAGGCGATCTGCGACTTCGTGCACCGGCACCTGCGCTTCGACTACCAGAACGCACGCGCCACGCGCACCGCGCTGGAAGGTTTTCGCGAGGGAACGGGCGTGTGCCGCGACTTTGCGCACCTGGCCATCACGCTGTGCCGCTGCATGAACATTCCGGCGCGCTACGTGACGGGCTACCTCGGCGACATCGGCATTCCGCCGGTGCGCTACCCGATGGACTTCAGCGCCTGGTTCGAGGTGTACCTGGGCAACCGCTGGCACACCTTCGACGCGCGCCACAACACGCCGCGCATCGGGCGCGTCGTGATCGCGCGCGGGCGCGACGCGGCGGACGTGCCGATCACGATGATGTTCGGGGCGAACACGCTGCAGCGCTTCGATGTGACGACGGAAGAAGTGCTGTAGCAGCTTTGGATTTGCGCCTTCATCTGCCGGGGGAAGGCGGAGATGGGGGCAAGCCTTCGATCGAACGCCATGCCTTTTCCAACGCCGTCGTGCCCCCACCCCAACCCTCCCCCAGGGGGGGAGGGAGCAAGACACAGCGCGCTACTTGTAGCCGAGCAGCTTCATCGCTGGAGCCAGCCCCTTGCGGCTGCTTTCCATCGCGTCCCAGGGCTTGTTGCCGGTGGCGAATCGCTCCGCCGCGTTGGCCACGGTCCATTGCGAGGCGCTCGTGAGCACCGGCAGCTCTTCCCACGCCACAGGCACCGACACACCCAGCCCCGGCCGTGACCGCGCCGACCACGCAGCGACCGTGGTCGCGCCGAAGCCGTTGCGCAGGTAGTCGACGAACACCTTGCCCACCCGGTTGCGCGGCCCGCTCTTGGCGACGAAGCGCTGCGGAATGGTCTTCGCCAGATGCACGACCACGGCCTGCGAGAAGCCCTTGACGGTGTCCCAGTCGTATTGGCGGCGCACCGGCACCACCACGTGCAGCCCCTTGCCGCCGCTGGTCTTCAGGAACGAGGGCAAGCCCATCTCGTCGAGCAGCGTGCGCACCAGCATCGCCGCCTCCTGGATCTGCGGCCACGCCACGCCCTCGCCCGGGTCCAGGTCGAAGGTCATGCGGTCGGGCTTGCCGATGGCGCGCGAGGTGGCGTTCCAGGTGTGCAGTTCGATGACGTTCATCTGCGCGGCACCGATCAGCCCTGTCTTGGTGTCGATCTGCAGCAGCGGCTCATGCCCCGGGTCGAGTGCGGGATCGAGCAGCTTCACGCCGGGGATCTCGCGGTTCTGCAGGTGCTTCTGGAAAAACAGTTCCCCGCCCACGCCTTCGGGCGCGCGCACCAGCGACACGGGCCGCCCGCGCAGGTGCGGCAGCATGAGCGCGGCCACGCTGTCGTAATAGGCCGCGAGCTCGCCCTTGGTGATGCCGCTGTGCGTGTCGATCACGCGGTCGGCGTGGCTGATCTTGAGGGCCATGGGCGTTCCTGCTCCCCTGCGCTTCGGTGATGGTGTGGATTCACCGGCCGGCTGCGGCCGTTCGCGGCGGATGTCGCGCGCGGGCTTGTCGGCACGCAAGCCCTGGAACACCGCGTGGCGCACGCGGTGCTCGCGCGTCCACTCGCCGAACGACACCTCGGCCACCAGCGTGGGCGCTACCCATTGCGCCTTCACGCCGCCCGGCGGGGGCTCGAAGGGGCACGCTTCGGTGGCGAGCTTGTCGAGGCGCGACTTGATGTCGGCAAGGCGGTTCGCGTCGAACCCCGTGCCCACGTTGCCGCAGTAGCGCAGCTTTCCCGTGGCCTCGTCATGCACGCCCAGCAGCAGGGCGCCGAAGCCCGAACGCGAACCCTTGGGTGCGGTGTAGCCGCCGATCACGAACTCCTGGCGCTGCTGGTTCTTCAGCTTGATCCAGTCGGCCGAGCGGCGCGAAACATAGGGCGAGCCCTTCAGCTTGCCCACGATGCCCTCGAAGCCGATGCGCGCGGACGAGGCCAGCAGGTCGCGCGGCGAAGCGTCGAAGGCCTCGCTCAGCCGCAGCGATGCGGGCGGTTTCTTGCCCAACAGCTTTGCGAGCCGCGCGCGCCGTTCCTCGACGGGCAGCTCGCGCAGGTCTTCGCCGTCGAGAAAGGGTGCGTCGAACAGCCAGTACGCCATGGACGACGTGGCGCCGCTGTCGAAGGCGTTCTGCAGCGCCTGGAAGTCGGGTGCGCCGTTCTCGCCGTCGACGGTGATCTCGCCGTCCAGCCAGGCCGAATCGGTGGGCAGCCTGGCCAGCGCCTTGGCCAGCGCGGGCAGCCTGGCGGTCCAGTCATGGCCGTTGCGGGTGAAGCAGCGCACCTTGCCCTTGTCGATGCGCGCCAGCAGGCGGTAGCCGTCGAACTTGAGCTCGTAGAGCCAGTCCTCTGGCGATGCGGGCGGCGAGGCCGCGAGGGTGGCGAGCTGGGGCTGCAGGGTGGCGGGCAGCGCGCCTTTCTTCGCCGCCTTGGGGGCGGCCTTCTTTGCGACAGCTTTCTTTGCCGCGGCCTTCTTTGCGGGCGAACTGGTCGCGACCTTCTTCGGCGGCTGGCCGACCTCGTCCACGCCCAGCCCGGTGATCACGCTCGCGGGTTGCGCTTCGAGCACGTCGTAGTCGCCGATAGGGCGCGCCTCGCCGTCGCGCTCCTTGATGAGCAGCCACGGCTCGTGCGACTCGTCTCCCTTGCCGTGCATGCGCACCAGCGTCCAGTGCCCGTGCAGCTTCTCGCCGCGCAGTTCGAACTTGAGCTTGCCGGCGGCCAGCGATTGGCGCGCATCGCCGTCGGGCAGCCAGTCGCCGCGGTCCCAGACGATGACGGAGCCCGCGCCGTACTGCTTGGGCGGGATGGTGCCTTCGAAGTCCGCATAGGAGATCGGATGGTCCTCGACATGCACCGCCATGCGCTTCACTGTCGGGTCGAGGCACGGCCCCTTCGGTACGGCCCAGCTCTTGAGCGTGCCGTCGAGTTCGAGCCGGAAGTCGTAGTGCAGATGACTCGCGTGGTGCTTCTGAATGACGAAGGACAGCACGCCCTTGCCCGCCTTGCCGCCAGCCTTGGGCTCCGGCGTGCGGGCGAAATCGCGCTTGCCGTGATAGCGCGCCAGCGCCTTGCTCGCGGCCGATGCGGTGGTGCCCATGGCGATCGGCCCGCGTCAGGCGGCGCGGCGCGCCTTTGCGGCGGTGGCGGTCTTGCCAGCCGCCTTCGCGGCCGGCTTGCGCTTCTTCGCGGCAGCCTTGGGAGGGGGTGCTTCGTCCTCCTCCTCTTCGTCGTCGGCGGCTGCCTTGGCCTTGCTGCCGCCCTTGCGCAGGCTGCGCTGCAGCAACTCCGTGAGGTCGATGATCTTGGCGCCGCGGCTTTCGCTGGCCTGCCCTTCCTCGGGCTCGGGCTGCGTCACCGTCTCGGTCTGGCCGGCCTTCACCTTCTTGTCGACCAGCCGCAGGATCTCGTCCTTGAACTCGTCCTTGAATTCGTTCGGGTCCCAGTCGGCGCTCATGTCTTCGACCAGCTGCTTGGCCATCTTGAGCTCGCGCTCGCTCAGGCCCGCCTTCTTCACGTCTTCGGAGGGCAGCGGCAGGTCGGTCCAGGGGCGGATGTCCGCGCCCCAGCGCAGCAGGTTCAGCACCAGCCCCGGGCCCGCCGGCACCAGCACGGCCAGGTGCTGCTTGGTCTGGATGACCACGCGCGCCACCCCCACGCGGCCGCTGCGCTGCAGCGTCTCGCGCAGCAGGGCGTACACCTTGGCGCCGCGGTTGATGGGCGCCACGTAGTAGGGCCGCTCCAGGTACACGAAGGGAATGCCGTCGGCCGGCACGAAGGTCTCGATCTCGATGGTCTGCGTGGTCTTGGGGTAGGCCGCCGCGATCTCCTTGTCGCTGAGCACGACGTATTCGCCGTCTTCGTAGGCAATGCCCTTCACGATCTGCTCGCGCGCGATTTCCTTGCCGGTCTTCTTGTTGATGCGCTTGTAGCCGACCGGGTCCATGGTGCGCTTGTCGAGCCAGTCGAAGTCGATGCCGTGGTCGGTGGTGGCCGAGTAGAGCGCAACCGGAATGTGGACCAGGCCGAAGCTGATCGCACCCTTCCACAGGACGCGCGGCGCAGGGGATTTTTGAGAGACGGGCATGGGCACACTCCTTCGGCATCGCACTGTGCGCCTGCCATGGCCGCCCGGTGTAGGAGCGCCGCCCCAGACGCGGTCAGGCGGTGCCGGTCGAACCCGCCACGGGCCCCAGCTGCCGCTCGCTCGGGTGCGCGAAGTAGAACCACTCGGTGCCGGGCAGGGCCACGGCGTTGGGGAACACGATGAAGCCGTCTTCGGGCGCGGTCACCAGCGTGCCGTCGTGGCGCATGCCGATGGGCTCGCCGCGTTGCACTTCGTCGAAGGTGGCCCAGTCGCGCACGAAGCTGTCTTCTTCGTGCAGGCGGTCGGTCACGCTGGCCAGGCGCAGCAGACGGGGTGCCTGCACCGGCGCCCCTGATAGCCCCGGCGGCAGCGCCGCCATGCCCAGCAGCGCCAGCGCGCGGCGAATGGCGCGCCACGCCACCTCGGGCGCCTGCGGGTCCAGGTGCTGGCCGCATTCGAGCGTCACGCCGTAGCCGCCGCGGCTGCGGATGTACTCGTTGGTGCCGCGGCCGAAGTCGAGCGCAGCCTCGTCGGCAGGCGCGCCGCCCGCGCGCTGCGCCAGGTTCGCGGCATAGATGTCGAGCCAGCCTTCCACCACCACGGGCGTGCCGATGTGCAGCGCCAGCTGGCCTTCCTCGAACGAACGCGCGAAGGGCTCCAGCGTGCCGGTGTTGTCGCGCGGGCCGATCATGGCGAAGGCCTCGCCCGCGCTCTGGAAGGAGTGCAAATCGAGCAGCACCTCGTGGCGCGCGATGAGCGGGGCCAGCACGTTGGTGACGCGGGCTTCGTAGTCGGCGGGCTGTTCGCTCGGGCGGAACAGCCGGTTGAGGTTGCGTTCGCCCTCGCGCTGCAGGCGGCGCCGCGCGAGCGGGTTGGCCACGGGCACCAGGGTGAGCTCGCCGCGCTGCAGCTGCAGCGTGCCGGCGTCGAACTCGCCCAGGATGCGCTCGATGCCCAGCGTGCCGGAGATTTCGTCGCCGTGGACGCCGCCCACCACGAGCAACCGCGGTCCGGGGGTCAGCGAGGCAAAAGTGTGGATGCGCAGGCTGTCGGTGGCCACGCCGGCAAAAGGATCGGAGGACATGCCGGGGATTATTGCGGAGCCCCATGCCACTGAGCAAAGGCACTGCGCAAAGGCACTGCGCATTCGATGCCGTTCGAGCGCGCACCTACAGGGGCAGCCTTGCATGTCCTACCGCCCTGCCGGGGCGCTCGCGGCACGCTGGAGCGAATCACAAGGAGCAGCGCAATGAACACGAAGACGAAGACCCAGCCGAGCGACAAGACCTCGGACGCGAACGACGGCAAGACCAAGGTGCAGCAAGGCGGCGAACCGGCCCCGCGCCTGCCGAACGAGCGCGACCAGTCGTCGGACAGCCAGCAGACCCGGGACGGCAAGCCCTCGGAGGTGGGTCGCAAGGCCCATGACGACGTGGAGCGCGGCGTGGTCGACACCGACCGCGGCCCGGAAGCGGACCGCGTCTACAACGAGCAGGTCAAGCGCTGACGCTCAGGCAGCGGCAACGCCGGCGAGCTGCTTGCGCATGTCGGCGATCACCGCGCCGTAGTCCTTGGCATTGAAGATCGCGCTGCCCGCCACGAAGGTGTCGGCGCCGGCGGAGGCCACGCGTGCGATGTTGTCGACCTTGATGCCGCCGTCCACTTCAAGGCGGATGTCGCGACCGCTCTGCTCGATGCGCTTGCGCGCCAGTTCGATCTTTCGCAGCGCCGAATCGATGAAGCTCTGGCCGCCGAAGCCGGGGTTGACGCTCATGATCAGGATCAGGTCGATGTCGTCGATGGCCCAGTCCAGCGCCTCCAGGCCCAGCCCCGGGTTGAACACCAGTCCGGCCTTGCAGCCCGCGCCCTTGATGGCCTGGATGCTGCGGTTCACATGGGGCGACGCGTCGGGGTGGAAGCTGATGCAGTCGGCACCCGCTTCCGCAAAGGACGCGGCGAGGGCATCGACCGGCTGGATCATCAGGTGCACGTCGATGGGCACCGGGGTGCCGTCGGCGGTCTTGGCGTAGGGCTTGAGCGCATGGCAGATCATCGGGCCGAAGGTCAGGTTCGGCACGTAGTGGTTGTCCATCACGTCGAAATGGATCCAGTCGGCGCCGGCGGCGATCACGTCGGTCAGTTCTTTGCCGAGGTGCGCGAAGTCGGCGGACAGGATGGAGGGCGCAATGCGAAACGGGGTGCTCATGCCCCCGATTCTCGCAGCCGATGGAAGTCCGACGAAAGGCCTCCGTTACCATGCGCCCCATGTCAAACAGCCCCTTCAGCGTCCAGGTCGAACCGCGCTACCTGGCCGACCAGTCCTCCCCAAAGGACCACATCTACACGTTTTCGTACACGATCACCGTCACGAACACGGGCTCGGTGGCGGCGCAGCTGATTGCCCGCCACTGGCGCATCAACGACGCATCGGGCCATCCGCAAGAGGTCAAGGGCCTCGGCGTGATCGGCCAGCAGCCGTTGCTGGCGCCCGGCGAATCTTTCCGTTACACGAGCGGTTGCCGCCTGCAGGCGCCCAGCGGCACCATGCATGGCAGCTTCCTGGTGGTGACCGAGGAAGGCGAACGCTTCGACGTGCCGGTGCCGATGTTCGTGCTGGAAGCGGATGTCGACGGCACCCCGGTGTCACGCATCCTGCATTGAGCGCCACGACGCTCCCTTTCTTTTCCTTCCCCCGCCCCCCGACATGGCTGCCGCTTCGCGCGACTTGCAGGGGCTGCTTGCCGGCCTCGACCCCACGGCCGATGTGGCGCAGCGCCACATCTGGCTCATCAACCTCTTCGACTGGCTGCGTGGCGACCGTGCGTCGCCCCAGGCGGCCATGGGCCGCGTGCAGTTGCTGCTCGACGCCATCGAGGCGCGCCCGGAGCTGCGCGAGCGCCTGCGCGCCTGGTGGCGCGTGTTCACGCAGTCGGTCGACCTGACCACGCTGCTGGCCGACTACGGCTTCGCGCCGCGCACGGCCTTTGCCAGCGAACTGGCCGAACGGCTGCGCCGCAAGATATTGCCGGGCACGCCGGAGACCACCGACGCATCGGACCTGTTTCGCATGGTGCTGCCCGGTGTGTTCGACGCGGGCTGGATCGCGCTGCTCGACGAGGCACCGCTTGCGCGCATCGGCATGCTGCTGGCCGACGCAGCCATCGACGACGACGGCGCGCCGCGCTGGCGCCACACGGTGATGGACGCCGTCACCTACTGCGCCAGCCAGGTGGTGGCGGCCGGCTTCTCGCCCGAGTTGCGCCTGCGCATGAGCGCCGAGCTGGGCGCCACGCGGCCCTTTCATTCGCTCATGGCCGACCTGGACGAGCTGCGCGAGCAGATGTTCGCCCAGCCGCGCAACGAGGAAGCCCTGCAGGGCGCCTTCATCGCCTTTCGCGACCGGCTCGACGCCTGCCGCACGGTGGCCTCGTCGGTCTACACGCACCTGGAAGACAACGGCATCTCGGTGGGCCTGGTGTTCCGGCTGCGCCAGCTGCGCGAGCGCGTGCTGCGCATCCGCGAGCTGCTCGACTGCCTGATGTCGCCCGTGCCCGCGCCCAGCGTGGCGCGGCTCGTCGGCCGGCTCGTGCTGGCGGGCGGCGAGCGCAACAGCATCCGCGCGCTGATTGCCTCCAACTCGTCGATGCTGGCCGCCAAGGTGACCGAGCGCAGCGCCGAGACCGGCGAGAACTACATCACCCGCGACCGCGCCAGCTATGCGCAGATGGTGAAGAAGGCCGCGGGCGGCGGCGCGCTCACCTCCATCACGGTGCTGCTGAAGTTCGGCATCTACGCGCTGGGCCTGTCGGCCTTCTGGAGCGGACTGGCCGCGGGCCTCATGTATGCGGCGAGCTTCGTCGCGATCCAGCTGCTGCACCTGACGCTGGCCACCAAGCAGCCCGCAATGACGGCGCCGGCCCTGGCGGCGCGGCTGCGCGACATCAAGTCGGACGGCGCGGTGGTCGATTTCGTCGACGAGGTCGCCAACCTCGTGCGCTCGCAGGTGGCCGCCGTGCTGGGCAATGTGCTGGTGGTGGTGCCGGCCATGCTGGGCCTGGCGTTGCTGCTGCAACTGGCGCTGGGCCGGCCCCTGCTGGACGCCGCGCATGCCGCAGCCACGCTGGATTCGCTGTCCCTGGCGGGCCCCACCGCGCTTTATGCGGCAATCACCGGCATCCTGCTGTTTTCGGCCAGCATCATCGCGGGTTGGACAGAAAACGCCTTTGTCCTGCATCGCCTGGACTCCGCCATGCGTTACAACCCCCGCATCGGCGCTTTTCTGGGCGCCGCCCGGGCACGCCGCTGGGCCGACTTCATGCGCACACACATCTCAGGCTTCGCCTCCAACATTTCCCTGGGACTCATGCTCGGGCTGCTGCCCGCGTTCGCGGGTTTCTTCGGGCTCGGGCTGGACGTGCGGCACGTGACACTGTCGGCCGGGCAGATTGCCGCTGCCGCGGCGTCCACGGGTCTCGCGGTGCTGCACCAGCCCGCCCTGTGGTGGGCAGTGGCGGCCGTTCCGGTCATCGGCGCGCTCAATGTGAGCGTGAGTTTCTATTTCGCTTTCCGGCTGGCGCTGCGCGCGCACAGCGTGAGCCTGGCCGACCGCGCGCGCATCCGCCGCGCGATCTGGGCGCGCTGGCGCAGCCGGCCGGTGAGCTTCTTCCTACCTTCATGAATTTGACGAGCTTCATCAACGACATGCTGGGCTTCTGGTCCGAATGGGTGCGCCCTTCGGCCGGCCTGCCCACCATCCTGTGGTCGCTGCTGCTGGCAGCGGCCGCGGCCTCCGGCCACCTGGTGCAGCGCTACCTGGGGCTGCCCAAGGTCATCGGCTATTCGCTGGTGGGCGCGGTGGTCGGCTTTGCCGGCTTCGAGGGCGCCATCTGGCCGCTGCGGGGCCTGAGCCTGTTCCTGCTGGAGCTCGGCGTGGCGGTGGTGCTGTTCGAGGCCGGCGGCCGGCTGCCGCTGCGCTGGTTCCGCCACAACCCGATGGTGCTGGTGCAGAGCCTGCTGGAAGCCACGCTGACCTACTTCGGCGTCTACTGGATATTGACGATGCTGGGCCTGCCCGAGCCGGTGGCCAACCCCATTGCGCTGATGGCCATCGTCGCCTCGCCCGCGGTGCTCAGCCGCGTGATCATCGACACCCGCGCCGCCGGCCCGGTGACCGAACGCGCCATGACGCTGGCCACGCTCAACACCTTGTATGCGCTGGCGCTGGGCTACGCACAGGCCGGGCTGATCGAGCGCGCGCCGCAGACGCTGCTGCAAAAGCTCTACCCGGTCGGCGTGGTGCTGGGCCTGTCGTTCGTGGTGGGCGCCATCATGGCGTTGGCGCTGCGCTCGGCCCTGCGGGTGATGAGCCCGACGAGCGAGAACACTTCCATCCTGCTGCTGGCGATCATTGCGGCGGGTGCCGCGCTCACCGCGCACATCGGCGGCTCGGCGCCGCTGGCCGCGCTGATCGGTGGCGTGCTGCTGAAGGCGCTCAACCCCAAGCCCTGGGCCTGGCAGCGCCAGCTGGGCACGGCCGCCTCGCTGCTCACCATGCTGATGTTCGTGCTGGTGTCGATCGTGGCGGCGCAGGCCGACTGGACGCTGCCCGTGGCCAGCGTGGTGCTGGCGGTGATCGGCGTGCGCCTGGTCGCCAAGATCGCGGGCGTGGCCATTGCCAACCCCGGCAGCGGCGCCAGCTGGAAGCAGGCCTTCTGGGTCGGCTGCGCGATGTCGCCGCTGTCGTCGATCGCGCTGCTCATCGCCTCCAATTTCGCCACCGCCTCGCCGTTGCTGGGCACCATGATCACGCAGGTCGCGCTGCCCTCCATCCTGCTGATGGAAGTGGTGGGCGCGGTGCTTGCCACCGTGGCCATCCACGCGGTGGGCGAGAGTTCGGTGCCCTGGGCGCCCCAGGCCTTCAGCACCACCGAGGACACGCAGCGATGAGCACCACCCTTCACACGCCCGTCGATCCCGACAGCGACGACGTGCGCTCGACCGCCCTGCCCGCCGACCCGGCAAGCCGCGTCGTCAAGCTCGAGCCCTTCAACAAGTCGGAGGCGCTGTCGCTCGGCGTGGAGCTGGAGCTGCAGCTCGTGAACACGCACGACTACGACCTGGCCCCCTACGCCGAGGACATGCTGCGCCTGATGGCGCAGACCCCGCTGCCCGGCAGCGTGGTGCCCGAGATGACGTCGAGCATGATCGAGATCTCGACCGACATCTGCCATTCGGCGCAGGACGTGATCACGCAGCTCTCGCCCATCCGCGAGGCGCTGATCAAGAACGCCGACAAGCTCAACATCGCGGTGGTGGGCGGCGGCACGCATGCGTTCCAGCAGTGGCACGAACGGCGCATCTATGACAAACCGCGCTTTCGCGAACTGTCGGAGCTGTACGGCTACCTGAGCAAGCAGTTCACCATCTTCGGCCAGCACGTGCACATCGGCTGCCCCGACGCCGACTCGGCGCTGCTGATGCTGCACCGCATGTCGCGCTACATCCCGCACTTCATCGCGCTGTCGGCCTCGTCGCCGTTCGTGCAGGGGCAGGACACGCAGTTCGACTCGGCGCGGCTGAACTCGGTGTTCGCATTCCCCCTGTCGGGCCGTGCGCCCTTCACCACGAGCTGGAAGGAGTTCGAGGCCTACTTCGAGCGCATGACCCGCACCGGCGTCGTGCGCAGCATGAAAGATTTCTACTGGGACATCCGCCCCAAGCCCGAGTTCGGCACCATCGAGATCCGCGTGTTCGACACGCCGCTCACGGTGGAGCGCGCCGCCGCGCTGGCGGGCTACGTGCAGTCGCTGGCCGCATGGTTCCTGCAGGAGCAGCCTTTCGAGCCCTGCGAGGACGACTACCTCGTGTACACCTACAACCGCTTTCAGGCCTGCCGCTTCGGGCTCGACGCGGTGTACGTCGACCCGGCCACCGGCCAGCACATGCCGCTGCGCGACCACATCCTGATGACCATGACCCAGCTCGAATGGCACAGCGAGGCGCTCAACGCCACGCAGGCCCTGGGCGAGCTGCGCACCAGCGTGGAAGCCAACCGCAACGATGCGCGCTGGCTGCGGGAAAAGCAGGGCAAGGAGCGACTGCTGGCGGAAGTGGTGCGGCAGGCGGCGCTGAGGTTTCGCGGTCAGGCTTGAGCCCGGGCGCCAGCCCTTATGCTCGCACCCCATGGGTGAATTCGACCTGATCACACGCTACTTCAAGCGCCCCGCCGTGCGCTCTCCGCTCGGCGTGGGCGACGACTGCGCACTGCTGGCGCCCGCAGCGGGCATGCAGCTCGCCGTGTCGTCCGACATGCTGGTCGAGGGCCGGCACTTTCTGTCCACCGTCGAGCCCGCGCGGCTGGGCCACAAGGCGCTGGCGGTGAACCTCAGCGACCTGGCGGCCTGCGGCGCGAAGCCGCTGGCCTTCACGCTCGCGCTTGCATTGCCGGGCGTGGACGAGCCCTGGCTCGAAGGCTTCTCGCGCGGCCTGTTCGCATTGGCCGACGCCCACGGCTGCGAACTGGTGGGCGGCGACACCACGCGCGGTCCGCTCAACATCTGCATCACGGTGTTCGGAGAAGTGCCGGCCGGCGCGGCGCTGCTGCGCTCGGGCGCGCGCGCGGGCGACGACATCTGGGTGAGCGGCACGCTGGGCGATGCGCGGCTGGCGCTCGAGGTGTTCCGGGGCACGGTGGCGCTGTCGGCCGACGCCTTCGAGGCCGCGCGCGCCCGTATGGAGCAACCCACGCCGCGCGTGGCGCTGGGGCAGGCGCTGCGCGGCATCGCCTCGTCGGCGGTGGATGTGAGCGACGGTCTGATCGGCGACCTGGGCCACATCCTCGCGGCCAGCCGGGTCGGTGCCGTGCTCGACGCCGATGCCGCCGCGGCGCTCGTTGCCGCCGAGGCGCCCGGCCTGCGCACCGAGATCCTGCGCACCTGCGCGCTTTCGGGCGGCGACGACTACGAGCTGGTCTTCACCGCACCGCCCTCGGCGCGCGGTGCGGTCGAGCAGGCCGGCACGAACAGCGCCACCCGCGTCACGCGCATCGGCCGCATCGAGGCCGATGCCGGCCTGCGCATCGTGGATGCGGCCGGCGCGCCGGTGTCACAGCGCTTCGGCTCGTTCGACCACTTCATCTGAGAAGGGGCGAATCGACCTGCTGCGCGCCGCGCCGCTCAGGAGCCGCGCACCACCGTCTGCAGTTTCTGCTGCGCCGCGTTGATGGCGCTCGACTGGCCGTTCAGCTGCTGCAGCATCTTGTTGAGCTCGGCCTGCACGACCGGGTCGGTCACGCTGATGGTGCTGCCCGAGATCTGGATCTTGGACTTGTTCTGCTCGATGTAGCCGCCGATGGCCAGCGCGCTGTCGAACACGGTGTCGAGCGCGGGGAACACTTCCTTGAAGGTGGTCGCAGGCACCGTCACGGTCTTGTCGTAGGCTTTGTCGTAGACCTGCTTCAGGTCGTCGGGCTGCTTGAGTTGCGCGTGCGCGGCGTCGGCCTTGGCGGTCTGCTGGTCGAGCGCGGTGCGCAGGCCGGCCAGGCCGTCCTTCGCGGCCTTGATGTCGTCGCGGCGCGAGACCAGGTCGCCGATGGAACGCAGTCCGCCCTTGGCCATGATCTGCGTCATGGGCTGGCCCACCGACTTGTTCATGCCTTCGTTGAAGTCGGTGATCACGGCGTAGTGCTGGGCGTAGTCGCCGAACGAAGCCTTCTCGTCCGCGCTGGGTGTCGGCACGCGAATGCCGGGCTTGTCGAGCACGCGGGTCTGCAGGAAGGTGGTGAAGGCCTTGCGCTGCTCGGCCTCCTTGTTGCCGCAGGCCACCAGCGCGAAGCTGAAGGCCACGAGGAGCGACAGGGCTCCCATGCGTTGAACGATGTTTCTCATGAGGCAGTCCGCTCCCGTGTGTTTGTTGTGAAAGCAAAAAATTATAGGGAGCGCCGAATGGCATCGATGCAGGCGAGCGCCGCGACTTGCAGCGTCTTGCCAGGTCAGCCGGGCCCTCAGCCGCCGCGCCTGCCCACAGCGCGGTATGCAAGCCAGACCGCCGCAGCGGGGGCGAGCGCGAAGCTCGCGAACAGCCAGGCCGCGGCCGACTGCGCACCGTGCGTGCCGCCCGGCGTGGTGAGCCCCGCCGCATTCGCCACCAGGCCCGCCACCGCGGCGCCCACGGCCATGCCGTAGAGCTGCACGGTGGTGATCGAGGCGGAGGCCAGGCCTTCCTCGCCCTTGGGTGCCAGCGACATCACGCGCGTCAGCAGGTGCGGCCAGCCGATGCCCACGCCGAGCCCCACGGCCGCCAATGCAAGGGCGACCAGCACGGTCTCGAACACCGCACCGAAGCGACCCGGCGCCGGCAGCAAGAGCGCGAGCGCCACGAGCCCCAGCGTGCAGACCACCGGGCCGGCGCGCAGCATGCGGTCGGCCCCCGCCCCGGTGCGGCCCGACGACGCCAGCGAGCCTGCGCTCCAGCCGCCCGCCATCGCGGCCGTGAGGTAGCCCGCCGCGAGCGGCGAGTGGCCGTGCAGCAGTTGCAGGAAGTACGGCACGAAGATCTCGGTGGTGGTGCCGATCAGCAACAGCGCCACGCTCGCGTAGATGGCGCCCAGCGGCGCGCTCATCGCATAGGCGCCGCTCGGCAGCACGCGCACGGTGGCCCGGCTGTCGATGCGCGTGGCCGCAAACCCGATGGCCAGGCCCACCGCCACGCCGGCGGCCTGCCACAGCAGGCCGGACCACAGGCCGCTGGCCGCGATCACCAGCACCGAGGCCGCGAGCAGGCCGATCTGCACGCCGGGCACGCGCGGCAGCGTGGCCGGCGGCTCGTGGGTCACCCCCGCCGAGGGGCGCAGCTGCACCAGCACCAGCACCGCCTGCGCGGCCGCCACCGGCAGCAGGAACCAGAAGGCCCAGCGCCAATGCCCGGCCTGCGCGAACAACCCGCCCACGGCCGGCCCGCACAGCGTGGCCACGCCCCACATGCCCGACACCAGCGCCACCGCGCGCGGCCACAGCCGCTGCTCGAACACCAGCTGGATGAGCCCGTAGCTCAGCGCCGCCAGCAGCCCGCCGCCCAGCCCTTGCACGGTGCGGCCCGCGAGCAGCCAGGGCATGGCCGACGCGAGCGCGCAGCCCACCGCGCCGGCGCTGAACACCGCCAGCGCGGCCAGGCAGGCGCCGCGCGGCCCGAGCACCGCGAGCAGCCGCACCGACAGCGTGGCCCCGAGGATCGAGCCGACCACGAAGAGCGTGGTGCTCCATGCATACCAGTCGAGCCCGCCGATCTCGCGCACCACCGAGGGCAGCACCGTGGTCACGATGTGCACGTTGACGGCATGCAGTGCGACGCCGCCGGTGAGTGCCAGCGCGCGCCAGCCGTTGCGGCCGCTGAAAAGTTCACTCCATGCGGCAGTGGCGGGAGGTGGATGCAAGGCGGCGGAAGAGGAAGACATGAGGGAATGCGAAGGTCGAAAAGAAGCCCGGATACTAGGCGGCGCGCGCCAATTAAACAAGCTATTGCTTTGATAAATAAAAAGCCACCGTGCAGATGCCGCCGCAGCAGCCGCCACAGATGCGCGACACTCCTGCCCCTGATGCAAGCCGCTTCTTCCACACCGACACCCGACGCCGGCGCCATGCCCCGACCCTCCATGCGCCGCCCCACGCTGCGCTTTCTGCTGTCGCACCCCGCGCACTTCATCGCGCTGGGTTTGGGCTCCGGCATGCCGCGCTTCGCGCCGGGCACGGTGGGCACGCTGTGGGCCTGGGCGGCCTTCGCGGTGATGCAGCTGTGGTTCACGCCCGCCACCATCGGCTGGATCATCCTGGCGTCGCTGCCCGTCGGCTGGTGGGCCTGCACCGTGACCGCGCGCGACATGAACGTGGCCGACCCCGGCGCCGTGGTGTGGGACGAAGTGGTCGCCTTCTGGATCGTGCTCTGGCTGGTCACGCCGGCCGGGCTGCTGGCGCAGGCCATCGCCTTCGCGCTGTTCCGTTACTTCGACGCCGCCAAGCCCGGCCCGGTGGCCTGGGCCGACGCGCTCTTCAAGCAGCGCGACGCGGCGCAGATCCGCTGGTGGCATGCGGGCTTCGGCATCATCCTCGACGACCTGGTGGCGGCGTTCTGCACGCTGCTGGTCATTGCGCTGTGGCGCGCATGGTGAACCTGATGGATTCCTCTTCTTCCTCGACGTTGCCGATGTCTTCGGCTTCCGCTGCGGCACCCGCCGACCTCGACACGCCCGAGCTCGTGGTGGCGCTGGCCGACCTGCTGCAGAAAAAGGGCTGGATGCTGGCCACCGCAGAGAGCTGCACCGGCGGGTTGATCGGCGCCGCCTGCACCGAGCTGGCCGGGTCGAGCGCGTGGTTCGAGCGCGGCTTCATCACCTACTCGAACGAAGCCAAGACCGAACTGTTGGGCGTCGATGCGGCGGTCATCGCCGCCCACGGCGCGGTCAGCGAGCCGGTGGCGCGCGCCATGGCCACGGGCGCCATCGCGCATTCGGCCCGCTCGGTGCCTGTGCGCGTGGCGCTGGCCGTGACCGGCGTGGCCGGCCCGACCGGCGGCACCCCCGACAAGCCGGTGGGTACGGTGTGGTTCGGCTGGTCGGTCGACGGCAGCGTGCGCACCGAGCGCCGCCGCTTCGACGGCGACCGCGCCACGGTGCGCGCGGCCACGGTACGGCACGCGCTGCACACGCTGGTCGAGCTGCTCGGCCGCTGACCCCTTTTTTGCAACCCCGAGAGGCCCCATGACCGCAGCCACCAATGCCCAGACCATCGAGCGCTTCTACAGCGCGTTCGCCAAGCTCGACGCCGCCACCATGCAGGCGTGCTACGCCAGCGACGCGGTGTTCGACGACGAGGCCTTCTCGCTGCGCGGGCGGCGCGAGGTGGGCGGCATGTGGCGCATGCTGGCGTCGGCCACGCAGGCCAAGGGCGCCGACGTGTGGCGCCTGACCTGGCGCGACGTGAAGGCCGACGACACCACCGGCAGCGCCCATTGGGACGCGCACTACCGTTTCAGCGCCACCGGGCGCATCGTGGACAACAGCGTCGATGCACGCTTCACCTTCACGCCCGACGGGCTCATCGCCACGCACCGCGACAGCTTCGCGTTCTGGACCTGGTCGCGCCAGGCGCTCGGTACGCCGGGCCTGCTGCTGGGCTGGAGCCCGATGCTGCGCAAGAAGGTGCGCGCCACCGCCGCGGCCAACCTTGTCAACTACCTTGCACGCCAGCCATGAGCACCACCGACCTCGTCTTTTCGAACAACGAAGCCCAGCACCGCTACGAAGCCGCGCTCGAGGGCAAGCTCGCCGCCTATGCCGAGTACAACCTGCTGACCGACGCGATCATGTTCACGCACACCGAAGTGCTGCCGGAGCACGAAGGCAAGGGCGTGGGCTCGGGCATTGCGAAACACGTGCTCGACGAGGCCCGCACCAAGGGGCTGCACGTGATTCCGGTGTGCCAGTTCATCGCGGGGTACATCCGCAAGCACCGCGAGTACGCCGACCTGGTGCGGCCGGACATCCAGCGCGCCTTCAAGATCTGAGGGCGTCGGCCTTCGGCGCGGGCAGCCACGCAAAGGCCGCGATGCCCAGCACCAGCAGTGCGGCGATGGTGCCCAGCACGGCGGTCAGCGGGTCGCCGCCGTGCGCCGACGCCACCGAGGCGGCCACGCCGGTCACCCACTGCATGAGGGCCACGCCGAGGAACATGGCCATGGTGAACACGGCCATCGCGCGGCCGGTGAGCGTGGCCGGGTAGGCGCCGCGCACGTCCGCGTACTGCCACACGATGAAGCCCGAGAGCACGCCGATCAGCACCATGCCCGCAATGTCGAGCCAGGCCGAGTGCAGCACCGCGATGAGCGCGAAGAGGGCCGCGTAGCCGAGCGCGCAAATCACGATCCAGCGGCGGCGCGAGGCGCCGTCGCGGTCGAGCCGGCCGAACAGCGGCGCGCCGAACAGCGAGATCACCGACACCGCCAGCGCCACGTTGCCGCTCTGCACCAGCGAGTAGCCGTGGCGTTCCATCATCAGCGGGCCGAGCCACAGGCCGCGCAGCGAGATGAAGGCGGCATACGTCACGGCGCCGAGCACCACGATGCCCAGCGTGTGCGGCATGGCGAACAGCGCGCCGAACTGGCGGATGGCCTCGGGAATCGACTCCTGGGTGCGCGGCGTGGCGGAGGCCGGCTCGTGCACCCAGTGCCAGATGGCCAGCCAGGCCATCGCCGCGGCCACGGCCAGCACCACGAAGCCCGCCCGCCACGAATAGGCCTGCACCAGCCACGCCAGCGGCGTGCCGGTGACCAGCATGCCCAGGCCGCCGATGGCCAGCACCATGCCCGACACGGTGGCGAAACGCGCCGCCGGGAAGTGCCGCGCGATGAACACGGTGCACACCAGGAAGGCCGGCGCGCAGCCGACGCCGATCAGCGCCTGCCCGGCCACCAGCACGAGGTAGCTGGACGACAGCGCCGACAGCAGCGCGCCGACGATGGCGATCGGGAACGCCACCAGCACGGTGCGCCGCACGCCGTGCAGGTCGATGCCGATGCCCATGAAGAGCTGCATGGCGCCGAACGCAAAGTGAAAGGCCCCCGAGAAGATGCCGAGGGCCTGGGCGGAGAGGTGAAAGTCGGTCTGCAGCGGGCTCGCCATGATGGCGCCGACCGTGCGGAAGGCCTGGCTGAGCGCCACCCCGGCGCACAGCGCCAGGACCATCGTCCAGGCCGCGCGCGGCGTCAGGGGCGCGCTGCCGGCCGCTGTGTCAGGCACCGTGGCACTTCTTGTACTTCTTGCCGCTGCCGCACGGGCAGGGATCGTTGCGGCCCGGCTCGGCTTCCTTGCGGAGGGTCTCGACCTTCGGGCCCAGGCTTTTCCAGAGCTGGCGCAGGTCGTACACGGCCCAGATGGCGGCGCCGAAGTCGTCCAGCCGCTGCTGGCTCACGCTGGGCGGGGCGTCGTCGCTGTACATCGACAGCGTGGGCTTGGCGGTGTCGTCCTCGGTGAGCGCCACGATGTTGTCGAGCGCGTCGTCGAGCATCTGCGCGGCTTCCTTGTCGCGCGGCGCGGCCCACTCTTCGGGCCAGTTTTCCACCGCGTACATGAAGCCCAGCGCCCAGACCTGGGCGAAGGACGGAATTTCCTCGCCGGCCACTTCGGCACGCTCTTCCTCGCTCAGCGAGCCGATGGCGCCGCGGGTGTCGAGCACCTCGGGCTGCCAGCTGCGCTCGTCGTCGAGCGTTTCGACGGGAGCGTCCAGGCCCTCGACGATTTCGGCCCAGCGGCGCTTCCAGTTCCAGACGAACTCCATGTGCTGCGCGGACGAGAAGCCGTCGCCCAGCAGCACGGGCCAGTATTCGGCGGGCGGGATCGGGCGGCGGGTGCAGATCAGCGCGGCCATGAAGCCTTCGCAGAACTCCCACTGGGGAATTTCCTCGTCGTGCTCGCGCATGGCGTCGAGCGCCTGGTCGAGGGCGTCGAAATCGTCGGGCCCGAGCGGCGCCTGGGCGTCGGACGTGGCGGGGGCGGCAGGGGTGGCTTCAGGAGCCGGAGTGGGGGCTGGAATGGTCGTCATGGCAGGTTCGGGGCAGCCCTCTATGATGCAGCAGGCTTCGGTCGACACTATTTCTATGCCCACGATTATTCCGTTTCCGACGCGCTATAGCGCTTTTGCCCTGTGCGTGGTCGGGCTTGTGGCCTGCCTCGCTTTCGTGCTGATGTCTCCGCACCTGTGGCTCGCATGGGTCGGGGTGGTGGTTTTCGCGGTGCTTGCGGGTACAGGCGTCCACGACCTGCGCCAGACCCGCCACGCCATCCTGCGCAACTACCCGGTCATCGGGCACCTGCGCTTTCTGCTCGAGTACATCCGCCCCGAAATGCGGCAGTACTTCATCGAGAGCGACGCGGAAGCCGCGCCCTTCTCGCGCGCGCAGCGCTCGCTGGTGTACCAGCGCGCCAAGGGCGAGCCCGACAACCGGCCCTTCGGCACCCAGCTGGACGTGACCATCGCGGGCTACGAGTGGATCAACCACTCGATGCAGCCGACCCGGCTCGCGAACCACGACTTTCGCATCGTGATCGGCGGCACGCCCCAGCCGGCGGACGGCAATGCCGCGCAGGTCTGCACGCAGCCGTACAGCGCGAGCGTGTTCAACATTTCCGCCATGAGCTTCGGCGCGCTGTCGGCCAACGCCATCCTCGCGCTCAACCAGGGCGCCAAGATGGGCGGCTTCGCGCACGACACCGGCGAGGGCTCGATCTCGCAGCACCACCGGGTGCACGGCGGCGACCTGATCTGGGAAATCGGCTCGGGCTACTTCGGTTGCCGCAACGACGACGGCACCTTCAACGAAGAGCGCTTCACCGCCAACGCGCGCGACCCGCAGGTGAAGATGATCGAGGTCAAGCTGAGCCAGGGCGCCAAGCCCGGCCACGGCGGCGTGCTGCCCGCGCCCAAGGTCACGCCCGAGATCGCGGCCGCGCGCGGCGTGCCGGTGGGCGTGGACTGCATCTCGCCCTCGTCGCACAGCGCCTTCACCACGCCGACCGAGATGATGCATTTCATCGCGAAGCTGCGCGCGCTGTCGGGCGGCAAGCCCACGGGTTTCAAGTTCTGCCTGGGCCACCCGTGGGAATGGTTCGCCATCGTCAAGGCGATGCAGGCCACCGGCATCACGCCCGACTTCATCGTGGTCGACGGGGCCGAAGGCGGCACCGGCGCGGCACCGGTCGAGTTCAGCGACCACGTGGGCGCGCCCCTGCAAGAAGGCCTGCTGCTGGTGCACAACACGCTCGTCGGCGTGAACCTGCGCCACCGCATCAAGATCGGCTGCGCGGCCAAGGTCATCACCGCCTTCGACGTGGCCCGCATGATGGCGCTGGGCGCCGACTGGTGCAACGCGGCGCGCGGTTTCATGATGGCCCTGGGCTGCATCCAGGCGCAGAGCTGCCACACCGGCCACTGCCCCACCGGCGTGACCACCCAGGACCCGCTGCGCCAGCAGGCGCTGGTGGTGCCCACCAAGGCCGACCGGGTGCGCAACTTCCACCGCAGCACGCTGCATGCGCTGCAGGAGCTGGTGCAGGCCGCGGGCCTGGACCATCCGCAGCAGATCACCGCGCACCACATCGTGCGCCGCATCTCCGACACCGAGGTGCGCCTGCTGAGCAACCTGGTGATGCAGGTGCAACCGGGCGCGCTGCTCGGCGCGCTCGACGCGCAGCACAACGTTTTTCGCACCTACTGGCCGCTGGCCAGTGCAGAGAGTTTCCAGCCCGTGACGCAAGGCCCGCAAGGGCTGGTGTCGGGCTTTGCAATGGCCGCATGAGCGCAGCGCCGGACCGCCCAGAGCAAGCTCGTACCGCAGCACGCAGTGCGGAGGTACCGATCTGATGAATCCACTGAAACGAGGCGCGAACGCGCGCCTGCAATCGCGCAAGGGCGCCGCTTCGGCGCCCGCGCCCCTCGACGCACTGGCGCGCACGCCGGCCCCCGGCGACTACGCGGAATTCCTGCGCGTGACGCTGCCCCGGCAGCAGAAGAACGTGGCCAGCCACCGCTTCGGCAGTGAGCGCGTGTGGCTCAAGAAGGCCGGCCCCCGGCACGGCAAGTGGGGCTACCGCGTGATGGCGGCGGTCGCGCGCATGGTGCGGCTGGACATCATCAAGCCCGTGCCCAACCCGGGCGGCGAGGCGGCCATCGCCACCGAGGCGCGGCGGCTGAAGCAGCTCGCGGCCGCGGGCCTGCGCGTGCCCACCGTGCTGGCGCAGCAGCCCGACGGCCTGCTGATCTCGGACCTCGGCGAAAGCGGCCGTGCCACCGTGGTGCTGCAGGAGCGGCTCGACCAGGCCGCGGCCGCCGGCCCCGCCGCGCTGCTCGCCGTGTGGCGCGAAGGCCTGGCCGCCATCGCCGCCGTGCACGTGTGCGGCCAGCACCTGAGCCAGGCCTTCGACCGCAACCTCGTGCAGTGCCCCGACGGCGTGATCGGCTACATCGACTTCGAGGACGACCCGGCCGAGGTGATGACGCTGGCCGAGTGCCAGGCACGCGACTGGCTCAGCTACCTGCACTCCACCGCCATGATGCTGGAGGCCGCCGCGCCGCAGGCCGCGGGCCAGCACTGGCACGCGGCGCTGGCAGGGGTGAGCGGCGAAGTGCGCGAGCGCATCGCCAACGCGGCACGCCGCATGCGGTGGGCGCAGAAGCTGCCGGCCAGCCGCCGCTGGGGCCGAGACACGCAGCGCGTGCGGGCCGTGGCGCGGTTGCTGGGGCAGTGGCACGACACAGCACCGGCCGCCTGATCCCGGCCGTTCGCAGGCGCGACCTTCATTCAGCGCTCGGCCCAACGCAGCGCAGCCAGCAGGTTGCTGTGATCGTCGGTCCAGGTCGAGACGCCGCCGGCATCGATGGCTTCGCCGCGCTCGCGAATCACGGGGTCTTGCAGGAAGCCCGGGTCGCGCGTCAGCAGCACGTACTCCGATGCGTGTTCGAGCGTGAGATTGCCCGGCACGGGCGTGAACTGGACACGCACCGCCTGCATGCCCGCGTCCTCGGCCAGGCGCTTGACCACCGGCGCGAGTTTCAGATGCCGGTTGCTGATGTGGAAGGCGATCACGCCCGTGGGCAGCAGGTGCTTGCCGTAGAGCGCCAGCGCCTCGCGCGTCATCAGGTGCATCGGAATCGCATCGCCCGAAAAGGCGTCGACCACGATCACGTCGAAGCGCTGCGAACCCTGCGCATCGAGCTCCTGCTGCATCAGCAGCCGCGCATCGCCCTGCGCGATCTCGACCTTCGCGGGCGAATCGGCAAGGTAGGTGAAATGCGAACGCGCCGCCGCCATCACCCGCGGGTTGATCTCGTAGAAACGCAGCGTGTCGCCGCCGCGCCCGTAGGCCGCGAGCGTGCCCACGCCCAGGCCGATCACGCCCACGCGCTGCGTCGCGCCTCGGTGGGTGAGCAGCGCCAGGCCACCGCCCGACTTCGGCCCGTAGTAGGTGCTCGCCAGCCGCCGCTGCACCGCGCCCTGCAGTTGCTCGCCATGCGAGATCACGCCGTGCATCAGCCGTCGCGATGCGGTCAGCGCGCCCGGAATGCCGAACTGCTCCACGCGCAGCGCGCCGTAGAAGTTGCGCACGCGCAGCATCGTGCGGTTGTCGGCCTCGAGCACGGAGGAAACCGAGAGCCAGGCCACCGCCACCGACGCCAGCGCGCCGAAGAGGCCGGCGCCCGCCGCCCATGAGCGTGCCCGCCATGCGGTGTAGGCCGCCGCAAAGCAGGCCAGCGCAGCCACCGACGCATACAACACATTCAGCGACACCGCGACCGCATCCATCTTCAGGAACGCCGCGAAGCCCGCGACGACGGCGAACGCGAACGCCAGCCACACCCACTGCTGGCGCGCCCGCGAGAGCCACAGCATGACCAGCCCCGGCACCGCCAGGCTCGCGGGCAGCTCCCAGTAGCCGTTGAAGAAATGCGGCGCGGCCACGCCCGCGAAGATGCCGCCCACCGCGCCGCCGAGCGCCAGCAGCAGGTAGAAGCGCGTGAGCCGCTCGGGCCCGGGCCGCGCACGCGCCAGTTCGCCGTTGGCGAACATGCAGACCGCGAAGAGGCCCGCGCAGAAGAGACCGATGGCCGCGGCGATCGGCAGCGAGCGCTGCGGCGTGTTCAGGTACCAGCCCATCACCGGCGTGAGCAACAGCACCGCCGGCCAGAACAACCAGCGCCGGTACCAGCGGTCGCTGTCGAAGCACAGCACGAAGCTCAGCAGGTACAGCGCCAGCGGCACGATCCACAGCATGGGCACCGAGGCGATGTCCTGCGTGACGAAGGCCGACACCGCGAGCAGCGCGACCGTGCCGAGCGCGGCCAGCACCAGCCACAGCAACTGGTCGGCCCACGACAGCGGCACCGCGGGGGCGGCCGAGGCCGATGTCTCGGTCGCCGGGGCGCCGGCCTGCGCCGCCTGAGCCTTGCCCACGGCCACCACCGACACGATCGCCAGCACCGCGAACAGCCCGAAGCCTGCCGACCACGCCAGCGCCTGCGCACGCAGCGCGAACACCGGCTCCAGCACGAAGGGGTACACCACCAGGGCCGCCAGCGCCGCAAGGTTCGACAGCGCGAACAGCCGATACACCTTCGCCTGCCGCGGCGCGTCGCCCGCGTGCAGCCGCGCGACCCAGCTCTGCACCAGCGGCCCGGTGGTGCACACCGCGAGGTACGGCAGCCCGATGGTGGCGGCCAGCACCGCGAGCACGCCCGCCGCCGGGTCGCCCTGCCCGGTCGGCTTCCACGCCGCATCGGGAATCACCGGCAGCATCGCGCAGGCCGCCAGCAGCAGCAGCGCATGCACCACGGCCTGCGTGCGCAGCGGCCGCCGCGAGAGCCGGTCGGCATAGAAGTAGCCCAGCAGCAGCACCACCTGGAAGAACACCAGGCACAGCGTCCACACCGCGGCAGAGCCGCCGAACCACGGCAGGATCTGCCGCGCGATCAGCGGCTGCACCAGGAACAGCAGGAATGCCGAGACGAAGATGGTCGATGCGCAGAGCGCCAGCGCGCGCCCACCCTGTGCGGCGTCCGCGGCCGTGCGCATCAGCCGGGGTTGCCCGGGTTGGGCACCTTGTCCAGCTGGCCCTTCACCGAACCGTCCCAGATGGCCGGGCAGAAGGAGTTGCCGTCGCCCACCTTGTCGGCAAGCGCGTCGATGCCCTTGGCCGTCAGCTGCGAGGCCCATTCGGTGCTGTTGTTGCGCACGAAGGCGAAGATGTTGGTCATGGCGTCCTGCGGCTTCTCCAGCACGTTGATGCCGATGTTGTTGCTCCACGCCGGGTCCCACTGCAGGTCGATGCTGCGGTCGCTCTTGGGTCCGAACGAATAGAACGGATGCCAGTACATCGGCGACTCCATGCCCACCACGCCGTCGGCGGCCAGCGGGATCTTGCCGTTGGCGATGTAGTAGGCGTCCAGCTGGTTCAGGCGGAAGTCGGTGCCCGGCGCGGTGGCACCGTCGACCGACAGCAGCTTGAACCACGCCTCGCCCACGAACTGGTAGCCCTTGAGCGCCGTGAGGATGATCTTGTTGGCCACCGGAATGCCCAGCCGGTAGCCGTAGTGCACCCGCAGGTGCAGCACGCTGGCTTCGCCCAGCGTCTTGTTGGACACATTGCCGCGCAGCTCGGCGTCGGGCGGCAACGGATCGCCGATGCCCGCGGTGGTGCTCATGGCCTTGGCCTTGTAGTCGTAGGGCAGCGGCTTGCGGTAGCGCATGGTGTCGTTGGGGATCTGCACGATCCAGCGGTTCTCGCCGAAGTTCTCGACGAAGGCCCAGTCCACGAAGGACGTCTGCGTGGGGTTCAGGTACTCGATGCAGGCCGACTGGATCAGGTCGGTGTTGGTGTCGACCCAGCCCTTGAACATGCCGCCCACGCTGGCGTCGCGCACGTTCAGCGGCATCATGCCTTTCACCAGCCCCTGCCACACGCTGCCGCGCGTGAGCGCGTTGGTGGTCAGCTCCAGCGCGGCGCTGTTGAGCGTGCCCAGCCCCGGCGCGGTCGAGTTGCCGATGCGAAACACGAAGGGCAGCGGCATGCCGTTGTTGAGCGAGCCCGCGCGCGCGGCCTCGTGCGCGGCGTACTCCAGCGTGAGGCGCGCGCGGTAGATCAGGCCGAACTGCACCACGCACATCACGAAAAGAATCAGCACCGGCAGCGCGATCATCGTCTCGGTCATGGAGGCGCCGCGCTGCGCCCGCTGCTGCTTCGCGCGGCGGCGCGTGTGAAGAATGGATGGCATGGCCTGCTGCTCCTGAGTGTGTTCACCAGCCCGACAACTGCAACCCCGGGCGCAGCGCCAGCCGCCTCGCCTGGCCGGCGGCCAGTTCGAGCACGCTGGCCGCGCCCAGGCACATGGCCATGCGCATCGGGCGCAGGCCCTCGACCACGCGCGCGATGCCGCCGTGCCGGTCCAGAAAGACGACGTCGATCGGATAGCGCATGCCCACCGTGTGCACCGAGCGGCAGCGCGTGATCAGAAGGCCTTCGCAGGCGGACAGGCGCGGGCGCCCGAGCAGCCCGCGCGTGCGGTCCCAGCCGCGCTCGGCCACGCGCACGGGACCGAAGGGCTGGGCCTGGGGGGATCGGGACCGGAGGGAGACGATGCGCATGAAACGAGTTCGGGGCTTCAGAGTTTCTGGGTTTCGAGGAACTGCATCACCAGCGGGAAGAAGATGATGATGAAGGTCACAGGGAAGATGAAGATCACCAGCGGCCCGATCATCTTCACGGGCGCTTCCATGGCGAGCTTCTCGGCCATCTGGAAGCGCTCGGTGCGGCGCTGGTCCGAAATGGCGGAGAGCGTGTCGGCCAGGCTCGCACCGAGCGACTCGGCCTGCGTGAGGTTGGACACCAGGCTCTTGATGTGCTTGTTGTCCAGCCGGTCGGCCAGCGCATTGAGCGCGTCCATGCGGCTCGCGCCGGTGCGCATCTCGCGCATCATGCGGTCGAACTCCTGGCCCAGCGCGCCGCCCGGGCCCTTCTGCACCGCCTGCGCAATGGCGCCGGTGAGGCTCAGGCCGGCCTGGCAACACAGCGTGATCATGTCCAGGTAGCCCGGCAGCGTGCGCAGGATGTCCTTCTCGCGCCTCTTGCGGCGGTCGCGCATCCACATCACCGGGTAGTACCACCCCACCACGCACGACGCGAGCGTGACCCATACCTTGGTGCCCGCCATCGCATCGAGCAGGCCCGCGGTCCACAGGCCCAGCGCGGCCACCACCAGCATCGAGACGCACTGCACCGCGATGAACTCCTCGGCCCTCAGCACGAACTCCAGGCCCGCGAGCTGCAGCTGGCGCTTGCGCTTGACCAGCATCGAGGTGGGCGCGATCTCCGACACGTGGAACTGCAGGATGTTCACCACCGGCCACACCAGGCGCAGCATGCGCGGCAGCGGGTCCATGTGGGTGCGCTCCGAAGGCCTGGCCTTGCGGATCAGCGAGACCATGTACAGCAGCAGGATCACGCCCGTGGTCGCGCACAGGAAGATGATGGCCAGGAGGATGAGTGAACGCATGGTGCAATCCCCCTGCTTCTCAGATATCGATGGCCACGATTTTTCGGATCATCGCGTAGCCCAGCAGCAGCATGATGGCGATCACGGTCAGCACCACCCAGCCGATGGTCGTGGAGAACAGCAGGCCCATGGTGGGCTGCATCAGGTAGAGCACGCCCATCAGCAGCAGCGGAAAGAGCGTCATCACCAGCCCCTGGATGCGCCCTTGTGCCGTCAGCGCCTGGATGCGGCCTTCCAGGATGGCCTTGCGGCGCAGCGTCTCGGCCAGCACCTGCAGCGGCTCCGACAGGTTGCCGCCCACTTCCTTGGACACGCGCAACGCCACCACCACCAGCACGAAGTCGGGAATGCCCAGGCGCTGCGACATCTTCTGGATGGCATCGTCGAAGCTCACGCCCAGGCGCTGCTCCTTGAGCACCAGGCCGAACTCCTGGCCCAGCGGCCCCACCTGGTCGCGCACCAGCACCTGGATGGCGACCGACAGCGCACTGCCGGCGCGCAACGCACTGGCAATGAAGAGCAGCGCATCGGGCAGCTCCGACTCGATCTGCTGCCTGCGCTTCTTGCGCTGCCAGGCGAACCAGCGCGCCGGCAGCAGGTAGAGCACCACCGCCGCCACCACGCCGCCGATCAGGTTGCCCGAGATGAGCCAGCCGATGCCGCCGCACAGCGCCACCAGGAAGGCATGGCCCGATGCGAAAGCCACCGCATGCTGCGCCTGGAACTCCGACAGGTTCAGCGTGCGGCGGCCGCTCGCCTGCAGCCTGGTCATCATCTTGCCGACCAGCTCCGGCGAGCGCTGCAGCAGCAGGTAGCCGCACAGCGTGATGAAGCCCATGCCGCAGAGCACGGAGGCCAGCAGAATCATTCCTTTCATGGCACGGTCTCCCCGAAGAGGTATTCCAGGTCGAGCTTCAGGCCGTGCTCCTGCAGGCGCGTGAAGAACTCGGGCACGGTGCCGGCGGCGGTGAAGTGGCCCACGGTCTTGAACGACTCGTCCACGCCGGTCTTGCGGAAGGCATACACGTCCTGCATCTGGATCATCCCGTCGGCGAAGCCGGTGATCTCGGTGATCTGCGTGACCTTGCGGCTGCCGCAAGGAAAGCGCGTGAGTTGCACGATCAGGTCGACCGCCGAGGCGATCTGCTCGCGGATCGCCGCCACCGGAATGTTCATGCCGGCCATGGTCACCAGCACCTCCAGGCGCGACATGGCGTCGCGCGGCGAGTTGCTGTGCAGCGTGGTGAGCGAGCCGTCGTGGCCGGTGTTCATGGCCTGCAGCATGTCCAGCGCCTCGCCGCCTCGGCACTCGCCCACCACGATGCGGTCGGGCCGCATCCGCAGCGAGTTGCGCACCAGGTCGCGAATCGCGATGGCGCCCTTGCCTTCGATGTTGGCCGGGCGCGATTCCAGCGACACCAGGTTGGGCTGGCCCAGCGAGAGCTCGGCCGCGTCCTCGATGGTCACGATGCGCTCGTTGGGCGGAATGAAGTTCGACACCATGTTCAAGAGCGTCGTCTTGCCGGTGCCGGTGCCGCCCGAGACGATGATGTTGAGCTTTTCTTCCACCGCGATGCGCATGAACTCCACCATCTGCGCGGTGATGGAGCCGGTGCGGATCATGCCCTCGTGGCCCATGCGGTTCTTCGGAAACTTCCGGATCGTGACGCTGGGTCCGCGCAGCGCCAGCGGCGGAATGATGGCGTTCACGCGCGAGCCGTCTTTGAGCCGCGCGTCCACCATCGGCGAGCTCTCGTCGATGCGCCGGCCCAGCGGCGTCACGATGCGCTCGATGGCACCCAGCACCGCGATGTTGCTGGTGAAGGCGACGTTGGTGCGCTCCAGCCGGCCGGCGCGCTCGATCCAGATCTCGTCGAAGCGGTTGACCATCACTTCGGTCACGCTCTCGTCCTTGAGCAGCACTTCGAGCGGGCCCAGGCCGATGGCTTCGTCGAGCAGCTGCTGGCTCAGCAAGGCGCGGTCGAGCTCGGGCGGCAGCTCGCGCGTGTCGCGAATGATCTCGGCAATGAGCGCGCGGATGTTGGAGCGCAGCTCCTCGTCCTTCATCTGCGCGGTGTCGATGCGGCGGTTGTCCAGCTGCTGCAGCAGGGTGCGGTGCAGCGTGCGGCGCCACTGCAGCAGCGGGTCTTCGATGGTCAGCGAGGTTTCGGCCATCTGCGCGGCATCGGCCGCGTCCTGCGGGTCGCTGCCCGCCGGCCTGAGCGCCACGTCGAGCGACACCACCAGCGTATGGCCGCCGATGATGATTTCCTCGCCCCCCTTCATCGGCCCGAAGCGCGTGACGCGGTTGCCGTCGACCCAGGTGCCGAAGAGGCTGCCCAGGTCCTGCACGAACACCTCCTCGTCGTGCAGCACGAACTGGGCATGCAGCTTGGCGACGTTCCAGCCCGACAGCACGATGTGGCTGGTGCTGTCCTTGCCGACCTGGAGTTCAGCGACGTCGATCGGGACCTCGCGCACGCCCTGCTGCGGAGAATTGACGAAGACCTTGTGCATGGCGATGGAGCCTCGGGGAGTCAGGGAGCGACGGGCTGGCCGGGCGTGCCGGCGGGGATGCCACCGATGTCGGCGGCAGCGGGCGGCGGGCGCGCGCCGCGCGGGTCCGACCTGTCTTCGGTCAGCGTGCCGAAGTTGCTGCCCACGTCCTGCTCCAGCTGGCGCGCGCGCTCGATGCGCGAGCGGCTGTCCGCCGGGCCGACCACGCGCGGCGTGATGAACACCACCACCTCCTGCTCCTTGTCGGTGTCGTTGTCGGCACGGAAGGCGCGCCCGATGATCGGCGCCTTGCGCAGCCCCGGCACGCCGTCGCTGGAGCGGGTGGACTCGCGGCTCAGCAGGCCCGACAGCACGATGGTCTCGCCGGCCTTCACGTTGAACTCGGTGTCGGTGCGCCGGATCAAGAGGCCCGGAATGCCCTGCACCGCCACGCTGCGGTCGATGCTGCTCACCTCCGTCAGGATGCTGCCCGACACGTTGCCCTCGCCGTCGGCGATGGGCTTGATGTTCAGCCGCACGCCGTAGGGCTTGAACTCCACCGAGCCCGCGCCCTGCGTGCTGAGCGCGGGCAGCGGGATTTCGCCGCCGGCCAGGAACTTGGCCTCGCCGCCGCTGCGCGTGGAGAGGTTGGGCGAAGCCAGCAGGAAGGCGTTGCCGCGCTGCACCAGCAGGTTGATGCGCGAGGTCAGGCTCAGGCCGATGCCGAAGTAGGCCTCGGGCGTGCGGCGGTTCTGGCTCAGCAGGTTGGCGGTGTTGGCCCCGTTGAACGCCGAGCCGTCGGGCAGGATGCGGTAGCTGCCGCTGGAGGCGATGTCCGAGAACAGGCCGAAGTTGAAGCCGTCGCCGCCGGTCTGCCAGCGCACGCCCAGGTCGTCCAGCGCGGTCTTGCTGAACTCCACGATGCGCACCTGGATGTCGACCATGCGGTCCACGCGGATCCGGTCGGCCGTGGCCAGCGACACCACCGCGGGCGCATAGAGCTGGGCCACCGTGTTCAGGCGCTCGACCGCGGCGGGGTCCAGGCTGTTGCCGTCCATGATGATGCGTTCGCCGATGCGCCGGATGTTCACGCCCGAGATGCCGTGCGTGATCTCGCGCAGCTCGTCGGCGATGCGGTCCAGGTCGACCACGTTGACGCGCACCTTCAGCTTGCGCACGGTGCCGTTCTTGTCCCAGACATGCAGCGTGCTGTCGCCCGCGTCCTGCGCGGTGATGAGCATGTTGGCGCCGTCGAGCACGCGGGCCTCGATGATCTTTCCGTTGCCGATGGCCACGCGCGCCACGCCCGGCATCTTGACCAGCACCATCTGCCCGACGTAGAGCGTGAGCGTGTCGGGCAGCCGCTGCATCACCGTGGCGCGCGCCGCGATGCGCGCCAGCTCGCCCTCGGTGATGGAGGCCGGCGGCGGCGGCGCGGCCGCACGGATGCCG
Source organism: Variovorax pasteuri (assembly GCF_051216435.1). Lineage (NCBI taxonomy): Bacteria > Pseudomonadati > Pseudomonadota > Betaproteobacteria > Burkholderiales > Comamonadaceae > Variovorax > Variovorax pasteuri. Next base: position 38,523 of record NZ_JBPJZS010000014.1, read on the forward strand.
GGCGAGCGTTCGCCGCCGCCCGAACCCGTGGCGCCGGTGGCGCCCGGTGCGCCCGAGGGCTGCGCCGAGGGTGCGGGCGCCACCGTGCCCAGGGGCAACGAGGGTACCGCGGGCATGCCGGGGTACGGACCCTGGGCCTGGGCCTGGAAGACAAGACACAGCGCCGTCGCTGCCAGGGAGCATCGCTTGAGATTCATCGAACTTTTCTGGAAATCAATAAAACGGGCACGCCTAAAGGCGAAGAAGGCGAAGGCGAAGTGGGGCGGCGTTCGGGCGATGGGGCTTCAGCGCGGCAAGGCGTCGCCCGTCGGCAGCATGGCGCCCAGCCCGGGCGCACCGGGTACGCCCCGGTTGCCCGACCCGCCGACGATGTATTCGACGCCGGGGCTCATGGGGCGCGCAGGTCCGCTGGCGACCATCGGCCGCGCACGCTGCGGCCTGAAGCCGGCCACGATGGCGTCGAGGTCGACGGCATCGACGCCGCTGGTCATGGTGGCGCGGTCGTCGGGGTTGCGCAGCGTGGCGATGATCTTGCCCAGGCGCTGGGCCAGGATGAGCTTCTGCGCGTCCTGCGGCTGGATGGCGACGGTGACGGTGGAGTAGCGCTGCTGCGCATAGGGGTCGGTGTCGGCCGAGACGTCGGCGCGCTTTCGCATCGAGGCAAACTGCTCCGAGGTGATCTGGCCGGTGGCGCGCACCTCGACGTCCTGCAGCAGCGGGATCACCACCGAGGGATCGTTGGCGGCGGTCTTCTCGACCACGTACATGAAGTCGATGCGGTCGCCGGCGCGCAGCATGCCCGAGATGGAGCTGATCTCGTCCACCGGAATGGTGATGGCGCGCACGCCCTGCTCGATCTCCTGCGCGAAGACCTTGCGCGGCGTGGAGAAGAACGACGCGAGCAGCGGCTTGCCGGCGGCCACCGGCACGGTGAGCTGGCGGCCCGCGAACTGCGCGAAGGTCTCGGGCGTGAGCGCGTCGTTGTGCACGTACTCGTTGGGCACCGAGCGCTTGGCCACCATGCCGGGCAGCACCGTGGTGCCGTCTCCCAGCGCCTGGCGCGCCACGACCACGTCGCGGCGCTGGCTGTCGGCGTCCTTCTCCAGGCTGGCCGCAATTTCGCGCTCGCTGGCCCGAAGGTAGTACCAGCCCAGGCCCGCGGCCAGCAGGCCGAGCATCAGGGCACCGATGAGGGGGGACAGCCGTTTGACGCTTTGCTTGAACTTCAGAAGTCCCGGAGATGATTTCATGCCTGGCTACAAAGGATAGGAAAGGGTGTACGAATAGGTCGCCCAGGCATCGCGGAAGGCCTTGATGAGCAGCGCGATCACCGAGCGGTCGGAGCCGGGGAAGGTGGCGAACAGCATCACCGCCAGGATGCCGGCGACGATCACGTATTCGGCGATGACCTGGCCGCGCTGGGCGCGGCGGGAAGAAGCGGAAGGACGGCTTCGGCGCGGGCGGTGACGGGGGTGCATGGCGCGCGCGCTCATTCCGGCGTGGTCTGGCTGGCGACGATGAAGTAGGCGTCGTCGCGCCGGGTGATGGTCACGACCATCTCCTCGCTGTTGCGGCGGAACACCAGCGCCGAGCGCAGGCCACCCTCGACGGTGCGGTCCTGCAGCAGCGACCAGCCCAGGCGGACCATCTGTTCGCGCAGGTAGAGCGCATTGGTCTCCACGCTCACGCCGTTGGTGACGACGATGGTGCGGTTGCGCTGGCCCTCGTCGAAGGAGAGCGTGTCCGACACCACCTGCGAGCCGGCCGGGCGTGGAAAGCCCTTGCCGATGCGCTCGGCGCGCTCCTGCATGGCCTGCTCGCTGCCGGCCTTGTCGTAGACCACCGCGGCCACCAGCCGGCCCACCGTGCCCGAGGGGCCCGCGCGCAGCTGCACGGTGACCTGGTACTCGCCGAAGCGCGCACCGAGCACGCGCAGGGGGCCGACAGTGCTCACGCCGTAGCCCTTCTTGTCGGCCAGCCATTTCTCGTAGTAGCGCGACACGGCCGCCACCGATTCCGTCGACTCGATGCCGCGGATCTGCATAGGCACGGTGTTCTGCTCGAGGTACTCGGCGATCCAGAACACCTTGGCACCCGAGGGCCACGGAATCGCGGGCCAGTCGCGCTGCGGCGGTGCCGCGGCGGCCGCGCCGCACAGGCACAGCCAGGCGGCGGCGAACATCCATCGCAGGAGCGTTGCGGGCAGGCTCATCAGGGCAGCGTGTTGACCACGGGTGTCGGCGGAAAGGCGCGGTAGTAGCGGAAATGGTCCTTCACGCTGGCGCCGTTGCCCGTGCCGTCGCCACCGGTCTCGCCGGTCGCGCCGGCCGGAATGCGCTCGAAGCGGTCCAGCGGCGTCTTCTCGAGTGCATCGCCCGGCGTGAAGCCCATGGTGAGGTTGTTCATGTCGAAGGCGGGATAGACCTGCTTGATCTGGTAGGCCGTCTGGTGCATGCCGCCGCGCAGCTGCTGGTAGAAGACGCTGTCGAGCAGCTTCATGGGCACCAGGCCGTCGATCTTGCTTTCCTCGCGGTTGGTGCCGCCGGCATTCCAGGCTTCGGTGAGCATGGTGACCTGCTCACTCATGTCCAGCGCCGGCACCAGGTCGAACTTGGTGTTGGTCTGGCTCACCTTCACTTCGTGGCGCATGTAGCCGCCGTTCACGAACTGGAACTTGCTCAGCGAGCCCGTGATCACGTTGGAGCCCAGCGCGGCCTGCGCCTCCCGGATGCCGTTGAACACCACGTCGCTCGCATTCAGCAGCGACGGCATGGGCGCGGCCGTGCTCGATGCGGTGACGGCCGTGGTGCGGTAGTCGATGGGCGGCGCCAGCGGCTCGAACTCGGCGATGTTCGCCGCATGGATGGCAATGCCCGGCTCGGTGCGGTCGCGAAAGATATGGCGGCGCAGGTCGCGCGTGACTTCGGCATCGGTCTTCTTGATGGCGCCCGATGCGCCCTTGGCTTCCTCGGCCGTGATGCCCTGCGCCTCGGGCATCCACACGGTGCGCTGCCACGCCACCAGCCTGGCGGCGGCCACGGTCTGCATGCGCTTGGTGCCGTACTCGGCAATGGCCGGAATTGCCGCCAGCGTGACGGCCGCGAAGCTCACGATGAGCAGGGTCTCGACCATGGCGTGACCGGCGACGGCGGCAGCGCCTGCACGCGCCAGGCGTGGTGGCATGCGTCGATGCGGGCGGGTCATGCGCGGGCGTCCTTCATCAGTTGCCGTTGTCTTCGTCGGGCGAGCCGCTGACGGCCGCGCCGCCCATGGCGATGGCGCGCGCCCACAGCGAGGGCTCCACGTTGTGCACATGCCAGTAGGGGCTGAACAGGCTGCGGTGCTCGATGTAGCCGCCGGCGAAGCCCACGTTGTACTTGCCGATCGACGCCGGATCGGACACGGCGTTGTCCCGGCGCGCCCAGCGGTCCTGCGGCCGCCGGAAGTAGATCTGCGAGGTCGACACCGCCTTGATCTCGCGGCCCTGGAAGTTGTCGCGCAGGCCCGCCTTGCCGTCCGCCGTGGAGTTGCCGAAGCCGGCGACCTCGCCCGTGCGCACCTTGTCGCCGCCCTTTCGCACCACGAGCGTGAACGCCGGGCCCTTGTCGGTGTTCTTGCCCCACTTGAGCGGGTTGGCGCCCTTGAAGCCATTTTCGGCGAGCCAGTTGTCGGACTCGTTGGCCACCATCGGCGGATGGTCCTTGATGTCGACGAAGCGGGGCATGGCCCAGTTCTTCGTGAAGCTGGTGCCGATGTCGGTGCGCGGGCTGTAGTGCAGCTTGGCGCTGAACACCAGCACCGGCCAGGTGCCCGGCAGGATGCCGCCGTCCTTGTCGCGCGACGCGTTGTCGAAGGAGTCGCGCTCCATGTAGGCGGTGTCGCCCACCTCGCGGTTCAGGCCGCCGTAGGTGCGCCCTTCGCGGCTGTAGGTGCGCAGGGTCAGGCGCTGGCCTTCCCAGCTGCTCCTGTAGTTGGGGCCGCCCGCGGCGGCGGCGCCGGCGCCTAGGCCGAAACGGCCGCGAAAGGCGTCGCTGAGCCCGAAGATGTCGGTGTAGAGCACGCCCAGGGGCAGCTTGATCTCGATCGAATCGGCCGACTGCCAGCGGATGCGGCCGGTCTCGTCGCCGGGCAGGCCTTCGGTGGCGACGATCTCGGTGCCGCCCTTCCACTCGAGCAGCCCGCCCATCATGTCGCCGGTGATGTCGGCCAGGCCCGGTGGCGCGGTCGGGCTGCCGGAAATCATGCCCTGCATGGCACCCGACAGGCCCGTGGCGATCCAGTTGCCGATGTCGGGCAGGAAGCGGCGGTTCTTGGTCCAGTCGTCGCGCGTGGCCTGCGCGGCATGCGCGAAGCGCAGCACTTCGTTGAATTCGTCGTCGTTGAACGTGACGCTGCCCGACTGGTGATAGCTCTTGAGATAGAGCCCCACGTCGGCCACGAACTTGGTGACGAAGATGGCGGTTTCCGCCGGCGGCACCGACGCGTCGGGGTCGTTGGCGTTGAGCACGTCCTTCACGAGTTGGGGCAGCTGCGCCGTGGTGCCCACGAGCATGGCAGCCTGGCTGGCGGAGATGCCCTGGTTGAGCACGCGCAGCAGGTCGACCCCGATCTGCAGCGGCTTGGCCGAGGGCTCGACGAAGCTGGCGATGCGGTCGGCCGTGCGCTGCAATCGCTGCGCGCGCAGGAAGTTGTTGAACCACGCCAGCAGGAAGATCGGGCCCACCACCGGCAGGCGGGCCTTCTCCAGATTGCGCGCGCCCTTCAGGCCCTCGGCGACCACCAGGCCTTCCTGGATGTTGGCCGCGCTCGTGATGAGCATGGCCACCGAGGTCTGCACGCTCGCCAGCGTCGCGATGCCCGCCTCGTTGGCAGCCATCGCGCGGTTGGTGTAGGCCAGGTAGTTGAGGCTGCGCGCCGTGAGCACGCTGGCGCTGTAGGTGGCTGCGTCGGCCGTGTTCTGCAGCTTCATCTTCTCGCGCGTGGAGGTGGCGGTGTTGTAGACCACCAGCACGCTCAGGAAGATGATCGGCAGCATCGCCACCAGGTACACGATCGCCTGGCCCGACTGGCGCCGGCGCGTGGGCGCATGGGCGGGTGCCAGGGGGAGCGAAGCGCTACCTGGGGGCATCACGCGATGTCGGTCAGGCCGTGATGTGTGGCGCGCGGCTTATTTAGCGCCGTCCGCCCCGCCCTTGGTGTAGGTGCTCATGTTCATGTTGACCTGGGCATTGGTGGAAGCCTTGCCGGCGGCGGTCTGTGCGTTGGTGACTTCGGCGGAGCCCGTCTTGCCGCCCACTTCCTGCGCCATGCCGGCGACCTGGTTGCGCATGGTCTGGCCGAAGAAGCTGAACACCGCAATGGCGGCGATCGCAATGAGGCCGAGGATCACGAGGTACTCGGTCATGCCTTGGCCGCGGATCTTGATGTGCGAGGCGATACGGCGGCTCAGCGAGGTCAGACGAAGTGTTTGCATGAGAGAGTTTCCTGAAAGGTGGCTGAAAGGACAGCCGGATCGTAGGGACGCTCTCGCACCGCGTTCGATACACTTTTTGCGATTGCCGATACGAAATAACTTTCGCGAAACAGTTTGCAACTGGACGTAAGAAATTCGCGGTCTTTAGTTCGCGGAACTCGTCGCACCCTCCAATCGCAGCTGGCTCTGCCTGCGAAATTCCGTAGGCGTCACGCCCTTGATTTCGAGAAACTGCCGATTGAAATTCGACACGTTGTTGAACCCCACGTCGTAGCAGATCGAGGTGACGTAGCGGTCGCTGTGCATCAGCAGCAGGCAAGCCTTGTTCACCCGCACCTGGTTCACGTAGCTCAGGAAGCTGTGGCCCGTGGCACGCCGAAACAGCCTGCCGAAGCGCCCCGCGTTCATGCCGAGCTCCGCGGCGATGTCGGCCGCGCTCACGTCCTTGGCGGGTTCGCTCGCGATGCGCGTCACGATGTCGTTGATGGCTTCCAGCGGGTTCTCCCCGTCGGTCTGCATGCCCGACAGCAACCGGTAGTCGGTGCATTGCGCCATGTCGGCCAGGAAGTCGCAGAACAGGCTGAAGCGCTTCAGGCCGCGCGCTTCCTTCACCCGGTGCCAGTGCTGTTCCGCGCACGCGGCCATGCCGAAGAACTCGATGCCGTAGCGCGCGCGCTGGAGCATGCGCACCGCTTCCTGCAGTTCGGGAATGCGCTCGGCGGCTTCGAAGATCGGGTCGTGCAGGAACTGGATGACCAGGTCGCGCTGTGCCACGCCTTCGGCGGGTGCGTCCAGCGAGATCCAGTTGTGCGGCAGCTTGGGGCCGCACAGCACGAGGTGTCCGGGGTCGAAGGAGCCGATCCAGTCGCCCACGAAGGCCTGGCCCGACGTTGCCACGATCAGGTGCAGCTCGTACTCTTCGTGGCAATGCCAGCGCGCCAGCGGCGTGGGAAACCCGTGCTCTAGGCAGCGCACCAGCCCGACCTCTTCCGAGGGTTCGTAGCCCAGTTCGGTGGAACGGGCGAGCTCGACTTCGAGCTCGGGCAACAGTTGGCGCGGCGATCGCTGGTGTGAACTCGGCATGACTTTTCTTGAAGGACGGAAAGCATTTGCAGCGCTCGGATGCACGGCGCGAAAGCGCTGCAAACGGTCGCGGTCTTCGAAGTCGGCATGGCCCGCTTCACACGGGCCCGCAAGAGGTTTGCGTCAACCACTTCGGCGCGGCGGACGATAGTGGCGGGGCCATGCAATTGCCAGACCCTATGCGATCGACGGCAGAAGATATGCGCGCATGGCAGGCACGTCCTGCAGGTGGCATGCACACCTGCCGACGTTGTCTAGACAGCTGGGGCAACGGCAACTCCCTCTGTGATTTGCCGCTCAGTAGACGCGCGGGCCGTGCTTGTCTAGAAGCCGTTGCGATGCCGTCGCAAAGTAAGTTTTTTTCGCTCGTCCACGAAGGTTCACGCCGCTGCCAGCACCGCCTGCACCTGCACGCCGTGCGCAGCCAAACGTTTGCGCAGCGCGAGCACCGCCTGGTCCTTGCTGATCAGCCGCGCACGCTGCGCGACCGCGAGATCGATGAACACCTGGTCGTCGGGGTCCTTGCACACGCACGGTGCGCGCGGCGGCGTGTCGGCCACCAGATGCACGCGTGCGTCGAAGGCTTCGAGCACGCTGGCCGCGGCCATCTGCCGCTGCGCGAGCCGCTTCACGATGAGCGGGTAGCCGAGCACCCGCGCGAGTTCGCCGCGCATCGGCGCGGTGGCGAGCCAGCGCAGTGCGCCGGCCGCGAGCGCGGTGCGCAGGGGCATGCAGTCGGGGTTGTCGAACACCAGCAGGTCGAGCGCGATGTTGGTGTCGATGACGACGGGGGCGGATTCTGTCAACGTCATGGAATGTGGGGAGAGCAGGCCCGATGTTGCACCATCGGGAGGTCGCGTCAGGCTGGTGTCGGTTCGCGGGCGGACAATGCCGCAGGCGCACCCTCGCGCTTTCCCGCTTCTTACTTCTTTCTTCATGAAACGACTTCCGCTGCTCTGCCTCGCCCTGCTTGCCTGCGCGGGTGCCCGGGCCGAGTGGCTGACCCTGGTGGGTTCGCCGGGCGATGGAGGCAACAGCTATGTGCAGGTCGATCCGACCAGCGTCGAAGTCGACGGCGCGCACCGCATCGTCAGGTTGCGCCTGAGCCTGGCGCAGGACCGCACCACGCGCGACGGCATCGTGTTCCGGTCGTTCGACGCCAGGGTCGATGTCGACTGCGCGGCGCGCAACGCGCGCTATGTGAGCGCCACCTACTTCGGGCAGCCGAACTTCGTGGGCGAGCCCATCGCGGTGCGGCACTTCGCCGACGACGACGTGCGCCCCATGACGCTGGGCAACGCGCCGCGCGACCTGGCGGGACGCACCGTCAACGCGGCCTGCAGCGTGCGGCCCAAGGAGCCGAAAGCGCCGCAGGCGGCCGAGGGCGAGCTACTTCCGCGCTGAGCCGGCCACCATGTCGAAGCGGAACAGCCTGCATTCGATGGGGCCGTTCCACATCGGCACGCGGCGCGACTCCTTCAGGCGCATCTGCCTGGGCAGCTTCAGGTCGGGCGTGAGCACCCAGGCGGTCCAGCCGGCGTAGTTCTTCTTCCAGTGGGTGGCGAGCTGCGGGAAGAACTCTCCGCCGTCGCCTTCTTCACCGCCCGCACCCTGCGCGGTCTGCGCCGATTCGCGCGCACCGGAACGGCCCGGGCCGGCCACGCCGCCCACCTCGATGCGCTCGCCGTAGGGCGGGTTGAGCATGATCACGCCGGCCTCGACCGGCGGCATGCGCTGCAGCGCGTCGCCGCCTCGGAACTCGATGGCCTGCGCCACGCCGGCGCGCTCGGCATTGCGTTCGGCGAAGTCGACCATGCGGTGCGACACGTCGGAGCCGAAGATCGCCACGCTGCCCTCGCGCACCTTCGCGTCGGCTTCCTGCTTGATGGCCGTCCACACGTGCGGCTGGAACGGCAGCAGCTTCTCGAAGCCGAAGCGCCGCAGCGAACCCGCGGCGATGCCGCGCGCGATCTGCGCCGCCTCGATGGCGATGGTGCCGCTGCCGCAGCAGGGGTCGTACAGCGGCTGGGCCGACACGTCGCCGGTTTCGGGGTTCCACCAGCCGCTGGCGGCCAGCATGGCCGCGGCCAGGGTTTCCTTCAGCGGCGCGTCGCCCTTGTCCTGGCGCCAGCCGCGCTTGAACAGCGGCTCGCCCGAGGTGTCGATGTAGAGCGTGCAGGTCTCGGTGGTCAGGTGGGCGAACACACGGCAGTCGGGCCACTGCGTCTCGATGCTCGGGCGCACGCCGTTGGCCTTGGCGCGGAAGCGGTCGGCAATGGCGTCCTTGATGCGCAGGGTGGCGAAGTTCAGGCTCTGCAGCGGGCTGTGCTGCGCGGTGGTCTCGATCTTGAAGGTCTGCTTGGGCGTGAACCAGATCTCCCAGGCCACGCCGTTGGCGATGGCGTACAGGTCGTTCTCGTTGCGGTAGGGCGCATGGGCCAGTTCGACCAGCACGCGCTGCGAAAGCCGGCTGTGCAGGTTGAGCTTCAGGGCGTCGCGCCAGTCGGCGCGCACGCGCACGCCGCCGCGCAGCGTGAGCAGGTCTTGCCCGGCGCGGCCGGTCAGGGCATGGACCTCCTGGGCGAGGAATTCCTCGACGCCGGCGGCGCAAGGCAGGAATAAGGAGAGATCGTTCACGGGAAATTTCGCTATCGGGAAGCCCGACTCGGGGGCTCCATTGTCGCCGCGTCACAGTCCTTCTCTATATAGTCAATTCGCCGATGACCCCCACGCCCACCCCCGCACCCATGACCGAACCCGCCGGCGGCAGCGACCGCTTCGAGATCCAGTGCGAGGTGCTGCGGCTGTCCATCCGCCCCATCGGGCCGGTGCTGCTGGTGCAGTACCTGTTGAACTGCGGCGTGGCGGCGCTGTTCGCCTGGCAGTACTCGCTGCCGCGCGCGCTGGTCTGGATCGCGCTGATCACCGCCGTCACGGCCATGCGCGGCTTCTTCCCGCAGCGCCTGCCGCAGCCCTTCACGGCGCGCAGCCTGCACGAGGCGCAGCGCACGCACACGCTGCGCACGGCCGTCTGGGAGCTGGCGCACGGACTGGCCGGGCTGCTGCTGTTCAACCCCGAGCGCGCCGACCTGCAACTGCTGCTGGGCCTGATCCTGATGGGCATGACGCTGTCGTCGGCCTTCTCGGTGTCGTTCTACACACCGGCCACGCAGCTGGCGATCACGCTGCTGCTGGCGCCGATCATCGTCACCGGCCTCTGGCTGGGGGCGCCGGTGATGATGGCGGTGTCGGCCATCGGCTGCGGGCTGATCGCGATGATGTGGAAGCTGGTGGCCGAGCGCTCGCGCCAACTCGAGGAAAACATCGGCCTGCGGCTCAACGAACGCACCTTGCGCGAACAGGCCCTGGCCGGCCTGCGCGCCTCCGAGCAGGCGCAGGCCGAGCGGCTGCGCTTCTTCTCGGCCGCCAACCACGACCTGCGCCAGCCGGTGATGGCCATCGGGCTGCAGGCGGAGGTGCTGCGCCAGCAACTGAACGGCGGCGCCGACATGCAGGCGGTGCAGCACACGGTGGGCTCGCTGGCACGCGCGCAGCAGGCGCTCGAGGGGCTGACCAACCAGTTGCTGGAAATCGGCCGCATCGAGGCGGCGGTCGATCCGCTGCGCCCGGCGGCGGTGCCGCTGGCGCCGCTGCTGCACGAACTGGCGCGCCAGGCCGGCGACGCCCGCGTGCGGGTGCGCTGCCCGGCCGGTGCCGTGGCCTTCACCGACGCCGTGTCGCTGCGCCGCGTGCTGGCCAACCTGGCCGACAACGCCGTCAAGTTCACGCCGCGCGGGCGGGTGCTGCTGGCGGTGCGCGCGCGCCGGCGCGGACACGCCCTGGCCTGGCGCGTGGAGGTGCGCGACAGCGGCATCGGCATTGCCGCGGACGCGCAGGCGCGCGTGTTCGAGGACTTCGAGCAGATCGGCAACGTGGAGCGCAACCTGCAGCGCGGCCACGGGCTCGGCCTGGCGATCGTGCGGCGGCTGGCGGCGCAGTTGGGCATCGAGGTGTCGCTGCGCTCGGCGCCGGGGCGGGGGTCGGTGTTCAGCTTCGAGCTGCCGGCCGCGTCGCAAGGCGCGGTGGTGCCCGCGCACGCCGCCTACACGCCGCCCACCGCCGGGGCCCCGGCTGCGCGCACGCTGCGCCCGGGGCTGGCGGTGCTGGTGGTGGAAGACAACACCGTGGTGGCCGACAGCCTGTGCGCGCTGCTGCGGCAATGGCAAGTCGAGCCGCGCGTGTACGCCAGCGCGGCGGAGGCGCTGGCGCTGGCCGACCTGCGCGCGCTCGACGCGGCGCTGTGCGACATCCGCCTGCCGGGCTCGCTCGATGGCATTGCGCTGGCGCAGGCGCTGCAGGAACAGAAGCCGTCGCTGGCCATCGCGCTGATTTCGGCGGACATCAACGAAGCCACGCAAAGGCTCGCCACCGAGCGCGGCTGGCATGCGCTGCGCAAGCCGGTGCAGCCCGACGACCTGCACGGGGTGCTGCTGCGGGCGCAGCAGTCGGGCTGAAGGCGCGCGGCCCGGCTGGCACGGGCCGTGCTGTGCAGCTGTCACCGCTTCCGATATATGCTCCGCGCACAGGCCGCCGGTCCTGCTTCCGATGTCCGCCGACACCCCCTCCCTTTCCCTTCCCGCCGAGGCCCGCCACCTGCGCTACGACGGGTTCGCCATCGCGCTGCACTGGCTGCTCGCGGCCCTGATCGTCGGCTCGCTCGGCGTGGGGCTCTACATGACGGGCCTGCCGTTCTCGCCGCTGCGCCTGAAGGTGTACAGCTGGCACAAGTGGGCGGGCGTCACGATCCTGGCGCTGTCGGCCCTGCGGCTGCTGTGGCGCATCGGGCACCGGCCGCCCGCGCTGCCGGCGGGCATGTCGCGCCTTCAACTGGCGAGCTACCGCGTGAGCCACACGCTGATGTACCTGCTGTTCTTCGCGGTGCCGCTCTCGGGCTGGGCCTACAGCTCGGCCATGGGCATGCCGGTCGGGTGGTTCGGTGTGCTGGCGCTGCCCGACTTCGTGCCGGTCGACCGGGTCTTCGCCGAGGCGGCGCTGCAGCCGCTGCACAAGTACAGCGCCTTCACGCTGGCGGGCGTCACGCTGCTGCACGTGGCGGCGGTGCTCAAGCACCACTGGATCGACCGCGACGGTCTTCTGAAACGCATGTGGCCCGGGCCACGCAAGGAATCTGCTCGATGACGCGCCTTTTCTACCGCCTGCTGCCTAGCGCGGCACTGGCTTTCGCTGCGGCCATGCCCGCGCTCGCTGTCGCCGAGCCCACCAAACTGGTGGCCGACAAGAGCCAGATCGTCTTCGTCACCAAACAGATGGGGGTGCCGGTGGAAGGCACCTTCAAGAAGTTCGACGCCCAGGTGGCCTTCGACCCGAAGAAGCCCGAGGGCGGCACCGTGGCACTGCAGATCGACACGGGCAGCGCCGGCTTCGGCATTCCCATGAGCGACGCCGAGCTGCCCAAGGCGCCCTGGTTCGACGCCGCGCACTTCCCGCAGGCGAGCTTCCAGTCGAGCGCCATCAAGGCGCTGGGCGACGGCAGGTTCGAGATGGCGGGCAAGCTCACCCTCAAGGGCACGGCCAGGGCCGTGACGGTGCCGGTCAGCATCACGGCGGCTGGCGGCTACGCGGTGGCCACCGGAAGCTTTACGATCCAGCGGCTCGACTTCAAGGTGGGCGACGGCGAATGGACCGACACCTCGATGGTCGGCAACGAAGTGCAGGTGCGCTTCAAGTTCACGCTCGCAGGCCTCGGGCCGCTTTGAGACCCCGAACTGCCGCACCGCCTCCTTACCCGCCATGCCTCACACACCTCACGCCATGATGAAGAAGCTCATCCTCGCCTCGGCGCTCTCGGCCTGCGCCCTCGCCGGCACCCCCGCCATGGCCCAGGACTACACGGCACTGCCCGTGGCCGCCAAGCCCGCGGGCGGACCGGTGAAAAACGCCAGCTACGTGGTCGACCCGACCCACACCTTCGTGATGTACGAGATGGGCCACTACGGCACCACCACCAACCGGGGGCGCTTCAGCACCAAGGACGGCACGGTGAAGATCGACGGCACGGGCACCAGCGGCGCGGTCGACATCACGATGGACATCAGCTCCATCAACACGGGCGTCGACCTGCTCAACCGTCACGTGCAGAGCAAGGATTTCTTCAATGTGGCGGAGTTTCCGACCGCGCGCTTCGTGGCCGATCGCATCGACTTCAGCGGCGACAAGGTGGCCGACGTGCCCGGCAAGCTCACCCTGATGGGCCAGACCCGGCCGGTGACGCTGAAGGCCGCGCGCTTCAACTGCTACCTGAGCCCGCTCATCAACCGCCAGGTCTGCGGCGGCGACTTCGAGACGACCGTGGAGCGCAGCGACTGGGGAATGACCTGGGGGCTGAACTTCGGCTTCGAGAACAAGGTGAAGCTGCTGGTGCAGGTCGAGGCCGTCAACATCCAGCCCTAGGCGCGGGGGTGCTGGACGCCGGCCAGGCGCTTGCGCTCGTCGTCCTTGGAGGCTTTGAGCCAGTTGCGCAAGGCCACGAACGCACGCGGCAGGTTCAGCAGCACCAGCATCCAGGCACCAGTGACCACCGTCATGAACGCGCCGAACAGCAGTTGCTCGGCCAGCGGGGCGTCGCTCCAGTAGAAGAAACTCAGCAAAAACGACAGCACCACAGCCCAGACGGCCAGAAGGATGAGGTTTTTCATTTTTTGCATCGCAGTAACTCCGGTGCAGAAAATGTAAACCAAAAGTTACCCAAGTACTACTTAAAGTTTAGTTTTGAATCCCCGATCAGCGTGCACTAATGCACGCTGATCGGGCATTCGGTCTTCACGAGACGCCTTTCCAGCCCATGAACACCACCCTTTCCCTGCTCGGCATTGCCGGCGCCATGGCCGTCGGCGCGATGAGCCCCGGTCCCAGTTTCGTGATGGTCGCCCGCACGGCGGTGGCCTCCCGGCGCGACGGGCTGGCGGCCGCGCTGGGCATGGGCGCGGGCGGACTGGTCTTCGCCATTGCCGCGCTGGCCGGCCTGCAGGCGGCGTTCCTGGCGGTGCCGGCCCTGTACCTCGCCATCAAGGGCTTCGGCGGCGCCTACCTGGTGTACCTGGGCGTGCGCATCTGGCGCGGCGCGCGGCAGCCGCTGGCCATGGCGGCGGCGGTGCCCCCGGGGGTTACCTCGCCGGGCGCGCAGGGTAGTGGCGCACACCCCTTGCGCACCTTCCTTGTCGGCCTGGCCACCCAGGTCAGCAACCCGAAGACGGCGGTGGTCTACGCCAGCATTTTCGCGGCCTTCCTGCCGCGCGACGTGCCGCTGGTGCTGGCGCTGTCCGTGCCGGTGGTCATCTTCTGCATCGAGACCGGGTGGTACACCATCGTCGCGCTGGCCCTTTCTTCGGCGGCGCCGCGCTCGGCCTACCTGCGCTACAAGGCCTGGATCGACCGCGCCGCGGGCGGCGTGATGGGGCTGCTGGGCCTGCGGCTCGTGTGGTCGGCCGTCAGCGGCAAGTGACGCGCGGCAACCGCACCGCTAGAGCAGGCTCTCCGGCGTGAGCGGCGCCAGGATCTCGAGCATCGTGCGGTCCCAGAAGCCCGAGTCAGGCTCCTCGGTCAGCACGGTGAGCTTGCCGGCGTCGTCGCTGGTCCACTCGATGCGCGACTCGTTGCTGCCCTCGGCAAAGCGCAGCCGGTAGGCGCCCTGCTGCTTGAGCACGTCGAGCAGCTTGAGCATCTGCTGCGCCATTTCGGAGCTGTGGATGATCAGCCCGATCTCGGTGTTGGCCGACTCGGAGCGCGGGTCGAAATTCATCGAGCCGACGAACAGCGTGCGCCGGTCGATCACCGCCGACTTGGCGTGCAGCCGCCCCACCGAAGTGCCGAACAGCCCGAGCCGCACGCTGCGGCGGGTGCGGCTGGAACTCAGCTCGTACAGGTCGGCGCCCAGCTTGAGCATGTCGGGCCGGTAGCGGCGGTAGGCGGTGTGCACCAGCGGCTCGTCGGTGGCGGCCAGCGAGTTGGTGACCACGCTGATCTTCACGTTGCGCCTGCGAATCTCGCGCATCACCTCCAGCCCGGTGGCGCCGGGAATCAGGTACGGCGAGACGATGGTCACCTCGGAGCGCGCACGGCGCATCTGCTCGACCACGTTGTAGCGCACGCTGTCGACGTCCAGCAGCGGCACGCCGCCGTAGGAAGCCGTCTTGCCGATCACGCGGTCGGGCGAATCGGCGTAGGCCTCGGCCAGGGTCCAGATCAGGTTGAGCTTGCCGGTGTTCAGGTCGTCCGCCATCGGGCTGTAGCCGAGCAGGTCGTTGGGCGCGGGCAGCGGCGGGGGTGGCGTGGTGTCGGGGCCGGTGGCGGCCTCGAAGCGGCGCTGCAGTTCGTCGCGCGGCACATCGGTGCGCACCACGGAGCCGATGGGCCGCACGTAGACGCTGTTCCAGTACTGGTCGAACAGGCTGCCCAGCCGCGGTATGAGCGCGCCGGTGACGAAGGTGTCGAGGTCGAGAAAGTTCTCGCCCGCGGTGCGCCGGAAGTACTGGTTGCCGATGTTGCGCCCGCCCGCCACCGCCATCGCGCCGTCGGCGATGAACAGCTTGTTGTGCATGCGGCGGTTCACGCGGCTGAAGTCGAACAGCGAGGCGGTGAAGCGCTTCAGGATGCTGCCGCGCCCGGCCGGGAACGGGTTGAACAGGCGCAGCTCGACGTTGGGCGTGGCGGCGAAGGCCAGCAGCAGCTCGTCCTCGCCCGAGGTGTAGAGGTCGTCCATCAGCAGGCGCACCCGCACACCGCGCAGCGCGGCGTCGCGCAGGGTGCGCAACAGGTAGCGGCCGGTCTCGTCGTTCTCGATCTGGTAGTACTGCACGTCGAGCGTGCGCTGGGCGCGGCGCGCCAGCTGGATGCGGGTGTCGAAGGCGAAGTCGCCGCCGGGCATGAGGCGAAAGCCGCTCAGGTCAGGGTCGGGCTGGGCGGCCAGCGCGATCTTGCCCAGGGCGGTGTCGGCCGATACGGCCATGGCCTTGACGGCGGGGCGCGGCGCCTCGTCGGGCAAGGTGGCGCAGCCGGCGAACAGCAGCACGGCGGCCAGCAAGGCGAGGAACCCGAGCCCCCGGCGCAACATCGGATGCGGGCAACCAGGCCTCATGGTCGTCTTGCTACAGCGCCTTGCGCAGGTTGGCGGGCGCTATGCGCAGGGCCTCGCGGTACTTGGCCACGGTGCGGCGCGCGCACTCGATGCCCTGCTCTTTCAGCATCTCGGAAATCTGGCTGTCCGACAGCGGCTTCTTGATGCTTTCCGAGCTGACGAACTGCTTGATGAGCGCGCGCACCGCGGTGCTCGACGCATTGCCGCCGGTCTCGGTGCCCAGCGCCGAGCCGAAGAAGTACTTGAGCTCGACCGTGCCGAACGGCGTGGACATGTACTTGGCCGTGGTCACGCGCGAGATGGTCGACTCGTGCAGGCCCAGTTCGTCGGCAATCTCGCGCAGCACCAGCGGGCGCATCGCGAGCTCGCCGTGCACGAAGTAGCTCTTCTGGCGCTCGACGATGGCGTTGCTCACGCGCAGGATGGTGTCGAAGCGCTGCTGGATGTTCTTGATGAACCAGCGCGCCTCCTGCAGCCGCTGCGACAGCGCCTGGCTGCCCTCGCCCTTGTGCGCCTTGAGAGCGCCCGCGTAGATGTCGTGCACGCGCAGGCGCGGCATGACCTCCGGATTCAGCATGACGCGGAACTTGATGTTGGTGCCGCGGCCGGTCTTGGTGACGATCACGTCCGGCACCACGATGTTGCGCTCCACGTCCACGAAGCGCCGGCCCGGCTTGGGCTCCAGCCGCGCAATGATCTGCAGCGCCAGGCGCACCAGCTCTTCGCTGGTGCGGGTGAGCGTGGCCAGGCGCTTGAAGTCGCGACGCGCCAAGAGTTCCATCGACTGCTTGCACACGGCCATGGCGGTCTTGCGGACCAGCTGTTCCTGCTCGGTCTCGTCCGGGCGGGCCAGCGCGCGCAGCTGGATGCCCAGGCATTCGCCCAGGTCGCGCGCGCCCACGCCCACGGGCTCCAGGCTTTGCAGCAGGCCGAGCGCCACCTGGAAGTGGTGCACGAGGTCGTCGAACTGGTCGTTGTCGTCGCCGGCCAGGCCCGAGGCCAGCGCGGGCAGCGAGTCTTCGAGGTAGCCGTCGTCGTTGAGCGACTCGATCAGGAAGCGCAGCGCGGCGCTGTCGTTCTCGTTCAGGCGCAGGCTCAGCGCCTGGCGGTGCAGGAACGACTGCAGCGACTCCTGGCTGCGCGCGAGCTCGGTGGCGTCGGCGCGCTCGTCGTCGCCCAGGTTGTTCTGGCGCGCGGGGGCGTCGCTGCCCCACTCGCTGTCGTCGGGCGCGGCCATGTCGACGGTGCCGTCGCCTTCCCAGTCGGGCTCGCGCTCGGTGATTTCCGTGGCCGGGCCGTCGGAGTCGGCGGTGCTGGTCGTCGTCTCGGTGGAAGAAGTGGAGGTGCTGGTCGCAGGCGGGGCGAAGTCGCTTTCACCTTCGATGCCGTCGCCTCCATCGCCGCCGCCGTCATCGCGCGGGACCGGCGCATCGGCCGTGTCGAGCCCGAATTCCTCGCGCGCCGCTTCTTCCGCGGTGCGTTCGAGGAACGGGTTCTCGTCCAGCATCTGCTCGACCTCCTGGCTCAGTTCGAGCGTGGAGAGCTGCAGCAGCCGGATCGACTGTTGCAGCTGCGGCGTCAATGCCAGGTGCTGCGAGACGCGAAGGGACAGCCCTTGCTTCATGGAGAGCCCACCCGCCCTTACATCCGGAAGTGCTCGCCAAGATAGACGCGTCGTACCTCGGCGTTGTCGACGATCTCCGAAGGCGTGCCTTGTGCCAGCACATGCCCGTCGCTGATGATGAACGCGTGGTCGCAGATGCCCAGCGTCTCACGCACATTGTGGTCGGTGATGAGCACACCGATACCGCGTTCCTTCAGGAAACTGATGATCCGCTGGATCTCGATCACCGCGATCGGGTCGATGCCGGCAAAGGGCTCGTCCAGCAGGATGAAGCGCGGCTGGGTGGCCAGCGCGCGTGCAATCTCCACGCGGCGGCGCTCGCCGCCCGACAGCGCCAGCGCGGGCGAATCGCGCAGGTGGTCGACCCGCAGGTCGGACAACAGTTCGGACAGGCGCTCCTCGATGTGCTGGTTGGACAGCGGCGCCATCTTGCCGTTGGCGTCGGGCTCGCTCTGCAGCTCCAGCACGGCGCGCACGTTTTCCTCGACCGTGAGCTTGCGGAAGATCGAGGCTTCCTGCGGCAGGTAGCTCAGGCCCATGCGGGCGCGCCGGTGGATCGGCATGTGGGCGATGGGCTCGCCGTCGATGGTGATCTGGCCCGCGTCGGCACGCACCAGCCCCACGATCATGTAGAACGACGTGGTCTTGCCCGCGCCGTTGGGCCCGAGCAACCCGACCACTTCGCCCTTCTGCACGTCGAGCGAGACGTCCTTCACCACCGTGCGGCTGCCATAGCTCTTCTTCAGGCCGCGCGCCACCAGGCGGCTGCCCGGCGCGCCGTTGGCGTCGTGCGTTCCAGCGGTTTCGATCACTTGCGGGTTTCTCCGTCGTCGAGCGTGGTGCTCTGGCGCAGGCCCTTGCCGGGCGCCGGGGTGGGTGCCGGCGGCGCCTTCGCGCCGGCCGGGGCCGAGGCACCGGCGGCCGGTGCGGCCGCAGCCTTGGGGGTCAGGATGGTCTTCACGCGCCCGCCGGGGGTGGACGCGTTGACGGCGGTGTTCGCCGGCACGGTGGAACCGTTGACGGTGTAGGTGTCGTTGCTCTGGTCGTAGACGATCAGCGCGCCCTGGCTCTCGTCGTTCGGCGTGGCGCCCAGCAGGCGGCGCATGACGGCGTTGCGGATGAACTTGACGTTGTCGGCGCGGCTGTCGTACTCGATGACTTCGGACTCGCCCTCGATCCACTCGTCGGGCGCATTGCGCTTCTGCTTGTAGTAGGCGCGCTTGCCGGGCGCCGCCGTGACCACGCCGTACTGGTAGCCCTCGGCGTCCTGGCGCACGTCCATGCGCGCGCCGCGGATGATGATCGTGCCCTTCGTGACCAGCACGTTGCCGGTGAACACGCTGGTCTGCTTCAGGTCGTCGTAACGCATGGCGTCCGACTCGATGTTCATCGGCTTGGTGCGGTCGGCGGTTTCGGCCAGGGCGCCCGAGGCGAAGCCGGCCAGCAACAGCGCGGCGGCAGCCAGGCGGCCGATGCAACGGAGGAAGGAGGGAGTGGTGGGGTAAGAATGCAATGTCATAGAGGCACGAAACTTGCTCGGCATTGTATGCGGCTGATTGCGCCAGCCCCGCACGCACAGATGAAAAAGCCCGCCGAAGCGGGCCAGGTATCCCTTGCAAAAAGGGAGAAGGCAGCGGCAGGAAATGCGCGCAGCCCCGGGGGTCAGCCTTTTTTCGCTTCGCCGATCAGGTAGTTGACGACCTGCAGCACCTTGGTCATGTTACCGGCGGTCTCGCCATCCACATACCAGCGACCGGCCACGGCCATCGCCGGCACGCCCGCCACCTTGTAGGCGTCGGTCATCTGCGAAGCGCGCTTGGCCTTGCTGGCCACGCTGAACGAGGTGAAGGTTTCCTTGAACTTGGCGCCGTCCAGGCCATTGGCCGAAGCCCAGGCAATGATGTTGGCGTCGCCGTTCACGTTCTGGCGCTGGGCATGGATGGCATTGAATACCTTCGGCTGGAACTCGTCGACCTTGCCCATGGCTTCGAGCGCGTAGTACAGGCGCTGCTTGGCTTCGACGTCGTTGCCCACGAACGGCACGGGAATGCGGCGGAAGGCGACTTCCTTCGGCAGCGTCTTGACCCAGGCTTCGAGCGCCGGTTCGAAGTCGTTGCAATGCGGGCAGTTGTACGAGAAGAACTCGACCACTTCGATCTTGCCGGCCGGTGCGTCGACCGGTGCGCGCTTGTCGAGCACCAGGTACTCGGTGCCTGCCTTGGGCGCGCGCGCCTGGGCGTGGGCCGGGTTGGCGGCCAGGGACAGCAGCCCGAGCGAAGTGGCGGCCAGCGAAAAGTCACGACGTTTCATTGAAAGGGTTCTCCAGTTGGTACGGCAGACTGAGCCGGCGCGCGGCGGGGAGTTCCCGCGCAGCCGGTGCGCCCAGGCGCGATCGGGTCGATGAATGGTGGCGGCAAACGCCGCGGCGCGAAGCTTAAGGGCTATTCGTGTCGGAGGCCGGGGTCAGCGCTGCACGCGGACCAGCGCCGACTCCATGCCGCCGCCGTCGAGCCGGTCCTTCAGGCGGTCGGCGTCGTCCTTCTTGTTGAACGGGCCGGCGCGCACACGGTAGACGGTGCGGCCCGCCTGCTCACGCTCGGTGACCCGGGCCTCCACGCCCATCAGCGACAGCTTGGCGCGCTGCGCCTCGGCGTCGTCGGTGGTGCGGAAGGCGCCGGCCTGCACGAAGTACATGAACGGATCGGCGCCGGAGCTGCTGGCGGCGTTGCTGTTGGTGCTGCTGCTCGGGGCAGCAGACGCGGTGGTCACGCTGCCCGAGCGCGCGCGGGCGAGGTCGCCCAGCGGGTCGTTCGAAGCCGGCAGCGCGTTGGCCTCGGCCGGCACCGGCGCCGTGCGTGGCGGCTTGGGCGCCACCACCACGGGCACCGGCGGTGCGGTCGTGGGCGGCGGGGCGCCCGGTGCCACGGCGGCGGCCGGCTCGCCGGTGACCGGGTTGACCGGACCGGTGGCGACCGGCGCGGGCTTGGCTGCACCGGCCTTGCCAGCCAGCGGCGCATTCGGGTCCCAGTCGCGGTTCTTGCGGGCTTCGGCCTCGTCCTGTTCGGCGCCGCCCTTCTGCGTCTTGGTCACGAACGGGATCGGCACCTTGGTCACATAGACCGCGATGCCCAGCGCGACGCCAAGGCCGAGCACCAGCCCGATGATCAGGCCGATGACGATGTTGCCGCGTTGTCTGGTTGTCTTCTTCATGTTGAGGTTCACATCTTGCTCGGCGCACTGACGCCGAGAATCGCGAGGCCATTGTGCAGCACCTGCGCGGTCGCGGCGACAAGCGCCAGGCGGGCCAGTTTGACCTTTTCGTCGTCCACCAGGATGCGCTCGGCGTCGTAGTAGCTGTGGTAGCTGGCGGCCAGTTCGCGCAGGTAGAAGGTGACGTCGTGCGGGGCGAAATCCTTCGACGCCGCAGTGAGCATGGCCGGGTACTTGGCCAGCAGCAGCATCAGCGCCTGCGCGGCCGGGCTCTCGAGCGGCGACAGTTCGACATCCTTCAGCGTAGCGGCGTCTCCGCCCCAGCCGGCCAGCACCGAGCAGATGCGCGCATGCGCGTACTGCACGTAATAAACCGGGTTGTCGTTGTTTTTCGTCACCGCGAGGTCGACGTCGAAGGTGTATTCGGTGTCGGGCTTGCGGCTCAGGAGGAAGAAACGCACGGCATCGGTGCTGGTCCACTCGATCAGGTCGCGCAGCGTGACGTAGCTGCCGGCGCGCTTGCTGATCTTGACCTCTTCGCCGCCCTTCATCACGCGCACCATGGTGTGCAGCACGTAGTCGGGGTAGCCCTCGGGAATGCCTTCGCCCGCGGCCTGCAGCCCGGCGCGCACGCGCGCGATGGTGCCGTGGTGGTCGGTGCCCTGGATGTTGATGACCTTGTGGAAGCCGCGCTCCCACTTGGCGATGTGGTACGCGACGTCGGGCACGAAGTACGTGTACGTACCGTCCTGCTTCTTCATCACGCGGTCCTTGTCGTCGCCGTAGTCGGTCGACCTGAGCCACAGCGCGCCGTCCTGCTCGTAGGTCTTGCCGGCGGCCACCAGCCTGGCGACGGCCGCCTCGACGCGCCCGCTGGTGTACAGGCTGGACTCCAGGTAGTACTGGTCGAAGCGCACGCGGAAGGCCTGCAGGTCCAGGTCCTGTTCGCGGCGCAGGTAGGCCACGGCGAACTCGCGGATGGCGTCCAGGTCCTCGATGTCGCCGCTGCCGGTGACCTCGCGGTCTTCGGACTTGACGGTCTTCTTCGCCTTGAAGTCTTCGGCGATGTCGGCGATGTAGTCGCCGTTGTAGGCCGGGGCTTTTTCGCCGCTGGGCCATTCCGCGTCACCGGGCTTGAAGCCGCGCGCGCGCAGCTGCGTGCTGTTGGCCAGCGTCTGGATCTGCACGCCGGCGTCGTTGTAGTAGTACTCGCGCCAGACGTTTTCGCCCTGCGAGGCGCGCAGGTTGCAGATGGCGTCGCCCAGCGCCGCCTGGCGGCCGTGGCCCACGTGCAGGGGGCCGGTCGGGTTGGCCGAGACGAACTCGACCAGCACCTTCTCGCCCGTGGCCGGCTGCCGGCCGAAGGCCTCGCCCGCGGACAGCACTTCGCGCACGATCTGCTGCTTGGCGGCCGTCTTGAGGCGGATGTTGAGAAAACCGGGGCCGGCGATCTCGATGGCCTCGACCCATTGGCCGAAAGCGGGGGTGGCGAGCAGCGCGGTGCTCAGACGCTCGGCTAGCTCGCGGGGCTTCTGGCCCAGCGGTTTGGCGAGCTGCATGGCGGCCGTGCTGGCGAAATCGCCATGGGCAGCCACCTTGGGCGATTCGAACGCGGCTTTGGAGCCAGCGCCGGGCGAGAGGGATTCGAGCGTGTTCGCGAGCGCCGCGAGCAGCTCCTGTTTGACCAATAGCATCCGGGAATTTTACCGGGGGCAAACCCGGACTCAGTTGACGATCGTCATCCGATTGTTGCCTTCGCCCGTTAGGGTGGTCGGCCCCGGGGCGGGGCAACCGTCACTCCACCCAACCTTGCAAGGACACATCCCACCATGAAAAAGCTCCTTTCCCTGGTCGCCTCCACCGTCGCGCTCGGCGCCTGCCTGTCGTTCAGCGCCTTTGCGCAGGACAAGGCCGCCGCGCCCGCAGCAGCGCCCGCCGCCATGGCCGCCCCCGCCGCCGGCGGCAGCTGCGACGCCAAGGCCATCGACAAGAACGGCAAGCCCCTGGCCGGCGCCGCCAAGGCCAGCTCCATCAAGAAGTGCGAGAAAGACACCAAGGCTGCCGCCGCTCCCGCCTGCGCCGCCAAGGCCATGGACAAGAACGGCAAGCCGCTGGCCGGCGCCGCCAAGAACAGCTTCGTCAAGAAGTGCGAAGCGGACGCAGCCAAGGGCTGAAACAGCGTTGCGCTGAAGTTGTCGCCCAGCAGGCCCGCCGAGTGCGGGCCTTTTTCATGCGCGAGGCGCGAACCTACTTATCGAAACCGCGCGCCAGGAACACGGCCACCAGCGGAATCAGCGCGATCAGGTGGGCCTGCACCATCACCAGCTTGCGCGTCTTCCTGATGTCTTCTTCGGCCGGCAGCTTGCCGGTGGCGCGCAGCGTCTTGCGCCAGCGGAAGTAGGTCAGCGTCGGAAAGATCGAGAGCACGCCGACGATGATGAAGAGCCCCAGCTTCACGTGCAGCAGCGGGTTGGTCCAGTACCACGCCGTGCCCTTCACGCCCCACCAGGTGCGCGCGAGACCGGTGGCGAGCACCGCGATGGCGGCGATGCCGTAGACCATGTCGACCTTGGCGAGCCGCTCGACCACGGCCGCGTTGAGCCACTGCACGCGGCACAGGGCCGCTTCGCTCGAAATGAACACGACCATCGTGAGGATGGCCAGCAGATGAAGGTAGGCGAGGATGGCTTCGAGGGTCATCGATGGCTTTCTTCCGGAACGGGTTGCAAATGCAAACTCATTGTGACGCCGCTCACGCCTGTTCAGGCCGTCCGCCCCAGAATTCGGGCTGTCCGTATTGGTCCTTGAGGAAATCCAGCCACAGCCGCACCCGCAGCGGCAGGTGCTTGGCGCCTGCGAACACCGCGTAGATGCCGTTGGGCGGCGCGGCAAAGTCGTCGAGCAGCGGCACCAGCAGGCCGGCGTCGATCTCGGCCTCGACCTCCCAGGTGCTGCGCCAGGCAATGCCGTGGCCGGCCAGGCACCAGTCGTGCAGCACCTGGCCGTCGGAGCAATCGAGCGGGCCGCTGGGGCGCAGGTGGATCAGCTCCTGCGCGCCGCCCTCGGTGGTAATGCGAAAGGCCCAGCCGCGCGTCTGCGAGGCGTCGCTCGACAGCGTGAGGCAGGCAAAGCGCGACAGCTCGCCGGGGTGCAACGGCCTGCCGTGGCGCCGCACGAACTCGGGCGTGGCCACGCAGCGGCGGCGGTTGTCGGCCAGCCGCACGCTCACCAATGAAGAATCGGGCAGGTCGCCCACCCGCACCGCGCAGTCGAAGCTTTCGCCCGTGACGTCGACCACGCGGTCGCTCAGGTTCAGCGAAATGGTCACTTCCGGATGCAGCGCATGAAAGCGCGGCACCAGCGGCGCGACGTGGCGGCGGCCGAAGCCGGCCGGCGCGGTCACGCGCAAATGGCCGCTGGCCTTGACGCCGCCGGCGCTCACGCTGGCCTCGGCGTTGGCGAACTCGGTGAGCAGCCGCTGGCAGTCTTCGAGGAAGGCGCTGCCCTCGTGCGTGAGCGTGATGCGCCGCGTGGTGCGCACCAGCAGCTTCACGCCCAGGCGCTCTTCCAGCGCGTCGAGCCGCCGCCCCATGATGGCCGGCGCCACGCCCTCGGCCTTGGCCGCGGCCGTGAGGCCGCCCCGGGTCGCGACCGAGACGAAGGATTCGAGCTGCTTGAGACGGTCCATGGCGGCGGAACTATATCGCCCACGGCCGGGCAGGCTCGGCCTGTTCGGGCCTATTCAGGACGAACGCCGGCCGCGCGCACCGCCGCGCCCCAGCGCGCATGCTCCGACTTGATGTATTGCGCCGCCTGCTCCGGGCTGCCGCCGACGGGCGTGCTGCCTTCGGCCAGCAGCTGCGAGATGGTGGCCGGCTTGGCCAGCGCCTTGTCGACGGCGGCGTTGAGCTTCTTCACGATGTCGGCCGGCGTGCCGGCCGGCACCACCAGCGCCTTCCAGTCCACGGCCTCGAAGCCCTTGTAGCTCTCGCCCACGGTCGGCACCTCGGGCATCACCGGCAGGCGCTTGGCCGAAGTGACGGCCAGCGCGCGCAGCTTGCCGCCCTTCACCATGGCCAGCGCCCCCTGCGGCGTGGCGAACATGTAGTCGGTCTGCCCGCCGAGCAGGTCGGTGATGGCGGGCGCCGCGCCCTTGTACGGCACGTTCAGCACCTTGAAGCCGGCGCGCTGCGCCAGCACCTCGCCGGCCATGTGGCCCAGCGTGCCGGTGCCCGCGAGCGCCTGCTTGATCTCGCCGGGCTTGGCCTTGGCGGCGGCAATCAGCTCGGCGAGCGACTTGTACGGCGCGTCGGCGCGCACCACCAGCACCACGGGCTGCGAGGCCACGACCGCCACCGGCACCAGGTCCTTCAGCGCGTCGTAGGGCATCTTGGGAAACAGCGTCGGGTTGATCGCCAGGTTGGCGGTCTGGCCCAGGCCGACGGTGTAGCCGTCGGGCTTGGACTTGGCGACCACATCCATGCCGATGTTGCCGTTGCCGCCCGCGCGGTTGTCGACGATGAAGGTCCACTTCGTGTCCTCCACCAGCTTCTGCGCGATGAGGCGCGCCACGATGTCGGTGGCGCCGCCGGGCGTGTAGGGCACGACGAGGCGCACGGGCTTGTCGGGCCACGCCGTGTCGGCAAGGGCGGGTGCGGCGTTCAGGCATGCGGCGGCCGCGGCGCAGGCGAGCAGTGCGCGCCGTGTGGTGAAAAACATGGGGTCAGTCTCCGAGGGTGATGTGGCGTGTCTGGAGCGCAGCGATTTCTTCATCGCTGTAGCCCACTTCTTTCAGCAGCTCGCGGCTGTGCTCGCCGATGTGCGGCGGCTGCAGCCGGATGCCGGGCCGTTCGCCGCCCAGCGTGAACGGCGCCAGCGGCACCTTGGCCATGCTGCCGTCGTTCATGCGCACCGGCGCAAGGCCGCCGGTGGCGTTCAGGTGCGGGTCGTCGAACAGGTCCTGCGGCTTGGTGATGGGGGCGAAGGGCAGTTCGTTCTGCTCGAACACCGCCGCCAGTTCCGCCGCGCTGTGGTTCGCGAGGTGCGAGCGCAGGATCGGCATCATCCAGTCGCGCGCGCGCACGCGGTCGTTGTTGGTCTTCAGGCGCGGGTCGGCCAGCATGTCTTCCAGGCCGAAGGCCTTGCAGAAGATGGCCCACTGCTTGTCACTCACGGCCGCTAAAAAGATCTGCTCGCCGTCTTTCACCGTGAACACGTCGTACACGGCCCAGGCCGAGATGCGGCTGGGCATCGGGTCGGCGGGCTTGCCGGTGGCGGCGAACTGCATCATGTGTTGCGCGACCAGGAACACGTTGTTCTCGAACAGCGCGGACTGCACCTCGCAGCCCTTGCCCGTGAGGTCGCGCTGGCGCAGCGCGGCCATGGCGCCGATGGCGCCGAACATGCCGCCCATGATGTCGTTCACGCTGGTGCCCGCGCGCAGCGGGTCGCCCGAACGGCCGGTCATGTAGGCCAGCCCGCCCATCATCTGCACCACCTCGTCGAGCGCGGTGCGGTGGTCGTACGGGCCGGGCAGGAAGCCCTTGTGGCTCACGTAGATGAGCCGCGGGTTGAGCTTGGCCAGCGTGTCGTAGTCGAGCCCCAGCTTCTTCATGGTGCCGGGCTTGAAGTTCTCGCTCACGATGTCGGCCGTGGCAATGAGGCGCAGCGCGGCCTCCACGCCCTCGGGTTGCTTCAGGTCGAGCGCGATGCTCTTCTTGTTGCGGTTGAACGTGGGAAAGAAGCCCGAGCCCGAGCCGAGCAGGCGGCGGGTGTTGTCGCCCTCGATGGGCTCGACCTTGATGACCTCGGCGCCCAGGTCGGCCAGCAGCAGGCCGCAGGTCGGGCCCATGACCATGTGGGTGAACTCGACGACGCGGATGCCGGCATAAGGCAAGGTGTTCGCAAGCGGGTTGCTGGTGGGGGCTTCAGACATGTGCGGTGTATTCCTGGACAAAACCCTTGGGCAGCCCGGCCTCGGGCGTCATGCCGTAGACCGGTTCGCCGGGCAGGCCGGCCATGAGCGGCGCGCGCGCCGCGATGAGTTTTTCGATGTCGATGCCGGTGCGAACGCCCATGGCCTCGAACATGAACACGAGGTCTTCGGTGACCGCGTTGCCCGAGGCGCCGGGCGCATAGGGGCAGCCGCCGAGGCCGCCGAGCGACGCGTCGAAGGTGCGCACCCCCTCGTCCCACGCCGCCAGGCAGTTCGCGATGCCGAGGCCGCGCGTGTTGTGCATGTGGGCCGCGCCGGCGTGCTGGCCGATCTCGGCGCGCAGGCGCTTGAAGAGCCTGCGCACCTGCGCGGGGTTGGCATAGCCCACGGTGTCCGAAAGACCCGACTCGTCGGCCCCGGCCTCGATGCACTGCGCGGCCAGGCGGATCACGTCGTCTTCGGGCACCAGGCCCTGCAGCGTGCAGCCGAAGGCGGTGGAGATGCCGGCCTCCAGCTTCACCTGCGGCGCGATGGCGCGGCGCAGGTCGGCAATGGCGCGCACCTCATCGACCATCTCGGTCGGCGTCTTGCGCACGTTGGCCAGCGAATGCGCCACGCTGGCCGACACCGGCATCGTGAGCTTGTGCACGCCGGCTTCGAGCGCGGCCTGCGCGCCCTTGCGGTTGGGCACCAGCGCCATCACCACCAGGCCGGGCAGCGTGACGGCGTGGCGCACCACGTCGGCTGCGTCGGCCATCTGCGGCAGCAGCTTCGCGGGCACGAAAGAGGCGACTTCGATCTCGCGCACGCCGGCGGCGTAGAGCGCGTCGATCCAGCGCAGCTTGTCCGCGGTCGGCATGATGGCCTTGACCGATTGCAGGCCGTCGCGCGGGCCGACCTCGCTGATGAGGACGTCGGGGGGTGTCATCGACTTTGTCTCCTTGAAGCGGTCTGGCGTGGACCGCTTGACAGTTCTGTTAGACAGAACTAAATTCCGTTAAACAGAATTAGACCGCCGATCGACTTTCACTGTCAAGTCCACCCATGCCCCGCAAAGCCCAGACCGAGTCGGTGTCCGACCTCAATGCCGCCCCCGGCGGCGCCGCCGCGGTCGACCGTGCGCTGAGCCTGCTGTCGGCCTTTCAGCCGGGCGACGAGGCCCTGTCGCTCGCGCAGTTCGCCGAGCGCACGCAGCTCTACAAGAGCACGGTGCTGCGGCTGCTGGCCTCGCTGGAGCACGCACGGCTGATCCGCCGGCAGGACGACGGACGCTATGCGCTGGGCATGGAGATCGCGCGGCTGCACGGGCTGTACGCGGCGTCGCAACCGCTCGACCGCATCGTGCTGCCGGTGCTGCGCGCGCTGGCCGCGGCCACGGGCGAAAGCGCGGCGTACCACGTGCGGCAAGTCCAGGGCGACAGCTGGGCGCGGCTGTGCCAGTTCCGGGTCGATTCGTCGCACGTGGTGCGCGACCACGTGCGCGTGGGCGACCTGCTGCCCAACGACCGTGGCGCGGGCGCGCGGGTGCTGATCGCCTTCGGGCCCGAAGCCGAGCTGCCGCGCGGCGCGAAGGAGCGAAAGCTGTACGACGGGATTCGCGCGCAGGGCTACTGCGCGGTGGTGGGCGACCGCACGGCCGAGCTGGCCGGCATCTCGGCGCCGGTGTTCCATGCGGACGGCAGCCTGGCGGCAGCCGTCACGTTGACGATGCCCACGCACCGCTACGACGAGCGCCACATCGAGCCCGTGCGCGCCGCGGCGAAGGAACTCGGCGGACAGGTCTGAGCGCCTTCTTTTTCTTGCTCCTTCCCCTCCCGGGGGAAGGCTGGGATGGGGGCACGCGGCCTTCGATGAGCTGCTGATCTGCGATACGCCGCCTGCCCCCACCCCGACCCTCCCCCGAAAGGGGAGGGAGAAAGACCTCGGCGCATTCGCAGTCGGTGCGTTGTCTTGCCCCTTCCCCTCCCGGGGGAGGCTGGGATGGGGGCACGCGGCCTTCGACAAGCCGCTGGTCTGCGATACGCCGCCTGCCCCCACCCCCACCCTCCCCCAGCGGGGGAGGGAGAAACACAAACAAGGTCAGCGCAGCGCGGCGAGCAAAGCCTTGTTCTGGTCCGGCAGGCCGACGCTCACGCGCAGCCACTCCGGCAGGCCGTAGGGGCCGAGCAGCGAAACCTCGATGCCCGCGGCCAGCAGCCGCGCGTGCACGGCCTGCGCATCGCCGACCTGCACCATCAGGAAGTTGCCCGACGAAGGGATGTACGCCAGGCCCCGTTCGGTGAAGCCCGCGGCAAGCTGGTCGCGTCCGGCGGTGTTGAGTTCGTAGGTGCGCGCCAGAAAGTCCGCATCGCCCAGCGCGGCCACCGCCGCGGCCTGCGCCGGCGTGGTCACGTTGAAACGCGGGCGCTGCGCGTTCATGCGCAAGGCCAGCGGCGGCTGCGACACGCCGTAGCCGATGCGCAGCCCGGCCAGGCCGAAGGCCTTGGAAAAGGTGCGCGCCACGATCAGGTTCGGAAAGCGCCGCACCCACGCGATGCTGTCGTAGCGCTGCGCGGGCGAGAGGTATTCGGTGTAGGCCTCGTCCAGCAGCACCGTCACGTGCGACGGCACCGACTGCAGGAAGGCCAGCAGCGGCCCGGCGTCGATGAAGGTGCCGGTCGGGTTGTTCGGATTGGCGACGAACACCAGCCGGGTGTCGTCGCCGATGGCGGCGCGCATGGCGCCCAGGTCGTGGCCGAGCTCGCGCGCCGGCACGACGGTGGCATGCGCATGCGCGTGTGCCGCGGCCTGCGCATAGACGATGAAGCCGTATTGGGAATAGACGACGCCCTCGCCCGGCTTCACACTCACCTGCGCCGCCAGCTCGAGGATCTCGCTCGACCCGCTGCCCAGCGTGAGCCAGTCGGGCGGCACGTCGAGCCGGGCCGCGAGCGCGTTCTTCAGTGCGGTGCCGTTGCTGTCGGGATAGTTGCCCGCGCCTTCGAGCGCCGCGGCGGCCGCGCGCCGGGCCGATTCGGGCATGCCGAGGGGATTTTCGTTGGAAGCGAGGAGGATCGTGGGGATCATGGGAGCGAATCCGGATTCATTTAAGAAGTTAAATATATCCCGCGCATCCCGGCGGCCCGTCAGGGCCTACCCTTTGCACACCGGGGCCGCACGCCGTCGATTACATGCATTTTTGTCACAGATAAATCCCGCCGCCGGCTCTTACTGGCCAGCAAAGTATCGAATAAAGTTCGACCCAAGACTGCATCTTTCTCAAGGAGAACCCCCATGACTGCCCGCACCACCGCCCACGGACTCCAGGTCGCGACCGAGCTCCACCGCTTCATCGAAGACAAGGTCCTGCCCGCCACCGGCGTGGCCAGCGACGTGTTCTGGAAGGGCTTCGACGCCATCGTGAGCGACCTCGCTCCGAAGAACATCGCCCTGCTGGCCGAGCGCGACCGCCTGCAGACCGAGCTCGACGGCTGGCACAAGAAGAACCCAGGCCCGATCAGCGACATGCCCGCGTACCGCGCCTTCCTCGAAAAGATCGGCTACCTGCTGCCGGCCCCCAAGGGCGCCAAGGCCACCACCGAGAACGTCGACTCCGAACTCGCGCTGCAGGCCGGCCCGCAACTGGTGGTGCCGATCCTGAACGCGCGCTATGCGCTCAACGCCGCCAACGCGCGCTGGGGCTCGCTGTACGACGCGCTCTACGGCACCGATGCGATTCCCGAAACCGACGGCGCTGAAAAGGGCAAGGGCTACAACCCCGTGCGCGGCGCCAAGGTCATCGCCTTCGCGCGCGATGTGCTCGACCAGGCCGCACCGCTGGCCAACGGCTCGCACAAGATGGCCACCGGCTACAGCGTGAAGGACGGCCAGCTGGTCGTCGCGCTGCAGAGCAGCAGCACCGGCCTGGCCGACCCCGCGCAGTTCATCGGCTACCAGGGCGATGCCGCGGCGCCGTCTTCGGTGCTGCTGAAGCACAACGGCATCCACCTGGACATCCGCATCGACCGCAGCACCGCCATCGGCAAAAGCGACGCGGCCGGCGTGAGCGACCTGGTGCTCGAAGCCGCGCTCTCGACCATCCTCGACCTGGAAGACTCGGTCGCCGTGGTCGATGCGGCCGACAAGGTGGTCGCTTACTCGAACTGGCTGGGCATCGTCGAAGGCTCGCTCACCGAGGAAGTCGCCAAGGGCGGCAAGACCTTCACGCGCGGCCTGAACCCCGACCGCGAATACACGGGCGCCAACGGCCAGCCCGTGAAGCTGCACGGCCGCTCGCTCATGTTCCTGCGCAATGTGGGCCACCTGATGACCAACCCGGCCGTGCTGTACGCAGGCGGCAAGGAGATTCCGGAAGGCATCCTCGATGCCGTGGTCACCACCACCATCGCCACCATCGACCTGAAGCGCAAGGGCAACTCGCGCACCGGCAGCATCTACATCGTCAAGCCCAAGATGCACGGCCCGGCCGAAGTGGCCTTCGCGAGCGAGTTGTTCGGCCGCGTCGAACAACTGCTCGGCCTGCCCGCCAACACCGTGAAGCTCGGCATCATGGACGAAGAGCGCCGCACCAGCGTCAACCTGAAGGCCTGCATTGCCGAAGCGGCTGCGCGCGTGGCCTTCATCAACACCGGTTTCCTCGACCGCACCGGCGACGAGATGCACACCGCCATGCAGGGCGGCCCGATGATCCGCAAGGGCGACATGAAGTCCAGCGCGTGGATCGGCGCTTATGAAAAGAACAACGTGCTGGTGGGCCTGTCGTGCGGCCTGCGCGGCAAGGCGCAGATCGGCAAGGGCATGTGGGCCATGCCCGACCTGATGGCCGCGATGCTCGAGCAGAAAATCGCCCACCCCAAGGCCGGCGCCAACACCGCCTGGGTGCCCTCGCCCACCGCCGCCACGCTGCATGCGCTGCACTACCACCAGGTGAGCGTGACCGCGGTGCAGCAGGAGCTGGAAAAGATCGACGCCGACGCAGAGCGCGACAACATCCTGAACGCGCTGCTGCAGGTGCCCATCGCGGCCGAGGCCAAGTGGACGGCCGAGGAGCGCCAGCAGGAAATCGACAACAACGTGCAGGGCATCCTCGGCTACGTGGTGCGCTGGATCGACCAGGGCGTGGGCTGCTCCAAGGTGCCCGACATCCACAACGTGGGCCTGATGGAAGACCGCGCCACGCTGCGCATCTCGAGCCAGCACATCGCCAACTGGCTGCTGCACGGCGTGGTCACGAAGGCGCAGGTCGACGAGACCTTCCAGCGCATGGCAAAGGTGGTGGACGAGCAGAACGCGGGCGACGCGCAGTACCTGCCGATGGCCGGGCACTTCGACACCTCGGCGGCCTACAAGGCGGCGCAGGACCTGGTCTTCAAGGGTATCGAGCAGCCCAGCGGCTATACGGAGCCGCTGTTGCATGCGTGGCGCCTGAAGGTCAAGGGCGAGGCCTGATCCTTTCCCTGCCCGGCACCCCGCCGGGCTGGAGCGAACGAACCGAACGAACGGCGCCCCTGGGCGCCGTTCTGCATGAAGGGCGGCATGCCATTAGCATCCATGCCGCTCTCTCTTCTTCCAGCGCCCTCCCCTCTCGATGAACACGAACGCGGCCCCGCCGCCCCCGCCGCGCCCCGGCCATGCCGCGCAGGCATCGCCTCCTCCCCGTCCCCGTTGGTCGTCTTCGGCAGCCGCCATGCTGGTCGCGCTGGCCTCGGCCTTTGCGCTGAGCCAGGCCTTCCGCACGGTCGGCGCCATGATGGCCACGCCGCTCACCGGCTACTTCGGACTCACGCCGCAGCAGCTCGGCATGTGGGCCGGCACTTTCACTTCGCCTTCGGCATCATGCAACTCGCGATGGGCGTGTCGATCGACATGTTCGGCGTGCGCCGCACGGTGCTCACCGCCTTCCCCTTGGCCGTTGCCGGCGCCGCGCTGTGCGCGGTGGCGCCGAACTACCACGCGCTGCTGCTGGGGCAGGCGCTGATCGGCATCGGCTGCGCGCCGGCCTTCCTGGCGTGCACGGTGTTCATCGCGCGGCACTTCGATGCCTCGCGCTTCACCGCCATGTCGGGGCTGGTGATGAGCATGGCCGGCCTGGGCATCGTGTTCACCGGCACGCCGCTGGCCTTGCTGATCGAGGCGGCGTCATGGCGCGCAGGCTATGCGGTGCTGGCCGGCTTTGCGGTGCTCTCGTGGCTGGTCATCTTCTGGCGCGTGCGCGAACCTGCGCGTGCGTCTGACCAGGCGGACCACGCGGATCCACAGGCTGCGCCGGCCGAACGCAAGTCGCTGGGCAAGGCGGTGCGCGAACTGCTGCCGCTGTTCGCCATGCCCCACACGCTCGGCCTCGTGTGCTTCGCCTGCGTGTCGTACGCGGCGTTCATCACGCTGCGCGGCCTGTGGCTCGGACCGGTGC
This sequence comes from Variovorax pasteuri, assembly GCF_051216435.1. Classification (NCBI taxonomy): domain Bacteria; kingdom Pseudomonadati; phylum Pseudomonadota; class Betaproteobacteria; order Burkholderiales; family Comamonadaceae; genus Variovorax; species Variovorax pasteuri. The sequence continues at coordinate 71,411 of NZ_JBPJZS010000014.1, forward strand.
TGCACGATCGCCATGGCCTGTCGCTGGTCGCCAGCGGCAACGTGGCGCTGGTGATGACGGTGGCCGGCATGATCAGCCCGGCACTGTTCGGGCGCATGGACCCGGGCGGCGCACGGCGCGCCCGCTGGATGATGGGCTGCGCGCTCGCCGGCGCATTGATGTTCGCCGCCATGGCGTTCACGCATTCGAGCGCGATCGACATCGGCCTGCCGATCGTCTACGGCCTGCTCTCCGGCTACAGCGTGCTGCAGTACGCGTACACCAAGAACGCCTACCCCGCGGCCATGACGGGACGCGCCCTGGCGCTGATGAACATGGCCATGTTCCTCGGCGTGTCGCTCATGCAATGGACCACCGGTGTGGCCGCGTCGTGGGCCGTGGACCACGGCGCGGAGCCCTTCCGCGCGGTGTTCCTCACAGTGGCGGGCATGCTGGCCGCCGGCACCATCGCGTTCCTTCTGCTGCCGCGCTCGCCGGGCACCGCATCGGCGCCGGCCGCCTAGCGCCTTCACTGCCTGCCGCCCAGCCGCGCACGCACTTCGCGGCGGTTGAGCTGGCGCTTGGCCACGGCGTAGACGAAGGCGCGCGCGTAGCTCACCGGCCGGTGCGACATGCCGGCCATGACGTGGCACACGCCGTGCCGCGTCACGAGGCAGCCGCGCATCACGTCGAAGCGCTTGTCGTTGTCGGTACCGTCCCCGCTGGGGGGAAACGGCGCCAGGCGAACCTCGAACCAGCAACCGTCGACCCGATGCCACTCGGTCAAGGCGTCGACGACGAGGCGATCCACGGCCTGCGTCTTGCCCTGCCCCACCGCCCGCTGCCGCGCCTTGAGTCGCAGCCGGTTGGGCAGCAGGATGCCGGTGCCCGGATGCACGAACAGCTCGACGTGCGAGGCATCGCTCAGCGGCACACGAGCAACGTCGCTCCACCGGCGCGAGCGCACCCACACCTGGCCGTCACGAAGCACCGCCTTGCGTTCGACGAAGTCGTCGATGTGCTCGAAGATGTGCGCCTGCACCGTGCTGCGCCGGTCGATGCCGCTGCACAGTTCGGCGTACACCTTGTCCCACGGCCGGTGCACCTGCTTGTGCAGCCAGCGCTTGAGCGGCGCGAGGTTTTCGTTGAGCCCCTTCGGATGGCTGTAGCCCCGCGTCATGCCCAGGTGCGAGCCCCGGTCCTTGCTGTTGCGCCACTTGCGCCCGTCGCCCTGCACGCCGCCGCCGCGGCGCGGCCGCTCGACGATGACCTTGTCCATGTCTTCACGCATGCCGTCAGTCCTCCCCGTGCAGGCTGCGCGCGGCCTTCTGCAGCGCCACCTTCTGCGCACGCCGCTCCGCGCGGTGCGTGCGCAGGTGGCGGCCTGCGCCCTGGCTGGATTCGCCGCGGGCCATCGCGGCCACCACGGGATTGCGCGGTGCCGCCATGGGCACCGAAAAGTAAAACCGGCCCAGACGCTTGTCGTCGTCGCGGGCCCTTCGTTGAGCACTCATATGTGCGCACACTCCAGAAACAAGAAAGCCCCGGCGAATGGCTGCGCGGGGCCTTTGTCGTCAGGGCCTCGGGCGGATGCATGGGTGCACATCCGGCCGGGGCGGTCGGTGTGCGGGTCAGGTGTTCAGGAAACGGTTCATTGATTGCGTTGAGCGCCCGGGAGGTCGATCGTCACCAGGCGCGGTGAAAAGAAACTGTTGCTGAAAAACGAAGGGCGGATTCTGGCGAGCACGCGCGCGATGCGCAAGCGCGCCCTGCGCGGCTGTGGCGCAAAGCCGACGCGCAACAAATCTGAAACCGGCTGCGAATCCAAACGCGAAGCGCCCCCGTATTCGATTCAAGCGCATCGCGCCTCCGAGCTGTTGGCGGTTTCCACAGACACCTCAAGAACCATTCTTTCCAGGAGCCTCCAATGAAAAAACTCATGATTGCAGTCGGCGTTTCGGTCTTGCTCGGCGCTTGCGCGGGCGGCATGGGCATGAGCGGCAGCGGCAGCACCGGCATGACCTCGAACCCGATGGTCGGCGGCGCCGCGATGTACCCGACGAAGGACATCGTCGACAACGCCGTGAACTCGAAGGACCACACCACGCTGGTGGCTGCAGTGAAGGCCGCCGGCCTGGTCGACACCCTCAAGAGCCCCGGCCCGTTCACCGTGTTCGCACCGACCAATGCGGCCTTCGCCGCACTGCCGGCCGGCACCGTCGACACGCTGCTCAAGCCCGAGAACAAGGCCACGCTGACCAAGGTGCTGACGTACCACGTGGTGCCCGGCAAGATGGACGGCCCGGCCCTGATGAGCGCCATCAATGCAGGCGGCGGCAAGGCCGTGCTGAAGACCGCCAGCGGCGGCACGCTGACCGCCACGATGAGCGGGGGCAACGTGCTGGTGACCGACGCCAAGGGCGGCACGGCGATGGTGACCATCGCCAACGTGTACCAGTCGAACGGCGTGATCCACGTCGTGAACAAGGTGCTGCTGCCGGGTTGATTCTTTCCCGGCGAGGCACCGGCGCGGCGGGCCTTCAGGTTCGCTGCGCAGCCTCTGCCTCGTCGCGCAGCCACTGCGCGAACTCGAGCGCGTCGCGGTTGCCTGCGGCGCGCTTTGCCGTTTCCACGAAGTAGCCGCGCCGCGACACGGCCTGCTCGCCCAGCGGCGCCACCAGCCGGCCCTCGCGCAGCAGTTCGCGCAGCAAGGGCAGGCGCCCGATCACCACGCCCTGCCCCGCCACCGCGGCGGCCACCGCATCGGCGTACTGCGTGAAGCGCAGCGTGCTCTTCATGCGCAGGTCTTCCAGCCCCATCACCTTGAGCCAGGGCTCCCAGTCGGCCAAGGGCGCCTCGCTGTGGTCGGGATAGTCGACCGTCAGCAGCGTGAGCGTGGCCAGGTCGGCGGGCACGCGCAAGGCATCGGCCAGCGCGGGCGAACACAGCGGCACCACCGACTCCTCGAACAGCGCCGGCCCCACCCCCTTGCCGATGGGCATGAGCCGCACGGCGACGTCGATGCGGCTGCGCTCCATGTCGAGCACGTCCAGCGTGGCCGACACGCGCACGTCGACCTGCGGATGGTTGCCGGTGAAGCGCGCAAGACGCGGAATGAGCCACAGCGACGCGAAGCCCGGCGTGGTGGTGATCGCGACCTGGCGCGGCGCGGAGGCCGCGCGCACGCGCGCGGTGGCGTCGCGCAGGCGCTCGAGGCTGTCGGTGACGGCGCGCTGCAGCACGCCGCCTGCCTCGGTGAGCGCAAGCGCGCGGTGCCGGCGCTCGAACAGCGGCACGCCCAGGCTGGCTTCCAGCTGCTGGATCTGCCGGCTCACGGCCGATTGCGTCAGGTGCAGTTCGCCGGCCGCCAGCGTGAAGCTCAACCGGCGCGCGGCCGCCTCGAAACTGCGCAGCAACTCGAGCGGCGGCAGTTCGGCGGTGGAGGCTTTCGCATTCTCTGGATGCATGCAACGAGTTCCGAATGACCGCGTGTAAAGGGAAGCTCGGCTCACTATATTCATTCGTATCACGAATGCAATGGAGCTTGCCATGAGCACCGCCCGCCCTTCTTCCTACCCGTCGGCTTATCCGTCTTCGGACGCCTCCCGCTTCCACCTCAGCCTGCCGCACCGCGCCGTCTTCGCCGTGCCCGACGGCGCCGGCGTGGGCATCGAATGCCGCAGCGGCTCGGTCTGGGTCACGCTCGACCGCGACCCTCGCGACATCGTGCTCGCCCCGGGCGAACGCTTCGAAAGCACCGACCACCGGCGCGTGCTGGTCTCCGCGCTGGAGGCCTCGTGCATCACCGTGTCGGACGCGCAAGCCGCCGCGATCCCCCTGACGCGACGCACGCCTGCGCGGTCGCCTTGGCGACTCCTGTCCCACGGGTTGTCCCCGGCTTGACCGGACCCCATGGGCATCGAACCATCGATGCCCATGAGTCACTGCGCTTCGAAGGCCGCCGTTGTCTGTGACGGGCGGCCTTCCTGCCTTGGGGCCCCCCGCATTCCCGTTACCTGAAGGACTTGAACATGGCAGAGGCATACATCGTGGCCGCGGCACGCACGGCCGGTGGCCGGCGCGGCGGCAAGCTCGCGGGCTGGCACCCGGCCGACCTGGCGGCGCAGGTGATCGACGCGCTGGTGGCGCGCAGCGGCATCGACCCCGCGGCGGTGGAGGACGTGATCCTGGGCTGCGTGAGCCAGGTAGGCGAACAGGCGACCAACATCGCGCGCAACGCGGTGCTGGCGTCGAAGCTGCCCGAGTCGGTGCCGGGCACCTCGGTCGACCGGCAGTGCGGCTCGTCGCAGCAGGCGCTGCACTTCGCGGCGCAGGCCGTGATGTCGGGCGCGATGGACGCGGTGATCGCGGGCGGCGTCGAGAGCATGACGCGCGTGCCCATGTTCACGCCCAACGCGCTGCCGGCCAAGGCGGGCCTGGGCACCTACATGAGCCCGGCGATGAAGGCGCGCTACCCCGGCGTGGAGTTCAGCCAGTTCACCGGCGCGGAGATGATCGCGAAGAACTACGGCATCGAGAAGGACGCGCTCGACCGCTACGCACTCGAGAGCCACCACCGCGCCATTGCGGCCACACGCGCGGGCGCGTTCAACGAGGAGATCGTGCCTATCGAGATCCTGTTGGCCGACGGCACCAGCGCGGGCGAACGGCACACGGTGGACGAAGGCATCCGCTTCGAGGCCACGCTGGAAGGCATTGCGGGCGTGAAGCTCATCGCCGAGGGCGGGCGCTGCACCGCGGCCACGGCCAGCCAGATCTGCGACGGCGCCAGCGGCGTGCTGGTGGTGAACGAGCGCGGCCTGAAGGCACTGGGCGTGAAGCCGCTGGCGCGCATCCACCACATGAGCGTGATGGGGCACGACCCGGTCATCATGCTGGAGGCGCCCCTGCCCGCCACGCAGCGCGCGCTGAAGAAGGCCGGCATGAACATCGCCGACATCGACCTGTATGAAGTGAACGAGGCCTTCGCGCCCGTGCCCATCGCCTGGCTGCAGGCGCTCGATGCCGACCCGGCGCGACTGAACGTGAACGGCGGCGCCATCGCGCTGGGCCATCCGCTGGGCGCCTCGGGCACCAAGCTGATGACCACGCTGATCCATGCGCTCGGCCAGCGCGGCAAGCGCTACGGCCTGCAGACCATGTGCGAAGGCGGCGGCATGGCCAACGTGACCATCGTCGAAAGGCTGTGAGCATGACCGCGCAGCCCTTCGTCCTGTACGACCTGACCGACGGCATCGCCACGCTCACGCTGAACCTGCCCGCCAAGCTCAACCCGATCGCGCGCGACCTGCAGGTGGAACTGCGCGACGCGCTGGAGCGCATCCGCGACGACCGCGCGGTGCGCGCCGTGATCCTCACGGGCGCGGGCAAGGCCTTCTGCGTGGGCGCGGACCTGAGCGCGATGGCGCCGGGCGAGGCCGGCAAGTCGCTCGGCACGCAGACCGCCGAGGCAATGCAGGCGTTGAGCAACCCGCTCATCGAAACGCTGCGCACGCTGCCCGTGCCGGTGGTGGCCGCGGTGAACGGACCGGCGGCGGGTGCGGGCGTGGGCCTGGCGCTGGCGGCCGACGTGACCATTGCGGCACGCAGCGCCTACTTCTACCTGCCCTTCCTTCCCAAGCTGGGCATCGTGCCGGACCTGGGCTGCACCTGGGCCATTCCGCGCCTCGCCGGCAAGGCGCGCGCAATGGGCATGGCACTGCTCGACGAGCGCCTGAGCGCGGGGCGCGCGGTGCAATGGGGCCTGATCTGGGCTTGCGCCGACGACGAGCAACTGATGGACGAGGCACGCGCCATCGCGCAGCGCCTGGCACGGCTGCCCGCGCACGCGGTGGTCGAGGCGCGCGAAGCCTTCGAGGCCGCCGAGCGCCACACGCTCAAGGAACAGCTGCACTACGAAAGCGAGCGCCAGCGCGTGCTGATCGACGGACCGAGCTTTCGCGAAGGCGTGAGCGCCTTCCTGCAGAAGCGCCCGCCCGAGTTCGAAAGCCGCTGAGCACGCTGACACTGGCGCCTGACGGAGGGCTGCGGGAGAATGCCCGCATGCCCATCCTCAACGCCTTCTACGCCCAGTCGGGCGGTGTCACCTCGGTCATCAACGCGTCGGCCTGCGGCGTGATCGAAACGGTGCGCCAGCACCCTCAGCGCATCGGCAAGCTCTACGCCGGACGCAACGGCATCATCGGCGCGCTGACCGAGGAGCTGATCGACACCGGCGCCGAATCGGCCGAGGCCATCGCGGCGCTGCGCTCCACGCCCTCGGGTGCTTTCGGCTCGTGCCGCTACAAGCTCAAGTCGCTGGAGAAGAACCGGCGCGAGTACGAGCGCCTCATCGAGGTGTTCAAGGCGCACGGCATCGGCTACTTCTTCTACAACGGCGGCGGCGACTCGGCCGACACCTGCTTCAAGGTGAGCCAGCTGTCGCAGTCGATGGGCTATGCGCTGCAGGCCATCCATGTGCCCAAGACCATCGACAACGACCTGCCGCTGACCGACTGCTGCCCGGGCTTCGGCTCGGTCGCGAAGTACGTGGCGGTGTCCACCATCGAAGCCTCGTTCGACGTGCGCTCGATGGCGGCCACCTCCACCAAGGTGTTCGTGCTTGAGGTGATGGGCCGGCATGCGGGGTGGATCGCCGCGGCCGGCGGGCTGGCGGCAGACCAGGGCATTCCGGTGGTGGTGCTGTTCCCTGAGATCGAGTTCGACAAGGCGCGCTTCATCGCGCGCGTCGACGAACTGGTGAAGCAGCACGGCTACTGCTCGGTGGTGGTGTCCGAAGGCTGCCACCACCCCGACGGCACCTTCCTGGCGGAACAGGGCACGCGCGACGCCTTCGGCCATGCGCAACTGGGCGGCGCAGCGCCGGTGGTGGCGCAGATGGTGAAGGACGCGCTGGGCCACAAGTTCCACTGGGCGGTGGCCGACTACCTGCAGCGCGCGGCACGGCACATCGCCTCGGCCACCGACGTGAAGCAGGCCTACGAGCTGGGCCAGCGCGCGGTCGAACTCGCGCTGGAAGGCCGCAACGCGGTGATGCCGACCATCGAGCGCACGTCCGACGTGCCCTACGCCTACCGCCTGGGCAGCGCGCCGCTCGAGTCGGTCGCCAACGTCGAGAAGCCGATGCCGCGCGATTTCATCTCGGACGACGGCTACGGCATCACCGAGAAATGCAGGCGCTACCTGCTGCCGCTGATCGAGGGCGAGGATTACCCGGCCTACAGCGGCGGCCTGCCGGTGTACGTGACGCTGAAGAACGTCGCGGTGGCGAAGAAGCTGCCGGCTTTCGAGATCGCATGACCTCCACCGCCGCGGTCATCGACGCCACGCGCTGCCCGCTGTGCGGCGTCCCGAACCGCTGCGCGATGGAGATCGAGCGCGAGACCGGCCAGGCGCAACCCGCGTGCTGGTGCATGCAGGTGGACTTCAGCAACGCGCCGCTGACGAACCTGCCGGCCGACATGCGCGGCCTGGCATGCATCTGCGCGCGCTGTGCAACGGGGACGACAGACGCGACGGGCGGGCCCGCGCCTCAGGACTGAACGAAATCCTGCGGCTGGGTTTGCGACTGCGGCTGCGACTGCGACTGCGACTGCGACTGCGATTGCGATTGCGACTGTGATTGGCTTTGCGACTGGCCCTGCGATTGCGACTGCAGGGGCGCGACGGCCTCGGGCGCGGGCGCCGGTGCCGCCGTCACCTCGCTGGCCACCACCATCGTCGGCGCGCTGCCCAGCCGCTGCTCGGTGACCACGCGGTGGATGAACTGCAGCTTGCCCACCGCCGCGCGCGGCAGCACGAAGGGGTAGTAGTCGGGCTGGCCCATGCTGCGCGACAGTTCGTTGAGCACGTTGGTGAGCTTGACCCAGCCGTTGATGAAGTCCAGAAACTTGCCCGCGTCGGCATGGTCGGGCTGCCACAGGTCGTCCGCGGTGAAGAGGTCGCTGGTCAGCTCGACGTTGGAGGCGTCGACGCCGAAGCTCATCGCGGTGTCGGCCGTGTCTGCCATGTGCAGGTAGTGGGCCCAGGTCTCGGCCCAGTCTTCCCACGGGTGCGTGCTGGCGTAGCTGCTCACGAAGCGGTCGGCCCAGTCGGGCGGCGGGCCCTGGTCGTAGTGCACCTGCAGCGCGGCCGCGTAGTCGGCGCGGTCGTCGCCGAACAGCGCGCGGAAGTCGTCGATCCACGGCGTGGGCAGCACCAGCAGGTCCCAGTAGTAGTGGCCGATCTCGTGGCGGAAGTGGCCCAGCAGCGTGCGGTAGGGCTCGCGCATCTCGGCGCGGATGCGCTCGCGCACCGCGTCTTCGGCCTCCTCGGCATTCAGGGTGATCACGCCGTCGTCGTGGCCCGTCATCACGTGCGGGCCGCCGGGCATGTTGCTCAGGAAGTCGAAGGCCAGGCCGTGCACCGGGTCTGCGTGGCGGCTCACCACCGGCAGGCCCAGCGCCAGCAGCTGCGAGATGAGCCGGCGCTTGGCCTGTTCGAGCTTGCCCCAGAAGACGCCGTTGGCCTCCTGCGACAGATCGGGAATGGTGCGCGTCACGCTGCAGGCCAGGCAATAGCCCGGCGCGAGGCCGTGCACGTCGACCGGCAGCGCGTCGCCGTCGCGCGCGGCGGGCACCATCCAGCTGCAGGCTGCGGGGGTCATGAGGTTGGCGCAGCGACGGTAGACGGGGCCCTGCGGGTCGCCGAACACGGTGAAGGTGTCGGGCGGCGCGCCCTCGCCCTGCGCCGGTGCCAGCGGCATGACGCCGAGGCGGTCGGCCACGTAGCCGAGCGGCGTGCGGCAGGCCAGGCACTGGCTGTTGCGCAGGAACACGGGGCGCCCGCACTGGCATCGGTACGAACGGCTGACGGTGGGTGCGGCAAGTTCGGTGGCAAGCGTGGTCGCGCCTTCGGACTGTGGCGCCAGGTCTTGTGCAGGGGCGGCTTGTTCGTTCACGGGGGAATTCATGGGGTGTCGGTCTTGACGCGGAGGGCACAGCCGCTGCATTGTGCAATTGCCCGCCGCGCCCTTCGCCATGCAATCGCCGATATGCTTGTAGGACGACGGACCCCCACACCATCCGCCGCTCCATGACCTCCCCACAGCCTTCCGAAGCCGCGACCGCGCCGGCCCCACCGTCCATCGGCACCCTGCGCGAACGCTACGGCGAGCGCTACCGCTGGTACCTGCTGCTGTCGGTGATGGTGGGGACGATGGCGTCGATCATGTCCTCGACCATCGTCAACGTGGCGATCCCCGGCATGAGCCACCACTTCTCGCTCGGCCAGGAGCGCGCGCAATGGGTGAGTTCGGGCTTCATGGTGGCGATGACGGTGTCGATGCTCACCACGCCGTGGCTGCTGTCGCGCTACGGCTACCGGCGCACCTACGTCGGCACCATGTTGCTGTTGCTGCTGGGCGGCATCGTGGGCGGCCTGGCCAACAACTTCTCGCTGGTGCTGTTCGCGCGCGTGGCCGAAGGGCTGGCGGCGGGCGTGGTGCAGCCCATTCCGGCCATCATCATCCTGCGCGCCTTCGAGCCGCACGAGCAGGGGCGCGCGAGTGGCATCTTCGGCATGGGCGTGGTGCTGGCGCCGGCCATCGGGCCGAGCATCGGCGGGGTGCTGGTCGACCTGTTCGGCTGGCGCTCGATCTTCTTCATGGTGGTGCCGTTTTGCCTGGCCTCGATCTGGCTGGCCTACAAGTTCGTGCCGAAGACGGCGCCGGGCGGCGTGGCCGCGGTGCGCGGCAGCGGGCTGGACGCACGCGGGCTGGCGCTGGGCACGGTGGGCACGCTGTGCCTGCTGAACGGGCTGGTGGCGCTGCGCGGCGACTCGCCGCTGCAGGCCGCGCTGCTGCTGGTGGGCGCGCTGGCGGGGTTCGCCGCGTTCGTGTGGTGGCAGCGGCGGCTGGCGGCCTCGGGCGGCACGCCGCTGATGAACCTGGCGCTGTTCCAGTACCGGCAGTTCGCCATGGGCAGCGTGGTGGCCTTCATCTACGGCACGGCGCTGTTCGGCTCGACCTACCTGCTGCCGGTGTACATGCAGGTGGGGCTGCAGCTGTCCGCATCGCACGTGGGCACCATCCTGCTGCCGGCGGGCCTGGTGCTGGCGCTGACCATCGCCGGCGTGGGCCGGCTGGCCGACCGGCACCCGACCTGGCTGCTGGTGACCATCGGCCTGGCGCTGCTGGCCGCGTCGTTCGCGCTGATGATCGTGCTGCGGCTGGACAGCGCGCTGTGGCTGCTGGTGGTCTTCGCAGTCATCGGGCGCATCGGGCTGGGCTTCATCTTGCCCTCGCTCAACCTGGGCTCGATGCGCCCGCTGGCCAAGCCGCTGATTCCGCAGGGCGCCAGCGCCATCAACTTCGTGCGCATGCTGGGCGGCGCGGCCGGCGTGAGCCTGTGCGCCATCGTGCTCGAGTGGCGGCTGGCGGCGCACGGCGATTCGCTGGCCAACCCCATGACCAGCCCGGCGCGGCTGGCGGCCTTCGACGAGGTGTTCGCGATGCTGGCCGGGCTGTGCGCGCTGGCCATCTGCGCGGCCTGGCAGTTGCGCACGGGCGCCACGCCGGCCGGTGGGCCTGTACGCAACACGGGGTAAACCCCGGCGACGGATGCGGGGACTTTGGCATTCAATTGTTATCAGTTGTATCCAAATGGTCCAGATCGCAATCGGGTTCCCATGCACCGCAGAAACTTCATCGCCGCCTCGGCCGCGGCCGGGGCCGTCTTTGGCCCTCTTGGCCCTCTTTCGTCCGCCTTCGCCGCGGAGAGCGGTGTCACCGACACCGACATCGTCCTGGGCCACACCGGCATCCTGAGCGGCCCGCTGGGCGTGCCGGTCAAGGTGGTGATGGCGGGGGCCGGGCTGGCCTTCGATGCGGTCAATGCGCAGGGCGGGCTGTCGGGCCGCAAGATCAAGGTGGTTTCGCTCGACGACGAACTCAAGCCCGAGAAGGCCCTGGCCAACTACGAGAAGCTGCTGGCGGAGCACCGCGTCTTCGCCTTCTTCGGCTGCGTGGGCTCGGGCACCACGGCCGCCGGCGCCAAGGTGGTGAACCAGAGCGGCGCGCCGACGGTGGGCGGCTATGCGGTGTCGGACTCGGCCCGCGAAAAGATGGGCGGCGCCGGGTACTTCGTGCGCGCCACCTTCGCCCGCGAGGCCCAGGCGCTGGTGCAGCACCTGACCACCATCGGCGTGACGCGCATCGGCGTGGCGTACCTGGACAACCCCGGCGGCGCGGAAGTGGCCCAGCTGGTCGAAGCCGCGCTGGCCACGCTCAAGCTGAAGCCGGAGGCCGCCGTGGCGGTCAAGGGCGACGGCACGGGCAACGAGGCATCGGGCAAGGCGATTGCCGACAGCAAGGCGCAGGCCGTGATCATGTACCTGGGCGGCGGCATCGGCGGCGAGGTCATGAAGGCGGCCTGGGCGGCCGGCGGGCGCCAGATGTACTACGGCATGTCGATCGTGCCGGGCGACGTCACGGCCAAGCTCGTGGGCGACAAGACCAGCGGGCTGGCCATCTCGCAGATCGTGCCCTACCCGTGGAGCGAGGTCGACACGGCCGCGCGCGAGTTCCGCCAGCTGGCCGAACGCGCCAAGGTGGACATCGGCTACCTGGCCTACGAGGGCTATGTGAATGCGCTGGTCATGATCGAGGGCCTGCGCCGCACCGGCCGCGACCTGACGCGCGCCAGGCTGCACACCGCGCTGAAGGCGATGAAGCTGCGCATCGGCGGCATGGAGATCGACTTCACCGGCACGAGCAACACGGGTTCGCGCTTCATCGAGATGGTGCGGGTGACCAAGGAAGGCAAATTCATCCGCTAGCGGCAACCCGATGGTCGGGCAAATCGCACGGCGGGCAGGGGCCGGCGCGAATCGCGGTCTAATCGCTGCCATGTGCCAATTGCTAGGGATGAACTGCAACACGCCGACCGACGTGACCTTCAGCTTCACGGGGTTCGCGCAACGCGGCGGCCGCACCGACCACCATGCGGACGGCTGGGGCATCGCGTTCTTCGAGGACCTGGGGCTGCGCCACTTCGTGGACCACCAGCCGGCGTGCGAATCGCCGGTGGCGGAGCTCATTCGCCGCTACCCCATACAGAGCCGCAACGTCATCGCGCACATCCGCAAGGCGACGCAGGGCGAGGTGAACCTGCAGAACTGCCACCCCTTCGTGCGCGAGCTGTGGGGACGCTACTGGGTGTTCGCCCACAACGGCGACCTGAAGGACTTTCGCCCGCGCCTGCACGGCAACTTCCACCCGGTGGGCAACACCGACAGCGAACACGCCTTCTGCTGGCTGATGCAGGAGCTGGCCAAGTCGCACGCCGGCGTGCCGAGCATCGAGGAGCTCACGCTCACGCTGCGCGAATTGGCGCCGCAGCTCGCGAGCCACGGCACCTTCAACTTCATGCTGTCCAACGGCCAGGCGCTGTGGGCGCATGCCTCCACCAACCTCTGGTACGTGGAGCGCCAGCACCCGTTCGTGACGGCGCAGCTGTCGGACGAAGACCTGGCGATCGACTTCGCGCAGCACACCACGCCCACCGACCGCGTGGCCGTGGTGGTGACCGCGCCGCTCACCACCAACGAGACGTGGACGCAGTTCGCACCGGGCGAGCTGCATGTGTTCGTGGACGGGCGGTTGTCGGGGGTCTGATTGCAAACAAAAGTGCGGTCTTTTGACTGACACTTTTTAGCAACAGTGCATGAAAGTATCGGTGGGTGGATGCAAACGGGAGAACAATAACGGTTCTCATTTGCATTGTTCGATCCGCCCATGTTCACTCCTTCGTTCCATCTCCGGCCTACCGTGGTCGCATCGCTGCTCGCGCTCAACGCCGTGGCAGCATTGGCCCAGACCCCCGCGGCCGAACCTGCTGCTGCGGCGGCGTCGAGCGGCACGCTGTCCACGGTGAACGTGGAAGCCAGCGCCGACGCCTCGGCGGAAGGCCTGACCAAACCCTACGCCGGCGGGCAGGTGGCGCGCGGTGGGCGCGTCGGCATCCTGGGCAACCAGGACATGATGAGCACGCCGTTTTCCAGCACCAACTACACCAACGAGCTGATCCAGGACCAGCAGGCCAAGAGCGTGGCCGACGTGCTGCTGAACGATCCGTCGGTGCGCCAGGCCCGCGGCTTCGGCAACTTCCAGGAGCTGTACGTGGTGCGCGGCTTCCCCGTGTACTCGGACGACGTCTCGTACAACGGCCTCTACGGCATGCTGCCGCGCCAGTACATCGCCTCCGAATTCTTCGAGCGCGTGGAAGTGTTCCGCGGCGCCAACACCTTCCTGAACGGCGCGGCCCCCGGCGGCAGCGGCATCGGCGGTGCGATCAACCTGCTGCCCAAGCGCGCGCCCAACGAACCGCTCACGCGCGTGGGCTTCGGCGTGCAGACCGGCGGCCAGGGCTTCGTCAACCTCGACCTGGCTCGCCGCTTCGGTCCCGACGACAGCCTGGGCGTGCGCGTGAACGCGGTGCGCCGCGAAGGCGGCACCGGCATCAAGAACGAGAGCCAGCAGCTCAGCGCCTTCGGCGTGGGCCTGGACTGGCACAGCCGCAACGTGCGCCTGTCGGCCGACTTCGGCTACCAGGACTACGACCTGAAGGACGGTCGCCCCAGCGTCACGCCTTCTTCCACGCTGCCGATCCCGCGCGCGCCCGACGCCCGCACCAACTTCGCCCAGCCCTGGACCTATTCCAAGGAAAAGGACAAGTTCGCCACCTTCCGCGGCGAAGTCGACATCACCGACAACATCACGGCCTGGGCCGCCGGCGGCGTGCGCCGCAGCGACGAAGACAACGTGCTGTCGAACCCGACGCTCACCAACGCCTTCGGCGACACCAGCAACACGCGCTTCAGCAACACCCGCAAGGACCGCATCGGCACGGCGGAACTCGGCGTGCGCGGCACCTTCGCCACCGGCCCCGTGAAGCACACCGTGGTGGCCTCGGTGGCCAAGTACAGCAACGACCGCGACAACGCCTACGCCATCTCGTCGGGCAGCGTGCGCAACAACATCTACGCGCCGTATGCCTCGATCTATCCGATCGCCAACGGCGCGGGCGGCTTCGTCGGCAACACGCTGGCAGACCCGCGCCTGACCGACAAGATCGACACCTCCAGCGTGGCCGTCGCCGACACCATGGCCTTCATGGACGACCGCCTGCTCGTCACGCTCGGCGCGCGCCGCCAGACCATCGAGCAGACCAGCTTCGCCTACACCACGCTCAAGCAGACCAGCAGCTACGACAAGAGCAAGACCACGCCGGTGGCCGGCGTCGTGTTCAAGATCACGCCGACCGTGTCGGCCTACGCCAACTACATCGAAGGCCTGGTCAAGGGCGAAGTGGCGGGCACCACGGTGAACAGCCGCCCCGTCACCAATGCCGGTGAAATCTTCGCGCCGTACCAGGCCAAGCAGAAGGAAGTCGGCGTCAAGTACGACGGCGGCACGCTCGGCGCCAGCGCCGCGTTCTTCACCACCGACCAGCCCACCTACTACTACTCCGGCCAGACCTACGGCCTGTACGGCAAGCAGCGCAACCAGGGCCTGGAGTTCTCGGTGTTCGGCCAGCCCACCAAGGGCCTGCGCCTGCTCGGCGGCCTGACGCTGCTCGACGCCAAGCAGAAGAACACGGCCGGCGGCGCAACCGACGGCCTGGACGCCATCGGCGTGGCCAGGCAGCAGGCCAACCTGGGCGCCGAATGGGACGTGCCCGGCCTGCGCAACCTGTCGCTGAACGCTCGCCTGCTCTACACCTCCAAGCAGTACGCCAACGCCACCAACACCCAGTCGGTGCCGTCGTGGACGCGCGTGGACATCGGCGCGCGCTACCTGGTCGACCTGGGCAACGGCCGCGCGCTCACGCTGCGTGCGCGCATCGACAACCTGTTCAACAAGTCGTACTGGGCGTCGGTGGGCGGCACGCAGGGTTCCAACTACCTGGTGCTGGGCGCGCCGCGAACCTTTGCAGTGAGCGGCACGATCGACTTCTGACCGCCGACGCCCTCGCGCTACCGCGCGAGGTGCGCCTCCAGCGCGTCGATGAACATCTTCGGCACGTCGAAGCCCGTCTGTTCGGTGATTTCCTGAAAGCAGGTCGGGCTGGTCACGTTGATCTCGGTGACCGAGTCGCCGATCACGTCCAGCCCGATCAGGAGCAGTCCGCGCGGCGCCAGCACGCTGCCGATGGCCTCGGCGATCTCGCGGTTGCGCGCGGTGAGCGGCTGCGCCACGCCCTTGCCGCCGGCCGCCAGGTTGCCGCGCACCTCGGTGCCCTGCGGAATGCGTGCCAGCACGAAGGGCGCCGGCTCGCCCGCGATGATCAAAATGCGCTTGTCGCCCTGCACCACCTCGGGCACGAATCGCTGCACCATGATCGTCTCGGCGCCGTCCTTGTTGAGCGTCTCGACGATGGAGCCCAGGTTCAGCGCGTCCTGCTTCACGCGGAAGATGCCCATGCCGCCCATGCCGTCGAGCGGCTTCAGGATGATGTCGCCGTGCTCGGCATGGAAGTCGCGCACGGCCTGCGCGCTGCGCGTGACCAGCGTGGGCGTGACGAACTGGGGAAACTCCATGATCGCGAGCTTCTCGGGGTGGTCGCGCAGCGCGCGCGGCGAGTTGACCACCTGCGCGCCTTCGCGCTCGGCCTGCTGCAGCAGGTGCGTCGAGTAGATGTACTCGGCGTCGAAGGGCGGGTCCTTGCGCATCAGCACGGCGTCGAAGTCCTTCAGCGCCTTGCTTTCGGTGATGTCGACCGTGTACCAGTCTTTCGCATCCCCGGTCAGCGTGATCTGCTGCACCGTGGCCGTGACCAGCCCGCCCGACTTCCACTGGATGTCCTGAGGCAGGCAGGCCGCGATGCGGTGGCCGCGGCGCTGGGCCTCGCGCATCATCGAGAAGGTCGTGTCCTTGTAGATCTTGAACTGGTCGAGCGGATCGGCGACGAAGAGGATGTTTTTCATCAGATGTTCTTTCCGGCGCCGGGAGCGGCGGCCTCAGGGATGTCGGGCGCGATGTTGCCGGAAGGGGCGATCTCCTTGCCGGGCGGGGCCTTTTCCACGCCTTGCGACCGGCCGATCTGCTGCACCGCCAGCGCCACCGCCCCGGCCACCACGCCCCAGAAGGCGGAGCCGATGCCCGCCAGCGTCACGCCCGAGAGGGTGACCAGGAAGGTGATCAGCGCCGCCTCGCGGTGCGACTCGTCGCGCACCGCAACCGCCAGGCCGCCGCCGATGGTGCCCAGCAGCGCCAGCCCGGCGATGGCCGCGACCAGCTCTTTCGGAAAGGCCGTCAGCAGCCCGGTGACGGCCGCGCCGAACAGGCCGATCACCACGTAGATGGCGCCGCAGCTCACGGCGGCCGTGTAGCGCCGCGCCGGGTCTTCGTGCGCCTCGCGGCCCATGCAGATGGCCGCGGTGATGGCGCTCAGGTTCAGCGCAAAGGCGCCGAACGGCGCCAGCACCAGCGTGGTCAGCCCGCTGATGGTGATGAGCTTGCTGACCGGCAGCCCGCCATAGCCCGCCGCGCGGATGGCGGCCACGCCCGGCAGGTTCTGCGAGGCCATGGTCACCACGAACAACGGCAGCGCCAGGCTGACGATGGCCTGCCAGCTGAAGACCGGCATCGTGAACACCGGCCAGGTGAGCGAGAAATGCACCGCCGACCACGCCAGCTGGCCGCGCGCCGCGACGAACACGATGGCCACCAGCAGCGTGAGCGGCACCGCGTAGCGCGGCAGCAGCCGCTTGGCGACGAGGTAGGTGCCGAGCATCAGCAGCACCAGCGGCAGCGCCGTTTGCGCCGCGATGAAGGCGCCGAGCCCGAAGCGCGCCAGCACGCCGGCGAGCAACGCGGACGCGATGGCCATCGGGATCTTGTTCATGACGCGCTCGAACCAGCCGGTGGCGCCCGCCAGCACCATCAGCACCGCGCAGACGATGAAGGCGCCGACCGCCTCGTTCATGCTGTAGCCCATGCCCGCCACCGCCAGCACGGCCGCGCCGGGCGTGCTCCAGGCAATCATGACGGGCTGGCGCCACCACAGCGAGGGCAGCACCGAGGCCAGGCCCATGCCGATGCCCAGCGCCCACATCCACGAGGCCGCCATTTCCGGCGTGGCGCCGAAAGCCTGGGCGGCCTGGAACACGATGGCCACCGAGCTGGTGAAGCCCACGAGCACGGCCACGAAGCCCGCGGTGAAAGCCGAAAGGCTCAGGTCCTTGAAAAATCGCATCGCGCGATTGTGCCGCCGTGCCGGAGGGCGCCGGCACGGCGGCTTCAGGGCTTCAGAGACTCAGGCCGCGCCCAGGTAGGCCTTGGCCAGCGCGCCGTCGGCCGCGATGTCCGCCGCGCTGCCCTGCGCCACGATGCGCCCGCCTTCCATCACATAGGCCCGGTCGCACAGCGCCAGCGCGAGCGCGGCCATCTGGTCGACCAGCAGCACGGTGAGCCCTTCGGCGCGCAAGCTGTCGAGCGCCTCGAACAGCTCCGAGATGATCTTCGGCGCCAGCCCGAGCGAGGGCTCGTCGAGCAGCAGCACGCGCGGCTGCGACATCAGCCCGCGCGCGATGGCCAGCATCT
The DNA here is from genome assembly GCF_051216435.1 of Variovorax pasteuri. Taxonomy (NCBI): domain Bacteria; kingdom Pseudomonadati; phylum Pseudomonadota; class Betaproteobacteria; order Burkholderiales; family Comamonadaceae; genus Variovorax; species Variovorax pasteuri. The sequence continues at coordinate 88,992 of NZ_JBPJZS010000014.1, forward strand.
GCTGCTCGCCGCCCGACAGCAGCCCCGCACGCTGGTGCAGCCGCTCGCGCAGGCGCGGAAAGCGCACCAGCATGGCCTCGGTGCGCGCGTCGATGCCGCGCCCGTCGAGAAAGGCGCCCAGGCGGATGTTGTCGCGCACGCTGAGTTCGGGGAACACCTGCCGGCCTTCGGGCACCAGCACCAGCCCGCGCGCCACGATGCGCTCGGCGGGCAGGCCCGCCAGTTCCGCGCCTTCGAGGTGGATGCCGCCCTGCACCGGCCGGTGCAGCCCGGCCAGCGAGCGCATCAGCGTGGACTTGCCCGCGCCGTTGGCGCCCAGCAGTGCCACCAGTTCGCCGCGCCGCACGCGCAGGTCGATGCCGTGCAGCACCGGCTCGGCGCCGTAGCCGGCCACCAGCGCGCCGATGCCCAGCACCTCGGGCGCGTCCGCCGGCAAGGCGGGGCGCGGTGCCTTCGGGGACGCGCCGGCCGTCATCGCCTCGCCCAGGTACGCCTTGCGCACCGCCGGGTCGGCCTGGATGGCCGCGACATCCCCCACCGCCAGCCGCTGCCCCGCGTCGAGCACCACGAGGTGGTCGGAGATGCCCATGACCAGTTCCATGTCGTGCTCGACCAGCAGCACGCCGATGCCAGCCGCCGCGATGCGCTGCAGCAGTGCGGCAAGCTGCGTCTTGTCTTCGCGCGAGAGGCCGGCCGCGGGCTCGTCGAGCAGCAGCGCCTGCGGCGAGGTGGCCAGGGCGCGTGCGATCTCGACAAGGCGGCGGTCGACGTGCGCGAGGTCGGCGGCCGGCGTGTCGGGCGAACCCGCGTAGCCACAGAAGGCCAGCAGCTGCCGCGCCTGCGCGCGCGCCGCGGCCGAGCGGTAGCGCCGCGCGCCCAGCAAGGGCCCGAGCGTGCCGCGCCCCAGTGCGAGCGCCACGTTGTCTTCCACGCTCAGGCTGCCGAACAGCTGCGAGGTCTGGTAGGTGCGCGCCACGCCGGCGCGTGCGATGCGGAAGGCACGCAGGCCCTGCAGCGGCGCCTCGCCCAGGCGGAAGCCGCCACCCGTGGGCCTGTAGAAACCGCTCAGCATGTTCAGCACCGTGGTCTTGCCCGCGCCGTTCGGGCCGATCAGGCTGGTGATGCCGCCCGCGTGCGTGCCGAAGGCCAGGTCGCTCACGGCGCGCACGCCGCCGAACTGCATCGTGAGGCCTTCGGTGCGGATCGGTGCGCCCGATGCGCCAGGCGCGCGGGGCGGCAGGCCCGTGGCATCCGCGCGCAATGGCAGCAGCGCCGGCTGCCTGGCGAAGCGCGCAAGCACGGGGGCCATCACGCGCCGCCACAACCCGGCCGCACCGTCCGGTGCCGCCCACAGCACGACCAGCAGCAGCAGGCCGAAGAACAGCAGCCGGTATTCCTCCAGGCTCGCGAGCACCTCCGGCAGCAGCGCCACCACGAGCGCGCCGACCACGGGCCCGGCCACCGAGCCCGCGCCGCCGATCATCACGACCAGCACGAACAGAATCGACTGCCCGAAGCCGAAGGTGTGCGGCGTGACGAAGCCCGACAGCGGCGCGAACAGCCCGCCCGCCGCGCCCGCGCACAGCGCCGACAGCGCGAAGGCCACGGTCTTGATGCGCAGCGGATCGAGTCCGATCGACTCGGCCGCCGTCTCGCTGTCGCGCACCGCGCGCATTGCAGCGCCCCAGCCGCCGCGCGACAGCAGCGCGAAGGCCACGAGCGCCACGCCGGCCGTGAGCACCGCCAGCATGGCCGCCGCGCGCTCGCCCTGCGCCAGCCCGAAGAGCGAAGGACCCGCGATGCCCATGATGCCGTTCTGCCCGCCCGTGAGGTCGCGCGCCTCGACGATCGCGTGCTCCACGATGAAGCCGAAGGCGATGGTGATCATCGCGAGGTACGGCCCCTTGGCGCGCAACGCCGGCAGCGCGAGCAGCGCACCCATGGCGCCCGCGATGAGCGCACCCACCGGCCATGCGGCCCAGAAGCTCCAGCCGGCCTTGCTCGTGAGAATGGCGACGGCGTACGCGCCGATCGCATAGAAGCCCACGTGCCCGAACGACATCTGCCCCGTGAGCCCGAGCAGCACGTTGAGCCCGATGCCGACGATCGCGAACAGCGCCACGTTGGCGAGCACGAACACGTAGTAGCCGTTGACCGTGGCCGCGAGCGCAACGCCCACCGCCATTGCCGACACGAGCACGAACAGCGCGGGCCAGCGCATGCCTGCCGATCTCATACCTTCTTCACCGCCGCGCGGCCGAACAGCCCCTTGGGCCGCAGCGCGAGCACCACGATCACCAGGGCGAAGGTCAGGATCTGCGTGTAGCCCGAACCCAGCGTGGCGGTGATCAGCGCTTCGGCCAGGCCGAACAGCAGCCCCGCGCCCATCACGCCCCATGCGCTGGTGATGCCGCCCAGGATCGCGACCGCGAAGGCTTTCAGGCCGAACAGCGTGCCCATGTCCGCCTGCACGTTGAACAGCGGCGCGATCAGCACGCCCGCCACGCCCGCGAACACGGCCGACAGCGCAAAGGCCGCGGCCACCGCGCGCCGGATCGGAATGCCCATGAGCCGCGCGGCGGCCGGGTTCTGCACCACGGCCAGCATGCCCACGCCCCAGCGCGTGCGCCGCGCCACCACGTGCAGCGCCGCGGCCAGCGCCAGGCCCGCCACCGGAATCAGCAACTGCAGCGGGTACACGCCCAGCCCCACGTCACCCACCTGCAGCGGCGTAACCGCCAGCGGCGACGGCAGGCTGCGCGGCTCCTTGCCGAAGGTGAACATCACCAGGTTGTCGACCACGATGCCCAGCGCCACCGTGGCCATCAGCCAGGCTTCGGAGCCGCGGCTCGCGAACGGGCGCACCGCCACGAACTCGACCACCAGCCCGTACACGCCACACAACACGAGCGCCAGCGCAATGGCCAGCGGCATCGGCCAGCCCAGGGTCTGCGCGAACCCGAAGGTGAAGACCGCGCCCAGCATCATCGCGCTGCCCTGCGCGAAGTTGACGGTGCCCGAAACGGCGTAGGTGACGTAGAAGCCCAGGGCGATCAGCCCGTACATGCTCCCCAGCCCCAACCCGCTGATCCATGCGGAAAGCAGCATTGCGCGCAGCCCTCTTCTTTTCTTACTTCGCCGCGACCATGCCCACGGGCAGGATGCGGTTGTCGATGAACTGCGCCCACACGTAGTCGTTGGCGGTCACGGCGTCGTGCACGGCGGGCGAGAAGGGCTTGTCGTAGGTCTTGATGAGGCCTTCGTACCTGCCGATCTTGTAGAAGCCCTGGCGCACCGCGTCGCCGTCGGTCGAGCCGGCCGCCGCGATGGCCAGCGCCGCGAGCTGCATTCCGTCGTAGGCGTTGGCCACACCCACGGCGGGCGTGATGTCGTCCGGGCCCTTGATGGCGGGGTACTTGGCCTTCAGCGCGGCGATCACCTTCTCGCCCACCGGCGACTGCTTGCCGAAGAAGCTGTAGGTCTGCACGAAGTGCACGTTCTTGCCGTTGGGGCCGGCCAGCTCGGTGAAGCGGCCGCCCGCCGGGCCCCAATGCGACACGATGGGCACCTGCCAGCCCATGCGGTCGAGCGACTTCACCACCTGCGCCGACGGGCCCACGTTGCCGACCATGAACAGCGTGTCGGCGCCCGCGGCCTTCAGCCGCGTGAGCTGCGGCACCACGTCGACGTCGTTGCCGTCGAACTTCTCCACGGCCACGGCCTTCAGGCCCTTGGCGGCGAGCGCGGCGTGCAGGCCCTTCTCGTTCGATTCGCCCCACGGGTTGTTGACGAGGATCATGCCGAACTTGCCCGCCTTGAAGTTCTTCTGCGCGTAGTCGAGCATGCCCACGTTGACGATCTCGTCGACCGCCGACACGCGGAAGGCGTAGTTGGGGTTGGCACCGTTTTTGGTGATGGGCGTGCCCGCGGCCCAGGGGCCCATGAAGGGCGTCTTCTCCTGGTTGGCGATGGGCACGATGGCCATCGACACCGGCGTGTCGAGCCCACCGAACAGCACCGCCACCTTCTCCTTGAAGATGAGTTCGCGCGCGGCCACCACGCCCTTGGCGGGGTTGGCCTCGTCGTCGCGGCGCACCAGCTCGAGCTTGCGCCCGCCGAGCAGCCCGCCCTTGGCGTTGATCTCGTCGATTGCCACCGTGAGGCCGCGCGTGATGGCTTCGCCGGCCAGTGCCGACTGGCCCGACAGGGCCGTGACCAGGCCGATCTTGATCGGCTCGGCGGCGAAGGCCGCACCGTGGGAAAGGCAGGCAGCGGCAACGGCTGCAAGGCACAGCGTGCGGCGGTTGAAGCGAGGCGAACGGGACATGGCGGACTCCTGGGTCGAAGAGAAGCAGGGGATGGACAAGGGATGAGGCACCCAACAAGGTGCATCGAAATGCGCCGAAGCGACTGGCCAGCCCCGGATGCAAGCGGCATGCCAAGTTGACAATTTATCCATCGAATTGTCGACAATCCAAATTCGAGTGTGTCAACAATCAGGCACAGGAATTGCACGATTCCGCCACGACATACCGCCGTGCACCGCCATGGCTCACAACGACTGGAGAACCGCATGACCACGCCCGCCGCACCGCCCCCCCACACGCTCGACCCCGCCGCCGTGGTCGACGAGTTCCTTCGCCTGGTGATGATTCCCGACCCGCAGTCGGCCTCGCGCTTCACCGCGCCCGGCATCCGCATCCGCTTCACCGGCAACCGGCCGATGCAGGCGCCCGGCGACACCTCGGCCTTCAATGCCAAGCGCTATGCGTGGGTGAAGAAGAAGATCGAGCGCACCGAAACGGTGGCCGGCGGCACGCCCGAGGCCACCGTGGTCTACAGCCTGGGCACGCTGTACGGCGCATGGCCCGACGGCACCGCTTTCGAGGACAACCGCTACGTCGACCGCTACGTGGTGAGCCACGGCCTCATCGTGCAGATGGACGTGTGGAACGACAGCGCCGAATGGCTGCTGGTGCGCGCCGGCCTCGCGGTGCTGTGAGGACCGGCGCATGACCACGCGCTGGCCCGAACTGCTGCCCACGCACGACCGCTTCGACTACCGGCCCATCACCCGGCGGCCCGACCACGTGTGGCCCAACGGCGCGCGGCTGGCGGTGTACCTGGGCTTCAACGTGGAGCACTTCGCCTTCGGCGACGGGCTGGGCGCTTGCATCGGCCCGGCCTCGCCGCAGCCCGACGTGCTCAACCACGGCTGGCGCGAGTACGGCAACCGCGTGGGCGCATGGCGCTGCCTGGAGCTGTTCGACGCGCTCGCATTGCCCACGGGTGCGCTGATCAACACCGCGCTGTACGACCACTGCCCGGAGCTGGTGCAGGCGCTGGTGGCACGCGGCGACGAGCTGATCGGCCACGGCCACAGCAACGCCGAACGCCAGGGCGTGCTCGACGAAGTGCACGAGCGCGCGCTGCTGCAGCGCTGCCGCGAACGCATGGTGCGCGAGAGCGGCCAGACGCCTTCGGGATGGCTGTCGCCGTGGATCTCGGAGAGCGCCGTCACGCCCGACCTGCTGGCCGAGACAGGCTACGGCTACACGCTGAACTGGTGCCACGACGACCAGCCGATTCGCATGCGCACGCGCGGCGGCGGTGCACTGTGGTCGGTGCCCTACCCGCAGGAGCTCAACGACATTCCGATGATCGTCGGCCGCCTGATGGACGCGAAGGACTTCAGCGCGATGGTGGTCGACAACTTCGAAGAAATGCTCACGCAGGCGCGCAGCCAGCCGCTGGTGATGGGCCTGGCGCTGCATCCGTACATCGTGGGCCAGCCTTACCGGCTGCGGCATTTGCGCACCGCGCTGGCGCACCTGGCGCAGGCGCGCGACCGGGGCGACATCTGGTTCACCACGCCGGGGGCCATTGCGGCGCACATGACGCAGCTGGCCGCGGAGCGGCCCGGAGAGTTCGACTGAACCACAGGGTGCGTGGGCGGGCTCGATAATCTGCGCGTTCCCACCGCCCGCTTTCCACCCCATGGCCCGTTCCCCCTCGCCGCCGAAGCCCGCAGCCGCCCGGCGCAAGCCGTCGCCATCCGCCGAACCCACCGCGACGGCTGCGCCGGTCACGCCGGCCACGCCAGCGGGGGGCGAAGGTGACATCGAGGAACGCATCTACCGCTCGGTCTTCGAGGGCGTGACCAACCAGCGCCTGGCACCCGGCACCAAGCTGCCCGAGGCCTCGCTGTGCGAGCTGTTCGGCGTGAGCCGCGCGCTGGTGCGCAAGGTGCTGCAGCGGCTGGCGCACGACCACATCGTGGACCTGCGGCCCAACCGCGGCGCCATCGTCGCGATGCCTTCGCCGGAAGAAACGCGGCAGATCTTCGAGGCGCGCCGCGCGCTCGAGGCCGCGCTGGTGCGCATGGCGGTGCGCAACGCGACCAAGGCCGAAGTGGCCGAACTGCGCCGGCACCTGAAGGAAGAACACGCGGCCATGCACCGCCACACGCAGCCCGAGTGGGCGCGGCTGGCCAGCTCGTTCCACCTGCGCGTGGCGCGGCTCGCGCGCAATCCGATCCTGGAGCGCTACCTCACGGAGCTGATGTCGCGCTGCTCGCTGATCGTGGCGCTGTACGAGCCGCCCGGCAACGCCGCGTGCGAGCACGGCGAGCATGCGGAGGTGGTCGACGCCATCGCACGCGGCGATGCGGACACGGCCGTGCACCTGATGGAAGCGCACCTGCTGGTGCTGGAGCGGAACATCGCGCTGGACCGCCCGGCCGCGCAGCGCAGCCTGGGGCAGATGCTGGGGCTGGGCTGAACCGGCCCGGCCGCACACCCCGCGGCCGCGTCAGATCTCGATCTTCGAGCCCAGCTCCACCACCGCATTGTTCGGCAGCCCCAGGAAGGCGGCCGCGCCACTTGCGTTGTGGTGCATCTGCGCGAACAGCTTCTCGCGCCACGGCGCCATGCCGCTGCCCAGCGTGGGAATCACCACGTCGCGCGACAGGAAGTAGCTGGTCGTCATCGGCTCCAGCTGGCAGCCGCGCAGGCGCGCGTTGTCGAGCGCGCGCGGCAGGTCGATGTCGTTCTTGAAGCCGTAGTGCACGATCACCTGCCAGCAGTGGTTGCCCAGCGCGTCGATCTCGATGCGCTTGTCCATCGGGATCCAGGGCACCTCGTGGTTGCGCACGGTGACGAACATGTTCTGCTCGTGCAGCACCTTGTTGTGCTTCAGGTTGTGCAGCAGCGCGTTGGGCACGGTGCCGGGTTCGGCCGTGAGGAACACCGCCGTGCCTTCCACGCGCACCGGCGGGCTGACGAACACCGAGCCCAGGAAGGACTTCAGGTCGATGGCATCGGCATGCTGCGCCTCGCCCATGAGGCGCCGGCCTTCCTTCCACGTGATCATCAGCGTGAAGACGAAGCCGCCGATCATCAGCGGGAACCAGCCGCCTTCGAACAGCTTGAGCAGGTTCGACGCGAAGAACATGAAGTCGACGAAGAAGAACAAGGCCGTCGAGCCGATGCAAAGCACCAGCGGCAGCTTCCACGCGTAGCGGATCACGAAGAAGGTCAGGATGGTGGTGATCAGCATGTCGGTGGTCACCGCGATGCCGTAGGCCGCCGCCAGGCTGCTCGATGTGCGAAACATCACCACCGCCAGCACGATGGCCACGAACAGGCCCCAGTTGACCAGCGGAATGTAGATCTGCCCGGCCGTGCGCACGCTGGTGTGCTCGATGTTCAGGCGCGGCAGGTAGCCCAGCTGAATCACCTGGCGCGTGACGCTGAACGCGCCCGTGATGAGCGCCTGCGACGCGATCACCGTGGACATCGTGGCCAGCAGCACCAGCGGAATCAGTGCCCACTCGGGCGCCATCATGAAGAAGGGGTTCTTCACGGCCTCGGGGTTCTCCAGCAGCAGCGCGCCCTGGCCCAGGTAGTTGAGGGTGAGCGCCGGCATGACGACCGAGAACCACGCAATGCGGATCGGCTTCTTGCCGAAGTGGCCCAGGTCGGCGTACAGCGCCTCGGCACCGGTCACGCACAGCACCATGGCGCCCAGCAGGATGAAGCTGGTGCCCGGGTTGTCCCAGATGAACTTCAGCGCATACCAGGGGTTGAGCGCCTTGACGATCTCGGGGTGGTGCAGGATCTGCCACACGCCCAGCACCGCAATGGCCGCGAACCACGCCAGCGTGACCGGCCCGAAGAACTTGCCGATGCCCGCGGTGCCGCGCTTTTGCACCGCGAAGAGGCAGAACAGCACGACCAGGGTGATGGGGATCACGTAGTGCGAGAAGTGCGGCGACACCACCTCCAGGCCCTCGACCGCCGAGAGCACCGAGATGGCCGGGGTGATGACCCCGTCGCCATAGAAGAGCGATGTGCCGAAGATGCCCACCACCAGCAGCACGTGGCGCAGCCGGGGCTTGTCGGCCACCGCGCGGGACGCCAGTGCGAGCATGGCGACAAGGCCGCCCTCGCCTTCGTTGTCCGCCCGCAGCACCAGCACCACGTACTTGATGGAGACGATGACCGTGAGCGTCCAGAAGAACATCGACAGGATGCCGTAGACGTTCTCGACCGTGAACGGCACGTGGCCGTGGCCGAACACTTCCTTGACGGCATACAGCACGCTGGTGCCGATGTCGCCGTAGACGACGCCGATGGCGCCGACGATCAGGCCGGCTGAGAGGTTTTTGGGGGCTGACACGAAGTCGATGGGAAAAGGGCAGGCTGCTGGAATCGACGCGTCAGACACGCCGGGGTGCGACGAAGGCGAACGTCCGTACGCTCGCCCGCATCACCCCTCCCGCCCTTTTGTTTCCGTTGCTGTGGGGCCGCTATTTTGCCGTTGCCCGCCGCCGCCGCAAGCTGCGGCCCTTCATTTAGATCTTCATTCGTAGATTTCGGCGTCCGGGTCGGTCGCCTCCATCTCGTAGCTGGCGGCCACCATGGCCAGCCGGCCGACCACGCCGTACATGTAGAAGCGGTTCGGCGCGCTGGCACCGGGCTTGGCGCCGGGCTGCGGCATGTGCGCGCTTTCAGAGAAGGCCAGCGGCACGAAGCTCGCGCCGGGCAGCTTGAGGTTCTCGTCGGCGGCCTGCTCGGCATGCACGCGGTAGAAGCCGCCCACCACGTAGCGGTCCATCATGTAGACCACCGGCTCGGCCACGCCGTTGTGCACGCGCTCGTTGGTCAGCACGCCTTCCTGCACGATCAGCTCGGTGGGTTCGCGCAGGTCGCGCCCGCCCGAGATCCTGGCGGCCGATGACGTGCTGGTGCGCGACTTGCCGATCAGCGCCTCGACCTCCTTGGCGTCGCGCACCGTCACCACGCCCGGGCTGCCGCTGCCGCTGTGGCCGCCCTTGACGACCACGAACGGCTTCTCGTTGATGCCGTATTCCTTGTACTTGCGGCGCACCTTGGTGAGCACCGCGTCCACGTGGCTGGTCAGCACGTCGATGCCGCGGCCTTCGGCCACGTCCACGCCCTCGGCGCGCGCATAGATCGGGTTGATGAGCCAGGGGTCGATGCCCAGCAGCTTGCCGAAGCGCTTGGACAGCTCTTCGTAGCTGTGCAGGTGGTTGCTCTTGCGCCGCACCGACCAGCCTGCGTGCAGCGGCGGCAGCAAGTACTGCTCGTGCAGGTCTTCGAGGATGCCGGGCGTTCCTGCCGAAAGCTCGTTGTTGAGCAGGATTGTGCAGGGATCGAAGTTCTTCAGGCCCAGGCGGCGCTTGGTACGGACCACCGGTTCGAGCGTCACGGTCTCGCCGTTGGGCAGCTCGATCTTCTTGGGCGACTTGATGGCCGGATCGATCGACCCGATGCGCACGTTGAGCCCCGCCATGTGGAAGATGCGCACCAGTTGCGCGACGTTGGCCAGGTAGAAGGTGTTCTTGGAGTGATTTTCCGGAATGACGAGCAGGTTGCGCGCCTCCGGACAGATCTTCTCGATGGCGGCCTGCGCGGCCTGCACGGCCAGCGGCAGCATCTCCTTGGTGAGGTTGTTCCAGCCGCCGGGGAACAGGTTGGTGTCGACCGGCGCCAGCTTGAAGCCGGCGTTGCGGATGTCCACGGCGCTGTAGAACGGCGGCGTGTGCTCCATCCATTCGAGCCGGAACCAGCGCTCGATGGCAGGCATCGAGTCGAGCACCCGCTGCTCCAGTTCATTGATCGGGCCGGTCAGGGCAGTGACGAGATGCGGAACCATGCGGCGGCCTTGTTGGTTTTGTGCTTAAAGGTGGAGCGGAATTGTAGGATTTGGGGATGGCCGCCCCAATGACAAGACTGCGCGCGGGCGCATCAAGTCCGGACCTCGCCCTGCCCGAGCACCACGTACTTGAGCGAGGTCAGGCCTTCGATGCCCACCGGGCCGCGGGCGTGGAACTTGTCGGTGCTGATGCCGATTTCGGCACCCAGCCCGAACTCGAAGCCATCCGCGAAGCGTGTGCTCGCATTGACCATCACGCTGGCCGAATCGACCTCGCGCAGGAAGCGCTGCGCATGCACGTGGTCGCGCGTGACGATGGCGTCGGTGTGGTGGCTCGAATAGCGGTTGATGTGGGCAATGGCCTCGTCCACGCCCGCCACCACCTTGATGCTGATGACCGCGGCGAGGTATTCCTCGGACCAGTCGGCCTCCACCGCATCGAGGATCTTCGCCTTGGCACCGGCGGCGCCCAGCGCCTCGCTGGCCCGCAGGATCGCGGCGGCAGCCGGGTCGCAGCGCATTTCCACGCCCTTGGCCGCGAAGATGGCGGCGATGTCGGGCAGGAAGTGCTCGGCCACCGTGGCCGACACCAGCAGGCCTTCGGCGGCGTTGCAGGGGCTGTACTTCTGGGTCTTGGCGTTGTCGACGATGCGCAGCGCCATGTCGAACTCGGCCGTGTCGTCCACGTACACGTGGCAGTTGCCGTCCAGGTGCTTGATGACCGGCACCTTGGCGTCGCGGCTGATGCGCTCGATCAGGCCCTTGCCGCCGCGCGGAATGATCACGTCGACGAATTCGGGCATGGCGATGAGCTGGCCGACGGCTTCGCGGTCGGTGGTCTGCACCAGCTGCACGGCTTCGACCGGCAGGCCGGCTTCGGCCAGCGCCCCGGACACCAGCAGCGCCAGCGCCTTGTTCGACTCGATGGCTTCCGAGCCGCCGCGCAGGATGGCCGCGTTGCCGCTCTTGATGGCCAGGCTCGCCGCCTCGATGGTCACGTTGGGGCGGCTCTCGTAGATCATGCCGAACACGCCGATCGGCACGCGCATCTGGCCCACGCGGATGCCGCTGGGTTGCTGCTTCATGCCGATGATCTCGCCGATCACGTCGGCCATGCCGGCGAGCTGCTCGCAGCCCAGGGCCACGGTCTCGATGACCTTGGGCGTGAGCTTGAGGCGGTCGACCATCGGTGCCGACAGGCCGGCGGCCGTGGCGCGCGCCAGGTCTTTCTCGTTGGCGACGGCCAGCACCGGGCCGGCTTCGCGCAAGCGCCGGGCCAGCGCCTTCAATGCTATGTTTTTGGTAGCTGCATCCGCACGGGCCATGAGGAATGCAGCGGCCTTGGCTTGCAGACCCAGGGTCTGCATGTGCTCGCTGACGTTGAACGCATTCATCCGGGTATTTTCCCACGCCAACCTGTGGCCCGGATGACACAGGCTTTTTGATGGCTCGCGCCACCGGAACAGACGCCCTTGGCGTGGATCAGCCGCGTCGCGGTGCAGCCGCCGCACTGCTGCACGCGCGGCACAGCATCAGCGCCAGCCGCTGCAGCGACTGCCAGCCGCTCGCGGGCCAGTCGGGCTGCTTCAGGCCCTTCACGATGCCGTCCACCAGGTGGGCGGCACGCAGCAGCCGCGCCAGCATGCGGTCGTCCAGCCGCGGCAGCACGCGCTCGAAGGCGCGCTCGCGGGGCCCCCAGATGCGGTTCTCGCGCAGCGCCATCGGCAGCGGGCGGCCCGACGCCATGGCGTCCTTCACGCGCTTGAGCGCCCGGATGTCCTCGGCGATCGTGTAGTGCACCAGCACCTCGGCCTCGCCCTCGGCCTGCAGGCCGTCGAGCATGCGCGCCACGCGCTGCGGGTTGCCGGCCAGCACGGCCTCGGACAGCTTGAACACGTCGTAGCGCGCCACGTTGTTCACCGCGCCTTCCACCTGCTCCCAGCTCAGCTCGCCGGCCGGATGCAGCAGCGCGAGCTTCTGGATCTCCTGGTGCGCGGCGAGCAGGTTGCCCTCCACGCGGTCGGCAAAGAACTGCAGCGTGCGCTGGCCTTCGTCGCCGGGCATCACGCGCTGGCCCTGCAGGCCCAGGCGCTGCGCGATCCATTGCGGCAGCGCATTGCGCTCGATCGGGTCGACCTGGATGCTCGCGCCGTTGTTCTCCAGCGCGGAGAACCAGGCGCCGGTGCGCGTGGCCTTGTCCAGGCGCGGCAGCATCACCAGCGTGAGTGTGCTGTCGTTGCCAGGCGCGGCCTCGGCCATGTGCTGCAGCGCCGCGCTGCCGTCCTTGCCGGGCTTGCCCGAGGGGATGCGGATCTCCACGATCTGCTTGTCGGCGAACAGCGAAAGCGAGCCCCCGGCCGCCAGCACCGCGCTCCAGTCGAAATGCGCGCCCGCCACGGTGTACGAACTGCGTTCGGTATAGCCCTGCGCGCGCGCGGCCGCGCGGATGGCGTCGGCCGCCTCCTGCGCGAGCAGCGGCTCGTCGCCGTGGATCGTGTAGAGCGGCTTCAGGCCCTTTTGCAGGTGGGCCCCGAGTTGGGCGCTGGCAAGTTGCATGGAAATGGAATGACCGGGGATTGACCTGGGCGCAGCGGCTCAGAGCTCCTTGACGGCGGCGATGCGGCGCATCAGCTGCTGGGCGATGTCCGACTGCATGTCGCGGAACAGCAGGTCGGCTTCGCCTTCCTTGGCCAGCGCGTTGGTCTCGTTGAAGCTCAGGTCGCGCGTCTGCGAGACCTCGGTGGACGGCAGCACGTCCTTGCCGCCCGGCGTGCGCAGCCGAAAGCGCACGCGCAACCGCAGCTGCAGCTCGCGCACCAGGCCGGCCGAGTTGGTCGAGATGACGAGGCGGTCGCGATCCTCGCCCAGGATCTCGAGTATCACGTCGGGGGCCGAGGCCGAGGGCGGGCTGCCGGCCACGGCAGACTCGGCGGTCACCAGCGTCACCGAGCCCGTGGCCCGCAGCTCGCGCCGGATCTGGTTGATCATGGCCGTGTTGCCCGATATCGACAGCGTCTTGAACGCGAAGACCGGCGCCTTGCGCAGCTCGAAGCCGCAACCGGCCAGGCCGAGCGAGGCGCCCGCCACCGTCAGGCCCATGAGAAAGCCGCGGCGCGGCAGCGAGACATTGCGAGTGTTCATGCTTGAGTCGTTCGTCAGAGAACCACGTTGACCAGGCGGCCGGGAACCACGATCACGCGCTTGGGCGGCGCGCCTTCGGCGAAGGTGACGAAGTCGTCGCAGGCCAGCGCCAGCTTCTCGATCTCGTCCTTGGAGGCGCCGGCGGGCACCAGCAGCTTGCCGCGCAGCTTGCCGTTGACCTGCAGCATGAGCTCGATCTCGTCCTGCACCAGCGCGCCGGCGTCGACCGTGGGCCAGGCCGCGTCGAGCAGGCCGCCCAGGTCCTTGTCGTAGCCGAGTTCGTTCCACAGCTGCTGGGCGATGTGCGGCGTGGCCGGGTACATGCAGCGCAGCAGGATGCCGAAGCCCTCGCGCAGCGCGGCCGCGTCGCCCTTGCTGCCGTCGGGCTTGAAGCCTTCCAGCGCATTGAGCAGCTTCATGGCGCCCGACACCACGGTGTTGTATTGCATGCGCTGGTAGTCGTAGTCGACCTGGCGCAGCACGGTGTGCACCTCGCGGCGCAGCGCCTGGGCGCCCTTGCCCAAGGTCTGGCCGGCAAGGGCCACCGGGGCGGCCTCCGCCTGCGCGGCGCCGAAGTTCCACACGCGGCGCAGAAAACGGTAGCTGCCTTCCACGGCCGCGTCGTTCCACTCGAGCGTGGCCTCGGGAGGCGCGGTGAACATGGTGTACAGGCGCGCGGTGTCCGCGCCGTACTTCTCGATCAGGTCCTGCGGGTCGACGCCGTTGCGCTCGCTCTTGCCCATCTTGCCCACGCCGCCGTACTCGACCTTGGTGCCGTCGGCGGTGGTGCCGCCAATGATGCGGCCCTGCGCGTCGAGCACGGTCGTGACCTCGGTCGGCGGAAAGTAGTCCTTGCCGCCCTTCTCGTTGCGCTTGTAGAAGATGTGGTTGAGCACCATGCCCTGCGTCAGCAGCTTGCTGAAGGGCTCGTCGGCCTTCACCAGGCCCAGGTCGCGCATCACCTTGGTCCAGAAGCGCGCGTAAAGCAGGTGAAGAATGGCGTGTTCGATGCCGCCGATGTACTGGTCCATCGGCATCCAGTAGTCGGCGCCGCCGGCCACCATCGCCTGGTCGTTCTTCGGGTCGCAGTAGCGCATGAAGTACCACGACGAGTCCACGAAGGTGTCCATGGTGTCGGTCTCGCGCCGCGCGGCCTTGCCGCACACGGGGCAGACCACGCCGGCATGAAAGCCTTCGTGCTTGTTCAGCGGGTTGCCCGAACCGTCGGGCACGCAGTCGGTGGGCAGCACCACCGGCAGGTCCTTCTCGGGGACCGGCACGGCGCCGTGCTCGTCGCAATGGATGATCGGGATCGGCGTGCCCCAGTAGCGCTGGCGGCTCACGCCCCAGTCGCGCAGGCGCCAGGTGGTCTGCAGCTCGCCCAGGCCCTTCTGGCCCAGCGCATGCGCCACGGCGGCCACGGCCTCCTTGTAGGTCATGCCGCTGAAGTTGTCGGAGTTGATGGTCACGCCGCGCTGCTTGTCGCCGTACCAGTCCTGCCACTTGTGATAGTCGAAGTGCGGCTCGTCGTCCACCAGCACCACCTGGATGATCTCGATGCCGTACTTGTTGGCGAAGGCGAAGTCGCGCTCGTCGTGCGCGGGCACGCCCATCACGGCGCCGTCGCCGTAGCCGATCAGCACATAGTTGCCGACCCACACCGGCACCTGCTCGTCGGTGATGGGGTGCGTCACCGTGAGGCCGGTGGGCACGCCTTTTTTCTCCTGCGTGGCGAGCTCGGCCTCGGTGGTGCCGCCGTTCTTGCACTCCTCGATGAAGGCCGCGACCTTGGGGTCGAGCGTGGCGGCGTGCGCGGCCAGCGGGTGCTCAGGCGCCACGGCGCAGAAGGTCACGCCCATGATGGTGTCGGCACGCGTGGTGAACACGTACATGCGCCCGTCCTGGATCGCCTTGCCGCTCGCATCCTTGATGTCGTGGGTGAAGGCGAAGCGCAGGCCCTCGCTCTTGCCGATCCAGTTTTCCTGCATCAGCTTCACGCGCTCGGGCCAGCCCGGCAGCTTGTGCTGGGTGTGCTCGAGCAGTTCCTCGGCGTAGTCGCTGATCTTCAGGTAGTAGCCCGGGATCTCGCGGCGCTCGACCGTGGCGCCGGTGCGCCAGCCCTTGCCGTCGATCACCTGCTCGTTGGCCAGCACGGTCTGGTCGACCGGATCCCAGTTCACGACCTGGGTCTTGCGGTAGGCAATGCCCTTCTCCAGCATCTTCAGGAACAGCCACTGGTTCCACTTGTAGTAGCTCGGATCGCAGGTGGCGATCTCGCGGCTCCAGTCGATGGCCAGGCCCATGGCCTGCAGCTGGCCCTTCATGTAGGCGATGTTCTCGTAGGTCCACTTGGCCGGCGGCACGCCGTTCTTCAGCGCCGCGTTCTCGGCCGGCAGACCGAAGGCGTCCCAGCCCATGGGCATCAGCACGTTGTAGCCGCTCATGCGCAGGTAGCGCGTGAGCATGTCGTTGATGGTGTAGTTGCGCACATGGCCCATGTGCAGCTTGCCGCTGGGGTACGGCAGCATCGAGCAGGCGTAGTACTTCTTGCGGCTCGCGTCTTCGGTGACGCGGTAGGCATCGGCGGCGCTCCATTGCGCCTGGGCAGCGGACTCGACGTCGCTGGGTTTGTAGCTGGGGTTCATGACGGTTCGGCAAGAGCCCGGCGCAAGGCGGCCGGGAACGGCGGATTATCGCGCCCGGGCAAAGCCCCCGGCCCGCAGACTCCGGACTTGGGGCACGTAACCTGTGTGTCGCGCAGGTAACGCGCGCCGAGCTGCAGGTTCTTGGCGCCACCCGCCGCCCCTGCAACTGCGCCTGAAACACCTCGCCGTGGCCGTCGCGGCCACCGGCAGCGCGCAGCGCGAAGGACGGGGCAAGGCCGTATCACTGGCCCGAATTTCGCATGCCACAATGTTTTTCGACCACAGGGACCGGCATGGGCAGCAAAAGCGACAGCAGGAACAGCCACAGCGACTGGTGGCGCGGCGCGGTGATCTACCAGATCTACCCCCGAAGCTTCATGGACAGCAACGGTGACGGCATCGGCGACCTGCCCGGCATCACCTCCCGGCTCGACCACGTGGCCAGCCTCGGCGTCGAAGCCATCTGGGTCTCGCCCTTCTTCCGCTCGCCGATGAAGGACTTCGGCTACGACGTGTCCGACTACCGCGCGGTCGACCCGCTGTTCGGCACGCTGGCCGACTTCGACGCCATGCTCGCACGCATGCACGCGCTGGGACTGAAGCTCATCATCGACCAGGTGCTCTCGCACACCTCCGACCAGCACGCCTGGTTCGCCGAGAGCCGCAGCAGCCGCGACAACCCCAAGGCCGACTGGTACGTGTGGGCCGACCCCAGGCCCGACGGCACGCCGCCGACCAACTGGCTGTCGGTGTTCGGCGGCTCGGCCTGGCAGTGGGACGCGCGCCGCAGGCAGTACTACCTGCACAGCTTCCTGGCCGAGCAGCCCGACCTGAACTTCCATTGCGCCGAGGTGCAGGAAGCGCTGCTGGGCGAGGTGCGCTTCTGGTGCGAGCGCGGCGTGGACGGCTTCCGCTTCGACGCCTGCAACCACCAGTTCCACGACGCGCTGCTGCGCGACAACCCGCCGGCCACGCTGGCGTCCATCGACGAGGTCAGCACGGTGCGCGCCGACAACCCCTACGCAATGCAGCAGCACCTGTACGACAAGAGCCAGGCCGAGAACCTGGCCTTCCTCGAAAACCTGCGCCGGCTGCTCGACGGCTACGGCGCGGTGGCGCTGGGCGAAGTCGGCGACGAGAACGCACCGCCCGTCATGGCGCAGTACACCGAACTCGGCAAGCGCCTGCACCTGGCCTACAGCTTCAGCCTGCTGACGGCCGAGCACAGCCCGAAGCACCTGCGCCACCAGGTCGAGGCGCTCGACCATGCGCTGGCGCCCACCGGCGGCTGGGGTTGCTGGGCGGTGTCGAACCACGACGTGCCGCGCGTGGCCACGCGCTGGAGCGGCGGCACATCGACACGGGTCTCCGCCCCGGCGGACACCCGGCGCGACCGGCTCTGGCTGACGCTGCTGCTCACGCTGCGCGGCAGCGCCAGCATCTACCAGGGCGAGGAATTGGGCCTGCCCGAGGCCGAGGTGCCGTTCGAACTGCTGCAGGACCCGTACGGCCGCGCCTTCTGGCCCGAGTTCAAGGGCCGCGACGGCTGCCGCACGCCGCTGGCCTGGACCGCCGAGGCGCCGAACGGCGGCTTCAGCACCGGCACGCCCTGGCTGCCGGTGTACGGCCCGCACCTGCCGCTGGCCGTCGAACGGCAGGCGGACGACCCCGATTCGATGCTCGCCTTCACCCGCGCCCTGCTGCACTGGCGCCATGACCAGCCCCTGCTGCGCACCGGCGACATCGCCTTCATCGACGCGCCCGAGCCCCTGCTGCATTTCGAGCGGCGCGGCGCCGGCGGGTCGCTCCACCTCGTCTTCAACTTCGCCGGCGAGCCGGTGTCGATTCCCTTGCCGATGTCCGGGTCGAAGGGCTTGTCGCCCCTTGCCGGGCAACCGCTGTCGACCACCGCCGCCGTGCAGGGCGAAGGTGAAAGGCGCATGCTGGTGCTGGCGCCGTACGGCGTCTTCATCGGCGCGCCCGCCGACGCAGGAAACCACTGACCACCATGCCCCTGAAGCCACTGCCCGAGTCCGAAATCCATGCGCTGATGCGCGCCGAGCACGGCGACCCGTTCGCCGTGCTGGGGCCGCACGAGACGCCCGAGGGCCTCGTCGTGCGCGCCCTGCTGCCCGGCGCCCAGCGCGTGGCCGTGCTGCACGCGCGCACCGGCTGGCCGCTGGCCATCCTCACGCGGCACGACGGGTCGGACTTGTTCAGCGGCCTCGTGCCCGCGGCCGAGGCCCGCATGGGGTATTTGTTCCAGGTCGACTGGGACTCGCACACCTCGCGGCTCGAAGACCCCTACCGCTTTCCCTTCGTGCTGGGCGACACCGACGTGTGGCTGCTGGCCGAGGGCACGCACCTGCGGCCCTGGGAGCGGCTGGGCGCGCACCTGCGCGAGATGGACGGCGTGAAGGGCGTGGCCTTCGCCGTCTGGGCGCCGAATGCGCGGCGCGTGTCGGTGGTCGGCAACTTCAACAACTGGGACGGCCGGCGCCATGCGATGCGGCTGCGCCGCGAGTGCGGCGTGTGGGAAATCTTCGCGCCGCACGTGACGGTGGGCGACCGCTACGAATTCGAGATTCTTTCGGCGCAGGGCGAGGTGCTGCGCAAGGCCGACCCGTTCGCCTTCTCTTCGCAGCTGCGCCCCGACACCGCCTGCGTGGTGCAGCCGCTGCCCGCGCCGGTGAAGCTGCCCGAGGGCCGCGCCGAGGCGAACGAGCGCCATGCGCCCATCAGCATCTACGAGGTGCACCTGGGTTCGTGGCGCCGCAAGAACGGCCACGAGTGGCTGGACTACCGCGAGCTGGCCGACACGCTGGTGCCCTACGTGCGCGACCTGGGCTTCACGCACATCGAGCTGCTGCCGATCAGCGAGCACCCCTTCGACGGCTCGTGGGGCTACCAGCCCATCGGCCTGTACGCGCCGACCTCGCGCTTCGGCACGCCGGGCGACTTCCGCCACCTGGTCGAGGCCGCGCACGCGGCGGGGCTGGGCGTGATCCTCGACTGGGTGCCTGCGCACTTTCCGACCGACGCGCACGGCCTGGGCAACTTCGACGGCACGCCGCTGTACGAGTACGCCGACCCGCGCGAGGGCTTCCACAACGACTGGCAGACGCTGATCTTCAACTACGCGCGCACCGAGGTGCGCAACTACCTGGTCGGCAATGCGCTGTACTGGCTGGAGCGCTACGGCGTGGACGGCCTGCGGGTGGATGCGGTGGCCTCGATGCTTTACCGCGACTACAGCCGCAAGGCCGGCGAGTGGGTGCCCAACGTGCTCGGCGGGCGCGAGAACCTGGAGGCCATCGACTTCCTGCGGCGCATGAACCATGTGGTGGGGGTCGAGCGGCCCGGCGCCATCACGGTGGCCGAAGAATCGACCAGCTTCCTTGGCGTGACCCGGCCGCCGGAAGACGGGGGGCTGGGGTTTCACTACAAGTGGAACATGGGGTGGATGAACGACACGCTGGCGTATGCCGGCACCGACCCGGTCTACCGCAGGCACCATCACCAGCAGATCACCTTCGGGCTGATGTATGCGCACAGCGAGAACTTCGTGCTGCCGCTGTCACACGACGAGGTGGTGCACGGCAAGGGCTCGATGATCGGGCGGATGCCGGGCGACGAATGGCAGAAGTTCGCCGGCCTGCGCAACCTGTATGGGTACCTGTGGGCTTATCCGGGGAAGAAGCTGCTGTTCATGGGCGGCGAGTTCGCCCAGTACGCGGAGTGGAACGCGGACCGCGGGCTGGACTGGCACCTGCTGGAGCATGCGTCGCACCAAGGGGTGCGGCGGCTGGTGCGCGACCTGAACAACGTGTACAGGCACTTTCCCGCGTTGCACGAGCTGGACAACGAGGGGGCGGGGTTCGAGTGGATCGTGCACGACGATGCGGAGCAGTCGGTGTTTGCCTTCGTGCGACGGGCACGCGACGGGTCGTTCGTGGTTGCCGTGTGCAACTTCACGCCCGTGCCTCGGCATGGCTATCGGCTGGGGGTGCCTTGTGCGGGGGCGTACCGCGAGATCGTCAATACGGATGCTTCGGTTTATGGCGGGAGTGGGGTTGGCAACGGGGTGGTTCAGAGCGATTCTTTGCCCTGGCATGGGAAGGCGGACTCTGTTTCCGTGAGCTTGCCGCCGTTGGGGACGGTGATGTGGGTTCTGGTTTGAGGGCGTTGGGCCTGGTTTTTGTTCCGGGGCCGGGACTCGCCCCGGCGGGCAAGCTACTTTCTTTTGCTTCGCCAAAAGAAAGTAGCCAAAGAAAAGGCGACCCTGCTGGCTGCGTCCCTGCGCTTCGCTGCGGGCAACCTGCGGTGCTCACGTTTCGCGGGGTCTCGCCCAAACTCGCTTCGCTCAAACAAGGGCGAGCCCTGACCCGCGAAACGCTGCGCTCCTCGGCGCATCCAGAAGGGGTTGGGACACCGACACGCCTTCGCTGTGCTCGGCTCCCAACAGCAAACATCCAGCAGCCAACCCCAAAGAGCCAATACCAACCGCCGCTGGCGCGCAGCGCCAGCGGCGACTTGGTGGCCGAGCGAAGCAAAGGCCCGGGTGGTCTCCACCCCCTCTGGCTGCGCCGAGGAGCGGAGTGTTTCGCGGATCAGGGCTCGCAGCTGTTTGAGCGAAGCGAGTTCTGCGAGACCCCGCGAAACGCGAGCACCGCAGGTTGCCCCGTAGCGAAGCGCAGGGGTCGCAGACAGTGGGGTCGCCTTTTCTTTGCTTACTTTCTTTTGGCGAAGCAAAAGAAAGTGAGTCGCCTGCCGGGGCGAGTCCCGGCCTCGGGAAGCAAGCCCCAAAGAAAGCAAGCAGCATGCTGAGCCCCGGCAACCCATTCCCCCTCGGCGCGACAACGTCACCACAAGGCGTCAACTTCGCCCTGGCAGCCCCCTCCGCAGAATCCGTAGACCTCTGCATCTTCGACAGCACCGGAAAGAACGAGCAGCAGCGCCTGCAACTACCGTCCTGCACAGACGGCATCTGGCACGGCCACCTCCCCAGCGCCCGTCCAGGCCTGGTCTACGGCTACCGGGTCCACGGCCCATGGACACCGCATGACGGCCAGCGCTTCAACCCCGCCAAGCTGGTGCTCGACCCGTACGCCCGCCAGATCGTCGGCAGCTACGACGGCAGCGACCTGTTCCTGGGCCACGTCCCCGGGGCCCCGGCAGAGCGGGACCCGCGCGACAACGCCGCCGTCGCCCTCAAGGCACGTGTGGCCCCGGCATCAGCAGCAGAAAGCCCGGGACACGTCCGCATCCCCGCCGCAGACCGCGTCCTCTACGAGCTCCACGTCAAGGGACAAACAAGGCTGCACCCCCAGGTGCCCGAAGCACTCCGAGGCACCTACGCCGGCCTCGCCGAGCCCGCCGTGCTCGACCACCTGCAGCGCCTGGGCGTCACCACGCTGAGCCTCATGCCGGTGCAGCACCGCGCCGACGAACAGCGCCTGCAGCGCATGGGCCTGAGCAACTACTGGGGCTACACCACCATCGGCTGGTTCGCGCCCGAGGCCCGCTACTGGAGCGGCCGCCCCGGCACCACGCCCGCCGGCGAGTTCCGCGCGATGGCCGACGCCATCCACGCGCGCGGCATGGAGCTGGTGATCGACGTGGTCTACAACCACAGCGCCGAGACCGACGAGCTCGGCCCCACGCTGTCGCTGCGCGGCATCGACAACGCCCTGTACTACCACCTGCGCCCCGACGACCGCGCCCTGTACGAGAACTGGACCGGCTGCGGCAACTGCCTGAACCTGGGCGAGCCGCGCGTGCTGCAGCTGGTGATGGACAGCCTGCGCTTCTGGGCCTGCGAGATGGGCGTCGACGGCTTCCGTTTCGACCTGGCACCGATCCTCGGACGCGACGCGCAGCGCGGGTTCGATGCGCGCGCGCCCTTCTTTGCCGCCGTCGCGCAAGACCCGGTGCTCTCGCGCACCCTGCTCATCGCCGAGCCCTGGGACATCGGCCCCGGCGGCTACCGCCTGGGCGAGTTCCCGCCCGGCTGGCTCGAATGGAACGACCGCTACCGCGACACGCAGCGCGGCTTCTGGCTGCGGCAGGCGCACGACGACAAGGCCGGCCTGGGCGACTTCGCGCACCGCGTCACCGCCTCCAGCACGCAGTTCGCCCACCACGGCCGCGCGCCGACGGCCAGCGTCAATTTCGTCACGGCGCACGACGGCTTCACGCTGCGCGACCTCGTGAGCTACAACGAGCGCCACAACCTGGCCAACGGCGAAGACAACCGCGACGGCCACGGCCACAACCTGAGCGACAACTGCGGCGTCGAAGGCCCGAGCGACGACCCCGGCGTGCAAGCCCGACGCGCCCGGCTGCAGCGCGCGCTGCTCGCCACGCTGATGCTGTCGCAGGGCACGCCCATGCTGCTGGCCGGCGACGAGCTCGGCCACAGCCAGCAGGGCAACAACAACGCGTACTGCCAGGACAACGAGACCGCCTGGCTCGCATGGCAGAGCGCGTCGGCACCCGACGGCGACGCGGCGCAACTCAGCGCCTTTGTCGCCCGGCTCGCCGCCCTGCGCCGCGAGGCCCCCGCCTTGCGCAGCAACCGCTGGTGGCCCAGCGAGCCCCCGCAAGGCATGCCGCCGGGCATCCGCTGGCTGCGCCCCGACGGCGCGCCGATGACGCCCGGCGACTGGCAGACGGGCACGGCCCTTGCACTCCACTTTCCGAATGCAGCAACCCCGACGAACCCCGACGAAAGCGACTGGCTGGTGATGGTGAATGCGGGCCCGCAGGACGTCGCCTTCCGCATGCCCCCCGGTGCGTGGCGCCTGTGCCTGGCGAGCGATCCCGCGCTCGACCCGGGCCATGCGGCCCCACCCCTCGGCGACACGGCAACGGTGCCTTTCCCGGGCATCTGCATTGCAAGAACGTAGGAGCCAGATGCATGTCGCGGTGCTAGTCTCGATGCAGAAACTCTGACGACGAATTCCAACGAACAAACGAACGAACGGAGACACAGGATGGACAAGTTCACACCCACACAGCCCCAGCACGAGCTGCAGGCCCATCAACTGGTTCGTCGCACCATCGCCCTGGTGCTGGCCGGCGGACGCGGCTCCCGCCTCAAGCAGCTGACCGACCGGCGCGCCAAGCCGGCGGTGTACTTCGGCGGCAAGTTCCGCATCATCGATTTCGCGCTGTCGAACTGCCTGAACTCCGGCATCCGGCGCATGGCGGTGGTCACGCAGTACAAGTCGCACTCGCTCATGCGCCACCTGCAGCGCGGCTGGAGCTTCCTGCGCGCCGAGCTCAACGAAATGGTCGACGTGCTGCCCGCGCAGCAGCGCGTGGGCGACGAGCACTGGTACCGCGGCACGGCCGACGCGGTGTTCCAGAACCTGGACATCATCCAGACCCGCTCCACCAAGCACGACTACGTGGTGGTGCTGGCCGGCGACCACATCTACAAGATGGACTACTCCATCATGGTGAAGGACCATGCCGAGCGCGGCCTGGGCTGCACGGTCGGCTGCATCGAGGTGCCGCGCATGGAGGCCACGGCCTTCGGCGTGATGGCGGTGGACGACAACCGCCAGATCACCGAGTTCCTCGAAAAGCCGGCCGACCCGCCCGCCATGCCGGGCAACCCCGACGTGGCGCTGGCGAGCATGGGCATCTACGTGTTCGACTCCGCCTACCTCTACCAGCTGCTGGAGGAAGACAGCGTCAACCCCGACTCGAGCCACGACTTCGGCAAGGACATCATTCCGCGCGCCGTGGCGCAGGGCCGCGCGCTGGCGCACCCGTTCGGCATGTCGTGCGTCACGCGGGCCTCGCGCGGGCCGGGTGCCAAGACCTACTGGCGCGACGTGGGCACGATTGATGCATTCTGGGCAGCCAACCTCGACCTGGCCGCCATCACCCCGGAGCTGGACATCTATGACACGGACTGGCCCATCTGGACCTATCAGCGGCAGCTGCCCCCGGCCAAGTTCGTGCTCGACCGGCACGGTCAGCACGGCATGACGGTGAACACCATCGTGTCGGGCGGCTGCATCGTCTCGGGCTCCAAGGTGAGCAGCTCGGTGCTGTTCTCGGGCGTGCGCATCCACTCCTTCTGCGAGATCAACGAGGCGGTGCTGCTGCCCGATGTCGAAGTGGGCCGGGGCGCCCGGCTCAGCAAGGTGGTGATCGACCGCGGCTGCGTGATCCCCGACGACATGGTGATCGGCGAGGACGCCGTGGCCGATGCCGCGCGCTTCGAGCGCACCGAGACCGGCGTGGTGCTGGTCACGCGCGAGATGCTCAAGCGGCTGGGCACCGACTGACCGCCGGCCCGCCGACGCCCACTGCACCCCACGCCCACGCCCACGCTTTTTTCACGATGCGAATCCTCCAGGTCAGCGCCGAACTCTTCCCTCTCCTCAAGACCGGCGGCCTGGCGGACATCGCCGGAGCGCTGCCGCTCGCGCTCATGGCCGAAGGCGAGGACGCGCGCGTGCTGCTGCCGGGGTTTCCGGCCATCGTGGCGGGCGTGCGCGACCTGGCGCCGGTGGCCGAATTCAACGCGCCCTGGGGCGAACGCTTCGCGCTGCGATTCGGGCACATCGCCACCGACGGCGCGCCGGCCATTCCGGCCTACGTGATCGACGCGCCGGCGCTCTACGACCGGCCCGGCAACCCCTACGAAGATGCGTCGCGCCAACCCTACGGCGACAACCACCGCCGCTTCGCGCTGCTCGGCTGGGCCGCGGCGCAACTGGCGCAGGGACTCGACCCGCTGTGGCAGCCCGAGGTGGTGCACGCGCACGACTGGCATGCGGCGCTCGCGCCGGCCTATCTGCACTTCGCGCGGCAGGCCGGCGGCCCCCGCGTGGGCAGCGTGTTCACCGTGCACAACCTGGCCTACCAGGGCATCTTCGCGCCGTGGAACTTCGCCGACCTGGGCCTGCCCGCCACGGCGTTCCAGATGAACGGGCTCGAGTACCACGGCCAGGTGTCGTTCATGAAGGCCGGCCTGTGCTACGCCGACCGGCTCACCACGGTGAGCCCGACCTACGCGCAGGAAATCCAGACGCCCGAGCAGGGCTGCGGCCTGGACGGCCTGCTGCGCCAGCGCAGCGACGTGCTCGGCGGCATCCTGAACGCGGTCGACGACAAGGTCTGGAACCCGGCAAGCGACGCCGCGCTGGTGCAGGGCTTCCACACGCCCGAAGGCCGCCACATGGCGGGCAAGGCGCGCTGCAAGTCGGTGCTGCAGCACCAGCTGGGGCTGGCCGACCGGCCGGATGCGCCGCTTTTCATTCTTGTGAGCCGGCTCACCGAGCAGAAGGGCCTGCACCTGGTGCTGGGCGGGCTCGACGCGTTGCTCGCGCAGGGCGGCCAGCTCGCATTGCTGGGTGCCGGCGAGGCCTGGCTCGAGGAAGCCTTCCGCCAGCGTGCGGCCGCGGCGCCGCAGTCGGTCAGCGTGACCATCGGCTACGACGAGGCGCTGGCGCACCAGCTCTTCGGTGCCGGCGACGTGACGCTGGTGCCCTCGCTGTTCGAGCCCTGCGGCCTCACGCAGATGTACGGCCTGAAGTACGGCAGCCTGCCGCTGGTGCGCCGTGTCGGCGGGCTGGCCGACACGGTGGTCGACAGCTCGCTCGAAGACATGGCCAGCGGCGAGGCCACCGGCTTCGTGTTCGACCGCTTCGAGGTGGCCGACTACGAACGCGCCGTGCGGCGCGCCTTCGCCCTTTACCAACGCGCGCCCGACTGGCGCCGCGTGCGCGGCCATGCCATGCGGCGGCCTGCCGACTGGGCAAGCGCGGCCGCGCAGTACATCGGCGTTTACCGGCAGAGTGTGGAATGACCCCCGGTCTTCGCACACCTCGTGTCGCTGCGCCAACCCCCTTGCGGGGGGCAACACCTGCGGCCCGGCAAAGCCGGTTCCGCGGTGTTCTCGCAAAGACCCCTCGACTTCAAACCTGATCACTCACACCAGAGCGCCCACCATGACGATCAAAGACTTCGCCTACGACCACCCCGACCGCGACGTGGCGGCCTTCAAGCGCGCGGTGGCCAACAAGCTGATCTATGCGGTCGGCAAGGACCCCGTCGCCGCCAGCCAGGACGACTGGCTCAACGCCACCTCGCAGGCGGTGCGCGACCAACTGGTCGAGCGCTGGATGATGACCACGCGCGCCAACTACGCGCAGGACCTCAAGCGCGTGTACTACCTCTCGATGGAGTTCCTCATCGGGCGCACCTTCACCAACGCGCTGCTGGCCGTGGACCTGTTCGACACCGTGCGCGAGGCGCTGGCCGACTTCGGCGTCGACATGGACGCGCTGGCCGAGCGCGAGCCCGATGCGGCTTTGGGCAACGGCGGCCTCGGCCGGCTCGCGGCCTGCTTCCTCGACTCGATGGCCACGCTCGGCGTGCCCGGCATGGGCTACGGCATCCGCTATGAATACGGCATGTTCCGCCAGCAGATCGTCGGCGGCCAGCAGGTCGAGACACCCGACTACTGGCTCACGCGCGGCAACCCCTGGGAGTTCCAGCGGCCCGAGGTGAACTACCGCGTGCGCTTCGGCGGCCGCGTGCAAAGGCGGGAAGGCACCAACGCCCCCTACGGCGCGGCCGACTGGGTCGACACCCACGACGTGCGCGCCGTGGCCTACGACACCATCATTCCGGGCTACGGCACGCAAGCCACCAACACGCTGCGGCTGTGGTCGGCGCGCGCCACCGAGGAAATCGACCTCTCGGCCTTCAACCGCGGCAACTACATGGGCGCGGTCGAAAGCAAGAACCAGTCGGAAAACGTGTCGCGCGTGCTCTACCCCGACGACTCCACGCCCTCGGGCCGCGAGCTGCGGCTGCACCAGGAGTACTTCTTCTGCAGCGCGAGCGTGCAGGACCTGCTGCGCCGCTACCTGCGCAGCCACAAGACCTTCGACCAGTTGTCCGAGAAGGTCAGCATCCACCTGAACGACACGCACCCGGTGCTCGCGGTGCCCGAGCTGATGCGCCTGCTGCTCGACGAGCACGGCCTCGACTGGGACACCGCGTGGGCCCACACGCAGAAGGTGTTCAGCTACACCAACCACACGCTGATGCACGAGGCGCTGGAAACCTGGCCGGTGGAGATGCTCGGGCGCATCCTGCCGCGGCACCTGCAGATCATCTACGACATGAATGCGAAGTTCCTCGCCACGGTGACGCAGAAGGCGGGCAACGACGTCGAGCTGCTGCGCAGGCTGTCGCTGGTCGACGAGGCCGGCGAACGGCGCGTGCGCATGGCCTACGTGGCGGTGCTGGCGAGCCACTCGATCAACGGCGTGTCGGGCTTGCACTCGGAGCTCATGAAGCAGTCGATCTTTGCCGACTTCGACAGGATCTTTCCGGAGCGCTTCAACAACAAGACCAACGGCGTCACGCCGCGCCGCTGGCTGGCGCAGGCCAACCCGCCGCTGGCGGCGCTGCTCGACCAGCGCATCGGCAAGGGCTGGCGGCGCGACCTGTCGCAGCTCGAGGCGCTCAGGCCGATGGCCGAGCAACCGGCCTTCGTGCGCGCCTTTCGCCACGCCAAGCGCGAGAACAAGCTGCGCCTGGCCAACTGGGTCGAGCAGCACC
Organism: Variovorax pasteuri; assembly: GCF_051216435.1. Classification (NCBI taxonomy): domain Bacteria; kingdom Pseudomonadati; phylum Pseudomonadota; class Betaproteobacteria; order Burkholderiales; family Comamonadaceae; genus Variovorax; species Variovorax pasteuri. The sequence continues at coordinate 116,552 of NZ_JBPJZS010000014.1, forward strand.
TGAAGATCGACATCGACACCGACGCGATGTTCGACGTGCAGGTCAAGCGCATCCACGAGTACAAGCGGCAACTGCTCAACGTGCTGCACGTGGTGGCGCGCTACCACCGCATCCTGGACGCGCACGCCACGGGCGCGCCCATCGACATCGTGCCGCGCGTGGTGGTGTTCGCGGGCAAGGCGGCGTCGGCGTACGTGATGGCCAAGCTGGTCATCCGGCTCATCAACGACGTGGCGAGCACCATCAACGCCGACGCGCGCGTGGGCAAGCTGCTGAAGGTGGTGTTCCTGCCGAACTACAGCGTGAGCCTGGCCGAGATCATCATGCCGGCGGCCGACCTGTCGGAGCAGATTTCCACCGCGGGCACCGAAGCCTCGGGCACCGGCAACATGAAGTTCGCGCTGAATGGCGCGCTGACCATCGGCACGCTGGACGGCGCCAACGTGGAAATGCGCGAGAACGTGGGGCCGGAGAACATCTTCATCTTCGGCAACACGACGCCGGAGGTGGCGGACATCCGCGCGCACGGCTACCAGCCGCGCGACATCTACGAGCAGAACGCCGAGCTCAAGCGCGTGCTCGACGACATTCGCGACGGCGCGTTCTCGGCGGGCGAGCCGGCGCGCTACCAGGGCATCTACGACGCGCTGGTGAACTGGGGCGACCACTACCTGCTGCTGGCCGACTACGTGAGCTATGTGGCCAAGCAGGGCGAGGTGGACGCGCTGTACCGCGACTCGGACGCGTGGACGCGCAAGGCGATCCTGAATGTGGCGGGAATGGGCGCGTTCTCGTCGGACCGCACGATCGCGCAGTACGCGCATGAGATCTGGCACACCAAGCCGGTGGTGCTGGGCTGAGCTGAGCTGCGACACGGGGCCTGCCGCGGTGGCGGCCTGCTGAACAGACTTTGACATTGCGTGGGGCCGCCAACGCCCTGAGAGGGATTTCCCATGACACGCTTTGCGATGATGACTTTCACCATGGCACTGCTCACCGCCTTCGCGCTGGGCCCCGCCGTCCATGCGCAGAAGAACACGCCGCAGGAGCGCACCTGGCGGCGCAACACCCATGCGGGGCAGGAGGTGCGCATCTTCACCTACGTGCAGCACCGCTCGGATTGCGCCCAGGGCCCCGATCCGCGCATCACCCTGCGGACACCGCCCGCGCACGGCACCACCGCCGTGCGGCCGGACACCGTGGCCATCGGCCCCTCCCGGTTCGGTGCGACCGATTGCAGCGGCCGCTCGCTGTCGGGCCTGGGCATCTGGTTCGTGCCGGAGCCGGGGTTCAGCGGGATCGACCAGTTCGACTACGACGTGCAGTTCACGAACGGCGTGGCGCACGACACGGCAATGATCGAGGTCAAGCCCTGAGGCTTCAGGGCAGGCCGGCGGCGCTCAGCGCTTGACGGAATCGGTGGCGGGCGGCGGCGCGTCGGTCACGAAGCCGATGCGGCTCAGCCCCGCCTTGTTCGCGATGCCCATCAGCGCCACCACCTTGCCGTAGGGCACGGTCTGGTCGGCGCGCAGCTGCACCTCGGTGTCCTTGCTGTCGGCCGCGGCCTTCTCGAGGCGGGTGGCCAGTTCTTCGTCGGTCACGGGCTGGTCGTTGAAGAAGACCTTGCCCGCGGCATCGACCGCCAGGCTCACGAACTTGGGCGCGTCGTTGGGCTGGCCCGCGTCGGTCTGCGGCAGGTCGAGCTTGATCGAACTGGCCATCAGCGGCGCGGTGATGATGAAGATCACGAGCAGCACCAGCATCACGTCGACCAGCGGCGTCACGTTGATGTCGGACAGCGGGCGCTGCGCGCCCGCGCCCATGGCACGCCCGCCGCCGCCGGCGCTGCTGCCCAGTGATGTGCGTCCGAAGGCCATGGTGCGGCGTGCCCTGCCTGCCTAGACCGGCATCGGCCGCGCGGGCGGCGGCGCGGCCGGTGCCGGCGGGGTGCCGAAGCTGCCCAGCAGGTCGTGCGCGAAGCCTTCGAGCTCCGCTTCGATGCGGCCGATGACGCGGCCGAACACGTTGTACGCCAGCACGGCGGGAATGGCCACGGCCAGGCCGAAGGCCGTCATGACCAGCGCCTCGCCGACGGGGCCGGCCACCTTGTCGATGGTGAAGCCGCCGGTCTGGCCCGCAATGCCCGACAGCGCACCGTAGATGCCCCACACCGTGCCCAGCAGCCCGACGAAGGGCGCCGTGGCGCCGACGGTGGCAAGCAGGATCTGGCCTGCCTGCAGCCGGCGCAGGGCGCCATGCAGGGCGTCGCGCAGGACGCGCGTGAGCCGCTGGTTGCGATCGACCGTGGCGCCCAGCGTGCCATCGGGCGCGCTGGTGGCCACGCTCTTGATGGCAGACACCGCAGGCGAAACGAGCATGGCCTTGTCGAAGCCCTTGAGCTTCTGTTCGGCGTCGGCCAGCGTGGACGACTGCCAGAACGCCGCGATACTGCGCAGCACGTCGCGCGTACCGCCGCGCAGCAGCCAGGCCTTCCAGAGAATGATGACCCAGCTCGCGATCGACATCGCAAGCAGCAGCGCGGCCACCGAACGGCTGACGCCGTCGCCATGGGTCAGCAGTTCGAGCACGCTCATCGGCGGTCCTTTTGTTTAGCGAAGACCCAGCATGTCTTCAGCGAAGACCGAGCACGTCGTACATGTCGAACAGGCCGGCGCGCTGCCCGGCCAGGAAGCGCACCGCGCGCAGGCTGCCCTGGGCGTAGGTGACGCGGCTCGACGACTTGTGGGTGATTTCGATGCGTTCACCCGTGCCGGCGAACAGCACGGTGTGGTCACCCACGATGTCGCCGCCGCGGATGGCCGAGAAGCCGATGGTCGAGGGGTCGCGCTCGCCGGTGATGCCTTCGCGGGCGTACACGGCGCATTCCTTCAGGTCGCGGCCCAGCGCGTCGGCGATCACCTCGCCCATCTTGAGCGCGGTGCCCGAGGGCGCGTCGACCTTGTGGCGGTGGTGCGCCTCGATGATCTCGATGTCGTAGCCGCTCGACATGGCCTTGGCCGCCATTTCGAGCAGCTTGAAGGTGACGTTGACGCCCACGCTCATGTTGGGCGCCATCATGATCGCGATGTCTTTCGCGATCTCGGCGATCTCGGCCTTCTGCTCGTCGCTGAAGCCGGTGGTGCCGATGACCGCCTGCACACCGAGTTCACGGCACACCGCGAGGTGCGCCAGCGTGCCTTCGGGGCGGGTGAAGTCGATGAGCACCTGCGCATCCTTCAGGCCTGCACGCAGGTCGGACACGATGGACACGCCGCTGTCGAAGCCCAGGAAGGCGCCGGCGTCGGTGCCCAGGGCCGGGCTGGCCGCGATGTCGAGTGCGCCGGCCAGGCGCAGGTCGGGCGCATTGCGCACGGCCTCGATCAGCATGTGGCCCATGCGGCCCGATGCGCCGGCAATGGCGATGCGGCGCGCGCCGGAAGCGGAAGGGGAGGAGGCGGAAGTGGATTCGGTCACGCGGATTCAGTCATGCAAAAACACGGGGAACACGGGACGGGCACTGCCTGGCTCGGCGGGCGCCGCCCGCTACGGCTGTCTGTCTGGCTGCTGGCGCGTTTCAGCGCGCGGCTTCGAGCGGGGGATAGGCGGCCGGCAGTGGCGGGAGCGAGGCCTGCGCACCGGCGGTATCGCCCTTTTTCTCGTCCTTGGAAGGGGCGAACTTCTTGAGGTCATCTTCCGACGCCTCGAGCGGGGGCACCTTGCCGGATTTCTTGCGGGTGTCGAGCGTGGCGACGAAGTCTTCTTCGCTCGGCATCTCGTCGCCTTCGAAGCGGTCCATCAGTTCGCCGTTGAAGAACACCGTCAGGTGGCGCTCCTGCGGGTCGACGCCCTGGCGGCGGATGGTGAACACGTAGTCCCAGCGGTTGGTGTGGAAAACGTCGCTCAGCAGCGAGGTGCCGAGGATTTCACGCACCTGCTGGCGCGACATGCCGGGCTTGAGCGCCGCGACCTGTTCCTTCGACACGAAATTGCCCTGCACCACTTCGACCTTGTAGGGCGTGACCGCGGACAGCGCGCTGCGCGTGCGATCGCTGAAACCGCTGCAGGCACCCAGGCAGAGCGTGGCGGCCACGGCGGCGACCAGCAGCCAGGAACGGCGTTGGAGAATGGCAGGCATGGGAGGAAAAGGGGGTAGCGATATGATCGGCCATTGTAGCGGCTGCCCCTTTTCCGGGGCCTTTGCCGCAGCCCAGGGCGCAGGAACCAACATGGCCAACATCGACGAACTCAAGAACACCGGCCTCAAGGCCACACTGCCACGCCTGAAGATCCTCGAGATCTTCCAGACCGGCAGCCAACGGCACATGACGGCGGAAGACGTGTTCCGCGTGCTGCTCAACGAACGCTCCGACATCGGTCTGGCCACGGTCTACCGCGTGCTGACGCAGTTCGAGCAGGCCGGCATCCTCGAACGCAGCCACTTCGAGAGCGGCAAGGCCGTCTACGAACTGAACGAAGGCACGCACCACGACCACCTGATCTGCACCTCGTGCGGCAAGGTCGAGGAGTTCTACGACGCCGAAATCGAACGCCGCCAGCAGATGATCTCCAAGGACAAGGGCTGGATCCTGCAGGACCACGCCATGTCGCTCTACGGCCTCTGCGGAGACTGCGTCAAGCAACGCTGAAGCCGCGTCAGTCCTGCCCGGTTTCCATCGCCTTGTGGTGGCGCGCCACGAAATCGGCGTAGGTGTCGATGCCGCGCAGCTGCAGGATCGAATTGCGCACCGCCGCCTCCACCAGCACGGCGATGTTGCGCCCCGCCACCACCTGGATGATCACCTTGCGCACCGGAATGCCCAGCACGTCCTGGGTGAGCGGCGCCGAAGGCATGCGCTCGTAGTCGCGCTCGAAGCTGTCGCGGCGCACCAGGTGCACGATGAGCTTGAGCCGCATCTTGCGGCGCACCGCCGTCTCGCCGAAGATCGCGCGGATGTCCAGCAGGCCGATGCCGCGCACCTCCAGCAGGTTGAGCAGCAGGTCGGGGCAGCGCCCCTCGATGGTGTTCTGGTTGATGCGGTACAGGTCGACCGCGTCGTCGGCCACCAGGCCGTTGCCGCGCGAGATCAGCTCCAGCCCGAGCTCGCTCTTGCCCAGGCCCGACTCGCCCGTGATCATCACGCCCATGCCCAGGATGTCCATGAACACGCCGTGCATCGAGGTGCGCTCGGCGAAGTGCTTGGACAGGTAGGCGCGCAGCAGGTCGATCACGAAGGCCGACGACTCGCGCGTGGCAAAGAGCGGCAACTGGGCGCGCTCGCAGATCGACAGCAGTTCGTCCGGCGCGGCCTGGCCGTCGGCCAGCACCAGCATCGGCGGCTCCAGCGTGACGATGCGCGCGATGCGACGGGCGCAGTCTTCGGGGCTGCCGCGCGTCAGGTAGGCCACCTCGCGGGCGCCCAGGATCTGCACGCGGTACGGGTGGATGTAGTTGAGGTAGCCGACCAGGTCTGCCGCCGATTGCGCGCGGCTGATGACCTCGGGGTCGAACTGGCGTTCTGACGCGCCAAGCCCTGCGAGCCATTCCCAGCGGAGCGACCCGCGGAACTCCTCGAACATGGCATCGGCGCTGATGACGGTCGGCTTCATGCGTTCAGGCACCGGCGCACGGGCGCCAGCATTGCGTTGGAGTGACGGAAAGAGCCGCGCAGCTTATCAGCAGCCGCGCGTGCCGACGCATGCGCTCAGGCGACTTGCGTGGATTGCCAGCCGGCAATGAGGCCGTGCAGCACGGCCGCGTCGGTGCTGGACTTGATCTGTTCGCGCAGGCTGGCGTCGCTCAGCAGCTCGGCGATTTCAGACAGGATTTCGAGGTGCTTCTGCGTGGCCGCTTCAGGCACCAGCAGGAAGATCAGCAGCGCGACGGGTTGTTCGTCGGGTGCGTCGAACCCAATGGGGTTGGCCAGCTGGAACACGGCGGCCATCGGCGCCTTCAGGCCCTTGATTCGGCCATGCGGAATGGCAACGCCGTGGCCCAGGCCGGTGGAGCCGAGGCGCTCGCGCGCAAACAGGCTGTCGGTGATGAGGGCGCGTCCCAGGCCGTGAAGGCTTTCGAACAGCAAACCTGCTTCTTCGAAAGCACGTTTCTTGCTGGTGGCGTCAACGCTCACGAGCACTTGGGCGGGCGGCAGGATGGACGCGAGGCGATTCATGGTGGGTGCAGAGCGGGGGCGATTATGCACCCGGTTGGTAAAAACCCCCAGTCCCTGTATTTACTTTTTATCTACATGTTGCCCGCAGGCCCCTTGGCGCCTGGGGTGCCTGCCAAAGCCCTTGCGTGACAGTCGGAAAACAAAAAGCCGCCCGGAGGCGGCTCTGCGAGTGGAGCGCGAGGCGCCCGATCTACATCAGGCGCTTGGGCGCCGCGTGATGGTGATCCTGCAGGCGGTCCTTGTGGCGCACCACCTGGCGGTCCAGCTTGTCGACCAGGTCGTCGACCGCGGCGTAGAGATCAGCATGGCTCGATTCGGCGAACATGTCGCTGCCCTTGACGTGGATGTTGCACTCCGCCCTTTGGCGGCGTTCCTTTTCCTTCTGCTTTTCCACCGTGAGGATCACCTTCACATCGACCACCTGGTCGAAATGCCGGGTGATCCGGTCCAGCTTGCTCGTGACATAGGTCCGCAAGGCAGGTGTGACGTCGAGGTGATGGCCGCTGATCGTCAAATTCATGAATGACCTCCTGGAATTGACGGTTGGGGAAATGACCGCGCTCCGGAATGAAGCGTGGCCGGGGGAACTGGTGTGCGTGGGAAAGAAGGGGGGAAGAAAGAGAAATGAGACAGAAATTGGAGCGGTCGATTCACTATGCCCAAGCTGTCACGGGATTGCAATACCAGGGTTGCCCGCAGCGCCGCACGCCTTTCGCGCAGCTTTTCACATGCTCATCAATCCATAGCAATGCACGCGCGCGGGGCAGGCCTCGCCGGCTTTTTGCGCAGATGTGTGTCAGGGCGAAAAACCCGGTGACCCTGCCGTCGGCAGGGCCAGCCGCTTCAGCGCCAGGCCGCGCGCATCCGGTTGCGCAGGTCGATCACCGCGCTCGGCGGCGGCACCGCCGGCGGACGTTCCGGCGGGGGCGGCCAGGTCTGCTGCTCGAAGCCTGCGAGGTCGGCGTCGGCGATGAAACGCGTGCGGTTGGCGTACAGGTGGCGGTCGCCGCGCGCCGCCTGCTGCGTGATGTGGAAGCGCTGCGGCACCAGCAGGTGCAGGTGGTCGCGCGCCCGCGTCATGGCCACGTAGAGCAGCCGGCGCTCTTCCTCCAGCTCTTGCGCGCCCTGCGCCACGTCGGCCGGCATGCAGCCGTCGACCACGTTGAGCACGTGCACCGAATTCCATTCCTGCCCCTTGGCCGAATGGATGGTCGAGAGGATCAGGTAGTCCTCGTCGAGCAGCGGCGGGCCCGGGCGGTCGCTGGTGGCCTCGGGCGGATCGAGCGTGAGTTCGGTGAGGAAGCGTTCGCGCGAGCCGTACCCCGCGGCCAGTCGCGCCAGTTGCTCCACGTCGGCGCGCCGCACGCCGGAGGTGTCCTCGTACAGCCGTTCCAGGTGCGGCAGGTACCAGTTCATGGCCACCTCCACATCGGCCGGCCAGGGCAGCGACGGCGCGCGCAGGGCGGCATACGCGTCGGCGAACTCGGCCCACTGCGCGCGCGCGGCGGAAGGCGGCAAGAAGTCGCGCACCGCCGCCGCCGGGTCGGCCGCCTGGTCCATGGCGTCGAGCAGCCGCGCTCCCGTGGCGGGCCCGATGCCCGGAATGAGCTGCGTCACGCGAAAGCCCGCCATGCGCCCGCGCGGGTTCTGCGCAAAGCGCAGCACCGCGAGCAGGTCTTTCACGTGCGAGGCCTCCAGGAACTTGAGTCCGCCGAATTTCACGAACGGAATGTTGCGCCGCGCCAGCTCCAGCTCGAGCCCCGCGCTGTGCGACGAGGTGCGAAACAGCACCGCCTGCGACTTCAGCGCCAGCCCGCCCTCGCGGTGCGCCAGCACCTTGTCGGCCACCCAGCGCGCCTGCCCTGCCTCGTCGGCCACCAGCACCAGCATCGGCTTGCCGGCCGAGGGCTTGTCGGTCCACAGCGTCTTGGCGTGGCGCTCGGCTGCCTGCGCGATCACGCGGTTCGACACGTCGAGGATGGGCTGCGTCGAGCGGTAGTTGCGCTCCAGCGTGACCACGCGCGCGGCTTGCGTGAACTGCGTGGGAAAGTCGAGGATGTTGCGCACCGTGGCGCCGCGGAACGAATAGATCGACTGCGCGTCGTCGCCCACCACCGTCACGCCGCGCCCGTCGGGCTTGAGCCCCAGCAGGATCGACGCCTGCAGCAGGTTCGTGTCCTGGTATTCGTCGATCAGCACATGGTCGAAGCGTGCGCCCATCTGCGCGGCCAGCGCGGGCTCGGCGGCCATTTCGGCCCAATAGAGCAGCAGGTCGTCGTAGTCGAGCACGTTCTGCTGCTGCTTGGCCTCGACGTACGCGCCGAACAGCTTCTTGAGTTCGGCCTCCCACTCGGCGCACCAGGGAAAGGACTCCTTGAGCACCTGCGCCAGCGGCGCGCGCGTGTTCACGCAGCGCGAATAGATCGACAGGCAGGTGCCCTTGCGCGGAAAGCGGTTCACGGTGGACGACAGCCCGAGTTCATGGCGCACCAGCCCCATCAGGTCTTCGGCATCGCCGCGGTCGTGGATGGTGAAGTTCTCGTCCAGCCCGATCTGCGGGGCGTATTCGCGCAGCAGCCGCGCGCCGATGCCGTGGAAGGTGCCGGCCCATGGGAGCACGGGCGGTGCTTCGGACTTCAGGCCGAGCACCCTGGCCAGCACCTGCCCCGCGCGGCGTTCCATTTCCTGCGCGGCCCGGCGCGAGAAGGTCAGCAGCAGCAGGCGCTGCGGATCCACGCCGCCGGCGATGAGGTGCGCCACGCGGTGCGCCAGCGTGCTGGTCTTGCCCGAGCCGGCGCCGGCAATGACGAGCAGCGGCCGTTCGTCGCGTTCGGCGACATGGGTATCGACCTCGCCGATGGCAGCGCCCACGCCATGCTCGACCGCCGCGCGCTGCGCCTCGTTGAGTGTCGACAGTGCGGCGGCCAGGCGCTCGGCCTGGGTCTTCGGCGCGGCGGGAAAAGCAAGGGGCGCAGCGGTCTGCATGCGCCCGACTTTACTGTATGCCCGTCCAGTCCGACCGGCGACCGTCATATGGCCGGTGACATAATCGCGCCTCGCTGCAACCAGAGATTCTTCCCATGGAAACCGCCCCGTCTCGGCAGCTTTCAACTCCCTTTCACTGACCCGCTTTTCGCGCGCGTCGGGCCCGGGAATTGAAAGCGCCCCTCCCCCCGCCCCACGTTTCAGTCAGTCACACCCGGGAGTGAGCCCATGCTCAACATCTTTACGCTCGCCAACGGCCGCCTCGTCCAGGAAGAGATCGAGTCGCTCGAAGAGCTCTCCAAGTTCCATCCGATCTGGGTCGACCTCGAGTCGCCCACGCTCGAAGAGAAGCGCTGGATCAAGCAGTACTACGGCCTGTCGATTCCCGAAGATGCGATGGACGAGGACATCGAGGAATCGGCCCGCTTCTACGAGGAAGACAACGGCGAGCTGCACATCCGCTCCGACTTCCTGATCGACGACGACGAAGACCCGCGCACCGTGCGCGTGGCCTTCATCCTGAACCAGCACAACACCGACCTGCGCAGCCGCGGCGTGCTGTTCTCGATCCACGACGAGGACGTGCCCGTGTTCCGCCTGCTGCGCATGCGCGCGCGCCGCGCGCCGGGGCTGATCGAAGACGCGAAAGAAGTGATGCTCAAGCTCTTCGACGCCGACGCCGAGTATTCGGCCGACACGCTGGAGAACATCTACGACGAGCTCGAGGTCGCCGGCAAGAAGGTGCTCTCGGGCAACGTCAGCGACGAGCTGGCCGGCGAGGTGCTCGGCGCCATTGCGCGGCAGGAAGACTTGAACGGGCGCATCCGCCGCAACGTGATGGACACGCGCCGCGCCGTGAGCTTCATGATGCGCAGCAAGATGCTCAACGCCGAACAGTTCGAGGAAGCGCGCCAGATCCTGCGCGACATCGAGTCGCTGGACAACCACACGGCCTTCCTGTTCGACAAGATCAACTTCCTGATGGATGCGACCGTCGGTTTCATCAACATCAACCAGAACAAGACCATCAAGATCTTCTCGGTGGCCAGCGTGGCGCTGCTGCCGCCCACGCTGATCGCGAGCATCTACGGCATGAACTTCAAGTTCATGCCCGAGCTCGACTGGGCCATGGGCTACCCCTACGCCATCGTGCTGATGGCCGCCAGCGCGCTGGTGCCGATGTGGTACTTCCGCCGGCGCGGCTGGCTCAAGTAGCCGCGCTGTCGGAAGAAGGCAGCGTGGCCAGCCACGCGTCGACCAGCGCCAGGCTGTAGCGGCTCGCGACCACGGCGACGAAGCGCGCGAAGTCGCCATGCGCAGCGTCGTCGGCCCGGTCGGAAATCGTGCGCATCGCCGCGAAGGGCACGCCGTAGTCGTGGCACACCTGCGCCACCGCCGCGCCTTCCATCTCGACGGCCAGCGCGTCGGGCAGCTCGCGCTGCAGCGCCGCGCTCTCGGCCGTGGTCGACACGAAGCGGTCGCCGCTCACCAGCAGGCCGCGGTGCACCTTCGGCGACGACAGGCCGAACTCGTCGACGCCGGCCTGCCCGATCAACGCCACCGGGTCGCGCAGCACGCCCTCGACGACATCCGACAGTGCGTCGCTGATTGCAGCGTCCGCCGCAAAGCGCGACAGGCCCATCAACGGCACCTCGTGCTTCGGAAAGATCGGCGAGGCGTCCATGTCGTGCTGCAGCAGTTCGGTCGCCACCACCACGTCGCCCACGTTCACGCCCGGCGCCAGCCCGCCCGCGACACCCGTGAACACGATGGCCCGCACGCCGAAGCGCTCCAGCAGCACAGTGGCCGTGACCGCCGCCGCGACCTTGCCGATGCGCGACAGCACCGCCACGACCGGCTGGCCGTGCAGATGACCGACCCAGAAGTCGCGCCCCGCGACACGCACGCGCTGCTCGTCGGGCATCTGCGCGAGCAGCGCGCCCAACTCCTCATGCATGGCCGCAACGATGGCGACGGGTGCAGCCACGGCTTACTTCATGTCCACGCCGTAGAACGTATGGCGTCCGAAGGGGCTCAGCTTGAAGTCGACCACTTCCTTGCGCACCGGCTTCAGCTGCACCGCGTGCGCGATGGTGAACCACGGCGCCTGCTCCTTGAAGATGACCTGCGCCTTCTTGTAGAGCGCGTCGCGATCGGCCTGCTTGGTGGTGCTCTTGGCCTTCACCACGAGGTCTTCGTACGGCTGGTAGCAGAACTTAGACACGTTGCTGCCGCTGGCCGACTTGGCCGAGGCGCAGCCGAGCAGCGTGTACAGGAAGTTGTCCGGGTCGCCGTTGTCGCCGGTCCAGCCCATCATGCCCATCTGGTGCTCGCCGGCCTGCAGGCGCTTGCGGTACTCGCCCCACTCGAAGCTCTTGATCTCGGCCTTCACGTTGATCTTGGCCAGGTCGGCCTGCATCAGCTCGGCGATGCGCTTGGCGTTCGGGTTGTACGGGCGCTGCACGGGCATGGCCCACAGGTCGGTGGAGAAGCCGTCGGGGAAGCCGGCCTGCGCCAGCAGCTTCTTCGCGGCCTCGGGGTCGTACGGGTCGTCCTTCACCGCGTCGTTGTAGGACCACATGCTCGGCGGAATCGGGTTCTTCGCGGCCACGCCGGTCGACAGGTACACGCCGTCGATGATGGCCTTCTTGTTGATCGCCATGCTCACGGCCTTGCGCACGCGCACGTCGTCGAAGGGCTTCTTGGTGGTGTTGAACGACAGGTAGCCCACGTTCAGGCCGGGCTGCTCCAGCACCTGCACGTTCGGGTCCTTGCGAATCGCGTCGAGGTCGGCCGGGTTGGGGTACGGCATGACGTGGCATTCACCCTTCTGCAGCTTGGCCCAGCGCACCGAGGCATCGGGCGTGATCGCGAACACCAGGTCGTCGATCTTCGCCTTGCCGCCCCAGTACTGCGGGAAGGCCTTGAAGCGGATGATGGCGTCCTTCTGGTACTGCACCAGGTAGAACGGGCCGGTGCCGATCGGGTCCTGGTCGACCTTCTCGGGCGTGCCGGCCTTCAGCATGGCGATGGCGTATTCCTTCGACTGGATGCCCGCGTACTGCATGGCCAGGTTCGCGAGGAACGGCGCCTCGGGCTGGTTGAGCACGATCTTCACCGTGTAGTCGTCCACGCGGTCCACCGTCTTCAGCAGCTTGGGCATGCCCATGTCGTTGAAGTACGAGTGGTTCTGGCTCGTGACCTTGAAGAAGGGGTCGCTCTCCTTCCACTGGCGCTCGAGCATGAAGATGAAGTCGTCGGCGTTGAAGTCGCGCGTGGGCTTGAAGCTCTTGCTGGTGGTGTGCCACTTCACGCCCTTGCGCAGGTGGAAGGTGTACTGCGTGCCGTCGGCGGAAATGTCCCACTTCTCGGCCAGCCCCGGCACGACCTTGGTGCCGCCGCGCTCGAACTCGACAATGGTGTTGTAGACCTGCGTGGTCACGTCGAACGAGGTGCCGGTGGTGTTCATGCCGGGGTAGAAGTTCTCGGGGCTGCCCTCGGAGCAATACACCAGCGTCTTGGCGGACACGGCGCCACAGGCCAGGGTCAGGGCCGCGAGCGCCGTCGGCGCCAGGAGCGCCAGGCTTCGTGAGCGGCGCGAAACAGTGGACTGGGTCGTCATGTGGACTCCTTGAGACACGGTTGAGAAAACGGGGAACAGGCGACGGCTAGAGGCTCGCCGCCATCGGGACATCGGCGCGCACCACCGGTACGCCATCGAGAAACTTCTCCGAGAAGTGGCAGGCCACCATCCGCTCGTCGAGCATGCGCGGCAACGGCCGCTCTTCGCGGCAACGCGGCGCCACGTGCGCGCAGCGCGTGTTGAACACGCAGCCTGCGGGCGGATTCAGCGGCGACGGCAGCTCGCCCTTGAGCACGATGCGCTGGCTGCTGAGCCCCGGCGTCGAGGCCAGCAGCGCCTGCGTGTACGGGTGCAGCGGCCGCGCAAAGATGCGCGACTTCGGGCCCTGCTCCACCGCATGGCCCAGGTACATCACGAGCACGTCGTGCGCGATGTGGCGCACCACGCCGAGGTCGTGCGAGATGAAGAGGTACGCCAGGCCCAGCTCGGCCTGCAGGTCGGCCAGCAGGTTCAGCACCTGCGCCTGGATCGACACGTCGAGCGCCGACACCGGCTCGTCGGCCACCAGCAGGCGCGGCGACAGCATCAGCGCGCGCGCAATGGCAATGCGCTGGCGCTGGCCGCCCGAGAACATGTGCGGGTAGCGGTTGGCGTGCTCGGGCCGCAGGCCCACGCGCGCAAGCATGTCGCGGGCCTTGGCGGCGCGCTCCGACTTGCCCAGCGTGGTGTTGATGGCCAGCGGGTCTTCGAGCACCGCCGAGATCTTCTTGCGCGGATTGAGCGAGCCGTACGGGTTCTGGAACACCAGCTGCACGGCCTGGCGCAGCTCGCGCCTGCGTTCGGGCGGCGGATTCACGGCATCGGCACCGACCAGCGTGAGCCGGCCCGCCGTGGGCGTCTCGATCAGCGCGACCATGCGCGCCAGCGTCGACTTGCCGCAGCCCGACTCGCCGACCACGGCCAGCGTGCGGCCGCGCTCGATGCGAAACGAGATGTCGCCTACCGCGCGCAGGTGCGCCGGTGCGCGAAACACGCCGCGGCGGATGTCATAGGTGCGCTGGAGGTGGGTCGCCTCGACGACCACGTCGCTCGATGCTTCGCTCATGACTGCACCTCGACCGCTTGCTGCGTCGGCGGGTCTTGCGCGATGGCCGCCATGCGCCCCGGTTCACCGAGCGGAAAGTGACAGCGCACCTGTGCCTGCGCCCCCGCGTCATGCCATTCGCGCAGTGCGGGGCGCACCTGGCAGGCTCGCTCGGTCACGTAGCCGCAGCGCGGCGCGAACAGGCAGCCGGCGGGCCGGTCGTGCACGCCGGGCACCACGCCGCTGATGGTGGCGAGCCGCCCCTCGGGCGCGGCGCGCTCGGGCAATGCCGCAAGCAAGGCCTCGGTGTACGGATGCTGCGGCGCCGCGAAGAGGCGGTCGACGCGCTGGTGCTCCACGACCTGCCCCGCATACATCACGGCGATGCGCTGCGCCATTTCGCTCACCACGCCCATGTTGTGCGTGATGAGGACCAGCGCCATGCCGCGCTCCTTCTGCAGGTCGCGCAGCAGGTCGAGGATCTGTGCCTGGATGGTCACGTCGAGCGCGGTGGTCGGCTCGTCGGCGATCAGCAGGCGCGGGTTGCAGGCGATGGCCATGGCGATCATCACGCGCTGGTTCATGCCGCCCGACAGCTGGTGCGGGTAGCTGCCCAGGCGCGACGAGGCGGCCGGAATGCCCACCTGCTCCAGCAGCTCGGTCGCGCGCTTCTTCGCTTCTCGCTTGTCGAGCTTCAGGTGCAGCCGCAGCGTCTCCATCAGCTGGAAGCCGATGGTGAAGCAGGGGTTCAGGCTGGTGGTCGGCTCCTGGAAGATCATCGCGACCTCCTTGCCGACCAGCGCGCGGCGCGCCTTGTCGGAAATGCCGAGCAGCTCCTTGCCCGCGAAGCGCATGTGGTCCGCGCGCACGCGGCCCGGAAAGCCGACGAGGCCCATCAGCGCCATCATGGTCACGCTCTTGCCCGAGCCCGATTCGCCGACGATGCCGAGCACCTCGCCCTCATCGAGCGTGAGGCTCACGCCGTCGACCGCATGCAGCACGGCGCCCTGCGTGGGGAATTCAACATGCAGATCCTTGATGTCAAGAAGACTCATCGCACCCCCAGTCTTCGCGCACTTCGTGTCGCTGCGCCAACCCCCTTGCAGGGGGCGACACCAGCGGCCCGGCGAAGCCGGTTCCGCGGTGTCCCTGGAATCAGGCGGTGGGGATTTGTCATCGTTTGAGTTTCGGGTCGAGCGCGTCGCGCAGGCCGTCGCCCAGCAGGTTGAACGCCAGCACCGCGGCAAGAATCGCCAAGCCTGGAAAGGTCACGACCCACCATGCGCGCAGCACGAACTCGCGCGCATCGGCAAGCATGGTTCCCCATTCGGGCGACGGTGGCTGCGCACCGAGGCCGATGAAGCCCAGCGCCGCTGCGTCGAGGATGGCGGTCGAGATGCCGAGCGAAGCCTGCACGATCAGCGGCGCGGCGCAGTTGGGCAACACCTCGCGGAACATCAGGCGCAGCGTGCCGGCGCCGCTCACGCGTGCGGCGGTCACGTAGTCGCGCGAGACCTCGGCGATGACGGCTGCGCGCGTGATGCGCACGTAGTGGGGCAACACCACGATGGCCACGGCGACCATTGCGTTGATGAGTCCCGGCCCGAGGATCGCCACGATCACGATGGCCATCAGCAGGCTCGGCATGGTGAGCACGATGTCCATCAGCCGCATGATCGCGATCTCGAGCACGCCGCGGAAAAAGCCCGCGACCAGCCCGAGCACCACGCCCACGACCACCGAGATCGCCACCACCGCCACACCGATCGACAGCGACAGCCGTGCGCCGTACATCAGCCGCGAAAGAATGTCGCGCCCGATGGCGTCGGTGCCCAGCAGGTAGCTCACGGAGCCGCCGTGCTGCCATGCCGGCGGCAGCAGGAAGACGGCGCTGTTGGTTTCGTTGGGCGCGTGCGGCGCGATCCACGGCGCGAACAGCGCGACCAGCAGCAGCACGGCGATGGTGACCAGCCCGATGACCGCGCCGCGGTTGGCGGAGAACGCCGTCCAGAACTCGCGCCAGGGGCCGGGCGGTGCGGCGCTCTTGGCGCCGGCGGAGACTGCGTGTGTCGTTGCCATGAGGTCAGTGCCGGATGCGCGGGTTGATGACGCCATAGGCCACGTCGACCAGCAGGTTGACGAGCATCACGAGCCCGCCCAGCAGCAGCATGCCGCCCTGCAGCACCGGGTAGTCGCGCCGGCCGATGGCTTCGATGAGCCACTTGCCGACACCGGGCCAGGAGAAGATCGTTTCGGTGAGGATCGCGCCCGTGAACAGCACGCCCACCTGCAGCCCGATGACGGTGACCACCGGAATCAGCGCGTTGCGCAGCGCATGCAGCCCCACCACGCGAAAGCGCGACAGGCCCTTGGCGCGCGCGGTGCGGATGTAGTCCTCGCCCAGCACCTCGAGCATGGCCGAGCGCGTCATGCGTGCGATCACCGCGAGCGGCACGGTGCCCAGAACGATGGCCGGAAGAATGAGGTGGTGCAGCGCCGACCAGAAGGCGTCGGTGTCGCCGGCGCGCAGCGAATCGATCAGCAGGAAGCCGGTCTGGGGCTCGATGAAGTACTGCACCGCGATGCGGCCCGACACCGGCGTCCATCCGAGCTGCACCGAGAAGAACAGGATCAGCAGCAGACCCCACCAGAAGATCGGCATCGAGTAGCCGGTGAGCGACGTCGCCATCACGCCGTGGTCGAAGATGGAGTTGCGCCGCACCGCGGCAAGAATGCCCGCGGGCAGCCCCAGCAGCAACGCGAAAAGAATGGCGCACACCGCGAGTTCCATGGTGGCCGGGAACAGCGCGAGGAACTCGCTCATCACCGTGTCCTGCGTGATGATCGACTTGCCCAGGTCGCCATGCAGCACGCGGCCTATATAGATGCCGTACTGCACGATCACGGGCTTGTCGAAGCCGTAGGCCGCGCGCAACTGGGCGTGGCGCTCGGGGTCGATGCCGCGCTCGCCGGCCATCGTCTCGATGGGGTCGCCCGGCACCAACCGGATGAGGAAGAAGGCGAGCAGCGTCATGCCGATGAAGGTCGGCACCAGCAGGCTCACACGGGTCAGGAGGAATCGAAGCATCGACCCGCGAATATGCAAGATCGATGCCGCAGCCCTACCCGGGCCGAACCCTTAGCCCAAGGCTACTTCTTGGTGTCGCGCAGCTCGCGGCGAAGGATCTTGCCGACCGGCGTCTTCGGCATGTCGGTACGAAACTCCACAATTCGCGGCTGCTTGTAACCCGTAAGGTTTGCTCTGCAGTATTCGCGCACCTGCGCTTCGGTGAGCGAGGGGTCTTTCTTGACGATGACGAGCTTCACGCCCTCGCCGGTCTTCTCGTCGGGCACACCGACCGCGGCGCATTCGAGCACGCCCGGAATCAGTGCGACCACGTCCTCGATCTCGTTCGGGTACACGTTGAAGCCCGACACCAGGATCATGTCCTTCTTGCGGTCGACCACCTTGAAGTAGCCGCGCTCGTCGACCACGCCGATGTCGCCGCTCTTGAAGTAGCCGTCGGGCGTCATGACCTTGGCCGTCTCGTCGGGGCGCTGCCAGTAGCCGGCCATGACCTGCGGGCCCTTGATGGCAATCTCGCCGCGCTCGCCGGCCGGCACCTCGTTGCCCTCGTCGTCGAGCAGCTTGAGCCAGGTGTTGGGCAGCGGCAGGCCGATGGTGCCGGTGTAGGCCGTGCTGTTGGTCGGGTTGCAGGTGGTCGAGGGCGAGGTCTCCGACAGGCCGTAGCCCTCGCAGATCGAGCAGCCTGTCTTCTCGAGCCACAGCTTGGCGACCGCGGACTGCACCGCCATGCCGCCGCCCACCGAGATCTTGAGATTCTTCCAGTTGACGGTGTTGAAGTCGGGGTGGTTCGCCAGCCCGTTGAACAGCGTGTTGACGGCAGGGAAGCTGTGGATGGTGTGCTTCGACAGTTCCTTCAGCACGCCCGCGAGGTCGCGCGGATTCGGGATGAGGATCAGCTTGCCGCCCGTGCGCATGTTCAGCATCATGCCGACCGTGAACGCGAAGATGTGATACAGCGGCAGCGCGCACACGCTGGTGGGCTGCTCGCCGGCCGGCACCTTGTTCATGGCCGGCTCGTTCCACGCCTCGGACTGCAGCACGTTCGCGATCACGTTGCGATGCAGCAGCACGGCGCCCTTGGACACACCCGTGGTGCCGCCGGTGTACTGCAGCACCGCCACGTCGTCGGGACCGATGGCCACCGGCTTGGGCGACGCACTCGCGCCCTTGTCGAGCGCGTCGTTGAAGCGCACCGCGCCCGGCAGGCTGAAGTGCGGCACCAGCTTCTTCACGTTGCGCACCACGTAGTTGACGATCGCGCCCTTCAGGAAGCCGAGGCGGTCGCCCATCGAGGCCAGCACGATGTGCTTGATCGGCGTGGCAGCAATGCATTGCTGCAGCGTGGTGCCGAAGTTCTCCATGATGACGATCGCCTTCGCGCCCGAGTCCTTGAGCTGGTGCTCGAGTTCGCGCGGCGTGTACAGCGGGTTCACGTTGACCAGGATCAGGCCCGCGCGCAGGATGGCCGCCACCGCAATGGGGTACTGCGGGCAGTTGGGCATCATCGCGGCGACGCGGTCGCCCTTGGCGAGACCCAGTCCCTGCAGGTAGGCCGCGAAGGCCTTGCTCTGCTTGTCCGTCTCGGCGTAGCTGATGTCCTTGCCCATGAAGCTGTAGGCCGTGCGGTCGGCGTACTTCTTGAAGCTCTCTTCCATGAGCGCGACCAGCGAGGGGTACTGCGAGGCATCGATATCTGCGGGCACACCCTGTGGGTAGCTGCTGAGCCAGGGACGGTCGGTCATTGGGGTTGTCTCCTCCGGAGTCGGACAGTTGAAAACGAAAACGGCGCACAAGGTGGCGCCGCGAAGACTCGCCCGCGTGGCGGGCGTGGACCTTCGGCCTATTCGATGGCCTTGCCCATATCTTCCACTACTTTTTTAGCATCGCCAAAAACCATCATGGTCTTGTCCATGTAGAAGAGTTCGTTGTCCAGGCCGGCATAACCTGCGGCCATGGAGCGCTTGTTGACGATGACGGTCTTGGCCTTGTAGGCCTCCAGGATGGGCATG
>NZ_JBPJZS010000015.1:0-115909 GCF_051216435.1 Variovorax pasteuri
CCTTCTTCACGATCTCTTCCAGCGTCAGGGCTTCGAACTCGGTGCCCTTTTGCAGGTTGTTGAGGTTCACCACGTAAGCGTTGTGGTGCTTGCCGTAGTGGTACTCGAGGGTTTCCTGCGAGTACTCGGGTGCCAGGGCGTCGAGCGCGTAGGGCAGGGGTGGGAGCTTGTGTTCCATCGTGGTTCCTTCGTGGTTGTTGAAAGCGGATTCGGCGTTCACGCAGGGTCGGGCGCGTTCGCCTTCGGTTCGACCCGGTAGGCGCACCGCCGCGCGCCCGCCAGGACATGCTCGACGCGGCTGACGGTCACGTCCGACCCCAGCACTTCGTCGAAGAGTTGCAGTTCACTGCGGCAAAAACCCGTGCAGGCCTGTGCCGCGGTGCAGATGGGGCAATGGTTCTCGATGAAGAGAAAGCCCTGGCCATCTTCCTCCGGCCGGAACTCGGCCATGTAGCCCTCGCGGCTGCGAATTTCCGCCAGCCGCTCCAGCCGCGTCTTCAGGCTGCGCGCGCCGCGCATCGCCTCGGTGTAGCTGGCGCGCATGGCGGCCTCGCGCGCGCCGATGAGCTGCTCCATGCCCTTCTCGCCGAACACGCTGATGACGGCGCTGATCATCTGCACCGTCATCTCGGCGTGGGTGTCGGGAAAGCGCTTGTGGCCTTCCCCGGTGAGCCGCCAGATCTGCGTGGGCCGCCCGCGCCCGCTGGAGTGGCTCTCGGCGTCGACCAGGGCTTCGGCCTCGAGCTTGCTCATCTGCTGGCGCACCGCCTCCACCGTCACGTTCAGCACCTTGGCGATGTCGGGAATGCCGAGCGCGCCGCGCGTCTTGAGCGTGGAGAGGATGCGGTCTGCCGGCTGGTGCGGCTGCCAGGCGGGCACGGTCGGTTTCGTGGGGCGTGTGTGCATGAGCGGATTGCCATTTATCAGGCAACTGCTTTGATTATTAGGCGGCGCCGGCCGCACTGTCGAGAGCGGCGCCGCAATGCCCCGGTCGCGAAGGGGCCATCCGACCGCGCGTTTTTACGCTTTCTTTATGCGGCCCCGCCGACTCTGTTCCCCGTTTTTACGCACCGATCCCGAGACTGAAGGCCTTGTGTTTCGCTCCAGGAGCAATTGAATGGACATCGTCTGGATGGGCGCCTTGCTGGCGCTGTGGGCCGTGGTGGGGGCCATGGTGGTCGGGCTGAACAGGCTCGACGCACCGAAGAACCCATCGAAGGCGCTGAACGCGTCTGACGCCGTTGACGGAGCCGCATCGTGATCAGCCTCGAAGTCCTGTACGGCTTCGGCGCCCTGATCGCCGTGATCCTCTTCGCCTACCTCGTGTTCGCGCTGATCTGCGCGGAGGAGTTCTGACATGACCGCCTCCGCCTGGGGCCTGCTGGCCCTCTTTCTCGCGGTGCTGGGCGTGCTCGCCTGGCCCGTCGGCAAATTCCTTGCCGCGATGTGCAACGAGCGCCTGCCGCGCTGGATGCATCGCGTCGAGGCGCCGCTCTACAAGCTCGCGGGCACGAAGCCCGAGCAGTCGATGCACTGGCTGCGCTACGCGCTCGCGCTGCTGGCCTTCAACGCCATCGGCGCGATCTTCCTGTATGCGCTGCAACGCCTGCAGGGCTGGCTGCCGCTGAACCCCGCGGGCATGACCGCCGTGTCGCCCGACTCGGCCTTCAACACCGCGGTGAGCTTCGTGAGCAACACCAACTGGCAGGGTTACGCCGGCGAGTCCACCATGAGCTATCTCACGCAGATGCTCGGGCTCACGGTGCAGAACTTCATGTCCGCCGCGACCGGCATCGCGGTGGCTTTCGCGCTGGTGCGCGGCTTCGCGCGCAGGGGTGACGGCAAGGGCCTGGTGGGCAACTTCTGGGCCGACATCACGCGCATCACGCTGTGGGTGCTGCTGCCGATCTCGTTCGTCATCGCCATGGTCTTCGCGGGCCAGGGCGTCATTCAGAACTTCGACGCCTACAAGACGGTGAACACGCTGGAGACCACCGCCTTCCAGCAACCGAAGAACGGCCCCGACGGCCAGCCGCTGAAGGACGACAAGGGCCAGCCGGTGATGGAAGACGCCACCACCGCCACGCAGACCCTGGCCATGGGCCCGGTCGCTTCGCAGGAAGCCATCAAGATGCTCGGCACCAACGGTGGCGGCTTCTTCAACGCCAACTCGGCGCACCCCTACGAGAACCCGAACGCGCTGGTGAACCTGCTGCAGATGATCGCGATCTTCCTGATCCCGGCCGCGCTGTGCTTCACCTTCGGCCGCGTGGTGGGCGACATGCGCCAGGGCTGGGCCGTGCTCGCCGCGATGACGGTCATGTTCGTCATCGCCGTGATGGTCATCACGCCCGCCGAGCAGGCCGGCAACCCGTTGTTCGCATCGTTGGGCGTCGACCAGGTGTCCAGCGCGCTGCAGAGCGGCGGCAACATGGAAGGCAAGGAAGTGCGCTTCGGCATCGATGCCTCGGCCCTCTTCGCCGCCATCACCACCGCTGCTTCGTGCGGTGCGGTGAACGTGATGCACGACTCGCTCACGCCGCTGGGCGGCATGGTGCCGATCGTGCTGATGCAGCTCGGCGAGGTGGTGTTCGGCGGCGTGGGCTCCGGCCTGTACGGCATGCTGATCTTCGCGATGCTGGCGGTGTTCATCGCCGGCCTGATGATCGGCCGCACGCCCGAGTACCTCGGCAAGAAGATCGAGGTGCGCGAGATGAAGCTCATCTCCATCGCCATCCTGGTCACGCCCATCCTGGTGCTGGCGGGCACGGCGGTGGCGGTGGTCGCGGGCGCCGGCAAGGCCGGCATCGCGAACCCCGGCGCGCACGGCTTCTCCGAGATCCTGTACGCGCTGACTTCCGCCGCCAACAACAACGGCAGCGCCTTCGCGGGCCTGTCGGCCAACACGCCCTTCTACAACGGCCTGCTCGCGCTGGCCATGTGGCTCGGCCGCTTCGCGATGATCGTGCCGGTGCTCGCCATTGCCGGCTCGCTCGCGGCCAAGAAGCGCCTGCCCGTCACCGGCGGCACGCTGCCCACGCACGGCCCGCTGTTCGTCTCTTTGCTGATCGGCACGGTGCTGCTGGTCGGTTTGCTCAACTATGTGCCGGCGCTGGCCCTGGGCCCGATCGTCGAACACCTGGTGCTCTGGAAATAAGAAGGAGCCCACCATGACCGTGACTACCAAGACATCTCTCTCGCTGTTCGACGCAGCGCTGGTCAAGCCCGCCCTGTGGGGCGCCTTTGCCAAGCTCAACCCGCGCACGCAGTGGCGCAACCCGGTGATGTTCATCGTGTACATCGGGAGCATCCTCACGACGCTGCTCTGGGTGCACGCGCTGAGCTTCCCGGGCGACACCGGCATGAAGCCCGCCTTCGTGCTGGCCATCACCGTGTGGCTGTGGTTCACCGTGCTGTTCGCCAACTTCGCCGAGGCGCTTGCCGAAGGCCGCAGCAAGGCGCAGGCCGCCTCGCTGCGCGGGCTGCGCAAGGACACCTGGGCCAAGAAGCTGGCCGAGCCGCACCACGGCGCACAGTGGCTGCCTGAACAGGCGCCCAACCTGCGCAAGGGCGACATCGTGCTGGTCGAGACCGGCGACGTGGTTCCGCTCGACGGCGAAGTCATCGAAGGCGTGGCCTCGGTCGACGAAAGCGCCATCACCGGCGAATCGGCCCCCGTGGTGCGCGAATCGGGCGGCGACTTCTCGGCCGTCACCGGCGGCACCCGCGTGCTGTCCGACTGGCTGGTGGTGCGCGTATCGGTGAACCCGGGCGAGTCCTTCCTCGACCGCATGATCGGCATGGTCGAGGCCGCCAAGCGCCAGAAGACGCCCAACGAGATCGCGCTCACCATCCTGCTGGTGGCGCTGACGCTGGTGTTCCTGATGGTCACCGTCACGCTGCTGCCGTTCTCGGTGTTCAGCGTGGAGGCCGCCGGCGCGGGCACCGTGGTGTCGCTCACCGCGCTGGTCGCGCTGCTGGTGTGCCTGATTCCGACCACCATCGGCGGGCTGCTGTCGGCCGTGGGCGTGGCCGGCATGAGCCGCATGATGCAGGCCAACGTGATCGCCACCTCGGGCCGCGCGGTGGAAGCCGCCGGCGACGTCGACGTGCTGCTGCTCGACAAGACCGGCACCATCACGCACGGCAACCGCCAGGCCACCTCGTTCCTGCCCGCACCCGGCATCACCAAGGCCCGGCTGGCACGCGCCGCGATGCTCGCCTCGCTGGCCGACGAGACGCCCGAAGGCCGCAGCATCGTCGAGCTGGCCCGCCGCGACGGGCTGGAGGCCAACGCCGTGGAAGGCGCGCGCTTCGTGCCCTTCACCGCGCAGACCCGCATGAGCGGTGTCGACCTGCCGGCCGCACCGAACAGCCTGGACACCGACGACGTGCTGCTGCGCAAGGGCGCCGTGGAGGCCGTGCGCCGCTACGTCGAGGCCCTGGGCGGCACCATGGCGCCCGAGGTGCTGCGCGCCGCCGAGGAAGCCTCGCGCCGCGGCAGCACGCCGCTGGCCGTGGCCGAAGGCAACCGCGTGCTCGGCGTGGTCGAGCTCAAGGACATCGTCAAGACCGACATCAAGGAGCGCTTCGCCGAGCTGCGCCGCATGGGCATCAAGACGGTGATGATCACCGGCGACAACAAGCTCACGGCCGCCGCCATCGCCGCCGAGGCCGGCGTGGACGACTTCCTGGCCGAGGCCACGCCCGAGGACAAGCTGGCGCTCATCCGCCAGTACCAGGCCGAAGGCCGCCTGGTGGCCATGACCGGCGACGGCACCAACGACGCTCCCGCGCTCGCGCAGGCCGACGTGGCCGTGGCCATGGGCAGCGGCACGCAGGCCGCCAAGGAAGCCGGCAACATGGTCGACCTGGACTCCAACCCGACCAAGCTGCTCGAGGTGGTGGAAACCGGCAAGGCGCTGCTGATGACGCGCGGCTCGCTCACCACCTTCTCCATTGCGAACGACGTGGCGAAGTACTTCGCGATCATTCCGGCGATCTTCGTGTCGACCTACCCGCAGCTGGGTGCGCTGAACGTGATGCGCCTGGCGAGCCCGTCGTCGGCCATCCTGAGCGCGGTGATCTTCAACGCGCTGGTCATCGTGTTCCTGATTCCGCTGGCACTCAAGGGCGTGCGCTACCGGCCCGTGGGCGCCGCCGCGCTGCTGCGCCGCAACCTGGCCATCTACGGCCTGGGCGGCCTGCTGGTTCCCTTCATCGGCATCAAGCTGATCGACTGGCTGCTCGTTGCAGTCCACCTGGTCTGAGGAGTTCTTCGTCATGAACAACAACGGCAATATCGTTCGCCCCGCGCTCGTGCTTTTCGTGCTGATGAGCGCACTCACCGGCCTGATCTACCCGATGGCCGTCACCGGCGCCGCGAAAGCGGTGTTCCCCGCGCAGGCCGACGGCAGCCTGGTGGTGCTCGACGGCACCACCGTGGGCTCGAAGCTCATCGGGCAGAACTTCAGCGACCCGAAGCACTTCTGGGGCCGCCCGTCGGCCACCGCGCCGCAGCCCTACAACGCCAGCGCCTCGGGCGGCTCCAACCAGGGCCCGCTGAACCCGGCGCTGACCGATGCGGTCAAGGGGCGCGTCGAGGCGCTGCGCGCCGCCGATCCGGGCAACACCGCGCCGGTGCCGGTCGACCTGGTCACCACCTCGGGCAGCGGGCTCGATCCCGACATCAGCCCGGCCGCCGCGAAGTACCAGGCAGCGCGCGTGGCGCGGGTGCGCGGCGTGCCGGTCGATCAGGTCAATGCGCTGATCGCGAACAACACGCAGGGCCCGCTGTGGGGCTTCCTGGGCGAGTCGCGCGTCAACGTGCTGGCGCTGAACCTGGCGCTCGATGCGTCTTCCCGTCCTTCGGCCCCGCGTTGAGGAGAAACAAGAAATGGCCTATGCCGCTTACCGAGAACACCCTGGCGTGCCCCGATCGCACGCACCCATGAGCACCCACCCCAGCCCGTTCTACGTGCTCGACGTCACCGTCTGCTGCGCCGACGCCCTGCGCGTGCGCCGCAGCATCGCCGGCTGTCCCGACGCGGGCGTGGTGCGCTGCGAGCCGCTGCTGCACGGCTGCTGCTCGCAGGAAAGCGATGCGCCCTGCGTTCGCCTGATGATCCGCCTGCCGCTCGCGCGCTATGCCGACGTGCTGCACCGCCTTATCGAGTGCGTGCCCTCCGGCGAGATCGGGCGGCTCGTGAGCTGGCGCGAGCACCTCGCGCGCTGCGGCCTGCGCCATGGTCACTGACCTGCTGCTGGCCTTGCTGGCCCTGGCGGCGCTGTTCGTGCCGCTGGGCTTTGCCTGGTGGGTGCTCTCGCGCACCGCGCGGCGCCACGCCGGCCGCCGCAAGGACCGCCCGATGCGATAACCTGCGCGCCACCCATGCACGACGACCGCCCCGACCCCGACGCCCTGATTGCGCAACTGCGCAACAACGAGGCGCGCGCGCAGCGCGGCAAGCTGCGCATCTATTTCGGCGCCAGTGCCGGTGTGGGAAAGACCTGGGCCATGCTGAGCGCCGCGCAGCGCGAGCGCACGGCCGGGCGCGACGTGCTGATCGGCGTGATCGAGACCCACGGCCGCAGCGAAACCGCCGCGCTTCTCACGGGTCTCGACGCCCTGCCGCTGCGCGAGCTTGCCTACCGCGGCCGCACCCTGGCCGAGTTCGACCTGGACGCCGCGCTGGCCCGCAAGCCCGCCGTGCTGCTGGTCGACGAGCTGGCCCACACCAACGCGCCCGGCTCGCGCCATGCCAAGCGCTGGCAGGACGTGCAGGAGCTGCTGGCCGCCGGCATCGAAGTGTGGTCGGCCCTGAACGTGCAGCACCTGGAGAGCCTGAACGGCACGGTCGGCGCCATCACCGGCGTGCGCGTGCACGAGACCGTGCCCGACACCGTGCTCGACGAGGCCGACGAGGTGGTGCTGGTCGACGTCACGCCCGACGAACTCACGGCGCGGCTCGCGGCCGGCAAGGTGTACCTGCCGCAGCAGGCCGAGCGCGCCGCGCAGAACTTCTTCCGCAAGGGCAACCTCATCGCGTTGCGCGAGATCGCGCTGCGCCGCACGGCCGAGCATGTGGAAGACGATGTGCGCGGCTGGCGCGTGGAGCAGTCGGGCGCCGGAGGCAGCGCGAACGGCAAGGGCAGCAGCTTGCAGGCCTGGAACACATCGGGCGCGATCCTGGCCTGCGTCGGTCCGCATGAAGGGGCCGCGCAAACGGTGCGCACCGCGGCGCGGCTGGCGGGCCAGCTCAACGTGCGCTGGCATGCCGCGTATGTCGAGACGCCCCGGCTGCAGCGGCTGGCCGCGGCGGAGCGCGACCGCATCCTGGCCGTGCTCAAGCTGGCGGAAGAGCTGGGCGCGGCCACCGCCGTGCTCACCGGCGCCGACGTCGCGGAGCAGCTGGCCGAACAGGCGCGCCGGCTCAACTGCGCGACGCTGGTGCTGGGCCGCTCCGAGCCGGCCACGGGCTGGCGGCGCTGGTGGCCCGCGGCGGCGCAACCCTTGTCGGGCGCGATCGCGAAGCACGCACCCGCGCTCGACATCATGGAAGTCGCGCGGGTCGACAGCTCGCGCCGCCTGTCGCGCGCACCCCTGGAGGGTGCGCGCATCGACAGCGACGACCACGAGAAGGCGCCGACCTACTGGCCCGCCTACGCATGGGCCGCCGCCACCAGCATCGCGCTCACGCTGGTCTGCACGCCGCTGGCCGGCGTGCTGGAGCTGTCGAACATCGTCATGCTGTTCCTGCTCGGCGTGGTGGGCGTGGCCATGCGCTTCGGGCGCGGGCCGGCGGCCCTGGCCGCGCTGCTCAACGTGGCGGCCTTCGACTATTTCTTCGTGCCGCCGCGCATGTCCTTCGCCGTCAGCGACGTGCAGTACGTGCTGACCTTCGCGATCATGCTGGGCGTCGGCCTGCTGGTGGGCCAGCTCACGGCGGGCCTGCGCTTCGCGGCGGGCGTGTCGACCAGCCGCGAGCGGCGCGCGCGCTCGCTGTTCGAGCTCACGCGCGAGCTTTCCGCCGCGCTCGAAAGCTCGCAGGTGGTCGCGCTCGGCGGCGCCGCGGTGCAAGGCCACTTCGGCGGCCATGCGCTGGTGCTGGTGACCGATGCGGCCGACCAGCTCCTGCTGCCCGCCGAGCCGCCCGAAGGCTTCGATCCGCAGGTGGCCGACTGGGCCTTCCGCCACGCCCAGCCCGCTGGCCTGGCCACGGCCACGCTGGCCGCGCAGCCCTGGCACTACGTGCCGCTGCAGGCGCCGATGCGCGTGCGCGGCGTGCTCGCGCTGTCGCCCGCGCAACCGCGCTGGCTGCTCATCCCTGAACAGGCACAGCAGCTCGACACGCTGGCACGGCAGATCGCCATCGCCCTGGAGCGCGTGCACTACGTCGAGGTGGCGCAGCAGGCGGTGGTCGAGATGGAGTCGGAGCGCCTGCGCAACGCGTTGCTCGGCGCCATCTCGCACGACGTGCGCACGCCGCTCACCGCGCTCATCGCCCTGGCCGAGTCGCTGCAGACCCTGCCGCCCGAGGAGCACGGCAACGCCGCACGCGCCATCGTCGCGCAGGCGCACGAACTGCATGCGCTGGTGAACAACCTGCTCGACATGGCGCGGCTCGAAAGCGGCATTGCGGGCGGTGCGGTGAACCTGCGGCGCGACTGGCAGTCGGTGGAAGAGGTGGTGGGCTCGGCCATTCGCGCGGCGCGCACCTCGCTCGGCAGCATCGTCGTGCAGACCGCGCTCGACCCCGAACTGCCGCTGGTCGAGTTCGATGCGGTGCTGATCGAGCGCGTGCTGGTCAACCTGCTGGAGAACGCCACCAAGTACGGCGCTGCCCCCATCGTGGTCGGTGCGCGGGCCGAGCCGGGCACGCTGGTGCTGACGGTGCGCGACCATGGGCCCGGATTGCCGGCTGCGCTGCTCGGTCATGAACAGAAGCTGTTCGACAAGTTCACGCGCGGCGAGGCCGAGTCCGCCACGCCCGGGGTGGGCCTGGGCCTGGCGATCTGCAAGGCGGTGGTGAGCGCACACGGCGGCGACATCGCCGCCGGCAACGCGCTCGGCGGCGGTGCAGAATTCACGGTCACCTTGCCCCGCCGCGAGCCGCCCGAGTCGGCCGAAGCGCAACTCTGAACCCAGCCCCATGCCATCGCCTACCGCCATCGTGATCGAAGACGAGCCGCAGATCCGCCGGTTCGTGCGCGGCGCGCTCGAAGCCGAAGGCTGGGTGGTGCACGAGGCCGGCACGCTGCGCGACGGCCTGGCCGCGGCCGGCACGCGCCAGCCCGACCTGCTGGTGCTGGACCTCGGCCTGCCGGACGGCGACGGCGTGTCGCTGATCCGCGATGTGCGCGGCTGGTCGGCCGTGCCGATCATCGTGCTCTCGGCCCGCACCGACGAGGCCGACAAGATCGCCGCACTCGACGCGGGCGCCGACGACTACCTCACCAAGCCTTTCGGCACCGGCGAGCTGCTGGCGCGCGTGCGGGCCAACCTGCGGCGCCCGCGTGCCGCAGGCGGCGGCAGCGAAGAGCCGCCCGAGGCGCTGTTCCGTTTCGGCGAGATCGAGCTGGACCGGTCCGCGCGCATCGTGCGCCGCGCAGGCGTCGAGGTGCATCTCACGCCGACCGAATACCGCCTGCTGTCGGTGTTGGCCACCAACGCGGGCCGCGTGCTCACGCAGCGCCAGTTGCTGCGCGAGGTGTGGGGGCCGTCGCACACCGACCAGAGCCACTACCTGCGCATCTACATGGGGCACCTGCGGCAGAAGCTCGAAGCAGACCCGGCGCAGCCGCGGCATCTGTTGACGGAGACGGCTGTGGGGTATCGGCTGGTCGTCTAGGTCGGCGCTGCTACGCGTTGGGCCGCCAGGTGCCGTGGAAGCCGAACGGCACGCGGTGCGGCAACCTGGCCACCGCAATTG
Source organism: Variovorax pasteuri (assembly GCF_051216435.1). NCBI lineage: Bacteria > Pseudomonadati > Pseudomonadota > Betaproteobacteria > Burkholderiales > Comamonadaceae > Variovorax > Variovorax pasteuri. The sequence continues at coordinate 9,933 of NZ_JBPJZS010000015.1, forward strand.
CACCGGCTGCGAGGTCGGCGGCATCGAACACCAGCAGGTCGCTGCGTTGCTGCTGCTCGCGCCAGGCCACGGCCAGCAGCCAGCCGTCGCCCTCGGCCGCTTTCGCCGTACGCGGCACGAACACCGGCTCGGACACCACATCGCCTGGGGGCAACGTGTGCAGGGTGCGTTCGCCGGTGTCGAAGTCGAAGCGCGCCAGGCTGTCGTAGAGCACGCTTTCGCTGTCGTCGCGCGCGCGCGATGTGGCGTGGCATGTGTAGAAACCGTAGCGGTTGTGCCGACCGGTGTAGCGCTCATCGATGCGCGGAAACTCCGCTGCCAGGTGGTCGAGGTATTCGCGTCGGAACGTGTTGCCAGGACCGCCCAGGTCGAAGGTCCAGCGGCACAGGCGTGCCGCCATCGCGTCGGGCTCGCCGGGACGGCCTTCGGCATCGGGCAGACCAGGGGCCGTGTCCGACTGCATCACGTAGGCCACGATGGTGTCGCCGTCGTCCCAGGCGTTCATCACGTGGAACACGTGGCAGGCGTCGGTGTCGAACCAGCGCACCGTGGGCGCCGCATTCGCCGTGTGCATCGTGCTGTCGCGCCGCATCACGCCCACGTGCGTGCGCAGGCTGGCGTCCCATGCCAGCAACGGCTTGCCGCGCATCGCGCGCTCCATGCTGAGCGTGAGCGGCGTGACCGGAAACAGCACGTGCCCCCGCGTCAGCATGAAGTCGTGCGCCATGCTGGCATACGGCGCGGTGAAGGCCTGGCGCTGCGTCACTTTGCAGTGCCGGTCCATCACGCCGTAGAGCATGGTCGGCGAGCAGGGCGCGTCGGGCGAGTAGGCGAAGAAATGCAACTCGCCGCTCTCGGGGTCTTGCTTCGGGTGGGCGGTGCAGCGCGAGTCGATACGGTCGCCGAAGCCCTGGTGCCCCTTGGACGTCAGCGTGCGCGCATCGAGTTCGAAGGGCTGGTGCGATTCCTCGAGCGCGAACAGCCGCTCGCCGTGCCACAGCATGCTGGTGTTGGCCGTGCCGCCGTTGCGGCCCTGTGCCGACGGGTCGCTGGTGGCGGGGTTGCCGAAGGTGCCGAACAGCGCGCGCCCCGCGTCGTGTTCGAGCTGCCATTTCGGCGTGCGCGCCCAGCGGTTGCGGTAAGACACCTTGCCTGCGTCGATGTGGAACGCGTGCACCATGCCGTCGCCGGAGAACCAGTGGTAGTGGTTGTCGCGCGGCGCGTATTGCGGGTTCGGGCCCACGCGGTAGAGGCTGCCCGAGAGACCGGATGGCAACGTGCCTTCGATGCGGAGCGCCTCGAGGTCGTGCTCCTCGGCGAGTGGCGCGTAGTTGCCGGTGAAGAAATGCGGGTTCGTCTGCGTCGTTTTCATCGACTGAGTTTTGGGGTTCACGTGGGCCTTGCGGATGCGCTCAGGGGTTGATTGGGTCGTCGAGCCGGGCGATCGCCTGCTGGACATAGGCGGTCAGCGGCGTGTCGATGCCCGAGCCGACGCGCAAGGCCGGATCGGTGCGAAAGGCGTGCTGCAAGCGGGCGTCGAGCGCCGCGTCACCGCCCGCCTTGGCCAGCGACAGCGCGCGCCACCGCAACGCGAGCGCACGCATCTGCGCACTGTCGGTGGGCGCATCGGCCAGCATCTGTTGCCGAATTTCGGCGATGAGCGGCGGCCACGCGTCGGTCTGCGCAACGTAGTGCTGGCGCAGCGTGGCCATGTCGTCGGCATTGCAATGGGGTGCGTAGAGCGCGACGCGTGCATACGCCATCGCATGCGAGATGTACCGGATGCCGGCCTGGTCCACACCGGTCAGCGCATGCAGCGACGGCTCGTTCCAGTGCATCGTGTACAGCTTGATCAGCAGGCGTTCGTCGCCGCCCGCCTCCTTGAGCAGCATGTCGATCCAGTGTTGCGCCAGGGCCTGGGCCTGCGGGCTTTCAGGTGAGGCGCCGGCCGTGACCAACTCGCGCAGCGACGCCGCCAGCGCGGCGCGCTCGCGTGCGGTGGCATCGGCGGCATCGCCGTGCGGTGCGCCGAGCGTGTGCAGCTCGTCGTCGCTGAAGTACTTTGCCCCCGCGACCATGCTTTCGAGCGCCAGCAGCCAGTCGTCGAGCCCGGGCTCTTCGCTGGCCTGCAACTGGCGCTGCATGGCCAACAGGTGCGCGCGCAGCGCCGAGGCCTGGCGGATCTCGCGGTCGAGTTGCGCAACCTGCTGCGCGACGATGTCCGACAGCCCGCTGGTGGCATCGTCGAGCAGGCGCTGTATTTCGGCCAGCGACAGGTCGAGCCGCCGTAGCGCCTGGATGCGATAGAGCCGCGCCACGTCCTTGCGGTCGTACAGGCGATAGCCACCGCTGGACCTGTGCGACGGCACCAGCAGGCCGATGTCTTCGTAGTGCCGCAGCGCACGCACCGTCAGCCCGACGCGCCGGGCGAGTTCGCCGATCTTCAGAAACATGCCTTCCCTCTCCTCTCTCTTCAAGTTGAAGGCATCCTAGGGCGTGACGTAGCGAGAGGGTCAAGCGTTTTGGCGAGTCGGCATCGTGTCCGCGTGGCGACAATTGGCGACATGCACCCGAAGACGAATCACCTTGTCGCGCTCGTTGCGCTGTTCGGCACGGCCCTTCACGCCGCGCCGTTGCCTGCGGTGGAGGCGACCTGGACTCCCACCCTGAAGCGCGCCGTTGCCGCATCCGACGACGCGTTCATCGTCGGCGCGAAGACCTTCGCGCAGGACGGCCGGACGTACCTCTACCTTGTCACGCAGCAGCCCTCACGCCGCAACCGAGACGCGGGTTACTGCGGCGCGGGGACGGAAGACACTCTGCGGCTCGTCGAGGTGTCGAAGCCGTCGTTGCGGATGGTGGAGCGGGACAGCCTGCTTGTTCAGAGCTGTCTCAAAACGATCGAACTCGATGACGACAGGGGGGCGTCGCTGCGCGAGCGACTGGGGCGCCTTGACGTACCGGGCAGCCTTTCGTTGACGTGGCTTGCCCATCCTCGGTTCGGCTCTATGCGCAAGGACGTGAAGGTGCACAGTGGGCGGCTTGTGCTGGAGTAGCCGCTTGCGTCCGGGAATCCGGGTTCAGGGCGAGTGAACAGGCCGCCGGGTACTTCCCTCCGCGAATGTCCCCCGGGGCTTCGCCCTTTTCTCCTTCAGTTCGCTGCGGGAAGCACACGACGCCCTGTTCACCTGGGCACGCACCTGGTGAACCGCGATCAATGACCGCGTCGGCGTGATCGTGTCCTGAACAGCAGCGCCCCAAAAAGAGCGTCCCGCACGCAAGCCCGAGAGTCAGGCCGCAATGCCTTTGTTCGGATTCAGCAAGAACTTCTCCCCCGTCGCCTGCTTGCCATACACCCCGATCGCGTCGAGCTGCAGCATCTCCACCAGCGACACCTCGCGCGTGTACTTGCTCGCGAACGTCGTCTTCAATTCAGCCACGACGCGCGCCTTCAAGCGCTGCGTGCCTTCATCGCCGAGCTTGCCGAGGAACGGGAACAGCAACCACCCGCCCATGCCCCACGCCATGCCGAAGTTGCGCACGAACTCCGTCGGGCTGCGGTCCAGGCCGCCGTAGATGTACACCTGCTTGTGCGTGGCCGAGCCGTAGCGGCTGTATTCCTTGGCGGTGCGGTTGAGCGCCGCTTCCATGCAGCCGAGGATCTGCCCCGCCAGCTTGCCGCCGCCGGTCGCGTCGAAGGCCAGGGTTGCGCCGGTCTCCACCAGCGCCTGCGTCAGGTCTTCAAGGAACGTGGGCGAGCTCGCGTTGCACACGTACTTCGCGCCCAGTCCGCGCAGCAGGTCTTCCTGCTCCTGCTTGCGCACGATGTTCACCAGCGCGATGCCGTCCTTCTGGCAGATCTTGTTGAGCATCTGCCCCAGGTTGGACGCGGCCGCCGTGTGCACCAGCGCCTTGTGGCCCTCCATGCGCATGGTCTCCACCATGCTCAGCGACGTGAGCGGGTTGACGAAGCACGACGCGCCTTCGGCCGGCGTCGTGCCCTCGGGCAACACCATGCATTGCGCGGCGGCGAGGCAGCGGTACTGCGAGTACATCGCGCCGCCGATGGCCGCCACGGTCTTGCCCAGCAGCGCCTGCGCGGCCGGCGACGCACCGGCCTTGACCACCACGCCCGCGCCCTCGTTGCCCACGGGCATCGACTCGTCGAGCCGCGCGGCCATGGCGGGCCGGGCGCGTTCGGGTACGGTGGCGGTCACGACCGGGCGATCGGGCGTGCCCGAGGCCTTGGCGGTGCCCATGTCGGCCGCGCCGAACAGCAGGCCCAGGTCGGACGGATTCAACGGCGACGCCTCCACGCGGATCACCACTTCGTGGGCCTGCGGTTCGGGAATGGGGTCGTCGTGCAGCGAGAGTTCGAGTTCGCCGTTGGCGCGAACGAGGGAGCGGATTTGCAGTGCCATGGAGGAAGCCTTTGCAGGGGTTCGGAGATGGCCTGTGGCCACGGGGCGGCCAGTATAGGAGCGGGGTGCGAAAACCGCAGGCGCCTTCAGGACACCACGGGAATCACCGGGGCATGGGCCAGCGCATGGCGCATCTTGACGGGGTCGAGCCGCTCGATGTAGCGCGGAATGTTGCGCCACAGCGTGTGGTAGCCGTAGCCGCCGCGCAGCATCTCGTGGCGTGCGCTCTCCTTGTCCCAGTCCTGCACCGCCATGCGGTACACCGCCGCCACCACGCCGGTGCGGTCGGCGCCGTGCATGCAGTGGATGAGCACCGGGCCGTGCTTCTGCGCCTCGCGAATGGCCGTGAGCGCGCGCAGCACCTTGGCGTCGTCGATGGACCAGGTGTTGATCGGCACGCGCACCAGGCGGATGCCGGAGCCTGCGAACACCTTCTTGTCGTCGTTGAACGAACGCAGGCTCACCACCGTGCGAATGCCGAGCTGCTGCAGTGCCGCCATGTCGGCGCGCCGCGGCTGCGCGCTGCGGTACAGCGTGGGCGTGATGCGGTGCAGGTTCTCGACCTGCAGTTCGTCCAGTGCGTCGGCCCAGTGGCCGGGGCGCGGGGTGACGGCGTGCTTGTCGTCGGGCTTGCGTGTCCTGCTCATGGCTTGCGCCGCCAGTGCCGCACGGCCAGTATCACCAGCGCCACCGCCAGCCCGCCCCAGTAGTCGACCGGTGCGCCCCACAGCCAGTGCTTGTGCCAGAACGCATCGACCGGGTTGAAGCGCGCCCAGCCGAAGGCCGGGTTGATGAGGAACCACAGGAAGTCTTCGCAGACCCAGAACACGATGAGGCCCGCCACTGCCAGCCCCACGTTGCGCCACGTCCAGCGGCCGTTGAAGGCCAATGGCGAAAAGAACACCAGCGCCATGAAGGTGAACACCCACGCGTGGTAGCCCGTCATGGCGCGGCCGCCCCAGAACAGGTCGAGCCAGATGCTGTTCTCGATGCGCCAAGTGGGCAGCGAGGTGGCCCAGCCTGCGCCGCCTTCGATCTGGATCTCGGCGTTGGCGAAGAAGAAGGCCATGACGACCACCCAGGCGAGATAGCCGAGCGTGCGGCCGACGCCGGTCTTTTCGACGGTGCCGTTCATGCTGCGGTTCCCGTCGTGGCGCCCAGCACATGCTGCAGCACCGCGCGCGCGGCCTGCGGCTTGCCCAGCGCGCGGCTGCGCGCGGCCATGGCCGCGAGCTTGGCCGGGTCGGCCATCAGCCGCGCGACCTTGTAGTCCAGGCCGATGGCGTCGTACGCGAGCCAGGCCGCGCCTTCTTCCATCAGGAAGCCGGCGTTGTGTTCTTCCTGCCCGGGAATGGGCGAGATCAGCAGCATCGGCTTGCCCAGTGCCAGGCATTCGGACACCGTGAGCCCGCCGGGCTTGGTCACGACCACGTCTGCTGCGGCCATGAGCTTGTGCATCTCGTTGGTGAAGCCGATGGCCACCACGCGGCCCGGGTAGCGCCTGGCCAGCGCTTCGAGCCTGCCGTGGGTCTCCACGTTGCGGCCCGCCACCGCGATCACCTGGAAGTTGCCGTCGCTTCCCAGGCCGAGCACACGTTCGACCATGCTGGCCAGGTCGCCCACGCCCGCGCCGCCCGAGGCCATCAGCAGCACCGGCCGAGCGGGGTCGAGGCCGAGTTCCGCCACGCAGGCGTTGCGCGCCAGTGCCGGCACCTCGGGCTCGGAGAACGCGGGCATCACCGGGATGCCCGTCACATGGATGCGGTCCGCCGGAATGCCGCGCGCCCGCAGCCGAAACGCGACCTCTTCGGTTGCCGCGAGGTAGCCCGTCATGCCTGGCACCAGCCACATGTTGTGCAGGTCGTAGTCGGTGATCTGCAGCCACACCGGGTAGTCGATGCGCCCGCGGTTGCGTTCGCGCATCAGCAGTTCGGCCGGCAGGAAGTGCGTGCAGATGACGGCATCGGGTTGCTCGCGGCGAATTTCCTTCACCAGCGCCCCGGTGCTGAGGCGCTCGATGCCACGGCGCAGGCGCTGCGATGGCGCGTGGTGCGGTGTGCTGTCGGTGCGCTGGTGCAGGTAAGACCAGAGGTCGGGGGCGCGGTTCACGAGCTGGATGTACCAGTCCGTGTACACCTTGCGAAAGCCGCCGGCCACGTGGGCCATGGCGTCGATGTGGACCGCCGTGCAGGGCGGGGAAAGGGTCTGGGCGGTGGCGGCAAGCGCCTGTGCTGCACGCACGTGGCCGTTGCCGGCGCTCACGCTGAGGATCAGGAGTTTGGTCATGAATTCCGGGAGTTGCGGGGATTATGGCCATGGCATGTGGCACTCACGCCGACACGTGAGCGTCGTGAGCGGCGGTGGTTGATCGGCCGCAAACCGGCGGCCTGTGCACCCGCCCCGGACAGCTGTGTGGGCCTCAGAGCGGCGCGCGCGAGGTGACGAACTGATTCACCCCTTCCGCAGCCCTTGCCCGAATGGCCTCGAAGCTGGTGTTCTCGACAATGCGCCCGTTCTCGAACACCGTCTGAAGAAGGTCGACCTGCCCCGGCGAAAGTGCCTCTTCACGCACCGTGGTCTCGACACCGCCCGCACCGCGCACCAGCGCCAGCCGCCCCTTCTTCGAGGCCTTGCTCACATCGCCCACCGGCGACTTGTACACGTCGCGCCACTCGCCGTTCACCTGCATGGCCGAGCACTTCATTGCCCACTGCATGGTGTCCCGGTTGACCTGCTGCAGCAGCCCGCCGCCCATGCCGAAGGAGATGTTCTCCGTCGAGAACCCGTTGTGGAAAAAGTTCGACAGGCACAGCCGCAGCGAATCCAGATTCACCCCGTCGCCCTGGATGATGCGCACATTGTTCAGCACCCGAAAACCCTTGGCGTTGGTCGTGGTGCCGAAACGATCGGCCAGGATCCGCGCCACCTTCAGCGTCGTTTCCGCCGGGTCGCCCGAGTCGGGCCGCACCACCAGGGTCGAACCCGAGGCCACCACCTTCGCCTTCAGCTCGCCGCCCCAGATGCGCGCGCAGGCATTGAAGATGTCGTAGCTGTCGCTCACCACCGCAAACGTGGCGCCCGGCTTGCCGAACTGGTCGATCATGTTGCTGTAGGCATCGGCTTCATGGTCGCGGCCCCAGCCCGTGATCGTGCTGTGCTCGGCCGCGGGAATCGAGAAGCCCGCCACGTCGCAGTCGTAGTAACGGCGCGCCGCGACCAATGCGGCCAGCGTGTCGGTGCCCATGAAGTTGACAAGGTGGGCCATGCCGCCGAGCGCGGCCGATTCCAGGCTCGACACACCGCGCGCGCCGAAGTCGTGCAGCCTGAACGCGATCTGCCCTTGCGGGTCGTCGCAGGTCGCTTCCAGGTAGCGCAGCAGCGTGGTGCGTGCCGCGGCCGACAGCGTGGCCACCGTGGTCGGGTACCAGATGGCGCGCAGCAGCTCCGTCTCGAGAAAGCTCGTGACCCAGAAGAACTCGGGGTCGGTGTTCTCGATGGTCGCGAGCACGTTGTGCACCGGCGTCACGCTGCCCTCGGGCACCGCGCGGATGCGCACCGGCATCAGCCCGCCGTGCTTCTCGATCAGCCGCAGCCAGCCTTCGCGGTTGAAGGGCTCGCCGTGCACCGCCATGAGTGCGGCGGCCTCTTCGACGTCTTCGAGCGTCACCGGCGTCTGCAGGTATTCGCGCAGGTAGGCCTGCAGTCCGAAGAAGAGCGAGTGGCTGAAGATGCCGCCGCGCGACTCGATGTAGCTGTACACCGTCTGCGTGCCGGGGGGGTACTGCATCCAGTGCGACACCTTGTAGGAGTCGGTGCGAAGCAGGAGGTTGTTGCCCAGGGGTGTGGAGGTGAGATTGCGGTTCATGTGTGAAAGCTCCTTTCACTGTGGCACCCGTCAACCGGGGCCGTGCTTGCTAAAAAGTCGGGGCCGTTCAGTTCTTGCCCAGACCACCCAGAAAATGGTTCGCAATGAAGAAATGGTCTTCGTAGATGCGGTCCTGCATGTCGAGAAATTCGGTGATCGGCACCCAGCGCACCTCGGCCGCGTCGTCGTCGGCGCGCACGTCCGACAGCCCCGCCCACTGGTTGTGCGCCAGCTCGAAGAAAAAGCCGTGCGTGATGGTGCGTCCGCGCTGCGAGCGGTCGGGCGCGTCGAACACGTGGCTGGCCTTCATGCTGCCGTTGAGCACGGGCACGGGCACCTTCAGCCGGGTTTCTTCCTTCAGCTCGCGAATGGCCGCATCCTGCAGCCGCTCGTGCTGGCCGACGAAGCCGCCGGGCAGCGCCCAGGTGCCCTTGCCGGGATGGAACTTGCGCTGCACCAGCAGGATGTGGCCGGCCTCGACCACGATGGCGTCCACCGTGGTGTAGATGGGCGGAAAGCTGCTGCCCGCATAGCGGTACTTGTCGCGGTAGTCGGCCAGGAAGGCGCGCTCTTCGCAGAGCTCGGCGTAGTCGGCGGTGCGGGTGAACTGGTCGAGGAAGGCGGCCGTGCCGTCGGGCAGGTCGGCGCGCGCCAGCTGGCCGCGGTTCTCGGGGTCGAAGTAGAGGCTGCGCACGTCGGTGGCGTTGAGGCTTTCCACGTTCTGGTGGCCGACGAATTCCCAGTGCGGGAAGAGCTTGAGGTAGTAGCTCGATGCGTCCTTGAGGTGGCCCACCAGCGCCACCCTGGCCTTGGCCGGCACGTGGCCGTCCTGCACGATGAGCCGCTCGACGGCGGACTGGATCGACGCGATCCAGAGCTGGTCGTTGTAGGGCGAGTCGCCCACGCCGACCACGCTCACGCGCATCTGCTCGGTGCCGCGCAGGCAGGCGCGCACCATGCGTTCGCGTTCGTCGAAGGTGAAGGGGTTCTTGACGCTGCGGGGCTTGCGGTCGGAGCCGACCACCACGATGACCCGCTCGGCGGCGCGAAGGCCCTCTTCGATGAGTCGCTGGTGGCCGAAATGGACGGGCTGGAAACGCCCGATGACGATGGCGTACTGGAACTTGCGTGTGTTCTGTGTGTTCACTTGGGAATCCCCCAAAAAGGGCGCGATCAGCTCGCGCTTGAGGGCAGGATAGCATCGCCGCAGGGGCTTGATCAAGTCCCCGCATGGCCTTGCGGGCTTGTCTGCCTGTAGCATCTGTCCCCCGCACACCGACCACCCCCGCCCCGATGACCGAGCCTTCTTCTTCCCCCTCCGGTGCCGTGCGCCTCAACAAGCGCATGGCCGAGCTCGGCATGTGTTCGCGCCGCGAGGCCGACGAGTGGATCGCCAACGGCTGGGTGAAGGTGAACGGCAAGCCGGCCGAGATGGGCGTGAAGGTCACGCCTTCGGACCGCGTCGAGATCGACAAGGCGGCCAAGGGCCAGCAGGCCAACCAGGTCACCATCCTCATCAACAAGCCCATCGGCTACGTGAGCGCGCAGGCCGAGGACGGGCACGAGCCGGCGGTCTCGCTGTTCACGCCGCAGAACCGCTGGGCGGAAGACAACACGCGCTTCTTCTTCCACCCGCACCAGCTGCGCGGCCTGGCGCCGTGCGGCCGGCTCGACATCGATTCCATCGGCCTGCTGGTGATGACGCAGGACGGGCGCATCGCGCGCCAGCTCATCGGCGAAGACTCGGTGATGGACAAGGAATACCTGGTGCGCGTGGCCTACCACGGCCTGGACCAGCCCGCACCCACCGGCCAGCTGGTGCGCATGGACGACGACGACCCCATCACCAGCAACGTGCAGGCGGTGTTTCCGCCAGCCATGCTGGCCCGGCTGCGCCACGGCCTGAGCCTGGACGGCCAGGCGCTCAAGCCGGCGCGGGTCGAATGGCAGAACCCCGAGCAGCTGCGCTTCGTGCTCACCGAAGGCAAGAAGCGCCAGATCCGCCGCATGTGCGAGCTGGTCGGCCTGAAGGTGGTGGGCCTGAAGCGCGTGCGCATCGGCAAGGTGATGCTGGGCAACCTGCCGGTGGGGCAATGGCGCTACCTCGGGCCGCACGAGAAGTTCTGAGCCTGCGCGCATTGAACCGCGCCACGCTGGCGCGGCAGATGCTGCTGGAAAGGCGAAAGCTCTCGGTGGTGCAGGCCGTCGAACGGCTCGCCGGGTTGCAGGCCCAGGCGCCCAACCCGCCGTATGTCGGCCTCTGGAGCCGGCTCGAGGGCTTCGAACGCGAGCAACTGACGGAGGCCTTGCGCAAGCGCCGCATCGTGCGCCTGGCGACGATGCGCTCCACCCTGCACCTGATGACGGCGCGCGACGCGCTGGCATGGCGTGCGCTGCTGGAGCCTGTGCACCGGCGCGGCCTGCTGGGCAACCACAAGCGCGTACTCGACGGCCTCGATCACGCGGCCGTGGTCTGCGCCGGCCGTGCGCTGCTCGACCAGCGCCCGCACACCGGCGCCGAACTCGGACAGGCGCTCGGCGCGCGATGGGCGGGGCGTGAAACCGCATCGCTCGCCGCGCTGATCCGCAACCACCTGCCGCTGGTGCACCTGCCGCCCGCCGGCAGCTGGAACTCGCACCAGAGCGCGCTGCTGCAGCCGTTGGCGCAGTGGCTCGGCGAATCCGCCGCCGGTGTCGCCCCGGCCACGCAGGACGACCTGCTGCTGCGCTACCTCGCTGCCTTCGGCCCCGCCACGCTGGCCGATGCCGGCGCGTGGTCGGGCCTCACGGGCTGGAAGGCCGTGGCCGAGCGCCTGCGGCCGCAACTGCGCGTGTTCACCGGCGAGGCGGGCCAGGAGCTGTTCGACCTGCCGCGCGCCCCGCGTCCCGACCCCGACACGCCCGCGCCGCCGCGCCTGGTGGCCGAGTGGGACAACCTGCTGCTCGCGCATGCCGAGCGCGGCCGCGTGCTGAGCGCGGCACACCGCGCGCGCGTGTTCACCGTCAACGGCATCGTGCGTGGCACGGTGCTGCTCGACGGCTTCGTGGCGGGGGTGTGGAAGATCGAGCGGTCGAAGAGCGCCGCCACGGTGCTGCTGGAGCCGTTCACGCGCTGGTCGGGAGCCGACCGGCGGGGCGTGGAGGAGGAAGCCCATCGCCTGCTGGCCTTCGCCGCCGAGGGTGACGGCGTGGCCATGCGATGCACGGTCCTGTCAGGCCCGCAGGGCCTTTAAGCCCCGCTTAACTCTGCCTGATTACGCTGCGCCCCGGCGCAGGCACTACCGATCATCCCGTTCGCGTGCTACCTTGCGGCCGAAGGAGTCGCCGCGATGCGCGTACTGTTGGTGGAAGACGATGAAATGATCGGGCGCAGCCTGAAGCAGGCGCTCGAAGGCGCGGGCTGGTCCGCCGACTGGGTGCGCGACGGCGAGCTGGCGCAAAGCGCGCTGGGCGACGGCGGCTACACCTGCGTGCTGCTCGACCTCGGCCTGCCCAGGCAGGACGGTACCGAGGTGCTTCGGCGGGCCCGCGAGCGGGGCGACGCCACCCCCGTGCTGGTGCTCACCGCGCGCGACGGCCTGGACGACCGCATCCACAGCCTCGACCTGGGCGCCGACGACTACCTGCTCAAGCCCTTCGAGTTCCGCGAACTGCTCGCGCGCATGCGCGCCGTGGTGCGCCGGCGCGACGGCGCGGCGCATTCGCTGGTCGGCGGCGGTGCGCTGCAGCTCGACCTGACCACGCGCGAGGTGCTGGTCAACGGCGCGCGCGAGGCGCTCACCGCGCGCGAGTTCGCGCTGCTGCATGCGCTGCTGGAGCGGCCCGGCGCCATCCTGTCGCGCGAGCAGCTCGAGAACCGCATCTACGGCTGGGGCGAGGAAGTGACCAGCAACGCCATCGACGTGCTCATCCACGGCATGCGCCGCAAGCTCGGCGCCGATGCCATCCGCAACGTACGCGGCCTCGGCTGGCGCGTGGCCGCATGACCCGTGCGGTGCGCGGCGGCGGCCGCTGGTGGCGGCCGGGTTCGCTGCGCACGCAACTGCTGCTGTGGCTCATCACGCTGCACCTGGGCGCGGCCGTGCTCACGGCGTGGTTCTCCTTCGTGGCCTACGGCAACCTGGTGCACAACGCGCTGGACGACCAGATGCGGCTGGTGGCCGAGTCGTATGCGGGCAGCGACCCGCAGAAGCTGCCGCATCCGATGGACGGCGAGGCCGCGTTCTCGCGCGGCAGCTTCATCGTGCAGATCTGGAGCGCCGACGGTCGCACCTTGCGCGCCACGTCGTGGCCCGCGCTGTCGGTGCCGCTGCAGCCGGGGCCGGGCTTCAGCGACGTGACCACGGGATCGCGGGCCAGTGCCAGCTGGCGCGTGTTCACCGCCGAGCCGGGTCCGCGCGCCGACCAGCCGCGCGTGCAGGTGCTGCAGAACGAGGACTACCGTCGCCGCCGCGCACTGCGCCGCGCGCTGCTCGAAGGCCTGCCGATCACGCTGCTGCTGCCGCTGGCGTTGCTGATCCTGTGGGTCATCGTGTCGGCGGCCTCGCGCTCGCTGCGCGCGGTGGCGCGCGACGTCGCCTCGCAGGACGAGCGCAGCCCGACCGAGCTGTCGTTGGCGCGCGTGCCCGACGAGATCGCGCCGCTGGTGGGCGCCTTCAACAACCTGCTGTCGCGCGTGCGCAGCGCCTTCGCCACGCAGCGGCGTTTCGTGCAGGACGCCGCGCACGAGCTGCGCACGCCCATGGCTGCCATCGGCCTGCAGATCGAGAACCTGCGCGCGCACGTGCCGGCCGGCGAAGCCACCGAACGCTTCAACCAGCTCGAGGCCGGCGTCACGCGCGCGCAGCATCTGATCGAGCAGCTGCTGCACCTGTCGCGCCAGGACGCGCCGCAAAGCGGCAATGCGCGCGAGCGCGTCGACATCGAGGTGCTGCTGCGCGAGAGCGTGAGCCAGTTGATGGTGCTGGCGGATGCGCGGCGCGTGGACATCGGCTTCGAAGGCGAAGGCCGCATCACCGCCGTGGTGTTCGCCCCCGCGGCCGAGTTGCGCAGCGTGTTCGACAACCTGATCGACAACGCGCTGCGCTATGCCCCCGAGGGCGGCGTGGTCGACGTGAAGCTGCGCCAGGTCGACGGGCATGCGGTGGTCGACGTGCTCGACAACGGCCCCGGTATTCCGCAGGCCGTCATCGGCCGCGTGTTCGACCGCTTCTTTCGCGTGCCGGGTTCGGTGGCGGGCGGCAGCGGGCTGGGCCTGGCGATTGCCCGCACCGCCGCCGAGCGGCACGGCTTGCGCATCGAGCTGCGCAACCGTGACGACGGGCCGGGGCTGATGGCGCGCGTGCACCTGCCGTCCTTGCCAACGTAGAGTGGGCAGGAACGCGGTTGCGCCACTCACTCGCAGCTAAGTCTTCGCTCACCATCCCATCAGTCTGCGTGCCTAGAGTGCGTTCAGGTCCTGCCGCGCGCAGTTCGCTCGATGGCACGCGACCCGAGACAACCTGAACCCAGGAGAACACACATCATGCGCACTTCCTTCAAGCTTCTTGCCGTCGGTTCCTTCGCTGCGCTGGCGGCCTTGGGCACGGTCCAGGCGTCGGCCGAGACCATGGACGGCTCCGACTTTCATCCGCTGCAGATGAACTCGCCCGAACGGCCCGAGGTGCAGGCCGGCGCCATGGCCGCAGCCCGCCCGACCGGTACCGAGCCCATGGGCCAGTCGACCAGCGCGCCCGCGATGAACTCGACGCTGCCCGTGGCCGACATCCAGGCCGGCGCCTATGCGGCTTCGCACCCGACCGGCACCGAGCCGATCGGGCAGTCGACCTCGCTGCCGATGGTGAAGTCCGGCAGCGGCAGCTGACGCATCAGTAGTCGTTGCTGTTGCTGAGCACGGCGCGGTAGATGAGCGCGCCCGCGATGGGCGCCGCCCAGAACAGCCACAGTTCGGAGACGGCATAGGACGGCCCGAACAGGGCCGGGCCCGTGCTGCGCGCCGGGTTGACCGAGGTGTTGGTCACCGGGATCGAGATCAGGTGGATCAGCGTGAGGCACAGGCCGATCGCGAGCCCGGCAAAGCCGCCGGCCGCGCGCTTGGCGGTGGACCCCAGGATCACGATCAGGAACACCGCCGTCATCACCACTTCGCACAGCAAGGCGGCCGTGAGGCCGTACTTGCCGGGCGAGTGTTCGCCATAGCCGTTGGTGGCAAAGCCGCCGATGTCCGCGCCCGGCTTGCCCGTGGCGATGAGGTAGAGCACGCCGGCCGCCGCGATGGCGCCGAGCACCTGCGCCACGATGTAGCCCGCGAGTTGCGAGGCCTTGAAGCGGCCCGCCGCTGCGAGGCCGATCGACACCGCCGGATTGAAGTGCCCGCCCGAGATCGGTCCCAGCGCGTAGGCCCCCGTCACGACCGTGAGGCCGAAGGCCAGGGCCACGCCGAGCAGGCCGATGCCCACGCCCGGAAAGGCCGCGGCCAGCACCGCGCTGCCGCAGCCTCCGAGCGTGAGCCAGAAAGTACCAATGAATTCGGCCGACCATTTTTTGTAGGTACTGTGTTCCATGTCGCTCCATCCTGAAGTTGAGAAGGCACGCAAGGCCGGGCCGTGCGCGGGCGGATTCTAGGAACGGGGGGACGCGCCGCGATACATGTCTTTCGCACTACCGGAACCTGTTCACAGTTGTCGCGGCTTTGTGTGTTTGCGCGGTGCGGGGGCGCTATCCTGCGGCTTCCAGCAACGAGGAGAACCGCGCATGCACCCCTTCGCCATCCGGCACATCGCCACCGTCGCCTGCATGGCCGCGGCCGCTCTTGTCGCTGCGCCGAACGCAGCCGCGCAGGGCACCGTCAACGCGCTGTGCAGCACCGACGCGGGCTGGTGCGAAGCGGCCGCCGCGGCCTTCACGCGCGAGACCGGCATCCGGGTGCTGCAGGCCCACAAGGGCACCGGCGAAATCGGCGCCCAACTGCGCGCCGAGGCCGCCAACCCCAAGACCGACATCTGGTGGGGCGGCACCGGCGACCCGTTTTTGCAGGCCGCCGAGCAGGGCCTGCTGGAGCCCTACCGGCCGGCCTACATCAATGACCTGCACGACTGGGCGGTGCGCCAGTACGCGCTGTCGCAGAACATGGTGGGCGGCTTCTACACGAGCGCGATGGGCTTCGGCTTCAACACCGATCTGCTGAAGAAAAAGAAGCTGCCCGAGCCGAAGTGCTGGGCCGACCTCATCAAGCCCGAATACAAGGGCGAAATCGAGATCTCGCACCCGGCGTCCAGCGGCACGGCGTACACCATCATCGCGGGCCTGGTGCAGCAGATGGGCGAGGACGCGGCCTTCGACTACCTCAAGAAGCTGAACAGGAACGTCACCAGCTACACCCGCAGCGGCCAGGCGCAGGCGCCCAACGTGGCCAAGGGCGAGGTGGCCATCGGTGTGAGCTTCATCTTCGGCTTCGAGAAGTGGCGCCACGACAAATTCCCCGTGAAGACCGCCGCGCCCTGCGAGGGCACGGGCTACGAGGTCGGCGGCATCGCGCTGGTGAAGGGCGCGCGCAACAAGGAGAACGCGAAGCGCTATTACGACTGGCTCATGAGCCCCGCGGGCCAGTCCATCGGCGCCAAGGCCGGCAGCCTGCAGTCGCCGGCCAACAAGACCTTCAAGCCCGACCCGCGCATTCCGTCGATGGCCGACGTGAAGCTCATCAAGTACGACTTCGAGAAGTACGGCAAGGCGGACGAGCGCAAGCGCCTCATCGACCGTTGGACGCGCGAAGTCGAATCCCAGCCGAAGTAGGGCTCGCCCCCAGGCTTCGCGCACTTCGTGTCGCTGCTCCTTTCCCCTACCGGGGGCAACACCTGCGGCCCGGCAACGCCGGTTCCGCGGTGTTCCTGGAAGGAGTCTTCAGGACGTGCAGGGCTTGTTGTGGGAGGCGTGCATGCCCTTGGTCTTGGCGTCGGCCTCGCTCAGGTACTCGCCCTTCTTGGTCTTGCCGTAGTAGCGGTCGCCCATGCAGTGGTAGACCTTGGTCTCGTCGTTGGCCCACACCTTGCCCGCGCCGCCGCCGGGCGCGGCCGCCATCTTCGTGAGGTCGGGCGCGCCGGGGGTGCGGGTGGCCGTGCCGGTGGTGGGGGCCACGCCGGTCTTGTCGACGCTGGCCGACTGTGTCTCCACCGCGGGCACCGCCGCGACGGGTGCGGCCGGGGCGGCGGCCTTGCCGTACCAGGTCTTGATGCCCTTGTGGCCGCGGCAGGCGCCCGACTTGGTGTCGGGCGAGGCGTAGCTGTCGTCCTTGCATTGCACGGTGGTGCCGGCGGGCGCACCGGCGGGCACCTGGGCCTGGGCCTGCATCTGGGCGCCCAGCGCAGCCAGGCCGAGGCAGGCTGCGATCCAGGTCATCCGGGGGTTCTTGTTCATGCAAAGCTCCTGAAGGGTGAGGGAAAGATCCACGCCGGAGCTTTGGGGATCGATCCCAGCGCCAGCTGACTTGGCGCGGGCAAAGGCGTTCAGGGCGGTTCGGCGGGTTTCAGGGCGAACTGGCGGTGAACGTGACCTGCCCGAGGTAGACCCCGGCCGGGCGGCTCGTGAGGTTGGCGTACGAGAAGGTCCAGTTCGCGGCGCGCTGCGTCACCAGGGTGCCGAAGGCGGTGGGCGTCACGTTCACGGCCGCGCCCGTCCCGGCGTTGGGAATCGCCGGCGCGGGCAGCGTGGCGTTGTCGCTGGCCACCGTGATCTCCGACATGGGAATGGTGTTCGCGCTGGTGGTGCTGGTGAGCGGCGTGCTCGCGGTGGCACGCAGGCTGACCTGGCCGCCGTTGCTGCGCACCTCCACCGCCAGCTTGACGCCTGCCGCGGGCGCCACCGCGAAGGCCGGCGCCGCGCCGCTCCAGTTGGCCGCCGTGTTGTTGCCTGCGACCGGCGTGGTCGGCCCGCCGGGAATGGTGGGTGTGAGCGTGAAAGCCGCGCTGTCGATGGTGCCGCTGGTCGTGGGCCAGGCGCCGGTGCCCAGCCGGAAGAACACGAACTTGTCGATGTTGACGGTGAACTTCAGGTCGACGAAAGCCGGCGTGCCGAGGCCGAGGGTGGTGGCCGTGTCGGCGTGTGCCGGGCCGGCTCCGGCGGCCGCTGCAGCGCAGAGGGCCATCACGCAAACCGGGCAGACCCGGCGAGGCGGGTCGGCGCGCCGCATCAGCGGAACTCCGCGTTCACCTTGAAGCCGCCTTTCTCCCAGTCGAGCGTGCCGGCGGCCTTCAGCGGATACACCGGCGCGGCCGCCTTGCCGTCGCCTTCGGGCTTGGGCGTCAGCGGAAGCTGGCGCGTCTGTCCCGGCAGCACCGGCGTGCCCTCGGGCACCAGCTCGAAGCGCTTGCCGGCGGCGTCGGTTGCGTCCAGGCTGCCGTCCAGGCGGCCGTGCGCGTCGCCGGTGTTGCTCACCGTGACGTACGGCGTGCGCTGGCCGTGCACGTCGCGCGTGCCGACCTGGCTGAGCGCCAGCTTGGGCTCGGCACCGTTGAGCAGCACGTACACCGCCACCGCGATGCGCCCGGTGACCGGCAGGCTCAGGCTGGCGCCGCCCTGCCCGATGGCGGCGCGGTAAGCCGGCTCCACGCCCTCGATGGCCAGCATGAAGCGGCATTCGCCGCGCGGCGCATCGGCCGGCGGCTCGATCTGGAAGCGGAACGACGCCTTGCCGCGCGCGGGCACCTTCACCGTCTTGCGTTCCAGCAGCACCCAGGGCCGGCAACTGCCGGGCTGCAGCGGGTCGAGGTACGAGATCTCGCCCTCGGGCGAGTAGCTCCAGTCGATCGTGCGCACCGACACTTCGGTGGCGGCGGCGCCCACGTTGTGGATGTCCAGCGACTGGCCCAGCCGCGCGCCGCTCTTGGCGGACAGCTCGAAGCGCGACGGCATGATCGCGATCTCGAACGGTGCGGCCCCTGCGGGCGGCGCCGCGCACAGCGCGACGAAGGCGGCCAGCGCGTAGGAAGCGAAGGAAGCGAAGCAAGCGCCGTGGGAATGTCCCGTCGAAAGCAGTCGTGTCATGGCAATGTCTCTATTTCGAAATAAGCCTCGAAGCCCAGCGGCATGCCGCGCGAGAGCCGCACCTGGCGCACGTCGAGCTGCCACACCAGGTCGAGCGCCTCGGTCATCCACGCGTCGCGCACCACGCCGTTCCACACCGGCACGCGGTCGCCGGGCCGGCCGCTGCCGCTGGCGAACAGGCCGTTGGTGCGCCAGCTGACCTCCAGGCCGGCGGGCGAGAGCAGGCCCGGCACCGCCATCGGCAGCACGTAGTAGATGCGCGCCTGGCGGCCCACGTAGCGCGCGGTGGCCAGCCGGTAGTGCACCCGCCCGAAGGCGATGCGCGCGATGGGCGAGGCGGTCGCACCGGGCGCGACGATGGGGGAGTCGTCCGCCGGCGCGCGCACCTGCGCGCTCGGCGAGGTCGAGTCGTCCAGCCGCTCGACCCGCGCATGGGCTGCGCCCGGCACGCCGGCCAGCCAGGCCAGCAGGCCGGCTGTCACCGAGCGGCGTGCGCACGAAGCGGCGGCTTGCATGGTCAAAGCATGGTGGCGGTGAAGCGCACCGTGCCGCTGTAGCTGCCGGCCGGGTACACCGTGGTGTTGGCGTACTTGAAGGTCAGGGTGTTCGACATGAAGCGGGTGTCGCTGTTGACCAGCAGCACGGTGGCCGTCGCCCCATTGAAGCTGGCGAGCGTCTGCGTCGAGCCGGCCGCGAAGCTGCCGTTCTGGATGTCGCCCTCGGCGGGGCTGGTCGCGTTGGTCGACACCCAGCTGATGTCGCTGAACGGAATGACGTTGGCGCCGCAAGTGGCCGAGGTGGTGCAGGTGAGCCCCGCCGGCACGGTGGCGGTGAGCGTCACCGGCCGTGTCTCGGCCAGCAGCCTGGCCGGGCGCGCCGGGCTGATGCGGATGGTGATCGACTGCGAGCCTGCAATGGCGGTGCCCGTCGCCAGGCCCGCGTTGGTGCCGGTCGCGTTGAACACCACCTCGTCGATGGCCGCGGCCGAGCCCACCTGCAGCGTGATGCCGTAGGGGGAAGCGGTGGGTGCGTAGGTGAAGACTGCGTCCGCGCGCGGCGCCATGCCGGCGAGGAGCGCGAGGGCCACCGCCGCGCGCAGCGGTTCAGACACTGGTGGCGGTGTAGGTGATGACGGTCGTGTAGGTGCCCGGCGTCCAGGTGAGGGCCGTGCCGGTCAGCGAGAAGGTCCAGGTGCCGGTGGCGACGGTGGACGGCACGAAGGTGCTCGCCGCCGCGCCGGTGGCCACCAGCGTCGCGCCGCCGGGGTGCGCCAGGCCCGCGCCGGAGCTCACGCCGATGTTGGTGAGCAAGGGGCCGCCGGTGGGCGCGAAGTCGGCCGCCGTGTAGGTGAGCGAGCCGCCGCCGCTGCTGTTGGTCCACGCCGACACCGGCACCGCCGCCGGGTTGGTCACGGTGCCGAGCGTGGGCGCGGTGCCGTCCCAGTTGGCCGCCTGGTTGTTGCCGGCCGTGATGGTGGGCGCGGTGGCCCAGGTGATCGGCGCGGTCCAGTTCAGCGTGTCGCCGCTGCCCGCTTGGGCGCCCACGCGCAGCAGGATCAGCCTGGGCACCGTCACGCTCAGGTTGAGGCGGGCCTGGGCCGTCACGGTGGGCACGCCGGTGCCGTAGCCGTACTGGCTCTCGGCCAGTGCCATGCCGGCGGCCAGCGCCAGGGCCGCGCCTGCGGCCAGGGTGAGCAATCTCGGGTGGTGTCTCATCTCGGTTTCCTTTGCGTTGCGGTGGAACAAACAAAAAAGGTGGTCACTGCCCCACCTTGATCACGGGGATCGAGGTGCTGGCCTGGCCACGCAGCGGAACGTCGACGCTCGCGCCCGCGTCGCGTGCCGGCCCCCAGGGCAGCGGCACGGTCTCGGGCGTGAGGGTGAGCTGGTGGCGCCCGGTGGTCACCAGCGGAAATTCGAACCGGCCGTCGCGGTCGGTGGTGGCGCGGTAGCGGCCGTCGAGCAGCACCTCGACGTTGGCGACGCCGCCTTCGCCGATCTGCGCCTCCCCGTCGTTGTTGGCATCGAAGAACACGCGCCCGGTCACGCTGCCGCCGCCGGCGCTGCCGTTGCGAGCGCCCGCGGCCTGGTAGGCCGTGCCGGCGGAGCCTTCCCAGCGCAGGTAGACGTACACCGTCTTGTCGGTGGTGCGAAAGAGCGCCGGCGTGTTCAGCGCCACCGGCACCGTGGTGGCGCGCGCCTGGTTCAGGCTGGCGGAAAGGCCCGCGCGCCAGCCGGGCGCCAGGTCTTTCTCGGCGCCGAACGTGCCCGACAGCCCGCGGCTGGTGTAGAGGCCGCCGTGCTGCGAGGTGTAGCGCAGGTTGCCCGTCACGCTGAAGCCGCTGGCCACCCAGAAGCGGAATTGCGCGCCCGCCGTGGGGTAATGGCGCACGTCGCCGCTGCTCTCGTCGCGTGCGTAGCCCAGCGTGGTGGTGAGCTCGGGGCGCATGGTCTCGTAGCGCCCGCTGATCCAGTCCTGCTCCCACTGCAGCTCCTGCCCCGTGGCCGTGCCGTCGCCGAGCACGATGGCCTCGTTGCGCCGCACCGCCAGGTTGAAGCGGCTGCGCGGCCAGTCGAAGAAACGCGTCTGGTAGAAGGCGTTGGCGTAAAGACTGCGAAAGCGGTTGCCCTGCCCCGAGGTGGCGGCCGCTGTGCCCGTGCCGTCGCTCTCGTAGCGCGTCTGCGTCAGGCTCACGCTGCCGCCGAACGAGGTGTTGCGGTCCAGCAGGTACTGGAAGTTGCCGCTCGCGCCGGCGCGGCGGTAGCCGAAGAGGTTGAAGCTGTCGTTCGGCGCGGCGCGCTCGAAGTCCAGCCCGGCGCCCCAGTTCAGGCGGTTGTCGCTGCGGTCGATGCGCCAGTACGCGCCGCGCGTGCCGGTGGCCAGCGGGTAGTCGCCGAAGTACAGGTTGGGCCGCGCCGCGTATGCGCCCAGCTCGTGCCGGTAGGCGCCGGTGCGCGCGCTGGCCTCCACGAACAGGCCCTGCGAAGCGCCCGTGGCCACGCCCGGCGTCGCCGAGGTGGTGCGGCTGCCCACCAGCGTGGCGCGCGCGCGCAGGTCGCCGTCGCGCAGCAGCTCGCTGCCGTAGCCGATCGACGTGGCCCAGCTGTCGACGTCCTTGCGGCCGAAGCCTTGCGCCGTGACCGGGTCGAAGTAGTAGGCCGGAATGCCGCGCGCCTGGTCGAGCTGGAACGATGTGAACCACGAATCGCCCAGGCGCCTGGTGAGCCCGAGCCAGCCGAGCGTGCCCTGGCTCTTCTCGAAGCCGGGATACGGGCCGCCCGTGAGGTTGCCGCGCTCGCCGAAGCCCGCGCGCACGTCGAGGTCGGCGTTGAAGATGCGTGTCGATGCGCCCCGCACGGTGGTCGAGCCCAGCGAGAGCCGGTAGTTGCGCGCCAGCCCGTCGGTGAGCTCGCTGTAGATGTCACCCACCGCGCTGTCGGCAAAGGTCTGCGTGGTCAGCGGAAAGCCGAGGTTGCGCAGCGTGAAGCGCGCGCTGGTGGCGTCGCGCGCATAGCCCAGCGAGCCGATGCCTCCGCCGCCCAGGAAGCTGTCGCCGCTCAGGTGGCGGGCGTCGGCCTGCAGCACGAACTCGCCGTAGTTGAGCGTTTCGCGGCGGTACTCGAGGCGCTGGCCGAACTCGGTGGCGCGCTGGCGGCGGTAGCCGGTGCTGGTGGCGTCGCCCAGGCCGATGCGGCTTTCCACCAGCCAGGCCCTAAACCCCTGCGGCTGCTCGGGCTCGGCATCGACCTCGTTCGTCACGGGGTCGGTGGCGTTCATGAAGCGGTCTTCGTAAGCCTTGGGCGCGGACTCCATGAGCGCGCGCAAACGCGCCTGCTCCACCTGTGCGCGGTCGACGGGTTCGATGCGCGCGTCAGCCATGTCGGCGGCGGCCGGGGCCGCTGTGCGGGGGGAGCCAGGGGATGCGGCTGTTTGCCCGTGCGCGCAGGAAAGCCCGGCCAGCGCCGCTGCGCATCCGATCCACGCCGGGGCCAAGGCCGGGCGCCGGCGTGCGCCGGGGGGACCGGCCGCAGTCCACGGTGTCACTCGAATCATCAAACGACATCCCTGCTTTCCCGGGGCGTTGCCGCCCTGTTCCGAATCGAAGAACAGGATATTTCAGAAAATGTTATCTACGGTAACTTTTTATGACAGGGCAGGGTTTACACAGGGAAGCGCGTTGTTTTTGTTCTTCAGGCGTACGCAAAATCGGGGCTTTTCGACCTCATCGGGTCCTTGATGAAGCCGAAGGACCTCCCCATTTGAGAAGTTGGCGCAACGTCACTTCGCAAGCGCCTGCCGGCTTAGAATTTTTTGGATTCGATATTTCTTTTATCCATGGCTGATTCCTCCAACACCAAACTCCCCTTCCAGGCCGAAGTCGCGCAACTGCTGCACCTCGTCACGCATGCGCTTTACTCCAACAAGGAAATCTTTCTTCGCGAGCTGATCTCGAACGCGTCCGACGCGTGCGACAAGCTGCGCTTCGAGGCGCTGGACCAGCCCGACCTGTACGAAGACCAGCCCGAGCTCGACGTGCGCATCTCGTTCGACAAGGCCGCGCGCACGCTCACCATCACCGACAAGGGCATCGGCCTGTCGCGCCAGGAAGCGATCGACAACCTCGGCACCATCGCCAAAAGCGGTACCAAGGACTTCATGAGCAAGCTCAGCGGCGACCAGAAGGCCGACGCGCAGCTCATCGGCCAGTTCGGCGTGGGCTTCTACTCGGGCTTCATCGTGGCCGACCGCATCACGGTCGAGTCGCGCCGCGCGGGCGTGCCGCCCGAGCACGGCGTGCGCTGGGCCAGCGGCGGCGCCGGCGACTTCGACGTGGCCGACATCACGCGCGCCGCGCGCGGCACCAGCATCACGCTGCACCTGCGCGACGACGCCGACGAGTACCTCAACGCCTGGAAGATCAAGCAGGTCGTGGGCAAGTACTCCGACCACATCTCGCTGCCCATCCTGATGGAAAAGGAAGAGTGGAAAGAAGGCGAGAACGACCAGCCCGGCGACATGGTGAAGACCGGCGAATGGGAAACCATCAACAAGGCCAACGCCCTGTGGAGCCGCCCCAAGAAAGACATCACCACAGAGCAGTACGAGGAGTTCTACAAGAGCATCAGCCACGACTACGAGGCCCCGCTCGCCTGGAGCCACAACCGCGTGGAAGGCAGCACCGAGTACACGCAGCTGCTGTACATCCCGGCCAAGGCGCCCTTCGACCTGTGGAACCGCGACAAGAGCGCGGGCGTGAAGCTGTACGTCAAGCGCGTCTTCATCATGGACGACGCCGAGGCGCTGATGCCCAGCTACCTGCGCTTCGTGAAGGGCGTGATCGACTCGGCCGACCTGCCGCTGAACGTGAGCCGCGAGCTGCTGCAGGAAAGCCGCGACGTGAAGGCCATCCGCGAGGGCAGCACCAAGCGCGTGCTCGGCATGCTCGAAGACCTGGCAAAGAAGCAGAAGACCGGCCCCGAGAGCGGCGAAGGCCTGATCGACGTGGGTTCGGGCGAATCGGTGCCCGCGCCGGAGCCGACCGGCGCAGTGACCGACGTGGTCGACAAGAACGCGCCCACCGCCGCTGAAGCGGCCGCCGCGGCCGCCGACGAATCGGGCAAGTACGCGAAGTTCTACGCGGAGTTCGGTGCGGTGCTCAAGGAAGGCCTGGGCGAGGACATGGGCAACCGCGACCGCATCGCCAAGCTGCTGCGCTACGCCTCCACGACCACCGACACGGTGAGCGTGAGCTTCGCCGACTACAAGGCTCGCATGAAGGAAGGCCAGGACGCGATCTACTACATCACGGCCGACACCCTGGCCGGCGCGAAGAACAGCCCGCAGCTCGAGGTCTTCAAGAAGAAGGGCATCGAGGTGCTGCTCATGACCGACCGCGTCGACGAGTGGGCGCTGAACTACCTCAACGAGTTCGACGGCACGCCGCTGCAGAGCGTGGCCAAGGGCGCGGTCGACCTGGGCAAGCTGCAGGACGACGACGAGAAGAAGGCCGCCGAGGAAGCCGCCGAGTCGTTCAAGCCGCTGCTCGAGAAGCTCAAGGAAGCGCTCAAGGACAAGGCCGACGACGTGCGCGTGACCACCCGCCTGGTCGACTCGCCCGCCTGCCTGGTGGTGCAGGACGGCGGCATGAGCACGCAGCTCGCGCGCATGCTCAAGCAGGCCGGCCAGCCCGCGCCCGAGCTGAGGCCGGTGCTCGAGGTGAACGCCGAGCATCCGCTGGTGAAGAAACTCGAAAGCTCCGCGCACTTCGACGACCTGGCGAACATCCTGTTCGACCAGGCGCTGCTGGCCGAAGGCGGCCTGCCGGCCGACCCCGCGGCTTATGTGAGGCGCGTCAACGCGCTGCTGGTGTGACCTGGCGGCCGCGCGTCATTCGCGGCGCAGCCATCGCTTCGGCGGGGCTGTGTCTGCTGATGGCGAGCGGCTGTTCGCACTACCGCATCGGCATTCCGCTGGCGCCCGGGCTCTCGCTGGGGCTGGGCGCCACCAAGGACGGCAATTTCTCCGTGGGCCTGAACACCGGCTTCGGTCCGCTCGGCGCCGGCATGGCCGTGAACAACGGCGGGCAGGTGTCCGGCACGGTCGGTGCGGGTGTCGGCGTGGGGCCGGCGGCCACCGGGATCGGCAAGGGCGCGGTGCTCTACGACCCGAAGGCCGCGCCGGCGGTGCCGACCGGCGCTGTGGCTTCGGCGACAACCCCTGCCACTGCCGTCGCTCCGGCGGCGCCAGTGTCGGCGCCGGCCCCGGTGCGCTATTCCACGCCCGCCGACCCCTTCACACCGATTGCCACCGCGGCCCCGGCGCCTGCCGCCTTGCCGGCGGCGCATGCCCCGGTCCCCGCCAGGGCGCCCCTCGTCAAGATCACGCGTCCGCCGCCGGAGCCCCCGGTGCCTGCGGTGAACGTCAGCTACCGCACGCCGGCCGCAGCCGCGGTGCCGGCCCGCGAAGCCGGCACGCCGGGCAACCCTGTCGCGCCCTGAGCGCGGCCGCCCGACGCGAACACGAAACCCGGCCTAACATGGCGCCTGTATCTCCTTCGGAGACCGACGCACCATGACCCGCCGACCGCTGCTGCTGCGACTCCTGGCCCTGGCCGCGCTGGCTGCCACGGCGCTGCCCCGCGCGGCGAAGGCCCAGTCCGGCTACCCCGCCAAGCCCATCCGATGGATCGTGCCGTACCCGGCCGGTGCCGGTGCCGACATCGTCGCGCGCACCATCGCCACGCAGTTGGCCATCGACGCGGGCCAGCCAGTGCTCATCGAGAACCGCGCCGGCGGCAACACCGCGCTGGGGGCCATCGAGGCCGCGCGCGCGGCCGCCGACGGCTACACGCTGCTGTCGGCCGACAACGGCATGCTGGTGTTCAACCCCGCGCTGTACCGCAACCTCAGCTACAACCCCTCGCGCGACTTCGCGCCCGTGACCCTGCTGGGCCGGCTGCCGATGGTGCTGCTGGTCGGCCCGTCCAGCGGCCAGAAGGACGCGCGGGCCTTCATCGAGGACGCGCGCGCCTTCCCCGGCAAGGTGAGCTTCGCCTCGGCCGGCACCGGCAGCCCGCAGCACCTGGCGATGGAACTGCTCGAACGCGAGGCCGGGCTGGAGATGGTGCATGTGCCCTACCGCGGCGCCGCGCCCGCGCTGGCCGACGTGGCCGGCGGGCAGCTGCCCGTGATGATGTGCGACCTGGCCGCGTCGCGCCGCTTCATCCAGAGCGGCAAGCTGCGCGCGCTGGCGGTGGCGCACCCCCAGCGCCTGAAGGAGTTGCCGGGCGTGCCCAGCTTCGCCGAGCTCGGCATGGCCCGGGTGGAGGCCGCCGCGCTCATGGGCCTGGTGGTGCCCGCCAGCACGCCGGGCGAGTTGGTCACGCGGCTGCAGCAGTCGGTCGCCGATGCCATCCACAACCCGGCCGTGCAGCGCAAGCTGGCCGAGTTCGGCGTGGAGCCCGTGGGCGATGCGCCCAGCCAGTTCGCCGCGCTGCTGCAGGGCGAGTCGGCGCGCTGGCACCCGCTGATCCGGGAACTGAATCTGGTGCTCGACTGAATCGGCGCGGCCCGGGGCCTTTACGGAACTTTGCGCACCGCCCGCGCCGTTCTCATTCTTTGCTAAGAGTGCCTGCCTAGATTGGCGCATCGCTCAGGAAAGGCCGGAGGGACGGTCTGCAACGGGCAGCCCGGTCCTCCCGAGACCGATGATCACACGCCGTTTTCACCACGTCGTTTTTGCGGACGACTTCTTCCGCTCGCCCGTCAACGGGTTGCAGTACCACGTCGCCAACCGACGATTCCTGCGTGCCTTCTTCGACGCCGCGCTGGGCCGCCTCGACCTGCCGATGGGCGAGATCGCGCCGTTGTCCGAAGGCGGCCGCATCGACGTGGCGCGCCTCATGCATCGGCTGGAGCTGCCCTGCACGCCGGCCGGCTGGGCGCGTGCCTGCACCGCCGACCTGGTGCCGCTGGCCGGGCGCGAGGGCCTGCCGGCGTTCGAGCCCGGGTGCCTGGTCATCGGCTGGGGCCTGACGCCCGCGCTGCAGCACTGCATCGACCGCGGCGGCGCGAGCTACCTGGACATCGAGATCGATCCGCGCCGCTTCACCGAGCACCTGCACTTCTGCGCGCGCACCAACGACCCGGTCATCGAGGCCGCGCTGCTGGCGCGCCGTGTGGACGAGGAGCTGTTCTGGAACCATGCGAGCGCGCTCAAGGGGCGTTTCGCACGGCACGGCGCGACCGCGCTGTTCGACCCGCGCCTGCGCGTGGGGCTGTTCTTCGGCCAGAGCCTGGTCGACCTGTCGCTGGTGAGCGGCGGGCGCACCATGCACCCGGCCAGCGTGATCGCGCCGCTGCGCGAGCTGGCGGGCAGCGTCGACCTGCTGGTCGTCAAGCCTCACCCCTACGAGAGCGCGCTGCACGACCTGGCGCCCATTGCGCGCGCCATTCCCAATGTCGCCTGGACGCGCGAGAACACCTACGCGCTGCTGTCGGCCACCAACGTGCACTTCGCCGCCAGCCTGTCGTCGAGCGTGCTGACAGAGGCGCGCTACTTCCGCAAGCCCGCCCATGCGCTGATCCGCGCCGACCGCAACGCACCGGCGCAGCTGCCGCGGGGCTGCTCGGGCTGGATACCGATGGGCGCGGCGCTGGGCTCGGTGGACTGCATGGCGGCGGTGTGCGGCGCCGGCGATGTGCCCTCGGCTCCCCACCTGCCGGCCTGGCCGGCGGCCGCCCTCGACAAGGCCTTTCTCACGCGCTGGGGCCTCGACGATGCCTCGCATGGCCTGTGCGAGACGGCCGAACTGCAGACCGGCCGCCCCTACCTGTTCCACCCCGGCAGCCCTGCAATGGGCTGGCTCAGCCACGGTTGGGCGGGTTTCGACGGGGAAGGTGCGCGCAGCGAGGGTGAGCTGGCCTGCCTGGTGATTCCGCTGCCATCGCTGTCGCACCCGCCCGCGCAGGCGCACCAGCAGCCCTGCCGCTTGGAAGTGCGCGTCGACTACCGCAGCAACGCCAAGGCCACCAGCGTGCACGCCATGTTCGACGGCATGGTGCTGCAGGGCCAGCGCGGCACCGGCGCGCGGCGGCGCAGCCTGGTGTTCGAGGTCGAGCCCACGGCGGGGCGCAAGTGCCTGGTGGTGCAGTTCGTGGTGGCCGCGGGAACGGTGCGCGGTGGCCTGCTGATGCGCGGCCTGACCCGGCCGGCGTTCACGATCAGGAAGCTGCAGGTGTCGCTGCGCATGGGCCGTGGCGTGATCTCGGCGCCACCGAAGACGACTGCGAAGCCGTGGTCCGAGATGCATCCGGTGCGCGCGATGACGCGCGCCTTTCGTGCGTTGATCGATTCGGCGCGCGGGGTTGTGGGGTAGCCGCCGGTTGGCGAGCGCGCCCCGAACTCACCCCGGCCGCGAGCGCCCCGAAGTGGCAAGCCCAGACAGCAGAAGCGTCCAATGCCGGAGCCGTTCGATGGCTCCCTGCCGGCCTTCGTCAGCGCTCACTGCACTTTGCGGCAAGGCCAGCAATTCACCCGCCGCCGCAGCTACGGCGCGCGCGAACTTCGGTGCATCGCCACGCCACACCACCACGCGGTGCGTCAGGCCCAGCTGCGCCGCGCGCCCCGCGTTCATCGCCTGCTCGGGCTGGTCCGTCAGCAGCAGCAGGATGGGCTTGCGGTAGACCGACGCGATCGACAGCGCCGCCATGCCCGGCGCGGAAACGATGAAGGCGCTGTGCGCGGCCGCCTCGATCCAGTGCTCGTCGCGCGCATGCCAGTGCGCTCGCCGGGCATAGCCCTCGCCGACCAGGTGCGCCGACACGCCTGCGCCGTCCAGGCCCTGCTCCAGGCCGTCGGCCAGCGCCGGGTCTTCGAAATGCGGATTGAGGTAGACGGCCGCCACGTGCTGCGCCGCATCGCTGCGGTCCACCGCATCGACCACCGCCACCGGCGTGGCCAGGCGGTGGCGGCCGCGGCCGTCATGCTGCGGCTCGCCGTAGGCAAAGTCATGCTCAATGCGTGCGCGGCTGCGGTCGATCTGCCAGGCCACGATGCCGCCGAACACCTGGGCAACCGGACCCGGCATGCGCCCCTTGAAGTTCGTCTCCAGCGCGCGCCGCAGGCTGGCGCCGTACACATGCACCACCTTGTGCCGCCAGAACGGCAGCCAGCCCATCAGCAGCAGTGCGGGGTGGAAGGAGTCGTTCACCACCAGGTCGGCATTGCGGAAATGCGCGCGCAGCCGCCACACGTCGCGCAGCATGCGCCCGGGGCGGAACATGTAGTGCGCCACGTTGCGGTCGGTCTCGCGGCGCAGCATGTTCTGCTGCGTGTCGAACTGCACCGCGTAGTGGCGCGAGAGCACCGGCGCGTCGATGCCGAAGCCGGCAAGAAAGCGCGCGCCCTCGTCGGAGGTGGTGAGCACCTGCACCTGCGCGCCGGCCGCGCGCAGCGCGTGCGTGAGCAACTGCGCGCGCATCAGGTGGCCGCGCGCGTCCGCGGTCGCGAGGTAGACGATGCGCGGGGGCATCGCTCAGGCGTGCATCGGCCGCGCCGCGCCGGGGCGCAGGCGCAGGGCCGCGCCGGCGAGCCACATGCCCAGCGCGCCGGTGATGCCGAAGCCGCGCTCGGTGTCGCGCACCTCGCGCATCAGCTGCGCGAGGCGCGCCTGCTCGTGCGGCGCCACGCAGCGCTGCAGCGTGTGGCTGCACAAGCGGATGTGGCGGTCTTCGTCGGCCAGCACGCGTGTCAGCAGCGGGTGCAGCGCATGCTGCTCGCCGATCAGCGCGCAATGCCGCTGCAGGATGCGCGAGGCCATCTGCTCGGCCGACAGCCCGATGGCATAGGCCGGCACCAGCCCGCCGTGCGCGAAGTGCGGCGCATGGCGGCGAATGAGCGCCTGCCAGCGCGCCAGCTTGCGCCGGCTCAGCCAGTCGGGCTGGGGCGCTTCTTCGGGCGATGCGGCGGCCTGTGCGTGGCCGCCGCGTTCGACGATGGCCTGCGCGAACAGGCGCGCGTGCAATTGCTCGTCGGCCAGGTGCTGGTCGAGCTGGCGCACCAGCCAGTCGGGCGGGGCGATGCGCAGCTCGCGCTGCAGCGCCTGCTCGGACGATTCCTCACCCACCAGGTAGAAGCGCAGCAGCAGCATCTCGCCCGCGTTGCTCGCGTGCAGCTGGCGCAACGCGGCGCGCTTCAGGTGGTGCACCAGCCGTGCCTGCAGCGCCGGCCAGCCGCGCAGCGCGGGCGGGGCGAGGCAGTCGAAGCCCGGGGCGGCGATGGAAGGGTCAGCGTCCATCGGCCTTCGCTCTCGCGGCCTGCACGGGCGGCTGCTGCTGTTGCTGCCAGCCCAGCACCAGCCCGATGAAGCTGTCCTGCAGGAAGGCGCGCGCGGCCGCGTCGGCGCCCGCGAACTCGCGCTGCTGCCCGTCGTAGCGCACGTAGCCCTTGCCGTTGGCGGCGCCGAGCACCAGCTTCTCGTTCTTGTGGAAGCCGCGCTGCAACAGCGGCTGCAGCAGCGCCTGCGACTCGAGCCCGTACAGGAACAGGTCGCGCTGCACCACCTGGCGCGGAATCTGGCCGCTCAGCGCCTGCAGCTCCAGCGTCCAGTTGCCTTGCTGCATCGCATCGGCCAGCGCGCGGCCGCTGGCGGCCGGCGCACGGAAGCGCGCACGCGCCACCGACTTCGAGGCCTTGGCCAGGCCCAGGCCGATGGTGATGTCGGCGTTCTTCGCGCCGTCGGTGCGGTTGTCGTCCACCTGCACCAGCACGTTGGCCAGCCGCGCGGTGAGCGAGGGCCTGGCGAGCGCGGCGACGACCTGGTCGGCGGTGAGCACCACCCGCTCGGCGCTGGCGTCGTTCACCGCCACCTGGTACGGGTCGATGCGGATGTCGCTGAACTCGTCGCCGATGGGCGAGTGCGCATGGCTGCTCACCGACCAGTCGGTGCCCGAGCGGCTCAGCAGCGCATGGAAGGTCAGCGGCACGCGCTGGCCGCTGCGCGCCTGGCCGGAGCCCTGCAGCAGCACGTCGCCGACGATGGTCTTCTCGGCGTAGCTGCGCGTGTTGGTGAAGCGAATGGTGTGCGCCGCGCCGTCGAGCGCGGCGCGGGTGTCGGGGTCGTCCAGCGCGAGGCGGTTGCAGTCGTTGCCGGCGCCTGCCAGCGCGGCGAAGGGGCAGCCCGCGTCGGACCTGAAGTTGAAGATGCCGCGGCCGGTGAAGTCGGCGGCGCCGGCCAGCGAGAAGGCGCCCGCGAGCGCGAGGCCCAGCGCAATGCGCCGGTTGACGCGCCGGGCGATGAAGGAAGAGCGGATGGGCATGGTCTTGTCTTGTTGTTCTTCTGCGGGAGAAGGGCAGCGCTCAGGGGCGGTGATAGGACAGCGCCTGTGCGTCCGCGTGGGTGCGCCCGGTGGTGTGCCAGCCGATGCCGCGTGCGAATGCGCCGAGCATGTCGACCGCCGAGAAGCCCACGATGAGCGCCACGCCCGCCAGCCAGCGCACACCGCGCAGCGGCGGAAGGTCTTGATGGTTCAGCGCCTTCACGCTGAATCCCAGCCGCGTGAACAGCACGGCCAGCGGCCCGATCGGTCCGCTTCGGGCCAGCCATTGCCAGCGCGGCGACACGTAGCTGCGCAGCAGGTGCGGCGTGAGCGAATAGGTGTCCTGCCCGCGCATCCAGCGCAGCTTGAGCGCCTCGGCGCGCGTGTCGGGCAGGCGGTGCTCGGTGTGGGCCCGGGCCGCGTAGTGAATGGGCACGCCGGCCGCCTTCAGCCGCATGCCCAGCACCTGGCAGTGCGCGCGGTACACGCCGTCCAGCGCCTGGTAGCTGTGCTGCGCGAACACCTCGCGGCGGAAGGCCACGTTGTTCGCGTAGAAGTTGCTCGTGGCGCCGGCGTGGTCCGCGTTGGGAAAGTACATGAAGTCGATGGTGGTCAGCGCGGTGCCCACCACGTTGGCCGCGTAGCTGGTGCGCCCGGCGACCACGGCGGGCGCATCGGCTTGCGTGAACGGCAGCAGCATCTGCAGCAGCCAGTCGTCGTCGGGCAGGCAGTCGGCGTCGGCGAACACCACATGGGTGCAGCGCTGCGCGTCGGTGGCCTCGAAGCCGACGTTCTTGGCGTCGTAGTAGCCGGTGGTGGTGTCGATGCGCACGAAGTCGACCGGGCGGCCCGCGAGCGCGCTCACGGCCTCGCAGGTGGCGGGGCTCAGCCCGTCGTGCGTGACGACCACCTGCGCCAGCGCGGTGAGCGGCAGCTTCTGCTTCGCCAGCAGTGCGACCAGGCGCTGCAGGCTGGTGCTTGCCTTGGCCTCGGCGTCCGCCCCGCCGCGCAGGTTGTTGGTTTCCAGGACCAGTGCGCAATGCGCGGCAACTTGATGGGGCATCATCGAATTTTCCTGTCCGGACATGGTTTTGAAGGCTTCCATCCTGCTTTTATCGCACAACCGCGCCGGCGGCCAGTGCGCAACGTCAAGGGCGCGCCCATGAAAGTCAGCCTCTTCGGCGCCGGCTACGTGGGCCTGAGCTTCGCCGCCAGCCTGGCCGAGGCGGGCCACGAGGTGCTGTGCGCGGACGCGGACCTGGCGCGCGTCGAGGGCCTGCAGCGCGGCCTGATGCCCTTGCACGAACCGGACCTGGAGGCGCTGGTGGCGGCCGGCCTGGCCGCCGGCACGCTGCGCTTCACCGCCGACCCGCACGCGGCCTGCCTGCACGGCGAGGTGATCTTCATCGTGGTCCACACGCCGGCCGATGCGCAGGGCCGCGTCGACCTGCGCCATGTGATGGCCGTGGCCGCCGGCATCGGGCGGCTGCGCGACCGCGAGGCGCTGGTCGTGTGCAAGTCGACCGCGCCCGTGGGCACGGCCGACCAGGTCGAGGCCGTGCTGGCCGGCGAGCTGGCGCAACGCGGCGCGCACCACCGCATCGCGGTGGCGGTGAACCCCGAGTTCCTTCGCGAAGGCTCGGCGGTGCGCGACTGCCGCCAGCCCGACCGCATCGTGATCGGTTCGCAGGACCCGTGGGCCATCGACCTGCTGACCCGGCTCTACGCACCTTTCATTCAAGACCCGAAGCAGCTGCTGGTGATGGACCGCCGCTCCGCCGAGCTCACCAAGTACGCCGCCAACGCCATGCTGGCCACGCGCATCAGCTTCATGAACGAGATGGCGCGCGTGGCCGAGCAGGCGGGCGCCGACATCGAGAGCGTGCGGCGCGGCATCGGCGCGGACCGGCGCATCGGGCCCGACTTCCTGCAGGCGGGCGCGGGCTACGGGGGCTCGTGCCTCGCGAAGGACGTGCGGGCGTTGAAGCGCATGGCCGAGCGCGACGGACACACGCTGCGCATCCTCTCGGCGGTGGAGGCGACGAACCACGCGCAGAAGGAACGCCTCTTCGAGCTGATGGCGCACCACTTCGAAGGCCGCATCGCGGGCAAGACGATCGCGGTGTGGGGGCTGGCCTTCAAGCCCGACACCGACGACATGCGCGACGCGCCGAGCCTGGTGCTGCTGGAGCGCCTGTGGGCGGCCGGCGCGCGCGTGCAGGTCTACGACCCGGCGGCGATGTCCGCCGCGCGCGGCATCGTCGGCGAGCGCGGCGACGTGCGCTGGTGCGCCACGGCGCACGAGGCGCTGCAGGGCGCCGATGCGCTGGCGCTGGTCACCGAGTGGCCGGAGTTCCGCCAGCCCGACTTCGCGCGCATTGCGCAGGCGCTGCGCGCGCCGGCCCTCTTCGACGGCCGCAACCTCTACGACGCGGCGCAGGCCGAGTCCGCGGGCATCGCGTACTACGGCATCGGGCGCGGCCGGTCGTCAATGTTTCGTTGATTATTCCGCGGCGGTGTCCAGTGGCAGGAAGGCATCGCCCGGCGTGAGCGGCGCATGCCGGTAGCTCGCCGGTGTGCGGCTCAGCTTCACCGGCGCGCCGATGCCGCGGTAGCCGCCCGGCATCTCGACCACCATCTCGCGGTGCAGCGTGTGCGGATGCTGCAGCGCGGCGTCCACCGGCAGCACCGGCGCGGCGGGCACGCCGGCGGCCATGAGCTGGTCGACCAGCGCGCGGCCATCGAACGCGGCCATCGCGGCCTCGAGCTGCTGCTTGAGGCCGTCGCGGTGCACGGAGCGGGAGCCGGCCGTGCGGTAGAGCGGATCGTCCGACAGTTCGGGCAGGCCGATGCAGCGGCACAGGCTGGCGAACTGGCGGTCGTTGCCCACGGCCACGAACACGGGGTCGGTGCCGGTGGCCAGCGCGTCGTAGGGATAGATGTTGGGGTGCGCGTTGCCGGTGCGGCGCGGCTCGGTGCCGTCCATGAACCAGTTGGCCGCATGCGGGTGCAGCAGCGACAGGCCGCTGTCGTACAGCGCCGCCTCCACGAACTGCCCGCGGCCGCTGCGGTTGCGTTCCTGCAGCGCGAGCAGCACGCCGATCACCGCGTTGAGCCCGGTCACCATGTCGACCACCGGCAGGCCCACGCGCAGCGGTCCGCCGTCGGCCTCGCCGTTGATGCTCATGATGCCGGTCATGGCCTGCACGGCGGCGTCGTAGCCGGGCAGCGCACCCAGCGGGCCGTCGGCGCCGAAGCCCGACACGCGGCACCACACCAGCCGCGGAAAGCGCTTCGACAGCGTCTCGTAGCCGATGCCCCAGCGTTCCATGGTGCCGGTCTTGAAGTTCTCGATCAGCACGTCGGCCTCGGCCACCAGCGCGAGCAGTGCGTCGCGGCCTTGTTCGGTCGAGAAGTCGAGGTGCTGCACGCGCTTGTTGCGGTTCAGGCCGTGGTAGTACGAGGCCACGCCCTCCCTGAAGGGCGGGCCCCAGGTGCGTGTGTCGTCCCCTTGAGGCGGCTCGACCTTGAGCACGTCGGCACCGTGGTCACCGAGGATCTGGCCGCAATACGGGCCGCCGAGGATGCGGGAGATGTCGAGGACGCGGATGCCTGCGAGGGCGCCTTGGGCTTGGGT
Source organism: Variovorax pasteuri (assembly GCF_051216435.1). NCBI lineage: Bacteria > Pseudomonadati > Pseudomonadota > Betaproteobacteria > Burkholderiales > Comamonadaceae > Variovorax > Variovorax pasteuri. Next base: position 44,715 of record NZ_JBPJZS010000015.1, read on the forward strand.
CATTTCGGTGTTCCGTGTAAGCGGCCGCAAATCAGTCGAGCTGCGCCCCAGACTTCTGCACCACGTCCTTCCACTTCACAGACTCCGCGGCAATGAACTGCCCGAGCTTTTGCGGCGACGTATCGGCCGACGCCTCTAGACCTTGGGACGCAAACATCTGCTTGACCTTCGGCGAGTTCAACACCTCCGCAAACGCATGGTTGAGCTTGGCGATGCGGTCCGCAGGCGTGCCGGCCGGCGCGACGATGCCGAAGAACACGCTCACGTCGTAGCCCTTGTAGCCCTGCTCGGAAATGGTCGGCACGTCGGGCAGCGCCTGCGAGCGCGCGACGGTGGCCACGCCCAGCGCGCGCAGCTTGCCGGCCTTGACGTACGGCAGCGCGGTGAGGATGTCGGTGAAGGTCATGCTCACCTGGTTGCCCAGCAGGTCGTTGAGCGCCGGGCCGGTGCCCTTGTACGGGATGTGCTGCAGGTCGGTGCCGGCCACGGAGTTGAACAGCACGCCCGCCAGGTGCGACGACGCGCCGTTGCCCGACGAGGCGTAGCTGAGCTTGCCCGGGTTGGCCTTGGCATAGGCCACGAGCTCGGGCACGTTCTTCACCGGCAACGCCGGGTTCACCACCAGGATGTTGGGCAGGTAGCCGACCTGGATGACCGGCGCGAAGCTCTTCACCGGGTCATAGTTGATCTTGCGGTACAGGCTCTTGTTGATGGCCAGCGGGCCCGAGGTGCCGAACATCAGCGTGTGGCCGTCGGCCTCGGCACGCGCCACGAACTCGGCGCCGATGTTGCCGCCCGCGCCCGCGCGGTTCTCCACGATCATGGGCTGGCCCAGGCGGTCTTTCATCTCGGCGGCCAGCGTGCGCGCCATCGCGTCGGTGGGGCCGCCGGGCGGGAAGGGGATGACCAGCGTCAGCGGCTTGGAGGGGAAGGCATCGGCCGCTTGTGCGGCTGGCACTGCGGTGAGCAAGGTGGCGGCGCAGGCGGCCAGGAGGAAGGTCGAGCGTTTCAAGGGATGTCTCCGTTTTTGTGGATGGACAGGCGGCTCAGGCGAGCGCGCTTGCGGGTCGAACCTGGGCGCCGTTCCAGTCGGCAGGCATGGCGTCGGGCGAGAGCGGGTCGCGCGGCAGCACGCGGTGCAGCAGCACCAGCTGCGACCAGCGAAGGCGCGGGGCGGAGCCGCTGCGTGCCGCCTCCCAGGCCATGGCGATGGCGCTGGTGCAGTGGTAGAGCGCGGAGGCGGCCTGGCGTGCGAGCACGTCGCCGCCTTCGCGCGCCGCCGTCTCGGTCAGTGCGGCGGCGCGTGCCAGCGCGTCGCGCAGGGCCTTGGCGTAACCAGGGGCGAGCGCCGCGTCGTCGAGCAGTTTCTCGCAGTGCGCGCGCAGCACCGGCAGCGAGCCTTCGCGTTTCACCGCGCGAATCACGTCCAGCGCCACGATGTTGCTGGTGCCTTCCCAGATCGAGCCCAGGTGCGCATCGCGCACCAGCCGCGCGTCGCTCCACTCCTCGATGTAGCCGCAGCCGCCGCGCACTTCCATCGCGTCGCCCGTCACCTTGCGCGCATCGCGGCAGGCGCGGAACTTGATGAGCGGCGTGAGGATGCGCAGCAGCGCGTACGCATCGGGCTCGGCGGCATCGGAGCGGGCCAGCGCCAGCGCCGTCTGGCACACCATCGTGCGCGCCTGTTCGGCCGGCAGGCGCAGCTTGTCGAGCTGGCGCTGCATCAGCGGCATCTGTTCCAGCGTGCGGCCGAAGGCGCGGCGCTCGGAGGCGATGAACTCGGCCTCGGCCACCGCGCGGCGCATCAGGCCCGCGGCGCGCACACCGTTCGACAGGCGCGAGTTGTTGACCATGTCGGCCATCTGCACGAAGCCGCGGCCGGCCTCGCCCACCAGGTACGCGACCGCGCCCTCGAGGCGGATCTCGCCGCTGGCCATCGAGCGCGTGCCCAGCTTGTCTTTCAAGCGAATGATGCGGTAGTGGTTCAGGCTGCCGTCGTCCAGCCGGCGCGGCAGCAGGAACAGTGACACGCCCTTCATGCCGGGCAGGCCGCCGGATTCGGTATCGGCGCGCGCCAGCACCATCGCGAAATCGGCGTCGGGGTTGGAGCAGAACCACTTGTCGCCGGTCAGGCGCCAGCTGCCGTCGGCTTCCTGGTGCGCCAGCGTGGCGGTGGCGGCGATGTCGGAGCCGGCGGCCTGCTCGGTCATGAACATCGCGCCCTGCGCGAGTTCGTCGAAGTCGAGCGAGGTCAGGCGCGGCAGGTACCTGGCGACCAGCTCGGGCGTGCCGAACTTCTTCAGCGTGCGCGTGAGCGAGTCGGTCATCGACACCGGGCAGCACAGGCCGAACTCGGCCTGCACGAACAGGTAGGTCAGCACGTATTTCACGAGCGGCGGCATCTTGCCCTGCCAGCCCAGCGTGTCATCGCGGTGCGAAATGGCCGCCAGGCCGAACTCGCTGAGCGCGAGGCGCTCCATCTCCACGTAGGCCGGGTGCTTGACGACCTTCTGCTCGTCCAGCCCGGTGCGCGTGCGCTGCTTCAGCGTGGGCGGGTTGCGGTCGGCAGTGCCGGCCAGCTCGTCGAGCAGGCCGCCCGCCAGGCCGCCCAGGCGCTCGAAGTGCGGCTGCATGTGCCGGCGCAGGTCGTCGGGCAGGTACAGCGCGAGCAGGGCGTGCAGCTCGGTGTCGGTGCTGAACAGGTTCTGGCCGTGGCGGTCGGGAATCGGATGGGCGTGGGCGGCTGCTGGCGCGGCACCGGTGATGGCGGCGGCGTTCTCGGACATGCGTTTTGTCTCCTGGGTTCACCGCATTGTTGAAGCCGCGACGATCTGTGTCTAATATCGATTTGGTCTTGTTCTATTCGATCTGACTATCCATGGAACTGCGGCACCTGCGCTATTTCTCCGTGCTCGCCGAAGAGCTTCACTTCGGGCGGGCGGCGCGGCGCCTGTCGATCTCGCAGCCGCCGCTGTCGGTGGCGATCCGGCAGCTCGAGGAGTCGGTGGGCGCGCGGCTGTTCGAGCGCAACAGCAAGGAGGTGCGGCTCACGCCCGCGGGCGACGCGCTGCGCATCTCGGCGCGGCGCGTGCTGCTGCAGGCCGAAGAAGCCGCCATCGAGGCGCGCGACGTGGCGCTGGGCTCGGCGGGGCGGCTGCGCATCGGCTTCGTCGGCGCCATGCTGTACCGGGGCCTGCCGCAGGCGCTGCGCGCATTCCAGGCGAAGCACCCGGCCGTGCGCATCACCCTGAGCGAGCTCAACTCCGGCGTGCAGATCGCTGAGCTGCTGAACGACCGGCTCGACCTGGGCTTTGCCCATACGCGCCGCGTGCCGCTGGAGCTGCAGCACCGGCTGCTGCTGTCGGAGCCCTTCGTGGCCTGCCTGCCGGCGGGCCATGCGCTGGCGCGCAAGCGGGTGCTGGCCCCGGCCGACCTGCGCGACCAGCCCTTCGTGCTGTTCTCGCGCGAGGCCTCACCCGACTACCACGAGCGCATCCTGTCGATCTGCGCCGACGCGGGCTTTTTGCCCGAGGTGCGCCACGAGGTGCGCCACTGGCTGGCGGTGGTGTCGCTGGTGTCGCAGGGGCTGGGCGTGGCGCTGGTGCCGCAGGCGATGCGGCATTCGGCGCTGCGCGGCGCGGTGTTCCGCCCGCTCGACCGGGAGGTGGCGCAGTCGGAGGCCTATGGCATCTGGCGCTCGGGGCCGGCGAACGTGCTGGTCGAGCGGCTGCTGCAAGGCGTGGCGGACAGCATCGAGGCCGCCGCGAAGCTTCAGGCGTAGAGCGGCTCTTCCGCCATCTGCTCGCACTGGTCTTCCAGCACCAGGATCTGGCCCTTCCAGTAGTCGCTGGAGCCGAACCACGGAAAGTTGATCGGAAAGATCGGGTCTTCCCAGCGCCGCGCCAGCCAGGCGCTGTAGTGAATGAGCCGCAGCGTGCGCAGCGGCTCGATCAGCGCCAGCTCGCGCCGGTCGAATTCGCGGAACTGCTCGTAGCCGTCGAGCAGGCCCGACAGCTGCGAGGTGCGCTGCGCGCGGTCGCCCGACAGCAGCATCCACAGGTCCTGCACGGCGAAGCCGGTGCGCGCGTCGTCCAGGTCGACGAAGTGCGGGCCGCCGCCGGGGCGGTCGGTGGGCGTCCACAAGATGTTGCCGGGGTGCACGTCGCCGTGCAGGCGCAGCTTGCGCGGCTTGAAGTCGGAGGCCGGCGGCTGCAGCGCAAGGGCCGTGGCGCGCACCATGTCCAGCGCCTCGTTGCAGGTCTTTTCCCAGTCGCGCTGCATGTCCAGCGGAATCTTGTCGTTCTCCAGCAGCCAGTCGCGCGAGTCGAGGCCGAAGGTCTGCAGGTCGAGCGCGGGGCGGGCCTCGAAAGGTTTCGCGCTGCCCACGGTGTGGATGCGCGCCAGAAAGCGGCCCACCCATTCGAGCACCTCGAAGTCGTCGAGCTCCGGCGAGCGGCCGCCGCGGTACGGGCTCACGCTGAAGGCGAAGCCGGCGTGGTGGTGCAGGGTCTTGCCGTCGAAGGCCAGCGGCGGCACGGCCGGCACTTCGTTGGCTGCGAGTTCGAGCGAGAAGCCGTGCTCTTCGAGGATCTCGGCCTCGCTCCAGCGGCCGGGGCGGTAGAACTTGACCACCACCGCGCTGCGGTCTTCCAGGAACACCTGGTAGACCCGGTTTTCATAGGAGTTCAGGCCCGTGAGCCGGCCGTCGCCGTACAGGCCGAGCGTCGCGAGCGCGTCGAGCACCACGTCGGGCGTGAGGCTCTCGTAAGGATGGGTGTTCGCGGGCGCTGCAGAGGAAAGGGTCATGCGGCGATTGTCGCCACACGGCGCCCCGCGGTCTCAGGCGCCTACAGGTTGTTTGTAAAGAGAAAGGACATGGCCGCTGCGCGGGTCGCCCTTGCCCGCGAGCACCTGCGCATAGGCGGCAACCACTGCCTCGCCGCCATGGTGATGTTCGGCATGCAGCCAGGGGCCTTTGGCGTGCGTGACCTCGGCGATGAATGCGTGCCAGGCCGCGACCATGCGCTTGCCGAATTCTTCGACGCCCCATTCGGCGGTGCGCTTCTTGATCTGCGCCGGCGCGAAGAACAGCGTGGCGCGCGGGCCGGGCAGGTCCTTGCCCGCGCCCTTGGCCGCGAGCTGCTCGACGTGCGTGCCGCCGATGGAGCTGCTGTACTTCAGGTCGACGAAGCGTTCGTGGATCGCGTTGCGCAGCGCCCCGTTGCCCGCGAAGTCGACGTACACGCAGGGCGTATCGGCCGCGATGCTGTCGAGCGCGTCGTAGGTCAGCACGCGGTCGTAGCAGCCCAGGCTTTCGCAGAAGGCGACGTTGGCGGGCGACGTGAGGCCGATCACCTCGATGCCCTCGCGCTGGTGCAGCTGGAATGCGGTGCCGTAGGCCGTCTTGCTCGAAGCACTCGACAGCAGCATCGTCTTCGCACCGAAGAAGTCGTTGTCGGCCATGAAGTCGTCGATGAGCCACGAGGTGATGAACAGCGGACGCAGCAGCGCCTGGATGTCTTCGGTGCCGGCCGTGTAGAGCGCATCGCTCGCGCAGCGGAAGTACTGGTTGTAGACGGCCGGCAATGCCGCGCGGTGCTCGGCCATGTCGGCGAAGCGTTCCGGCGACAGCCGCCCTGGGCTCAGCACCGCGCTGGAGGCCATCGGCCAGTAGCCGTACAGCCGCTCGCCCACCGCCACGCCGGGGTGCAGCGACTGCACCACGCTCGCGAAGCCCCACACGGGGATGCTGCCCCAGCCTTCTTCACCGGTCGGGTAGAACTGCCAGTAGCTCATCGCATCACCGAAGGCGGCGTAGGTGATGTTGTTCGAGGTGAGCGCAAAGCTGTCGATGCGCACGCGCACCTGGCCGTCGGCCAGGGCTTCGTCGTCGGCGGTGTGCAGGCGCGTGGTGGCGAGCTGGTCTTTGCGAATCAGGAGGCTGGTCGTGCTCATGGGTGAAGCTCCGGCAGTGGATGTGCCCGCGACGTTAGCCAAGCTGGATGAAAGGCGCTACCGTGCGGCGCGTTCCGGCGTCACCCGTGAGACATCGGCGGGCACAAAAAAAGGCGGCCCGTTGCCGGGCCGCCCTTCATGCACCGAGCGTGAACTCAGGCGATGGTGAGTTCGACGTCGATGTTGCCGCGGGTGGCGTTCGAGTACGGGCACACCTGGTGCGCGGTGTCGACCAGCTTCTGCTTGGCGTCGGTATCCAGGCCCGGCAGCGTGATCGCCAGCTTCACGGAAATGCCGTAAGCGACACCGCCGTTCGTCGGGCCGAGGGAAACGCTGGAGTCGATGGCGACGTCTTCCGGCACCTTCACGCCGATCTTCGGGCCGACAGCCTTCATCGCACCGATGAAGCAGGCGGCGTAGCCGACCGCGAACAGCTGTTCGGGGTTGGTGCCGGGCTTGCCGGAGCCGGGCGAGCTCAGCTTGACGTCGATGGCGCCGTCGCTGGACTTGCCTGCGCCGTCACGGCCGCCGACGGTGTGGGCTTCTGCGGTGTAGAGCACTTTGTCGAGCTTGGTGGTCATGGTGATTTCCTTTGATGAAGTGAAGGGACGGGGTGAACGTTCGCCGCGCGTGGAGAAGCTACGCGGCTTTCTTGATGCGGTCGCGCAGCGTCTGGATCTGCTGCGTGAGCGCAATGAGTTCCGGCACCGAGCATTCGGTGGCGGCCAGAAGGCAGGCCGGCACGTTGGCGGCCTTGGTTTTCAGCTTGCGGCCTGCGGCGGTGAGCGTGATGTGCACGCGCCGCTCGTCGGCCACGTCGCGCACGCGGCTGACGTAGCCATTGGCTTCGAGGCGCTTGAGCAGCGGCGTGAGCGTGCCCGAGTCGAGCGACAGCTGCTCGCCGAGCGCAGAGACGGTGTGGCCGTCCTGCTCCCAGAGCGCGAGCATGACGAGGTATTGCGGGTAGGTGAGCTGGAGCTTTTCGAGCAGCGGCTTGTACAGCCGCGTCATGGCCAGCGAGGCGGAATAGACCGCAAAGCACAGCTGGTTGTCCAGCTTGAGCATGTCGTCGGCGGTGACGGGGGTGGAGCGCATGGGTTGAATTGTAGTGAGCAATTGAATTGCGTGCAATATAAAATTGAAAGCGTCGGTTTCAGCGGCAGGGCCGCCGCGTTCAGGCCGGCTTGCCGCGGCCCGTTTTCTCTCGGGCGGTTTTCTTCGGGTTGTCGGCGCGCGGCGCGCTCGCCGCCGCCGCGGCTGCCATGCTGCCATTGGCCTGGTCGATCCACAACAGGGAATCGACGTAGGACATGAACCGGTTCAGGTACTCCGGCGACAGCTCGCGCATCAGGATGAGCGCGCGGTGCACCAGGTGGTGCGAGTTCAGCGGGCCGGCGTTGTCCGGCACCTTGGCCAGCGACTGCGTGAGGCGCCGGTCGGCGCTGAGCTTGGACCAGGTGCTGCGGAAGTAGGTGACGGCCTTCAGGTCGGGCGTGGCACCGGTCGCGGCAAGGCCTTCGCCGGGGGGCGGCGCATGCTGCGCGAGGTGGTCGATGAGGTCTGCGAACGCGCTGCGGGCGAGCGATGCTTCTTCCGGCGGGGCGATCGCGTCAGGCCGCTTGTCGAGCGCCTCGCCGTACGCCGCGAGCAGCCGGGCGATCCGCTCGTCGAGCATGCGCCGTGCTTCGCCGTCGTGTGCGTCAGCGCGGCGCGCCATCGCCTCGATGAAGCGAAATCGCACGGGGTCGAATCGGTCGTCGCCACGCTCGCGCCACGCGGCCAGCGCCGCGCCTGCGTCGGGTGCGGCGTCCTTACTCACGGGCCTTCGTGCCCGTGCCGGAGCGCGAGGGCCGGGGCGTCGGCGCCATCTCCACGCGCCGGTTCTTCGAGCGGCCGTCGGCGTCGGCGTTCGAGGCCACCGCCTGCTCGGCGCCGAAAGCCGCGGCAAAGATCGACGACGACGGCACGCCGGATTCGATCAGCGCGCGCGTCACGGTCAACGCGCGCTGTGCCGACAGCTCCCAGTTGTCCGCGAACTGGCGTGCGTTGTCGCGCATCTGCCGGTCGTCGGTGAAGCCACTCACCATCAGGATCTCGTCGCGCGAGCGCAGGTACGCGGCCAGCGGGCCCGCCAGGCTCTTGAGCAGTTGCCGGCCTTCGGGCTGCAGGTCGGCGGAGTTGAAGGCGAACAGCACGTTGCCGCTGATGCCGATGCGCCCGTTGTTCAGCGTCACACGGCCCGCGGCCAGCGGCCCCGCCAGCGCCTCTTCGAGCGTCTGCCGGCGCTTGGCCTCGGCCTGGCGCTGCTGCACCTCGGTCTCCAGCTTGCTGGCCAGTTCGAGCTGCATGCCCAGCGCGCACACCAGGATCAGCACGAACGCGCCCAGCAGCCCCGACATCAGGTCGCCGAACACTGCCCACACCGGCACGCCGGGCCCTGCGCCGTCCACGCCGTGGGTGCCGCCGTCGAGCTCGTCCTGCATCACGCTTCGCTGCCCACGGCGGCCTGCCGGTCGGCGATGCGCTGCAGGTCTTCGACGATCTGCTTCTGCGACATGATGCTCAGGTCGATCACCTCGCGCGCCTGCGCCACGTAGTAGGCCAGCTGCTCGTCGCTGCGCGAGATCGACTTGCCCAGGGCGCCTTCGATGCGTTGCAGCTGCGCGGCCATCTTGTCGTTCGACTCGCTGAACAGCTGCACCGCGAAGCCGAAGGCCTCGCCCATGCTGGCCACCTCGACGGCGCCGCCCGTGATCTGCGCGGCCACGGCCGACATCTTGTGCGTTTCCTCGTCGATCTTCTCGGTGAAGCGGCTGCCCACGCGCTCCAGCACGTCGGCCGACGCGGCCACCAGCGAATCGACCGCCGCACGCTGCTCGGTGGAGGCGTGGTTCACGGCGTCCAGCAGCGTGGACAGCGTGTCCAGGATGCGGCTGCGTTCCTCCAGCATCACGTTGTCGCGCGCCATGCTGTCCGACAGCTTCTGGCGCAGCTCGGCCACCACGTCGGCCGCGACGCGCGGCGCCTCCGCAGCCGCCTGCAGCAACTGGGCGATCTCGGCGGTGGTGCGCTTCGCATGCGCGTCGTTCTGTGCCGACATCTCGCGTGCGGTCTGCGCCATGGTCTCCAGCAGTTGCTGTTGCTGGCCGAGCGTGTTCGCGCCGGCCTGCTGCCATTCGTGCTGCAGCGCCTGCGCCATGGACGCCAGCGATTGCGTCCATGCGGACAGGCGCTGTTCGTCGTGCGACGCCAGCTTCGTCTGCAGTTCGGCGTGTGCCTGGCCCACGCCGCCCACGGCGCTTTCGAGGCGCGCCGCAACGCTGTCGACCAGGGCGCCCGAGCGCTCGCCGAAGGTCTGCGCCAGGCGGTCGTGCGCGCCGCGCACATCGGCAGACAGCGCCTCGGTCGTGCGCTGGTGCTCGGCCAGCGTGGCCTGCCAGCTGTCCATGCTGTCGGCGAGTTTCTGGCGCAGTTCGGTCATCACTTCGCCCGCGACGCGGGGCGCCTCGGCGGCGGCCTGCAGCAGCTGCGCGATTTCCGCGGTGGTGTTCTTCGCGTGCGCTTCGGTCTGGGCCGACATGTCGCGCGCGGTCTGCGCCATGGTGTCCAGCAGTTGCTGCTGCTGGCCCAGCGTGCGGGCGCCGGCTTGCTGCCACTCCTGTTGAAGCGTTTCGGCCATCGACGCCAGCGACTGTGTCCATGCGGCGAGCCGCTGTTCATCGCGCGACGCGAGTTCTGTCTGCAGGTCGGTGTGCGCCTGGCCCACCGTGCCCAGCAGCGAGGCCGAATGCTGCGCGAAGGTGGCGGCCGCGCCCGTCAGTGCCTGCTGCGTGTCGGCGGACAGCTTCTCGCTCGCGAGCCGGTGCTGCGCGAGTGCGCCGCCCCAGGTGTCGGACACGGTGGCCACGGTGCCTTCGAGCCGCGCCGCCACGCTATCGACCAGCGCGGCCGAACGCTCGCCGAAGGTCTCGGCCAGGCGGTCGTGCGCGCCGCGCACATCGCTGGACAGCACCTCGGTCGTGCGCTGGTGCTCGGCGAGTGCGAGCTTCCAGGTGTCGGCCACGCGGCCGGTGGTGGCCTCGAAGCGGGTGGAAAGGCCGTCGAGCTGCTGCTGCACGGTCTGCGCGAGCGTGTCGTGCAGCGAGGCCGTCTCGCGTGCGATGCCCGCCATGGTGGCCTCGACCACGGGTTGGATCGCCGCGCTCGCGATGCGCGCGCTTTCGGTCAGGCTGTGCTGCAGCGACTTGTCGACCGACGCGGCCAGCCCGACATAGGCGGCCTCGGTCCTGAGGTGGAAGTTGTCTTGCCCCGCGGCGAGGCGCTCGTTGAGCGCCAGGCTCTGCCGCTCCATGGCCGCCATCACGGCCTGCAGCTGGCCGACCAGCTCGGGCATGGCCTCGGCCTGGCGCTGCAGCAGCTTGAAGGACTCTTCGCGCTGGTGAACCTGCGAGTACGGGCGCAGGGTGGTCGCGATCTTCGTGTCGAGCAACTGCCCGGCCTGCATGCGTTCGCGCCGGCTCAGCGCCGAGGCGAAGCCCAGCATGGCCGATGCGGCCACGCCCGCCACCGAGGTGCCGAACGCCAGGCCCAGGCCCTTCACGGGGGCGGACAGCGAGGCGCGAATGGACTGCAGGTCGGTCGAGCTTTCCAGTGCGATGCCCGTGCCCTTGAGCGTGACGACCATGCCCAGGAAGGTGCCCAGCATGCCCAGCAGCACGAGGAAGCCCGCGAGGTACGGTGTCATCGCCGGGCCGGGCAGGCCCACGCGCTCGCCTTCGACGCGCAGGCGCACCGCGTTCTGCAGCGAAGGGTGCAGCTGGGCCAGCCACGTGCCCAGTTGGGCTGGCGGCGCGGACAGGTCGGCCACGGCCTTCGTCAGCGTGGACGTGGCCTGGTGGAAGCGGTGCAGCTCCAGCGCGCCCATGATGTAGAACGCGCCGACGAGCAGCGTGACGCCCAGCGCCAGCGGGTTCGAGCCGATGTAGCCCGCGCCGGCCCAGACCACGATGGCCAGGCCTGCGGCAAGGACCGCGTGATGAAGGAATCTGTTCATGGAGGAAGGTCTTTGTGCCTGGTGCGAAGAGCTTCGAGCAGCCCGTCGACCGGTTGAAATCGGAGGTCCAGTTCGGCCAGCAGCACGTCGCGTGCGTCCTGGTGGAAGGTGTCGAGCCAGCCGTCGGGCGCGGCCTGGCGCAGGCGCCTGAAATGCTTTTCGAGCAGCGTGGGCACGGTGGCCAGCAGGCTGCGCTCCTGCGCACCGAGCACCTGCTCCATGACCACGTCCACCCCGGCCAGCCGCGCCATGGCGCTCGACGTGCCCGCCAGCCTGGCGCGCAACCGGCCGCGCAACGGGCCCACGGCCGCGTCCATCGCCTGTTGGCGGGCCAGGTAGCGCTGCCGGTAGGGTGCGAAGTCGAGGGGGGCGGTCGGTGCGGCCGGAGTGTCGATGGCGGTGTCCTTGGACGGCGTGGCCTTGGTGAACGGCGTGGAGGCCGGTGCCGGCAGGAAGGTGCTGTCCTGCGCGATGGCGCTCGTGAGCGCGGCGCGCACGCGGTTACATTCGTTTTCTTCTGCGTTGGAGGACGCGCGTGTACCGGACGGCGAGGCCGCCGGGTTGCCGTTCAATGCGGCAGAAAGAGAGATGGCGTCGGTCCAGCCGAACCATTGGCTCAGCCGGTCGGCGGTGACTTGCCGGGGTTCGCGAACGTCGACTTCGGAGAGCCGTGAAAGCAAGCGAACGAGCGCCGAGCCGTTGAATCCTGTGCGCCCTGAAACTTGCGCCATACAGCCAGATACCGCAGTCCGAAAAACCTGGCAGTCTACACCGAAGACCCGCGCCGGCCGGCCCGGTTACAGCCCCTGACGCGCCGGTGGGACGGCCCGTTTCGCCGGCCCTTCAGCCCCTGAACCGCTTGCGCGTGAGCGCCAGCGCGAGCCAGAACGCCGCCACCGCATACACCGCCAGCACGCCCGCGTGCAGCCACCAGTCGGCCGGCCACTGGTCCATGAACAGCGGGCGCACCAGCGCTACCGCATTGGTCAGCGGCAACCAGGCGGCCACCGCCTTCACGGCCGACGGCAGTTGTTCCAGCGGAAAGAACACGCCGCTCAGGAACATCATCGGCGTCATGAACAGCGTGAAGTAGTAGGTGAAGAAGTCGTAGCCCTTGGCCAGCGCGTTGAAGATCAGCGCGATCGACGAGAAGGTGATGCCCGCGCCGATGAGCACCAGCCACGCGACGACGAGCTTGGGGCTGTGGCTGATGCCCAGCCCGAGCATCACGAACAGGATGGCCGTGACGGTGAAGATCGACTTGAACGCCGCCCACAGCATCTCGGCCAGCACGATGTCGTCCAGCCCCACCGGCGCGTTCATGATGCCGTCCCAGGTCTTTTGCACATGCATGCGCGAGAACGCCGAGTACAGCGCCTCGAAGCTGGCCGCGTTCATGGCGCTCATGCAGATCGAGCCGCTGGCCAGGAACAGGATGTAGGGCACCTTCACGCCGTCCACCGCCACCTGGCCCACCAGCGCGCCCATGCCGTAGCCGAAGGCCACCAGCCAGATCAGCGGCTCGGCGATGTTGCCGATCAGGCTCGGAATGGCCAGCTTGCGCCACACCAGCAGGTTGCGCAGGAACACGGGCCACCAGCGCATGGAGAGCTCGGGCGCGCGCCAGACCGAAGGCGAAGCGGGCGCGTTCGTTGTCGTCGTGTTCATGGCCTAGCCGTCCTCGCGAATCTGTCGACCAGTGAGCTTGAGGAACAGGTCCTCCAGGTTCGCAGGCCGGTGAAAGGTGCGCAGCCCGCCGTGCTGCGTGAGCGCATCCAGCAGGCGCCGCGCGTCCTGCGTGTAGAAGAACACGGTCTCGCCGCTGACCTCCACCCGCGCGGCCATCGCCTTCAGCGTCGGCGACTCGGCCAGCGCCACCGCGCCGTTGCCGTACACCTCGACCACGTCGGGCTCCAGGTGCTCGGCGATCAGGTCGCGCGGCCGGCCTTCGGCGATCTTGCGGCCGTGGTCGAGCACCAGCAGGCGCGAGCACAGGCGCTCGGCCTCGTCCATGAAGTGCGTGGTCAGCAAGATCGACTTGCCCTGCTGCAGCAGCACCTGCAGCCGCTCCCACATCAGGTGGCGCGCCTGCGGGTCGAGGCCGGTGGTGGGCTCGTCGAGCAGCAGCAGCTTGGGGTCGTTGACCAGCGCGCGCGCCAGCGACAGGCGCCGGCGCATGCCGCCCGACAGCTCGCCCGGTTTCGCGTCGGCCTTGTGCGAGAGCGCCGCGAACTCCAGCAGCTGCGGCACGCGCTCGCGCACCTGCGCCTTGGCGAAGCCGAAGTAGCGGCCGTACACCACCAGGTTCTCGGCGCAGCTGAAGTCGGGGTCCAGCGTGTCGAACTGCGTGACCACGCCCAACTGCGCCTTGATGGCCAGCGCGTCGCGCGGCATCTGCAGGCCCAGTGCGGAGATCTCGCCGCCGTCGGGCGCGGTGAGGCCCAGGCACATGCGGATGGTGGTGGTCTTGCCCGCGCCGTTCGGGCCGATCACGCCCAGGCATTCGCCCGGCGCGATCTCGAACGACAGGTCGTCCACCACGGTGGTGTCGCCATAGCGCTTGCGCAGGTGGCTGACGTGAAAGAGCGGGGAAGGGGAAGACGGTGAGGAGGGCGGCACGCGGCCATTCTGACGCAGGCACGCAACAGCCGTTCCCCTTGCTTGCATCGATGGACAAGTCGCGCAACCTGGGCCCTTGGCCGGCGGCACAATCGACGCCAGTTTGCATTTCGCGGCGGGAGGCCCAACGATGCTGCGTTTCTGGCTTGCGCTGTCCGTGTTGCTGCTGCTCGGCGCCTGTGCCCCCTTTCATCGGCCCCTGGCCGCCGCGGACCGCGGCAAGGTCCAGGCGGTCGACGTGCGCGTGGTCGTCGCGCAGGAGAGCTTCATGTTCTCCGCGCAGGCCCCCGGCGTGAGCGCGGCCATGGGCGGCGGGCTCATCGGCGCGATCATCGACTCGTCGGTGCAGCAGTCGCGCCAGAAGGACATGAGCGCCGAGGTGCAGGCCATCGTCGGGCCGCTGCTGGACTACGACTACCGCGTGGAGGCCGGCAAGGCGCTGGATGCGGCGCTGGCCGAGCCGACCGCGTTTCCGCTGAAAGTCCGCTCCTCGCAGGTGCTCGCGGCCATGCCGCCGAAGGCCGAGCACGAGGCCCGGATCGCCGCCACCAGGGACGGCCCCGCCTACATGGTGCTGTTGCTGCAGTACGCGCTGGAGCCCGGCCTGGGCGCCTTCACCACGCGCACCACCGCCCTGCTGTGGCAGGACGGGCGCAGCGAGCCGAGCTACCGCACGGCGGTCATCTTCCAGACGCCCATCGGCGGCACGGCGCGCGCCGCCGTCATCCGGCGGCTCACGGCCAACGACGGCCAGGTGCTGCGCGGCGTGATGCGCGAGTCGCTGACGCAGACGCTGCACGCCGTGGCGAGGGACATCGACGGCGCCCGTGCCGCCGGCGTGAAGACCGTGCGCTTCAACGTCAACGGCTCGTGGCTCATGCTGGCCGGCCCGAGCTTCGACGAGCAACCCGGGCGCGTGCTGTTCCGCGACCAGGACGGCGCCGTGTATTCGGTGCGGAGCGCCGCGCCATGAGGGCCGGCCGCGGGGTCTCCCTTGCGCTGGCTGCGCTGTGCGCCCTGCCGGGCCTGTCGCGTGCGGTCACCGAGAGCGAGCCGCTGCCCATGGTGTTCGAGGCCTCGCCGGAGCCGGCCGAGCGGCCCGACGGCGCGCCGGTGGCGACGTCGCGGCTCGTGCGCGGTTGCACGCTGTACCTGCCGGCCGTCGAGGACCTGCGCAACAACAAGGCCAACGCCGGCAACCTCACCGTGATGCTGCCCACGGTGCATGCCACGCCCCGCTCGGTGCAGTCGCTGCGCAGCGGCGACGCCACGGCGTGGACGCGCGGCGCGCTGCAGTCGACCCGCCGCTACGGGTTCCAGCCGGTGCTCGGCGCACCCTTAGTGAACGGCGGCACGGGGCAGGTCACCGCGGACGTGGCGCTGCGCCTGGCGCACGCGTGGTCGGCGGGCCTGAACCTCGTCTCTCACGTCGTGCTCCAGGTGAGCTACCGCCTGCCCGAAGGCAAGACTGCGATGCGGCAGTACCACGGCATGGGCACGCGCACCAACTTCGCCAGCGGCAACGGGGAGTTCATGTCGGTGCTGAACCTCGGGCTCGAAGAGGCGGTGCGCGGCATGGCCCTCGACGCTGCCGCGCTGTGCGACGGCAAGCCGCTGCCTGAACCGGCGGTGGCGCGATGAAGGGCATGCTGGAGCTGCACCTGACCTGCGGCGCGCTGCACGATTCCCAGATTCCCCTTTTTGTCGCGACGTGCGAGCAGGTCGGGCTGCGGCCGCTGCTGATCGATCACCACCACGGCGAGCAGCAGCGCCAGCCCTCGGCCACGGCCTGGCTGCGCGCCGATCTGGAGGAGGCCCGGGCCGAGGCGATGGCGCTGGCGCAGTGGCTGGCGCGTGCGGGCCTGGCCGTGCTCGACGTGAAGGTCGACGCCCCGGTGCAGGACTCCGAACGCTTCGGCCACCCGGGCCGGTATTTCGAGTGGCGCGGCAAGCTGCGGCAACTGCACGACATGTCCGACCTGCGGCGCCTGTGCGAGGTGCATGGCGCACGGTTGTCGCGCGACAGCCTGCGCGAGGACGCCGACACCTGCTTCGTGACGCTGTGCAGCCGCGAGCCGTGGGCCGAGTTCAGCGCGCGCGTGCAGGCATTGACGGACCAGCTCGCGCACGACGGGTGGCCGCTGCTGAAGCAGGATTCCGAAATCTGCCTGCACGACAGCCGCGAGCCGCCCCACCCGCCGCAACCGGATTGGCTCGCGCCCTTCCTGCTGCCATCCGCTGCCCCCGGCGGGGCCGGCGGCCCCGGCTAGAGCCTGAGCCCGCTGAACTCCGTCTTCATCCACGCGATGAACGCCCGCGTGCGCGCCGGCAGCAGCCGCGCGTTCGGGTAGATCACGCTCACCGGGCGCGGCGGCGGCTCGAAGTCTTCGAGCACCAGCGCGAGCCGTCCCTGCGCCACGTGCGGCATCACCTGGTAGGAGAAGAAGGTGCCGAAGCCCATGCCCGCCGCGCACGCCTCGATGGCCGGGGCGTTGTGGTTGAACTCCAGCCGGACGCTCGGTGTCACGCCGATGGTCTTGCCGCCTTCTCGGAACACCCACTGCGACGGCATGTCGACCCGGCCGCGCACGCAGGGCGCGCCTTCCAGGTCGCGCGGATGCTGCGGCACGCCGTGCTGCGCCAGGTAGGCGGGGCTCGCGGCCACCACGCGGCGGATGGTGCCCAGCGTCTGCGCCACCAGCGACGAGTCTTCCAGCGGGCTGATGCGGATGCCCACGTCGATGCCTTCTTCCAGCAGGTTCACGCTGCGGTCGTACAGCCGCACGCTGCAGCGCACCTTCTCGTGGCGCTGCATGAAGCGCACGATGGCGGGCGCCACGTACATGTGGCCGAACAGCACCGGCGCGGTGATGGTGAGCTGGCCCGCGGGCTCGCTGGCCTCGGCCCTCAGCGCGAGGTCGGCGGCGTCGGCCGCGAGCAGCACGTCGCGCGCGCTCGGCAGGTAGTGGCGGCCCTCTTCGGTGAGCGACAGCCGGCGCGTGGTGCGGTGGAACAGCCGCACGCCCAGGTGCGCCTCGAGCGCGGCCAGCGCGCGCACCACCGCGGGCAGCGAGGTGCCCAGCGCCTCGGCGGCACGGGTCATGCTGCCCTGGTCGGCAATCTGAACGAAGGTCTGCATGGCCCTGAAACGATCCATGGGGCGATTAGACCGGAAAACGCAGCAGTCAAATACAGAAGTGGCTATTCATTCATCGGGCGCAAGAGAGAAGAATCGGCACAACGCCCCCACGGGCACTCCTCACTCCTGAAAGGCCCTCCATGAACGCCGCCGCCGCTCGACCCGCCCAGCCCATCAAGCTCTACGGCTCCGCCTTGTCGGGGCACGTGCACCGCGTGCGCCTGTTCCTCACGATGCTCGGGCTGCCGTTCGAGAACATCGAGCTCGACATGCGCAAGGGCGAGCACCGCATGCCGGAGTTCCTGGCGCGCAACCCCTTCGGGCAGGTGCCGGTGATCGAGGACGGCGAACTCACGCTGGCCGACTCCAACGCCATCCTGGTCTACCTCAACGAACGCTATGCGAGCGACCCCGCGCGCTGGATGCCGCGCGACGCGGTGGGCGCGGCGCGCGTGCAGCGCTGGTTCTCGGTGGCCGCCGGCCCGCTGGCGTACGGCCCGGCGGCGGCGCGCATCATGGCGCTGTTCGGTCTGGCCACCGACCCCACGGAAACCGTCGCGCGCTCGCATGCGCTGCTTTCGGTGATGGAGATGCACCTGCAGCAGCAGGCCTTTCTCGCGGGGCCGGCCGCCACGCTGGCCGACATCGCGAACTACGCCTATGTGGCACATGCGCCTGAAGGCAGCGTGTCGCTCGCCACCTATCCGAAGGTGCGCGGCTGGCTCGAACGCGTGGAAGCCTTGCCCGGCTTTGTTCCGATGGTGCACACGCCCGTCGGGCTGGCGGCGGTCGCATGATCGCCGCGCCGTTTCATGCGGGCGAACGTGCGCTGCAGTCGTTGGCTGGTTCGCGCGAGCAGATGGAGTTTGCGGGGCCACGTGTCATCCGCGACCACATGCCCGACCAGCACCGCGCGTTCTTCGCGCAGTTGCCGTTCCTCGTGGTCGGCAGCCTCGACGCCGGGCTGCAGCCCTGGGCCAGCGTGCTGGCCGCGCCGGCCGGCTTCATGCACTCGCCCGACGCCACGCACCTGCGTGTCGATGCATTGCCCGCCGCGGGCGATCCGCTCGCCGGCCCGTTGGCGCAAGGCGCCACGCTGGGCCTGCTCGGCATCCAGCCGCACACGCGGCGGCGCAACCGCATGAACGGCACGGTCGAGGCGCTCGACGCCGCGGGCTTCACGGTCGCTGTGCAGCAGAGCTTCGGCAACTGCCCGCGCTACATCCAGGCGCGCGAGCCCGAGCTCGCTTCGAACCGGGGCAATGCGCTGCCCGTGCAGCCGGCGCAGTGGCTCGACAGGCTCGACCTGGCCGCGCACCGCCTCATCGGCAGCGCCGACACGCTGTTCATCGCCACCGCCTACCCGAACGAAGCGGCGGCCGGGGACGAGGCCGATGCGAGCTCGCACGGCGTCGACGTGTCGCACCGGGGCGGGCGCCCGGGCTTCGTGCGCATCGACGGCGACGACACGCTCACCGTGCCCGACTTCAACGGCAACCGCTTCTTCAACACGCTGGGCAACCTGGCGGCGCATCCGCGCGCGGGGCTGCTGTTCATCGACTTCGACAGCGGCGACCTGCTGCACGTGGCGGTGACGGCCGAGATCGTGTGGAGCGGGCCTGAGGTCGAGGCCTTCGAAGGCGCGGAACGGCTGATGCGCTTTCACGTGACGCACGCGCTGCGCCGCCCGGCGGCATTGCCGCTGCGCTGGAGCGACGCGCAGCTGTCGCCGCACCTCGCGGGCACCGGTCAGTGGAACACCGGAATGCGCGCGTTGGCCGACGGCCGGTAGCGCCAGCCGCGCAGGCGCTGCGCTGCGAGGTCGGTCGCGGGCATGCGGGCCAGCAGGGCTTGGAGGCCGGCCGCCGCCAGCGTGCAGGCCAGGGCCTGGCCCGGACAGGCGTGCACGCCATGGCCGAAGCCGAGCATGCGGCGCTGGGCGCGCATTGGCATGAAGCGGTCCGGGTCGGGGTTGAACAGCGGGTCGCGCTGGGCCGAGGCCAGCAGCACCAGCACCGCGTCGCCTTCGGCCAGCGTGGTGCCCGCGATGGCGACGGCCTCCACTGCAAAGCGCCGCGTGTTCTGCACGGAGGGGTCGTGCCGCGCCGTCTCTTCAACCACAGCCTGCAGCCCATCGCGCGTGCGGACCGCTTCGCGCAGCGAAGGCTCGCGCATCACGGCGACCAGGCTGTTGCCGAGCAGGCCCGCCGTGGCATCGCAGGTCTGCGACAGCAGGCCGACCAGGTTCGCGAGCAACGCGCGTGACGGCGGCGCGCTGTCGGCCAGCACGCCGTGCAGCAGCGTGCCGTGCCGCGGCGGCGCGCCGGCCACCAGCGCTTCGAAGCGTGTCATCAGTGCGCCCGCCGCCGCGCTGGCGTCCTGCAGCTGGCCGGCCGTGGACAGCGGCGACAGGCAGGCGACGAAGTCGCGCATCCACCGGTCGACCTGCGGCAGTGCGTCGTCGGCAAAGCCCAGCAGGTGCGCCACCGATTGCACGGGCATCGAAAACAGCGTGTCCGACAGCGGCTGCCGCTGCGGCACGCGCTGTGCCACCTGCAAGGCGGCCTCTCGCACCGCGTGCAGGTCGAGCCCGGCCAGCGCCCGCTGCAGCGCGGGCCGGTGCGCCGCATGCGCCGCGCCGTCGTTCATGCGCACCAGGTGGCCGAACACCTCGCCGGCCGCGCTGCCCAAGAGGGCACGGGGCACCGGTTCCGCCGCGGGTCGCACGCGCAGCGCACCGTGCGCCTGCAGCAGCTGCGCGACAACGTCCGCGCGGCTCGCGACCCACACGCGCAGCGCATCGTTCCAATCCAGCGGCGGTCCTTCGCGCAGGGTTGCGTAGTACGGATAGGGGTCGGCATGCGTGGCGGCCGCGACCGGGTCGGCGGGGGTGTCAGAGTTCATGCGCCCAGTGTGCGATCGACACTGCCGCCACACTTCGCCCGCGAGCGAAGTGTGGGATGCGCCGCCGTTCTACGATGCGCCGATGGACACCACCGACTCGCCTTCATCCAGCGCCGACTTCCAGCTGGCCCGCCTGGCCGGCGCCATCGCCGAGCCGGCGCGCGCCCGCATGCTGAGCTGCCTGATGGACGGCCACGCGCGCACCGCGACCGAGCTCGCCACCGTGGCCGAGGTGGCCGCGTCCACCGCGAGCGCGCACCTGGCACGGCTGAAGGAAGAGCGGCTGGTCGAGTTGCTGGTGCAGGGCAAGCACCGCTACTTTCGCCTGGCCAGCCACGACGTCGCCGCCGCCCTCGAAAGCCTGATGGTGCTGGCCGGCGCCCCGCGCACGCCCGCCTTCGAGCCCAGCACGCCGAGCCGCCTGCGCAGCGCACGCACCTGCTACGACCACATGGCGGGCACCGCCGGCGTCGCGCTGCACGACCGGCTGCATGCGCAGGGCTGGCTCAGCGGCCTGCAGAGCGGCTCGTACGAGCTGACGCCCGAAGGCGCGATCGCGCTGCAGAGCCTGGGTGTCGACGTCGATGCGGTGCGCCGCTCGCGCCGCCGCTTCGCCTGTGCCTGCCTGGACTGGAGCGAGCGGCGTGCGCATCTGGGCGGCGCGCTGGGTGCCGCATGGCTGCAGCTGTCGCTGCGCCGGGGCTGGGTGCGCCAGGCGCTCGACGGGCGCGCGCTCACGCTGACGCCGAAGGCGCAGCGCGAAATGCCGGAGCTGTTCGCCTGAGGCGAACGGCGCGCCGCAGGATCGATCAGGCCTTCAGCTTCAGCAGGTAGATCAGCGGCCCGGCCATGGCCGTGTCCAGGTCCAGGAAGCTCTCGAAGTCCTTGCCCGCCATCCAGTACGCGTCCCAGTTGTTGCGCTTGATGGTTTTTTGCCAGAGGTCGGCCGCGGTGGCGCGGCGCACCGCTTCGAGCAGCACGGCGCGGCGTTCGGCGGGCACTTTCTTGCCGGTGAGCACGCCGCGCCAGTTGGCGAGGTCGGCGTCCACACCCTGTTCGCGCACCGACGGAATGCCCTGGAAGGGTCGCTTGGCCGACACGCCGATGGCACGCAGCTTGCCGTTGGCCAGCTGGTCCGCGAATTCGCTGTAGCCCGAGATGCCGGCCGCGGCCTTGCCCGTTTCGAGCGCCTCCACCACCTGCGCGCCGCCCGGGTGCGCCTGGTAGGCCAGCGAGCCCGCGTTGCCCGCCACGCGCGCCAGCATGCCCGCGTACATGTGGTCCACGCCGCCGGCCGAGCCGCCCGCGATGACCGTCTTCGCGGCGTCGGCGCGCAGTTGCGCGATCAGGTCCTTGGGCGTCTTGATGGGCGAGTCGGCCTTCACCGCCACCACTTCGTAGTCGCTGGTGAGCCGCGCCACGGGCGCGACCTGCGCCAGGGTGACGGCGGGCTTCTGCAGCGCGACCGCGCCGACCATGACCATGCCGCTCATCAGCAGGGTGTCGGGGTCGGCGTCGTACTTCTCGACGTATTTCGCCAGGCCGATGGTGCCGCCCTTGCCGCCGATGTTCTCGTAGCTGACCTCGCCCACCGCGCCTGCGGCCACCATGGCCGCGCCGAGCGCGCGGCCGGTCTGGTCCCAGCCGCCGCCTTCATTGGCAGGAATGACGATGCGCAGCTTGGGTGCCAGTTGCGGTTCGGCCGCGCCCGACATCCTGGGCCACAGCGCGGCGGGCACCATGCCTGCTGCCATCCATGCGGCGAGGCTGCGGCGAGAGAGGCCGACGGGCGCGGAATGCGGCATTTTGTTTCCGGTTGTCTGTAAAAGTAACCGGATGATGTCCGAAAACCGTGTCAGCCCTTCACATTGATTGCCTAGGGAAAACCCGGGTCACCGGGCCGCAACGGTCTTTGCCCGGCAGCTTCGATGCGCCTGGGGAATCAGGCTTTCAGCTTGAGTTGCTGAATCAAGGGACCGGCTGCCGCCATGTCGAGCGCGAGGAAGTTCTCGAAATCCTTGCCCTCGAGCCAGAAGGCTTCCCAGTTGTTGGTTTTGATGGTTTTCTGCCACACATCGGTGGCGGTCGCGCGGCGCACCACCTCGAGCAGCGCGGTCTTGCGGTACGGCGGCACTTTCTTGCCGGTGAACACACCGCGCCAGTTGGCGAGGTCGGCGTCCACGCCCTGTTCGCGCACCGACGCAATGCCCAGGAACGGACGCTTGGCCGACACGCCGATGGCGCGCAGCTTGCCGCTGGCCAGGCCTTCGGCGAACTCGCTGTGGCCCGAGATGCCGGCCGCGGCCTTGCCCGATTCCAGCGCCTCGACCACCTGTGCGCCGCCCGCGTGCGCCAGGTAGACCAGCGACGCAGAGGCGCCCGCCGCGCGCGCCAGCAGGCCGGCGAACATGTGGTCCACGCCGCCGGCCGAGCCGCCCGCGATGACGGTGGCGGCGGCATCCGCGCGCAGCTGCGCGATCAGGTCGCTCGTGCTCTTCAGGGGGGAGTCGGCCTTCACCGCCACCACCTCGTAGTCGCTGGTGAGGCGGGCGATGGGGGTCATGTCGGCCAGCGTGACGGCGGGCTTCTGCAGCGCGAGCGCACCGACCATGACCATGCCGCTCATCAGCACCGTGTCGGGGTCGGCGTTGTACTTCTCGACGTATTTCGCCAGGGCGAGCGTGCCGCCCACGCCGGGGATGTTGTCGTACACCACGCTGCCGACCGCGCCAGAGGCCAGCATGGCCGCGCCGAGCCCGCGGCCGGTCTGGTCCCAGCCGCCGCCCGGCTCGGCGGGAATGACGATGCGCAGCCTGTTGCTCAGCGGGGCGTCGGCGGCGTTCGCGCTGCCGGGCCACAGTGCGGCGCCCCCGGTGCCGGCAACGGCGGCCGAAGCCGCGATCCATGCCGAGAAGTTTCGGCGCGAGACAAAAGCGGAAGGCGACTGCGGCATCTTTTTTCCGGTTGACTGTGGGTAGTCCGGATGATGTCCGCGAAACACCGCAATCCCCCACCCCCGCAGGCGGGGACAAACCCTGATGGACGCCCGCGCCCCGCCACAACAGGCCCGCCGGGTCGTTCCTACTGGAACGCCACCTCGGCAAAGCTGCGCAACTTGCGGCTGTGCAGCCGCGTGGAGCCCTCTTCGCGCAGGATCTCGATGGCCCGCATGCCGATGCGCAGGTGCTGCTCCACGCGCTCGCGGTAGAAGTGGTTGGCCATGCCGGGCAGCTTGATCTCGCCGTGCAGCGGCTTGTCGCTCACGCACAGCAGGGTGCCGTAGGGCACCCGAAAGCGGAAGCCGTTGGCCGCGATGGTGGCGCTTTCCATGTCGAGCGCCACCGCCCGGCTCTGGCTGAAGCGGCGCTGCGGCTGGTTGCCGGGCAGCAGCTCCCAGTTGCGGTTGTCGGTGCTGGCCACGGTGCCGGTGCGCATGATCTTCTTCAGGTCGGGGCCTTCGTAGCGGGTGACGTCGGCCACCGCCTGCTCGAGCGCGAGCTGAATTTCCGACAGCGCCGGAATCGGCACCCACAGCGGCAGCTCCTCGTCGAGCACGTGGTCCTCGCGCACGTAGGCGTGGGCCAGCACGTAGTCGCCCAGCTGCTGCGTGTTGCGCAGGCCGGCGCAGTGGCCCAACATCATCCAGGCGTGCGGGCGCAGCACGGCGATGTGGTCGGTGATGGTCTTGGCGTTGGCCGGGCCCACGCCGATGTTGGTCATGGTGATGCCGCTGTAGTCCTCGCGCACCAGGTGGTAGGCCGGCATCTGCGGCAGCCGCGGCGGGGCGGTGCCCTGGCTGCCGTCGAGCAGGTGGCCGAAGGTTTCGCTCTGGCCGGGCGCCAGCCCGCGCCGGCGCGTGATGACGTTGCCGGGCTCGATGAACGCCACGTACTCGCTGTTCTCGTCGGCCATGGCCTCGTGGCCCAGGCGCACGAACTCGTCGATGTAGAACTGGTAGTTGGTGAACAGCACGAAGTTCTGGAACCACTCGGGCGCGGTGCCCGTGTAGTGGCGCAGGCGGTGCAGCGAGTAGTCGACGCGCGCGGCCGTGAACAGCGACAGCGGCTGCGCCTCGCCGTCGCGCGCCTCGTAGGTGCCGTTGGCGATGCCGTCGTCCATCACGCCCAGGTCGGGCAGGTCGAACACGTCGCGCATGAGCGCGCGGCGCTCGTTGCTCATGGTGCCTTCGATGTGGTCGTTTTCGGCGAACGAGAAGTGAATGGGAATGGGCTGCGTGCTGGTGCCCACCTCGATCTCGACCTGGTGGTTTTCCAGCAGCAGGCGGAACTGGTCGAGGTAGTAGCGCGAGAACAGGTCGGGCCGCGTCAGCGTGGTTTCGTAGCGGCCGGGGCCGGCCACGAAGCCGTAGCTCAGGCCGGCGTTGGCCGGCGGCGTGTGGCGCGAGACGGTGTGCGTGTGCACCCGCACGAACGGGTAGCAGGCCCGCACCCGGCCCGGCAGCGCCTCGCCGGCCACGAAGCGCAGCATCGACTCGCGAAGGTGGGCGAGGCCGCCCTGGTAGATGGCCTTGACCTGGTCCAGCGCAGCGGCTGCGTCGGTGAAGCGGGCGGGGGCGACGAAGGTGGGCATGTAGGGCATGACGGCATTGTGCAGTGCCACGCGTGCCGCGTCGTTCAGGGTGCGATCACGCCAGCAGGCAGCCCAGCACCTTCACCAGCATGTCGTTCACATCCACAGCCTGAACAGCACCCGGCAGCTCCACATCCCCGTGCATCACGAACACCCGCTTGCCCCACTTCAGCCCCATCGCCATCTCCGACAGCGTGCCCATGTTGCCGCCGATGGCGATCAGGCACACGCCGCTGCGCGCGATGATGCCGTTGCGCATCTCGCCCATGCCGGTCGGAATCGCCACGCTGAGCCACTCGTTGGCGTTGCGGTCGTCTTCCTCGGGCAGGATGCCCACCGCAATGCCGCCGGCCTCCACCGCACCGCGCGAGGCCGCGGCCATCACGCCGCCGCGCCCGCCGCACACCACCGCCATGCCCGCGCCGGCCAGCGCGTGCGCCACCGCATAGGCGGCCTCGCACTCGGCCGGCCCGCCGTCGCCCGGGCCGAGGATGGCCACCGGCTGTCGGTGGCGCGCGGGCCCCCACTGCCGCTGCGCCAGGCGCGTCAGCGCCTCAGTGACCGGCGCCGACAGCACCGCGCTCGCGCCTTCGCGTAAAGACATCGCCCACTCCCATCACGATCACACACACCACCATCAGCACCAGCGACAAGGCCGCCGCCACCGCGAAATCGGAACCGCCGTCGCCCACATGCGCCAGCAGCATCAGCGGCAGGATGTTCAGCTGCGTGCCCACCAGCGCCAGCGCCGTGCCGTAGGTGCCCATCGCAATCGCGGCCACCATGCAGGCGTTCGACAGCACCGAGGGCATCACCTCGGGCACCACCGTGTCCCAGAAGGCGCGCGCCTTCGACGCACCCAGCGTGCGCGCCGCCTGCGCCGGGCGCAGGTCGAGGTTGGCGAACACCGGGTACAGCGCCAGCGCCACGCGCGGAATCAGGTAATAGGCATAGGCGAAGCCCAGACCCGACACGCTGTAGATCCAGCTGCCGATCACCGCCGGGTCCGCGCCCAGCCCCGCCAGCAGCTGCGTGACGAAACCCGCGCGCCCGAAGGCCAGGATGAAGCCGTAGGCGATCACCAGGCCCGAGAACGCCAGCGGCAGGCCCAGCAAGGTCATCATCCATTGGCGCCGGCCTTCGGGCTGGCGCGCCAGCTCGATCGCGATGCAGGTGCCCACCAGCGCAGACACCGTGCCCGCCGCCAGCCCCAGGCCCAGCGTGTTGCGCAGCGCCCCGAAGAACAGCGCGTTGCCGAACAGCCGCCCGAAGGCGCTGCCGCCCTCGCCGAAGGCCTCGGGCAACAGCGCCGCCAGCGGCACCGCGAAGAACAGCGCCATGAAGGCCCATGCGGGCCAGGCGCCAAAGCGTCGCATCACGGCCGGTTCTTCCTGCCTACTTGCCCAGGGCGGCCAGCGCCCAGAGCTTGTCGACCTCGGCCTTGCGCTCCGAGGCCTTCACCACGTCGAGCGGGCGGATCTGCGGCGCGGCGGGCATCTTGGCCGCGATGTCGGCCGACAGCGGCGTCCCCGGCACGGCGGGGCGCACGAAGCCCTGCGCGAACAGCGTCTGTCCGGCCTCGCTCATGACGAAGTTCAGCCACAGCTTGCCGGCGTTGGGGTTCGGGCCGTTCTTCACCAGGCTGATGGCGTAGGGCGCGGCCACGCTGGCTTCCTTCGGGATCACCACCTCCACCGCGTCGCCCATGCCGTCGACGTGCTTGGCCTTCAGGCCGTCGTTCTCGTAGCTGATCCACACCGGGATCTCGCCCTTCAGGAACTTGGCGTACGGCGTGGTGCCTTCCACGCGCAGCACGTTGCCGGCCGAGTGCAGCTTGCCCAGGTAGTCGGTGCCGGGCTGCACGTTGTCCACGCTGCCGCCGTTGGCGTAGGCCGCGGCGAAGGTCAGCACCTGGCCGATGCCGGTGGAGCGCGGGTCGAGGTAGACCACCGTGTTCTTGAACTCGGGCTTGAGCAGGTCGGCCCAGCCCGTGGGCACGTTCTTCACCAGCTTCCTGTTCACCAGGAAGGCGATGTTCAGCGTGTGGATGGTGAACCAGCGGCCCTCGGCCTCGCGGAACACGGGCGGCAGCTTGTCGAAGTTGGCGGGCTTGAAGGGCGCGACCACGTCCTTCTTCGCGGCATCGACGCCCGAGGCCGCGAAGTAGTAGGCGGTGTCGGCCTGCGGGCGGCGCTTGGTCTTTTCGAGCGCGACCACGGTGGCGGCCGAGCCGATGTCGTTGTAGGTCAGCTCGATCTCGGGGTAGCGCTTCTTGAAGGCCGCGAACAGCGACTTCCAGTTGGCCCATTCGGGGCCGGTGTCGAAGGACACGCACAGGCCTTCCTTCTGCGCCTCGGCGTACAGCGCCTTCTCGCCCGCGTAGAGCTCGGGGCCGTCGAAGGCGAAGGCGGTGCGGGCCGCGAGCGTGGACAGGGACAGTGCGCCTGCGGCCTGGATCAGATGTCTGCGTTGCATGGTGGCTCCTTGGAGGAAATGAAGGAAAGGCTCGGTCAGTGGTCGAGCAAACGAAGGTGTTCGGGCGCGATGGCGATGGCCTTCGCGGCCGGCAATGCCGACTCGGCGAGGAAGGGCCTGGCCGCGCCCGGCACCTCGAAGTCGTAGCGCGTGAGCGCGCCCAGGTAGCGCTGCGCGCCGGTGCGGCCCGCCAGCAGGTTCACGCTGCCGGGCGCCGGGTCGGGCCGGATGTGCTCGGGGCGCACCAGCACGTGCACCGCCGCGCCGAAGGCCCGTGTGCCGGTGGGCGCGGCGAGCTCGGCAAAGCCCAGGTCGATGCGGTCGGGGCCGCTCACCTTCGCGGGCAAGATCGTCGATAGCCCGACGAACTCGGCCACCGCGCGGCTCGCCGGGTGCTCGTAGATGTCGCGCGGCGTGGCGATCTGCAGCAGCCGGCCGTCTTTCAGCATGGCCACGCGGTCGGCCATCACCAGCGCTTCTTCCTGGTCGTGCGTGACCAGCAGCGTGGTGGCGTTGAAGCGCTGCTGAATGGCGCGGATCTGGTCGCGCAGGTGGCCGCGCACGCTGGCGTCGAGCGCCGACAGCGGCTCGTCGAGCAGCAGGGCGCGCGGGTCGATGGCCAGCGCGCGGGCCAGCGCCACGCGCTGCTGCTGCCCGCCGGAGAGTTGCGCGATGCCGCGCTGTGCGTAGTCGCCCAGCCCCACGATGTCGAGCAGGTCCTGCGCGCGCTGGCGCCGCTGGGCCGTGCCCACCTTGCGCAGCTTGAGCCCGTAGGCCACGTTGTCGAGCACGCTCAGGTGCGGAAACAGCGCATAGCTCTGGAACACCATGCCGATGTGGCGCTGGTGCACCGGCGTGCGCGACATGTCGTCGCCGCCCAGCGCGATGCGCCCGGCGTGGCCGGTTTCCAGGCCCGCCACCAGCTTCAGCAGCGTCGACTTGCCCGAACCGCTGGGCCCGATCACCGCGACCAGTTCGCCGGTGCGCACGTCCAGCGACACGTCGTGCAGGCCGTGCGTGCTGCCGGGGTAGTTGTAGCTGACGTTGTCGAGAAGGAGGCTCATGGGAGGGTTACGCGCGTTGCTTCACCAGGGAAGAAGACAGGAGCGCCGACGCGCTCGCCAGCACGAGAAGAATGACCGTGGCCGCGCAGGCAAAGCCCGTGGCGCCGTAGAAAGCCTGCAGCAGCACGACGGGGTAGGTGCGGTTCTGGAAGCTCGTGAGCAGGTTCGACACGCCGAACTCGCCCACCGAAATGGCCGCCACCATCACCAGCCCGCTGATCAGGCTCTGCCGCACGCTGGGCAGCACGATGCCGGTGAACTGCTGCCAGCCCGAGGCGCCGAGCGTGGCGGCCGCCTGTTCGAGCCGGCCCAGGTCGAGGTGGCGCAGGTCGGCCAGCAGCGTGTTGGTGAGGTAGGGCAGCGTGAGGATGGCGTGCGCCGCGATCAGCAGCGGCATCGAGCCCAGCCAGGGCGCCAGGTCGGTGTTGAACACGATCATGTAGCCGAAGGCCATGGTGATCGGCGGCACCGCCACCGGCGTGGCGCTCACGATGCGCGCCGCCAGGCTGC
This sequence comes from Variovorax pasteuri, assembly GCF_051216435.1. NCBI lineage: Bacteria > Pseudomonadati > Pseudomonadota > Betaproteobacteria > Burkholderiales > Comamonadaceae > Variovorax > Variovorax pasteuri. The sequence goes on from NZ_JBPJZS010000015.1 coordinate 73,024, forward strand.
CGCCGCGCCGCGCGCCGTGGTACAGCGCATAGGCCAGCGGCAGCGCCAGCACGGTGTTGATGGCGCAGGCCGACATGGCCACCACCAGGCTGCTGACGAAGGCCTTGCGGAACGAGGTGTCGAGCCACAGGTCGACATACCACTGCCCCGTGATGCCCGTGGGCAGCAGCGTGTTGGTCCAGTTGCCGCCCAGGCTGCCGATCATCAGCAGCGCGATGGGCAGCAGCAGGTACAGGCCGTAGATGAGCGAGATGCCGCGAACCAAGGTTGTCTCCAGTGTCTTGAGCAGCCGGCATACTTTCCGGATGCGCTACTGTCTGCGCAGGGCGTGCCGCAGCAATGTTCCGAATTCTAGGAAGCGCATGGGCACCCATGGGTGAATGTTGGATGACGACACTTGAGCAATTGGAAAATGTTTTTCACGCAGCTTTCACACATGAGGGCCAGGCCGCATGAAGCGTGACTGCCCCACCATCCAGGAGCTGCTGGCTTTCGACGCCGTGGCGCGGCACCAGAGCATCACGCTGGCGGCCGGTGCCCTGTGCATCACCGTGAGCGCGGTCAGCAAGCAGATCGCGGGGCTCGAGGCATTCCTGGGCCGCGAGCTGCTGCAGAAGAACGGGCGCGGCGTGCAGCTCACGCCGCAGGGGCGCGTGTACTGGCAGAAGATTTCGGGCGGCCTGCGCGCCATCGAGACCGCCACCTTCGAGGCGCGCTCGGGCGATGCCGGCGCCGGCCTGCTCACGCTGGCGAGCGTGCCCACCTTCCTCACCAAGTGGCTCATTCCGCGCCTGCCGGCCTTCAGCCAGAAGAGCCGCCACGTCATGTTGAGCTTCAGCCGCCACCTGGAGCCCAGCGACGGCATTCCGGCCGGCGTGGACGCCGCCATCCGCTACGGCCCCGACGGCTGGCCGGGGGTGGTGTCGGAGTACATCGCGGGGCGCGAGTTCGTGCTGATCGTGGCGCGCACGCTGGTCGAGGGGCGCCACCGCATCGCGCAGCCCGCCGACATCCTGGGCCACACGCTGCTGCACCACGAGGGCGCGCCCACCGCCTGGCGCCAGTGGGCCGCGCAGCACGGCGTGCCCGAGGTGCAGACCGTGGCCGGCCCGCGCTTCGCGCAGTACTCGGCGCTGATCCAGGCGGCGCTCAATGGCCTGGGCATCGGCCTCGTGCCCAGGCTGCTGGTGCAGGAAGAGCTGGCCGAAGGCGCGCTCCTGAGCCCGTGCGGCACGCCGGTGAACGTGAACCAGGGGCACTACCTGTGCTACCGGCCGGACCGGCTCGACCTGCCGGCCTTCGCGGCGTTTCGCGCGTGGCTGCTCGACGAAGGCGTGGCCTCGCGCGGCGCGGAGGCCGAGGCATGATCCGTGAAACATCCAAGGAGGTCGAACCGATGAAAGTCGCAGTGATGGGCGCCGGCGCAGTCGGCTGTTTCTATGGCGCCATGCTGGCGCGCGCGGGCCACGAGGTGGTGCTGATCGGGCGGCCTTCGCATGTGGAGGCGGTCAACGCCAAGGGCCTGCGCCTGGAAACCAAGGCCTTCGACGAACACGTGCCGCTCGCCGCAAGCACCGAAGCCAGCGCGGTGCAGGGCGCCGACCTGGTGCTGTTCTGCGTGAAGTCGACCGACACCGAAGCGGCCGCCGCGCAGATCGCGCCGCACCTCGCGCCCGATGCGCTGGTGCTCACGCTGCAGAACGGCGTGGACAACGACGCGCGCGTGCGTTCGGTGCTGGCGTCGAACGAGGTGGCGGCCGCCGTGGTCTACGTGGCCACCGAGATGGCGGGGCCGGGCCATGTGAAGCACCACGGCCGCGGCGAGCTGGTGATCGCGCCGTCGCGGCGCAGCGACGAAGTGGCGCGGCACCTGATCGCGGCCGGCGTGCCCACGCAGATCTCCGGCAACGTGCGCGGCGCGCTCTGGGCCAAGCTCACGCTCAACTGCGCCTACAACGCGCTCTCGGCCATCGCGCAGCTGCCCTACGGCGTGCTGATCGAGGGCACTGGCGTGACCGACGTGGTCCGCGACGTGGTGGCCGAATGCCTGGCCGTGGCCAAGGCCGAAGGCATCGAGGTGGTCGGCGACACCGACGCCGCCGTGCGCGGCATTCCGCAGACCATGCCCTCGCAGTATTCGTCGACCGCGCAGGACCTGGCGCGCGGCAAGCTCAGCGAAATCGACCACCTCAACGGGCTGGTCGTGCGGCGCGGCGAGGCACTGGGTGTGGCCACGCCCGCCAACCGCGTGCTGTTCGTGCTGGTGAAGCTGCTCGAAGGCAAGCAGCAGGCAGTTCGTGCCTAGCCTGGCATCGGCTCGCGCATCGTCACGAACTCTTCCGCAGCCGTCGGGTGGATGCCGATGGTGCTGTCGAACAGCGCCTTGGTCGCGCCCGCGCGCATCGCCACCGCAAAGCCCTGCACCACCTCGCCCGCGTCCGCGCCCACCATGTGCAGGCCGACCACGCGGTCGCTCTTCCTGTCGACCACCAGCTTCATGAAGGTGCGCTCGCTGCTGCCCGACAGCGTGTGGCGCAGCGACTTGAACTCGCTGGAAAACACCGTCACTTCGCCGAACTTCGCGCGCGCATCGATCTCGCTGTAGCCGCAGGTGCCGATGTTCGGATGGGTGAACACCGCCGTGGGAATGAACTCGTAGTCGAGCCGGCGCTTTCCCTTGCCGAACAGTTCGTCGACCACCACCATCGCCTCGGCCAGCGCCACCGGCGTGAGCTGCACGCGCGTGGACACGTCGCCCACCGCATAGATCGACGGCACCGAAGTGCGGTAGTGCGCATCGACCGCGATGGCGCCCTTGTCGTCGAGCTTCACGCCCGCCGCCTCCAGGCCCAGGCCCTGGGTGTTGGGCACGCGGCCCGTGGCGAAGAGCACCGTGTCGGCCTCCACCTGCTGGCCGCGCGCCAGCGTGACGGTGAGCCCGCCGTGCGCACTGCGCGCGACCGATGCGGCCTCGCAGTTGAGCCGGATGTCGACACCGGCCTTGCCCATCTCGTTGGCGACGAACTGCCGCACGTCGTCGTCGAAGCCGGTGAGCAGGTGCGCTCGTCGGTGCAGCTGCGTCACCTTGGCGCCCAGGCCGTTGAAGATCGATGCGAACTCGCAGGCAATGTAGCCGCCGCCCACCACCAGCAGGCGCTTGGGGAAGGGCTCGAGGTCGAACATCGCATCCGAAGTCACGATGTGCTCGCGGCCCGGAATGTCGGGCACGAAGGGCGTGCCGCCGGTGGCCACCAGCAGGTGCTTCGCGGTGTGGCGCTTGCCGTCGATTTCCACCGTGTGGGCGTCGACGAGCTGGGCCCAGCCGGTGATGAGCGTGACGCCCGAATTCTTCAGCAGCGAGCCGTAGATGCCGTTGAGCCGGCCGATCTCCTTGGCGCGCTGCTTCTTCAGGTGCGCCCAGTCGAACTTCGGCGCCTCGGGCAGCGTCCAGCCATAGCCCGCGGCTTCCTCGAAGGCTTCGCCGTAGCCGGCGGCATAGCTGTAGAGCTTCTTGGGAATGCAGCCCACGTTGACGCAGGTGCCGCCCAGGTCGGCGGCCTCGGCCAGGCCGACGCGGGCGCCGGTCTGCGCGGCCATGCGCGCGGCGCGAACGCCGCCGCTGCCGCCGCCGATGACGAAGAGATCGAAGTCGAATGTGCGCATGAAAGCTTGCTCCTAGGCCGACGACTGTAGCGGCGGGCCGAAGGCGGCGTTGCCGGCGGGGCTTGCGCGGCGGCGCGTGGGGCGCGCCGGCGTTGCGGCACGCGAGAATCCGCTGCCGTTGCCCACCGGTGGCAAGGAGGAAACTTCCATGAAAAATAACGAGAACACCCGTCCATTGGCCCTATGGCGCTCCCGAAACAGGAGCGCCATGGCGCTGTGCCTGGGGCTTGCCACCATGTGGGCGGCCACGCCCGCTGCCGCCCAACTTGCGCGCAAGCCCTCTTACTACCAGCAGCAGAACCAGCCGCAACCCGAGGGCCCCGCCGCGCAGCCGGTGCCGCGCCCGTCGGTGCCGTCGTCGCTGCCCGCGCTGCGCAGCCAGGGCGACTTCGACCAGCTGGCGCGCGTCTACGACCCCGGCACGCCGATGCAGCTGGCGCACGTGCTGTTCGCCATCGACCGGCAGGCCAGGCCGCCGCGCATGCACTACATCGACACGCCGCGCTACCAGCTGCATGTGCGCTTCCTGCGCGATACGCGGCTCGTGCCGAACACCGTCAAGCGCGAGATCGACCGCAACTACCTCGTGCCCGAGCGCCGCTTCCTGTTCGGCACGCTGAGCTGGCAGCAGAACATCGGCAGCTTCACCTACGAGTTCTGGGAAGGCGACCGGCTCACCGCGGCGCTGCTGCGGCAGGCCGACGCGCAGGTGAAGGCCAGCTTCTTCGCGCCCGTGAAGTTCAAGACCAACTCCACGCTGCACGAGCGCGTGGCGAAAGAAACCGGCATCGACTTCGTGAGCCAGGAGGCGCTGATCCGCGAGCAGCCCTACCTGCCGATGAACCTGGGCACCGCGACCGGCCGCGTGCGCATCGTGGACGACCCCTCGGGCCTCAATGCACTGCTGCCCGACGACATCGCCGTGCTGCGCCAGGTGCCGATCAACCTGCCGCCCGTGGCCGGCGTGCTGACCGAGCGCGCGTCGACCGCGCTGTCGCACGTCAACCTGCTGGCCAAGGGCTGGGGCATTCCGAACGCCTACGTGCGCGACGCGGCCACGGTGCTGAAAGAGCACGCCGGCCAGTGGGTGGCGCTGAAGGTGGCGGCCTCGGGCTACCAGGTGCGCCGGCTCACGCCCGAAGAGGTTGCCGCGCTGCCGCCGCGTGCCGCGCGTGCGGCCGCCACGGGGGCGGTGCCCGGCAGCGCGCGCGCCATCCAGCCCGACCTGCGCGAAACGCGCCTGCTGCCGCTGGCCGCGCTGCGCGCACGCCACAGCGCGCAATGCGGCGTGAAGGCCGCGAACCTCGGCGCGCTGCAGGCCGCGCGCATTCCGGGCACGTCGGTGCCCGACGGCTTCTGCATTCCGTTCGCGCACTACGAGCGCTTCATGCGCACCCACGGCCTGGCCGGGCGCATCGCGCGCATGCAGCAGCAACCGGGCTTTGCGAGCGATCCGCAGCAGCGGCAGAAGGCGCTGGCGCAGCTGCGCGACGAGATCGTGCAGTGGCCGGTGGATGCGCCCACCGCGGCCGCATGGCGCGCCGCGTGGCAGTCGCAGCTGGGCGGTGGCGGGGTGTTCGTTCGCAGTTCGTCCAACTCCGAAGACCTGCCCGGCTTCAGCGGTGCGGGGCTCTACACCACGGTGCCCAACGTCAAGACCGGCGACGCGCTCGAAGCGGCGGTGAAGAAGGTCTGGGCCTCGGTGTTCAACCCCGAGGCCTGGGAGGCGCGCAGCGCCGCGGGCTTCGGCGCCGAGACGGTGCGGATGGGCGTGTTCGTGCAGACCGCCATCGACGCCACCAACGCCGGCGTGATGATCACGCGCGACCCGTTCGACGCGGGCCATCCGCACGTCACCTACATTTCGGCCAAGCGCGGCATCGGCATTCGCGTGGTCGAGGGGCAGCGTGTGGCGGAGCAGGTGATGTATTCGAGCTGGTCGAAGGCCGTGCAGGTGTTGAGCCGGTCGGCGGAAGACACGGCGCTGCAGCTCGACAAGGACGGCGGCGTGAAGGAGGTGCCGGTCGAAGCGGGGCGCAACGTGCTGACCGACGAACTGGTGGTGCGGCTCGCCAATGTGGGTGCGGCGGTGAAGCGCACCTTCAACGCGGTGGACCAGGACATCGAGTGGGCCACGGTGGGCGAGCGCATCGTGCTGCTGCAGGCGCGGCCGTATGTGGAGCGGCGGCGGTGATGTGACCGCGTCGATGTGGCCGCGCCGATGCCGTGATAGTTTTTGAATCCGTTGCAGCCGGAATCGCATTCTCCAGATCAAATTTCTATCGTGGCGCTGCGGCGCCGATGGACCTAGGCTCGGCGCATCAGCCTGTCACACACCGAGGGTGCTCGCGCACCACTGGACCTGCGCCACTTCGCCGGAGGGGAAGAAGGGAAAAAAAATGGACCACGGGAACGACACTGAAGATTTCCAGGAGTCCAGGCATTTCGAGGCGCACGGCGAACTGCGCATGTTTGCCGAAGGCGCGGTGTTCGTCGGTGCCCGCGTGGTTTGCGCCGGGGGCATCACGGTGCGTGTCGAATGGAAGTCGGCGTTCTACCCCGGGCCGCGCTACCGCAGGAGCGAAGAAGGCATGCAGGACGGCGTGCAGATGCTTCCGCTCGGCTTCCACGAGGCCTTCGACCTGTACCTGCGGCGGCTGCGGGACGCCCAGGCCGACACCATCGTCGCCAGATCGGCCGCCGGCGATGCAAGCTCGCTGGACCCCCGGAACCCGATGAAGCCCGACGTTGCGCATGCCCTGCGCGAAGGCATGCGCCGCGCCGGGCTGCTGGCCGCCGGGCCTTCCTTGTAGAGTGGCAACCAGGGTTTTCACGAAGCGGTGAAAACCCCGATAGTTGAACCCCGCACTGCAAGAAAGCAAAGAGATGACAGAACCCGTGGAGAACAAGGGCTACGCCGGCGACGTGACGCCCGAGCAGGCCGCCCAGTGGATGGCCAGCGGCGAGGCCGTGCTGGTCGACGTGCGCACCGACGCCGAACGCGAATGGGTCGGCTACGTGCCGGGCGGCGTGCCGCTGGCCTGGAAGCAGTGGCCGGGCATGGCGATGAACCCCGCGTTCGACGACGGGGTGCGCGCCGCGGCTGCCGATGGCAGGAAGGTCGTGCTGCTGTGCCGCAGCGGCGTGCGTTCCGTGGCCGCTGCCAGGCGCGCGACCGAACTCGGTGTGGAGGCTTACAACATCCTCGAAGGCTTCGAGGGCAACCCCGACGAACACGGGCACCGGGGGCAGGTCGGAGGCTGGCGCAAGCGCGGGCTGCCCTGGAAGCAGAACTGAACGCGCGTCTGCTGCGAGGCCGACGGCCTTGCGTCTGCGCTGCTTGACCATGCGCGCAGCGCCTCGTACAGCTGTGCAGGGCCGGGCAGGATGTCCTTCAGCCCATCGCGTACGCGCTCATGGCGGGGTCAGGAGATCGGGGCGATGGGCTCGGAGCCAGTTTTCGGCGCCGGCCAGCAATTTCGTGGCTTGGTCGATGCAGGCCTGCAGCGTGGCGGTGGAAACCGGGTCGCCTTCATAGTCGCTCACATTGCGTTGCCGACGCAGCGCATCGAGCACGATGATGTCCGGCTGCGCCACGCCCATCGTGAGGCCCAGGCTCTGTATGGCCGTCTGATGGTGGCCGGGTTGGCTGGTGGACGTGCGGTAACCGTTGGCCCACAAAGCCAGCATCGCGCATTGCATGATGCATTTGTAGGCCGCATCGAACCGGTTGTCGGTGCTGAGTTGTGCAATATGCGCGTCGGCCAGATTTCGCCGCGCCGCCTGACGCAGTTTGGCGATGCCCGCGGCATCAGGCTGGTGGGCCTGCAGCCGCCCGATCGCCAGCAAGTTCTGCAAGCTCATCGGCTCCTCCCTTCACAAGCAATTTTGGTTTGGCCAGTATGTCGCGCGCGAATGCGTCGCCACTGCGCGCGCGTTGCGCAAACTCCTCGGGTGTGTAGAGCACCGTGTTCACCTCGCGACCCAGCGCCGCATGCAGAGGAAACACCGCCTGTGCCAGCGTCATGAAATCCACGCTGCCCAACACCAGCAGGTCCACATCGCTGCCCGGCGAGGGCGTGCCGCGCGCCACCGAGCCAAACACCAGCGCCAACCGGATCTGCGCATCCAGCGGCGCCAGCGCCTCGCGCACGGCAGGCAACACGCCATGCGTCTTGCGAAACAGTGCCGCCAGATCCTCGAACAGGGGGTGGCGCGTGTTGGCGTTGTAACGCACCTGATTGCCTTGTTCGCTGCGCAGCAGCAGGCCGGTGCGCGCCAGCTTGTCGACTTCTCGCGCCAGCGTGCCCGCATGGCTGTCGGTCAGGCGCGCAAGCTCCCGCAGATGAAAGGCCGACTGCGGCTGCAGCAGCAGCACCGCCAGCACGCGCTGCCGCGCGGCGGGGAACAGCAGGTTCATCAGGGAAGGGTCGTTGCTCATTAGGCGACGATTGTTGCTAATAAGGCGACATTCGACAAGGCCTGCCGCATCAAATGCGGTGCATTGGTCTGGCCGCGCAAAAGCTCAGGCTCCGATGACTTGCCGCTCGCGCCCCGAACAGCAGCGTCAAAAACACACAGCAGAAACAAAACAGGCCCACCGATCTCCCGGCAGGCCCTTGCAAAGACAACTGAGCGTGCGTCAGCTCAGCGCCGGAATCCGCAGCTTCTGCCCCGGATAGATCTTGTCCGGACTGCTCAGCATCGGCTTGTTCGCCTCGAAGATCGCGTTGTACTTGTTGGCGTCGCCGTAGTACTTCTTCGAGATGGCCGACAGCGTGTCGCCGCGCACCACGTCGTGGTACTGCGCAGGCGGCGCGGCCGGGGCCACCAGGTTGTTGTCGACGCTGGTCACGTTGGCCACATTGCCTGCGGCCAGCGAGGCCTTCTCGCTGGCTTCCTGCGACGGTGCGTTGCCCGCCAGGGTGACCACGCCGGTGCTGGCCGTGTAGGTCACCACCAGCGCCGTGAGGCCGAGGTTCTGGGTCTCGATGTAGGTCTTGATGGCCGCCGCTGCGGCCGTGTTCGCGTCCGGTGCGTCCGGCGTGGCGGCGTGGGCCGACGATCCGCCGAACAGTTTTTCACCGGCCTCCTTGATGAAGCTGAGCAATCCCATGGTGTTCTCCTTGTGCCGTGGTGGATGGAAGGTGGAAGCCTTTGAAAGCCGAATGTAGGCGCGTAACGCGGTGCCCGGTCGTAGGCCCATGCCGCGTATGCGACCGGCCCGCCGGCAGGGCCGGGCACAAAGTCGCAATAATCCCGCGCATGTCCTCCCCCTTCCTCGCCATCGACATCGGCAACACCCGCCTCAAATGGGCGCTCTACGACTCGGCCCGCCCCGGCGCCGCGTTGCAGGCGCAGGGCGCCGAATTTCTCGACCACATCGAACGGCTGGCCGACGGCCCTTGGGCCGACCTGCCGGCGCCTGCGTCCATGCTGGGCTGCGTGGTGGCCGGCGACGCGGTGCGCCGCCGCGCCGAAGAACAGATCGACGAGCGTTTCGACTGCACGCCCCGCTGGGTGATGCCGAGCGCGGGCGAGGCCGGCATCGTCAACGGCTACGACCACCCCACACGCCTGGGCGCCGACCGCTTCGTGGCCATGATCGGCGCGCGCCACCGCATGCTGGCCGAGCGCGCCGGTCGCGAACCGCTGCCGATGGTGGTGGTGATGATCGGCACCGCGGTGACGGTCGAGGCCATCGACGCCGACGGCAAGTTCCTGGGCGGGCTGATCCTGCCGGGCCACGGCATCATGCTGCGCGCGCTGGAGTCGGGTACCGCGGGCTTGCATGTGCCCACCGGCGAGGTGCGCGAATTTCCCACCAACACCAGCGACGCGCTCACCAGCGGCGGCACCTATGCCATTGCGGGCGCGGTCGAGCGCATGGTGCAGCACGTGCGCTCGCACTGCGGCGCCGAGCCGGCCTGCTACATGACCGGCGGCGCGGGCTGGAAGATGGCGCCCGTCATGAACGGGCACTTCGAGCTGGTCGAGAGCCTGATCATGGACGGGCTGCTGGTGATCGCCCGGGAACGGGCGGCCGCCTGAAGAGCCTGCGGCTCAGGGCCGCATCAGCGCCTCGCCCATCGCCTGGAACGCGGGCAGCGTGAGCGGGTCGTTGGCGCCGTTGGCCGCCACCGGGTGCGCCGCGTAGCGCACGATCACCATCTCGGCCTTCGGGTCCACGTAGATGCTCTGGCCGTGGATGCCGCGCGCCATGTACGCGCCGTGCGGGTTGTGCGACACCCACCACATGTCGCGGTACGACCAGCCCTGCAGCAGCGGGTAGCCGGCCTTGACGAACTTGGCCGGATCGCCGCCGCGCTGGATGTCCTGCACCACCGCCTTCGGAATGGCCTGCTGCCCGTTGGAGGCACGCCCGTCGTTGCGCAGGGTCTCGCCGAAGCGCGCCAGGTCGCGCAGCACGGTGTTCAGGCCGCCGCCGCCCGACTCGGTGCCGATGCGGTCGACCATGAAGTAGGCGTCCTGCTCGGCGCCGATGCGCCGCCAGATCTTCTCGCTCAGCAGGTCGGCCAGCGACTGGTTGCTGGCGCGGCGCAGCACCCAGGCCAGCACCTCGGCGTTGACCGTCTTGTAGGCGAAGGCATCGCCGTGCTCGCCTTCCTTCTTCAGCGTGGCCAGGAACTCGTAGAACGACTTGGGGCCCGCATAGCCCGGGCCCTGCACCAGCATGCCGCCGGCACGGGCGTAGTCCCAGATCTCGGCCTTGGGGTCGGCGTAGTTCTCGGAGTAGTGCACGCCGACCGTCATGTCCATCACCTGGCGCACGGTGGCGTCGCCGTACGCGGTGTCCTTCAGCTCGGGGATGTACCGGGTGACCAGGGCCGCCGGGTCGAGCTTGCCTTCGTCCGCGAGGATGGCCGCCAGCGTGCCCACGAAGGACTTGGTGACCGACATCGCGATGTGCGGGCGCTCGGGCGTGAGCGCGCCGAAGTACTTCTCGTAGACCACCTTGCCGCGGTGCATCACGAGGATGCCGTCGGTGTAGGTGCCGGAGATCATCTGGGCGAAGTTCAGCGTCTGGTCGCTGCCCAGGGGCTTGAACGTGACGGCCTCGATCTGGATGCGCGGCGTTGCGGACGGCAGCGGGCTCGCCGCGCCGCTGCCGCGCCACACGTTGGCCGTGGGCACGGTCTCGCGCACATGCGAGAAGCTCCAGCGCGTGCGCGGAAACACGCCGCCGGCCGGGTTGTCGAAGGTGATGAGCTTGTCGGGCGGGGGCGGGAAGCCCTTCATCCAGCCCAGTGCGTCGACCGAGGTGGCCGCGGGGTCGGGCAGCGCGGCGGGCGCAGGTGTCTGGGCGTTGGAGGTGTTCACTGCGAGCAGGGCGAAGGCGGCGGCGAGCGCCGTGCGAATGAAGAGGGACATGTTGTTTCGAGCAAAGAAGATCAACGGCCGCTGAAGCGCGCGGGACGGCGTTCGACGAAGGAGCGCACGCCCTCGGCGGCGTCTTCGCTGTTCGACAGGCGCTTCTGCGTCTCGATGAACTCGCTCACCGCGGCCAGCGGGCCGTGCTCGATGGCCTTGAGCACGTTGAGCCGCGTGGCCACCACCGCCAGCGGTGCCTGCGCCGCGATGCGCTGCGCAATGGCCAGCGCCGCGTCGAGTTCCTGCCCCGCCGGTACCACCTTCTGCACGAAGTTCAGGCGGTAGGCCTCGGCGCTGTCGAACTCGTCGGCCGTCAGCAGGTGCAGCATGGCGTTGCCCAGCCCGGCGCGCTCGGCCATGCGCAGCGTGGCGCCGCCCGTGGCCATGATGCCGCGCTGCACCTCCATCTGCGAGAAGCGGCAGTTGTCGGCCGCCACCACGATGTCCGCGCCCAGCATCAGCTCGATGCCCACCGTGAAGCAGATGCCCTTCACGGCCACCACCATCGGCTTGGTGCGGCGGCGGTAGCCCTCGAGGCCGAAGTCGTGCGGCTCGACCAGCCCTTGCGGAATGGCCTTTTCGCCGCGCTTCATGTATTCGGCGACCGCCGGCAGGTCCAGGCCCGCCGTGAAGTGGTCGCCGAAGGCATGCAGCACGCCCACGCGCAGTGCAGGGTCATCGTCCAGCCGGGTGTAGGCCTCGGCCAGCTGCTTGAACATGGGCGGCGTCCAGCCGTTGCGCTTGGCCGGGCGGTTGATGCCGATCAGCAGCACGTGGTCGAGCACCTGGGTGTCGATGCAGCCTTCGGCGGGCGGGGAGGTGGGGGTGGCGGTCATGGTTTTTTTGTCTCCGGGTTGTTCTTGTTGTGTGGCTCAGTAGGTGTAGACGCCGCGGCCGGTCTTGCGGCCCAGCTGGCCTGCAGCGACCATTTCCTTCAGCAGCGGGCAGGGGCGGTACTTGGAGTCGCCGAACTGCTCGAGGTAGACCTCCATCACCGCCAGGCACACGTCCAGGCCGATCATGTCGGCCAGCGCCAGCGGGCCGATGGGCTGGTTGCAGCCCAGCTTCATGCCGGCGTCGATGTCTTCCGCCGTGGCAATGCCCTCGGACAGCACGAAGAAGGCCTCGTTGATCATCGGCACCAGGATGCGGTTGACCACGAAGCCCGGCGCGTTCTTCACCGTGATGGGCGACTTGCCCAGCGTCACGGCCAGCGCCTTCACCGCGTCGTGCGTGGCGTCGCTCGTGAGGTAGCCGCGGATCAGCTCCACCAGCGCCATCATCGGCACCGGGTTGAAGAAGTGCATGCCGATGAAGCGGTCGGGGCGCGAGGTGGCGGCGGCCAGCTGCGTGATCGAGATCGACGAGGTGTTCGACGCGATGATCACTTCGGGCGCCAGCAGTTCGTCGACCTGCTTCAGGATCTTGAGCTTGAGCGCGTGGTTCTCGGTGGCTGCCTCGATGACCAGCTGCGCGCCCTTCAGGTCGTCGTAGTTCGTCGAGCCTTTGATCAGCGCCAGCGCGGCGGTCTTCTGCTCGGCGGTGAGCTTCTCTTTCTTGATCAGGCGGTCGAGGCTGCCCGACACGGTGGCCAGGCCCTTGTCGACCGCCGCCTGGGCGATGTCGACCATCACCACGTTCACGCCGGCCACCGCGCAGGCCTGCGCGATGCCGTTGCCCATTGTTCCGGCGCCGATGATGCCGACAGTCTGGATAGCCATGAGAAAACTCCTTGAAGAAACAAAAAAAGGGGGGGCGCGCGGCGGGTGCCACGGCAAGCCGTCGATTGTGAATCAGCCCCATGGCCGCGCCGTTGCCGCGTGTGACACGGCCGGCGCGTGGGTGGCTTACAGTCCTGCGGTTGCTTTTTCCCCTCCCCTCTCCTCTCTCTTCCCGACTTCCGACCATGACCACCCTCGGCACCCCCCTTTCCCCCTCCGCCACCCGCGTGATGCTGCTCGGCTCCGGTGAACTCGGCAAGGAGGTGCTGATCGCCCTGCAGCGCCTCGGCGTCGAGACCATCGCGGTGGACCGCTACGAGAACGCGCCCGGCCAGCAGGTGGCGCATCACGCGCGCACCATCACCATGAGCGACCCCGCGCAGCTCAAGGCGCTGATCGAGGCCGAGAAGCCCACGCTGGTGGTGCCCGAGATCGAGGCCATCGCCACGCAGACGCTGCAGGAGCTCGAGGACGCCGGCGTGGTGCGCGTCATTCCCACCGCCCGCGCCGCCCGCCTCACGATGGACCGCGAAGGCATCCGCCGCCTGGCCGCCGAGACGCTGGGCGTGCCCACCAGCCCCTACAAGTTCTGCGACTCGCTGGCCGAGCTGAAGGCCGCCATCGACGCCGGCATCGGCTACCCCTGCATCGTGAAGCCCGTGATGAGCAGCTCCGGCAAGGGCCAGAGCAAGATCGACGGCCCGGCCGACGTGCAGAAGGCCTGGGACTACGCCATGGCCGGCGGCCGCGTGAGCCACGGCCGCGTGATCGTCGAGGGCTTCATCGACTTCGACTACGAGATCACGCTGCTGACCGTGCGCGCCCAGGATGGCGCGGGCGCCGTGGAAACGAAGTTCTGCGACCCCATCGGCCACGTGCAGGTGAGCGGCGACTACGTGGAAAGCTGGCAGCCGCACCCCATGGCGCCCGCCGCGCTGCACAAGGCGCAGCAGATCGCGCAGGCCGTCACCGCCGACCTGGGCGGCCAGGGCCTGTTCGGCGTCGAACTCTTCGTGAAGGGCGACGAGGTCTGGTTCAGCGAGGTCAGCCCGCGCCCGCACGACACCGGCATGGTCACCATGGCCACGCAGTGGCAGAACGAGTTCGAGCTGCATGCGCGCGCCATCCTCGGCCTGCCGGTCGACACCTCGCTCAAGAGCCCGGGCGCCAGCGCGGTGATCTACGGCGGCGTGGACGCCACCGGCATCGCCTTCGACGGCGTGGCCGAGGCGTTGCAGGTGCCCGGCAGCGACATCCGCCTGTTCGGCAAGCCTGAGAGCTTCACCAAGCGCCGCATGGGCGTGGCGCTGGTGCATGCGGCCGACACCGATACCGCACGCAAGCTCGCCAAGGAAGCCGCATCCCGGGTGAAGCCGCGCAAGGCCTGATCGCGCACTGCGGTTGCTAAGGATGAACCCGCGCACCGCAGGCGGGTAGCCAGTTTTCGCAAGCCGCGCCGCAACGGCGCGGGCATGGTGCGGGAAGATCGAGGGACACCCACCAGCCCCTCCCGGAGACACCATGCTGCATCCCCAGGCGCGCGCCTTGCTCGACTTCATCGAGGCGCGCGGCATTCCGCCGACCCACACCCTCTCGCCCGCCGACGCGCGGGCCTTCTACCGCGAGCGCCGCGCCGCCACGCAACCGCTGCCGGCCGAAGTGGCCGAGGTGCGCGACCTGGCCGCCGACGGACCGCACGGCCCCATCCCGGTGCGGATGTACCGGCCCCTGGGTTCGGGCGCCGGCCCGCTGCCGGTGCTGGTGTACTACCACGGCGGCGGCTGGGTCATCGGCGACCTCGACACGCACGACGTGCTGTGCCGCGAGCTGGCCAACGGCGCAGGTTGCGCGGTGGTGGCGGTCGACTACCGCATGGGCCCGGAGCATCGCTTTCCCGCCGCGGTGGACGACGTGCTCGCCGCCACCCGCTGGGTGCGCCGCGAGGCCGCCACGCTGGGGCTGGACGCGAGCCGCATGGCCGTGGGCGGCGACAGCGCGGGCGGCAACCTCGCGGCGGTGGTCGCCATCGCCGCGCGCGATGCGGGCGACCTGCCCCTCGTGTACCAGCTGCTGATCTACCCCGCCACCGACATGCGCCGCGGCCATCCGTCGCACCAGGCGAACGGGCAGGGCTACCTGCTGACCCGCGACACGATGGCGTACTTCCACGACCACTACATCACCGACCCCGCGCACGACCTCGACTGGCGCGCCTCGCCGCTGCTGCACGCCGACCTGTCGGCGCTGCCGCCGGCGCTGGTGATCACTGCCGGCTACGACCCGCTGCGCGATGAAGGCGCGGCGCATGCGCAGGCGCTCACCGCCGCCGGCAACCACGCCGCATACGTGTGCTTCGAGCGCCAGATCCATGGCTTCATCACCATGGGCAAGGTGCTCGACGAGGCCAACACCGCGGTCGCGCTGTGTGCCTCGGAACTGCGGCGCGCGTTCGCGCAGGCCTAGGGAAAGTCCCCGCGCAAATCGATATCGCGCGAGCGGCCCGCGCCGCTACGATCCAGCCAACCCAGACGCCACCGCAGCGTGGCAGTCCACCGATTGCAGGAGACAAACCATGCAGCGAACGAGGACGACGCCGCCCCCGAGCGGCGCCGCACGGCAGGGCGAACGCCTGATGTGGCTCACCCCGCACCGCGTGTTCTATGCCGGCCTGCTCGGCGCGGCAGCCGAGCGCACGATGGGCGGCCACGGCGTGTGCGTGTCGCCCGCCGGCGCGCCGCCCAACCGCATCCGCATCGGCGGCGGGGCCTGGCAGACGGGCGAGCTCATCGTGGTGCCCCCGCACGTGCCGCACCAGGTGGAGAGCGCACACCCGCTCATCTTCAGCCTGCTCATCGAATCGGAGTCGGTCGACCCGGCGCGCATGCCCGCCTTCTTGCAGCACTGCGGCCCGGTCGAGGCACCGGCCTTCGTGCAGCGTGTGCGCGATGCGCATGCGCACCTGCTGGCGGCTTCGGGCCGCGGCACCGACTTCGAGGGCTTCGACTTCGATGCGATGTTCTTCGGCGAAAGCCTCGCGCCGCGCATGCTCGATGCGCGCATACGCAAGGTGGCCGACGCCATCAACGCCGACCCCGCCGCCCCCATGTCGGCCGAGGACTGCGCGGCCTCGGTGCACCTGTCGTTCTCGCGTTTCCTGCACCTGTTCAAGCAGGAGACGGGCATGGCCTTCCGTGCGTTCCGCGCCTGGAAGCGCGCGCGCAGCCTGCTGCGCTACGTGCGCCAGGCCAGCACGCTGACCGACATTGCGCTGGACACCGGCTACCCCGACTCGACGCACTTCAGCCATTCGATCCGCCAGGTGTACGGCCTGAAACCCAGCGACATCCTGGCCGGCTCGCGCCGCCTGGCGCTGCACGACGCGGCTGGCGGCTTCAGGCACTGAGCGCAGGAAGACAAGCCCCATGCAGATCCTTCAACTCCTGCTCTCGGGCATTGCGCAAGGTTGCATCTACGGGCTGATCGCGCTGGGCTTCGTGCTGATCTACAAGGCCACCGAAACCGTGAGCTTCGCGCAGGGCGACCTGATGATGCTCGGCGCCTTCGGGGCGTTCGCGGGCATGTCGCTGTTCGGCCTGCCGTTCTGGCTTGCGGCCATCCTGGCGATCGTGGCGATGGCGGCCTTCGGCGTGCTGCTGGAGCTGGTGGTGATCCGCCCGATCCTGGGGCAGCCGCAGTTCACCATCGTGATGCTGACCATCGGCATCGCGTACGTGGCGCGCGGCCTCATCACCATGGTGCCGGGCATCGGCACCGAGACCCACACGCTGGCCGTGCCCTACAAGGACCAGATCTGGAAGCTGGGCGAGCTGGTGGTCAACCTGGAGCAGCTGGCGATCATCATCGCCACGGCCATCCTGTGCGGCCTGCTGTTCGCGATGTTCCGCTACAGCAAGCTGGGCATCGCGATGCAGGCCTCCTCGCAGAACCAGCTGGCGGCGTACTACATGGGCATTCCGGTGAAGCGGCTCAACGGGCTGGTGTGGGGGCTGGCGGCGGCCGTCGCCGCGATTGCCGGCATGCTGCTCGCGCCCATCACCTTCGTGCACGCGAACATGGGTTTCATCGGGCTGAAGGCCTTTCCGGCCGCGGTGGTGGGCGGCTTCGGCAGCCTGCCGGGCGCCATCGTCGGCGGGCTGGTCATCGGCATCGTCGAGTCGTTCGCGGGCTTCTATCTGCCCGACGGTTTCAAGGACACGGCGCCGTACATCGTGGTGCTGCTGATGCTGATGATCAAGCCCAACGGTCTGTTCGGCGAAAAGCTGCGCAAGAAGGTCTAGAAAAATGCGCCCCCACGCTCGTCACTTCGTGTACTCGCTGCCCCCCGAGGGGGTGCAGGTCCGCCTTGGGGCGGCCCGGCGGCGGACCTGATATGCGCTTCATCTTCAAGACCAGCTACGACCAGGACATCCGCCTCGCGCGGCATGGCGGCCATGTGTTCTGGTACGGCCTGCTCGTCGCGTTCCTCATTGCCGCGCCGTGGATCATCGAGGAGTACTGGCTGGCGCAGCTGACCTTCGTGCTGATCTACGGCATCGTCGGACTGGGCCTGATGCTGCTGGCCGGCTTCACGGGGCAGTTCTCCATCGGGCATGCGGCGTTCCTCGGCACCGGTGCATACACGCAAGGCGTGCTGACGAACCTGGGCGTGCCGTTTCCGCTCGCGCTGGTCGCGGCGGCGGCATTCTCGGCGGCGGTGGGCGTGGTGGTCGCGTTGCCCGCGCTGCGCGTGAAGGGCATCTACCTGGGCATCGCGACGCTGTCGTTCGGCTTCATCGTCGAGGAGGTGTTCGCGCGGTGGGAGAGCGTGACGGGCGGCAACGCGGGGTTGCACGTGAAGTCGCCGCAGCTCTTCGGCTGGTCGCTGGGCTCTGGCGACGGCTTCTACTTCCTGTGCCTGGTGGTGGCGGTGCTCAGCACGCTGGGCATCCTGAACCTGCTGCGCTCGCCCACGGGGCGCGCCTTCGTGGCGATCCGCGATTCGGAGATCTCGGCGCAGAGCATGGGCATTCACCTGGCGCGCTACAAGACGATGTCGTTCGCGATCTCGGCGGCGCTCGCGGGGCTGGGCGGTGCGCTGTACGCGCACAAGCTGAGCTTCATCTCTCCCGACCAGTTCAGCATCCTGCAGTCGATCGACCTGCTGCTGATGGTGGTGATCGGCGGGCTCGGCTCGGTGCACGGCGCGTTCCTGGGCGCGATCTTCCTGATTGCGATGCCGCAGCTCATTTCGATGGGCAAGGATTGGCTCCCGGCGGTCGTCGGGCAGGCGCCAGGGTTGCAGGGGCTGGTGTATGGCCTGGTGCTGATCGCGTTCGTGCTGTTCGAGCCATTGGGCCTGTACGGTCGCTGGTTGAAGATCCGCACCTGGCTGCAGCTCTTTCCGTTCTACCGCAAGGGCCTGTTCAAGCGGCAGAAGTCCTTCGCCAAGTCGGACCGGCTGAGATGAGCGACGACATTCTTCTTTCGGCCCGGGAGCTGAGCGTGCGCTTCGGCGGCGTGCTCGCGGTGAACAAGGTGAGCTTCGATGTTCGCCGCGGCGAGGTGTTCACGCTGATCGGCCCGAACGGCGCGGGCAAGACGACGGTGTTCAACCTGATCAGCCGCATCTACACGCCGACGACGGGCGAGATCACGTGGCATGGCGGCGCAGGCGGGCCGATCGCGCTGACGCAGCAGGCGCCGCATGCGATTGCCGCGCTGGGCATTGCGCGCACCTTCCAGAACATCGAGCTGTTCGAGCACGCGACGGTGCTGCACAACCTGCTGATCGGCCGTCACACGCACCGGCAGACGGGCTTCTGGAGCGAGGTGTTCTTCACGCCCGCCACGCGGCGTGCGGAAATGGCGGCGCGCGAGAAGGCGGAGCAGGTGATCGAGCTGCTCGATCTGCAGCATCACCGCGATTCGATGGTGGCGGGGTTGCCATACGGCGTGCGCAAGGTGGTCGAGCTGGCGCGTGCCTTGTGCACCGAGCCCAAGTTGTTGTTGCTCGACGAGCCTTCGTCCGGCCTCAATGTGGAGGAGACGGCGGACATGGCGTTCTGGATCCAGGACATCCAGCATGAGCTGGGGGTGTCGGTGTTGATGGTCGAGCACGACATGTCGCTGGTTTCCAAGGTGTCCGATCGCGTGCTTGCCATGAACATGGGCGAGGTGCTGGCTACCGGGTCTCCTGGGGAGGTGCAAGCCGATCCGCGAGTGGTCGAGGCTTACCTGGGGACCGTGGACGACGTGAGCAGCTTGAGGAGGGTGGCTTCATGAGCGTTGCTTTCGTGACCGCCTTGGAGGCGCCCGGTGCGCGGTGCGGCGCAGTCGCCCCCACTATGCCGGCCCTTCGGGCTCCCTTGCGGTGCTCGCTTTCCGCGGGGTCCCGCCCAAACTCGCTTCGCTCAAACAAGGGCGGGCCCTTGTCCGCGGAAAGCTGCGCTCCTCAGCGGCATAGAGGGGGCGACTGCGCCGCACCGCACACCGGGCTTGGCGAGGGGTGGAAACACCCTGTGCGTGTCCACGGCGTCGGGGCCCCTGGCTTCGGCGGGCCGTTGAGGCACCGCCGAGCAGCGGAGCGACGGGCGGATCAGGGCTCGCAGCTGTTTGAGCGAAGCGAGTTCTGCGAGACCCCGCCCGTCGTGAGCAGCGCAGGGAAGCCCGAAGGGCCGGTGACGTCGGCCCGCCGAAGCCAGGGGCCCCGACGCCGTTCCCCGACCGCAGGAGCCCAAGCATGAGCGACGCAGTCCTTCAGCTCCTGAACGTGGAAAGCGCCTACGGCCCCATCAAGGCCATCCGGGGCGTGAGCCTGAAAGTCCGGCAGGGAGAAATAGCGACCGTGCTCGGCTCGAATGGCGCAGGCAAGACGACGATCCTCAAGACCATCTCTGGAATCATCGACCCCAGAAAAGGCAGCATCGAGTTCCAGGGCAAGGACATCACCGCCAAGGACCCGGCCTACATCGTGCAGCAGGGCCTCAGCCACGTGCCCGAAGGCCGAGAAGTGTTCCCGCTGCTGTCGGTGAAAGACAACCTGCTGATGGGCGCCTACACCCGCAAGGACCGCGACGGCGTGGCACGGGACATGGAGACCGTCTACACCTATTTCCCGATCCTCAGGGAGCGCGCCACGCAGGACGCCGGTCTGCTCTCCGGCGGCCAGCAGCAGATGCTTGCGATTTCGCGCGCCATCATGGCCGCGCCGCATCTGATCCTGCTCGACGAACCGAGCCTCGGCCTGAGCCCCAAGCTGACGAAGGAAATCTTCGAGATCGTCGTGCGCATCAACCGCGAGCGCGGCACCACCATCCTGCTGGTCGAGCAGAACGCCAACATGGCGCTCAACGCAGCCGACCACGGCTATGTGCTGGAGAACGGTCGCATCGTGATGGAAGACACCTGCGAACGCCTGAGGGAGAAGGACGACATCAAGGAGTTCTACCTCGGCGTGAAGGACGACGGCGTGCGCGGCGAGCGGCGCTGGAAAAAGAAGAAGACCTGGAGATAGCCGCCATGCAAGGACTCTGGGACCTCGACACCTTCGCCCCCCGGCTCGACGTCGTCGTGCCCGGCGACACCCTCTCCGCCATGTTCTGGAACGCGGTGAAGCAACGCGGCGACACCGTCTGGATGCGGCAAAAAGAGCTGGGCATCTGGCGCACCTGGAGCTGGCACCAGACGGCCGACGCCGTGCGCGAGATCGCGGCCGGCCTGCAGGCCATCGGCTTCGTGCCCGGCGAGTGCGCTTCCATCCTGTCGAACACCGTCATCGAATGGGTGCTCGCCGACCTGGCCGTGCTCAGCTGCGGCGGCGTGTCCAACGGCATCTATCCGACCGACGCGGCTTCGCAGGTGCACTACCTCTGCGAAGACTCGCGCACCACCGTGCTCTTCGTGGAAGACGACGAGCAGCTCGACAAGGCGCTCGAAGTGCGCGCCGGCCTGCCGGGCCTGCGCCGCATCGTGGTGTTCGACATGGAGGGCCTGCGCGAGCTCGACGATGCGGCCGTGATGAGCCTGGACGCGTTGCGCGCCCTCGGCCGCGCGCGCCTGGCCGCCGACCCGCAGTGCGTGGAGCGCACCGTGGCGGCGTGCCGGCCCGAGGACCTGGCCATCCTGGTCTACACCTCGGGCACCACCGGCAAGCCCAAGGGTGCGATGCACAGCCACGCCGGACTGGTGTACACCGCGCGCGGCTACAACACGCTCATCGCGCAGGACGAGACCGACGAGCGCATGTGCTTCCTGCCGCTGTGCCACATCGCCGAGCGCATGGGCGGCGAGTACTTCGCGATGTACACCGGCTCCATCCTCAACTTCGTCGAGAACCCCGAGACGGTGCCGGAGAACGTGCGCGAGATCGCGCCCACCGTGTTCACCGCCGTGCCGCGCGTGTGGGAGAAGTTCTATTCCGGCGTGATGATCGCGCTGAAGGAAGCAGGCCCGCTGCAGCAGGCCGCCTACCGGTGGAGCATCGGCGTGGGCGAGGCGATTGCCGCGCGCGTGCTGGCGGGCGAGCCCGTGGGCGCCGCGCTCAAGTTGAAGTTCAGGCTGGCGCGGGTGCTGGCGCTGGACAACGCGCGCAAGCTCATCGGCATTCACCGCGCGCGCTTCCTGGTGACCGGCGCCGCGCCGATTTCGCCCGAGCTCGTGAAGTGGTACCTGGCCCTGGGCGTGCCCATGCTGGAGGTGTGGGGCATGACCGAGTCGTGCGGCGCCTCGACCGCGGTGCCGGCCAGCCGCATCAAGCCCGGCTCCATCGGTCCGGCCACGGGCTACAACGAGGTGCGCATCGACCCCGCCACCGGCGAGATCCTGGTGCGCGGCCCCAATGTCTTCATGGGCTACCTCAACCTGCCCGAGAAGACCGCCGAGACCATCGACGCAGACGGCTGGCTGCACACCGGCGACGTGGGCGTGATGGACGAGGACGGGTATTTCCGCATCACCGACCGGATGAAAGACATCATCATCACGGCGGGGGGAAAGAACGTGACGCCCAGCGAGCTGGAGAACGAGCTCAAGTTCAGCCTCTACATCACCGATGCCGTGGTCATCGGCGACAAGAAGCCCTACCTCACGGTGATCGTCATGATCGACCAGGAGAACGTCGAGAAGTTCGCGCAGGACAACGACGTGCCGTTCAGCAACTACGAGAGCTTGACACGCACGCGGGAAGTGCAGGACCTGATCCAGGGCGAGATCGACCGCGTCAACGCCAGGTTCGCTCGCGTCGAGCAGATCAAGAAGTTCTTTCTGCTCGAGACGCAGCTCAGCGCCGAGGACGAGGAGCTCACGCCCACGATGAAGCTCAAGCGCAAGCTGGTGCAGACCAAGTACGCCGAGCGCATCGACGCCATGTACCGGTGACATTGCCGGCCTGTTTTTTTCGTCAACCCGAGGAGACAACCGCATGAAGCTCAAGACACTGACGACGCTGGCCGTGGGGGGCCTGGTCGCGACGCACGCGTTTGCGCAGCAGCAGGGCGTGAGCAAGGACGAGATCCGCATCGGCACCATCCAGGACCTGTCGGGTCCGCTGGCGGGCTTCGGCAAGCAGGCGCGCAACGGCATGCAACTGCGCGTGGACGAACTCAACGAGCAGGGCGACGTGAACGGGCGCAAGCTCAAGCTGTTCGTGGAGGACTCGGGCTACGACCCGAAGAAGGCGGTGCTGGCGGCGCAGAAACTGGTGAACCAGGAAAAGATCTTCATCATGGCCGGCCACATCGGCACGGCGCAGAACATGGCGGCGATGCCGGTGCAGTTCGACAAGAACATCATCAACTACATGCCCATCACCGCGGCGCGCGAAATGTACGAGCCGCTGAACCGGCTGAAGTACTCGTTCGCCGCCACCTACTACGACCAGATCCGCCTGGCCCTGCCCAAGATGATCAAGGACAAGGGCGCCAAGAAGGTCTGCACCAACTACCAGGACGACGAGTTCGGGCTGGAGGTGCAGCGCGGCGCCGAGGCCGGCCTGAAGGCCGCGGGCATGGAACTGGCCGAGAAGACCTCGTTCAAGCGCGGCGCCACCGACTTCAGCTCGCAGGTCGCGAAGATGAAGGCCGCCAACTGCGACCTCGTGGTGCTGGGCACCATCATCCGCGAGACCATCGGCACCGTGGGCGAGGCGCGCAAGACGGGCTTCAACCCGACCTTCATCGGCTCCAGCGCGGCCTACACCGACCTCATCCACAAGCTGGGCGGCAAGGCGATGGATGGCGTGTACGCCACCATGACCGTGCAGAACCCCTACACCGACGAGCAGTCGCAGCCGCTGCGCTTCTGGGCCAACAAGTACAAGACCAAGTTCAACGAAGACCCGACCGTGTTCTCGGTGTACGGCTACGTGATCGTCGATTCGTTCATCAAGGCGGCGACCAAGGCCGGCCCGAACCTCACGACCGACAGCTTCATCAAGGCGATGGACAGCATCACCTTCGAGCCCGACATGTTCGGCAGCCCGAAGAGCACCTACACCGCCACCAAGCGCCTGGGCAACGACCAGTCGCGGCTGTCGCAGATCAAGGACGGCAAGTGGGTGGTGGTGTCGGACTATGTGACACCATGACGGGACCATGCCCACCCATTCCCCGAACTACTGGTTGATGAAGTCCGAGCCCGACGAGGTCTCGATCGACGATGCGCTCGCCGCGCCCGGCGCCACCGTGGCGTGGACGGGCGTGCGCAACTACCAGGCGCGCAACTTCATGCGCGACGGCATGGCCGTCGGCGACGGCGTGCTGTTCTATCACTCGAGCTGCCCGGAGCCGGGCATCGCCGGCATCGCGCGCGTGGCCTCGGGCGTGAAGCCCGACCCGACGCAGTTCGATGCGAAGTCGCCGTACTACGACGCCAAGTCGAAGCCCGACGATCCGCGCTGGCTGCTGGTGGACGTGCAGGCGCTGCGCAAGACGCGCCTGCTGGCCTTGCCCGAGCTGCGCGAAAAGCCCGAGCTGGCCGAGCTGGTGGTGCTGCGCAAGGGCAACCGGCTGTCGATCACGCCGGTGGAGCCCGCGCAATGGAAGGTCATCGAGAAGATGCTGGGCTGACCACGGTCGGCCGGTCCGTCGGCCGGGCGTTCAGAGCGTCTCGCCCGCGGCCAGCACGCCCGCGCGCTGCAGCGCGGCCTCCAGCCAGGGGGCGCTGGTGACGCCCCGTCCGATGGCCTCGATGCGCCGGGCTTCATCCGCCACCTTCTGTTGCGCCAGCGGCAGCAGGGCCTCGATCTTTTCACGCTCGACCACCACCACGCCGTCGGCGTCGCCGCTGATGAAGTCGCCGGGGCGCACCACCACGCCGCCCACGCTGACCGGGTGATTGATGCGGCCCGGAATGTTCTTCGTCGGGCCGTTGGGGTTGGTGCCGAAGCAGAACACCGGAAAGCCCAGGTCGCGCAGCACGTCGCTGTCGCGCACCGCGCCGTCGATCACGACGCCGGCCAGGCCCAATTGGCGGCAGGCGCTGATCATGATTTCGCCCATGAGCGCGCTGGTCTGGTCGGCCTTGCCGTCCACCACCAGGACGTCACCCGGCCGCGCCAGCGCCATGGCGGCATGGATCATGAGGTTGTCCCCGGGCCGCACCTCGACGGTGAAGGCGGTGCCCGCGAAGCGCATGGCAGGGTGCAGCGCGGCGATGCGCCCGTGCAGGGCGCCCCGGCGGCCGGCCACGTCGGCCAGGATGGCCGGCGCGAACTTCGCGGCGGAGGCGACGACGTCGGCGGGCGGCCGCGAAAAGTTGCGCAGCACATCGGGTTCGGCAAGTGCGGTCATGTTCATTCGGCCTTGATGTTCGCGTCCTTGATGACCGTGCCCCATTTGCGCCGGTCGGCCGCCAGGAACGCACGGAACTGCTCGGGTGTGCTGCCTACCGGCTCCAGACCGTCCTGCGTCATCCGCCGCGCGATGTCTGGCATGGCCAGCACCTTGGCGGTCTCGCGCTGGATGCGCTCGATGGCTGCCGGCGGTGTGCCCTTGGCGGCGCACAGGCCGGTCCAGGTCACGGGTTCGAAATTGGCAACGCCCGATTCCGACACGGTGGGCACGTCGGGCAAGCTCGAAAGCCGGTGGCTGCTGGCCACGGCCAGCACGCGCAGCTTGCCCGAGCGCACGTACGACATGGAGCTGACGGGCTGGTCGAAGATCATGGCGACCTGGCCGCCGAGCAGGTCCGACATGGCCTGGCCGGTGCCCTTGTACGCGATGTGCACGATGTCGATGTCGGCGCGCGACTTCAGCATTTCACCGGCCAGGTGGCCGCCCGTGCCGTTGCCCGAGGACGCGAAGTTGATCACGCCGGGCTTGGCCTTGGCGTAGGCAATCAGTTCCTTCACGTTCTTCACGGGAAGCTCGGCGTTCACCAGCAGCAGGTAGGGCGCGTTGGCCACCTGCGTCACCGGCACGACGTCGGTGTCGGTGTTGAACGGCATGCTCTTGAGCAGGTGCGGCATGATCGACAGCGTGCCCGTGGTGCACATCACCAGCGTGTGGCCGTCCGCCGGCGCGGACAGCATCGCGGACGCGGCGATGTTGCCGCCAGCGCCGGGGCGGTTGTCGATGATCACCTGCTGGCCCAGCCCTTCGGCGAGCTTGGGGCCGATCAGGCGCGCCACGATGTCGTTGGAGCCGCCGGGCGCGAAGCCCACGACGATGCGCACCGGTTTGCTGGGGAAGGCGTCGGCGGCCTGCGCGCCGCCGCCCGTCGCCAAGGCCATGAGCGTCAGCAGCGGCAGCAGTTTCAGAAAAGATCTCGTGTTCATGGGCGCTTCTCGAGGTGAGGTTGAAGGGGGCGATGAGGTCAGGCAACGAGTTGGGCGCGGGCCTGCGCAATGCGGCGGCAACCCTCGAGCAGGTGTTCGGTCGAGGCGGCGAACGAAAGGCGAAAGTGCGAGGGCACGCCGTAGGCGCTGCCTTGCAGGGCCGCCAGGTCCTGCGCGTCGAGCAGATGCATGATCCAGTCGTCGCTGCTGCGCAGCACCGTGCCGCCCGGCGTGCACAACCCGAACAGGGCGCTGCACGAGGCGAACACGTAGAACGCGCCTTCGGGCGCGTGGCACCGGATGCCGTCGATCGCGTTGAGCGCGGCCACCACGGTGTCGCGGCGTTGCCGGAAGACGTTCCTGTTGGACGCGATGAAGTCCTGCGGGCCCGTCAGTGCCGCCACGGCGGCGGCCTGGCCGAGCGAGCTGGCGCCCGAGGTGCTCTGCGACTGCAGCTTGACCATGGCTTTCACCAGCGCGGCCGGCGCGCCGCCGTAGCCGATGCGCCAACCCGTCATGGCATAGGCCTTGGAGACGCCGTTGACGGTGAGGGTGCGCTCCTTCAGCTCGGGCGCCACCTGGGCGATGGTGGCGAACCGGCGGTCTTCGTAGACCAGGTGTTCGTAGATGTCATCGGTCAGCACCCACACCTGGGGGTGGCGCTTGAGCACCTCTGCCAGCGCGAGCAGTTCTTCGCGCGTGTAGGTGGCGCCGCTCGGGTTGTTGGGCGAGTTCAGCACCAGCCAGCGCGAGCGCGGCGTGATGGCGCGCTCCAGGTCCGCGGGTTGCAGCTTGAAGCCCCGCTCGGCCGGGCAGTCCACGAACACCGGGACGCCGCCGGCCAGCAGCGCGATGTCCGGGTACGAGACCCAATAGGGCGCGGGAACGATCACCTCGTCGCCGCTGGCGACCGTGCACATCATTGCGTTGAAGATCACCTGCTTGGCGCCGGTGCCGACGATGATTTCGTCGGACTTGTAGTCCAGGCCGTTCTCCGTGCGGAACTTGTGCGCGACCGCTTGCTTGAGCTCGGGCGTGCCGCCCACGTCGGTGTAGCGCGTGCGTCCTTCGGCCATGGCGCGGTTGGCCGCTTCCTTGATGTGCTGCGGGGTTTCGAAGTCCGGTTCGCCCGCGGTGAGGCTGACGATGTCGCGGCCCTGGGCGCGAAGTTCACGGGCTTTCTGGCCGGCCATCGAACTGGGCGAAGGCTTGATGCGCTGCAGGCGCGGGGCGATATGGAGCATGGGAAGTGGGAAGTGGCGGCGGAGTGGGGCGCAGTATCCGGCGGCGCTTTTCAGGCTCCAAACGAGAAATTGGCAGGCGGTGCCATTCCTTTTTTTCCTGGGCATGCGGCCTGCGTTACATTGATTCGGAATGAACCTGACCTTCAAGCAGCTGGAGGCTTTTTGCTTCAGCGCCCGGCTCCAGAGCTTCAGTGCCGCCGCGCAGAAGCTTCACACCACCCAGTCGGCCATCTCCAAGCGCGTGGCCGAGCTGGAGGACACGCTGGGCGTGTCCTTGCTGCACCGCACGCCGCGCGGGCTGGAGATCACGCAGGCCGGGCGCCAGCTGCTGCCGCTGGCCGAGGACTCGCAGCGCCTGTGGCAGCGCATCGAGACCGAGGTCAGCGCCGACCAGACGCTGCGCGGCACCTTCCGCATCGGCGTGACCGAGTTGATCGCCATGACATGGCTCACGCGCTTCATCAAGCGGCTGCAGGAACTGCACCCCGAACTCGTGCTGGAGCCGGTGATCGATGCCGGGCTGACCCTGTTCCAGGGCCTGGAGTCGAACAAGATCGACCTGGCGGTCATGCCGGGCACGTTCTGGGGCCATGCGTACACCACCACCAGGGTGGGGCAGGTGCAGGATCTGTGGATGGCCAGCCCGAGCCTGAAGCTGCCCCGGCGCGCGCTCAAGCCGCACGAGTTCGCGCTGTACCCGATCCTGGAACAGTCGACCGGAGCCGCCAAGAACAAGTTCTACGAACCCTGGCTGGCCGAACACGGCTTTCGCTTCAACAAGGTCTTCGCGACCAACAGCACGACGGTGCTGCGCGAGCTGACGATCAGCGGCTTCGGCATCAGCCAGCTCGCGCTGGACTATGTGCGCCCGGACATCGCGGCCGGGCTGCTGCGCATCGTGCGCAGCGACCCGATGCCGCCACCCATGGTCTACAGCGCCGTCTACCGCAACGACAACTTCAGCCCGGCGCTGGAGCGCATGGTCGCGCTGGCCACCGAGACCTGCGATTTCTCGTTGCGCGCGAATGCACAGGGGCGCGGCGTTGCCGCCGCGAAGCCGCGCCGCCGACGCGCCGCCGGTTGATCTCAGGCCACCTTCGTCAGGATCGGAAACAGCTTGCCGAGCCCGTCGGCCATCACCTCGACCGCGAGTGCGGCCAGGATCAGGCCCATGAGCCGCGTCATGATGTTGATGCCCGTCTTGCCGAGCACGCGCGCGATGGGTTGCGCGAGCGAGAAGGCCAGCGCCGTGGCCAGTGCCACCACCACGCCGTAGCCCACCAGCACGGCCAGCTCCCACAGGTGCTGCGTCTTTTCGGCATAGATGACCACGGTGGAGATGGTGGCCGGGCCGGTGAGCAGCGGAATGGTGAGCGGCACCACCGCGATGGAGGCGCCCATCGAGGCCTTGACCTCGGTGGCGCGCATTTCCTCCACGTTGGTCTTGCTCTCGGCCGGCTTGGCGTTGAGCATCGACAGCGAGCTCATGAGCAGCAGCAGGCCGCCGCCGACCTGGAAGCTCGCGATGGAAATTCCGAAGAACGACAGCAGCTGCAGCCCGAGCAACGCGCTCACCGCAATGACCACGAACGCGCTGAAGGCCGACATGCGCACCGTGTGGCGCCGCTGCGCGTCGCTGTAGCCCTGCGTGTAGTGGATGAAGAACGGCACGATGGCCAGCGGGTTGACGATGGCCACCAGCGTGACCAGCGGCTTGATGAGGTCCATCGAGGTGCTCATGGGGCTACCGTCCGCCGGTGACGTCGAGCAGGGCCATGGTGGTGTAGCTCGCCTCGGCGGACAGCAGCCACAGGATGGCGCCCGCGATCTCGTCGGCGGTGCCGGTGCGCTTCATGGGCACGCTGGGCGCCAGCTCGAAGGCGCGGTCGGGCATGCCGCCGGAGGCATGGATCTCGGTGTCGATGAGGCCCGGGCGCACCGCGTTCACCCGGATGCCCTCGTCGGCCACTTCCTTGGCCAGGCCGATGGTGAAGGTGTCGATGGCCGCCTTGCTGGCGGCGTAGTCCACGTACTGGCCGGGCGAGCCCAGCCGAGCCGCGCCGCTGGAGATGTTGACGATGGCGCCGCCCGCGCCGCCGTGCTTCGTGCTCATGCGGCGCACGGCTTCGCGCGCGCAGACGAAGCTGCCGATCACGTTGATGCGGAACATGCGCTCCAGCCGGGCCACGCTCATCTCGTCGACGCGCGCCTGCACGTCGACCACGCCGGCGTTGTTGACCAGCGCGGTGAGGCGGCCGAACTTGGCGTCGATCTTCTCGAACATGGCGAGCACCTGCGCCTCGTCGCCCACGTCGGCCTGCACCGCCATGGCGGTGCCGCCGCCCGTGCGGATGGTGCGCACCACCTCGTCGGCGGCCAGCGAGTTGCTGGCGTAGTTGACGGCCACCGCGTAGCCGCGCTTCGCGGCGAGCAAGGCGGTGGCGGCACCGATGCCGCGCCCGCCGCCCGTGATCAAGAGCACCTGGTCCAAAACCTACCTCCTGCAGAGAAACTGCGTGTCAGTTAAAACCGTCGGTTCGATTACATCATCGGGGACACAGGCATGAGCATCGGCAAGACGGTTGACTACTACTTTGCGCCACAGAGCCCGTGGACCTATCTGGGACATTCCCGCTTCGCGGCGATTGCCGCGGCCGCCGGCGCCACGGTGCGCGTGCGGCCGATCGACCTGGGCAGCGTGTTCCCGGTGTCGGGCGGGCTGCCGCTGGGCAAGCGCGCGCCGCAGCGCCAGGCCTACCGGCTGGTCGACCTGGTGCGCTTTTCGCGCCACCTCGGCCTGCCTTTGAATCCCAAGCCCAAGTTCTTCCCAGTGGCTGGTGACGACGCGGCACGCGCCATCATCGCGGTCGACCTGCACGACGGCACCGAGGCGGCGCTGCGCATGTGCGCCGCGGTGTTCGCGGCTGTGTGGGTGCAGGAGCGCAACATCGGCGACCCGAACGTGCTCGACGCGCTGGTCGCGGAATGCGGCCTGCCGGCCAAGCGCGCGGAGCAGTCGCAGAGCCAGGCGGTGCAGGAACGCTACGAGGCCTACACGCAGGAGGCCATCGACATCCAGGTGTTCGGCGCGCCGAGCTATGTGATCGACGGCGAAATCTTCTGGGGGCAGGACCGGCTCGACTTCGTCGAGCGGGCCCTGCGTCCTTAATTCAGCAACCCCGGCATTCATTCATTGATTCGCCATCAAGGAGCAAGACGACATGGGTCAATTCATCGATCTCACCGCCAAGGACGGTTTCACCTTCCCCGCCTACGTGGCCGAGCCTGCGGGCAAGCCGCGCGGCGCGGTGGTCGTGGTGCAGGAAATCTTCGGCGTGAACTCGCACATCCGTTCGGTGGCCGACGGCTATGCAGCCGAGGGCTACCTGGCCGTGGCACCCGCGACCTTCCACCGCGTGAAGGCCGGCGTGGAGCTGGGTTACTCGGACGACGACATGAAGAACGGCTTCGGCCTGAAGACCGCGGTCGAGGCGCTGCCCGCGCCCGGCGTGCTGCAGGACATCGAGGCGTCGATCGCCTACGCATCGAAGGCCGGCAAGGTCGGCATCGTGGGTTACTGCTGGGGCGGCCTGCTGGTGTGGCGCTCTGCCGCATTGCTGCCGGGCCTGGCGGCTGCTGCGCCCTACTACGGCGGCGGCATGACCTCGCCGGAAGAAACGGCGCGCGAGCCGAAGGTGCCGGTGCTGGCGCACTTCGGCAACCAGGACCACTGGATTCCGCTGGACACCATCGAGAGCTTCAAGAAGGCGCATCCCGAAGTGGAAGTGCACGTGTACCCGGTCGGCCACGGCTTCAACTGCGACCAGCGCGGCTCCTACGACGCCGACGCGGCCAAGCTGGCGCGCGAGCGCACGCTGGCGTTCTTTGCCAAGCACGTCGGCTGATCCCGGCGTCGCCATGAAAAAACCCGGCGCTGCCGGGTTTTTTCATGCGTGGCTCGGTTTGCGCGGCGTGCTGCCGGGGCCCACGCGGGTCTGCAGGAAGTCGAGCAGGGCGCGCAGCGCGGCGCTGTTGTGGCGCCGCTGCAGGTAGGCGGCCGACAGCCACATGTCCTTGCGCGCATAGTCCTGCAGCACCGGCACGAGTTCGCCGTGGTCCAGGTGCGACTGCACCAGGATCGACGGCAGGTAGATCACGCCGAAGCCGTGCATGGCCACGCGGATCAGCGGCGCGCCCTCAGTGCAGTCCATGCGGCTTTTCACCGGCACGTCGAGCGGCGTGCCGTTGTCGTCGAAGCGCCAGACCGGCTGCTGGCCCAGCAGCGAGAAAGTCAGCGCCTCGTGGGTGGCCAGGTCGCGCGGATGCTCGGGCTTGCCGTGCTTTTTCCAGTAGACCGGCGAGGCGCACACCACCATGTTCATGAGGCGCAGCTTGCGCACGATGAGGTTGGCGTCTTCCACGGGGCCGCTGCGCAGCTCCACGTCGATGCCTTCCTCGGCCAGGTCGACGGTGCGGTTGGTCAGCTGCAGGCTGATCGTCACGTCGGGGTAGTAGCGCATGAAGTCGGCCAGCAGGTTCGGGAACTCGCCGCTGCCCATGCCGTGCGGGGCCGAGATGCGCAGCCGCCCGCCGGGCTGGCTGGCGCGGTCCTGCAGCTCGGACTGGGTGAGCTCGATCATCTCGAGCATCGGGGTGCTGCGCTCCAGCAGCAGCTGGCCGGCGTCGGTGAGGCTCACGGAGCGTGTGGAGCGGTTGAGAAGGCGCACGCCGAAGCGGGTTTCCAGCTCGGCCACATACTTGCTGACGGTGGCCTTCGACATGTCGAGCCTCTTGGCTGCCTGGGAAAAGCTGCCTTGCGAGGCCACTTCCCGGAAGGTTCTGATCAGGTCGAGACTGTCCATGTGAATGAGCCCATTGTTTCCGTTTGGAGAACGCGATGGTTCGATTCTCCCGGGTTTTTACCGACCGGTTCGGGCGACACTTCGGTTACACGCCGACGACGCCAGCCAGGTCGGGTCGTTGGAAAGAACTGAAATGAAAACCTCGAACCTCATTGCCGCCGCTGTCCTGTCGTTGCTCGCCGCCTCCGGCGCGCGGGCCCAGGGCTTTGCCCCGGTGCAGCCGCTGGCGGCCGTGACCGGCAGGGCCGATGTCCGGGCGGGTGCCGATGCCGCGGCCCGCGGCGGCAATGTCTATGGCGACGTCGTCGCGGCGCCATTGACGTCGCGGCCAAGCTCGCGTGACCGTGCGTCGATCAGGGCCGAGGCGGTGGCCGCCGCCCACGCGCCGAACCAGAACCTGGACCGCCGCGCCTTCGTCAACAGCGAAGTGCCGCCGCAGTTCAAGGCCGCAAGGCCCTGAGCCCCAAGCCCTCTTCAATAGGCCGGGCCGGTGCGAACCGGGCCCGGCTTTTTGTTGCTTGCATGCCTTCATGACGCGATTGTTTCAATAGAGGAAACACGGTGTCTCTGAACGGCGTGTTCTGCTGCGGCCGTTCGCCCGGAAACTCGCCGCACAGGCAAGCGAACCAGCAAGCCTGGTGGACGAACCATCCGAACACACTAGGAGAACTGAACAATGAAGACCTCGCAAATCATCGCCGCTGCCGCCCTGACCCTGCTTGCCGCTACCGGCGCCCAAGCTGAAACGTACCAAGGCGTGAACACCGCCGTCTCGACCAAGAGCCGTGACGACGTGAACGCAGAAGCCGTGCGCGCCGCATCGGCTCCGAACCAGAACGTGACCCGCGGTTCGCGCGGTGCGGAAACCGTTGCCGTGTCGAAGGACCGCAGCCTGGTCGAAGCCGAAGCCATTCGCACCGCCTACGCACCGGACCAGAACGTGAGCTCGGGTTCGCGCGTGAACAGCAAGGTCGTCTCGACCATGCAGCATCCGATGGACGCGCGCGTTCAAGCCCAGCAAGGCTCGGGCGCTGTCGCCAAGTAATTGAAGCAGGCCCTTCGGGGCTTCGCCGAAATCAAAAGAGGGCCACGCGAAAGCGTGGCCCTTTTTCGTTGGCGCGGCCCGCTGCCGCTCAGCGCGTGCGCGCCAGGTAGCGCTTGCGCCAGAAGATCAGGACCAGCAGCACCGCGATGACCAGCATCGACGTCATCGCGATCCAGAAGCCATCGGCCTTGTGCACCAGCGGGATGAACTCGAAGTTCATGCCGAAGATGCCGGCAATCAGGTTGAGCGGCAGGAACACGGCGGTGAGCACCGTGAGCACCCGCATGATGTCGTTGGCGCGGTGGCCCTGCACGCTGAAGTGCATCTGCACGGCGGTTTCGGCGTTCTGCTCCAGCCGGTGCACGTGGTGCACCACACGCTCGATGTGTTCCAGCACGTCGCGGCTGCGGATCAGGATGAGCTCGCGCTCGCGCTGCTCCGCTTCACCCTTGGGCGGCGGCAGCGTCTCGAGCGAGTCGATCCAGTCCTGCATGGCGGCGCGCTGGTCCTCGCAGATCTCGTCGAGGTGGTGCAGCGACTGGCGCGCTTCCATCAGCGCGCCCCAGTTGGTGAAGCGGCTGCGCGGGTCGATCAGCTCGGTCTGCCAGTGGTCGAGCTGCTTGGTGAGCTCGCGCCGCAGGTCGAGGTAGCCGTCGACGATCTGGTTGATGACGCGCAGCATCAGGTCCGACGGGCTGGCCGGCAGGCGGGCCGACGTGGCACGCGCGTCGAGCGCCGGGGCGCCGCGGCCGTCGGGCGAGCCGGCGGCCAGCAGCCGCGCGGCGAAGCTGTCGCGCACCGCGCCGTCTTCAGGGTGCACGGAGAGCAGCACCCGGTCGAACACGGCGAAGCCGACCGGGCGGGTGTCCACGCGGCGCAGCACCGGCGGGCCACTGCGGGGTGGGGGCGGCCCTGGGCGAGTCTCGCTGCCGTTGCCCGCTGACGCCTGGTTCTGGTCTTGCCCTTGCCCGTTCGCCAGTCGCCGAAACACCAGCACGTCGTACAGCGAGGTGTAGTCGTAGTGCGACGGCAATTGGTCGTTGAGCAGGTCGGCCACGTGCAGGTCGACCAGCTGTGTCAGGCACAGGGTCTGCAGGATCTGCTGCACCTCGGCCAGCGAGCCGCGGAATTCCTCGCGGGTGAGCGAGATCCAGAGATAGCCGCCGGCGCCGCACGCGCCCGGCACGCCCAGCGGTGCCAGCGCAGGGTGCTCGCTGACCTGCGAGCGGTTGATTTCGAAGATGCGCATGCCGGTGCCAGCGCGCTGCTACTTCTGCAGCAGCCGGGCGGCGTCGAGCGCGAAATAGGTCAGCACGCCGTCGGCGCCGGCGCGCTTGAAGGCCAGCAGGCTTTCGAGCACCACGGCGTCGTGGTCGAGCCAGCCGTTCTGCGCGGCGGCCTTGAGCATGGCGTACTCGCCGCTCACCTGGTAGGCGAAGGTCGGCACATGGAACTCGTCCTTCACGCGGCGCACGATGTCCAGGTAGGGCATGCCGGGCTTCACCATCACCATGTCGGCGCCTTCGGCAATGTCGAGCGCCACTTCGCGCAGGGCCTCGTCGCTGTTGCCGGGGTCCATCTGGTAGACCTTCTTGTCGGCCTTGCCCAGCATGGAGGCCGAGCCGACGGCGTCGCGGAAGGGGCCGTAGAAGGCGCTGGCGTACTTGGCGCTGTAGGCCATGATTCGCGTGTGGATGTCGCCGCGGGCTTCGAGCGCGGTGCGGATGGCGCCGATGCGCCCGTCCATCATGTCGCTGGGCGCCACGATGTCCACGCCGGCCTGCGATTGGGCGAGCGCCTGCTTCACCAGCACCTCGATGGTCGGCTCGTTGAGGATGTAGCCGGTGTCGTCGAGCAGGCCGTCCTGGCCGTGGCTGGTGTAGGGGTCGAGCGCGACGTCGGTCATCACGCCCAGTTCGGGAAAGCGCGCCTTCAGGGCCGCCACCACGCGGGGAATCAGCCCGTCGGGGTTGAAGGCCTCGTCGCCATTGGGGGTCTTCAGGCTGGCGTCGATCACGGGGAACAGCGCCATCACCGGAATGCCGGCTTTCACGCACTGCTCGGCCACCGGCAGCAGCAGGTCGAGGCTCAGGCGATCGACGCCGGGCATCGAGGGGACGGCATCGCGGCGCTTCTCGCCTTCCTGCACGAACACCGGATAGATCAGGTCATGAGCAGTGAGCGCATGCTCTCGCACCAGGTTGCGGGTGAATGCGTCGCGGCGCAGGCGGCGCGGCCGGCCGGCGGGAAACATGGCCAGGGGAGAGGTGGAAGACGTCATAAGCCCAAAATTGTGCCTGAAGCAACATTCCGGGGCACTTTGTGCCAAGCGTCCAGTTGTCTGACAACTACGGAAAACCATAGAACCAAGGTTCTCATTTTTTTGTTTGAAATGTTAAAGAAAATGCCTCATTCGCTTGAAACCTTGTTTCGTCTTTGTTAAATTCTGAAGCGGGCGGCTTGCCGCTCCCCGCTTTTCCTCCCTGAGCGGGTGCCTTGATGTGTGACAGCAAAAGGGCTTCCCAGCCCGACGTGAAGACGTCGGGCTTTTTTTTGCCTGTCGTCCTGGCGCGCGTGGGCGAAACCGGGTGCGGTGCGAGGTGCGCCACTAAACTGGCCCGCATGCTCTGGGTCAAATCACTTCACATCGTCTTCATCGCCAGCTGGTTCGCGGGGCTGTTCTATCTGCCCCGGATCTTCGTCAACCTTGCCATGGTGCCGCCCGAGTCGGTGGCCGAGCGCGAGCGGCTGCTGCTGATGGCGCGCAAGCTCATGCGGTTCACCACGATGCTGGCGGTTCCCGCGATCGGCTTCGGCCTGTGGCTCTGGTTGGGCTACGGCATCGGCCGCGGGCCGGGCAATGCATGGATGCACGCCAAGCTGGCGCTGGTGCTGGTGGCCATCGGCTACCACCATGGCTGCGGTGTGCTGCTGCGCCGCTTCGTGGCGGGCCAGAACCGGCGCAGCGACCGCTGGTACCGCTGGTTCAACGAGCTGCCGGTGGTGTTGCTGCTGCTGATCGTGATTCTGGTGGTCGTGAAGCCGTTCTGAGCCCGGTGCGCATGGTGGAGAGACCGCACAAGTCCGCTGCGCTTCCCCTTGCGCTCGCCTATGCGGCGCTGATCGTCTACGCCAGCCTGTATCCCTTTGCCGACTGGCGAGACCAGGGGATCGCCCCCTGGGCCTACCTGTCGGCGCCCTGGCCCAAGTACTGGACGGGCTTCGACTTCGCGATCAACGTCGCGGGCTACGTGCCCTTCGGGTTCCTGTGCGCGCTGGTGGTGCTGCGCACGCGCCCGGGCGCCGGCGTGTGGCGTGCGTTGCTGCGTGCCACCGCGGCGGGGGCGGCCATCGCCTTTGCCATGGAAACCCTGCAGAGCTACCTGCCGGCGCGCATTCCTTCCAATGTGGACCTGGGACTGAACACCACGGGCGCCGTTCTGGGCGCGGTGCTGGCGGCGGGGCTCGAGCGGATGGGCGCGGTCGCGCACTGGAGCCGGGCGCGCTCGCAGTGGTTCGTCGAGGATGCGCGCGGCGGCTTGGTGCTGCTGGCGCTCTGGCCGTTCGCGCTGCTGTTCCCGGCGGCCGTCACTTTCGGGTTGGGGCAGGTGTTCGAGCGGCTCGAGGCGGCCATCTCCGAGTGGCTGCTCGACACGCCTTTCATTGACTGGCTGCCCATGCGCCAGTTCGAACTGGAGCCGCTGGTGCCCGCGGTCGAGCTGTTGTGCGTGCTGCTGGGGGCGCTGGTGCCGTGCCTGCTGGGCTACCTGGTGGCGCGCTCGGTGGTGCAGCGCGCCGTTCTGCTGCCGTTGATCCTGCTGAGCGGCCTTGCGGCATCCGCGTTGTCCGCGGCGCTGAGCTACGGGCCCGACCATGCCTGGGCATGGCTCGACCTGCCGGTGCAGGTCGGCATGGCCGCCGCGCTGTTTGCCGGCGTGCTGCTGCTGTTCGCACCGCGCCGCCTTTGCGCGGCCTTGCTGCTGGTGGGGCTCGTGTTGCAACTGAGCCTGTTGAACCAGGCGCCCGAGAGCGCGTACTTCGCACAGACGCTGGCCACGTGGGAGCAGGGGCGCTTCATTCGCTTCCACGGGCTGGCGCAGTGGCTGGGGTGGATGTGGCCGTTCGCGGTGCTGGCGTACGTGGTGGCGGCGCTGTCGCGCCGGGGCCGGCCGGGCGGCGGCACGACGGCATGAGAGCGAGGGTGAGGCGCGTGGGGTCAAGACACGGCCGGCGTGAAGGACCGGTCACTAAAATCGGTCGATGTCCAGCCCCACCCCTGCCACACCGTCCGGCTACTACGGCCGCCACATCTTCTTCTGCCTCAACGAGCGCAAAAATGGCGAAGACTCCTGCGCCCTGCACAACGCGCAGGAAGGCTTCGACCGCTGCAAGGCGAAGGTCAAGGCCGAGGGCCTGTCGGGGCCCGGCAAGGTGCGCGTCAACAAGGCCGGCTGCCTCGACCGCTGCGCGGGCGGGCCGGTGGCGGTGGTGTACCCCGAGGCCGTCTGGTACACCTTCGTCGACGGCGAGGACATCGACGAGATCGTCGAGTCGCACCTGAAGAACGGCAAGGTCGTCGAGCGCCTGGTGCTGCCGGCCGATGTCGGCCGCTGAACTTTTCCGATACGCCTCCGCTCGTACCGCGCGTACCTTTTGCCAATGAACTCCCAGACCGAAAAACTCAGCCTCCAGGGCGCCGCCGGCGCGATCGAGGTCCAGCGCGACCAGCCTGCCGAAGCCGCGCGCGGCATTGCCGTGATCGCCCATCCGCATCCGCTGTTCGGCGGCACCATGGACAACAAGGTCGTGCAGACCCTGGCGCGTGCCTTCGTCGCTTGCGGGTGGACCACGGTGCGTTTCAATTTCCGTGGCGTGGGCGCCAGCGAGGGCGTGCACGACGAAGGGCGCGGCGAGCTTGAAGACATGCTGAATGTCGTGGGCCAACTGGCCCCCGACGGTCCGTTGGCGATCGCCGGTTTCTCGTTCGGCGCGTTCGTTGCGAGCGGTGCGGTCCAGCAGCTCTGGAGCGAGCGCGACCTGCGGCAGATCGTGCTGGTCGGCACGGCCGCGGCGCGCAACACCGTGCCCGCGCTGCCGCCCGAAGCGCACGAGCGCGCGCTGGTGATCCACGGCGAGGCCGACGACACGGTGGCGCTGGCCGCCGTGATGGACTGGGCGCGCCCGCAGTCACTTCCTGTCACAGTCATCCCCGGGGGCGGCCACTTCTTTCACGGACAATTGCCGCTGCTCAAAAGTCTCGTTGCCCGCCATCTGCGCGCGGGCATTGTCTGAAAGCCTCGCAGGCTTGTTTTCGTCTTTCCAACTCCCATGAATCGTTTTGTTGGCGCGCTCCGTGCGCTGGTCTTTGCCGCCTTCGCATCCGTCAGCCTGATCGCCGCAGCCCAAGTGCCGGCACCGCCCGAGATCGCCGCGCGCAGCTACCTGCTGATGGACGTGACCGCGAACCAGATCCTGGCGCAGAAGGACATCGACAGCCCCGTCGAGCCGGCCTCGCTGACCAAGCTGATGTCGGCGTACATCGTTTTCGACGCGCTGCGGGCCAAGAAGATCACGCTGACGCAGACGCTTCCGGTCAGCCCGCGCGCCTGGAAGATGCCCGGCTCGCGCATGTTCATCGACCCCAAGATGCAGGTGCCGGTGGAGGATCTGATCAAGGGGCTGATCGTGCAGTCGGGCAACGACGCCACGGTGGTGCTGGCCGAAGGCGTGGGCGGCACGGTGGAGCACTTCGTCGAGCTGATGAATGCCCAGGCCAAGGCCCTGGGCATGAAGAACACCACCTACAAGAACCCTGAAGGCCTGACGGCACCGGGCCACACGACCACGGCCCGCGACCTGAGCATCCTGGCGACTCGACTGGTCCGTGACTTTCCTGAAGAAGCCAAGTACTACGCCATCAAGAAGTACCGCTACCCGGGCACGCCGTCGACCAACGACACCAACCGCAACCTGCTGCTGTTCCGCGACCCGACCGTGGACGGGCTGAAGACCGGCCATACGGAAGCCGCCGGCTACTGCATGATCGCCACCGCCAAGCGCGACTTCCCCAACCTGACGGGCGGGCGGCGCCTGCTGTCGATCGTGCTGGGCGCTACGGGCGAGACGGCGCGGGCCAACGAGTCGCAGAAGCTGCTGAACTGGGGTTACACCGCCTACGACGCCGTTCGCCTGTTCGACGCCGGCCAACCGGTCGCCACCCCGGCGGTCTGGAAGGGCAAGGCCAACACGCTGAAGCTGGGCCGCCCCGAAACCATCGTGGTTGCCGTGCCTGCCGGCAGCGCCACCAAGATCAAGACGCAGGTGTCGCGTCCCGATCCGCTGGTGGCGCCTTTCACCAAGTACCAGTCGGTCGGCTCGCTCAAGGTCACGCTGGACGACCAGCCGGTGGCCGACGTGCCGCTGGTGGCCCTGGATGGGGTGGAGCAGGCCGGGATCCTCGGCCGTGCGTGGGACGCCGTGCGTCTCTGGATCAAGTAAGCCTGGGGGGACGGCCCGGGGCCTGCGGCGCAACAGCGTCGCGCGGGCTTTGCTGTTTCAGGCTTGTTTGCTATACTCGTGGGCTTTTCGGAATTTTCCGAAGGGTTTCACGTTTTCGTCATCTCCCGGCTTCCCTGCGTCACGACAGGGGCGGTTTCACCACCAGGGCCGGGGCGTTTTGGGACTTATTCATTCATGCCAACCATCAATCAACTGGTGCGTCAGGGTCGAACGGTCGAGAAGATCAATTCGAAGAGCCCTGCCATGCAGAACTCGCCGCAACGTCGCGGTGTCTGCACCCGCGTCTACACCACGACGCCAAAGAAGCCCAACTCGGCGCTTCGTAAAGTTGCCAAGGTCCGTCTGACCAATGGCTTCGAAGTCATCTCCTACATCGGCGGCGAAGGCCACAACCTGCAGGAACACAGCGTCGTGCTGGTTCGCGGCGGTCGTGTCAAGGACTTGCCCGGTGTGCGTTACCACATCGTGCGCGGTTCGCTCGACTTGCAAGGCGTGAAAGACCGCAAGCAGTCGCGTTCCAAGTACGGCGCGAAGCGTCCCAAGAAGGCTTAAGCCTTCCTGTCGTCAAAAAACAAGCGGTGTTCGATGGCCTTGGCGGGCTTGTCGAACGAAGTGACCCAATGTCGGGTCGAGTAAGTGAGAGTTCGAGCTGGCTCTCGCGGCCCCGGAAACGGTGCCAACTGAAGCAAAGAGGTTAAAAAATGCCACGTCGTCGCGAAGTCCCCAAACGTGAAATCCTGCCGGATCCCAAGTACGGCAATGTCGAGCTGTCGAAGTTCATGAACGTGATCATGGAAGGCGGCAAGAAGGCTGTTGCCGAGCGCATCATCTACGGTGCCCTCGAGTTCATCGAAAAGAAGAACCCGGACAAGGACCCTCTCGAAGCTTTCACCGTTGCCATCAACAACGTGAAGCCGATGGTCGAAGTGAAGTCGCGCCGCGTGGGCGGTGCGAACTATCAAGTGCCGGTCGAAGTGCGTCCTGTGCGTCGCCTCGCCCTGTCGATGCGCTGGATCAAGGAAGCTGCCCGCAAGCGCGGTGAAAAGTCGATGGCCCTGCGTCTGGCCAACGAACTGATGGAAGCCACGGAAGGCCGTGGCGGTGCCATGAAGAAGCGCGACGAAGTGCACCGCATGGCAGAAGCCAATCGGGCATTCAGCCACTTCCGCTTCTAAAAATCAAACTTCGCTTGGGCGTTGGGTGTCGGGTGTCGGGCGTTGTGCCCGTGCTCGGGGCCCAGCGCTCAACGCATTTCAACCCGAAAGTAAATCATGTCCCGCAAGACCCCCATCGAGCGCTACCGCAACATCGGCATCTCCGCGCACATCGACGCCGGCAAGACCACGACGACCGAACGTATCCTGTTCTACACCGGTGTGAACCACAAGATCGGTGAAGTGCACGACGGCGCCGCCACGATGGACTGGATGGAGCAAGAGCAAGAGCGCGGCATCACGATCACGTCCGCTGCCACCACCTGCTTCTGGAAGGGCATGGCTGGCAAGTTCGACGAACACCGCATCAACATCATCGACACCCCCGGCCACGTGGACTTCACCATTGAAGTCGAGCGCTCGATGCGCGTGCTGGACGGTGCTGTCATGGTGTACGACGCCGTCGGCGGCGTGCAGCCCCAGTCGGAAACCGTCTGGCGCCAGGCCAACAAGTACAAGGTGCCCCGTCTCGCGTTCGTCAACAAGATGGACCGTACCGGCGCCGACTTCCTGCGCGTGCGCCAGATGATGGTGGACCGCCTGAAGGCCAACCCCGTCGTGATCCAGATCCCGATCGGTGCCGAAGAGCACTTCCAGGGCATCGTCGACCTCGTGAAGATGAAGGCGATCATCTGGGACGAAGACAAGGGCGTGACCTTCCAGTACGGCGAGATCCCCGCCAACCTGACCGACGTCTGCAACGAATACCGCGAAAAGCTCGTCGAAGCGGCTGCCGAAGCCAGCGAAGAGCTGATGAACAAATACCTCGAAGGCAACGAGCTGACCGAGGAAGAAATCAAGGCGGCCATTCGCCAGCGCACCATCGCCGGCGAAATCCAGCCGATGCTGTGCGGCTCGGCCTTCAAGAACAAGGGCGTGCAGGCCATGCTCGACGCCGTCGTCGAATACATGCCCGCTCCGACCGACATTCCTCCGGTCAATGGCCTGGACGAAGACGAAGCGCCCGTGATCCGCAAGGCTGACGACAGCGAGAAGTTCTCGGCCCTGGCATTCAAGCTGATGACCGACCCGTTCGTGGGCCAGCTGACCTTCGTGCGCGTCTACTCCGGCGTGCTGACCAAGGGCGACAGCGTCTACAACCCGGTGCGTGGCAAGAAAGAGCGTATCGGCCGTATCGTGCAGATGCACGCGAACAACCGCGAAGAAGTCAACGAAATCCGCGCCGGCGACATCGCCGCCTGCGTGGGCCTGAAGGAAGTGACCACGGGCGAAACCCTGTGCGATCCGTCGGCCATCGTGACGCTCGAGCGCATGGTGTTCCCGGAATCGGTGATCTCGCAGGCCGTTGAGCCCAAGACCAAGGCCGACCAGGAAAAGATGGGCATCGCCCTGCAACGCCTGGCTCAGGAAGATCCTTCGTTCCGCGTGAAGACCGACGAAGAATCGGGCCAGACCATCATCGCCGGCATGGGCGAGCTCCACCTTGAAATCATCGTGGACCGCATGAAGCGCGAATTCGGCGTGGAAGCCAACGTGGGCAAGCCGCAAGTGGCCTACCGCGAAACGATCCGCAAGACCGTCGAAGACGCCGAAGGCAAGTTCGTTCGCCAGTCGGGCGGCAAGGGCCAGTACGGTCACGTGATCCTGAAGCTCGAGCCGCAAGAAGCGGGCAAGGGCTTCGAGTTCGTCGACGCCATCAAGGGCGGTGTGGTTCCTCGCGAATACATCCCCGCAGTGGAAAAGGGCGTTGTGGAAGCACTGACGCAAGGCGTGCTGGCGGGCTACCCCGTCGTCGACGTCAAGGTCACGCTGCACTTCGGCTCGTACCACGACGTGGACTCGAACGAAATGGCGTTCAAGATGGCCGCGATCTTCGGTTTCAAGGAAGGCGCCCGCAAGGCCAGCCCCGTGATCCTGGAGCCGATGATGGCCGTGGAAGTCGAAACGCCTGAAGACTACGCCGGCAACGTGATGGGCGACCTGTCCTCGCGTCGCGGCATGGTGCAGGGCATGGACGACATGATCGGTGGCGGCAAGTCCATCAAGGCCGAAGTGCCGCTGTCGGAAATGTTCGGCTACTCGACCACGCTGCGCTCGATGTCGCAAGGCCGCGCAACGTACACGATGGAGTTCAAGCACTACGCGGAAGCTCCCCGTAACGTTGCCGAAGCCATCGTGGCTGCTCGCGCCAAGTAAGTTTTCAAGAATGCGGGGCCGCGCAGTGCGCGGCCCTTCTTGTCTGCGATCGTGTGCCCTCCGCTGCCCGTGGCGAAGGAACCAGCAACGCGATGCAGACATTAAACCCATCACGGGCAGTGCTCTTTCAAGGATTGAAAAATGGCAAAAGGTAAATTCACCCGCACCAAGCCCCACGTGAACGTGGGCACGATCGGTCACGTCGACCACGGCAAGACCACGCTGACGGCTGCGATCGCTACGGTGCTGTCGGCCAAGTTCGGCGGCGAAGCCAAGGCCTACGACCAGATCGACGCA
>NZ_JBPJZS010000016.1:0-113727 GCF_051216435.1 Variovorax pasteuri
CGCCAATACGAATGCCCGAACGAGCAGAACCACGCAGACGTAAAAAAGCCCGATGAATCCATCGGGCTTTTTGCTATTTAAAGCTGCTGAAAATCAGGCCGCCAGGCGCTGCTCGATCGCAGCCTTGGTTGCCGGCAATTCCTTCGGCAGATGGTGTTCCAGCTGCTTGAACAGTTCTTCATGCAGCTTCAACTCAGCTTCCCACGCTGCCTTGTCGATGCTGGTCACCGTGGCAAATTGCTCGGCGCTGAAATTCAGGCCGGTCCAGTTCAGATCTTCATAGCGCGGGCTCACGCCGGTAAGGTGCTCGACGCCTTCCGTCTGGTTGCCATCGACGCGGTCGATCATCCATTTCAGCACACGCATGTTCTCGCCGTAGCCCGGCCAGACGAACTTGCCGTCGGCGCCCTTGCGGAACCAGTTGGTCGTGTAGATCTTGGGAAGCTTGGCGCCCGAGGTCGCGAGCTTCTTGCCCAGGTCGAGCCAATGCTGGAAATAGTCGCTCATGTTGTAGCCCATGAAGGGCAGCATGGCGAACGGATCCCGGCGAACAATGCCTTGCTGCCCCGCCGCTGCAGCGGTGGTTTCCGAGCCCATGGTCGCGGCCATGTAAACACCTTCCACCCAATTGCGGGCTTCGGTTACCAGCGGTACGGTGGTCGAGCGACGGCCACCGAAGATGAAGGCGTCGATGGTCACACCCTTCGGATCGTCCCACGCGTCATCGAGCGCCGGGTTGTTGGTCGCGGCGACGGTAAAGCGTGCGTTCGGGTGCGCAGCCTTGGCGCCCGTTTCCTTGGCGATCTGCGGCGTCCAGTCCTTTCCCTGCCAGTCGATCAAGTGAGCCGGCAGCGCCTTGCCTGGCGCATCCTGCTCCATGCCTTCCCACCACACGTCGCCGTCGTCCGTCAACGCGACGTTGGTGAAGATCACGCCGTCGTCCAGGCTGCGCATGCAATTCGGGTTGGTCAGCATGTTGGTGCCGGGGGCCACGCCGAAATAGCCGGCCTCGGGGTTGATGGCGCGCAGCGATCCGTCGGCCTGCGGCTTGATCCAGGCGATGTCGTCGCCGATCGTCGTGACCTTCCAGCCTTCGAAGCCGGCGGGTGGCACCAGCATCGAGAAATTCGTCTTCCCGCACGCGCTGGGGAAAGCCGCGGCCACGTGGTACTTTTTGCCTTCAGGATTCG
The DNA here is from genome assembly GCF_051216435.1 of Variovorax pasteuri. Taxonomy (NCBI): domain Bacteria; kingdom Pseudomonadati; phylum Pseudomonadota; class Betaproteobacteria; order Burkholderiales; family Comamonadaceae; genus Variovorax; species Variovorax pasteuri. The sequence continues at coordinate 1,191 of NZ_JBPJZS010000016.1, forward strand.
TCACGCCCAGGATGAGCATGTGCTCGGCCAGCCAGCCCTCGTCGCGGCCCATGTTCGATGCGATGCGCAGCGCGAAGCATTTCTTGCCCAGCAGCGCATTGCCGCCGTAACCCGAGCCGTAGCTCCAGATCTCGCGGGTCTCGGGGTAGTGAACGATGTACTTGGTCTTGTTGCAGGGCCAGGACACATCCTTCTGACCGACTTCGAGCGGCGCGCCCACGGTGTGCACGCAGGGCACGAAGTCGCCGTCGGCGCCCAGCACCTCGTACACCGCCTTGCCCATGCGGGTCATGATGCGCATGTTGACGGCAACATAGGGCGAGTCCGAGAGTTCGATGCCAATGTGCGCAATGGGCGAACCCAGCGGACCCATGCTGAACGGCACGACGTACATCGTGCGGCCCTTCATGCAGCCATCGAACAGCGGCTGCAAGGTTGCGCGCATTTCGGCGGGTGCCATCCAGTTGTTCGTCGGGCCGGCGTTTTCCTTCTTCGCAGAGCAGATGTAGGTGCGGTCTTCGACGCGCGCCACGTCGCTCGGGTCGGACACCGCGAGGAACGAGTTCGGGCGCTTGGCCGGATTGAGCTTCTTGAAGGTCCCCGCGTCCACCAGCTGTTGGCAAAGGCGGTCGTATTCTTCCTTGCTGCCGTCGCACCAGTGAATGGCTTCGGGTTTGCACAGCGCGGCCATCTCGGCCACCCAGGCGATCAGTTTTGCGTTCTTGACGTATGAGGGCGCCTGAATGGTCAGGCCCTGCATCGTGGGTGCGTTCATCGGAAAATCTCCTAAGTTGAAAAATCGTCTTTCCGAACGGGGCGCCGAGCCTGCTCAGGCACGGAGGTCCGTTTGAGAAAACGTTTCGCTTTGGGAGACTGCGTCAACGCGGGCCGCACAGCCCGCGGACAAAATCGCGAATGCCTGTCAGCGTCAGGCCAGAAAGACGGCGATCGATGCCAGCAGCAGCATCAGCACGCCGCCGGCCAGCGGGAGCACCAACGGCATCAGGTGAACGACCGATTCGACGGCGTCTTTTTCGACAGCAGCGCCGTGGCTCGGCTCGATGGGAGTAGGGTTGGACATCGGGAAGTACCTCGAATACACAAATTGACAGACTCAGGCCATTTTACCGGCGGGTAGCCTCCCGCAGGTCTAGGGGGTTGCGAGCCCCTCGATCAGGTTAACCAGAGGTGATCTCGCGGCTCAATGCTGCTCTTCGGCCTCGAAGCCCGCGTCCTTGAGCGCGACCAGCACGCTGGCCAGATGCGCCCGCCCGCGGGTCTGCAGCACCAGCTCGATGTCGACGTTCTGGGCCGCCAGCATGGTGAAGGCCCGCTGGTGGTGAACCTCGTCGACGTTAGCGCCCGCTTCGGCCACGGTGGCCGTGATCTGTGCCAATGAGCCAGGCACATCGCGCGCGCTCACGCGCACGCGGGCGAGTCGCCCGGCCCGAACCATGCCGCGCTCGATGATGGCCGCAAGCAGCAGCGGATCGATGTTGCCCCCGGAAAGAACCAACCCCACGCGCTTGCCCTTGAAGCGCTCCGGGTGCCGAATCAATGCCGCCAGGCCGGCGGCGCCGGCGCCCTCGACCAGGGTCTTTTCGATTTCGAGCAGCATCAGCACGCCCTGCTCGATGTCGCCCTCGTCCACCAGCAGCAGGTCGTCGACCATGCGAGCGATGATTTCGTGTGTGAGCACACCCGGCGTGCCGACCGCGATGCCTTCGGCGATCGTGCTCCTGCCCTGCACATGGTGCGTGCCCTTGACGGCGTTGACCATCGCCGGAAAGCGCGTGGTCTGCACGCCGACGATCTCGATGTCCGGCCGGCGCGCCCGTGCCGCCACCGCCATGCCCGCGATGAGCCCCCCGCCGCCGACAGCGACCACCAGCGTGTCGAGGTCGGGCACGGCGTCGAGCATCTCGAGCGCCACCGTGCCCTGGCCCGCGATGATGGCCTCGTCGTCGTAGGGATGCACAAAGGTCAGCCCCTCGCGCTGCGCAAGCTCCAGTGCATGGGCACGTGCCGCGTCGAGCGAGTCGCCATGCAGCACCACCTCGGCGCCGAAGCCCCGCGTGCGTTCGATCTTCACGCCGGGCGTGAAGCGCGGCATCACGATCAGCGCGCGCAATCCGAGCCGCTGCGCGTGATAAGCCACACCCTGCGCATGGTTGCCGGCAGACATGGCGATCACTCCGCGTGTACCGTTCTGCGCAAGATCGACCAGCTTGTTGCATGCACCCCGTTCCTTGAACGAGGATGTGAACTGCAGGTTCTCGAATTTCAGGAACACCTGGGCACCGACGATCTCCGACAGCGTGCGCGATTCCACGCAGGGTGTGTTGAGCACCTGACCCTGCAGGCGCGCTGCGGCGCGCTGTATTTCTTCGATTCCGACCATGGCGCGCATTGTGGCTGGAATCGAACCATCAGGGTTTTTACCGTTTGCGAGTCTTCCCGAAGCCAAAAGTCTGCGTTATGGTCTCTCCGAGATTTTCCTCGTTGGAGGTTGCCTGATGGCCAAGCGTGCGGGTGTCGATGTGGTGGCTGCTGCGGTACGCGGGCAGGCATTGCCGTCGCCCGGCCTCAAGGAAGCACCGGTGCTGGAGCTCATGTGCTCGCACTTCGTGCTCACGCTCGCGGCCAAGCAGGGGCCGCGCTTCAATGTGCGGCGCGACATCAACGGCCTGTTGTCGCTCACGGGGCGCCATCTCGTATGGCCCGCGCCGGTGTTGCAGCGGTTGCGCGAATTCCTCGGGCGGCGCTGCGCGGGCAACGAGGCGTGGAAGGACGTCGAGAACCTCGACGGCCGCACGCTGCTGGAGCGCCACGGCGTGTGGCGCGGCCCCTACGAAGAAGGCACGCTGTTCTTCTACCTCGACGAATACGCGAAGGACCAGCCTAAAGACCTGCTCTCCGTGCTCACCGCCACGCGCGACTGGCTCACGCACGCGCTGCGCAAGCAGTCGACACTGGTCGAGAAGAACATCGACGCGCTCGCGGGCCTGTTGCAGCTCAACAAGGCCGAGCGCGCGCTGCTGCTGTACGGCACGCTGGCGCGCTACCAACGCGACCTGCGTTCGCTCTTGGTCGAGTTCAAGGTCAACAACGCGCCCGAGGCCTACGCGGCCATCGCGGACATCGCGGGCGTGAACGCCAGCGAAGTGGGCGAGGCCTTGCGCGCGGGCTCTCGGCTGGAGCGCATCGGGCTCGTCGAAAACCTGATTTCCGAGCACAACATCACCGACCTGGCCGACCTCATGAAGGTCAGCGAAAAGCTGCCGCCGGTGCTCATGCGCGAGTACCGTGACCAGAACGAACTGATGGCCGTGTTCACGCGGCCCTCGGCCAAGAGCGCGCTCACGCCGCACGACTTCTCCTTCGTGCAGGAAGACGCGCAGATGCTCGTCACGCTGTTGCAAGCGGCGGTCGCGCGCAAGGAGCCCGGCGTCAACGTGCTGCTCTACGGGCCGCCCGGCACCGGCAAGACAGAGCTTGCGAAGGTCGTGGCACAGGCAGCCGGCCTCGAGCTTTTCGAGGTCGAGTACGCCGACCGCGACGGCAACTCGCTGAGCGGGCGCGACCGGTACCGCTCGCTGCAGATCGCACAGGTGTTCCTCAAGGGCAGCGCGCACGCCGCACTGCTGTTCGACGAGGTCGAGGACGTCTTTCCGCCCATCAGCACCGAGGCTGCGCAGTTCATGGCGCGCGCCGAGCAGATTCCCGCGCCCACCAGCGGCAGCGTCAGCGGCAAGGCCTGGGTCAACCAGATCCTCGAAGCCAACCCCGTGCCCACGCTGTGGGTCACCAACCGCATCGAGCAGATCGACCCGGCCTTCCGGCGCCGCTTTGCGTACCACCTCGAGCTGAAGTCGCCGCCGCCCGGCGCGCGCGAGCAACTCGTGAAGAAGACGCTCGAAGGGGTGGTCGTGTCCGAAGCCTTCACCGCCAAGCTGGCCGAGCGCAAGGGCCTCACGCCGGCGCAGATCCGCACGGCGGTGCGCTTCGCCGGACTTGCGCGAACCGACGACGCCTCGGTGGAGGCGCTCATCGAGCGCCAGCTGCGCAACGCCGACCTGGCCCTGGGCACGCTCGATACCGGGCGCGGCGAGCGCCGCAACGTCACCACCTACGACCTCGACATGCTCAATGTCGAAACCCGCTTCGAGATCCCGCGCGTCGTCGAGGCGCTGAAGGCGCGCGGCCACGGCACGCTGTGCTTCTACGGCGCGCCCGGCACCGGCAAGACCGCGCTGGCCGAGCACATCGCCAAGGCCATCGGCCGCCCGCTCATCATCAAGCAGGCCAGCGATCTCATGAGCAAGTACGTCGGCGAGACCGAGCAGAACATGGCCGCCATGTTCCGCGAGGCCGAGAACGAGAAGGCCGTGCTGCTGCTCGACGAGGCCGACAGCTTCCTGCAGGACCGCCGCAGCGCGCAGCGCACCTACGAAGTCACCGAGGTCAACGAGATGCTGCAGGGCATGGAGCGCTTCAACGGCATCTTCGTGTGCACCACCAACCTGCTCGACCGGCTCGACCAGGCGGCGCTGCGCCGCTTCACCTTCAAGATCAAGTTCATGCCGCTCACCGCGGTCCAGCGCGAGCGCATGTTCGTCACCGAGGCGCTCACGGGCGACGCCGGGCGCCTGACTGGCGCGCTGGGCGCCCGGCTCGCGCGACTGACCCAGCTGTGCCCGGGCGATTTCGCCGCCGTGAAACGGCAGACCGATATCCTGGCCACCGAGTTTTCGGCCGACGAGTTTCTCGACCAGCTCGAGGCCGAGCACCGCATCAAGCCCGAAGTGCGCGAGTCGCGCGGCATGGGCTTCGTGCAGTAAAGAAGAAACAGCGAAGAACAACAGACCGGGTGGGGTGCCCGGCAAGCGCAGCACGGCCGAAGCGGTCGCCGGCTGCGAAAAATCCGTCCGCCACCGCGGGCACGAGGAGGAGCACATGGGCTTTCGAGCGATCGACCTGCGGCGGCTGCCGCGTCCTGGCGCCTGGGTTGCGCGTGCGGCGCTTGCCGCGGGCTGCCTGCTGGCGGGGTGCGGGGGCGGCGGCGGTGGCGGAGGGGGCGGCGGCGCGGGCTTGCCGATCGGCCTGCTGCCCGGCGCCACGGCGCCGCCCGCCAGTGGGGGCGGCGACGGCGACGGCGGCATCGTGGCCTCGGCCACGGTTGCCGGTCAATGCGCCGTACCGCGCAGCGGCACCAACCCCGCCACCGGTTCGGCCTATCCCGACAAAGCCGGCTCGCTCGACACCGAAAAGAGCTGGGTTCGCGGCTGGATCGACGAAACCTACCTCTGGTACGCCGAAGTGCCGACTACCCTCAAGGCCAGCGACTACGCCACGCCGGTCGCCTGGTTCAACGTGCTCAAGACGCCGGCCACCACCGCCTCCGGCCGCGCCAAGGACCGCTTCCACTTCACCTACGACACCGAGGTGTACCGCCAGCTCTCGCAAGGCGGCGTGTCGGCCGGCTACGGCATGGAGACCGCGTCGGTGCGCAGCTCGCCGCCGCGCGACATCCGCATTGCCTTCGTCGAGCCGAACTCGCCGGCTGACCTGCGGGGCTTGCGACGCGGCGCGAAGATCCTGGAGATCGACGGCGTCAACGTCGTCAGCAGCACCGGCACCGCCAACGTCAACGCGATCAACCGCGCCCTTGCGCCGCAGGCCGTGGGCGAATCGCACAGCTTCACCTTCGAGGTGGGCGGCACACCGCAGGCCGCGGTGACGCTCACGGCGCAGAGCGTCACCCGCACGCCGGTGCAGAACGTGCAGGTCATCGACACCGGCAGCGGTCGCGTGGGCTACCTGCTGTTCAACGACCACATCACCACCTCGGAGGCGCAGCTCATCGATGCGGTGACCACCTTCAAGCAGGGCGCCGGCATCAGCGACCTGGTGCTCGACATGCGCTACAACGGTGGCGGGCAGCTCCTCATTGCCAGTCGGCTGGCCTACATGATCTCTTCGCCGGCGGTGACCGCGGGCAAGACCTTCGAGCAGCTGGTCTACAACGACAAGAACCCGTTCCGGCAGACCCTCGCGCAGACCCTGACGCCCTTCGTGGGCACCAGCCGCAGCGGCCAGGCGCTGCCCACGCTCGGCCTGTCGCGCGTCACGGTGCTCACCGGTCCCGACACCTGCTCGGCCAGCGAGTCGGTCATCAACAGCCTGCGCGGCGTGGGCGTCACGGTCAAGCTGGTGGGCGGCACCACCTGCGGCAAGCCCTACGGCTTCATTCCCCAGGACAACTGCGGCACCAGCTACTTCGCCATCCAGTTCAAGGGCGCGAACCAGAAGGGCGAGAGCGACTACAGCGACGGCTTCGCACCCGACTGCACCGTGGCCGACGACTTCACTCATCCGCTCGGCGACAGCGCCGAGGCCCGCCTGGCCGCGGCGCTGGCCCTGCGCAGCAACGGCGCATGCCCGGCAGCCGGCTCGACCAAGGCTGCAGCCAGCGCGGGCCTCGACAAGCTGCAGGCCGCGCCGGCGCCGGAGCAGCCCTACCTGCGCGACCGCTCGCCTCTGCGCGAGAACCGCCTGGTCGAACCTGTGCCCGACCCGGGCTGAGCCGGTCTTCGTTCCCGCGGAAAACCCCTAGGCAACAGCGCTTGCCACGCGCGTGGCGAGCGCCGTAGAGTTTGGCAAACGTTTGCGCAATGCTTTGCGCAAACGTTTGTATTTTGGTTTTCCCAAGCGTGGGACAACTTAAAACCAAACCCTTAGCTCGAGGAGAAGCAGATGCGCAAATGGCTCGGGACGATGTTCATCGTCGTCATCACGGTGCTGGCGGGATGTGGCGGTGGCGGGAGCGCAGGGCCGGGCGTCGGCCTCGGGTCGTTCGGCGCTTCGGCAACCACGGCGCAGAAGATCATCATCGACAGCGACTACAACACCATGAGCGACGACGGCCAGCTCGGCGTCATGGCCGCGCAGTTGCAGGCGCAGGGCAAGGTGCAGGTCATGGGCATCAGCGTGGTGTCGGGCAACCAGTGGCTCAGGCAGGGCGTGGCCGACGCGCTCATGTCGGTGGAGCGGCTGGGCGTGGGCGAGCGCATCGGCGTGTACGTGGGAGCGAACTACGCACTCAACCACACGCTGGCCGACGTCGAGGCCGAAATGGCCGCCGGCGCGGGCGGCGACGGCTACCTGGGCGCCTGGAGCGGCCCGGAACCCAAGACCGATGCCGACCTGAAGCCCTCGCCCGACGGCTTCGCGCAACACACCGTGGTGCAGCGCAAGAGCGCGGTCGATTTCATCGTGGACACCGTGAAGGCCAACCCCGGCGAAGTCACCATCCTGGCCATCGGCCCGCTGACCAACATCGCGCTGGCGGTGAAACAGAACCCCGAGATCGTCCCGCTCATCAAGCAGATCATCTACATGGGCGGTGCCATCGACGTGCCGGGCAACACCACCAAGGCCGCGGAGTTCAACTGGTGGTTCGACCCCGCCGCCGCCCAGTTCGTGGTGCGCCTGCCCATCCCGCAGGTGGTGGTGCCGCTGGACGTGACCGACACCGTGTTCCTCACCAAGCCCATCTACGACCGCATCGCGCACCCGGCCAAGCCCACGGCCGTGACCGATGTGTTCCAGAAGCTCAACGGCTACGGCTTCGACGGCAAGAACGGCTTCGAGACCAACGCCAGCTACACGCAGAACATCTGGGACACGCTGACGCTCGCCTACCTGATCGACCCGGGCTACGCCACGCAGACCGCCCAGCGCTACGTCGACGTGATCGCCAAGCCCGGCGCGCCCGACAACGGCCGCTCCATCGGCTACACCGCGCAGCCGGCCGGGCCCACGTTGCAGAAGATGACGGTGGTGCAGAAGTTCGACAACGCGCGCTTCTTCGAGCTGTACGTCGACCTGCTCACGCGGCCGGTGCCGGTGGTGCTGCCGCGCTAGAAGGCTTCGCAGACCCGCAATACCTCGGTGCCGTAGGCCTCGAGCTTCTTGGTGCCGATGCCGCTGATGCCCTGCAGGTCCTCGAGCGTCGCGGGCGCGCGCTCGGCAATGGCGGCCAGCGTGGCGTCGTGAAAGATCACGTAGGCCGGCAGGTTGTGTTCCTTGGCGACCTCGGCGCGCCAGGCCTTGAGCGCCTCGAAGCGCTTCTTGCCGGTGTCGTCCAGCGAGGCCGCGGCCGGCGAAGGCGCGCCCTTGGCCACCTTCTCGCGCCGGGGCTTGCGCTCCGCCGGCGACGACACCGACTCGCGCAGCGACACCGTCGCCTCGCCCTTGAGCACCGCGCGCGAGCCTTCGGTGAGCTTCAGCGTGTTGAATGCCTCCGCGTCCACCGCCAGCGCGCCGGTGGCGATCAGCTGGCGCAGCACGCCGCGAAGCGCCACCTCGCTGAACTCCGCGCCGATGCCGAAGGTGCTGACGCGCTCGTGCCCGAACTGCTTGACCTTCTCGGTCGACTTGCCGCGCAGGATGTCCATGATGTGCCCCGCGCCGAAGCTGATGCCGCTCAGCTGCTGCACGCGGTAGATGGTGCTGAGCAGCTTGCGCGCGGCATCGGTGCCGTCCCACACCTGCGGCGGGTTCAGGCAGTTGTCGCAGTTGCCGCAGGGCGTGCTCTGCTCGCCGAAGTAGCCCAGCAGGCGCACGCGGCGGCAGTCGCTGGCTTCGGCCAGGGACAGCAGGGCGTCGAGCTTGCCGCGCATCACCTGCTTGAACTCTTCGCCGGCCGGGCTCTCGTCGATCATGCGGCGCTGGTTCACCACGTCGTTCAGGCCGTAGGTCATCCAGGCGTCGGCGGGCGCGCCGTCGCGGCCCGCGCGGCCGGTTTCCTGGTAGTAGCCCTCGATGTTCTTGGGCATGTCGAGGTGGCCGACAAAGCGCACGTCGGGCTTGTCGATGCCCATGCCGAAGGCGATGGTCGCGACCATCACCACGCCTTCCTCGCGCAGGAAGCGGTCCTGGTGCTTCTGGCGCACCGCCGCGTCGAGCCCCGCGTGGTACGGCAGGGCGTTGATGCCGGCGTCGCGCAGCGTCGTCGCAAGGTCTTCCACCCGCTTGCGCGACTGGCAATAGACCACGCCCGCATCGCCTTCGTGCTCGCGCTCGATGAAGCGCAGCAGCTGCGTGGTGGCGTCCTTCTTCTCGACGATGGTGTAGCGGATGTTCGGCCGGTCGAAGCTGGAGACGAACTGGCGTGCTTCTTCCAGCTGCAGCCGCTCGACGATGTCGGCACGCGTCAGGTCGTCGGCCGTGGCCGTGAGCGCGATGCGCGGCACGCCGGCATAGCGCTCGTGCAGCACGGTGAGCGCGCGGTACTCGGGGCGGAAGTCGTGGCCCCACTGGCTCACGCAATGCGCCTCGTCGATGGCGAACAGCGACAGCTTGCCGCGCTCCTTCAGCGAATCGAGCTGCGACAGGAAGCGCGGCGTGTTCACCCGCTCGGGCGCCGCGTACAGCAGCGTGATCTCGCCGCGCAGCATGCGGCGCTCCACGTCCTGCGTCTGCTCCCAGTCGAGCGTGGAGTTGAGAAAGGCCGCGTTCACCCCGGCCTCGTGCAGCGCGCCCACCTGGTCGTGCATCAGCGCGATGAGCGGCGACACCACGATCGACACCCCGTGCCCCGCGCGCTGGCGCGCGATGGCCGGGATCTGGTAGCACAGCGACTTGCCGCCGCCCGTGGGCATCAGCACCAGCGCGTCGCCGCCGCCCACCACGTGATCGACGATCTCCTGCTGGGCCCCGCGGAACTGCGAATAGCCGAAGACCTCGTGGAGGATGTCGGCGGGTGCGCTGCTGCCGGAGGCGTCGATGGGGCGGGGAGCGAGAGAGGACACAGGCAACGTGGGGAGGGCGAAAAGCGGTGAAGAAGGAGGGGCCGCCGATTGTCCCCCAGCAGCACAGTTATGACTGTGGCACGAGGTTTGCAATGGTCACCCCCGTCCCGCAGCCTCTCTTGTCTAGACAGCAAACCGGTGCATTTCCTTGAGAAGTGCACCATAAAAGACCTTTCGGGTTATCCTGTATATACAAGTTGGGGCGCTTGGCAACAATGCGAGGCGCGCGCAACCCCGTCACCGGGATGCACCGCCGAGCCTTTCCAAAGAACAGAACCAGGAGTACCCATGGTCAAGACGACGGTAGTTGTGAAATTCGCTTCGCTGCTGGCAGCAGCTGCATGTGCAGCGGGCATGGCCCAGACGGCCGCCGCTCAGGAAACGAAGATTGCGCTCGGCATGTCCGGCTGGACCGGCTTCGCGCCGCTCTCGCTGGCCGACAAGGCCGGCATCTTCAAGAAGAACGGGCTCGACGTCGACCTGAAGATGATTCCGCAGAAGGACCGCCACCTGGCGCTGGCCTCCGGCGCCATCCAGTGCGCGGCCACCACGGTGGAAACGCACGTGGCCTGGAACGCCAACGGCGTGCCCATCGTGCAGATCTTCCAGATGGACAAGTCCTACGGCGCCGACGGCCTCGCGGTGCGCGGCGACGTTGCCAAGTTCTCCGACCTCAAGGGCAAGACGATCGGCGTGGACGCGCCCGGCACCGCGCCGTACTTCGGCCTGGCCTGGATGCTCAACAAGAACGGCATGACGCTGAAGGACGTGAAGACCACCACGCTGTCGCCGCAGGCCTCGGCCCAGGCCTTCGTGGCCGGCCAGAACGACGCCGCCATGACCTACGAGCCCTACCTGTCGACCGTGCGCGCCAACCCCGCCGCCGGCAAGATTCTGGCCACCACGCTCGACTACCCGATGGTGATGGACACCGTGGGCTGCGCGCCCACCTGGCTCAAGGCCAACGCCAAGGCCGCCGCCGCGCTCACCAAGTCGTACTTCGAGGCGCTCGACATGATCAAGGCCGAGCCCGAGAAGTCGAACGAGCTCATGGGTTCTGCCGTGAAGCAGAGCGGCGAGCAGTTCGCCAAGTCGTCCGCCTTCCTGCGCTGGCAGGACAAGGCGGCCAACCAGAAGTTCTTTGCCGGCGAGCTCACCAGCTTCATGAAGGAAGCCACCCCCATCCTCCTGGAAGCCGGCGTGATCCGCAAGGCGCCCGAAGACCTGGCCGCGACCTTCGATGCAAGCTTCGTCAAGTAAGGCGATGCAGCAGGTGCCTGCCGCCGTTTCGGCGGCGGTGCCTGCGCAGGCCGTTTCCTTCAAGCCCGCGCGCAGGCGCGGCCTGGCGCCGCTGGAGCCCATCGGCGCGCGTGCGCGCGTGCTGCTGGGCCTCGCGTTCTTCGTCGTCTTCGTGCTGGTGTGGGCCCTGGCCACGCTCGGCGGCTTCGTGCCGCCGACCTTTCTCGCGAGCCCGCCGACGATGGTCAAGGAAGGCTGGCTGCTCTTCACCGAGTACGGCTTTCTGGGCGACATCGGCATGACCGTGTGGCGCGTGTTCGGCGGCTTCCTGATGGCGGCCGTGTTCGCGGTGCCGCTGGGCATTGCCATGGGCACGTGGAAAACGGTGGAGGCTTTCTTCGAGCCCTTCGTCTCGTTCTGCCGCTACCTGCCGGCCTCGGCCTTCATTCCGCTGCTCATTCTGTGGGCGGGCCTGGGCGAGATGCAGAAGCTGCTGGTGATCTTCATCGGCTCCTTCTTCCAGATCGTGCTGATGGTGGCCGTCACCGTGGGCGGTGCGCGGCGCGACCTGGTCGAGGCCGCCTACACGCTGGGCGCCAACAGCCGCGGCATCGTGGCGCGCGTGCTCATTCCGGGCGCGGCGCCGGGCATCGCCGAAACGCTGCGACTGGTGCTGGGCTGGGCCTGGACGTATGTGATCGTGGCGGAGCTGATCGGCTCGTCCTCGGGCATCGGCCACATGATCACCGACAGCCAGGCGCTGCTGAACACGGGGCAGATCATCTTCGGGATCATCGTGATCGGCGTCATCGGCCTGTTGTCCGACTTCGCTTTCAAGGCGCTCAACCGCCGTCTGTTCGCATGGGCCGCACTGTGATGACGACAAAGAACCAACTCTCCATCCAGGGCGTGTCGCGCGTCTTCACCGGCACCAAGGGCCAGCGCACGCAGGCGCTGCAGCCCATCGACTTCGAGGTGCGCGAGAACGACTTCGTCACCATCCTCGGCCCCTCGGGCTGCGGCAAGTCGACGTTGCTGCGCATCGTGGCGGGGCTCGACTTTCCGACCACCGGCCAGGTGCTGCTCGACGGCCAGCGCATCGACGGCCCGGGCGCCGACCGCGGCGTGGTGTTCCAGAGCTACACCCTGTTCCCGTGGCTCACCGTGGCACAGAACATCCGCTTCGGCCTGCGCGAGCGCGGCATGAGCGAGGCCGACCAGAAGGAACGCAGCGAGTTCTTCATCGCCAAGGTGGGCCTGCGCGGCTTCGAGCATCACTTTCCCAAGCAGCTCTCGGGCGGCATGCAGCAGCGCACGGCCATTGCGCGCTCGCTCGCCAACGACCCCAAGATGCTGCTGCTCGACGAGCCCTTCGGCGCGCTGGACAACCAGACGCGCGTGCTGATGCAGGAGCTGCTGCTGGGCATCTGGGAGTCGGCACAGAAGACGGTGCTGTTCGTCACGCACGACATCGACGAGGCGATCTTCATGGCCAACCGCGTGGCGGTGTTCAGCGCGCGGCCGGGGCGCATCAAGACCGAGATCGCGGTCGACTTTCCGCATCCGCGCAGCTACACCATCAAGACCTCGCCGGAGTTCATGGACATCAAGGCGCGCCTCACGGAAGAGATCCGCGCCGAGTCGATGGCCGCGGCGGAGCACTGAAAGCACGATGAAACGCGACCTGCCGACCCTGGCGCTCTACGCGCAAGTCAAGGACCACATCTCCCGCAAGATCCAGGACGGCACCTGGCCCCCTGGCCATCGCCTGCCGTCCGAGCACGAACTGGTCGCCCAGTTCGGCATGGCGCGCATGACGGTGAACCGCGCGCTGCGCGAGCTGGTGGAACAGGGCCGCATCACGCGCGTGGCCGGTGTCGGCAGTTTCGTGGCCGAGAACAAGCCGCAGTCCACGCTGCTGCAGATCGCCAACATCGCCAGCGAAATCCGCCAGCGCGGGCACGACTACCGCTGCGACATGATCGAGGTCGAACGCCTCGCCGCCTCGCCCGACGTCGCCGCCTGGCTCGACCTGCGCGCGGGTGCGTCGGTGTTCCACAGCGTGTGCCTGCACCTGGAGAACGGCACCCCGGTGCAGCTCGAGGAGCGCTACGTCAATCCGCAGGTCGTGCCCGACTACCTCGAGCAGGACTTCGCCGCGATGCCGCCGAGCGAGTACCTGGTGCGCAACGTGCCCTTCGACCAGATCGAACACGTGGTCGATGCCGTGCTGCCCACCGCCGAACAGGCCGAGCGGCTCGCCATGGAACCCACCGCCCCCTGCCTGCTGCTCACGCGCCGCACCTGGAGCCGCAACACGCCCGTGACCTGGGTGCGCTGCCTGCATCCCGCCTCGCGCTACAGCCTGGGCAGCCGCTTCAAGGCCGACGGCAACGCCACCTTCGGCTGATTTTTTTGTCCACGAAGACCCTTCGCTTTTCTCTCGCCCCTACTTGTATAGACAGGTTCACATGCCAAGCACACCCACCACCTCCTCCGAAGCCTCCCTGACCTCCCTCACGCTGAAGCCCGGCCAGGTCGACCTGGCGATGCTGCGACGCATCCAGGCCGGTGGCGTGCAGCTTTCGCTCGACCCGTCGGTGCGCGACGGCATGCTGCGCGCCGAAGCCGCGGTGCGCCACATCGTCGAGAACGACCAGGTCGTCTACGGCATCAACACCGGCTTCGGCAAGCTGGCGAGCACGCGCATCGGCAACGACCACCTGGCCGAGCTGCAGCGCAACCTGGTGCTGTCGCACAGCGTGGGCACGGGCGAGCCGCTGGCCGCGCCGGTGGTGCGCATGATCCTCGCGACCAAGGCCGTGAGCCTGGCGCGCGGCCATTCGGGCGTGCGGCCCGCGCTGGTCGATGCGCTGCTGGCGCTGTTCAACGCGGGCGTCACGCCGAGCATTCCCTGCAAGGGCTCGGTGGGTGCCTCGGGCGACCTCGCACCGCTCGCGCACATGGCTTGCGTGCTGATCGGCGAAGGCCAGGCGACGCTGGCCGACGGCAAGGTGGTCGGCGGCGCCGAAGCCATGCGCAGCATCGGCCTCGCGCCCTTCGTGCTCGGCCCCAAGGAAGGCCTGGCGCTGCTCAACGGCACGCAGGTGTCGACCGCGCTCGCGCTCCACGGCCTGTTCGGCGCCGAAGACGTGTTCGCGTCGTCGCTGATGTCGGGGGCGCTGTCGCTCGAAGCCATCCAGGGCTCGATCAAGCCCTTCGACGCGCGCATCCACGCGGCGCGCGGCCAGCTGGGCCAGATGGCAGTGGCGGGTGCGGTGCGCACATTGCTCGAAGGCAGCGAGATCGTGCCTTCGCACGCCGACTGCGGCCGCGTGCAAGACCCGTATTCGGTGCGCTGCATCCCGCAGGTGATGGGCGCCTGCCTCGACAACCTGGCGCATGCCGCGCGCGTGCTGGTCATCGAGGCCAACGCCGCTTCGGACAACCCGCTGGTGTTCTGCGACACCGGCGAGGTCATCTCCGGCGGCAACTTCCACGCCGAGCCCGTCGCCTTCGCGGCCGACATCATCGCGCTGGCCATCAGCGAGGTCGGCGCCATTGCCGAGCGCCGCATCGCGCTGCTGCTGGACACCGGCCTGTCGGGCCTGCCGCCGTTCCTGGTGCGCGACGGCGGCCTGAACTCGGGTTTCATGATCGCGCAGGTCACGGCGGCCGCACTGGCGTCGGAGAACAAGTCGCTCGCCCACCCCGCCAGCGTCGACAGCCTGCCCACTTCGGCCAACCAGGAAGACCATGTGTCGATGGCCACCTTCGCGGGCCGGCGCCTGGGCGACATGGTCAACAACACGGCCGTGGTGGTGGGCATCGAAGCGATGGCCGCCGCGCAAGGCATCGAACTCAAGCGCGGGCTCAAGAGTTCGCCGCTGGTGGAGGCCGAGTTCAGCAACATCCGCCAGAAGGTTGCCTTCCTCGAGCGCGACCGCTACCTCGCTCCGGACATCGAAGCCATGCGCCAGTGGGCGCTGAAGGCCGAGTTGCCCGCCGCGCTGCTGAACATCCTGCCCAGTCACTCGTAAGCACCGTCATTACCGATAGGAGAACCACGCCATGAACGCTCCCGAAAAATTTGCCCTGAACACCTCCGGCGCCGCCGACCCGCGCCACGACGCGACCCGCGTGATCCGTGCACCGCGCGGCAGCGAGCTCAACTGCAAGAGCTGGCTCACCGAAGCCCCGTTCCGCATGCTGCAGAACAACCTCGACGCCGAGGTGGCCGAGCGCCCGCAGGACCTGGTGGTGTACGGCGGCATCGGCCGTGCCGCGCGCGACTGGGCCTGCTACGACCAGATCCTCGCGTCGCTGAAGGAACTGAACGACGACGAGACCCTGCTCATCCAGTCGGGCAAGCCGGTGGGGGTTTTCAAGACGCACGAGAACGCGCCGCGCGTGCTGCTGGCCAATTCGAACCTCGTGCCCAAGTGGGCCAACTGGGAGCACTTCAACGAGCTCGACCGCCTGGGCCTCTTCATGTACGGCCAGATGACGGCGGGCAGCTGGATCTACATCGGCAGCCAGGGCATCGTGCAGGGCACCTTCGAGACCTTCGTCGAAGCCGGCCGCCAGCACTACGGCAACAGCTGGGCGGGCAAGTGGATCCTTACCGCCGGCCTGGGCGGCATGGGCGGCGCGCAGCCGCTGGCCGCCACGCTGGCGGGCGCGGTGTCGCTCAACATCGAGTGCCAGCAGTCGAGCATCGACTTCCGCCTGCGCACCCGCTACGTCGACAAGCAGGCGCGCGACATCGACCATGCGTTCGAGCTCATCAAGCAGCACACCGACGCGAAGGAAGCGGTGTCGATCGCGCTGCTGGGCAATGCGGCGGACATCCTTCCGGAACTCGTGAAGCGCGCGAAGGCCGGCGGCATCAAGCCCGACCTGGTCACCGACCAGACCTCCGCGCACGACCTGATCAACGGCTACCTGCCTTCGGGCTGGAGCGTTGCGCAATGGCAGGCCGCGATGAAAGACCCGTCGCAGCACGAAGCGCTCACGAAGGCGGCCGCCAGGTCGTGCGCCGTGCACGTGCAGGCCATGCTCGACTTCCAGGCCATGGGCATCCCCACGGTCGACTACGGCAACAACATCCGCCAGGTCGCGTTCGACGAGGGCGTGAAGAACGCCTTCGACTTTCCCGGTTTCGTGCCCGCCTACATCCGTCCGCTGTTCTGCGAAGGCAAGGGGCCGTTCCGCTGGGTGGCGCTCTCGGGCGACCCGGAAGACATCTACAAGACCGACGCCAAGATCAAGGAGCTGTTCCCCGAGAACACCCACACCCACCGCTGGCTCGACATGGCGCGCGAGCGCATCGCCTTCCAGGGGCTGCCGGCGCGCATCTGCTGGCTGGGCCTGGGCGAGCGCCACATCGCCGGACTGGCCTTCAACGAGATGGTGAAGAACGGCGAGCTGAAGGCGCCCATCGTCATCGGCCGCGACCACCTGGACACCGGCTCGGTGGCCAGCCCCAACCGCGAGACCGAAGCCATGAAGGACGGCACCGATGCGGTGAGCGACTGGCCGCTGCTCAACGCGCTGCTCAACACCGCGGGCGGCGCCACCTGGGTCAGCCTGCACCACGGCGGCGGCGTGGGCATGGGCTACTCGCAGCACTCGGGCGTGGTGATCGTGTGCGACGGCACCGACGCGGCTGCCAAGCGCATCGAGCGCGTGCTGTGGAACGACCCGGCCACGGGCGTGATGCGCCACGCTGACGCGGGCTACGACATCGCGGTGGCCACGGCCAAGGCGAAGGGGCTGAAGCTGCCCATGGTCAAGTGAGCGAGTGGACCCACAAGGCGCAACGTCGTTAAGACGAAGGTAGAAAGAAAAATCGCGGCCATTCCCACTCGCTGGGAATAGGGGCTTGGAAGTGAGAACGGCGAGCAAGATACTGCAAGCCGGTTTCACTTTCGTTCGCGACCGCCTGCCATGACCCTCACCAGCGACACTCCCGCCAACGACCGCGCGCTCTTCGTGCTGTCGGTGCTGGCGCAGAGCAAGTCGGCGATGACGGCGGCCGAACTGGTGCAGGCCACCGGCCTGTCGCAGAGCACGCTGTACCGGCAGGTCGCCACGCTGCGCCGCTGGGGCTTCGTGATGGAGTCCGACGGGCGCTACTCGCCGGGCCCGGTGAGCGTGCAGCTGGCCAGCGGCTTCGACGGCAACTCCGACCTCGTGCTGGCCGCACGCGCCGACATGCGCACGCTGGCCCAGCAGACGCACGAGAGCGTGGCGCTGGTCACGGTGGTGAACGACCGCGTCGTGTGCCTGGAGATGATCGACAGCGAGCAGTCGCTGCGCTGCTCCTTCGACCGCGGCCGCAGCGTGCCGGCGCGCGACGGCGCCAGTGCCAAGTGCCTGCTGGCGCACCTGCCGCTCGACCAGCGCGATGCGCTGCTCGAAGGCCTGAATGAGGCGCCCGAACGCCGCGCCGCGCGCGCCGCCGAACTCGACGCCATCCGCGAAGCCGGCCATGCCGTGACCCACGGCGAGGTCGACGCCGGCGTGTGGGGCGCGAGCGCCCCGGTGCTCGCCACCGGGCGCCGCCTGCGCGGCGCGATCACGCTCATGGCGCCGCTCACGCGCGTCGAGGGCATGGAAGCTGCATTGCTCCACATGACCGTCGTCACGGCGGCCCGCATTTCCCGCGCCCTGCAGTAGTTGCGCGCTGCTTTTTTCTTTCTCATTCCCACGGAAGCCTTCCCACCATGAACACCCGCCGCACCCTCGTCGCCGCCGCCCTGTCCAGTCTTGCCTTCGCCGGCCTTTTCGGCCTTGCCGCCGGCGCCCACGCGCAGGGCGAGCCGCTGCGCGTGGCCACCGACGCCACCTTCCCGCCCATGGAGTTCGTGGAGAACGGCAAGCGCACCGGCTTCGACGTGGAACTGGTGGAAGCCATCGGCAAGACGCTGGGCCGCAAGGTCGAGTGGATCGACATCGACTTCAAGGGCCTGGTGCCGGGGCTGATCTCCAAGCGCTTCGACATGGCCGTGTCGGGCATCTACATCACCGACGAGCGCAAGAAGGTCGTCGACTTCACTGTGCCCTACTACGCGGGCGGCCTGGTCGTGATGGTGAAGGACGGCAACACCGCCATCAAGACGCCGGCCGACATCAACGGCAAGAAGGTCAGCGTGCAGGTGGGCACCAAGTCGGTGTCGTACACGAAGGAAAAATTCCCGCAGGTGCAACTGCTGGAAGTCGAGAAGAACCAGGAGATGTTCAACCTGGTGGACATCGGCCGTGCCGACGCGGCCGTCACCGGCAAGCCTGCCGCCTACCAGTACGTGCGCACGCGCGGCGGCCTGAAGGTGCTGCCGGAGCAGATCACCACCGAGGAATACGGCATGGCCATCCGCAAGGACACGCCCGAGCTGACCAAGGCGGTGAACGGCGCCATCGAGAAGCTGAAGGCCGATGGCACGTACGACCAGATCGTGAAGAAGTGGTTCAAGTAATGTTGGCCCCCCGGCTTTTCACGCGCTGCGCGCGTGTAACTCCACCCCCCGAGGGGGCGGCGCGGCCGGCTTGGGGCGGCCCGGCGCTCGGCCGCCGGAAGGGTTGACCATGGATCTCGATTTTTCGCCTGTCTGGCAAGGCTGGCCCGACCTGCTGCGCGGCGCGCTGGTCACGGTGGAAATCACCGCCTGCGCGCTGGCGCTGGGCTGCCTGCTGGGCTTGGTGGTCGGCATCGGCCGGCTGAACCCGAAGCGGCGCTGGATCTACGGTGTGTGCACGGCCTACGTGGCCGCCATTCGCGGCACACCGCTGCTGGTGCAGCTGTTCATCCTGTTCTTCGGCTTGCCGCACTTCGGCATCCTGCTGCCGGCCTTCCTGTGCGGCGTGCTGGGGCTCGGCGTGTACTCGGGCGCGTACGTGTCGGAGATCGTGCGCGGCGCGATCCAGTCGATCGACAAGGGCCAGACCATGGCCGCGCAATCGCTGGGCATGACGCCCGGCACGGCCATGCGCCAGATCGTGCTGCCGCAGGCGGTGGTGCGCATGATTCCGCCGCTGGGCAACGAGTTCATCGCGCTCATCAAGAACTCGGCGCTGGTGTCGCTCTTGACCATCCATGACGTGATGCACGAGGGGCAGAAGATCATCAGCGTGTCGTACCGGTCACTGGAGGTGTACCTGGCGATTGCCGTCGTGTACTTCGTGCTCACGGGAACCATGACGCTGGTGCTGCGGCACTTCGAGCAGAAGCTGCGCCAGGGCGGGTTGATGCGATGAGCGGTGCGACTGCATTTGTTGTCTTTCTCCCTCCCCCGCTGGGGGAGGGCAGGGGTGGGGGCACGACGGCCTCGAACCCATCACAGCGCTCGTTGGGCGCTGCCCCCATCCCAGCCTTCCCCCGGAAGGGGAAGGGGCAAGAGGAGACGCAATGAACGGCGTGCAGCGCTTCTCACGCGCGACCCTGCCGGTCACGCCGTGGAAAAACGGCGGCGGCACCACGCAGGAAATCGCCAGCTGGCCGCAGGGCGCGCCGCTCGACAGCTTCGGCTGGCGGGTGAGCATCGCCACCATCGCCGCCGCCGGGCCGTTCTCCGTGTTCGCGGGCATCGACCGCGTCATCACGCTCCTCGAAGGCGACGGCGTGCGCCTCTTCACGCACGACGCGCGCATCGACCACCGGCTCGACGTGCCGCACCAACCCTTCGCCTTCAGCGGCGACGAGGCCATCGACTGCACCTTGCTCGGCGGTGCGTCGAACGATTTCAACGTGATGACGCGGCGCGGCCAGTGGTGTGCCGACGTGCAAGTGCTCCACAGCGCCTCGGCCATCGAGGCTGCGCCGCATGGCGTGCTGCTGGCGCTGCGCGGCGCATGGCGCCTCGATGACGCGCAATGCCTTGAAGGCGAGGGCCTGCGCTGGGCCGATGCCGCACAGACACGGCAGGCGCTGCCGGACGGCCCCGACGCGCGATTGATGGCCGTGCGCATCCTCCCGGCCTGACCCCGGACAACGACGACCCAAGAGACGATGAACCCCGCCCACAACTTCCCCTCGGCCGACGGCCTCTGGACCGGCCTGCGGCTCGCGTCCGAACCGAACGAAGACGCCGCCATCGCGGTGGTGCAGGGCGCGATCCGCTGGGTCGGCGCGCGCGGCGCGCTGCCCGCCGAGTTCGCGGGCCTCGCACCGCACGACGGCGGCGGCGCGCTCGCCACGCCGGGCCTGGTCGACTGCCATACGCACCTCGTCTACGGCGGCCAGCGCGCCAACGAATTCGCGATGCGGCTCGCTGGCGCGACTTACGAGGAAGTGGCACAGGCCGGCGGCGGCATCGTGTCGTCGGTGCGCGCCACGCGCGAGGCCGACGAGGACACGCTGTTCGCGCAGGCCGCGGCGCGGCTCGAACAGCTGCTGGCCGGCGGCGTGTGCGCCATCGAGATCAAGTCGGGCTACGGGCTTTCGCTCGAACACGAACGCAAGCAGCTGCGCGTGGCGCGGCGCCTGGGCGAGGCCTACGGCGTGACGGTGCGCACCACCTTCCTCGGCGCGCATGCGTTGCCGCCGGAATACGCCGGACGAAGCCACGACTACATCGACCTCGTGTGCCGCGAGATGCTGCCCGCGCTCGCCGCCGAAGGCCTGGTCGACGCGGTCGATGTGTTCTGCGAACGCATCGCCTTCTCGCTCGAAGAAACCGAGCAGGTCTTCCAGGCCGCGCAGGCGCTGGGCCTGCCGGTGAAGCTGCATGCGGAGCAACTGTCGGACATGGGCGGCGCCGCGCTGGCCGCGCGCTACGGTGCGCTGTCGTGCGACCACATCGAGCACCTGTCGGCCGACGGCATCGAGGCGATGCGCCGCTCGGGCACCGTGGCCGTGCTGCTGCCCGGCGCGTACTACACGCTGCGCGACACCCACCTGCCGCCCATCGCCGCGCTGCGCGCCGCGGGCGTGCCGATGGCGGTGTCCACCGACCACAACCCCGGCACCTCGCCGGCACTGAGTCTTCTGCTGATGGTGAACATGGCCTGCACACTCTTCCGCCTCACCGTGCCCGAGGCACTGGCCGGCGTCACCGTGCATGCCGCGCGCGCGCTGGGCCTGCAGGACACGCATGGCGCCATCGCCGCGGGCATGCCGGCCAACTTCGTGCTGTGGAACGTGCGCGAAGCGGCCGAGCTCGCCTACTGGTTCGGCCAGCAACCCGTGCGCACCGTGGTGCGCCAGGGCCGCATCGCGATCGGAGCGCAGGCATGACGCACACGCTTTTCGCAGCCGATGCGCTGCTGCCCGAGGGCTGGGCGAAGAACGTCCTGCTGGCGTGGAACGATGCCGGCCAGCTCACGCAGGTGCAGGCCGGCGCACAGCGCCCCATCGACACCCATACCGCCAGGGGTCCGGTGATCCCCGGCATGCCCAACCTGCACTCGCATGCCTTCCAGCGCGCCTTCGCCGGCCTCACCGAGCACCGCGCCGGGGAGCACGACAGCTTCTGGAGCTGGCGCACGCTGATGTACCGCTTTGCCGCGCGCCTCGGCCCGCAGCACATGGAGGCCATCGCCACCTGGCTCTACGCCGAGATGCTCGAGGCGGGCTACACCAGCGTGTGCGAGTTCCAGTACGTGCACCACGACGTGGACGGCGCCCCGTATGCCGACGACGCAACGCTGAGCCTCGCCTTGCTGCGCGCCGCGCGGAAGACCGGCATCGGCTTCACGCTGCTGCCGGTGCTCTACCAGACCGGCGGTTTCGGCGACATGCCGCCCACCGACGGGCAGCGCCGCTTCATCCGCTCGACCGACTCGATGCTGCGGCTGCTCGAAGCGCTCAAGCCTGTGTGCGACGCGCAGGGCGCCCGTCTGGGCCTGGCGCCGCACTCGCTGCGCGCCGTGCCGCCCGAAGGGCTGCGCGACGCCATTGCGGGGCTGGACGCCATCGACCGCACCGCGCCCATCCACATCCACATCGCCGAGCAGACCAAGGAAGTGGACGACTGCGTGGCCTGGAGCGGCCTGCGCCCGGTCGAGTGGCTGCTCGACCACGCGAGCGTCGATGCGCGCTGGTGCCTGGTGCATGCCACGCACATGAACGACGCCGAGTACGAGTACGCGGCGCAGAGCGGCGCGGTCGCGGGCCTGTGCCCGACGACCGAGGCCAACCTGGGCGACGGCATCTTCGACTTCGCCAAGTGGCGCGGCCACGGCGGCGCCTGGGGCGTGGGCTCGGACAGCCACGCCAGCGTGAACGCGGCGGAAGAACTGCTGATGCTCGAGTACAGCCAGCGCCTGGCCAGTCGCCAGCGCAACGTGGGCGCGACGGCCGCACAGCCGCATGTGGCGACCGCGTTCACGCTCGACGCGGTGCGAGGCGGCGCGCAGGCGTCGGGCCGCGCTGCACCGGGTTCAGCCGGGCTGGCTGTGGGCCAGCAGGCCGACTTCGTGGTGCTCGACGCATCGCACCTCGCGCTGCAAGGCCTGAGCGCGCCCGATATGCTCTCGGCCCACGTCTTCGCGAGCCACCGCACCTCGGCCATCGACACCGTCTGGGTGGCGGGCCGCACGCGCGTGTCGGCCGGCCGCCATGCGCTGCACGGCGAGGCCGCGGCCGCCTTCGTGGCCGCGCGCACCCAACTACTCAAGGATTGATCGACCCCACCATGCCCACCATGGCCTTCACCACCACCGAACCGCCGTTCCGCTTTCGCCAGGGCACGCGGCCGCTGCTCATCTCGATGCCGCACGTCGGCACCCACGTGCCGCCCGCGCTGGCCGCGCGCTTCACCGAAGAGGCGCGCCACGTGCCCGACACCGACTGGCACCTCGAGCAGCTCTACGACTTCGCCGACGCGCTGGGCGCCTCGGTGCTCGTGGCCACGCACTCGCGCTACGTGGTCGACCTGAACCGTCCGCCCGACGGCGCCAGCCTGTACCCGGGCCAGAGCGTCACCGGCCTGTGCCCGGTCGACACCTTCGACGACACCCCGGTCTATGCAAAAGCCGCCGACGTGCCGGGCGAGGAAGAAATTGCCCAGCGCCGCGATGCCATCTGGCAGCCCTATCACCGGCAGCTGCAGGCCGAGCTGGACCGCCTGAAGGCGGCGCACGGCACGATCGCGCTGTGGGACGCGCATTCCATCCGCTCGGTGCTGCCGCGCTTCTTCGAAGGCAAGCTGCCGGACCTGAACCTGGGCACCGGCAAGGGCACCAGCTGCGACCCGGCGCTCGCGCAGACGCTGCTGGGCATCGCCGAGCGCGCCACCGGCTACACCGGCGTGCTCAACGGCCGCTTCACCGGCGGCTACATCACCCGCCAGTACGGCAACCCGGCGCAGAACGTTCATGCGGTGCAGCTGGAGATGACCCAGTCGAGCTACATGCAGGAAGCGCTGCCGTTCGACTACCTGCCCGAGGTGGCTGCGGGCGTGAAGCCGCATGTGCGGCGAATGATCGAAGCGGTGCTCGAGTTTGTCGAGCATCCGCGTCACGGGAACTAGGCCGCTGCAGCGGGGGAGGGCGGGGCGCTTTCCTCCACACGCTGGAAAGCGCGTGGCTGCGCCTGCAGTTTCTCCAGCACGAAATCCACGAAGGCTCGGACCTTGGGCGAGAGCTGCCGGTTGGACGGCCAGACCAGCCAGAGCGAACCGAACGGAACCATGAAGGTCGTCAACACCGGCTGGAGTTCGCCGGTGGCGATCCGGGGTGCGGCCACGTAGACAGGCAGGTGGGCCAGCCCGAGCCCGTGCACGGCCGCTGCCAATCCGGCGTCGGTATTGTTGAAGACCAGGCTTGCGGGCAGGAGCATCTCGCTGTGCGGCGGTGCGAAGGCCCAGGACGCGAGCCGGCCGCTCGAGGGGTACTTGAAGCGGATGCAGGCATGTCTTTCCAGGTCGTTGGGCGCAGCGGGCCGGCCGCGGTGCGCGAAGTAGGCCGGGCTGCCGCAAACCACGAAATGCTGCTCGCCGATCGGGCGCGCGATCAGCCGAGTGTCGGGCAGGTGTCCGCTGCGCACCGCCACGTCAAGGCCGCCGCCGACGATGTCGACCACCTGATCTTCGAAGTCGATGTCCAGTTCGATTTCGGGAAAGCGGGCGGTGAATTCCGGCAGTTGCGCCATCAGCAGGTGATGGCCGACCACGTGCGGCAGGTTCACCCGCAGCCGACCGCGCGGCCGCTCCCGGCTGTGCATCAGCGTGGCTTCGGCATCCCACAGTTCGTCGAGCACGCGTTTGCAGCGCTCATAGAGCAGCGTACCTTCCTCAGTCAGACCGATGCTGCGCGTCGTGCGGTGCAGAAGACGCACACCCAGCCGCTCTTCCAGGCGGGCCACACTCTTGGACACGGCGGAGGCTGAAATGCCCAGGATCCGGCCCGCGACGACATAGCTGCGCTGCTCGGCGGCGTGAACGAAAGCGGCAAATCCTGTCAGTCCTTCCATGGACGGCTCCTTGTCGATTCAGGATTTTCTGTCCTTTCTGTGTGTACGCCGAGCCCTCTCCTCAGTCATTGAGGACGAATTTACGCTTTGGGTTTGCGCCTTTGAAGGAAGCCCGATGACCGTCCCGTCTTCGAATACCCCGCCATCCGCCTTTCACATCCGTGACCGGCAGGCCATGCTGGCGGTTGCCGCCACGGTCCTCCTCGGCCTGCTTGCCATGGGTCTCGCGCTGCCGGTATTGCCGGGTCGGGTCCATGACGGGTTGGGCTTCGACATGGTCACCGTGGGCTGGGTGATGGGGGCTCAGTCCGCCGCCTCCCTGTTGTCCCGGCCCTGGGCGGGTGCCATGACCGATCGGCACGGTGGCCGGCACACGGTGCTGATCGGCCTGTCGGCCATGGCGGGCTGCGGCATCGTCTACGGCTTGTCGGCGTTGCTGCCGCTGGGGGCTTCGGGCGGCCTGGGCATGCTGGTTGCCGGGCGTTTGCTGACGGGCGTGGGGGAGGGCCTGGTCATCACCGGCGGTGCGGCCTGGGCCATCGGCCGTGCAGGCATGGCGAACGCCGGTCGCGCGATGTCCTGGATCGGGCTCGCCATGTTTGCGGGCCTTGCGGCCGGTGCCGCGGTGGGAGCGGCCATTGATCGCGCCTTCGGCTTTGCCGCGGTGGCGACAGCCGCCGCTGTCGTGCCCCTGGTGGGGATGATCGTGGCTGCCGTCGTTGCCCCAGCCGAAGCCGCCCACGCTGCCGCGGGAGCTGCGATGACTGCCGCACGGATGTTGCGCCGGATCTGGCGGCCGGGATTGGCATTGGGGCTTTCGGCGGTCGGTCTGGCCGCCGTGTCCTCCTTTGTCGTGCTGGCCTACGGGGCGCACGGCTGGCCGGGGGGCGCTTTTGCGCTCACGGCCTTCGGCACGGCCCACGTCGCGGCACGCCTGCTCTTCGGCGCCTCGGTCGACCGGGCCCAAGGTCCGTCCGCCGTTCTGGCGGCCTTGGGCGCCGAAGCGCTCGGGCTCGGCCTGCTCGGGATCGCGCCGGTGCCGGCGGTGGCGTTGGCGGGCGCGGCCTTGTGCGGCTTCGGCTTCTCGATGGTCTATCCGCTGCTGGCCTTGCCGGCGCTTCGCCGCGTGCCTGCCGCCAGCCGGGGCATGGCCATTGGCCTCTACGACGGCTTCTTCGATGCAGCCATGGGTGTCTCGGCGTTGGCCGGTGGCCTGGTCGCCGCCTGGCTGGGACTGCCGGCCGTTTTTCTGTGCGCGGGCCTGGCGTCGCTGTTTGCCGGGCTGGCCGCCTGGGGCGCCCACCGGCCCGACCCGGAGTGAGGCCATGGGCCGCTTCCTACAATCGGGGGTATGAAGAAGCCCATCGTCTACACCCGCGGCCAGGCACTTGCCGGCATCCTCGAAAAGCGCATCGCCATCCTCGACGGCGCCATGGGAACGATGATCCAGCGCTTCAAGCTCACCGAGGCGCAGTACCGCGGCGAGCGCTTCAAGGACTTCGAGCGCGACGTGAAGGGCAACAACGAGCTGCTCTCGCTCACGCGCCCCGACGTGATCCGCGACATCCACGAGGCCTACCTGGCCGCCGGCGCCGACCTGATCGAGACCAACACCTTCGGCGCGACCACCATCGCGCAGGAGGACTACAAGATGGCGCACCTGGCGCGCGAGATGAACCTCGAGTCCGCCAAGCTCGCGCGCGCGGCCTGCGACAAGTTCAGCACGCCCGACAAGCCGCGCTTCGTCGCCGGCGCCCTCGGGCCCACGCCCAAGACGGCGAGCATCAGCCCCGACGTGAACGATCCCGGCGCGCGCAATGTCGACTTCGAATCGCTGCGGGCGGCCTACTACGAGCAGACCGAAGCGCTGGTCGAAGGCGGCGCCGACGTGATCCTGGTCGAGACCATCTTCGACACGCTCAACGCCAAGGCCGCGCTGTTCGCGGTGGACGAGTATTTCGACAACAGCGGGCAGCGCCTGCCGCTGATCATCAGCGGCACCGTGACCGACGCCTCGGGCCGCATCCTGAGCGGGCAGACCGTCACCGCCTTCTGGCACAGCGTGCGCCATTCGCAGCCGCTGGCCATCGGCCTGAACTGTGCGCTGGGGGCCGCGCTGATGCGCCCGTACATCCAGGAACTGGCGCGCGTGGCGGGCGACACCTTCATCAGCTGTTACCCGAACGCGGGCCTGCCCAACCCCATGAGCGACACCGGCTTCGACGAGACGCCCGACGTCACCTCGCGCCTGCTGCACGAGTTCGCGGCCGCGGGGCTGGTGAACATCGTGGGCGGCTGCTGCGGCACCACGCCGGACCACATCGCGGCGATCGGCAAGGCCGTGGCGCCGGTGTCGGGCCGCGCGCTGGGCAGCAACAGCGCCGGCTTCTACCGCGAAGCCGCCTGAAACTGGCTCGCCCCCAGGCTTCGCGCACTTCGTGTCGCTGCTCCTTCCCCCTGCCGGGGGCAACACCTGAGGCCCGGCGAAGCCGGTTCCTCGGTGTTTCGCGAATAAGAGTTTTGGGCTGATTGACGGGTTTTGGCGGTGCGCCTAGGCTGGGCGCAAGGAGCTTTTCATGAACCGGAACACCTATCGCTGGATCGGCATCGGCGCGGTTGCCGTGGTCCTTCCCCTCGCGGCGCAGGCGCAGCAGGCCTTCACGCGTGGCGCCGTCAACCTGCGCGCCGGCCCGTCGGGCGACTATCCGCTGGTGGCGCGGCTGGCGCCGGGCCAGCCGCTCGAGGTGGTCGGCTGCACCAATGGCTACGGCTGGTGCGACGTGGTGCTGCCCGACGGCGGGCGCGGCTGGGTCTGGTCGCGCAGCCTCGACTACGCCTACCAGGACCAACGCGTGCCGCTTGCCACCTACGGCGCGGTGATCGGCGTGCCGATCGTCGGCTTTGCGATCGGCAGCTACTGGGCCAACCACTACCGCGACCGGCCCTGGTACGGCGACCGGCGCTGGTGGGGGAACCGGCCACCGCCGCCGGTGGCGGGCTGGCGTCCGCCGCCGCCGGTCAGGCCGGGCTGGCAGCCGCATCCGTGGCAGCCCGGGCCGGGCTTCCGGCCACCGGGCCCGGGCTTCCGCCCGCCGCCAGCGCCGGGCTTTCGTCCCCCGCCGGCGCCGGGGTTTCGCCCGCCGAACGACCCCGGGTTCAGGCCGCCCCGGCCGCAGCCGGGCTTTCGCCCCGGACCGCCGCCGGGCAGGCCCCACCCGGGTGGCGGCGGCGGGCGCCCGCACGGTGGCGGGCCGGGAGGCGGAGGCCATGGTGGCGGCGGGCACGGCGGGCACGGCGGGCACGGCGGGGGCCATGGCGGCGGCCACGGCCGGTGACGCACCCGGGCGCTAGAGCCCGCCGGTCTTCACGCCGCACTCCCCCGCCACCTGGCGGTTGCGTGCAATCAGCGCCACGAAGCGCTGCGCGCCCAGCCCGAGCGGCCGCTCGCGCGACCACACCACGTCGACCCACAGGTCCAGCCCATTGCTGAGGTTCTCGAACGGAATCTCGATCAGCGCGCCGGCCGCCACGTGCGGCTTGGCGAAGTTGCGCTGCAGCCAGCCCCAGCCCAGCCCGGCGGTAATCAGGCTCAGCGCGGCCAGCGCGTTGTCGGTGCGCCAGACGTGGCGCGCGAACACGAAGCGCGGGTCGCTGGTAGTCAGGTCGCGCCCGGCCACGACGATCTGCCGGGTGTTCGTCAGGTGGTCCTCGCGCAGCCGGCCGCCGTTGGTGGCGAGCACGGGGTGGTCGGGCGCGATGACCGCCACCATCAGGTCGCTGCCCACCTCCTGAAAGCCTTCGCGGCCGTCCAGGCTGGGGCGCTCGAACACCAGGGCCAGCTGCGCGCGGCCGCTGTGCAGCAGCGCCAGCGCATCGGCCTGCGGCGCGGCCAGCACCTCGACCTGCAGCAGCGGATGCTCGCGTGCCAGCTCGGCCAACGGGCCGCTCCAGGGGGCGGCCAGCAGCTCGGGCGCGATGGCCAGCGTGAGCCGGTCTTCCAGCCCCTGCGTGAGCGCCAGCGCCTGCACCTGCAACTGCCGCAACTGGGAGGCCAGCAGTCGCGCCTGGGGCTCCAGGGAGCGTGCGGCGGGGGTGGGCTGGGGCTCGCGGCCGCTGCGGTCGAACAGCGGCAGGTCGAGCTCGGCCTCCAGGTTGGCGATGGCCATGCTCACGGCCGACGGCACCTTGCGCAGCGCCCGCGCCGCGGCCGAGAAGGAGCCGTGGTCGATCACGGCCAGGAAGACCTCGACGTTGTCGCTGGAGAAAGCCATGGCGCTAGATCTATCAATAAAACTGAAACAAGTTAACTTTTTATATCAGCGAATGACACATAAAGTCCAGTCATCGCAGTCACGAACCAAGAGAAGAAGTCATGCAGGGCATTCAACGTCGCATCGTCTACATCAGCCTTTATGAGGGCATCGCCATCGTCGCGGCCAGCGCGGGGCTGGCCTTGATGACGGACGCCGGGCTCGGCCATTCGGGCATGCTGGCGGTGGGCGCCTCGGTCATCGCGGTGATCTGGAACCTGGTCTTCAATGCGCTGTTCGAGCGCTGGGAATCGCGCCAGGCCGTGCGCGGGCGCAGCGTGCGCCGCCGCATCGCCCACGCCATCGGCTTCGAGGGCGGGCTGATCGCCTTCCTGGTGCCGATGTTCGCCTGGGGCCTGGGCGTGTCGCTCTGGCAGGCGCTGGTGATGGACCTGGGCCTGGTGGTGTTCTTCCTGGTCTACACCTTCGTCTTCAACTGGGCCTTCGACCGGGTGTTCGGCCTTCCGGCGTCGGCAATGGGCGAGCCACAACCAGCGTAAGCCTGCGCTTACTTAGCCGCCATCGGGGGCCGGCTTTCGCGGCCGGCAGCGCGCATGGCCAAGGCAGCGCTCAGCCGCAGGCGCCCGGTGTCTTTGAACAGGGTGGACGCGGGCGAAGTCGGGAACTGGGGTTTTCCCCGGCCCCATTCGAATCGCCCTAAAATGCGGCCCTTCCCAAGGAGCGTTGCAGCGGTGGGCCTCACAGGCCGGCCGTCAGGCTTGGGGCGACAACGACGCTCGCCTGTTCGACTCTTCCGCAGGTGAGGCCATGTCCCAGATTTCCGCTCCAGCTACCCCCGATTCCGCGCCCCTGGCGCCCCCGCCCATGAAGCTGTCCGGTCTCGAACCGGTCGCCATCGGCGAGGGCACGCTGTTCGTCAACATCGGCGAGCGTACCAACGTCACCGGCTCCAAGGCGTTCGCGCGGATGATCCTGAACGGCCAGTTCGAAGAGGCCCTGGCCGTCGCGCGCCAGCAGGTCGAGAACGGCGCCCAGGTGATCGACATCAACATGGACGAGGCCATGCTCGACAGCAAGGCCGCCATGGTCCGCTTCCTGAACCTGATTGCCAGCGAGCCCGACATCGCGCGCGTGCCGGTGATGGTCGACAGCTCGAAGTGGGACGTGATCGAGGCCGGCCTGCGCTGCATCCAGGGCAAGGGCATCGTCAACTCCATCTCCATGAAGGAGGGGGTCGACAAGTTCAAGCACGAGGCCAAGCTGGTGCGCCGCTACGGCGCCGCCGCGGTGGTCATGGCCTTCGACGAGAAGGGCCAGGCCGACACCTTCGCGCGCAAGATCGAGATCTGCGAGCGGGCCTACCGCATCCTGGTGGACGAGGTGGGCTTCCCGCCGGAAGACATCATCTTCGACCCCAACATCTTCGCCATTGCCACCGGGATCGAGGAGCACGACAACTATGCGGTCGACTTCATCAACGCGGTACGCTGGATCAAGCAGAACCTGCCGGGTGCCAAGGTGTCGGGCGGCGTGAGCAACGTGAGCTTCAGCTTTCGCGGCAACGACCCGATGCGCGAGGCCATCCACACCGTGTTCCTGTACCACGCCATCCAGGCGGGCATGGACATGGGCATCGTCAACGCGGGCATGGTGGGCGTGTACGACGACCTGGAGCCCACGCTGCGCGAGCGCGTGGAAGACGTGGTGCTCAACCGCCGCCCGGACGCCGGCGAACGCCTCGTCGAAGTGGCCGAAACCGCCAAGAGCGGCGCCAAGGACGAAAGCAAGCGCCTCGAATGGCGCGGCACGCCCGAGAGCCCGGTGCACGTCAACCAGCGGCTGTCGCACGCCATGGTGCACGGCATCACCGACTTCATCGTGGAAGACACCGAGGAGGCCTACCAGCAGATCCTGGCGACGGGCGGTCGTCCGCTGCACGTGATCGAAGGGCCGCTCATGGACGGCATGAACATCGTGGGCGACCTGTTCGGCGCCGGCAAGATGTTCCTGCCGCAGGTGGTCAAGTCGGCGCGCGTCATGAAGTCGGCCGTGGCCCACCTGCTGCCCTACATCGAGGAAGAAAAGCTGCGCGACGAGGCGGCGGGCCGCGACGTGCGCACCAAGGGCAAGATCATCATCGCCACCGTCAAGGGCGACGTGCACGACATCGGCAAGAACATCGTCACCGTCGTGCTCCAGTGCAACAACTTCGAAGTGGTGAACATGGGCGTGATGGTCCCGTGCCACGAGATCCTGGCGCGCGCCAAGGTCGAGGGCGCCGACATCGTGGGCCTGTCGGGCCTGATCACGCCCAGCCTCGAAGAGATGCAGTACGTGGCCGGCGAGATGCAGCGCGACGACCATTTCCGCATCAAGAAGATCCCGCTCATGATCGGCGGCGCCACCACCAGCCGCGTGCACACGGCCGTGAAGATTGCGCCGCACTACGAAGGCCCCGTGGTCTACGTGCCCGACGCCTCGCGCAGCGTGAGCGTGGCGCAGTCGCTCTTGAGTGACCAGGCCACGGCGTACATCGACGAGATCAACGCCGACTACGACAAGGTGCGCACCCAGCACGCCAACAAGAAGCAGGTGCCGATGTGGCCGCTGGCCAAGGCGCGCGCCAACAAGACGCCCATCGACTGGTCGAACTACACGCCGCCTTGCCCCAAGTTCATCGGCCGGCGCGTGTTCAAGAACTACGACCTGACCGAGCTCGCGAAGTACATCGACTGGGGCCCGTTCTTCCAGACCTGGGACCTGGCCGGCCCGTTCCCCGCCATCCTGAAGGACCAGGTCGTCGGCACCGAGGCCGTGCGCGTGTACGCCGACGGCCAGCGCATGCTCAAGCGCCTGATCGAAGGCCGCTGGCTCAGCGCGGCCGGCATCGTCGGCTTCTGGCCCGCCAACACGGTGAACGACGACGACATCGAGCTCTACACGGACGAGACGCGCAGCGAGGTGGCGCTCACCTGGTACGGCATGCGCCAGCAGACCGAGAAGCAGGCCATCGACGGCGTGATGCGCCCGAGCCGCTGCCTGGCCGACTTCGTTGCGCCCAAGGCGAGCGGCCTGAAGGACTACGTGGGCATGTTCGCCGTCACCGCCGGCCTGGGCGTCGAGAAGAAGGAGAAGTACTTCGCCGACGACCTGGACGACTACTCGGCCATCATGCTCAAGGCCCTGGCCGACCGGCTGGCCGAGGCCTTCGCCGAGTCGCTGCACCACCGCGCGCGCACCGACCTGTGGGGCTACGCGGCCGACGAGGGCCTGAGCAACGACGAGATGATTGCGGAGAAGTACCGCGGCATCCGCCCCGCGCCCGGCTACCCGGCCTGCCCCGACCACAGCGTGAAGGGCCCGATGTTCGACCTTCTGGCCTGCGCGGACATTGGCATGACCCTGACGGAAAGCCTCGCTATGATGCCCGCCGCCAGCGTGAGTGGTTTCTACCTGAGTCATCCCGATGCGACGTACTTCAACGTCGGCAAGATCGGGCACGACCAGTTGCAGGACCAGGCCGCGCGGCGCAAGCAAAGCGAAGCCGAGCTCGAGCGCCTGCTGGCGCCCAATCTTTGAAGATCCTTTGAACCTGCCGGCCGGCGTGGCCGCCCGGCACCGGGAGTTGTTATTCAGAAGCTGATGTTTGCAGCCGCGCACTACGCGGCATTGGCGGTTTTCGTCTTCAGCTGCTGGGGTTATGGCCGCGCACTGCTGGCCCGCCTGGCGCCGCCGCCGCGCCGCGACGTGGGGCTCGAAGCGGCCGTGGCCGTGGCGCTGGGCGTGGGCCTTTTCATCTGCGCCTTCCAGGCGCTGGCCATCTTCGCCGCCTTCAAGACCGGTGCCACCGTGGCCCTGGTCGTGGCGGGCTTCGTGGCAGCGGCGGTCCAGCTGCCACCCTGGCTTCGCCAGCGGCGTGCCCTGCGCGCCAGCGAGCCTGCCGCGGCGCCGTGGACCTACGTCGAGCGCGTCGCGATGATCGCGCTGGCCCTGGTCGCGATGCCCGCGCTGGTCGCGCCGCTGGCCCCGCCGATCGCCTTCGACGAGCTGATGTACCACCTGCCCTATGCACGCCAGGTGGCGCAGCAGGGCGCGCTGGGCATCCACGACTGGTTGCGCTACCCCTGGTTCCCGTACAACTACAACCTGCTCTATGCCGCCGCGCTGCAGGTGAGCGACGACGTGCTGCCGCACTTTCTCAATGCCCTGGCCGGTGCGCTGTCGGTGACGATGATCTACCGGCTGGGCATGCTGCACGCCAACCGGCTCACCGCCTGCATCGGCGCGGCCATCTGGCTGGGGCTGGGCGACTATTCCAATGCGCTGATCGACATGGGCGTGGCGCTGTTCGTGCTGTCGGCCTGCGTGGCGCTGTGGTGGTGGCGCGAGTCGGAGCCGGGCCTGCCCGCGCGCATCGGGCGCGGGGCCCACGGCGGCCTGCGCTGGCTCGGCGTGGCCGCGTTCTTTCTCGGCGTGGCGGCCGGCTCGAAGTACCAGGCGCTGATCTTCCTGCCGCTGGTGACGCTGTTCGTCATTCGCCACGAGCGCCGTCCCAAGGCCTGGGCGCTGGTGTTCGGCTGCTTCCTGCTCCCGTGCGTGTACTGGTACGCGCGCAACGCCGTCATGACCGGCGACCCGTTCAACCCCATCGGCGCGCGGGTGTTCGGCTTCACCGAGTGGACGCCGGCCGACTACGTGCAGCAGGTGGCGGACGTGCGCGATCACGCGGCGCTGCCCAACGCGCTGCTCTGGGCGGTGTTCTTCGCGCCGTTCAGCGCGTGGTGGAAGCGCTCGGCCGCGGTGCGCGCCGCCGGCTGGTTCTGCCTGTACTCGGTGGTGGTGTGGGTCGTGACCTCGCGCTACCCGCGCTACCTGACGGCCTCGTTCCCGCTGCTGGCCGCCATCGCGGCCATCGGCTGGCAGGTGCTGTTCGGCTGGGCCGCGCGGGGTGTGCGGCGCCTGTTCGGTGCGCGGGAGAAGTCCGGCGCCGACGCAGTGGAAAAGGGGGCCACAGGCGCCATGAGCCGCGACACCGCGCGGTCCGGCGCCCGCATGGCCGACTGGGTGCCCGTGCTCCTGCTGGCCGTGCTGGCCGCCGTGTCGGTGCGCCAGACCGCGGTGAAGGTCGCGATGATCTCCGTCACGCCCGAGGCGCGCGAGGCCGTGCTGCGCCAGCACGTGCCCGGCTACGCCGTCATGGACTACCTGCGCCGCAACGCCACCGGCCGGGTCTACCAGATCGCGCTGAACGAGGCCATCTACTACGGCCCCAACCCCATCTGGGGCGACACCCTCGGGCCGTGGCGCTACACCGATTTCGGGGCCCTGTCGGGCGGCGACCTGGCACGCAAGCTCGGCGGCCTGGGCTTTACCGCGGTCGTGCTGCCGAACTATGTGGTGCCGGTGTTCAGCGCGCGCGTCGACTTCGACAGGTACTTTGCGGTGCAGTACGAGAAAGACGGCAGCCGGGTCTACCGTATCCTTCCTGTCGCACCATGACCGACATCGAAGCCTTCGCCTCCCACGGCAGCAACGCCCTGCGCATTGCCGTGGTCATCCCCTGCTACAACGAGGCGCTGGCCATCGCCCAGGTGGTGACGGGCTTTCGCGCCGCGCTGCCCGAGGCCCGGATCCACGTCTTCGACAACAACTCGAGCGACGACACGGCATCCGTCGCGCGCGCGGCCGGCGCCGTCGTCACGCACGTGGTCTTGCGCGGCAAGGGCAACGTGGTGCGGCGCATGTTCGCCGACGTCGAGGCCGACGTGTACGTCATGGTCGACGGCGACGCCACCTACGACGCGGGCGCGGCCCGCCGGCTCATCGAGCGCCTGGTGGCGGACAACCTCGACATGGTGGTCGGCAACCGCGTGGACGACGGCCACGACGCGCACACCTACCGCGCCGGCCACCGCCTGGGCAACCGCATGCTCACCGGCGCGGTGGCACAGCTGTTCGGCGGTGCGCTCACCGACATGCTCTCGGGCTACCGCGTGTTCTCGCGGCGCTATGCCAAGTCGTTCCCGGCGCTGTCGCGCGGCTTCGAGACCGAGACCGAACTCACAGTGCACGCGCTCGAACTGCGCATGCCCTACGCCGAGGAAAGCACGGCCTACAGCACGCGTCCCGAAGGCTCGGTGAGCAAGCTGTCGACCTACCGCGACGGCTGGCGCATCCTCAAGACCATCTGCAAGCTGTTCGTGAGCGAGCGGCCGCTGCAGTTCTTCTCGATCATCGCGGCGCTGCTGGTGCTGCTGTCGATTGCGCTGGTCGTGCCGCTGCTCATGACCTACCTGCACACCGGCCTGGTGCCGCGGCTCCCCACGGCGGTGCTGGCCACCGGTGCGATGCTGGGCGCGATGCTGTCCTTCGTGTGCGGCATCGTGATGCACACCGTCACGCTCGGGCGCCAGGAGGCCAAGCGGCTGCGCTACCTGGCGATTCCCGGGGTGCGGGAAAGCGCTTCGCAATGAAGATCGGGCGCGAGTTCCTCTCCTTCGCCGTGGGCGGCGTGATCGGCCTCGTCGTCGACGTGGTGGTGCTCTACCTGCTGGCGCCGCTGCTGGGCTGGTATGGGGCGCGCGTGGTGTCGTTCCTTGCGGCGGCCACCACCACCTGGGTGTTCAACCGGCGCTACACCTTTGCGGCCAGCGCATCGGCGGGCGGTGTATCGCTCTGGCGCGAGTACCTGGCCTACCTGGCCACCATGGCCGGCGGCGCGGTGCTGAACTACGGCGCCTATGTGCTCGTGCTGCACTGGGTGGAGGGCCGCTGGGCGGCCGCCCTCGGCGTGGCGGTGGGCAGCCTGGCCGGCATGAGCGTCAACTTCCTGTCGGCGCGCTACCTGGTCTTTCGCTCGCACCGCGGCGGCTGAGGCCGCCGGGCGCAAGAGCCTTCAGGGCGCTCAGTGCGCGCCTGAAACAACCACCGGAATCTCTGTCGCGGGCGGCGTGTTGCGGCTGCGGCCCGAGCGCACGATGCCGTCGATCATCACCATGCCCACGCCCGGAATGTCGCCCAGCTGCACGCTTTCGAGCAGGCCCGGCGCGGGCGAATGCTGCGCGCGGTCCATGAAGACGAAGTCGGCGTCGCGGCCCACCTCGATCAGTCCGCAGTTCAGCTTGCGGATGCGCGCCGTGTTGCCCGTGGCAAAGCAGAACACCAGCTCGGCCGGAATGTTCGCGATGGACGACAGCATCGCCACCATGCGCAGGATGCCCAGCGGCTGCACGCCCGAGCCCGCGGGCCCGTCGGTGCCCAGGATCACGCGGTGCGGGCACTTCAGTTCCAGCGCCGCCTTGGCCGCGGCAATGGCCACCTTCTCGTTGCCGTTGTGCACGATCTCGATGGCGCGCGAACTCTTCTCGCACAGCTCGCACACATGCGCCTCGGGCAGCGAGGTGTGGCCGCCGTTGATGTGGCCGATGATGTCGGCGTCGGCCTCGAGCACCACGTCCTTGTCGATCAGGCCCGAGCCCGGAATCGACGGGCCGCCCGTGTGGATCGTGCTCTGGATGCCGTGCTTGCGCGCCCAGGCCACCATCTCTTTCGCCTCGTAGCCGGCCTTGACCGAGCCCAGGCCCACTTCGCCCAGCAGCGTCACGCCGGCTTCGGCCAGTTCCTTGAAGTCGCTCTCGACCATGCCCTTCTCGATGATCGGCGCGCCCGCCAGCACCTTCACGCCGCCGGGGCGGAAGTTGTCGAAGGCGCGCTGCGCGGTGATGGCCAGCGCCTTCAGGCCGACGATGTCTTTCGGTCGGCCGGGCAGGTGCACCTCGCCGGCCGAAATCATGGTCGTCACGCCGCCGTGCATGGTCGAGTCGATCCAGCCGATCTGGCCCTGGCGCGGCGTCCAGTCGCCGAACACCGGGTGCACATGGCTGTCGATCAGGCCCGGCGCCACGCAGGTCTTTCGCGCATCGATGACGGTCTTCGCGCCTTCGAGGTCGCAGTCCTTTTCCTTGCCGACCGCCACGATCAGGCCGTCGTTCACCACGATGGTGTCTGCGTCGAGGATGGGCTTGTCGATGTCGCCCGAGAGCAGCAGCCCTATGTTCTTGATGACGACCTTGCCCGACTTGCCGCCGGTTGCGATTTCTGCCATTTCGATGTGTCCTCGTGGGGTGGGGTGGTGTTGTTGTCTGGCGGCCGTTGCGGTTCTTGCGGCTCGTCCGCGCGCACCGTGCGCAGCAGCGTCTCGATCACGAAGTCTTCCCAGTGCGTGACGGCTTCCGGCGACTCCAGCGGCTCGCCGAGGAAGGCGGTGAGCGTGTGCCGGTTGGAGGTGTAGAAATAACCCGTGGAGGCGATCAGCAGGTAGATGTCGCGCGCCACCAGGTCCTTGCGGAACAGGCCCTGGGCGGCGCCGCTGGCCAGTATTTCCGCAATGATCGCCACCGCGCGCGACGAATACTCGCGCGCGCGCAGCGACTTCGAAATGTGCCGGCCCTTGTGCAGGTTCTCGGTGTTCAGCAGCGTGACGAACTCGGGGTTCTTGCGGTAGTAGCCCAGCACGAAGCGGATGACTTCGGTGAGCGCCTCCACCGGGCGCGTGGCGTCGAGCGCAATCGCGGCCTCGGCGTCGTCCATGCGCTTGTAGATGCCTTCGAGCACTGCAATGAAGAGGCCTTCCTTGCTGCCGAAGTAGTAATAGATCATGCGGTCGTACGACTTGGCAGCCTTGGAGAT
Organism: Variovorax pasteuri; assembly: GCF_051216435.1. NCBI lineage: Bacteria > Pseudomonadati > Pseudomonadota > Betaproteobacteria > Burkholderiales > Comamonadaceae > Variovorax > Variovorax pasteuri. The sequence continues at coordinate 38,615 of NZ_JBPJZS010000016.1, forward strand.
CTTCTCCACGCTGCCGCCGTCGTAGCCGTACTTGGCGAACACCTTGGTCGCCGATTTCAGGATGCTGTCGCGCGTGGCCTGGGCCGCCGCCTCGCGCACGCCGGTGCGGCGCTGGGGCTTGGTCTTGGGTGCGGAGCGGCTGTCGGCCATCGGGCGCGCGAGGTCCTGCTTATTTCTCGGCGAAGGCGCGCTCGACCACGAAGTCGCCCGGCGTGCTCGTATTGCCTTCCTTGAAGCCGCGCTTCTCCAGGATGTGCTTCAGGTCGACCAGCAGGCCGGGGCTGCCGCACAGCATGACGCGGTCTTCTTCGACGTTGAGCGGGGGCAGGCCCAGGTCGTCGGTGAGCTTGTTGCTCTCGATCAGGTCGGTGATGCGGCCCTGGTTGCGGAATTCCTCGCGCGTGACCGTCGGGTAGTACAGCAGTTGATTGGCGATCATCTCGCCCAGGATCTCGTGCTTGGGCAGGTGGTCGGTCACGAGGTCGTGGTAGGCCAGCTCGTCGACCTGGCGCACGCCGTGCACCAGGATGACCTGTTCGAACTTCTCGTAGGTGTCCGGGTCGCGGATGATGCTCATGAACGGTGCGAGGCCGGTGCCGGTGCCGAACAGGTAGAGGCGCTTGGCCGGCAGCGTGTAGTCGATCAGCAGCGTGCCGGTGGGCTTGCGGCCCACGATGATGGTGTCGCCCACCTGGATGTGCTGCAGCTTCGAGGTGAGCGGGCCGTCCTCGACCTTGATGCTCAGGAACTCGAGGTGCTCCTCGTAGTTCGGGCTCACGATGCTGTACGCGCGCAGCAGGGGCTTGTTGTTGACCTTCAGGCCGATCATCGTGAAATGACCGTTCGAGAAGCGCAAGGCCGGGTCGCGCGTGGTGGTGAAGGTGAACAGGCGGTCGGTCCAGTGGTGGACGCTGAGGACGCGTTCTTCGCTGAATGCACTCATACGGAACTCAAGAGTTGGTTGGAAACAAGGGAGGTTGGCTGAGCCGACGTGCACGCCCTTGGGGCGAAAACCGTCGGCCGGCTCCGAACCCTCCATTGTCGTTGGTCGGAAAAACCCCGATGGATACCGCGAGAAAACACCATTGCAAGCATCGGGCCCGTTTGCTACATTGATCGCGAATGTAGTGAACGCAACATGAAAGTGTAGGGAATGCTACACAAACGGAGGTCGCCGCACAAGCGGGCAGACGGCACGTTTGTTGCAACGATCCGTGCACCCGATTCGTCGTTCACACATGCCCGACACGCCCCACGAGATGCCCCGATGACAGAACACACCAAGACAGATGGCCTCCCCGGCATGGACATGCCCGTGCCGGCCGAAGCCGGCGCCTTCGGCAAGGCGCCGCTGCGCAACGAGCGCATGAGCACGGCCAAGGTCGAGTGCAACGCCTGCCCGGTGCTGTGCCAGATCTCCGACGGCCGCACCGGCGCGTGCGACCGCTACGCCAACAAGGAAGGCGTGCTGGTGCGCGTCGATCCGGTGGTGCTGCTGCGGCGCACCGTGCAGAGCGAAGCGCCGGCGCTGGTGCCTTTCGATCGTTCCGGCGTCGAAGCAGTGGACGCGGATGCGGCTGCGGCCGACCCCGACTGGAACGGCGACCTGCTGCACGCCGACGAGGTCTTCGTCACCGGCGTGGGCTCGTCCACCACCTACCCCGACTACAAGCCCGCGCCCTTCATCGTGGCCTCCAAGGCGCAGGGTGTGGACATGGTCACCGTCGTCACCGAAGGCATCTTCAGCTACTGCAGCTTCAAGGTGAAGATCGACACCGACCGCTTCCTCGGCTCCGAGCAGGCCAACGTGCGCTACCGCGGCGAAGTGGTGGGCCATGTCACCACGGCCGAGTACGGCTCGCAGATGCTGTCGCTCGGCGGCGTGCACCACCTCACCGGCGGCAGCAAGAAAGAGGGCCGCATGACGGCCGAGCTGATGCAGTTCCTGGGCAACAAGAGGGCGGTGGAGTGCACCATCGACGGCGGTTCCACCCTCGTCATCCAGGCGGGCAAGGCGCCCGTCGTCAACGGCGTGGAAGAACAGCGCATGCGCGTGGGCTGCGGCTCGGCGGCAGTCGGCATCTTCGCGCGCCAGTTCGCGGGCGTGGCCGACGAGGTGGTGGTGGTCGACGACCACATCACCGGCGTGCTCACCGAGCACCAGGCCGGCCGCTGCCTCGACATGGCGCCCTCGGGCATCCAGATGCTGGGGCGCAAGTCGACGCCGGGGCGCTACTTCCAGGTGGCCAACCCGGGCAACGGCTGGGGCGGCACCGACATCGCCGATCCGCTGTCGATCATCGAAGGCTGGGAAGAGGGCGTTGCGCGCCCGGGCTTGCGGCTGCTCATGACATCGACCACCGGCGAGCATGCGCAGTGGTACGTGCTCGACGAGTCGCTCAAGCCGGTCGAACAACCCATGCCGAGCGAAGTGAGGCGTATCGTCGAGCGCATCGGCGAGAACTGCGAACCATCGCTGTGCACCGTGCTGTTCCTAGGTGGTGCGGGCGGCAGCCTGCGCGCGGGCGTCACCGAGAACCCGGTGCTGCTCACGCGCGCCATCAAGCGCGCGCTGGTCAATGTGACGTGCGGCGGCGCACCGGCCTATGTGTGGCCCGGCGGCGGCATCACCGTGATGGCCGACGTCATGCGCATGCCCGACAACAGCTTCGGCACCGTGCCCACGCCGGCCATCGTGGCGCCCATCGAGTTCAGCATGCGGCGCGACGACTACGAGGCGCTCGGCGGCCACATGGAACACATCTTCCCGCTGGCGCAGGCGCTCGCACGCGGTGCGTGGCAGGAAGACGGCGCACCGCTCGCGCGCCAATGGCTCGCGATGGACGACGCCAACCCGTGGCCGCTCGGCCACGCCCCCATGCTGGGCTGATCATGTCTGCCCAACGCACGGCGCTCGACAAGAACCGCTGGCACTTCAACCACGGCCCGATCGACATCGTGGCCGAGGCGCATGGCGACCCGTACGCCGTTGCGGCCGCGCACGACGCGGCGTGGGCGCGCTTTGGCCATGTGCTCGACGAACTGGTGCGCGAACTGCCGCTGCTGCGCCTGCCCGTCACAGACAGGTTGCGCCCGCGCGGCGTGGTCGCACGCCGCATGTGGGACGCCTGCGCCGCGTTCTCACCGACCTTCATCACGCCGATGGCCGCCGTGGCCGGGTCGGTGGCGCAGGAGCTCATTGCCTTCTACCAGCGTCCCGGCATCGAGCGCGCCTGGATCAACAACGGCGGCGACATCGCGCTGCACCTCGCGCCCGGCCAGTCGGCGCGCGTGGGCGTGTTTTCCGACCTCGCTCGCTTCGACTGGCGCGACCACCTCAGGGATCCCGGCGGCATCCTCACCACCGACGGCCAGTTCGAGCTGCAGGCGGACCAACCGGCGCGCGGCGTGGCCACCAGCGGCTGGCGCGGGCGCAGCTTCTCGCTGGGCATCGCCGACAGCGTGACGGTGCTGGCCCCCACCGCAGCGCAGGCCGACGCGGCCGCCACCGTGATCGCCAACGCCGTCGACGTGGACGACCCGGCCATCGCGCGCCGCCCCGCGAGCGAATGCAAGGACAACAGCGACCTCGGCGACACCCTGGTGACCGTCGACGTGCCCGCGCTGGCCCCCGCGCAGGTGCGCGACGCACTCGATACGGGCGTGGTCTGCGCCAAGGTCCTGCAAAAAGGCGGGCTCGTGTGGGCCGCTCTGCTCGTTTGCCAGGGGCAGTGGCGACTTGTCGAGCCCTTATGCTCCAAGGCGCTCAAGGCAGAGCTGCCAAAGACAGTTGGTTCAGTATTTGCTTAACGAAAAGCAAGGTTCTTTTTCATGATCGAAATACGTCGCGTCTTCACCCATGTCGAGCACATCCACCACGAGTTCGGTCCGCGTGCCGACACGCCGCTGGTGCGCGGTGCCATCGGCGCGGTGCTGACCAATCCCTTCGCCGGCCGCTACGAGGCCGACATCCTGCCCATGATGGCCTTGCTCGATCCCGTGGGCGTCGACATGGCGCACCGGCTGCACGCCGCCATGGACGTGCCGCTCGAGCAGATCGCCTCCTACGGCAAGGGCGCCATCGTCGGCGCCGACGGCGAGCTCGAGCACGGCGCGCTGTGGCACGTGCCCGGCGGCTACGCCATGCGCGAGCTGCTCGGCTGGAAGGGCGATCGCGCCGCGTACACCGCGGGCAAGGCCGAAGCCAAGACGGGGCAGCCCGGCAATGCGCTTTCCATCGTGCCGTCGACCAAGAAGGTCGGTGCGCCCGGCGCCGCGCTCGACGTGCCGCTGACCAACATCAACGCCAGCTACGTGCGCGGCCAGTTCGACGCCATCGAGGTGCGCGTGCCCGGTGCGCCGGCCGCGGACGAGATCGTCTTCATCCTCGCGATGAGCACCGGCTACCGCATCCACGCACGCGTCGGCGGGTTGCTGGCCAAGGACATCAGCAAGTGGGACGGCCTGCGCTGACCCGTACAGAGACAAGACAAGGAACACACAGAACATGACCGCCAACATCCGCAAGCTCGTCATCCAGGTCGACGAAACCCGCAAGGAAATGGGCCGGGACGTATCGCCGCCCACGCGCCGCGCCGTTGCCATTGCCGTCATCGAGAACCCCTACGCCGGGCGCTACAGCGAGAACCTCGACGAGCTCATCGCCATCGGCGAAGAGCTTGGCGCGCTGCTCGGCCAGAAGGCCGTGAAGGCGCTGGGCATCGAGCCCGGCCAGGTGCAGAGCTACGGCAAGGCCGCCATCGTCGGCGAACGCGGCGAGCTCGAGCACGCCGCCGCCATCCTGCATCCCAAGCTCGGCGCGCCGCTGCGCGTGGCGGTAGAGAGGGGCGCGGCGCTCGTGCCCTCGGCCAAGAAGCAGGGCACGCTGGGCACCGCCATCGACGTGCCGCTCGGCCACAAGGACGCTGCCTTCGTGCGCAGCCACTTCGACGCCATCGAGGCCCGCGTGTCCGACGCGCCGCGCGCCAACGAAATCGTGGTGGCCGTGGCCGTCACCGACAGCGGCCGTCCGCTGCCGCGCATCGGCGGCCTGCAGGCCGGCGACATCAAGGGTGAAGACGGCCTGCGCTGAGCCGCCGTTGTCTCGCCTCCATCGCCTCGCCTCCATCTTCTCGCCACCATTCACGCAGTTTCCCTTTCTCTTTCGATCCCAAGGAGTTTCCCCATGAACCCATTGCGTCACGTCTTCAGCGCCGCGGCCCTCGCCACGCTGACCACCGCTCTCGTTCCCGCGCATGCGCAGGGCGTGATCAAGATCGGCGAGGTCAACAGCTACAAGTCGCAGCCTGCCTTCCTCGAGCCCTACAAGAAGGGCATGGAGCTGGCCGTCGAAGAAATCAACGCCAAGGGCGGCGTCAACGGCAAGAAGGTCGAGCTCATCACGCGCGACGACAACGCCAACCCCGGTGACGCCGTGCGCGTGGCCGAAGAACTGGTGGCGCGCGAAAAAATCGACGTGCTGACCGGCACCTTCCTGTCGAACACCGGCCTGGCCGTGGCCGACTTCGCCAAGCAGAAGAAAATTTTCTTCCTGGCCGGCGAACCGCTCACCGACAAGATGACCTGGCAGGGCGGCAACGAATACACCTTCCGCCTGCGCCCCGGCACCTACATGCAGGCCGCCATGCTCGTGCCCGAGGCCGTCAAGCTCAAGAAGAAGCGCTGGGCCGTCGTGTACCCCAACTACGAATACGGCCAGTCGGCCGTGGCCGCGTTCAAGTCGCTGCTGAAGGCCGCGCAGCCCGACGTCGAGTTCGTCGCCGAGCAGGCGCCTCCGCTGGGCAAAGTCGATGCGGGCGCCGTGGCGCAAGCCCTGGCCGACGCCAAGCCCGACGCCATCTTCAACGTGCTGTTCGGTGCCGACCTGTCCAAGTTCGTGCGCGAAGGCAACACCCGCGGTCTCTTCAAGGACCGTGCGGTCGTCAGCGTGCTGACCGGCGAGCCCGAGTACCTCGACCCGCTGAAGGACGAAACGCCCAACGGCTGGATCGTGACCGGCTACCCCTGGTACGGCATCCAGACGCCCGAGCACAAGGCCTTCTTCCTCGCGTACCACGAGAAGTACAAGGACTATCCGCGCCTGGGCTCGGTGGTCGGCTACAGCATGATCAAGTCGGTCGCGGCCGGCATCGCCAAGGCCAAGGGCACCGAAACGCCCAAGCTCGTGGCCGCCTTCAAGGGCCTGCAGGTCGACACGCCGTTCGGCAAGATCAGCTACCGCGCCGAAGACCACCAGTCCACCATGGGCGCCTTCGTCGGCAAGACGAAGAACGACAACGGCAAGGGCGTGATGGTCGACTACACCTACTTCGACGGCGCCAAGTTCCAGCCCACCGCCGCCGACGTGAAAAAGTCGCGCGCTGCAGACTGATCGGCTCGCCCCCAGGCTGCGCGCACTTCGTGTCGCTTCTCCAACCCCCTGCCGGGGGCAACACCAGAGGCCCGGCAAAGCCGGTTCCTCGGTGTTCCTGGTATGACTCCCTCCCCTTCCGGGGGAGGGTTGGGGTGGGGGCACGACGGCGCCAACCGCGAGGGCCGCACTGAATGCGGATGCTCCCCATGATTGAAAACTGCCACCAAAAGGCCTTCGGATGAGTCTTTCGTCACTGCTGCTGCAGTTCCTCACCGGGCTGTCGTCGGCTTCGTCGCTGTTCCTCGTGGGGGCCGGCCTTTCGTTGATCTTCGGCGTCACGCGCATCGTCAACTTTGCGCACGGCTCCTTCTTCATGGTCGGCATCTATGTCGCTTACACGCTGGCCGAGAAGCTCGGCGGCGGTGTCGGCTTCTGGTCGGCGCTGGTGATCGCGGCCGTCGCGGTCGGCGTGCTGGGCGCGCTGATCGAGATGGTGCTGCTGCGCCGCATCTACAAATCGCCGGAGCTGTTCCAGCTGCTGGCCACCTTCGCACTCGTGCTCGTCATCAAGGACGCGGTGCTCTACCTGTGGGGCCCTGACGAACTGCTCGGCCCGCGCGCGCCGGGCCTGTCGGGCTCGGTCGAAATCCTGGGGCGGCAGTTCCCGACCTACGACCTGTTCCTGATCGTCGTCGGCCCGGTCGTGCTCGGCCTCATGTGGCTGCTGCTCACGCGCACCCGCTGGGGCACGCTGGTGCGCGCCGCCACACAAGACCGGGAGATGGTCAGCGCGCTGGGCGTCAACCAGGCCTGGCTCTTCACGGCCGTGTTCGCGCTGGGCGCCATGCTCGCGGGCCTGGGCGGCGCGCTGCAGCTGCCGCGCGAACCGGCCACGCTGGCCATGGACCTCAACACCATCGGCGCGGCCTTCGTGGTCGTGGTGGTGGGCGGCATGGGCTCGATTCCGGGCGCCTATGCGGCGGCCCTGCTGCTGTCCGAGATCAAGGCCGTGTGCATCTGGCTCGGCGTGGTCGACATCTTCGGCTACAGCGTGTCGTTCTCCAAGCTCACGCTGGTGGTCGACTTCATCGTGATGGCCGTGGTGCTGGTGTGGCGTCCGTGGGGCCTGTTCGGCCGTCCGCAGGCACCCAGCCGCTACGTGGGCATGGCCGAGGAGCCGCTGCGCCGCGCGAGCAAGGGCTACCTGTGGCTGGTCGCCGCGCTCGGCGTGGTGCTCATGGCCATGCCGCTGCTCACCGCCGATTCGCCCTACACCACGGTGCTGATGATCGACCTGCTCATCGCCGCGCTGTTCGCCGCGAGCCTGCACTTCATCATGGGCCCGGCCGGCATGCACTCGTTCGGGCATGCCGCGTACTTCGGGCTGGGGGCCTATGGCGCCGCGCTGCTGGTGCGCGCGAGTGGCCTGCCGATGGAGGCCGCGCTCATCGTGGCCCCGCTGGTGGCGGCCGCCGGCGCGCTGGTCTACGGCTGGTTCGCGGTGCGGCTGTCGGGCGTGTACCTGGCCATGCTCACGCTGGCCTTCGCGCAGATCACCTGGGCCGTCGTCTACCAGTGGGACTCGTTCACCGGCGGCAGCAACGGCCTCACGGGCGTGTGGCCTTCGGAGTGGCTGTCGGACAAGCGCATGTACTACTGGCTCACGCTGGTGCTCGTGGCCGCGGGCATCCTGATGCTGCGCCGCGTGCTGTTCTCGCCCTTCGGCTATGCGCTGCGCGCGGGCCGCGACTCGGTGCTGCGCGCCGACGCCATCGGCATCGACGTCAAGCGCATGCAGTGGACAGCCTTCGTCATCGCGGGCACCGCAGCCGGCCTGGCCGGCGCGCTCTACGCCTTCTCCAAGGGCAGCATCTCGCCCGAGAGCCTGAGCGTGGACAAGTCGGTCGACGGCCTGGTGATGGTGCTGCTGGGCGGCATCCAGACGCTGGCCGGGCCGGTGGTGGGTGCCGTCACCTTCAGCTGGCTGCACGACACCGTGGCGCGCAACACCGACTACTGGCGCGCGACGCTCGGCGCCATCATCCTGATCCTGGTGCTGCTGTTCCCGCAGGGCATTGCAGGTTTCGCCAAGCAACTGACCGACAAGCTGATGCGCCGCGGCAAGGCCGATGCGCCTGCCGCCGCCGAGGTGAAGGAGGCCAAGGCATGAGCACCCCGCACACTTCCACCACGGCCCCGACCACCCCCCTGCTCAAGGTCGAGAACCTCGGCAAGTCCTTTGGCGGCGTGAAAGCCGTCGACGGCATCAGCTTCGAGCTGCATGCCGGCGAACTGCTTGCCCTCATCGGCCCCAACGGCGCCGGCAAGTCCACCACCTTCAACATGGTCAACGGCCAGCTCAAGGCCGACCAGGGCTCGATCGTGTTCGACGGACACGAGCTCGTGGGCCAGAAGCCGCGCGCCATCTGGCGCATGGGCGTGGGCCGCACCTTCCAGATTGCCGAGACCTTCGCCTCGCTCACCGTGGTCGAGAACGTGCAGATGGCCATGCTCTCGCACGACGGCAAGCTGTTCTCCATGTGGCGCCGCGCGGCGGACCACAAGCGCGACGAGGCGCTGGTGCTGCTCGACCAGGTCGGCATGAAGGCCCAGGCCGACCGCCCCTGCAGCGAGCTGGCCTACGGCGACGTCAAGCGCGTGGAGCTGGCCATCGCCATGGCCAACAGCCCGAAGCTGCTGCTGATGGACGAGCCCACCGCCGGCATGGCGCCCAAGGAGCGCAACTCGCTCATGGCGCTGACCAAGGACCTCGTCATCCAGCGCGGCCTGGCCGTGCTGTTCACCGAGCACAGCATGGACGTGGTGTTCGCGTACGCCGACCGCATGATCGTGCTGGCGCGCGGGCGCCTCATCGCGCAGGGCAAGCCGCTGGAAATCCGCGACCACCCGAAGGTGCAGGAGGTGTACTTCGGCAGCGGCAAGACATTCGAAAAAATCGCCGAGAAGGCTGCGGCCGTGTCGGCTGCTCTGGGAGAAACCGCATGAGCGGCGCAGAACTGTTGCTTGAAGCGAAGTCGGTGTGCGCCTGGTATGGCGCCGCGCAAATCCTGTACGACGTCGATCTCGAAGTGCGGCGCGGCGAAGTGGTCGCGCTCATGGGGCGCAACGGCGCGGGCAAGTCGACCACGCTGAAGACGCTGATCGGCATGCTGGCCAAGCGCCGCGGCGCGGTGCGCTTCCTGGGCCACGACATCTCCAGAAGCGAGCCGCATGTGGCCGCGCGGCTGGGCCTGGGCTTCGTGCCCGAAGACCGGCGCGTGTTCACCGACCTCACAGTGACCGAGAACCTCGAGGTGGGCAAGCAGCCCGCGCGCCGCTGGGCCGACGGCACCGACGCGCCGCTGTGGACGCCCGAGCGCCTGTACAAGCTGTTCCCCAACCTCGGCGAAATGCCCAACCGTCCGGGCGGGCGCATGAGCGGCGGCGAGCAGCAGATGCTGACCGTGGCGCGCACGCTGATGGGCAACCCGTACCTGGTGCTGCTCGACGAACCTTCCGAGGGCGTGGCCCCGGTGATCGTCGAGCAGATGGCCAACATGATCCTCGAGCTCAAGTCGCAGGGCGTGAGCATCCTGCTGTCCGAGCAGAACATGCACTTCGCCGAACTCGTGTCCGACCGGGCCTATGTGCTCGAGAAAGGGCAGATCCGCTACCAGGCCACGATGGCCGAGCTCGCGGCCAACGACGAAGTACGCCGCGCCTACCTCAGCGTCTGAGTTTTCTTCAACCCCGGAGTCCACGCCATGCATCGCAGAACCCTCGTGAAATCCGCCGCCGCCCTCGGGTTGGCCAGCGGCCTCGGCAGTTTCGGTTTCAACGCCTTCGCCGCCGGCAAGGTCAAGCCCGGTGCCAAGGCGGCGCTGATCGTGGTCGACGTGCAGAACTGCTTTCTCGACGGCGGCACGCTGGCGGTGAAGGGCGGCAACGAGGTCATTCCGGTCATCAACGCGCTGGCGCCGGCATTCGAGAACATCGTGGTCACGCAAGACTGGCACACGGCGGGCCATGCGTCCTTCGCCAGTACCTACAGCGGCAAGAAGCCCTTCGAGACCACCAAGCTCAGCTACGGCACGCAGGTGCTGTGGCCCGACCACTGCGTGCAGGGCACGGACGACGCCGCGCTCGGCAAGGAGCTGAAGGTGCCGACCGCGCAACTCATCATTCGCAAGGGCTTCCACAAGGACATGGACAGCTACTCGGCCTTCGAGGAAGCCGACCACAAGACGGCCACGGGTCTCGCCGGCTACCTGAAGGCGCGCGGCATCAAGACCGTGTTCGTCACCGGCCTGGCCACCGACTTCTGCGTGGCCTGGACCGCCATGGACGCCCGCAAGGCCGGCTTCGACGCCTACGTGATCGAAGACGCCACGCGCGGCATCGACCTCAACGGCTCGCTGGCCGCGGCCTGGAAGCAGATGACGGCCAAGGGCGTCAAGCGCATCCAGTCCGCCGACATCCAGGTCGCCTGAGCGCAGCCGCTCGCGACCTCCCGCACGACCAACCCCCACTGCGAGACCCCCGACGCATGAAGCTCTCGATCTCAAGGCGCGCCATGCTGGCGGGCAGCGCAGCCCTGGCCCTCGGCCCCGGTCTCCTGCGCCCGGCACGCGCGGACAACGGCGTGAGCGACACCACCATCCGCATCGGCCAGTCGGCCGTGTTCAGCGGACCGGCCAAGGACTTCGGCGTGGACTACCGCGCCGGCATCAAGCTGTACTTCGACCGGGTCAACAAGGCGGGCGGCGTGAACGGCCGCAAGATCGAACTCATCACCTACGACGACGCCTACGACCCCGCGAAGACGGCCGTCAACACCGCGAAGCTGATCGACGAGGACAAGGTCTTCGCGCTCACCGGCTATGTGGCCACCGGCAACCTCGCGGCCGCGATGCCGCTGGCCGAAAAGGCCGGCGTGCCGATGTTCGCGCCGCTGGTGGGCACCAGCTCGTTCCGCACCAAGACCAACCGCTACCTGTTCCACGTGCGCGCGGGCTACGACCTGGAACTGCGCAAGATCATCAGCCACCTGTCGACCATCGGCATCCAGTCGATCGCGGTGGTCTACCAGGACAGCGCCTTCGGCAAGTCGAACCTCGTCACCTGCGAGGAGCTGGCGGCCGACTACAAGGTGAAGGTGCTCAAGACCTTGCCCTTGGCCATTGCGGCCGAAGACGCGAAGACCGTGGTCGCCGGCCTCGCGGAGGCCAAGCCCGGCGCGGTCGTGATGATCATGGCCGGGCGCATGGTCGAGGTGTTCATGCGCGACTACCGCGCGAGCGCGGGCGGTGCGCCGCTTTACACGCTCTCGGTCGGCATCACCGACGCGGCCGGTTCCGCCAAGCGGCTCGACGGCAAGCTCGCAGGCCTGGTCACGGCCAGCATCGTGCCGCCGCCCCAGGCGCTGCGCGTGCCCATCGTGGCCGACTACCAGCGCGACCGCGCGGAGTTCGGCGAAAAGATCGACAGCTACACCGCGCTGGAGGGCTACATCGTGGCGCGCGTGATGGTCGAGGGCCTGCGCCGCGCGGGCAAGGCGCTCACGCACGACAGTTTCATCGCCGGGCTCGAGAGCATCGGCAGCACGCGCCTGGGCGACTTCCCCGTCGAGTACAGCGCGAAGAACCACAACGGCTCGACCTTCGTGGACCTGGAGATGTACACCCGTGACGGCCAGTTGCGGCGCTGAGCCGCTGCAGCTGCGGGTCAACGGCCAGGCCTGTTCGTTGCCGGGCGTGCCGCGCGAGGCCTCGCTGCTGCACCTGCTGCGCAACGACCTGGGGCTGAACGGCCCCAAGTACGGTTGCGGGCTGGGGCAGTGCGGCGCGTGCACGGTGCACGTCGACGGCGTGGCCGCGCGCGCCTGCGTGATTCCCGCGCACGGCGTGGCGGGCCGCGCGATCACCACGCTCGAAGGGCTGGGGGATGCGACCCCCACGCTCGGCACTTTCGTGTCCTCGCTGCCCCCCGAGGGGGCTGCCGCGCCTTGGGGCGGCCCGGCGCCGCGGCGCGGCAACTGGCACCCGGTGCAGGCCGCGTTCGAGGACGCGCAGGCCGCGCAGTGCGGCTACTGCCTGAACGGCATGGTCATGCAGGCAGCGGCCTTGCTGGCGCGCGAACCGGACGCGAACGAGGCGCGCATCCGCGCCGAGCTGTCGGGCAACCTGTGCCGCTGCGGCACGCACATCGAAATTCTCGATGCGGTGCAGCGCGCGGCGGTGCGCATGCGCGCCCCTTCCAACCCATGACCCGCCGCGCCGATCTGCCGCAAACCCGCGCCGAATTCCTGTCGGCCGACGGCGTGCTGCTCGTCGTGCGCGAGGCCCCGCCTGCGCCGCCGCCCGCCAAGGGCCAGCCCGCGCTGATCGCAGGCAACCCCATCGAGGGCGACGAGGTGCTGCTCGCCGTGTGGGACGACGGCAGCGCCTCCGCGCTCAACGGCCACGTCGACCTGGGCACCGGCATCCAGACCGCGCTCGGGCAGATCGTGGCCGAGGAGCTCGACCTCGGCATGCCCTGTGTGCGCGTGATGCTCGGCGACACCGCGCGCGCGCCCAACCAGGGCGCGACCATCGCGAGCGCGTCGATCCAGATCCATGCGCAGCCGTTGCGCCTGGCCGCCGCGCAGGCGCGTGCCTGGCTGTTCGCGCGCGCGGCCGAGCGGCTCGGCGTGGCCGCCGAGGCACTGCAGGTGCGCAACGGCGTGGTGCGCGTCGCCGAAGCGCCGGACCACCAGGCCAGCTATGGCGAGCTCGTGGCCGGCCAGCGCACCGTGCTGCGGCTCGACCCGACGGCGACACCGAAGGACCCGGCCGACTACCGCGTGGTCGGCACGCGGCAGGCGCGCGTCGACATCCCGGCCAAGCTGGCCGGCGAGCTCGTCTTCGTGCACGACATGCGCGTGCCCGGCATGCTGCACGGCCGCGTGGTGCGTCCGCCGTACGCGGGCGCGGACCACGGCGAATTCATCGGCAACACGCTCGAAGCGGTGGACGCGTCGTCCATCGCGCACATTCCCGGCATCCGCGCCGTGGTCGTCATCCGCGACTTCGTCGGCATCGTGGCCGAGCGCGAGGAGCACGCCGAGCAGGCGCTGCGCGAACTGCGCGTCACCTGGAAGCCGTGGCCCGGCATGCCCGACCTGAGCGACGTGGCGCAGGCCCTGCGCGACAACCCCTCGACGCAGCGCCTGCTGGTCGACGAGGGCGATGTCGACGGTGCCATGGCTGCCGCGGCCCAGCCGATGCAGCGAACGTATGTGTGGCCGTACCAGATGCATGCGTCCATCGGCCCGTCGTGCGCGCTGGCCGAGTGGCTGCCCGACGATGGCCGCGCGGCCCCCTCGGGGGGCAGCGACCCACACGCAGTGGGGGAGAGTGGGGGCATCGTCCTTCGTTGCTGGGCCGGCTCACAGAACCCGCACGTGCTGCGCGCCGACCTCGCCAAGCTCATGGGCGTGCAAGACGTGCAGGTCGACGTGGTCCGCATGGAGGCCGCGGGCTGCTACGGCCGCAACGGCGCCGACGACGTGGCCGCCGACGCGGCGCTGCTCGCGCGCGCAGTCGGCGCGCCGGTGCGCGTGCAGCTCACACGCGAACAGGAGCATGCCTGGGAGCCCAAGGGCGCCGCGCAGCTCATGGAGATCGACGGCGGCCTGACGGCCGACGGCCGCGTCGCCGCCTACGACTTCGAGACCTCGTACCCGTCGAACGGCGCCCCCACGCTGGCGCTGCTGCTCACCCGCACCATCGAGCCGGTGGCGCAGGCCTACGAGATGGGCGACCGCACCGCGCGCCCGCCCTACAGCTACGACAACCTGCGCGTGAAGGTGAACGACATGGCGCCCATCGTGCGCGCCTCGTGGCTGCGCGGCGTGTCGGCGCTGCCGAGTTCGTTCGCGCACGAGTCGTACATCGACGAGCTGGCCACGGCCGCGGGCGTGGACCCGGTGCAGTTCCGCCTGCGCTACCTGCAGGACCCGCGTGCGGTCGAACTGGTGCAGGCCACGGCGCAGAAGGCCGGCTGGCGCATGCGCACCGGGCCGCAGGAGCACGCCGACGGCGGGCTGGGCGAGGGCGGCGACATCCTCTTCGGCCAGGGCTTTGCCTATGCGCGCTACATCCACAGCAAGTGGCCGGGCTTCGGCGCGGCGTGGGCCGCGTGGGTGGCCGACGTCGAGGTCAACCGCAAGACCGGCGAGGTGCATGTGCGCCGCGTGGTGGTGGGGCACGACGCGGGGTTGATGATCAACCCGGCGGGGGTCGAGCACCAGATCCACGGCAACGTGATCCAGACCACGAGCCGGGCGTTGAAGGAGCGGGTGCAGTTCGCGCCGCAGCAGCCGCAGCAGCAAGCGGAAGGCGGTGCGCAATTGCCGGGCGTGCTGCCCTCGGGCGTGGTCGCGAGCCGCGAGTGGGGCAGCTACCCGATCATCAATTTCCGCGAAGTGCCGGTGATCGAGGTGATGCACATGCCCCGGCCCGGCGAGCCTTCTCTGGGGGCGGGCGAGTCGTCGTCGGTGCCGGGCACGGCGGCCATTGCGAATGCGATCTTCGATGCGACGGGGGTGCGGTTCCGCTCGCCGCCGTTCACGCCGGAGACGGTGCTGGCGGAGCTGAACCGGGGCTTGCTCCCTCCCCCTCCGGGGGAGGGCGGGGGTGGGGGCCTGCGGCGCTCGAACGGTGATGCCGTCGTGCCCCCATCCCAGCCTTCCCCCGGAAGGGGAAGGAGCAATGCACCTTGGCCGTCGCGCAAGGGCGTGTGGGCCACAGGCGCTGCACTCGTCGTCGGCGGCCTCGGCGTCATCGCGGGCCTGCTCGGCTGGCGCTCCGCCATCGCGCCGGTGTCGCTCACCGCGCCGGTCTACAGCCAGTCCACCATCGAGCGCGGGCGCGTGCTCGCCGCGGCGGGCGACTGCGCCGTGTGCCATACCGCGCCCGGCGGAGCCGTCAACGCCGGCGGCCGCGCGATGGACACGCCCTTCGGCACGCTCTACACCACCAACCTCACGCCCGATGCCGACACGGGCCTGGGCCGCTGGTCGTTCAGCGCCTTCCAGCGCGCGATGCGCGAAGGCGTCTCGCGCGACGGGCACTACCTGTACCCCGCCTTCCCCTACACGGCCTTCGCCAGGACCAGCGACGACGACCTGCAGGCGCTCTACGCCTACTTCATGTCGATGCCCGCGGTGCGCGCGGAAACGCCGAAGTCCGAACTCAAGTTCCCGTTCAGCATGCGGCCCCTGATGGCCGGCTGGAATGCGCTCTTCCACGATCCCGCGCCGATGCAGCCCGTGGCCACGCAAAGCGCCGAGTGGAACCGCGGGGCCTACCTCGTCAACGGCCTGGGCCATTGCGGCGCCTGCCACACGCCGCGCAATGCCCTGGGTGCGGAGCAGGGCGGCAGCGCGTTCCTGTCGGGTGCGATGGTCGACGGCTGGGAGGCGCCTGCGCTCACGCAGCTGTCGAAGTCCGCCGTGCCGTGGGACGCCGACGCGCTGTACCGCTACCTGCGCCATGGCCACGCGCCAGGCCATGGCATCGCCGGCGGGCCGATGGCCGAGGTGGTGCGCGAGCTGCAACAGGTGCCCGACGAAGACGTGCGCGCCATGGCCACGTACCTCGGTTCGTTCAACCCCGCACCGGCCGCCGACCCGAAGGCCGTGGCGCAGCAAGCGGTGGACAACGCCGCACGCACCCAAGGCCAGCTGCTCGGCCCCGCGCAGCGCATGTTCGACAGCGCCTGCGCGTCCTGCCATCACGACGGCAACGGTCCCACGCTGCTGGGCGTGAACACGCCGCTCGCGCTCAACAGCAACCTCACGAGCGTGAAACCCGACAACCTGCTGCGCACCATCCTCGACGGCGTGCGCGAGCCCGCAACGCGCGACATCGGCTTCATGCCGGCGTTCCGCGAGGCGCTCGACGACCGGCAGATCGCGGAGCTGGCCGGCTACATGCGCGCGCGCTTCGCGCCGCAGGAGCCGGCCTGGAAGAACCTGCCGGCCGAGGTGGCTCGCGTGCGGGCCAACCCCGGGCACTGACCGGGGCGCTGACAGGGGCGCTGACAGGGGTACGGGCAGCAAGAAGAAGCGCTGGCGAAGGCCGTCCCCGCGAATGCGCCGCTACGATGCCACGTAGCGCACCCATTCACGGAGACAAACGCCATGCCATTGAATCTTTCGACTTCTTCCAGCCTGCCCCGCGACGCCGAGCGCGCCACCCTTGTCGGGCGCCTGTGGCAACCCGGCGTGGGCCCGGTGCTGGTGGCCGTGCACGACGGCGGCCTGCACGACCTGTCGAAGCTCGCCCCCACCATGAGCGACCTGCTCGAAGGCGACGAAGCGCCCGCAGAGGCGGTTCGCCGCGCATTGCAGGGCGCACCGCGCATCGCATCGCTGGACGAAGCCATCGCCAACAGCGATGAAACTGCACGCGACACGAACAAGCCCTGGCTGCTCGCCCCCTGCGACCTGCAGGCCATCAAGGCCAGCGGCGTGACCTTCGTCGCGAGCCTGCTGGAACGCGTCATCGAGGAACAGGCGCGCGGCGATGCCTCGCGGGCCGAGGCCACGCGCGCGGCCATCGGCGGCGTGCTGGGCGACAACCTCGCCAACATCGTGCCCGGCTCGCCCGAGGCCATGAAGGTCAAGGAGGTGCTGATCGCCCAAGGCGTGTGGTCGCAGTACCTCGAGGTCGGCATCGGCCCCGACGCCGAGATCTTCACCAAGGCCCCGGTGCTGGCGGCCGTGGGCACGGGCGCCGACGTGGGCATTCACGCGGGCTCGGTGTGGAACAACCCCGAGCCCGAGGTGGTGCTGGCCGTCAACAGCCGCGGAGAAACGCTCGGCGCCGCCTTGGGCAACGACGTCAACCTGCGCGACTTCGAAGGCCGCAGCGCACTGCTGCTGGGCAAGGCCAAGGACAACAACGCCTCGTGCGCCATCGGCCCGTTCATTCGGCTGTTCGATGCGCACTTCGGCATTGCCGACGTGCGCCGCATCACCGTGGCACTGGAAGTGACGGGCCCCGAGGGCTTCACCCTCGAAGGCTCCAGCTCGTTGTCGAAGATCAGCCGCGACCCGCTGGACCTCGTCGCACAGACCATCGGCAAGCACCACGCCTACCCGGACGGCTTCATGTTGTTTCTTGGAACCATGTTCGCGCCGACACAAGATCGTCATGGGCCGGGGCAAGGATTCACCCATGTGGTGGGAGACCGCGTGCGCATCGCCGCACCCGAACTCGGCGCATTGATCAACCGCGTGGTGCATGCGGACCAGGCGCCGCGTTGGACTTTCGGTGTCGGCGCGTTGATGCGCAACTTGGGGCAACGCGGGCTGCTGTAGCCGTTCCGTAGACGTTCTGCGAATTGAATCCAGGGAGCTGTACTCCTTTGTGATTCATTGAGCGGGCATGCCGTCCGTTGTTGTTGACCGCGCTTCGCGTTCCCCTCAAGATAACCAATGTTGACGAACAGTTAACTAAGGGAGAAGAGGTTGTCGCAAAGCGAGATCGAACTATTGCAGTCGGCGGTGGATGGCGCGCGCGCGTGCGGCGAAGACCTCGAATACGACCCTGATTTCCTGGCCCTGCAGCAGTCCACCACGGGCAAGCGCGAGCAGCAGTTCGGCTCGACCATCATCCCCGCGGAACCTCCCGACTGGGCGCGCGTGGAGCGCCTTGCCAGGCAGCTGTGCACCCGCACGCGCGACCTGCGGGTGCTGGTGCCTCTCACACTGGCATGGACCGAGAGCCGCGGATTGCCCGGCTACGTCGAAGGCCTGCAGCTGGTGGACGCCGTGCTGCGCACCTTCTGGAGCGAGGTGCATCCCGTCGTCGCCGACGGCGACTTCGAAGACCCGCTGCCGCGCATGAATGCGCTGGCCGCGCTGGCCGAAGCCGAAGGCCTCGGGCGCAGCGTGCGCGATGCGAAGCTGCTCGACGATGCCGGCACCTCCATGAGCCTGAGGCAGGTCGAGGCCCTGCTCGATTCGAGCAAGACCGACCACCAGATCGACTACCCCGGCGGCATCGGCCGCCTGCGCGACGCGGCACGGCGCGCGCATGAAAAATCGGCGCCACCGGTGGTGGCCCTGCGTGCGGCGCTGGAGCTGCTGCAGCGCATTCGCGAGACCTGCGAGCGTGCCCTGGGCCAGAGCTGGGCACCCGATTTCTCGCGCCTCGAACGTTCGCTGCGCACCGTGATGCAACTGCTGCCGGAGCAGGCGCCGGCCGACATGACGAAAGTCATGGAGGCCCACGCTGGAGCCGATCCGACGGGTGTTGAACTTTCCACTACAGCTGCGCAAAGTACCGCCGCAAGTCAAGCAAATGGCGGTATCGGCCTACGCGCCGCGCTTGTTAAAGATATTGAAATATCCAGTCGTGATGATGTGCAAGTTCTGTTGGAAAAAGCTTGCCGTTACCTGGAGCGTGCGGAGCCCAGCCATCCCGCGCCCATGCTGATACGAAGAGCACAGCGACTTCTGGACCTCAATTTTTTCCAGATCATCGAAGAACTCGTGCCCGAGGGGTTGCAAAAGATAGAGAGCCTTGCGGGGCGACCGTCCAGCGGCGCCGGCAACGCCGAATAGCCGCGCCGCAGGGCCCGTGAAAGGGCGACAGGCGTGGCAGGGAGAGGGGCGCATCCCCCACGCATTTCAGATTCAAGAGGAAGCTTTATGGCAGACAACCGTGTCAGAAACAGTGGTCAGAAGTTCATTTCGCGCAACCGTGCGCCGCGCGTGCAGATCGAGTACGACGTGGAGATCTACGGCAGCGAACGCAAGATCCAGCTGCCCTTCGTGATGGGCGTCATCGCCGACCTCGCGGGCAAGCAGACGGACCCGATGCCCGACCTCGCGGAGCGCGAGTTCATGGCGGTGGACATCGACAACTTCGACGAGCGCATGAAGGCCATCAAGCCGCGCGTGGCCTTCCAGGTGCCCAACACGCTCACGGGCGACGGCCAGATGAACGTGGACATAACCTTCGACAGCATGGACGACTTCTCGCCCGCGCGCATCGCGCGCCAGGTCGATGCGCTGCAGCAGCTGCTGGAAGCGCGCACCGAGCTGTCGAACCTGTTGTCGTACATGGACGGCAAGAACGGCGCGGAGCAGCTCATCGCGCAGGCACTGCAGAACCCGGCGCTGCTGAAGTCGCTGGCTACCGCGCCCAACCCGGCCGTGGCCAAGGCGGTGGAAGCCGCGAACGAGAAGTCGGGCACGCCCGGCAACCCCGGTACCTCTTCAGAGTAAGCGCGAGCAGCAAGGACAGCCACCATGAGCACCGCACCCCAAAAGACCGCCGCGCAGGCGCAGGCCACCATCGAGGCGCTTGCGCCCAACGAGTTCTCCGACCTGCTGCAGCGCGAGTTCAAGCCCAAGACCGACCAGGCCCGCGAGGCGGTGGAGAACGCCGTCAAGACGCTGGCCGTGCAGGCGCTGGAGAACACGGTCACCATCTCCAACGACGCCTATCGCTCGGTGCAGGCCATCATCACCGAGATCGACCGCAAGCTCTCCGAGCAGATCAACCAGATCCTGCACCACGAGGAGTTCCAGCAGCTCGAGGGCGCATGGCGCGGCCTGCACTACCTGGTGAACAACACCGAGACCGACGAGCAGCTCAAGATCCGCGTGATGTGCGCGTCCAAGCGCGAAGTGGCGCGCTCGCTCAAGCGCCACAAGGGCATCGGCTGGGACCAGAGCCCGCTGTTCAAGAAGATCTACGAGGCCGAGTACGGCCAGTTCGGCGGCGAGCCCTTCGGCGCGCTCATCGGCGACTTCCACTTCGACCACAGCCCGCCCGACGTCGAGATGCTCGGCGAGATGGCCAAGATCGCCGCGGCCGCGCACTGCCCCTTCATTGCGGGCGCATCGCCCACTGTGATGCAGATGGACTCGTGGCAGGAGCTGTCGAACCCGCGCGACCTGACCAAGATCTTCCAGAACACCGAGCACACCGCCTGGCGCTCGCTGCGCGATTCGGAAGACGCGCGCTACATCGGCCTGGCCATGCCGCGCTTCCTGGCGCGCCTGCCCTACGGTGCGCGCACCAACCCGGTCGACGAGTTCGAGTTCGAGGAAGAGACCGACTCGGCCGCGCACAACCGCTACACCTGGGCCAACTCGGCCTACGCCATGGGCGTGAACATCAACCGCTCGTTCAAGCAGTACGGCTGGTGCACCTCCATCCGTGGCGTGGAGTCGGGCGGCGCGGTGGAGAACCTGCCCACGCACACCTTCCCCACCGATGACGGCGGCGTGGACATGAAGTGCCCGACCGAGATCGCCATCAGCGACCGGCGCGAGGCCGAGCTCGCCAAGAACGGCTTCATGCCGCTGGTGCACCGCAAGAACTCCGACTTCGCGGCCTTCATCGGCGCCCAGTCGCTGCAGCTGCCGGCCGAGTACTACGACGCCGACGCCACGGCCAACGCCAACCTGGCCGCACGCCTGCCGTACCTGTTTGCCTGCTGCCGTTTCGCGCACTACCTGAAGTGCATCGTGCGCGACAAGATCGGCTCGTTCCGCGAACGCGAGGACATGGAGCGCTGGCTGAACGACTGGATCATGAACTACGTCGACGGCAGCCCCGGCACCTCGTCGCAGGACACCAAGGCCATGAAGCCGCTGGCCGCGGCCGAGGTTCAGGTCGAAGCCATCGAAGACAACCCGGGCTACTACGCCGCGAAGTTTTTTCTCCGGCCGCACTACCAGCTCGAAGGGCTGACCGTGTCGTTGCGGCTGGTTTCGAAGCTGCCGTCCAACAAGAAGGACAGCAGCTAATTCAACGGTGTCCCGAATCCGGGCGCAAATCACTCTGGGAGTTGACTATGGCAGTAGACATGTTCATGCGCGTCGAAGGCGCAGGCGGTGAATCCAAAGACTCGAATCACAAGGACTGGACCGATATCAAGTCGTTTGCCTGGGGCGCGACGCAGCCTGGAAACATGGTCAGTGGCGGTGGCGGCGGTGTGGGCAAGGCGAGCTTCAACGACCTGCAGGTGCTCGCACGCATCGACAAGGCCGCGCCTGCCGTGCTGAAGAACTGCGCCAGCGGCAAGCACCTGGCAAAGATCGAAGTGTCGGTGTGCAAGGCCGGCGGCGGACAGATCGAATACACGCGCGTCACGCTCGAAGAGGTGCTGGTCACCTCGGTGCAGTACACGGCCGAACAAGGCTCGGACGCCGTGTTCGTGCAGTACAGCTTCCAGGCCGCGAAGGTCAAGCAGCAGTACTGGGAGCAGACCAGCTCCGGCGGCAAGGGCGCCGAGACCGTGCTGGGCTGGAACATCAAGGAAAACAAGGAAGCCTGATTTCCTTGGCCGGTTTCCGGTGATGTGTGCGCGGCCGGTCTGCCCGACCGGTCGCCATGTTTTCTCGACGGCCCGCATGCGCTGCAGGGTCGTCTTTCGCACCGTGGCCTTGCGTGCCACGTGCCAGTCAGTCAGTGAGGACGCTTCATGGGAGATGGCTTTGCAGTGCTCGGCGAACGGTCCGTGGCCGAGCACACCGAATGGGTGCAGCGGCAGATCCGCGCCAGCCCGCAGAACGCCAGCCTGCGCCTCGCGCTGTGCCACTTTCTTGCGCTGCGCGGCGAGTGGCAACGCGCCGAAGACCAGCTCAAGCTGGCCACCAAGCTCGACCCCACCTTCACACCCGCCAGCGTCACCTGCGCGATGGCGCTCGCGGGCGAGCGGCATCGTGCCGAGTTCTGGCGCGGCGCACGCGCGCCGGCCCTGCTCGGGGGCAATGCGGAATGGGTCGAGCAGCTGATCGCCGCGGCCGCGCTGCCGGCCGACCGCGCCGACGAAGCCGCCGCGCTGCGTGACAGCGCGCGGCAGTCCGCACCCGCGCTGCAAGGCGCGCTGACCAGCGTGGACCGCAGCGATTCGCGTGCCGCCCATTCGCTCGATGACGAGCCCGTGGAACGCAGCGGCTTTGCCTGGCTGTGCGACGGCGACGTGCGCATCGGCCCGGTGCTGGAGCTGCTCACGCCCTCGGGCTACGCCTGGCTGCCGTTGACGGAGGCGCGCCGCATCAAGTTCTCGCGCCCGCAGCACCTGGTCGACCTGCTGTGGACGCCCGCGCAGATCGAGCTGCACGACGGCCGCGCGCTCAACGGCCTGGTGCCGGTGCGCTACCCCGGCACGCTGGAAGGACAGGACGACGCCATCACGCTGGGCCGCCGCACCGACTGGCTGCCGCTGGCCGGCGAAGAGCAGTACGCCGGCGTGGGCCAGCGCACGCTGATCAGCGAGGCCGGCGACCATTCGCTGCTCGACGTGCGGCTGATCGAGTTCACGCCGGAGGGCGCCGAGGCATGAGCGCGATGCTGGACACCGACGGCGAGCAGCAGGAAAGCGTTGCACGCGACCGCCTGCAGCCGGTGCTGCTCGACCGCCTGACCGACAAGACGCCGCAGACCCGCCAGGAGCGCGCGGGCGCCTTCCTCATGAGCGGCAAGCTGCTGCGCGACTCGGTGCTGCGCGACCTGCAGTGGCTGCTGAACACCGCCAACTTCGGCGCCGACCACACCATCAACACCATGCCGCGCGCGCGCGGCTCGGTGGTGAACTACGGCGTGCGCGGCTGGGCCGGCGGGCGCATGTCGGAGGTCGACTTCGCCGACGTCGAGGCCGCCATCCGCGCCGCCATCATCGACTTCGAGCCGCGCATCATGAAGGACAGCATCGACGTGCGCTGCGTGACCGATGCGAACGACCTGGAGCACCACAACCTGCTCGCGCTGGAGATCCGCGGCACGCTGTGGTCGGTGCCGTACCCGATCGAGTTCATCCTGCGTTCGGAGCTGGACCTGGAAAGCGGGCACATGGTGCTGCGCCCCACCGGAGGCCTCTGAATGGACGCCAAGCTCCTCGACTACTACAACCGCGAGCTCACCTACATGCACGAGCTCGGGGCCGAGTTCGCGCAGCGCTACCCCAAGATCGCGGGCCGCCTCGGCATGCGCGGCATCGAGGTCAGCGACCCGTACGTGGAGCGCCTGCTCGAAGGCTTCAGCTTTCTCACCGCGCGCATCCAGCTGAAGATGGACGCGGAGTTTCCGCGCTTCTCGCAGCGGCTGCTCGAGGTGGTGTACCCCAACTTCCTCGCGCCGCTGCCCGCCATGGCGGTGGTGCAGATCGACGGCAACCTCAACGAAGGCTCGCTGAAGGCGGGTTACGAGTTGCCGCGCCACACCATCCTGCGCGGCCGCATGATCAAGGGCGAGCAGACGGCCTGCGAGTTCCGCACCGGCCATGCCGTCACGCTGTGGCCCATCCGCATCGCGGAGGCCGGCATCGGCCCGGTGCCGGCGGACATCGGGCATGCCATGCCCATGGTGGCGCGGCAGGCCAGGAGCGCCATCACCCTCAAGCTCGAAGCGGTGGGCGGCGCACGCTTTGCCGACATGCCGCTCGACCGCCTCGAGTTCTTCCTGTCGGGCGCCGAGCTGCATGCGTTGCGCGTGCTGGAACTTGCCGCGCACCACAGCGTGGGCGTGGTGTGCCGCAGCGGCCCCGGCGCATCGGGCGGCACCGCGCGCATCGTGCCGCTGGGCGACGACGCCATCAAGCACGAGGGCTTCGACCCCGAGCAGGCCCTGCTGCCCTACGACGCGCGCTCGTTCCAGGGCTACCGCCTGCTGCACGAGTACTTCGCGTTCCCCGAGCGCTACCTGTTCTTCAGCGTGAACAAGCTGCGCGCGGCGGCCGCGGCCATGGGCGGCACCACGATGGAGATCGTGATCCTGCTCGACCGCGCCGACGCCGACCTCGAACGCGTGGTCGACGCCAAGCATTTCTCGCTGTTCTGCACGCCCATCATCAACCTGGTGCCGCGCCGCAGCGACCGCATTCCGGTGGGGCCGGGCCAGCACGAGCACCATGCGGTGATCGACCGCACGCGGCCGCGCGACTTCGAGATCTTCACGGTGGAGCGCGTCACCGGCCACATGGCCAACGGCTCCGAAGAGCGCGAGTTCCGGCCCTTTCTCGGCTCGTTCGCGGCGGACGACGGTGACTTCGGCGCCTACTTCTCGCTGCGCCGCGAGCCGCGCCTGGTGTCCGACCGCGCCCGCGCGCAGGGCACGCGCACCAGCTACACCGGCAGCGAGGTGTACGTGTCGCTGGTCGACCAGCACGACGCGCCCTTCGCGCACAGCATGCGCCACATCACGCTGGACGCGCTGTGCACCAACCGCGACCTGCCGCTGCTGCTGCCTACCGGGCTGGAGTCGGACTTCACGCTGCGCGTGTCCGCGCCGGTGCGCGCCATCCGCATCCTGCGCGGGCCGTCGCGACCCTACCCGGCGCTGGCCGAAGGCGCGCTCACGTGGCGCCTCATCAGCCACCTGGGCCTGAACTACCTGAGCCTGACCGACGTGGATGCAGCGCAGGGCGCGTCGGCCTTGCGCGAGATGCTCGACCTGTACGGCAACCTCGCCGACCCGGCGGTGCGCCGGCAGATCCAGGGCGTGCGCTCGATGGCGCTGGCACCGGTGTTCCGCCGCCTGCCCGAGCCGGGCCCCATCGTGTTCGGCCGCGGCGTGGAGATTGCGCTGAAGATCGACGAGGTCGCATTCTCCGGCGCGAGCCCGTACCTGTTCGGCGCCGTGCTGGAGCAGTTCTTCAGCCGCCACGTGTCGCTCAATTCGTTCACCGAGTTCGCGCTGTCCAGCCTGCAGCGCGGCGAGATCGCGCGCTGGATTCCGCGCGTGGGACGCCGCCCGGCCGTATGAGCGACACCGGCATCACCGACCGCGCCGAAGGCCTGGAAGGCCGGGAGGGCATCGACAACACGCCGCAGGCCATGCAGAACCCGCAGGCCGTACAGAACCTGCAGACCCTGGAGGTCGTGCAGCCCCTGCAAGCCACGCCGGTGCCGCGCGGCATGCCCGAGCTCGACCCCGAACTGTGGGCCGCGCTGGTCGAGCAGCCCTTCGAGCACGACCTGTTCATGCTGCTGCGCCGGCTCGACGCGCAGGGCGGCCATCCGCTGCTGGGCCGCGCCCCGCGCCCGGCCGACGAGCCGCTGCGGCTGGGGCAGGAACCGTCGATGGCGTTCGCGCCGTCGAACGTGTCGGGCGTCGACGTGGACGGCGACGGCCCGCCGCGCATTTCCATCTACGGCTTCGGCCTGTTCGGCCCCAACGGCCCGCTGCCGCTGCACCTGACGGAGTACGCGCGCGAACGCAAGCGCCACCACGCCGACGACACGCTCAGCGCGTTCGCCGACCTGTTCCATCACCGGCTCATCCTGCTGTTCTACCGGGCCTGGGCCGACGCGCAATCGGTCAACAGCCTGGACCGCCCCGACGGCCACCGCTTCGTCGACTACGTGGCCAGCCTCATGAGCATGGGGCAGCCCGGCCTGCAGGAGCGCGACCGCATTGCCGACCATGCGCGCACCTTCATGGCCGGCCACCTGGTGCGCCAGACGCGCAACCCCGAAGGGCTGATCCAGATCCTCAGGCTGTACTTCGGCGTGCCCGTGCGCGTGGAGGAATTCGTGAGCGACTGGGTGATGCTCGAAGAGCGCGAAGTCAGCCGCCTGGGCCTGTTCGGGCGCAACCACCGGCTGGGCGGCGGTGCCACGCTGGGGCTGGCGGTGCGCGACGCCCAATCCAAGTTCCGCCTGGAGCTCGGGCCCCTCTCGCAGGACCAGTTCCGCGAGTTCCTGCCCGGCAGCAAGCGCCTGCAGCAGGTGGTCGACTGGGTACGCCAGTACATCGGCATCGAGTTCGCCTGGGAGCTGCGCCTGGTGCTCAGGAAGGACGACGCGCACGGCTCCACGCTGGGCGGCAGCCAGCGCCTGGGCTGGGGCAGCTGGCTCGGCACGCGCCTGGCGGACACCGACGCCGGCGACATGGTGTTCCAGCCCGAAGCATTGTTTTCCCGTCACCCATCGGCCGCGCCCGCGGCCCGCCCTGTCAACGCTCTATGACCGACATCCGCCGCGTCTCGCTTTTCTCCAAGCTCAACCCGATGCTCTACAAGGCATTGGAGACCGCCACCGCCTTCGCCAAGCTGCGCGGCAATGCCTACGTGGAGCTGGTGCACTGGCTGCACCAGATCCTGCAGCTGCAGGACAGCGACCTGCGCCGCATCGTCAAGCGCGCGGGGCTGAACCTCGACGCGCTCGAACAGGACGTGGTGCGCGCGCTCGACCGCCTGCCGCACGGCGCCACCTCGATCAGCGACATCTCCGAGCACGTCGACAACGCCGTCGAGCGTGCGTGGGTGTATGCCAGCCTGCGCTTCGAGGCCACCTCGATCCGCGGCGCCTACCTGCTCGCGGGCATCGTCAAGACGCCGGGGCTGCGGCAGGTGCTCTCGGGCATTTCGCGCGAGTTCGACAAGCTGGTGCCCGACGTGCTGGTGGCACAGCTCGCGGCCTGGACCGAAGGCTCGCCCGAAGACGACTTCGACGCCGTGCAGAGCGCGGCTGGCGGTGCCCCTGCGGCCGCGCACCAGGGCGACGCGCCCGCGGCCGGCGGCTCGGCGCTGGCCAAGTACGCGAGCGACCTCACGGCCAAGGCGCGCGCGGGCGAGCTGGACCCGGTGTTCGGCCGCGACGACGAGATCCGCCAGATCATCGACATCCTCATGCGCCGCCGCCAGAACAACCCGCTGCTCACCGGCGAGGCCGGCGTGGGCAAGACAGCGGTGGTCGAGGGGCTGGCCTCGCGGCTGGCCTCGGGCGACGTGCCGCCTTCGCTGAAGGACGTGTCGCTGTGGGTGCTCGACCCCACGCTGCTGCAGGCCGGCGCGGGGGTGAAGGGCGAGTTCGAGCAGCGCCTGCGCCAGGTGATCGACGAGGTCGAGAAAAGCCCGAAACCCATCGTGCTGTTCGTCGACGAGGTGCACACGCTGGTGGGCGCGGGCGGCACGGCCGGCACCGGCGACGCGGCCAACCTGCTCAAGCCGGCGCTTGCACGCGGACGGCTGCGCACCATCGGCGCGACCACCTGGTCGGAGTACAAGAAGTACATCGAGAAAGACCCGGCGCTCACGCGGCGCTTCCAGACCATCCAGGTGCACGAGCCCACCGAGCCCAAGGCGGTGATCATGCTGCGCGGCATCTCGGCTGAGCTGGAGAAGCACCACGGCGTGCTGATCCTCGACGCCGCGCTCGAAGCGGCCGTGAGCCTGTCGCACCGCTACATTCCTGCGCGCCAGTTGCCCGACAAGGCCGTGAGCCTGCTCGACACGGCCTGCGCGCGCGTGGCGCTGAGCCAGCATGCATTGCCTGCCGCGCTGGAAGACCTGCAGCGCCGCATCGAGGTGCTGGGCATCGAGTCGGGCATCGCGGGGCGCGAGGCGGCGATCGGCGTGGGCGCGCACCAGCGTGTCGAAGACATCGCGGCCCAGGTGGCCGCCGCGCAGGCCGAACTCGATCTGCTGGAGCAGCGGCGCGTGGAAGAGAGCACGCTGGTCGAGCGCATCGTGGCGCTGCGCAAGCTGCTGTCGCCCGCGGCGGTGCCGGTGCAGGCCGAAGCCCAAACCGACACCGAAGAGGACGGCGATCCGGTCGGCGAGGCGCCGCAACCGACCGCCGCGGCCGAACGAAGCGAGCCCGCCGAGCCCGAACGCACACCCGAAGAAATTCGCGCCGAACTCAATGCGGCGCAGGACAAGCTCGTGCAACTGCAGGGCGAGTCGCCGCTCATCCTGGCGGCCGTCGACGCGCAGGCCATCGCCACCGTGGTGGCCGACTGGACCGGCATTCCCATCGGCCGCATGGTGCGCGACGACGCGCAGTCGGTGCTGCGCCTGGGCGAGATCCTGTCGGCCCGCGTGGTCGCGCAGCCCGATGCGCTGGAAACCATTTCACGGCGCATCCGCACCGCGCGCGCGCGGCTGGACAACCCGAACAAGCCCGTGGGCGTGTTCCTGCTGTGCGGCCCCTCGGGCGTGGGCAAGACCGAGACGGCGCTGGCGCTGTCCGAAGCGCTGTACGGCGGCGAGCAGAACCTCGTGACCATCAACATGAGCGAGTTCCAGGAGTCGCACACCGTCTCCACGCTCAAGGGCGCGCCGCCGGGCTACGTGGGCTACGGAGAAGGCGGCGTGCTCACCGAGGCCGTGCGCCGCCGGCCCTACAGCGTGGTGCTGCTCGACGAGATCGAGAAGGCCCACACCGACGTGCACGAGATCTTCTTCCAGGTGTTCGACAAGGGCTGGATGGAAGACGGCGAGGGCCGCCACATCGACTTTCGCAACACCGTGATCATCATGACCTCCAACGTCGGCACCGACCTGGTCATGCAGCTGTGCGAAGACCCGAGCCTGCGGCCCGACCCCGAGCCGTTGGCCGCGGCCCTGCGCGAGCCGCTGCTGAAGGTGTTCGCGCCCGCGCTGCTGGGCCGCCTGGTTGTAGTGCCTTATTACCCGTTGCACGCCGAGGCACTGCACCGCATCATTCACCTGCAGCTCGACCGCATCGCAGCGCGGCTGCTGGCGAACCACGGCATCGCGCTGGTCTACGACGACAGCGCCGTCGCGCTGGTGGCCCGCCGCTGCACGGCCATCGAGTCGGGCGGGCGGATGATCGACGCGATCCTCACGCACACCATCCTGCCGCGGCTGAGCGAGGAAGTCATCGGTGCGACGGTCAGTGCGCGCAAGCTTGCGAGCGTGCGGCTGAGCGCGGCCGATGACGATTTCCGCTACGAATTTTCTGAACATTGAGCGCAGAAAGGGAGTACCACATGGCCAGAGTAGTCACGGCACATACACCGCTTGCACCAGACCAGTTGCTGTTCCGTTCGATGCACGGCAACGAAGGGCTGTCGGAGCTGTTCGAGTTCGAAGTCGACCTGCTGAGCCCCAACACTTCCGTCGACATGAAGGCGGTGCTGGGCAAGCCGCTCACGCTCGAGATCGTGACCATCGACGGTACCCCGCGCTATCTCAATGGACAGATCACGCGCTTCACGATGATCGGGCGTGAAGAGAGCTCCTCGCGCTACGTCGTGTACCGCGCTTCGGTGCGGCCCTGGCTCTGGTACCTCACGCGCACCAGCGACTGCAAGATCTTCCAGAACAAATCGGTCGTCGACATCCTGGACGAAGTGCTGGGCGAGTACGGTTTCGCTTTCGAGAAGAAGCTCAGCGCCGCCTACCGCCAGCGCGACTACTCCGTGCAGTACCAGGAGACGGACTTCGCATTCGTGAGCCGCATGATGGAACACGAAGGCATCTACTATTACTTCAAGCACGAGAAGAACCAGCACACCCTGGTGCTGGCCGACGACATGGGGGCGCACGACATGCTGCCGGGCTATCCGCGCATCGGCTACCTCGCCACCGATCGCGTGGGCGAGACGGGCCGCGAAGTGATCGACCAGTGGGAGGTGACCGAGGAGATCCGCCCCGGCACCTTCGTGGTCGACGACTTCGACTTCAAGAAGCCCAAGGCCGACCTGCTCAACACGCGCAGCCAGCCGCGCGACAACGATCACGGCCGCTACGAGATGTACGAGTGGCTCGGCGGCTACAGCGACGCCGGGCAGGGCGAGCACTACGCGCGGATCCGGCTCGAGGAAGCGCAGGCGCAGGCCGAAGTCGACACCGGCCACTCCAACGTGCGCGGCATGGCGCCCGGCTACCGCTTCAACATGCAGAACGCGCCGCGCGAGGAGGACAACAAGGAATACCTGGTCGTCTCGGTGACCTACAACCTGCGCGAGGGCGGCTATGCGACGGGCAGCCCCGACGGTCTCTACAGCTTCAACTTCGGCGTGCAGCCCACGTCGTTTCCGTTCCGCGCGCCGCGCGTCACGCGGATGCCGACCACGCACGGCCCGCAGACCGCCACGGTCGTGGGCCCGCCCGGGGAAGACATCTGGATCGACAAGTACGGCCGCGTGAAGGTGCAGTTCCGCTGGGACCGCTACGGCCAGCGCAACGAGGACAGCTCGTGCTGGGTGCGTGTGTCGAGCGCGTGGGCGGGCTCCAACTTCGGCGCGGTGAACCATCCGCGCGTGGGGCAGGAAGTGATCGTCGATTTCATCGCCGGTTTCCCGGACCGGCCGATCATCATCGGCCGCGTGTACAACGCCGACCAGATGCCGCCGCTCGAACTACCGGCCAAGGCAACAGTCAGCGGCTTCATCAGCCGCACCATCAAGGGCGACGGCGAGCTGGCCAACCACTTCGTGATCGACGACGACCCCAGCAACGAGTCGATCAAGATCCACGCGCAGAAGGATTTCAGCCTCAACGTCGAGAACAATGAAACACACACCGTGGACGGCACGCGCGAGACGCTGATCGAAGGCTCGGACACCTACACGACCAATACCTCGCTCGACGAGACGGTCAACGGGCCGCACACGCTGACGGTCAACAAGGGCGGGCCGCAGAAGATCACCGTCAACGGCGGCGACCAGTTCATCAAGGTGGATGGTGGCAACCAGCAGGTCGATGTCATCGGCAACCAGACCATCCATGTCACCGGCAAGCGCAAGGACACGGTCGACAGCGGTGAAGAGCGGATCATCGGTACGTCGCTCAAGGAAGACATCGCGGGTCCGCAGACCACCAAGGTGGTCGGCCTGTACACCGAAGAAACCAAGGGGAAGAAGGTGACGGTCCACGGCGACGAGGACTATCTCGTCGAGGGGGCACAAAAGGTGCACGCGAACACGTCGTTGAGTGCGACGACGGATGGCCCCATGAACCTGGAAAGCACCGCGGCAGACATCTCGGTCAAGTCGCCGACCAAGATCGTGCTGGATGCGCCCCATGTCGAGGACAAGTCGGCAAAAAAGGTGACCTTCACGGACTGGGGTATTGCCTTCAAGGGCTTCAACATGGGGGTCAACGGGGCCAACGTGAGCCTCAACGGCACTTCGCTGTTCGTGAACGGCCTGGTGACCAGCATTGCCGGGCTGAACCTGGGGTTCAACACCTACTCGCTCACGGGTGCGTTCATAAAGCTCGACCTGTATTCCGTCAGCCTTGCGATGGGCACATTTTCCACAACCCAGACGGCTTTCACGTGGGACAACGAGGCACAAAAAATCGATAACAACGGATACAGGGTGAACCTCTCGGGCTTCACCGTCTTTGTCTGAGCTTGGAGCGCGTGTTGGATCTTTTCGCTGTGTGGTTTACCAAGTACTGGTATCTGATTGTCCCCATCGCTGTCGTCGTGCTGCCGGCGTTCGTGGCGATCACGCTGGCCAAGCGCCATGCCTCCCACGTGATGCATATGCAGAGTGTGGTCAACCGCCGCGCGATGGGTGCGGATCTCGCCGAGCGAGTGCTTCGTACGGGCCAACCGGCCGTAGCGACGGTGCTCGAGAGCCATGACACGGGCATGCGGGCCGCGCGCATCTATATCCTCGTACGGCTCAAGTTCCAAGTACAGCCTGAGGGCGGATGGCCTGCCTACGAGGCTGAACTGGTCGCCCCGATCAGCCCGGTGAAGCTCGCCGACTTCGCACCGGGGCGCTCCGTGAAGCTGCGCTTCGACCCGGTCTCGCACGAGATCGCCATCGATCAGCCGGTGCGCTGAAGCGGGTCCGCTGCCCCATGAAGACCATCAAACCCTTTCGCCTGAGCATCCTCACGCGGCCCTTCCGGCGGCAGCGGCAAGACCACCTGGGCGTCTCGGTCTTCGCGATGGCCAGCCTGGCGCCCGAGCCCCTGCTGATGCCCGACCAGGATCTCTGGAAGCTGGCGGCCGACGAAATCGGGCCCGGCAACGTGCTGGACCTGTGCGTGCCCAAGATCGAGCCGGAGTGGCTGGTCAGCGGCTATGCGTACACGGCGCATCAGGACGACAAGACACTGTGTGCGGCCAAGGCCGTCTTCAATGGCCAGGCCAAGCCATTGCTGGTGAGCGGTGATCGCTACTGGCTTGGCGGCCGCGCCACGCCTGCGCAGCCTTTCGAGCGCCTGAGGCTGGATTGGGCGCATGCCTATGGCGGCCCGAGCGAGCCCGAAAACCCGGAAGGCATCGGCAGCTTCGATGAAACGATCAACGGCGTACAGACGCGCCGGCTTCCCAATGTCGAGTTGCCCGGCGCGCGTCAGGACGCACCCGGGCGGCGCATCGTGCCTGCGGGTTTCGGCGCCGTGCCTCCCGATCGGCCGCAGCGGCTCGCGCTGATGGGGCGCGCCTACGACCAGCAGTGGCTGCAGCACGAGTACCCGGGTTTCGCCGATGACATGGACTGGCGCTACTTCAATGCAGCACCTCCCGACCAGCGCCTGCCCGGCCAGCGCGAATTGCCGCCGGGCGCCGCCTACGAACTGTGGAACATGCACCCTCGGCAGCCGGTGATGCGTGGCCAGCTGCCCGATTGGCAGGCGCGTTGCTTCGCCAGCTTTCAGAAAGACGGTGGCGCGTTGTCGGAAATTTCGCTGCACCTGAGCACGGCCTGGTTTTTTCCGCACGCCGAGCGCGTCATCCTGGTCTGGCACGGCGCATCGCCCATCGCAGAGGATGACGCGGCCGACGTCAAGCACGTCATGCCCGCGCTCGAGTTGCGCGGGCAGCCGCGGCCGCTTGCCCACTACCAACAGGTGCTGCAGCAGCGCCTCGATCCAACCAAGGCGGTGCTGGTCCTGCGCGACAGCGACCTGGTCCCCAAGGCGATCATGGGGCCATGGGCAGGCGACCAGATGCCCGATATCGCTTCGCTTCCGCTGGCGCGCAATCTGCACGCAGGCCGGCAGCGCGAGCGCGAACGCATGCGTGCCCATCTGCTGGCGCAGGGCGTGGATCCCGAGCAGTATCTGCCGCCCGTGTCCGAACCGGATCTGCGGCCGCCTGCCTCCGCGGACGATCTGCCCGACTTCGCCGAGAGGGCCGATCAAGCCCTCGAGCAAATGCGCCAGGCGGCCCTTGCCCGCGGCGCCGAGGACCGGGCCAAGGCCGTCGCACACGGGATGCCCGCTGCCATTCAACCCGATATCGATATCCCGCCGCTGTCGCAGATGGAACCGCGCAAGCTGTCCGACGAGATCAAGGCGAGCATCGACAAGGCCATGACCGAGGTGGAGGCGCGGACCGGCAAGCCTGTGCAGCGCCGATTCGACCCGGACCGCCTGCTGCGTGACCTCGCGCGCCTCGAGGAAGACGCGGCGCGCGAGCGCCGAACACCCCCCACGCCTGACGAGGCCGCCGAAAGCGCGCGGCTGCGCGAGCAGGCCGGGCGCAACATGCGCATGGGGCACCTCCATGGCGCACACCTGCTCGAGCCGGCGCCGCCGGCCAGCAGCCTGCGCTCCAGACGGCTGCGTCGGCGTCTCGAGGCCGCAGCCAGCGGCGAGCGTCGTTTCGCAGGCATGAGCTTCGTCGGCGCCAACCTCTCGGGTCTGGATCTGCGCGGTGCCGACTTCACGGGAGCGAACCTCGAAGACGTCGACTTCAGCGACGCGCGGCTCGATGGCTGCAACTTCACGCGCGCGGTGCTTGCGCGGGCGCGGCTTGTCCGGGCGTCGCTCACCGATGCGCGGCTGGACGAGGCCAATCTGGGCGGCGCGCAATGCGAAGGGGCGAACTTCACGGCGGCCAGCTTCGTGCAGACGTGTTGCAGCAAGACCATTTTTCGTTCCTGCGTGCTGGCGAAGGCCGCGTTCAAGCAAGCCGATCTGTTCGAAAGCGAATGGGCGCGCTGCGATGCGCGCGGCTCGCACTGGGAGCAAATGGCGATGGTCAAGCTGGCACTGGAAGACATCGCTTTCGACGACGCCGCGTTCAAGCAGGTGAGCTGGGTCGAGTGCAGCTTCAAGGGAACATCCTTCGTACGCGCCTCGCTGAACGCCTGTGCTTTCGTCGCCGTCGATGCGCGGGAGGGGGTCGACTTCACCGAGGCCAGCCTCGTGACCTGTTCCTTCGTCCATGGCTGCAGCTTTGTGCAGGCGGTGTTCTGCGCCGCTTCGCTCAGGCAGTGCGGCCTGCGCGGCGCCATATTGGTCGGCGCCGACCTCGCGAAGGCGCGCCTTGAAGGCTGCGACTTCTCCGAGTGCGACCTGCGGCGCGCGCGGCTGGAGGGATCGCATGCCGGCGAGAGCCTGTTCATTCGCGCGGACTTGCGCGAAGCCTCGTTGCGCGGAGCCAACCTCATCGACGCCAATCTTTCCAAGGCCGACCTGCGCTTTGCCAGCCTGCAGGATGCCAATCTGTTTCGCGCCGACGTGTCACAGGCCGCCATCGACGGTTCGACCACCTTCATCGGCGCCTACACCCAGGGAGCCAAGACCTTGCCTGCAAGAAAGACTGAGCCGGTTCGATGACAGTGGAAGAACTTCTGGACAAGATTCGGCATGCCCAACCGGTGGTCAAAGTGAGTCTCGCGGGTCAGGACCTCAGCGGCATCGACTTGTCGGGGGCGCAGATGGAGCACGTCGACTTGAGCCGGACGAATCTGCGCGGCGCCTGCCTCGACGACAGTTCGCTTGCGCAATGCAACCTCGATCAAGCCGACCTGTCGGCGGCCAGCTTGAAGGGCGTGCGCGTGTTTCGGTGTCGGTTGGAGGCCGCGCAACTCGGCCGCGCGTTCATGCAGGACACCCAGTTCGTCGAATCTTCGCTGGCTCACGCGGATTTCGAGAAATCGCAAATGGAGCGCGTGGCTTTTCTCAGATGCGAGCTCGGGCATGCGGTGTTGAAGCCCGGCATCTGCGATCAGATCATCATCACCGAATCACGGGTCGACCAGCTCGATTGCCGTGGGGCGAAGCTGCTGCACCTGATGTTCTTTCGCATGGATCTGCGCACGGTGGAGTTCGCCCAGGCCCAATGCGATGGTTCGATCTTGATGGAGTGCAATCTCGAAGGTCAGCGCTTGCCGCACACCGCCTTCCTGCGCTGCCAGTTCACCGACAGCGCGATGGCAGGTGTCGATTTCAGCGGCGCCGTGCTGACCCAGAGCAACTTCAAGGGCGCCACGCTGACCAGGGCTAACTTCAGCGCAGTGGATGCCGCCCAGACGATGTTCCCGGAGGCCGATCTGCGTGAAGCGAATTGCAGCGATGCCATCTTCGACCAGTCGATCTGGGCCGACGCCAAACTCGAAGGTGCCGATTTCAGCCGCTCGCGCCTGCCGCTGAGCGTGTTCCATCGCGCGCAGGCGAAGGGTGCCAGCTTTCGCGACGCGAACCTGCACGATGCTGATTTTTCCTATGCCGCACTTCATGACGCGGATTTGCGCAATGCACGTTTCTTGCGCACTCGCTTTCATCGGGCCGCGCGCGCAGGTGCGCGTTTCTCGGGAAGCGGTGGCATCATCGAAAACGATCCGGAGCTGTTCAAGGCTCAAGAGATTCATCCGCCGCGCTGATGCCGCCAAGCCAGTCCGTTCCACTGTTTGACCCATCGAAACAAGGAGACTCCATGTCAGTCGTTTCACTGCACAAAGCCTCGAAGCTGACGGCTCCGGTTCACTTCCAGGGGGTGGTCGCCGCGTTGCTGCCGGATGGACGTGTCACCGTCGACGACGAGCAGGGTGCTGTCTGGGTTTGCCGGCGCGCGGCGAGCTGCCTGCTCAAACCGGCCAGCGGCGATACCGTGCTGGTGTCCGGTCCCGACAGCGCGCGCGCCTACCTGATCGCCGTGATCGAGCAGGCCGATGCGTCGTCAAGCTGCATCGAGGCGGCGGGCGACGTCACCTTCGCGCCTACGGGCAACGGCCGGGTGACCATCGCGAGTGCCTCGGAGCTCAGCCTTCGCGCGGACAGGCGCTTCGTACTCAAGACAGAAGAGGGCGAGTGCGACATCGGTGAACTGCGGCTGGTGACGCGCTCGGTGCAGGCCGCGGCCGGAAGCGTCCGGCTGGTCGGCAAGGTGTTCGAGACCGTGGCTGATCGCATCGTGCAGATGGCGCGTCAGACGCTGCGCCTGACGGATGAAGTCGACCAGGTGCGTGCGGGCCACATGGACTACAAGGCCAGCGAGACGGTGCGCATTCATGGCCACCACACGATGGTCACCGGCCAGGAGCTGGTGAAGGTGGACGCGGCTCAGATCCACATGGGCTAGGCGAGGAGGTACCAGATGTTTGCCAATTGTCAGCTCATGGGAATGGACATGGCGTTCCCCGACGTCTGCAGGTCGCCGGTGCCCATTCCATACCCGAACATGGCCATGGGGCCGATGGCCATTCCGAATGCCTGGAACATCCTCTTCATGGCGATGCCGGCACACAACATGGCCACGACCACGCCAATCACCCTGGGGGATCAGCCCGGGGCACTGGGCGGCGTTGTGTCGCAGACGTTCATGCAGCAATCGCGTCATGTGACAGGCGCGTTCACCGTGCTTATCAGGGGGACACCGGCCACGCGGGTCACCAGCATCACGATGCAGAACCGTTGCAACATCGTCGGCATGCGAATCGTGCCGAGCCAGTTCAAGGTGCTGATGCTGGCGCCCTGAGGGCGCGTCGATTCAGACCGTTCCCGCCAGCGTCACCTGCTGCGGAAACCCCACCCACACGGCCAGCGCCGAGTAGTTGTCGCGCGACTCGTCGGCCTTGGCCTCGGCGGCGCGGCGGATCAGCGCGAGCCACTCTTCCGCGCTGTCGGCCAGCTGCAGCGAGCGCTCCATCACCTGCTGCGAGATCAGCTGCCAGAGCCCGTCGGTGCACAGCAGGAAGGCATCGCCGTCGGCCAGGCGCCGCGACGCGGTGAGCGTGGCCTCGGCCGTGGCGCGTGCGCCGAGTGCGCGGTACAGCAGGTTGGTTTTCACCAGCCGCTCGCCGCCGTTCTGGTGGCTCGCGGCGGCGTCGCCGGAGCGCTCCGACAGGCTGTGGTCTTCGGTGCGCTCCATGAGCGCGCCGCGGCGGAACCAGTAGAGGCGGCTGTCGCCCACGTGGGCCCAGCAGGCCTGGTTGGTGGCGCGGTCGACGAACAGCGAGACGAAGGTGGCGCTCATGCGGCTTTGCTCGGAGAGCTCGCGCTGCCTGGCCAGGATGGCGTCGTTGGCCGACTTCACGCAGCGCTGGATGCTGTCGGGCGCCAGCGAGGGGTCGTCCACGAAGGCGTTGAGGGCGGTGTCCACGGCGATGCGCGAGGCCAGCTCGCCGCCCGCATTGCCGCCCACGCCGTCGCTCACCACGAAGCAGGCGTTGCGATCGTCCAGGTGGTAGCCGATGGCGTCCTGGTTGCCACTGCGCTCGCCCACGCAGGAGAACTGCGAGGTCGACACGGGCACGGCGAAGGAGCGGGCGGCCTGAGCCGCAGGGTCGGGCATGGTGTCAGGCACGGCGGGCCTCCTTCAACCGTTCCATCTCCTTGTCGTAGGCCTGCTGGAACGCGCGGCCGAAGACGGCCTGGAAGTCGTCTTCCACGGCCGCGGTGGTCTCCGTGTGCAGCGCCTGCAGCCGGCGCCACAGGCGCGCCTCGCGCCCGCCGGGCAGCAGCTTCTCGCCCAGGCCGCCGTCGTGCGGCGTGTCGCGGGCGAGCGCGGCGGGGTCGAAGCTCTTGAGCAGCGTGAGCAGCGCGGCGCGCATGCCGGCGACCATGCCGAGCTGGTGCGACTGCAGGTCGCCCAGCGCGTCGTGCACAGCGGCCTCGGGCGGCAGGAAGCCGGGCATGCGCGCGCCGAACATCTGCATCAGCACGGCGCGGCCGTTGGGCAGGATCTTGAACGGGTTGTTCTCCTCGTCCACGATCATGGTGATCTCGGCGCGCACCTCGCGCTTGAGCATGGCGCGCGACGACAGCAGCTCGATGGTGCCGTCGGTGAAGGCCCGCATGATGCGGCCCAGGCGCTGCATGGCCTCGAGGTCCATCGGCTGCTGGCCGGCCAGCTCGGGCACGCCCGCGCCTTCGAGGAAGGCCTTGAACAGGGCTTCGGAGGCGGGCGAGGGCGGCGCAGTGGATGCGGGCGATGCAGGCGTTGGCGGTGTTGCAGGCGTGGCGGCGACAGGTGCGGCCACGGGTGCCACCGGCGCTGCGACGGCGGGAGGCGGTGCCACGGCGACCGGCGGCGGCACGACCGGCGCGGCCACCACGGGAGGTGGTGCGGGAGGCGGCGGCGGCGGAGGCGGAGGTGGAGGTGGAGGTGGAGGTGGAGGTGGAGGTGGTGCCTCCAGCTTCACCGGTTCCGCCACGGGCGCCGGCGCGGCCACGGGCATCGGCGGACGGAACTGCGCCGACACTTCGCGCGCATGGTTCGGCTGGCTGTAGCCCTGCATGGCCGGCTTGTTCCGCAGCAGGTCGAGCGCGGGGTGCGGCTCGCCCGGCAACAGCGTGTCGTGGTGCGCGAGCGATGTGGGGCGGGGGTCGGCCAGCGGCGAGTGCGCGCTGTCGTCGGCTGCGAAGAACGAGAGCGGATCGACCCCGCGCTTCAGTGCGATGTCCGACATGCCGACAGCCGCGTGCGGGTTCAGTTCGGCGAGCGGGTCTGCCGGGTTCCTGCGCGCCTGCGAGGGCAGCTCGAAGGGCTCGTGCGCCATCGGGTCGGGCATGGGCGCGGGTGTGCTGTCGACGCGCCGCGGCGCGTTCGCGAGGATGGCGTCCCAGTCGGCCGCCGACGGCATCTGCGCTGCCGGCGGGGTACTGCCGATGTGGCTGCTGTTGTTGCTCGCCTCCGGTGGCGCTGCGGGCGGCTGCAGAGGGGCGATGAAAGGCGCGGGCGGTGGCACCGGCGCGGGCATGAACGCCGGTGAAGGTGAAGGTGCCGGTGCGTGCGCGGGCTCCGGCGCACGCTGGGGCGTCGGCACGGCCGCCGCAGGCTGCGCATCGCCGATGGGCAGCGCGCCTTCGCCGAACAGGTCTGCGAACACATCGGCGCCAGGCGATGACGGCAGCAGGTCACCGATGGGGCTCGCCTGCACCGGTGCGGCGCCAAGTGCCGGGGACAGCGGCTGCACAGGCGGGGGAGAAAAGGGTGGTGGAGGTGGCGGTGGAGGAACGACTGCCACCGTGGGCTCCAGCGGCGCCGCAGGCACCGCACGCTGCGCGCTCGCGGCTTCCAGCACGTAGCTGCCGATCGTCACGCGGTCGCCATCGGCCACGCGCGACTCCTGCTCGTGCGCGAGCGTGCTGCCGTTCACGCCGATGGGCAGCACCGCGCTCATGTTGCGCAGCACCACCGCACCGTCCTCGTCGAAGCGCACCGTGGCCTGCAGGCGCGAGATCTGGCGCTGTTCGTCGGGCAGCACGAGGTGGTTGTCGGGGCTGCGCCCGATGGTGCCGCCGGGCGCCGCGAGCCATGCAGAGGGCCCCGCGGTCACCGGCCTGCCGGCATGTTCGATCACTGTCCAACGCATCGCATCTCCCTGGTCGTCGTTTCTCGCCGGCCGCATCGAGGCGCGCCATTGGCGATGTCCATCATCAACGCTTCATTCGTTTCGCTGCCTCGAAGGCCGGGCCCCACACCGGATGCTTGCGCTCCGCCACGCTGAGGTCGAAGGTGGGGAACGCGTCGAGGAGCTTGCGGAACTGCGCGCGGCACTCGGGGATCTGGTTGGCCACGCAGTAGCTGAAGGCCTCGAGCTTCATGGCCTCGAGCCGCGTGTTGGCGTCGGCACCGTCGAACACCGACACGCCGCCGCTCTTGAGCGTGCTCACGGCCTTGGCGTAGT
This sequence comes from Variovorax pasteuri, assembly GCF_051216435.1. Classification (NCBI taxonomy): domain Bacteria; kingdom Pseudomonadati; phylum Pseudomonadota; class Betaproteobacteria; order Burkholderiales; family Comamonadaceae; genus Variovorax; species Variovorax pasteuri. The sequence continues at coordinate 78,566 of NZ_JBPJZS010000016.1, forward strand.
CGCCTTCGTCATAGGCCTGTTGCGCGCGCTCCAGCGTGGTGCGCGCTACCTGCTGGCTGAGTCGTTCGGGTTGCGGTGCGGGATCGGGTGCGGGCGGCGGGGTGGTGCAACCTCCGACCATCAAAAGAGTGAACGCCAGAGCTGGCAGACATGACTTCAATCTTTTCTCCTACCTGCTGAATGCAATGTTCGAGATAGTGTGCCGCTGAGTTGCGACAGGCACGCGATGCGCCATCGTAAATGCGCATGCTTTCGATAATATAGGTCGCAACCATATCGGGGAGAACTCAATGCATCGAAGAACCTTGCTACAAGGCGCACTTGCAACGACACCTTTGTTTGCAGGCCTGGTCAGTGGATGCGCATCGACGGCCAAGTCGATGCCCACGCCCTACGCGGTGACCATCAAGATCGACGAGGGCGTGAACCCCGACGGACGCGGGCAGGCGGCGCCCATCCTCGTGAAGGTCTTCGAACTGAAATCTTCCGGTAACTTCGAGACGGCAGACTACTTTGCACTGCAGGACCGCGACCGCGAGACGCTCATGACGGAGCTCGTGAACGCCGACCAGGCCATCATGCGCAGCGGCGAAGAGCGCGTGTTCAAGCGCGAAGCCGGACTCGACTCGCGCGCCATCGGCATCATCGCGGGCTATCGCAAGCTGGAAGCCTCTCGCTGGCGCATCGTGCTGCCGCTGAAAGAGCCAAAGCAAACCAATCTCTACAAGGTGTGGCAGTTCTCGCCGAGCGACCAGGCGGTGCAGGTGGCCATTCGCAAGACCGGCATCGAGCTGATACCAAGTCGTTAGTTTTCTCGGCGTCTTGCTGTCTTGCTAGTACGAAAGTGCGTGTCGTCGACGAATGAAAAGCCATGCCGTATTCAAGACACGCCGTGTAGCATCAGACGCATAAAAAAGCAGATCGATCGGGAGGTCGTTCATCAACGCACCTCCCGCTTCCGTTGAGCAATTCCAGGAGGTTCTTTGGTGACAGTCCGCAATCCGGGCGCCGGAAGAAATGGCGCCCAACCGCAGGCATTGGCGAATCGCGTGGTGTGGTCCGAGGGCATGTACCTCCGGCCGCAGCACTTCCAGCAACTGGAACGCTATGTCGAGCAGTACGTGACCCGCCGCACCGCCGGCCTGCAAGGCGCCTCCTGGGGCTGGCTGCATCTGGAGATCGACCGCGATGCCTACGCGCTCGGCCGCGTATCGCTGCAGAGCGGTGCAGGCGTGCTGCCCGACGGCACGCCGTTCGCGTTCGGCGCCGAAGACGCACCGCTTCCCTACGAAGTACCCACCGACCTCACCGACGAACTCATCGTGCTCGCGCTGCCGCTGCGCAGGCCGGGCAGCGAAGAGGTCATCTTCACGGAAGAAGAAGGCTCGGCCGCGCGCTACGGCGTGATCGAGCGCGAGGTGAACGACGGCAACGCCGTGGCCCTGGGCCCTGCCACGCTGCAGCTCGCGTCGCCGCGCCTGCGCCTGGCGCGTGCCTCGTCGCTCACCGCCGAGTGGCAGGCCATCGGCGCGGTGCGCGTGATCGAGCGGCGCACCGACCACAAGCTGGTGGTCGACGCCAACTACATTCCGCCCGTGCTCGACGCGTCGGCGCACGCCATGCTGCGCAGCATGATCGCGGAGCTGCACGGCCTGCTCACGCAGCGCTCCGAGGCGCTGGCCTCGCGGCTGTCGCAGCCGGGCCGCGGCGGCGTGAGCGAGGTGTCCGACTTCCTGCTGCTGGAGCTGGTCAATCGCTATCTGGCGACCACCTGGCACGCACAGCAGGCGGTGCAGGTTCATCCCGAGCACCTGTTCATCGACTGGCTCAAGCTGGCCTGCCACCTGGCCACGCACACCTCGCCCACGCGCCGGCCGGTGGTGTGGCCGGTGTACGACCACGACAACCTCAACGAAAGCATTCGTCCGCTGATGGAAGAGCTGCGCCGTTCGCTGTCGGCCGTGCTCGAACAGAGCGCCATCTCCATCGAGCTCGAGGAGCGCAGCCACGGCGTGCGCGTGGGCCGCATGCCCGACCCGGTGCTGGTGCGCAACGCGGGTTTCGTGCTCGCGGTGCATGCCGACCTGCCGGCCGAGGCCATCCAGCAGCGCTTTCCCACGCAGGTGAAGATCGGTTCGGTGGAGCGCATCCGCGACCTCGTGCAGCTGCAGCTGCCCGGCGTGGTGGTGCGGCCGCTGCCGGTGGCGCCGCGGCAGATTCCGTACAACGCGGGCTACCACTACTTCGAGCTCGACAAGAGCGGCGACATGTGGCGCCAACTCGAGAAGTCGGGCGGCGTCGCGATGCACCTGGCCGGTGACTTTCCGGGTCTGGCCATGGAGTTCTGGGCGATCCGTCCGTGAGGGACCCTATGAACAACGACATGGCCGTCGGCCAGGGCGGCTTCGTGCCGCCGAATCCGGGCGGCGGCGCCACCGGGAACGGCATGGGCAACGGGATGGGCAGCGGCATGGGGGATGGCTCCGCCCCGCGCGGCCTCGGTGCGCAGCCCGAGTCCTTCACCGCATGGCACGACACACGTCGCCCGCATGCGGGCGACACGGCCATTGCCGGCAACAACCCGCTGGTGGCCGCGGCCAATCCGCTGCTCGACCTGATCCCGCAGATCCGCGCCACCGGCCACCACCCCGCGCCCGCGCAGCTGCGCGAGCACCTGGTCGACGAGGTGCGCCGCTTCGAGACGCGCGCGCAGCAGGCCGGCATCGCGCCCGAGGTGATCATCGGCGCGCGCTACTGCCTGTGCACGGCCGTCGACGAGGCCGCCGCACTCACGCCGTGGGGCGGCAGCATCTGGTCGTCCCAGAGCCTGCTGGTGATGTTCCACAACGAGACCTGGGGCGGCGAGAAGTTCTTCCAGCTGCTGTCGCGCCTGGTGCAGAACCCGCAGCAGCACCTGCACCTGATCGAGCTCATCTACTTCTGCCTGGCCATGGGCTTCGAGGGGCGCTTTCGCGTCATCGACAACGGCCGCTCGCAGCTTGAAACCCTCAAGCAGCGGCTGCTGCAGATCATTCGCCAGACGCGCGGCGAGATTGCGGTGCCGCTGTCGCCGCACTGGCAGGACGCCAGCGCACCGGTGCGCCGCGCGCGCAACTGGCTGCCGGTGTGGGCGGTGGGCGCGGTGGCGGCGGTGCTGCTGGTGCTGGCCTTTGCGCTGCTCACCTTCAACCTGGCCGGTACGTCAGACGGCGCCTTCGCGGCCGTCAACGCGGTGCGGCTGCCGCAGACCGCGCGCGCCGTGGTCATGCCCGCGCCGCAACCGCGCCTGCAGCGCTTCCTGGAGGCCGAGATCCGCGACGGCCTGCTGACCGTGCGCGACGAGGCCGACCGCAGCGTGGTGGTGCTGCGCGGCGACGGCCTGTTCGCCTCGGGCTCCGACCGCGTGCTCGACCGCTACGCGCCGGTGCTCGCGCGCGTGGCCGATGCGCTGAATTCGGTGGAAGGCAATGTGCTGGTCAGCGGCTTCAGCGACGACCAGCCGATACGCAGCGTGCGCTTCCCTTCCAACTGGCAACTTTCGCAGGCCCGCGCCGACGCGGTGAAGAAAATGATTTCGCAGCGCATCGCACGGCCCGAACGCCTGCGCGCCGAAGGCCGCGGCGATGCCGAGCCGCTGGTGCCCAACGACTCGGCCGCGAACCGCGCGCGCAACCGGCGCGTCGAAGTCACGCTGCTGGTGGCGCCGGTGGCGGGAACCTCGAATGCGCAGGGGCAGCCTTCGTTGCCTGCATCGCAGGCACCGCAAGCAGGAGGTGCCCGCTGATGCTGCGCGCCCTCTTCCGTTTTCTCATCAGCCGCGACCTGTGGGTCTTCCTGGGCCTTGTCGCGGTCGCGTTCCTGATCTGGGTCATCGGTCCGGTCATCGCCGTGGGCCGCTACCGCCCGTTCGAAGACGAGATCGTGCGCATCGCGGTCATCGTGCTGATGTTCGCGGTCTGGATCGCACGGGTCATCTACCGCAAGTGGCGCGAGCGCCGGCTCAACGCACAGCTGCTCAACCAGCTGCGCACGCCCTCCAAGAAGGAAAAAGAGGCCAAGCCCGAAGACGCGCCCGAAATCAAGGAACTGCAGAGCGGCTTCACCGACGCCACGGCCATCCTGAAGAACATGCGCTTCGGCGAGGGCGCCGACGGCAAGGGCGCCGGCCGCTTCTCGCTGTTCGACCGGCAGTACCTGTACCAGCTGCCCTGGTACATCTTCATCGGTGCGCCGGGCTCGGGCAAGACCACGGCGCTGGTCAACTCCGACCTCGACTTTCCGCTGGCCGACCAGCTCGGCAAGGCCGCGGTGCGCGGCATTGGCGGCACGCGCAACTGCGACTGGTGGTTCACCAACGAGGCAGTGCTGATCGACACGGCGGGCCGCTACACCACGCACGAGAGCAACCGCGAGACCGACGAGGGCGAGTGGAAGGGCTTCATCGAGCTGCTGAAGAAGTTCCGTCCGCGCCAGCCGATCAACGGCGCCATCCTCACCATCAGCATCGCCGACCTTCCCCTGGCCGACGACGCGCAGCGTGCGCGCCACGCCATGGCGCTGCGCAAGCGGCTGCTGGAGCTGCGCCAGGACCTGGGCATCGACTTTCCGGTGTACGTGCTGGTCACCAAGACCGACCTGCTGGCCGGCTTCAACGAGTACTTCGGATCGCTGGGCCGTGCCGAGCGCCAGCAGGTGTGGGGCTTCACCTTTCCGATCGCGGGCACTGCGGCAAAGAAGACGGCCAAGGGTGCCGCCCCGGTGGCCGGCGACCTGCGCGAGCGCTTCCACCAGGAGTACAAGCTGCTGCACCAGCGCCTGGACGAGCGCCTGCCCGAGCTGCTCGCGGCCGAGTCCGACCCGATGCGCCGCGCGCAGGCCTACCTGCTGCCGCAGCAGTTCGCGAGCTTCGAGGACATCCTGGGCACCTTCCTGGCCGATGTGTTCAACCCGTCGAAGTTCGAGGCCGCCTCGATGCTGCGCGGCGTGTACTTCACCAGCGGCACGCAGGAGGGCACGGCCTTCGACCGCGTGATGGGCGCCATCAAGCGCTACCTGCAGGTCAACGCGCCGCCGGCACCGCCGCCGGGCCCGGGCAAGAGCTACTTTCTGAAGGAGCTGCTGCAGCAGGTGATCTTCCGCGATGCGGGCGTGGCGGGCACCAACCTGCGCTGGTACCGGCGCAAGCGGGCCATCGACATCGCGGGCTACAGCGTGATCGGCGTGCTGCTGGTGCTGCTGCTGGGCGCCTGCGTGAACAGCTGGCGCAACAACAAGGACTACGTGGCCGAGGTCGACGGCAACGCCAAGGCCTTCAACAAGGCGGCCGCGCGCGGCGAGCTGCCGACGGTGGTCGACTCCAGCGGCGACATCGCGAGCTCGCTGCTCATCCTGGACAAGCTGCGCGACCTGCCGAAGTCGACCCGCTTCGACATCGACGAGCCGCCCGTGTCCTACCGCTTCGGCCTCTACCAGGGCGAGAAGCTGCAGGCCGCGACCGACGGCGTGTACCAGCGCGCGCTCGAAACCGTGCTGCTGCCGCAGGCCGCCCAACGGGTCGAACAGTCGCTGCGCGATGCGGCGAAGAACGACACGGAGTACAGCTACGAGGCGCTCAAGGCCTACCTGATGCTGTTCGACGCCGAGCGCTACGACGCCGACTTCCTGCAGGCCTGGCTGCTGAGCGACGTGGACCGCAAGATCGGCGCCTCGCTCACGCGGGAGCAGCGCACCCACCTCGAGGCGCATCTGAAGGCGCTGTTCACGGGACGCGTGCTGACCTCGCCCTTCGCCAAGGACGAGCGGCTCGTCACGCAGACGCGCGAGCGCCTGGCCGGCATGCCGCTGGCGCAGCGCTCGTACGCGCGGCTGCGCCGCATCCTGCTGCAGACCAGTCCGCCCAATGCCTTCACCATCGCGGAGGCGGGCGGGGCCGAGTCGGCGCTGGTCATCCGCCGGGCCAGCGGCAAGCCGCTGACCGACGGCATCTCCACGCTGTTCACCTACCGCGGCTACTGGGACATCTTCGACAAGCGCATGGCCGAGACCACGCTGTCGCTGGAGCAGGAAGACCGGTGGGTGCTGCAGATCCGCGCGCCGGGCATCGCCGACATCACCTCGCGCGAGCTGCTGCTGCGCGAGGTGCGCCGCCTCTACCTGACCGACTACATCAAGGTGTGGGACGAGTACCTGGTGGACATTCGCCTGGCCGACAGCCGCTCGCTGCTGCAGAGCATCCAGATGACGCGCGTGCTGTCGACGTCGGAGTCGCCGATGTCGCGCATCATCCGCGGCGCCGCGCGCGAGACCGACCTGCTGCGCAACCACGACGAGGCCGCGCGCAGCCTGCTCGACCAGGCGCAGAACCGGGTGCAGACCACGCGCGAGCGCATCGAACAGCTCATCGGCCAGCCCGACGGCAGCCAGCGCCGCAACACGCAGCTCGACCGCCCCGAGTCGCTGGTGGACAACCACTTCGAGCCGCTGCGCCGCATGGTCACGGCGCCCAAGCAGGGCGGCCAGGCGCCCATCGACGCGACGGCCGCGCTCATCAACGAGCTCTACACCTTCCTCACCGCCACCGACAGCGCATTGCGCAGCGGCAACATTCCGCCGTCGAGCGATGCGGTGACCAAGGTGCAGGCCGAAGCAGGACGCCTGCCGGTGCCGTTCCAGGGCATGCTGAACGACCTGTCGGCCACGGCGTCGTCGAAGGCGGCGGCGGTGACGCGGCAGAACATCGGGCAGAGCGCGGCGGCAAGCATCGGCTCGTTCTGCAACCAGGCGATCGCGGGGCGCTACCCGTTCACGCGCGGCTCGAACCGCGACGTGGCCTCGGGCGACTTCGCGCAGCTGTTCGCGCCGGGCGGGATGATGGACGACTTCTTCCAGAAGAACCTCGTCACGCAGGTCGACACCTCGGTCAACCCGTGGGCCTTCAAGCGCGGCGTGGACGGCAGCGCGTCGGGGCGCTCGGGCTACCTCGATTCGTTCCAGAAGGCGCAGGCCATTCGCGACGTGTTTTTCTCGGGCATGGCGGGCGGGCGCACCCCGTCGTTCACGCTGGACATCCGGCCCGAGGACATGGACGCCGCGCTCACGCAGTTCACGCTCGACATCGACGGCCAGACGGTGCGCTACGCGCACGGCCCGCAGGCACCGTCCACCGTGAAGTGGCCGGGCCCGCGCAACAGCAACCAGGTGCGCCTGCAGGTGACCACCGCCAACGGCACGCCGGCGGGCGGCATCGTGACGGAAGGTCCGTGGGCCCTGCACCGCCTGTTTGACAAGGCCTCGATCTCGGCGGGCAAGTCGCCCGAGTCTTTCAATGCGACCTTCGACCTGCAGGGCAAGAAGGTGGTGCTGGCGGTAACGGCCAACAGCGTCTACAACCCGCTGCGTCTGCCGCAGATGAACAGCTTCTCGTGCCCGGGGAAGTCATGAGCATGAACAGCGCCATGCCCCCGCAGGCCTGGGTCCCCGTCGACGAGCAGATCGGCTGGTACGGCAAGCTCCCGGGCGCCGGTGACTTTCTCTACCGCCGCATGCCGCGCGAGTTGCAGGCCTGGTGGGACCGCTGGATGCAGAACGGCCTGGGCAGCTTCAAGCGCTGGCCCGACGCCATGACGCGCCACTACGCCGTGGCACCCGTGTGGAACTTTGCGATCCCCGCCACGCAAGGGGTGGACGCCGTGCAGTTCGGCTGCCTCGCCCCCAGCTGCGACCGCGTGGGCCGTTACTACCCCGTGTGCGTCACGCTGCAGGTGGCCGCGCACAACTACCGGCCGTCCGTGCTCGAGGGCTCGGCCGCCTGGTACTGGCAGTGCGGCACCGCGCTGCTGCAGGCCATTCGCCACGGCGTGGCACCCGACCAGTTCGACGCGCAGGTGCTCGCCGCGGGCCGCGCCGGCTTTCACACCGCCAGCGGCGGCTCGGACGACATCCTGTCGATCCTCGGGCCTACAGCCGGTGGCGAGAGTGCCCAGCAGCGCCTGGGCTGGCCCGAGCTTCCACTGTGTTTCGACCCCTTCGGCAGCACCAGCTACTGGTGGACCAACCAGGCCGACGGGTCGCCGTTGCGCACCGCCGCCCATGGCGGGGGACTCAACACACCGCTGTTTTCGAAATTGTTTTCGCAGGGGCATGTGCCATGGGCATGACGCGTCGAACGAGCCACAAGAGCCACGGCCCCGCAGGAGGAGGAAACGCATGACGACCACGAACGGCACAGGCGCAGGCACAGGCCTGGGCAGTCCGCCGGCCGACCCGCAGGAACGCCCGCACCCGCTGGGCGTGGGCCATCGGCTCGACGAGTTCGAACTGCTCGAGGTGATCGGCGAAGGCGGCTTCGGCATCGTCTACCGGGCCTACGACCACTCGCTGCTGCGCGAGGTGGCCATCAAGGAGTACATGCCCTCGATGCTCGCGCGCCGCGTGGGCGACAACAGCGTGCACGTGCGCTCCGAGCGGCTCACCGCCACCTTCGAGGCCGGCCTGCGCAGCTTCATCAACGAGGCGCGTACGCTCGCGCAGTTCAGCCACCCGGCGCTGGTGCGCGTGCATCGCTTCTGGGAGTCGAACTCCACCGCCTACATGGCGATCCAGCTCTACAAGGGCCGCACGCTGCGCCGCCTGGCCGAGGAAGACCCGGGCAAGGTCACCGAGACCTGGCTGCTGGGCATGCTCGGGCCGCTGCTGGGCGCGCTCGAGACGCTGCACCGCAGCCAGTGCTTCCACCGCGACATCGCGCCCGACAACATCTTCATCCAGCATGACGACCTGCCGGTGCTGCTCGACTTCGGCGCCGCACGCAAGTCGATTGCCGACATGGTCGACGAGGTGGCCGTGATGGTGAAGTCGGGCTACTCGCCCATCGAGCAGTACGCCGACGACAACACGCTGCTGCAAGGCCCGTGGACCGACCTGTATGCGCTGGGTGCCGTGCTGTACCGCGCGGTCACCGGCAACCCGCCGCCTTCGGCCGTGGTGCGCAGCGTGCAGGACGCCTACGTGCCGCTGTCGTCGATGGGCCGTGCCGACCTGAGCCCGGCCTTCTGCGCAGCGGTCGACCACACGCTGGCCGTGCACAGCAAGGACCGCACGCAGACCGTGGCGGCGTTCGCCGCCGAGCTGGGGCTGCTGAAGCTCGGCGACATCTACGTGAACGGCATGGCCGCGCCGACGGTGATCATTGCCGCCGCGCCCGTGCCGGCCGCGCCGCCGCCGCCGGAGCTGGCGCCGCACCAGTTCGCGCCTGCGTCGGCACCGGTGCCGCTGGAGCCGACCGGCGCGCCCAGCTTCGCGACGCCGCCGGTCGCGGCGGCCGAGCCCGTGATGGTCAAGGCCGCGAACCCCGTAAAGGCTGCAGCAGCCGCTTCGCGACCGGCGTCACCGGCACCGAAGAAGAAGTCGTCGGGCAAGTCGTCTGGCAAATCGTCGGGCAAGTCGTGGCTGCTGGTCGGCGGCCTGGTGGTGGCGCTGGTGGCGGTCGGCAGCTGGATCGGCCTGCGCCTGACCACGACCAAGCAGGACACCTCGACCGCGATGGTGCCGGTGCCGCCGCCGGGCGCGCCGATGTCGAACACCGCGTCGCCGCCGGCCGCCATGCCTGCGGGCACGGCCGCCACGCCAACCGCGACCGACGGCGTGCCCGTGGCCGGTGGCGGCGCGGTGGCCGGCGCAACGCCTCCCGCCGCGCCCGCCAGCGCCCCCGCGGCGTCCACCGGCCCGCTGACCCCGCTGGACAACGTGCCGGTCAACCCGCCGCCGACGACCATCCCCCCCGAAGCCGCGCTTGCCACGGCCGAGACCGAGGACTGGAACCTGGCCCAGGCCGAGAACACGCGCGAAGGCTACGAGGCCTACCTGCGGCGCTACCGCCGCGGCCTGCATGCGCGCGAGGCCCGCAACGCGATCGCCGAGATCAACCGCGTGTCGCCGCCCACCGTGACCGCCGATGCCGGGGCGTTGCCTGTGACCCCCGTGGCGGGTACTGCGCCTGCCGCACCGCCGGGCATGGGCCGTGTGAACTTCAACATCCGCCCGTGGGGCCAGGTGTTCGTCGACGGCGCGGACCGGGGCGTGAGCCCGCCGCTCAAGTCGCTGCCGCTGCGCCCGGGCATCTACAACATCGAGGTGCGCAACGGCGACCTCGAGGTGTTCCGCCAGCGCGTGACGGTGCAGGACAGCAAGTCGGCGCCCGTGGTCGCGCACGAGTTCAAGTAGGCGCGGGGCGCCGCATCCAGCGGCCGCCGGTCGCCGCTAGGCCGTAGGCGGTAGGCCGCCTCCTGCGTTTGCGGGATGGCGCTGTCTCGCGCCGCGGCAGAACAATGCGTCTCCCCGCAGGAGCACGCCATGAGCGCACCGCTTGAATCGCCACCGCCCGGCACGCCACGCGCCGAGCGCGTGGCTGTCATCGCCGAGCGCGCTGAGCGCGTGGCCGTCGTCGCCAAGCGCGCCGAGCGCGTCGCCGTCATCGCCATCCACGGCGTGGCGGACCAGAAGGCCGGCGACACGGCGCGCGCGATCGCATCGCTCATGGTCAATGCAGGCGGCCCGCGGGCGCGCTACAGCCGTGGTGATTGCGACAGCTACATCGTGGCCGTGCCGCCGCTGCTGTCGATGGTGGAAAGCGGCTCCCACGGCGAAGGCGCGGCGCGCAAGCGCATGGCGCCGCGGGACCCTGCGTCCGGCGATGCCGCCGCGAAGAAGCCGCAGGCGTCGTCGCTCGGCAAGGCCCTGCGCCAGTCGGTGCGCTCGGACTTCCTGCGCGAGAACTGGAGCACCGGCCCGACGACGGCGACGGTGACGGCGCCCGCCGCAGATGCGGGAACCGCGCCGGCCATGGCGGCCACCGCCGCAGCCAAGCCCGACAAGCCGCAGTCCGCCCCCGCGCGCCTCATGGCCGCGGACGCCGGCATCGCTTTCAGCGACTACCTGCTGTTCAAGTGGCAAGGCGCCGGCAAGGAAGCCTACGAGGCCACGCGCATCCGCATGGTCCGGCAGGAAGCGGCCACCGGCACGGCGCAGCATGTGGACGTGCACGAGATGTACTGGGCCGACCTGTCGCGCCTGTCGGGCGTGCTGCCGCGCATCGTCACCGAACTCTTCACCATGGTGTTCCGCCTGTCGCAGCTGGGGCGCGACGCGGTCGACCGCGCGGGGCTCTACGCCGCACGGCACAAGACGCCCGGTGCCTTTGCGTGGGACTGGCTCGCCAAGCTGCAGATGGCGCTGGACTGGGCGTTTTCCGGCGTGCTGGCCAACCTGTTCCTGCAGTTGCTGCTGGCCGGCCTGGTGATCGCCGGGCTGGGCCTGGCCGCGCCGCACGCGGGTGCGCTGCACATCGTGCTGGCGCTGCTGCTGCCGGCGCTGGCGGCGTGGTGGTATTGCTACCTGCATGGGGTGCGGCCGGTGAAGCGTGGCGGGGCGCTGGTGCTGGCGGTGGGGGCCGCGGTGCTGCTGTGCCTCGTGCCGGCGCCGTGGACGCACTGGCTCATCGGGCTGACCTGGCTGGCGCTGCTGGGCGTGCTTTTCAACTACGGCCTGCGCGTGGCCGACAGCCGCTTTCCCGCGATGCGCGCGGCGGGCCTCGTGTTTCTGGCCGCGATGGCGGCGACGCTGCTGGTGCATGTGGCCATGGCGTCCTTCGCCGCGAACGGCGCGGCCGACCTGCACGCCTGGGTGCAGGCCGGCCTGCGCACGGTCGAGTACCTGCTGCTGGGCATCGTGTGCTGGTGGCTGCTGGCGGGCGGCCTGCTCATCGCATGGGCGGTGTTCGGCCAGCTCGCGGCGCGCGACGGCCCGGCCGAGCGGGCCAGCGTGGCCACCGGGCGGCTCGGCTTGCTGGTGTCGATTGCCTCGTTCGTGACGCTGGCAATGGCCATCTGGGCGCTGGTGACCACCTTCGTGGAGTTCGGCGCGGCCCGCACCGACTACGAGCCGCTGATCTTCACGAGCGGGCAGCTCTGCTTTCTGGACGGCGCGACCTTTCTGCACCTGCGCTACCTGCGCAGCACCGAGACCTTCGCGCTGGCGGCCGGGCTGACGCTGGTGCTGGCGCTGTATCTCGTGGTGGTGCTGGCGCCCAGCGTGCTCGCGGAAGTCAGGAAGACCGTGGGCACCTCGTTCACACTGGGCCGCTGGCTCACCGGCGGTTACCGGCGGCTCGACGGCTTCGTGACCGGGCTGACCTTCGCCAGCGTGCTCGTGGCCTGCGGCGTGGGCCTGCTGCTGGCGCTGGCGCGGCTCGATGTGCCGGCCGACAGCTGGATCGGCGCTGTCGTGCGCAGCGTGGACACCCTCACCGGCCGCATCGGGGAGGTGTCGGAGTTCGTGCTCAAGCCGCTGGTGCTCACCGCCGCCACCGCGGCCGCTGCGCTGTCGGCCTTCGGCGGGGTGCTGTCGCGCTATGTGCCGTGGCTGCGCCTTCCGCTGGACGTGGCGCTGGACGTCGACAACCACTTCCGCGAGTTTCCGCGCCACGCCATTCCGCGCGCGCGCATCTTCTCGCGCTACGTCGCGCTGCTGGAGAGCATCGCGGCGCAGGGCTACGACCGCGTGGTGATCGTGGCGCACAGCCAGGGCACGGTGATCTCGGCGGAGTTGCTGCGCTACCTGCAGCACCGCGCGCGCTGGCTCGCGCAGTCCTGCCCCGAGGACCGTGTGGTGAAGCTGTGGTCGAAGCTGGAGGGCCGGGTCGACCTGCTCACCGCGGGATGCCCGCTGCGCCAGCTCTATGCGGCGCGTTTTCCGCGCCTGTACGAATGGGTGCTGACGGCCGAGGCGAGCGACGTCGGCGTGCAGCGCTGGGTCAACGCCTATGCCACGGGCGACTACGTGGGCCGGTGGCTGTGGGCCGATCCGCCGCTGTACAAGCCCTCGCCGCCGGTGACCCTGATGACCGCGGCCGAACACGACGTGTGCCTGGGCAGCGGCGCGCACACGCACTACTTCGACCAGGAGCAGGTGCTGGTGGCGCGCTGGATCGATGCGCTGGTGCGTTGACAAGGTATGAATAAACCTGCTGCGCGCCCCGATCTCGCACCTGCGGTCCTCACCGTACAGCGTACGGCTCCGGTCCTCGGCGCAAGCTCGGGGCGCTCGCGACGGTTTCTTCACACCTCGTGAGGCCGCGGCGTTCTCAGGCCGGGCCGCGGCTCAGCGCCCGGCGGTACTGCACCGCTTCGGCCACGTGCGCGGCCTGCACCGTGCCGGCCCCCGCCAGGTCGGCGATCGTGCGCGCCACCTTCAGCGCCCGGTGCGTGCTGCGCGCCGACCAGCCGAGCTTGCTGGCGGCGTTGAACATGAACTGGCGCGCGGCGTCGTCGAGCGCTGCATGCCGGTCGATGGCGCTGCCCTGCAGCGCCTGGTTGGCATGGCCCTGGCGCTGCATGGCGCGTTCACGCGCGGCGACCACGCGCGCGCGGATGCTGTCTGTCGACTCGCCCGGTGGCGCGTCGAGCAGCAGCTGCGCCGACACCGCGGGCACCTCGATGTGCAGGTCGATGCGGTCCAGCAACGGGCCGCTGAGCTTGCCCTGGTAGCGGGCGACCTGCGCCGGCGTGCAGTGGCAGGCCTTCAGCGAGGAGCCCAGGTAGCCGCAAGGGCAGGGATTCATGGCGGCGATCAGCTGGAAGCGCGCGGGAAACTCGGCACTTCGCGCGGCGCGCGAGATGGTGATGGTGCCGGTCTCCAGCGGCTCGCGCAGGGCTTCGAGGGCGGAGCGAGCGAATTCGGGGAATTCGTCGAGGAAGAGCACGCCGTGATGCGCTCTGGAAATCTCACCGGGCCGCGGCGGAGAGCCGCTGGTCAACAAGACGCTAGTTGAGAAAATTGTGCATGCTATTTGAGAATTTCACCCCCGCCCGGCGTTACAGGCGATGCCCTTCGCAAACCGACTGACCAGGGTTGTCTAGTTGAACGAACTCATCTCAAACTACTCGGACTGTTTGGGTCGAGGTATATGAAACCGGGTGGTGGTCCCGCGTTTGCGCGCACGAGTCCGTGGTGACCCTGAGGCGGGATAGAACGTTGCGGGAACGGTTCGCTATGCGCAAATGTGGTCAGTCATTGTTGAGACGTTCGGGGCGGGCCCTCGTTGGAAGGGCAGGGTGCAATGTCTGGCGGGAGTTCAAGTATGAGTACCCAGCGACTCGCGCTTTCTGCATTGCTGAAGCGACTCGTTTCGGGCGGCACATCTTCGGACACGACGCGATGCTCATCCTGATCCCAGTACGAGCGGGTCCATCCCGCCGATTTCTCCCAGACTTGGTAGCCCGACGAAGTCACGCCATCTCGGTCTGTAAGCAGTGGCTTCCGCTCGCATGTAGCCATGGCTCGCAAAAGAGCGGATGACAGACCTTGGCCGCGGAGCTTCGGAAACACCCAGGCTCGGTCCATTTCTAGGGCGGGGCGCTCATTTGGAAGTTCTATTTCTTCAGCGATTCGGTAAGCAAAAATCCGCGAGACTTCCCCTTCCAAGGTGCCCACCCAAAAGGCTACGAATCCCGGCTTTTGATTTACTGACGATCGCCAAATCGGCACGTCTGCCCCGAATACAGAGACACTGCCAACAGTCTCGGCTCCCTTCGTAACTATTGCCGCGGCGGCGGCTTCCATTTCGCATTCAGGAAAGTCGGTACGATGAGTAACCACTGGAACTCCGGATTAGAGGGCGGCCATGGGAAAACCGCCCACCGCGCTATATTGCATTGACTTCATGAGAAAGGATTCAACAGTGAAGTATCGACTGGATGGGATTTTGAAGAGAACGAAAGGGATGGATGGTGAGGTCTATCTTCGTCTCTGCATAGAAAGAAAAGAAGCACCGGAGCTGCTGTCAGATTTTTGCCATGGCACCGGAGAGATCCAGAGTGGCTATGCCGGGCAAAATGCAAAATTCAAGATTGAACCAGATGACGATCATCGCGTTGTACTCGTGAAATTCGAGGACGGAGGATCCGCGCGACTGTCTTCAGAGTCGGAGCGAAGCGGAGATCCAAACAGGCCATGGCGTGCGATGCCATTGAAACAGGGCCGAATGCTTAGCCTCCGTCTTGGTGATTACGATCATCATCCCTCGGATGACTATGAAATCTCCAGAATCTATGCAATTGCATAGTCCTTATCGCTGATCTAACGGCGCGCAGGCACTCTAGTTCGTTGATCAGGTTAGCAAGCTCGGCTGCACCGTCGTGCGAAATGCCGTATGAATACGCACCATGTCCCGCCAGTACCTCAACGTCCCCTACCGCTCCAAGGATGCCGCGAAGGCGCTCGGCGCGCGCTTCGACGGCACGGTCAAGCGCTGGTACGTCGAGGCCGGCATCGACTTGGTCGCGTTCGGTGCCTGGGTGCCCGGCACTGCTTCGGCTGGTAGCGGTTTCACGGACGTCGCGCTCGCGGACATAGCGGCGGCCGGCATGGCCACCGTCAAGAAGGGCATCTCGCTCTCTCGCCTGCTCAACGGCGTCGAGGCCGCGGTGGCCCAAGCCTTCGCCAGCGGCGTCTGGACATTGGTCGAGGTCAACGAAGCCAGTGTGCGCAACGGCCATGTCTATCTGGAGCTTTCCGAGCGCGACAGCGCCGGCCAACCGATCGCCAGGGCACGAGCCATGATCTGGGCCGGCACGGCCTCTCGCATTCTCCCTGACTTCGAAAAAGCCACAGGCGCCGTAATCGCCGCCGGCATCAAGCTTCTGGTGCGAGCGAAGCCGATTTTCAAGGCCCAGTACGGCCTCAGCCTCGAGATCGATGCCATCGATTCCGAGTACACCCTCGGTGACCTCGAAGCCCGAAAGAAGGAAATCCGGGCCCGGCTGCAGCAGGAAGGTGTGTTTGATCGCAATCGTCGACTTTCGCCGCCTTGGGACTACCGCATCGTTCTGGTCGTCGCGCCGCAGGAAGCCGCTGGCCTGGGAGACTTCAGGAAAGAGGCCGAACGACTAGAGCGATTCGGTATCTGCCGCTTCATCTATGCACACAGCCGCTTCCAGGGCGAGGGCGCGGCACGCGAGGTGGTCGCGGCCGCGTCGACCGCGCTGCGAGAGCTGGGAGAAGCCGAGCGTCCAGACGCGATCGTTGTCATTCGCGGCGGCGGTGCAGTGAATGACCTTGCATGGCTGAACGACTACGAGCTCGCCCGCTTCATCTGTGACCAGGACATCCCGGTCCTCACTGGCATCGGCCATGAGCGCGACAGTACGTTGCCCGATGAAGTGGCTCATACCCGCTTCGACACGCCCAGCAAGGTTATCGGTGGCATCGAGCAGCAGATCTCGCGCCGCGTACGCGAAGCCCGTACAGCTTGGGATGCGATCCTTGCGGCTGGTACGCAAAGCGCTCGCACCATCCAACTCGCCGTAGAGCGCAGCGAAGCGGCAATCCGGGCTGATGCCCGTGAGCATCTGGCGCGCGCGAAACAGGAAAGTTTGGCAACCCTGAACACGATCGCGGTCGGCGCGGTGAGGCGCGTCCATGACGCCTCCGCGCAAAGCCTGGCGTTGGTGAACGAGGTGCGCGCCGATGCGATGCAAGCTGTCGCAACGGCCAAGCAGGAGGTGCCGGTCTTGATGACCGCTATTCGCATTGATGCGCTCTCGAACATCGGCGAGGCAAGGTCGGCCACAGGTCTTGCCCTCAACACCGTCATCGATCGCACGGCTGCGGCCACTAGGACAGCAGCGCAGGCTCTGGACAACCGTCTGCAACGGGTCGCGGAACGCGCTGCAGGCGTTTTGCAGCAGGCCCGCAGCAATGCCCAGGCGCTGATGCGCGAGGTGACAGGACAAGGTCCCGAAAAAACATTGACACGTGGTTTCGCGATCGTGCGCACCGGTGAGGGAAGACCGGTGACCTCGAGCGAGCAAGCCCAGAATTCATCAACGCTCAATATTCAGTTCAGGGACGGGTCGACCGAAGTGCAAACCATCCCTGCCGAAGGAAGGAAATGACCATGGCCCAGAGAAGCTTCAAAGACGCCTATGGGGTCCTGCAGAAGCATGCAGAGACCCTGCGTGATCAGGACGAACCTAATATCGATGACCTGTTGACGATCGTCACGGAGTCAGTCGACGCG
Source organism: Variovorax pasteuri (assembly GCF_051216435.1). Lineage (NCBI taxonomy): Bacteria > Pseudomonadati > Pseudomonadota > Betaproteobacteria > Burkholderiales > Comamonadaceae > Variovorax > Variovorax pasteuri. The sequence continues at coordinate 95,640 of NZ_JBPJZS010000016.1, forward strand.
TACAAGGTCTGCAAGGAGCGCATTGATGCGGTCGAAGCGGCACTCAAGGCTGCGTTGGATGGAACAGGCGTTGGGGCAGCGACGCCAGGCAGCGCCGCGACCGAGAGGGCTGCAGATGCGCCTGCGACGAGGACGGCTTCCAGCGCTCGTCCGGGGCGAGCGGCCCCTCCTCCTTCAGGATTTGAGTCCGGCGACGACGACATCCCGTTCTAGCTGCCACTGGAAACAGCGACGGTAGTAAAGAGGTCCAGTGACGAGTTTGAAACTTGTCTATGACCGCGTGCGGTGGTAACTGTCGCACGGTGGACGGGAATCCAGGGCAGGATCCTCCCTCGGGCGTGGTCAGATGGGTGCTGAAGTTGAACAATACGGCTGCGACGCCAGTAACTCAGTGATGGTCTGAGACAAGTTTGTGGTGTCGTGCCCGACCGTGAAGGTGTTGGTGAGTGCTGCCAGTTGAGCGGCAAGCCGGAAGCCTGAAGGGGATTTACGAACCTCTTGGCCAGGCTGGGTGTCAATCACCGTGCGACCGACGGCGGCGTCTACGGCGTCCAACACCACTTGACCACCAGTTATCTTGAACTCGTCCAGAAACGCGGTGACATGGCGGAGCTACCTGCGCAGCCGGCCTTAGATCGCCGACGCATGCGACACTGGCAGCACGGCAAGGAGGAGAACATGATTGAACGGCCTAGATGTCGGCTGCTGCGGATTGATATTCTCGAGGAGGAAATAAAAATCGACGGCGGCTTGCTCTTCTGCTCGACAGAGAGATGCCTCGGCTATTCGCTAGAGGTAGAGGCATGAGCGACGACATCGGCTTGTCGTTCGCCGCTACGGCGTCGTGGTTTCCGACAGAACCACAACCGAAACACGTATTCATTCGCATAACGCAGGCTCAAGCGAAGGCTTGGCCGGGGACCCTTGGACTTGCATTGAGGCGGTGCTACCTAAGCGACAGCGTTGTGAACGCAAAGGCAAAGGAACACACGTTGCTGCATACAACAGTCATTGCTGCAGGGTTGCCGGATCCGGGTTCGACAATGGCAGGTGACTTTGGCGAGATCCTCGTGTATTTTTATCAAGGCGCTGGTGCCCTCCCAGAAGCCGCAATCGGTCTCAAAAAGTGGCGCCTCAAGCAAGACCGAACCAAGCCGGCTCCGTATTCAGACGTAGTGCATTTGGTCTTGCCCAGCTGGCCTTCTGCGTCCCCCAATGACGCGGTGCTCTGTTCCGAAGTCAAGACGAAGTCGACGACAGGAGCTTCTGAGCCAATCAAGAGCTCAATCGAGGACTGTGAGAAGGATCGCACTAGCAGGCTGGCAGGTACTTTGCTCTGGCTTCGAGACCGAGCGATTACCGGATCGGCTGAAGGCGCCACGGTCGCGCAGTTGAATCGTTTCATCCACTCCGCGGGGTTGCCTCAAGCGACCAAGCGGTTCCAGGCCGTTGCTGTCGTTTGCGAATCCCTCGTGGCCGCCGAGGTGAAAGCTGCGCCGGCTCAGCTTTCACCTGACTACACACTGGTTGTAATCGCCGTGCCTGACCTAAAAGGTACCTATACGGCGGTTTTTGACGCAGCGAAAAATGCTGTACCGCCTTTGGCGGGCGTCTAGAAAACGATTGTCTAGGGCGCTGCCATGAACGAGGACCTCGCACGATGGATCGCGGACGCGGATGCACTAAGGCACATCCAGCAGTTTCGGGTTCCGCAACTCACCATTGATCTTGCGCACATTCACAGGCGCGCGGATGACTACTACCTTTCGCTCGCAGGAGAGTTATTCACTCGAATGCACTACGGCTCAGAGGATGCCGACGGCTGGGCACGTTTGGGGAACGCGCTCGCTCTAGTGGCGGCACCTGGACAAGAAGCTGAGCTCAAGCGCGTTGGCATATCCCAATCCGAAGCAACGCTTTTTGCCGCTGCCGCGTTCTACTGCGGGGGCTTTCCAGCTTCAGCCTATCTGACAATTCGGGCCCGCCCGATCGAGTCGAGCGGATCTGAAAGCTATCTGGCTTGCACGGACCTACTGGCCCGTCCTGTTGCGATGAGGTCACGGCTGGGGCAGGCTCTTGTCGACGCAGTGGAACGCGGGGACATGAATCAGCTATCCGTCATGGAGGCACTTACCGCCGAGCAATCCTCGGATGCACTGGACCGAAGCCCGACGGAATGGATACCGGCAAGGTTGTTGGAGAAGCTCATTGACCGTTTCATCAGCACCAATGTTCGAGCTGTGCTTCCTTTCGGCAGCAACCCGTTATGGACACCTTTTGTCAAATCGCTACTGCACCGCCATACGCCAATCTGGGAGTTTTTTCCTTCCCAGATTGATGCAATCAAGCGCGGACTGATCGAAAGCGAGGAAACGTTCTCTCTACAGATGCCGACTAGCGCAGGAAAAACTGCGTTGCCTTGGCTCGCGCGGACGAAGAGATCGGATCCATTGCCGCCGGTGGCGACTGACCGATCCCATCGTGCTTGCTCATGGTCTTGGCGGCGACGTTCTGCCGTTGCATCCTCGAAGAAAGCCCGAAGAGCTACTGAGTTCGTGGCTTGTGCGATTAGCGCGGGCCAATCGAATCAAGGTCCATGCCTTGTGCGCTCGCCTCGGCGGGAACATGGCCCCTGTGTGGAACAGGGACATCGATCGCATGGCGCCGCCCTGGCTGATCGAACGGCTCTCCACTTTGACCGGTAGACCTCCCGAGGAGATTTACCAGACTACGTTGGCAGACCTCGCGGACAAGATCGACTCCGATCATCATCCGAATGGAAGCTCAACCTGGATCCTTCCGCTCGGGATCTGGCATCGCCAGCGATTGAAGTTCGGCCTTCAGTTCTGCCCGATCTGCCTGCGCATGGATGAAGACCCCTACATCCGACGGTCATGGCGCCTGGCGCTCTACACGGAGTGCGAGCATCACCACACGCTGCTGGTGGATCGCTGCCCGTCATGTAGCAAGCCGCATGTCTATTTCCGCGGCGAACTCGGCGATCGGAATGCTGTGAAGGCTCCCTCTATGGCCATCTGCAGCCATTGCAGGTTTGACCTTGGTTTTGCGCCGGTCGATCGGTTCGAGTGGCCCGATTGGCAGTCCGTTCCAACTGATGGACCACACCACAACCCTGCACACAACGCCGTGGGGGACGACGCAGCAGTTCGTTTAACCGACACGACACTGCCCATGCGATGACGTAGTTCGACCTCGTAGCGGTGTGCTTATCCGCGTGCGTGCCGATCACCGCGCGGTGCTTCCCGGCGCCAGTGGTGTGCCAGCACCTGTAACTCCGCTTCGGACAGCCCACTCGGGTCCATCATCGCGCCGAGCCATCGAGGTCTTCAGACACTGGCGCCAACCACTGGGCAACAGCCTTCGAGGGCAGCATCGCGCGCCTATGCGTGTCTCGCCAAAGATGCACGGCCACCGCCCTAGGTTCGCCCGGTCCACCGTGCGCCAGCGGGCGTTCAGCCGCTGCGCACATTCGGAAATCCATTGGGTTGCAGGCAACTCATACATGTTGCCATGATACTGTGAATAAATACAGTGATCGTCTACAATCCGGTAGTACTCTGCCGTAGGTGAAGATCGCCCGGCAACTGCACAGTGCCGCCGCAGATGGATCGCACGCAACGCAAAGGAAGAGCCCATGCTCAAGGTCATCGCAGAAGACTTCATCTATACGGATCGCCTTGAGGAAGTCATTCCGCTCTACCGCGAACTGGTCGAGAAGACGAAACTGGAACCGCTGTGCATTGCCTACGATCTGTTCGTAGACCAGAAAGACCCCGGACACTTCGTCTTCATCGAAGAATGGCCCGACCAGGCCGCCTTGGATGCGCACTGCCAAAGCGAGCACTTCCGACGCCTGGTGCCCCTGATCAATGCGCATCAGAGGAAGGAATGCGCTTTCATTCTGATGAACGCTTTTGGCGCAGCCAACACCAAATAGGCCCCGCGCCTGCTTTGGACACGACGCTTATGCCCGCCTCACAAGATTCGCCTGGACCATCGCTCATGACGACACTCCTCGATGACATCTACCTAACGGGGCCAAATGAGCCTGTTGGCGTTTTGTCATGGGGCAAGTCAGGGACCGACGCAGTGCAGCGGATTGCCGGTAGCGCGAAACTCATCTGACGAACTGCATGACGAGTTCGGCAGTCCGTTCCAACTGCTGGACCACACCATAACCCTGCACACAATGCCGTGGGGACGACGCAGCAGTTCGTTTACTGCTATTGCAGACGTGAGCACTGAGTCACAGCGATTGGGCCGTCGGTCAACTTGACCGCGTCAGGATCGAAGTGACGGCGAATCATGGCCGTTCGAATCAGCTAGTCGCGTTGGGCTTGTTGCGGAGTGGGTCAGTTGTCATGACCTACAGTTTTCTAGGCCACGCTGGCGGCGCAGATTGGTGCGAGGTCTAGCGCCTCACCAATCGGTCGATTGCAATCGCAAGGATAGTTACGACTACCAATGTCAGGCAGTACGCTATCAACGGCCACGCGCTATCGCCGGGAAGCGCCACGATCACTGTCGTGCCCAAGCCACCAACGATCAGGCTTTGAATGCAGTAGTAGAGCGCCACGGCTGTGCCGGCGGCGTTACTGAAATCCTGTAACGCGCCATTGGCGGTGACCGATACCACGAGCACCATGCCGACGGCGATCAGCCACATTGGAAGTACAAACGTCAGAACGGAGGGCTCAGTCGCAAGAGCGCATCCGGCTAGGACGCAGGCGCCAATCAGAATGACGAACAACCCTCGTATGAGGCTGCCTTCAATTCCCCAGCGCGACACGAAAATTCTCGCGAAGCGCGTCGTTACGATCATGACGAAAGCAACCGTGGCGAAGATGGCGCTGAACGCTATTTGGGAGAGGCCCAGACGTTCAATCAAAACTCGCGGGGCGGTGGAGAAGAAGACGAAGAACGCTCCCATTGCCGTGCTGAAGCCGAGTGTGTAGATCCAGAAGGATGAGCTTCCAAGGATTGAGCAAAGGACGGGGCCTTCTCTACTTTTCAGGCGCGGACGTGTTTCGTGCCATCTAGGCAGCGCGTGGCCGAAGGCGAGCAATCCCAGGACGCCAAGCACCACGAAGATCGCCCGCCACCCAAATCCAACTGCGACGACCGCGCCGACGATGGGGCCGAGCGCAGGTACGAAGGCCAGCATTGAACCGAAGAGACTGTAGATCACGCTGCTCTCTGGGCTATCGGCGTAGACATCGCGGACAGTTGCGAAAGTCGCAACGAGCGTAGCCGATGCACCGAGCGCCTGCAGGACCCGCAGCGCGACGAATAGCGGCCCGTTACTGGTCATCGCCAGGGCGAAGGATGAGGCGGCAAAGAGAAATGCTCCACCCAAAACAACTGGTCGCCGGCCAATGCGATCAGACATAGGACCGAAGAGAATCTGTCCTAGACCGAGCACGATCATGTACACACTTAGCGTGAGCTGGACAATGGCGGGTGAAGTGCCAAGTGCCGCCGGCATCTCCGGAATGACCGGTAGATACACGTCCATGGCTAGCGAGGAGAGAAGATCGAAGGGGGCCATCAGCAAGAGCGCCGACGGCAGGGAATACGCCCAAAGGGGCGTCGATTTATTAGGCATGGCAAAACATCCGCACAGATGAAGAAATCTGGCGGCGATCTGCTTTTTTAGTGAATCACTGGATCAGCATGGATCGCCGCAACAACGACAAGGGTTGTTGCGGCTTAGCGATCTGCGGACTTACCGTCTCCCACGAGCTTGCCTTTGAGATTGAATCTAACGTTCAACTATAGCTTGTCGGACCCAGTCGAGCTAAAGGCGGTACGGGGTGTAGGCCCACAGATAGGCACGATGCGTCTTGCCCGTGCCGGGCTTAAACATTGCCACCGGGGTCTCGTCGGCATGCAGTACGCCGTGAGCGAGGATGGCGCCCCTGAGTGCGTCGACCAGGGGTTGCAGGCGTACGCCGCATGCGCCGACCCACGCACCAAACGTCGAGCGCGGGATGGCCAGGCCGGCACGCCCGAAGATCGTTGCCTAGCGGTACAGCGGCAGGTGGTCGGCGTACTTGGCCACCATCACCTGCGCCAGGAGGCCGGCGGTGGGGATGCCCTTGTCGATCACCTGAGCCGGCACCGGCGCTTGGATCAGCGTCTGGCACTTCGCGCACGCCCACTTGCCTCGCACATGCCGCTCGACGGTGAACACACCGGGAACGCAATCGAGCTTCTCAGCCACGTCTTCGCCGATGCGCTTGAGCGCGCAGCCGCACGTGCAGGTGGTCGACTCGGGTTCGTGGCGAACATCGACGCGCGGCAGGTCTGCCGGCAGCTGCATGCGACGCGGCTGTTGCTTGTCCTCGGTCTTGGGTGGCGGGCGAAGCTGCTTCAGCTCTTCTTCGATGGCCGCCAAGTCGGCGTCAAGCGTCTCTTCCAGAAGGCTGGCCTGTGCAGCGTCGAGCTTCTCGCTGCTCTTGCCGAAGCGCAGGCGCTTGTACTGTGCGAGCTCGTGGGTGAGTTGGTCGACCTTGGTGGACTTGAAGGTGACCTCGCGCGTGAGCGTCTCGATCGATCGGTCCTTGGCCTCGAGCAGGCTTTGCTGCTCAGTCAAGTCCTTGAGAAGCCGGAGGGTCACCTCGCGCAGTTGCTCTGCATCGAGGCCCTTCAGTTGTTCGGCATCCACCATAAGCACGGATGGTGCCGCCCGAGCGTGTGAATGTCATCGGCGTTTGCCGCAATTGCATGGCCGCCGTGCGATCACACCACGGTGATAACGCCTGCTGAACCTATGCGCTGCCAGGGCAACCCGAGCACGAGCGCGTCGAGTTGCTCACGCGTCATCACCAGCTGCGAGCCCAGGCTCTTGTCGAAGCGGCCCGCGGCCTTGGCGTTCGATGTCATCGGCTTGGGCACGAAGGCCGTGATGCCGTCGTCCTCGCAGGCCTTGAGTTCCGTGCTAGGGAAGTCCTAGGTGCTACGGGCGGCTGAAGAAAGGTGCTAACTCAATCGACGTGGGAAAGAAATGTTTTGGCAAGAGGTGCGTCGTCCAAGGCCGCTTGCCAAAACATCGTTTCGAATTGGCGACCGCGAAGTACTCATACAACTTTTGGCTAATAAAACTTTAATCTATACGGGTTTTTTCTCGATATATCAATGTACAAGCGTCCTTTGATTGGATAGAGTGTTAAAAAAAGCGTCAACTGCAGTGGCTGCGGTTTCAAGATCCTTGGTCCGACGCATAACTAATAACACAGTGAGTGAGGGCGGAAAAATTGAGCGCGGCGCAGTTCCTGTTTAGACAGGAAGTTATTAAAAAGCAGCTGAGGCAGCGCGACGGCCAGATTCATTTGAGCCGTGCGAATTACACATCAGTGCTCTTGTGTGCTGCACTGGCAATTGTAATTCCCGTAGTGGTGTTCATAGCATTTGGCTCTTACACCAAACGAACCGCTATTTCCGGCGTCACGTCGCCAGATCTGGGCCTGCTAAAAATAGTTCCTAATCCGCCAGGAACGATCGCCACAATTCACGTATTCGATGGCCATCTTGTCAAGAAGGGTCAGCTTCTTTACACGATTCGCGATGAAAGAAGAATGCGCGAGCGCATCGGGCAAAACCAGATCGACGAAAACCTTCGTCAGAACAGCGCGACCAAGAAAAAGACGATCACGGAGAATATTCAGCTCGCGAGAAGCGCATTGTCTCGACATGAATCGGATTACATGGCGAGGATTTCCAGCATCGAAAGCCAGTTTCAGTTCGGCAAGACAGAACTCGAAATAATCCGAGAGCGCCTTGCGAAGGCCAAGAGCGACGTGGCGAAATACGAACGCCTTGCGAAGAATCTATATGTGACGGACGACGCGGTCAAGGATCGCTTGGACGCCGTGGCCCTGCTCAGAACCCAGGAAGTATCCAATTACAGGCAAGCCCTGGAATTGCAGCGCATGCTGGCAACGGCCAAGCAGGAAAAAGAAGACGGTGTCTTCAAGTTCAAGACCCAGCTCAACGAGCTTTCTATTCAGTTGAATTCCGTCGAACGGGAGAACATAGAGGACGAGGTGCGCTCTGAGTATTCGATCGTGGCACCCGAAGACGGCGTCGTTTCGGCAACCGCCGCATATGTTGGGCAAGTCGTGGGTGGAAAACCCATTGCGATGCTGATGCCGGCCAGCGCCGAAATGCAAATTCACCTCTATGCGAATTCAAAGGCAGTCGGCTTCGTCAAGCCAGGCCAACTCGTAAAGCTCCGCTATCAGGCGTTTCCGTTCCAAAAGTACGGGCAATTCGAGGGCGTGGTCAAGAATATTTCGCTTGTCCCCATCGATGCGGGCGAACTTCCGATTGAGCAGCAAGCGACCCACGAGGACAAATATCGCCTTGTGGTTACTCCTGAAAAAAGGGAATTTCTCATAGATGGCGAAAAAAGGAGGCTAATTCCGGGAATGATGGTTGATGCAAATGTCTACCAGGAAACACGAAGACTGTATCAGTGGATGTTTGATCCTTTGAAAATAATATTTCACACGCTCTAAAAATGATTAATCTCGATATTTCAAGAGAAGAATTCAAGACCCATGTTGCCGGGAAGACCTTCAAATTCTTCCCGGCGTCCCACCGCGCTCGGCTCGGTTGGGCGGAGGTCGACCAAGCGCTGTTTTCCTGGGATCCGTCCGATAATTTTCTTAAGGTCGTCAAGGGTGGCGAAAACTTCACGCACAAGGTTGTCGAGTCCTTCCAAGACATTGGACGGACCCGGGCGCGCCTAGTCAAGGACCTGCTCTACGCCGAATTGGCCGACGGAGCGACGCTGTTGCTGAACAGACTTGACCTCAAAAATCAGACTGTCAACGAACTGACGTTTTCGCTGGGCCAGTTCTACGGCGAGCGGGCGATCAGCAATGGTTATGTCTCTTTCGGCGAGGAGCGAGCCTTCAACAAGCACTGGGACACACACGATGTCTTCGCTGTGCAATTGGCGGGTAGAAAGCACTGGAAAGTGTTTGAGCCGACCTTCAAGGACCCTCTGGTTCATCAGAAGAGCAAGCCTTTCATTAAGGACTGCCCGCCGACGCCGGTCTTCGAGAGAACGTTAGAGGCCGGTGACATCCTGTACATCCCCAGGGGATGGTGGCACGAAGTCCTCCCGGTCGATGGAGAACCGACATTTCACATCGCTGTGGGCATCCACGCCTCAAGAGTGCGCGACTACCTGTCTTGGTTGTGTTCGACCAAGTTGGACCAGCACCCGGTGTTCAGGCTCGCCCTGAACAACGCGGTCGACCAGGTGCCTGATGAGGATGCGGTCATCGAACAGTTGAATGCACTGCTGGTTGACCCGCAGAACATCGAGGAATTCAACCGCGAAATCAGGAATGCGGAGCGCACCAATAGCCCCTTCCAGTTAGAGCGGCTCGCGCTCAAGAAGGATGTCGGAACGGCCTTGCCCCCCGACGAGACGCTCAAGTTCAACAGCGTCTATCCCATGTACGCGGTTGGCCGGAAGACAGCAGTCAATGGATTCAACATCGAATTCGACCAACGGAGCTTTGATGCCGTTCAGGGCGTCATCGAGTCACGAAAGATGAGCGGCCATGAGGATTCGAATCTGATCATGAAATTGCTGCAGGCGGACGTCCTGTCTATCAGAAGGAGTATGTGATGAGAGGCGCTCATATTTTCTTTTTATTGATGTCGATTTTCGGTGTCGTCGCCTTTGTATTCCTAGCTTATTTCGTGGAAGCCTTCTCGGATTCAAGCGGCCGAATCGTGCTGGGTATTGCGATATTGGTGGTTATGGTTTTTGTTTATTATTTCGCAACTTCGAATGAGGAGAAATTAATAAGAATCAGTAAATTGACAACCGTCTCGGAACAAATCAAAAGTCTTTTTGGTAAATAACATTTAGGAGAAACCAATGAGAGAGCTAAGTGTGCTTGACATGGAGTTGGTGTCGGGCGGCATGAGTTACGGGGATGCGGTTGCGCTGGGTTCTGCCATCGGAGGAGGCATCGGACTGAGCGTTGCTGCGCAACTGGGCGTGAGCGCCGAAATGGGACTTGCACTGACGGGGTTAGCCGCTGGTACGGGCGCCGCACTAAGTGCCGCTGGTGTCGTTGGTTGGGCCATCGGGAATGGCCTGAATGAATACACGCCCATCCAGTCTTGGATTACGAACATCATCAATACGATGAACGGCGAGGACAGCGACGGATCTTAAGCTCCACGAAAAATAAAGAGTCCCGATCGCTACGGTTCAGGGTGGGTTAAGCCACCCTTTTTTATGCAATCCTATCTTCAGTCCACCACGTCCGAATGCGGACTTGCGTGCCTTGGTTATGTCGCTGCCGCACACGGCAAAGAATATTCCATGGCCGAATTGCGAGGAAAGTTCTCCCTATCCACACGAGGGCTGAACCTGCGCAGCCTCGCACGACTTGCGGATCTCATGGGATTCACCAGTCGGGCACTGCGACTGGAGGTCGAGGAACTGGATCTCCTGGCCAAGCCCTGCATTCTTCATTGGGATCTGGTGCACTTCGTCGTCCTGGTGTCAGTACATCGCTCCAGAATCCAGGTCTACGACCCCGCTTACGGGATTAGAAGCATCAGTCGCGAAGAAGTGGCTTCAACGTTCACAGGTGTCGCGCTTGAACTGACTCCCGGAGTTTCATTCGAGGCCGTTAAGCCCCCCGCGCCGCTGAAATGGCATCAACTGACGGGCAGGATCTCGGGACTTGGGACAAGTCTCCTGCGCATTCTGGTGTTGGGTGCGGCCATCCAACTGCTGTCGATGGTGTCGCCGATGTTCACGCAATGGATTGTCGACGGCGCAATCCTCTCCAACGATGCTGACCTGCTGTGGACGCTCCTTCTCGGAGTGGGACTGCTCGGGCTATCGAAAATCTTCATGGAAGCGGCGCGTGGATGGTTCACGATTTCGCTATCGACGCAGTTCGCCGTGCAGTGGTCGATGCGAATGAAGTACCACATGCTCAAGCTTCCACTGAAATGGTTCGAGTTGCGGCACATCGGGGACATCAGCGCCAAGTTCCAATCCATTCAAACGATTCAGTCCACCGTGACGGGGAAGTTCATCGAGGTTCTCTTCGATGGCGTCTTCTCGGTTTTCACTCTCGCGCTCATGGCTGTTTACTCATGGAAGCTCGCCCTGATCGCGATCGCGGCCTTGCTCGGCTATGCCGCGCTTCGGCTTTTCCCGCACCATGTCTACCACAAGGTCAACGACGAGATCATTTCCCTGGACGCGAAGTCGCAAAGTGTGTTCATAGAAAACATCCGCGGAATTCAAACTATTAAGCTCAATAACATCGAGGGCGTGCGCGGGGCGCTTTGGCACAACGGAATCATTTCTGCCTCAAACAAGAAGATCAAGTCGCAGATCATCACGCTGATCTTCACTTCCGGCTACGGCTTGATATTCCTGATGGAGAACGTGTCCGTGCTCGGAATCGGCGCCTCGATGGCAATGGAAGGCTCGATCACCGTCGGGATGCTGATGGCCTACTTGGCCTACAAATCCGACTTTTCCGGACGGATGCAGCGACTGATCGACAACTCCATGTCGATCCGGCTGCTTCGGTTGCACATCGATCGTGCCGCTGATATCGCCCTGTCCAAGAAGGAACCAAGCGAAGACGGTCACCTGCTCGCGCTCGATGCGGAAGAGGGGCCCTCGGGCGGGATCGCCATTCGTTTGGAAAACGTCGGATTTCGCTACTCCGAGGACCTGCCTTGGGTGTTCCGCGGGGTGAGCTTGACCATCGAGCCCGGACAGCATGTGTGCTTTCACGGGGCCACCGGCTGCGGAAAGACGACGTTGGCGAAGATCATCCTAGGCCTGCTGGAGCCGACGGAAGGGATCATCTACATCGACGACGTCCCTTTAAACCAATTCGGAATCGTCGCTTGGAGAAACTCGGTTGCCGCAGTGATGCAGGACGATCAGTTGCTGTCGGCATCGATCCGGGAGAATGTTTCCTGCTTCTCCAGCGAGGTGACTCTCGAGAAAATCTCGAAGGCGCTGCGACAGGCCGAGATCATGGACGAGGTTTCCCGCATGCCGATGGGAATGAACACTTTCATCGGCGACATGGGCAGCAGCTTGTCCGGAGGACAGCGTCAACGCATTATGTTGGCGCGGGCACTTTGCAAGGTACCGCGTGTGCTGGTACTCGACGAGGCAACCAGCCATCTGGACACGGCGACGGAATCGAGGATCAATGCGACGATCAATTCGCTCAACATCACCCGAATCACGATCGCGCATCGGCCCGAGACCATCACGTCCGCGTCAGTCCAGTTCGATTTTTCCAGGCTTGGCACGTTAAAGGTTCCCGGGTGATGAGGGGTGCAGGCAAACACCTGCGGAAACTGCCAGCGGTCGTCGCCGCGCTGGCTTCGCCGGTCCTGTGGGCGGCGCCCCTTTCTACTTTTGTCCAGTGCGCGGCGTCCTCCGATGGCGGTTATGCGGCTGCACGCGCAGACTACGAGGCAAGGGTCGCCAATAGCGCGCAACTCAGGACGCAGATTCTTCCCCGAGCTGAGATGACGTCCTCGCTCAACGCGACAAAAGGGGAGTTCGAGACCCGGGGAGAGTCGACCGACCGGCGTTTCCAAAGCTACGAAGTCGGTGCCCGGCTCGTTCAGCCGATCTACAACGCAGGCGCGCTCATCTCCCACGATCAAGCTGATATCCAGGGACGGATTGCGGAAAATTCGCTAAATGCCGAAAGGCAAAACCTGGCCGCGAAAGTCAGCGGCGCCTACCTTGATGTGCTGGCCGCCGCGGAGCAACTCGAGGTGATCGATGCGGAAATCGCGGCGAACAAGGCCCAGTTCGACCAGACCCATGCCAGGTATGCCGAAGGACTCACCTCGTCTGCCGATGTGCTTTCCGTGGAACTTCGATTGAAGTTCCTGCAGCTCAACGCGAGTCAACAACAAGCGGAAATCGAAGCCAGGAAATTCTCACTCGCCGCGCTGTGCCCGCGGCGTATCTCTCCGGACGCCTCGATCTATAACGAACTGGAGAAGGAAGACGTTGGAAAGTCGCTCGACGCGCACCTGCACGCCATGAGAACCAGCAACCCCGAACTCCTCAAACTGCAGCAAGCCGTCGCCTTCGCTGAGCTTGAGGTCAGGCGTGCCGAAAAGCAGTACGCCCCCGTCCTCAATGGTGTGCTGGCGGTGAACTGGCAGAAGCATCCACGCGGCGTCATCGACGTCCCGTATGAGCGAAGCATCCGCACCGCCTCCGCCGGTGTCCAGCTGACCGTACCGCTCTATTCGGGTGGAGCGACCGAGTACAAGATCAGGGAAATGTCGGCGCTGCGCGACAAGGCGGCCGGCTTGCTGGGTCAACGCGAACAGGAACTGGAGGCGCAGTTGCGCGCTGATTTTCTTCGCCTGCAGTCAGCAAGGCGCGACCTCAAATCCGCGCGCGTTGCGCTCGAAGTGGCCGAGTCGGCCTACCAGGCTAACGTACTGGGATACACCAACGGCGTGCGCCTTCTTTCGGAACTTCTGATCGCCCAGACCCAGGTCGCTGAAGCCAAGCAGCGGATCCTTCTCACACGACAACTGGTTGCGAAGACGGTCTTATCCATCCGCAGTGCCGATGGGCGCCTGGCGGAATTCGGCGACGGACCTCCTTAACGGCGCTGCCCAAGCCGCTCGCTTGTATGAATACATGAACTACCTTGTATAGATGCCTCCCGGCCATGAGTAGTAACCCGCAACGCTCTGCGAAGAAGTCGGTTGCTGCCTTGCATCCGGCCTGTGATGTGGATGGTGGGTTGCCCCTTGTCCACTGGCCCCGATGTAATCCGCTGACGAGCACCTCATCTCTTAGGACGGACTTTTGAAGTCCGGTAGTTCATCCAGGTTTAGCTCGTCCCGGTCTGACCTGTTTCACATCACGCTACTTCGTTGCTGCCTCATCGCCTTCAAAGGCTCACGTCCTCCTTTCTTGGGTTGATGTTTGACTATCAGTTCAAGACGCAAGCGGCCTGGTGCTCTGGTGGCCGCGTTCATAGTCCTGCTGTCGGGCCGTGACGGCCCAGATTGTTCGCGCCATCTTGGCCGCCTGTGCCACGATCACGACGTTCGGCGGCCTCCTGGTTTGGAGTTTCTCCAGCCATGGGCCGGGCTCTTTCGCATGTCTCAGTACCGCACGAGCGCCGTGAACAAGCAAGGTGCGCAGGTAGGTGTCGCCCCGCTTGGATATCCCCAGCAGAGTCACCCGGCCACCTGTGCCCCGTTGCTTGGGCACCAGACCCAGCCAGGCACAGAATTCGCGCCCAGACTTCAATGCCTTGGCTTCTCCCATCGTGGCGATAGCCGCTGTAGCCGAGAGCAGGCCGACTCCGGGTATCGCCAGACGCTTCATGTCCACGTCAATGCGCAGAACCTCAGCAAGCCTCACCTCGATGGCCCTAATGTCTATCGCGAGTTGCTTGATGCGCTGGGCCTGCTCGCGCAGGCTGTCGGCAACATACTGTGGAATGCTGTTGGCAAGCGCCTCCAGCGCGAGCTCCAACTCGCCCAACAGCGCTTTCTTGCCTCGCGCGAAGGTGGCCCCAAACTCATAGAGCAGCCCCCGCAACGCATTGATCTGCATGATCTTCACCCGAATCAACATCTCGCGCTGACGATGCAAGGTGGGCGTGGCTTGTTGCGCGAGCGTCTTCACGCCCACGAATTTGGTGCCCGGCTGTTGGAGCGCCAGCCAGATGGCGCGTGCGTCCGTGGCGTCGGTCTTGTTGCCGTTCACGAACGAGCGCACGGCCTTGGCATGAATCAGCCGCACGGCATGGCCCTGCGCCGTCAACGCACGGGCCCAGTGGTGTGCTCCGCCGCAGGCTTCGATACCGATCAGGCAAGGCGCACGATTGGCGAAGTGCCCTAAAACCTTGGCCCGCTTGAGCTGCACGTTCACGATCTCGCCTGTGCTCATGTCCACGGTGTGAAGCTGGAACACATTCTTGGCGATGTCCAGCCCAATGACCTGCAGGCCGCTCATCTGGCCGATGATTTGCCCCGCGCTTTGTGCAGTACGACGATGCATGACGGAACCTCGCTGGTGTTTGTGAAGACATTGGTCTATCACGACGCCATGGGCACTTTGATGCCGTATCCAGTCGAGGGGCCAGCTTGTCTAGCGGGCAAGCCACACGCCCACAACGGTCGCGCTGTTCATCTCGGTACTCCTGGCGGCGTTTGAGCTGCCCGTAGGCAGGGAGGCATCCATTACATCTCCTGGTAGTCCAAGTTTTTGTCCGACCCCCCTTTTTGCGGTTTAGCTGGTCAAGATTGCATCGGCACTAACAGCCATGACCGGCCGCTCGAAGCGACCTGCCAGTGCAGGTCCGCGAGGGCTTAGGTTCGCGCAACCTCACTTAGGATCTCGTCGAAATCAAGTTGAAGCAGCGCAACGAGCTTGTCTATGTCCTTTAGTCTGATGCTCCCATCGGCGATTGAGGCCTGAACCTGCCGCTCGGACATGCCAATCAAGTTTCCTACGTCGGCAAAAGTGATCCCTGCCTTCATCATCTCTCTCTGAAGAATCTCAAGTAGGCGCAGGCTTTTTTTCATCTCGGAATTAACCTGGTGCAGGACTTGATGCCCTGAAATTTCAAGCAATTGTGGCGAGCGTAGGCGACGGCTAGCCCGCCTTCTTGCAAGGTAGCTTCTGCTCGTCCGATTGGTATCTCGGTATCACGGGGCGATTGAAAAGGCAGAATGCGGACACAACCAACGGGATGGACGCCCCCACCCGTACCGGCATCGATGTGCCAAAGTGGAAGTGTCACCAACCACTTGAACCGAGAGGGGCGTCCACCATGAAAATTACTACTGTTGGCATTGACCTGGCAAAGAACGTGTTCCAGGTTCACGCAGTGGATGAGCATGGCAAGGTAGCGCTGCGCAAGCAGCTGCGGCGCGACCAGATGACTGCGTTCTTCGTGAACCTGCCACCGTGCCTCATCGGCATGGAGGCATGCGGCAGTGCCCACCACTGGGCGCGCACCCTGCAAGGCTTCGGCCACACGGTGCGCTTGATGTCGCCACAGTTCGTCAAGCCGTACGTGAAGAGCAACAAGAACGACGTGGCCGATGCCGAGGCCATCTGCGAGGCGGTCACCAGGCCCAGCATGCGGTTTGTGCCGGTGAAGAGCGTCGAGCAGCAGGCGGTGCTGTCGCTGCATCGCGCACGCCAGGGCTTCGTCATTGCCCGCACCGCGCAGGCCAACCAGATTCGCAGCCTCCTGGGCGAGTTCGGCCTGGTCATCCCGAAGGGCATCTGCCACGTCGCCAAGCAAGTCCCCGAGCTGCTTGAAGACGCGAGCAACCAGCTGCCCGGAACGTTCCGCCGACTCATCGCTCGCCTAACCGAGCACCTCAAGGAATTGGACAAGCTGGTCGACGAGTTCGAGGACCAAATCAAGGCCTGGCATCGCAGCAGCGAGCTCAGCCTCCGGCTCGAGAAGATTCCCGGCATCGGACCGCTTGGAGCCAGTGCTCTGGTGGCCTCCATCGCGGATGCGAACAGCTTCGACAACGGCCGGCAGCTCTCGGCTTGGCTCGGCCTCGTGCCGAGGCAGCATTCGAGCGGAGGCAAGCCAACGCTCCTGGGCATCAGCAAGCGCGGGGATGTGTACCTGCGCACCTTGCTCATTCACGGCGCGCGCTCGGCCATTGTTGCGGCGCAGCGCAAGGCCGTGAACACCAACGTGTGGCTGGCGAGCCTGCTGAACCGACGACATCCGAACGTGGCAGCTGTGGCACTGGCCAACAAGAACGTGCGAACGGTCTGGGCACTGCTAGCCCACGGGCGGGAGTTCCGACCTAACTACGTGCCGCCGCAGCTCGCTGCGTAGCCGACCCAACCCATCAACACAGAAGGCAGGAGACTGAACCACCGGTTGCTCAGGCAATCACGCAGTGATGGCAAAACAGGTTAGACCGTGGTTGGCGAAGCCCAGAACGTCCGAAGCACCGCGGAGTGCGGAGAACCGATAGAGGAGCCGACCAGCAAATCTCATCAGGGACAGCGGCGAAAAGCCGCAGCCGAAAGTCCGAATGTACGGGTGCAATCGAACCTTCAAGCTATCAATAACTGAATGCCTGGCATATTCGGGGGCGTCCATGTACGGTCGTTCGGCGCGTCGGGCAAACTTCAGCCAGAAGCAGTGCTTCGACGCTGGCATCTGAAATAGCGCGTAGGGCTTCTATTGCATAAGGGCTAGAAATGGGAATAGAGTTCTACGGATATTTCCAGGCGCGCATCAATGGTAAATGGAAAGAGGTAGGCAGATTTGATCATTTCAACAGCGCAGTTCAGCACTGGCTCGCGCCGTGGGAAGATCTCCACGTTCGTTGGGGCATCAAACCCATCTCACCATGGCGTGGCGCCCCGCCAGATTTCTCTGTTCCGGGTATGAACGAGGGGGACTATACGCAGCTGTTGCTTCTACCGACCAAGACCTATTGCGAGATCTCGTGGCTTTCAGCTGAAGAAATTTTGGAATCTCTTCCGATCTTGGAAACGTGGATGGAAGAGATGGACCAAGCTGAGTTTGAGAAGAAGAGTAATGAGAGCTACTGGGACTACCGCCACGCGTACTGGGTAGAGGCTCCTCCACGCTTGGTGTCTGCTCGCAAACTCAATGCTGTTCCAGCGGAAGGGAGCCAGAAGTTTGAGGTTGAGTTCATCATCGATAGAAGCGAGGAAGCTCGTAGCTTCACCGGTCAAGTGTCTAAGTTACAACGTGACTATCAACAAGTTCGATTTATCTTCTACTGCGAAGCTGATTGGTAGTGGCACTGGCCTGGTTGCCCTGAACTCGTTCTGCAATGGCTCCCATGCATCTGCTTCCGCATTTTTCATCTCGTTGATCGACTGCTGTGAGCTCCTTCGCCGAGATGGCGGCAGGCTGCAGTCGGCCGAGGCTGTGTGGAAACGCCTTCGGCGCTCCAGTATGCCGAGCATTCACGTCGCGAGGGCCACCGCTAGCCTCGCAGGCCATCCAGTCGTCGTAGACGGGCACGAACGGATTTG
>NZ_JBPJZS010000017.1:0-98494 GCF_051216435.1 Variovorax pasteuri
ACTGGCCCGCACCATCGAGCTGGACCGAACAGCAGATCTCGCGGCCGATGAATCCATCGAGATCGAAATCCATCGCGCCACTGGCGCCGAGGTTCAGCGCATCAGGGGTCTTGAGCAATAGCTCGTAATCGAACAATGAGTTCAAGCCCTCGCGCCCTGACAAGCGAACGGGCTCCAGCGCAGGCTGTTCAAGAAAAAGAGGGATCGCGCTGGCGCGAACAGTGAGCGTGCGGGGCATCGGCGTCTTCCGTGACAGGAGAAGAAGCCGCGCAGTTTGCGAGAACCCATCCACTCACACTGCTAACAATGGTCACCCCGCCCAGGAATCGGCCTGTCCCTGCGAATTCAACGCGCAATGTGTGACGTATTGGACATTGACAAGTCAACTCTCCGATCCGGGTCGTAGTCCTTTTGCGCTAGACCTTCTTGCGAATAGCCGCCGCAGGAACCCCCTCCTAGACTTTCCCCACGAGGCCTGAACGGCGCGCACTTCTGCGACGCCGGCGGCCCGCCTCCGGCGGGCACACATGGGCCATGTGCGGGGGTCCAATGGTTTGGTTTTCGAGATGGGGATGTGCGCGCCCGGCGCTTCGCCGTGCGCGTGTCGCTGGCGAACTGGGTCTTGCGTTCCTGCTGGCCATGGGCTTCGGCCCGTGGGCCTGGGCGCAGCAGCAGCCTTCGGCGCAGGCCGTGTCGAACGCCGAGGCCGCAGGCAACCGCATGGAGCAGGCCCGGCTCGACGACACCGACAACCTGCTGGCACTGACCAGCCAGGGCGCCGTGCTGTACGGCGAGGACGCGGTCAAGCTCTCGGGCTACCAGTACTGCAGCCAGGCGGTCGCACTGGCCGAGGCCGGCGAGTTTCGCCAGAGCGTGCGTGCCGCCAGCAAGGCGCTGCACCTGGCCGGCGCCACCAACGACCCCAACCTGCTGGCCATGGCCAACCGGGACCTGGCCATCGTCTACAGCTACTCCGGCCAGCTCGAGAAGGCCGAGGAGTTCGCGCGCGAAGCGCTGCGCCACCCGGCCCGCGACCCGAAGCTGGTGGTCGGCCCGGTGCAGAAGGTGATCGGCGACGTGCGCACGCGCCGCGGCGATTTCGCGGGCGCCGTGCTCAGCTACGACGAGGCGCTGGCCAACAGCTCGGCGCGCTACGCACCGCTGGTGCAGGCCTCGCTGGTCAACGCGTTGATCGAGTCGGGCGATCCGGTGCGCGCACGGCAGGTGCTCGGCACCATGGCGCAGCCCAAGGATGCCCCCCTCACCGCCTTGCTCGACCGCACCCGCGCACGCCTGCTGCTGGCCGAGGACAAGCCGGGCGAGGCGCGCGACATGTACCGCGCGCTCACCGCGCGCCAGGTCGGCGCCGACACCGAGTACTACCGCCTCTGGGCCTGGGACGGCGTGGCGCGCAGCGAACTCGCACTGGGCCAGAAGCAGGCCGCTGCCGAGGCCGTGGGCCGTGCGCTGGGCGACGTCGACAAGGTGCGTGCCAAGTTCCGCAGCGAAGAATTCAAGATGGGCCTGTTCTCCGACCTGCAGTCGGTGTTCGAGCGCGGCGTGGCCATCTACAGCGACGCGGGCGATGCGCGCCAGGCCTTCGAGGTGAGCGAGCACAGCCGTTCGCGCGCGCTGCTCGACGCGGTGCGCGGCCGCGCGAAGATCAGCGAGCAGGCCGCCACCACCATCGACCTTGCCGCGCTGCAGCGCACGCTGGCGCCCGACGAGCGCGTGGTGCAGTTCCACGCGCTGCCCGACCGCCTGGTGGTGTGGATCGTGAGCCCGGACGGCATCGCCGAGAAGACGGTGGCGGTGAAGCGCGACGACCTCACCGAGCTGGTCGAGACCTTCCGCAACTCCATCGTGCGCGGGCGCCGCACGGCCATCGCCAACGCCGACAAGCTGGGCGCCGCGCTGCTCGGCCCGCTCGGCCTGGTGCCGGGGCAGCGGCTGATCGTAGTGCCGCACGGCCCGCTGCACTACCTGCCGTTCCAGGCGCTGCGGCTGGACGGCCGCTACATCATCGAGACGCACCCGGTGGCCGTGGCGCCGTCGATCAGCATCGCGGTGCAGCTGGCGCAGCGCACGCCGCGCGTGAACGCCGCGCTGGTGGCTTTCGGCAATCCGCGCATCGAGGACAAGTACGACCTGCCCGGCGCCGAGACCGAGGTGAAGCAGCTCGCGCAGCTGTTCCCGCGCAACACGGTGTACATGGGCGCGGCCGCCACCAAGACCCAGTTCCGCGACGTGGCCGCGCGCTCGCCGCTGATGCACGTGGCGGCGCATGCGGAGGCCGACGCGGTCGATCCGCTGTACTCGCGCATCCTGCTGGCCAACGAGGGCGGCAAGCAGAACTTCCTCGAAGCCCACGAGATCCTCGGCCTGCCGATGGACGGCACCGCGCTGGTGACGCTGTCGGCCTGCGAGTCGGGCCTGGGGCGCATCGCGCAGGGCGACGAGGTGCTGGGTTTCACGCGCTCGTTCCTCTCGGCCGGCAGCTCCAGCCTGATCGCGTCGCTGTGGCCGGTGTCGGACGACGCAACGGCGGTGCTGATGAGCACGCTCTATGGCGAGCTGGCCAAGGGCCGCGACATCCAGAAGGCCATGCAGGCCGGGCAACTCGCCGTGTTGAAGGACCCCAAGATGTCACACCCCTTCTTCTGGGCGCCGTTCAACCTGATCGGCAACTGGCGCCTCACCGTGGGGAGCTGACCACATGTTGCCCGCCCCCCGAAAAAGAAGAACTGCCATGGTCACCGACATGCGCTTCAGCCAACGGTCCACGCCGATCGCCCTCGCAGTCACCGTTCTGGTGGGCGCCACGCTGCTGGTCGCCGCCCAGCGCACGCACGCGGGCGACACGACCGAACTGCTGACCACGCAAGACCCGTGCGGCACCTGCGGCCGGCCGCTCGCGCAGGCCACCGGTGCCGTGGCGCCGCAGAGCCTGCCCGCACCGCCGCGCCCCGCAGGCACCTCGTTCACGCTCAACGACCTGCGGCTCAACGGCGTGAAGGCGCTGAGCAACGAAGAGCTGCAGTCCATCACCGCCCCCTACATCGGCCGCGACGTCACGCTCGGCGATCTCGAAGCGCTGGCCAAGGCCATCACCGCGCGCTACAAGGAGCGCGGCTACTTTCTCGCGCAGGCCGTGCTGCCCGTGCAGACCGTGCGCGACGGCATCGTCGAGATCAGCGTCATCGAAGGCCGGCTGGGCAAGGTCGATGTCGTGGTCGCGCCCGATGCGCCGATCAGCGAGGCGCGCGTGCGCGGCTTTCTTGCACCGCTGCAACCCGGCGAGGCCGTAAACGCTCCGGCCTACGAGCGCGCCATGCTGCTGCTGTCCGACCAGCCCGGTGTCAAGGTGTCGTCAGGCCTGCAGGAAGGCGGGCAAACCGGCACCACCGACCTGTCGGTCGAGGTGGCCGCCGCACCGCGCTGGGCCTTCACCGGCGAGGCCGACAACCACGGCACCAAGGAGTCGGGCCGCTACCGCCTGGGCGGCACCGCGCGCTGGCTCAGCCCGTTCGGCATCGGCGACAACCTCGACGCGCGCGTGATGGTCTCCAACAACAACGCGCTGCAGTTCGGCCGCGTGTCCTACGAGGCGCCCATCGGCACCAGCGGGCTGCGCGCCGGCGTGGGCCTGGCGCGCGTCAGCTACGAGCTGGGCGGGCAGTTCGCCGACCTGGAGGCGCAGGGCCGCGCCAACGTGTTCGATGTGTCGCTCAACTACCCGCTGATCCGGCAACGCCAGCAGAACCTCTTCCTGCGCCTGAGCGCCGACAGCAAGGACCTGAACGACGAGATCCGCACGTTCGACTTCAACTCGAAGAAGCGCGTGCGCGGCCTCGGCCTGGGCTGGACCTGGGAGCGGCGCGACGACGTGCTCGGCGGCGGCTACTGGGCGAGCTCGGGCACGCTGTACCACGGCTCGCTGTCCATCCGCGACCCGCAGAGCCTGGCGGACGACCAGGCCTTCGGCGGGCGCCACACCGAGGGCGGCTTCAGCAAGCTGAGCTTTCAGTTGTCGCGCCTGCAGGCCATCGTGCCGCAGCATTCGCTGTACCTGTCCGTCGGCGGCCAGTGGGCCAGCAAGAACCTCGACGCGTCGGAGAAGCTCGCGCTTGGCGGCGCGCGCGCGGTGCGCGCCTACCCCTCGGGCGAACTGCTGGCCGACCAGGGCCTGATCGGCACCGTCGAATGGCGCTGGTCGGTGAACGAAGAGCTCACGCCCTTCGTCTTCTACGACGCGGCGCGCGGCAAGCTGGCGCGCCGCCCCTCGCCGTCGGACGGCGAGAACTCCCGCAGCCTGCGCGGCTACGGCATCGGCATGAGCTGGTCGCGCCCCGGCAATTTCTCGATCAATGCGACCCTGGCATGGCGCGACGGCACGCCGCGGGCGCAGACCGATGGCGGCAGCCGCGGCCCGCGGCTGTACGTCCAGCTTCAAAAGGCGTTCTGACCATGAAGCCACGCACACGCTCATCCCGCCATCCGCTGCACCAGCCGCCGCACCACCCGCTGTGCCTGACGCTGCGCCCGCTGGCCTTCTCGCTGGCCTGCATGGGCATGGCACCCGCGCTGGCGCAGGCCATCCTGCCGAGCTACCAGCCGGGCATGTTCGCCACGCAGGGCATGGTGACGGTCAACTCCGTCACCACTGCCTCGCCGCGCGGCGGCCAGGCGCTCGGCATCACGCAGGGCTCGCTGCGGGCGATCATCGACTGGAACAGCTTTTCCATCGGCGCGAAGGACGCGGTCAACATCCAGCAGGCCCTGGGCCCGTCGAGCATCCTGCTGAACCGCGTGACCGGCAACGACCTCTCGACCATCGCGGGCCAGCTCACCGCCAACGGCCGCGTGTTCCTCATCAACCCGAATGGCGTGCTGTTCAGCCAGGGGGCGAGCGTCAACGTGGGCGGCCTGCTGGCCTCGACGCTGGCAATGACCACGAGCGACGCGAACTTCCTCGAGGGCAAGACCAGCCTGGCCTTCGAGCGCGCCAACGCCGACACCACCACGGTGCGCAACCTTGGCGACATCACGGCGAGCGGCGGACCGGTGGTGCTGATGGGCGCGGGCGTGAGCAACGAAGCCACCGGCACCATCACCGCCGACGGCCAGACCGTGGCGCTGGCCTCGGGGCGCAAGATCACGCTGGACATCGGGGGCGACGGCCTCACCAGCCTCCACATCCTGGCGGACTCGATGGCCACCAAGGCCGCGGTGGCCAACAGCGGCACGCTGCAGGCCAACGGCGGGCGCGTGGTGCTGGTGGGGCAGTCGACCACGGTGGGCGACCTGGTGGTGAACCAGAGCGGCACCGTGCGCGCCAATTCGCTGGGCATGAAGAACGGCGAGATCGTGCTGAGCGCAGGCAGCGACAACGAAGTGCGCGTCGGCGGCACGCTGGAAGCCATGTCCACCGGTGCCGTGGCAGGCGGCCGCATCGCGGTGAGCGCGGGCAACGTGCGCGTGGAAAACGCCACGCTCGACGCCAGCGGCGAGGCCGGCGGCGGGACGGTGCAGCTCGCGGCCCTCACAGGCCTGTCGGTGGCGCCGAGCGCCACGCTGCGCGCCGACGGCAGCGCCGGCAATGCCGCGGGCGGCGAGATCCGCATCGAAGCCGCCAACTACGCGGCGCTGCCGGGCGTGGGCAACGAGGTGCCACCGGCCACCGTGCTGGGCCTGCACCTGTCGGGCGAGTTGTCGGCACAGGGCTCGGGCAGCGGCAAGGGCGGGACCATCCTCACCAGTGCGAATGCGGTCGAGGTCGGCAGCGACCTCTCGGTGTCCGCGGCAGGCGGCACCAACGGCGGCGCCAACGGGCAGTGGACCTTGCAATCCGAAAAGCAGATCCTCGTCACGCCCGCAGCGCCGGCGTACGACGCGGGCGCCTACCCGAGCGCAGGCGGCGCGGCCACCAGCCAGGTCAGCGACACGGCCGTCGGCGGCGCGCTCGGCCGTTCGACCGACGTGGTGCTCAGCAGCAACGCGCGCAACGCCGAAGGCGGCCAGGAAGCGCTGGGCGTGGTGTTCGACACGGCGGCCCAGGTGGTGAAGAACGAGGGCGGCAACGCCTCGCTGCGCGTCGATTCGGCCACCGGCATCGCCATGTCCGAGCGCTCGGCGATCCGGTCGAACGCCGGCGCCCTGAATGTCGATTTCAACGCCGACGCGTTCGGTGCGCCGCTGCCGGCCGGAGACATGCCGATTGCGAGCCTGTCCGGCCTGCACATCGCACCGATCGTGCTGACCGACGCGACCATCGAGACCCGCGGCGGCAACGTGCGCTTCTACGGCCAGAGCGATGCGCAGAACGGGCGCGCCATCGGCTACACCGACGACACCTACAGCGGCGTGCAGTTCGAGAGCGCAGGCGTGCAGGTGACGGGCGGGCGCATCTCGACCTGCGAAGCAGGCGCCACCAGCTGCACGCTGGGCGGCACCATCAGCATGCGCGGGCAGGGCGGGACCGTGGTGTCCAGCTCGACCTATTCCGGCAGCACCGGCGTGTTGCTTGCGGGCACCGAGGTGCTCAGCGGCAGCGGCGGCATCACGATCGACGGCGTCGGCGGGCTGGGCGGCACGGGCGTGGCCATCGCCCAGTCGTTCAACGACGGCATCCCGGGAGCGCGCAGCCGCATCGCATCGGCCAGCGCGGACGTGACCGTGCGCGGCGCCACCCGCGGATGGACCGATGCCGACGAGGTCGCACGCTGGTCGTCGCGCGCCGCGCCGGTCGGCGTCGCGGTGAGCGGCACCGACATCGCCACCGGCGGCAACGTGCGCATCGAGGGCCAGGGCGCCGACCTGGGCGCGCTGCTGGCCAACGACGCGTTCCGCAAGCTGTCGGCCTCGTCCACCATCGATGCCTCGCACGGCGTGACCGTGGGCGATTCGAGCATCGCGGCGGGGCAGGGACGGCGCATCGACATCGTCGGCACCACCGGCAGCGCCGGCGTGGTGTTCGACTTCAACGGCGATCCGCTGCCCCAGCCGGGCGGCATCGACGAAGGCCTCACGCCTGCGGCCGTGTGGATCCGCGCGAGCGGCGCCGGCCAGGGCCTGCGCGCGGAAGGCGGGCAGATCGCGGTGAACGGCGGCACCGGCGACGTGCTGCTGCAGCGCGGCACGCAGGCCGACGCCTTGCTGAGCACGGCGAGCGACAAGGTGGCGGGTGGCGCCATCACCGTCACCGGCCGCAACATCTACGCAGGCGGGCTTGCCGATGCAACCGGCACGCTCGCCGATGCGCGCGGCGTGGGCGCCGGCGGCGACGTGCGCTTCGTGGCATCGACGCGCACGAGCGACAGCACGGGCGGCATGCTGGCGGTGGCGCCGGGGCTGTCCGTGCTGGCGGACAGTGCTTCCGCCACCGGCAACGGCGGCAGCATCCGCCTGCTGGCGGACAACAGCCTGCGCGCGCACGGCACGCTGTCGGCGCGTGGCGGTGCGGCGGGCGGCAACGGCGGCTTTGTCGAGACCTCGGGCGGCAACCTGGACCTGACCGGCATCCGCGTCGACGCGGGTGCGCCGGCGGGCACCGCCGGCACCTGGCTCGTGGATCCCTTCGCGGTGGCCATCGTGAACGGCACAGGTGGCGGCACGCTGCCGACCAACCCCTTCGACGCGCTGGCGAACTCGACCATCCAGGACGGCGACATCAACGCCGCGCTCAACGGCGGCTCGAGCGTGAAGATCACCACAGGCACCGGCGGCGCCGGCGCGGGCAGCATCACGCTGGCCAACGACGTGCTCATCGACTACACCGCGGCCGCCGGCCCGCTGAGCTTCGAGCTCGACGCGGGCAACAGCATCCAGGCCAACGGCGTGGGCACGACGATCCGCTCGTCGGGCGCGGGCGGGCCGCTCAGCGTGGTGTTCAACGCGGGCGTCAACCCCGACGGCACGCCTTCTGCGTCCACCGGCAGCATCACGTACAACGGCAGCATCGACACGCGCGGGGGCAGCGTCACGATGACCGCGCGCGGCGACGGCACGCCGACCAGCGGGCAGATCGGCATGAACGGCGCGCAGGTGCAGACCGGCGGTGGCGCCGTCACCCTTTTCAGCGGTCAGGCGGGCGCGCCCACGGGCTACGTCACGCTGTTCGATTCGCAGATCGACACGCGCGTGGGCCAGAGCGACGCCGGCGCGGGCGGGGCGGTGCAGATCGCGGGCGGCAACGTCACGCTGGCGGGCGTGCAGATCGCGAGTTCCACCGGCGCCATCGACATCCGCGGCAGCTCGGCGGACTGGAACAGCGGCGTGGTCATCACCGGCGGGCGCGCGCGCTCGGCACTGTCGACGACCAGCGGCAACGTGACGGTGCAGGGCGTGGCGCGGCGCCAGCCCTCGTCAACCTTTGCCGGCTCGCACGGCGTGCTGGTGAACGGCGGCAGCACCATCACGACCGGCAGCGGCAACATTGCGCTGCGCGGCTACAACTTCAACAACGACGCCACCGCGCCCGCCGTGGGCGGCGACAGCGGCGTGCGGCTGGAGAACGGCGCGCAGCTCGTCACCACCGGTGGCGGCGGCATCGAGATCACCGGCCGTTCGCAGAACGGCGGCACGGGCGTCGCCATCGAGGCCGGCGGTTCGCCCACCGCGCCGGGCGCGCAGCCGGTGGTGCAGGGCAGCGGCAACGTGGTGCTGCGGGCAGTGAACGACGGCAGTACCGACGCCATCGTGATCGGTGCGCCGGTGAGCGCGGCCGGTGTCATCGACCTGCGCCCGGGCGGCATGGACGGCAACTTCGCGGTGTCCGACGCCACCGCCACGCCCATCGTCCTCGGCGGCGCGGGCACGGGCGGCTTCTCGGTGTCGGGCGCCGAGTTCGCCCGGCTCGGCGCGCCCACCATCGTGGCGGGCAGCAACACGCATGCGGCGGACATCACCGTGGCCGGGGCGCTGTCCACGCCGGGGGCGTTGACGCTGCAGAACGATGGGGGCGGCAACATCGCGGTCAACGGCGCGATCAATGCGTCGCAGGTGGGGCTGCTGTCGGCCGGCAACATTGCGCAATCGGCGGCGGGCGCCATCACCGCCAACCGCCTGCTCGCGCGCTCGCTCAAGGGCGATGTCGACCTGCGCAACCCGGCGAACGACGTGGCCACCGTGGCAGGCGGCGCCGCGGGCGGCTTCGGCTACGTGGACGCCAACGCGGTCACCCTCGGCGCCTTGAGCGTCACCGGCTTCGACGCGGCCACCAACCAGGCCGCGCCCAGCGGCGTGGCGTCGATGGCGGCCGGCACGGTGTTCGTGCGCACGCTGGCGGACGACCTCACGCTGGGCACGGCGGTGGTGGCCGGCACGGGCACCGACCTGGTGGCGGCGGCGCGCTTCCAGAACCCGGGCAGCTTCGCCATCGGCGGCGGCGCGTGGCGCATCTGGGCCGACACCTGGGTGGGCGAGACGCGCGGCGGCCTCGCCGGCACCGGCACGCTGCCCAACCTGTACCACTGCGCCTACCTGGGCCTGTGCACGGTGACGGTGCCGGCGGGGGGCAACCACTTCATCTACGCGCAGCAACCGACCGCCACCGTGACCATCGACAACGCCGCGCGGCCCCAGGGCACGCCGAACCCGAGCTTCACGTACAGCGTGAGCGGGCTGATATTGGGCGACAGCGCGTCCAGCTTCAGCGGCGCGCCGGGCACCAGCGCCAACATCGGCAGCCCGCCGGGCAACTACCCGATCGACGGCGCCTTCGCTTCGGCCGCAGGCTATGCGGTGAAGGTGGTGCCGGGCGACCTGCGCGTGGATGCGGGCCCTGCCGTGCCGCTGTTCCAGCGTCCCGAGCTGCCCTCGGTGGACGTGGTGCGCGAGATGCCTTCGACCTACCTCTACGACCGCAACATTGGCCAGGCGCCGATCTGCCTGGCGACAGGTCCGCTGGACGGCGACCGCGCCTCGCAAGCCGGCGACGTGCTGGCGCGCGAGTGGTCGCGCGTGCGTTCCCGGCCCAACCTGCTGAGCTGCGTCAACACCGAGCGGCGCAACGGCTGCTCGGACTTCTGAGCCGGCGGGCTCACGCCTCCGGCCGCGCCGCGATGACGAACAACTGCGCCATCAGGTCGGCCAGCAGCCGCAGTTGCGGGTCTGGCGTCAGCGGCGCATGGCGGTAGGCGGCCACGTGGGCCTCGAGCCCGTCGATCGGGCCGGCGAAGAACAGGCGCCGCAGCGCGCCGCCCAGCGCGTCGTTCTCCGCGGCGCGCGGCCGGTCGCCGATGGTGCTTTGCGCATGGCTTTCGAGCGCAGGCGTGGCCAGGAACGGCGCCAACACCGCCGCGCGGATGCGCTCGCCGTGCACCAGCGCGTTGAGCGTCATGTCGAAGGCCAGGGCCGGGCCCGCGGCCAGTGCTTCGCGCAGCAGCGCGGGCAGCGTGCGCAGGCCCTTCGGCGTCACCAGGTAGGCCACCGCGCCCCAGTTGTAGAGGCCCCGCGCGTCCAGCACCTCGATGCCGCCGATGGCGTCGCGCGGCGCCGCCGCATCGTGGGGACCGTGCTTGCGCAGGGCCTGCCAGAGCGCCAGCAGCCCGGGTGCGGCAATGCTGGGCAGGCATTCGAGGAACACCAGGTCGAAGCCTTCGAGCTGCGCCAGCGCCTCTTCCTGGCCCAGCAGGGACGGCAGCGCGCGGCTCAGCAGCGCGTCGTCCTCGAGCACCAGAAAGAAGCGCCCCGCCGGCGCGCTTTCGACGGCCCGGACGTGCGAGGCGAAGCAGGCGTGTTCGCCCGGGCTCACTCCCGCGTCGGGCAGGGCCGCCGAAGCGGGCAGGCCGCGCGTGTCGATCGCCTCGAAGCGGGCGATGCCCGTCAGGCCGAGCGTGCGCAACTGCGACTCCATGGTGGCGCGGCGCGCGGTGCTGTCTTGCAGATTGATGAAGCAACCGTTCATGATGGCGTGATGACACAGGTCCGTGGGGCATTCTCTCCCGGCAGGAGCGCCGGCAGTGGCCGTTTGCAGCGGGGCGCGGCATGACGGCGGGCGGCGGCGCGAGGCCGTGGCTGAGCGTCGTGATGCCGTTCTATCGCAAGCTGGCGGAGTTCGAGCGCGTCGTGGCGCTCAATGCGCCGAGCTGGTCGCGCGCCGGCATCGAGGTGGTCGTTGCGCTGGACGACAACGCCGAAGAGAGCGGCCTGCAGCGCGTGCTCGCGCGCTTTCCCGCGGTGTGCTGGACGCTGGTGGTCAACGACCGGCCGCACCCGTGGCGCCCGCCCAGCTGTGCGATCAACGTGGGCGTGCGGCACAGCGCGGGCCGCTTCGTGTTCGTCCATTCGCCCGAGTCGGCCTACGTGGGCGACGCGCCGGCCATCGCGCTGCATGCGGCCATGGCCGGCGAGCGCGGCGTGGCAATAGGCCGCGTGGGCTTTGCGCGCTTCGGTGCGCTGCAAGAAGCGCAGGGAGCGGGCCAGGACATGGCCGCGCCGTTGCGCACCCTGTTTGCACACGCGGTGCCCGATGCGCTGTACCTGCGCACCTTCTACGGTTCGCTGTGCTGCGCGCGCGAGGCCTTCGATGCGGTCGGCGGCTACGACGAGTCGTTGGCCGAATGGGGCGGCGACGACGACAACTTTCGCGTGCGCCTGGAAATGGCGGGGTGGCAGCTGAAGGCCTGCGCGGAACTGAAGCTGCTGCACCTGTCGTTCGACGCGCGCGACGGCGGCGAGCTGTTCGACCTGGACAACGACTGGGCGCGGTGCACGCCGCAGGCCGCGCGTGCCAATGGGGACGCCACGGGCGACTGGGGCCGCGACTTCGCGCGCATTGCCCGCAAGGACACGCCGGCGCCGCATCACCCGCACCAACCGCACCATCCGCCCGACTTCGCGCCGCAAGCGGAGCCGGGTTGGCTGCGCCCCGCGCCGGTGTTCGCGATGGGCTCGCGCCTGCAGTGCGAGATCTGCGCGCGCATGGTCCACCACGAGCCCGCGCCCCCTTTCCATTGCCCGCGTTGCAGCGCCGTGCCGCGCGAGCGCCTGACCGCGCGCCCGCGCATCGTGTGCGTGATGCAACTGCACAACGAGGCGCGGCTGCTCGAGGGATGCCTTGGGCACCTGCGCGCGCACGTCGACGGTTTCGTGCTGCTGGACGACGGCTCGACCGACGGCACCGCGCACATCGCGCAACGCGAGCCGAAGCTGCTCGAACTGCTGTCGAACCCGCGCGCCGCAATGCCGGGTGAACCGCACGTGTGGAACGAGCCCGAGAACCGCCGCCGCCTGCTCGAATGCGCCCGCGCGCACGGCGCCGGCTGGGTGCTGGCGTGCGATGCGGACGAGCGCTACGAGACGCTCTTTCTCGACAACCTGCACGCCATCGTCGATTCGCTGTCCGAGGCGCAGCTGTCCTGCCTGTCGCTCGCGATGCGCGAGCTCTGGGACGCGCCGGACCGCTTCCGGGTCGACGGCCCGTGGGGGCGCAAGTCGCGCGCCTGCCTGTTCCGTCTTCCGCAGCAGATCGGCTTCGAGCAGGCGCCCGCGCTGCACGGGCCGTGGTACCCCGACGCGGTGGCGCGCCACGGCGTGATGTACCGCAGCTACTACCGGCTCTACCACCTGAAGATGATCCGGCGCGAAGACCGCCTCGCGCGGCGAGACCTGTACCGCCGCCTCGACCCGCAAGGCCGTTTCCAGGCCGGGGGCTACGACTACCTGGCCGAGGAAGGCCCGGCGCTGCGGCTCGCCGCCGTGGCTGGCGAGCGCGGCTACGACATGGCGAGCCTGCCGCAAGACCTGGCGGCGCTGCTTCAGGCCGGCCCTGCGGCCGCCGCCAGCGAGCGCGCAAAGTCGCCGCGGTAGGTGCGCGTGCCGGTGTGCGTGAGGCGCGAGCGCGTGTCGACGAACACCTGCCCGCCGATCGACTGCCAGCGCCGGCAGAAGGCGAAGTCTTCGCTCAGGTAGCGGCCGTTGCCGGGTTCGGCCCAGACGTCGAAGAAGCGGTGGTGCGCCCGCGAGGCAGCGGCCGCGTCGTCCATGTGGTCCGGCGTGTAGCGCAGTTCGGGCATGGCCTGCGCGAGCCGGGTGAACACGCCGCGTTCGATCAGCATGAAGCCGGTGGGCGCGTCCAGCACTTCGGCAAAGCCGTCGGCATCCACACGCCGGGCCGCCTGTGCCGCACCGGGGCCTGCCAGGTTCACGGGGAACACGGCGTGGCGGGCCTCGAAGTCTTCGCGCGTGCTGCCCGCGGGCAGCGGCTGCGCGAGTCCCTCGCGCGGCCAGCCGTCACTCTTGTGCGGATACACGCCGGCCACCACCGCGCGGTTTGCCAGCAGCAGGCGCAGCGCGGCCTCCGGCTCGAAACCGATGTCGGCGTCGATCCAGAACAGGTGCGTCCAGCGCTCGTCGGCCATGAACTCCGCCACCAGCCGGTTGCGCGCGCGCGGGATCAGGCTGTCGCCGTCCAGAAAGCGCGTCTGCATCGCAAAGCCGTGTCGCCACGCGAGGTTGACCAGCCCGAGCAGGCTGCGCACGTAGTCGCTGGTGACGGTGCCGGTGTAGCTGGGCGTGGCAACGAAGGGGCGGATGTCTTTCAGGGCGGCAGGGTCGAGCATCGTGTGGTGTCCCGCAATCGGTGAGGGTGCCGCTCAGGCCACGTGCGCGTGCCGCCGCGTGGTGAGCAGTGCGCGCAGCTTGGCCGGTGCCACCGGCTTGGTCAACAGCATCACGCCGCCGTGGCGCAGGCGCTGCAGCACCTCGGGCCCGGTGGCGCCCGACACCAGCACGGCGAGCGCGTCGGGCTGCAGGCGCTTGGCAGCGTCGATCACGTCGACACCGTCGCCTTCGCCGGCCAGCTGCAGGTCGCACAGCACCGCGTCGTAGGGCATGTCGGCGGTGCCCAGGCGTGCGATGGCTTCCGCGCCGGTGGTCACGCATTCGACCTGGCAGCCCCATTGCGCCAGCAGCGTGCGGCTGCCGTCGAGGATGGCGGGGTCGTCGTCCACCACCAGGCAGCGCAGGCCCGCCAGCGGCGCCGACGCCAGCGACGGCGGTTCGGGCGGCGCCACGTCGGCGGCGCGCGCCGCGGGCAGCGTGAAGGCGAAGGTGCTGCCGGCCTGCAGCGCCGAGCGCACGGTGATGCGCGTGCCCAGCAGCGCGGCGATGCGCGCGCAGATGGCCAGCCCCAGCCCGAAGCCGCGGCGCCGGTCGCGCTCGGTGTTGGCCACCTGGTAGAACTCTTCGAAGATGCGGCCCTGGTGGATGGGCGCGATGCCCACGCCGTTGTCGCGCACCTCGATGCGCACTTCGTCCTGCGGACGCTCCGGGGGGCGCGCGGCGGCGCGCCGCGCGGCCACCAGCACCGTGCCGCCTTCGGGTGCGTGGCGCAGCGCATTGGCCACCAGGTTGCCGACGATGCGCTGCAGCATGGCCGCGTCGGTGCGCACGGCCAGGCCGCGGTCGCTCCAGCGCAGCCGCACGCGGGCTTCCGCGGCGGTGGCGGCGTGCTGCGCGTCGAGCTGGTCGAACAGCGCGGCCAGCGACACCTTGGCGATCGAGGGCGTGAGCACCTGCGCGTCGAGCCGCGAGATCTCGAGCAGGTCGTCCAGCAGCACGCCCATGAACTCGGTGCTCTCCTGCAGGCGCAGCACGGCCGGGCGCTGCGCGGGCGAGGCGCCCGGCAGCAGGCCGTCGATGAACAGGCCCATGGCATGCAGCGGCTGGCGCAGGTCGTGGCTGGCGGCGGCCAGGAAGCGTGCGCGCGACAGCGCGGCCTGCTCTGCCTCGGCCATGCGTTGCAGCGCGACGGCGGTGGCCTCGCGCACGCGCTCCTCGCTGATCCGGCGGTTGCTTTGCAGGCGCTCGGCCAGGCGGTCGATGTCGTGCGCGAGCGTCGCGACCTCGTGCGTGCCGGGCGTGCCGCCTTCCACCACACCGCAGCGCACCTCGAAGTGGCCCGACTCCAGCGCCGCCACGGTGCGCGACACGCGCCGCAGCGGCCGCGCCACCGTGCGCGCCATGTGGCGCACCGAAGCCCATGCCGCCAACAGCGCGACCAGTGCGATGCCGATGCCCGCGAACAGCGAGCGGCTGCGCTCGCGCGTGTAGGCCGTGGTGTCGCGAAAAGTCTGCACCAGGCCGATGGGCGCGTCACCCGCCGCGGTGGAGCCCGCGGGCGCGAAGGCGCTGGCGCGCGAAGCCTCGCGCAGCGTGACCGGCGAGGTGAACATGCGCAGCTGTGCGAGCGACGTGGTCCTGGGCCCGGCCGTGACGTACACGCCGGCGCTGTTGCTGATTTCCACCCGCATCACCTGCCCGCCGCGCAGCGCGGCGTTGGCCACGTTCTGCAGCGCCGGCAGGTCGCCCGCATAGAGGCTCAGGTCGGACATGGCCGCCACCTGGCGCGCCACGGCCTGGCCTTCGGCGTCGAACGCGGCTTCGAGGGTCTGCAGGCGGTTGTGCGTGAACCAGCCGGTGAGCGCCAGCGCCACCGCGGCGCACGGCACCACGCCCAGGCGGAACAGGTCGTGCTGCAGGTTGCCGCGCACCACCAGCGTGTGGGCGCCGGCGGTCCCTGCGGGCACCGGGCCTTCGGTGAGCGGGGGGGTGCTCATCGCGGGGCCGCAAGCCGCTCGGTCAGTTCCCGTTCCTCCGGCAGGCGCAGGCCGAGTCCGCGTGCCACGGTGGCATTGACGCGCACGGTGGCGGGCGTCGCCGCTTCCACCAACGGCGCGTTGTTGTTGCTGCTGCTGCCGGCCGCGCTCGCCACTTTCTGGCCCAGCAGCCGCGCCTGCTGGGCGAGCTGCGACGGCGTGGAGACCGCCGCGGCGAGTCCGCCCGAGCGCACCATTCCCTCGCTCGCGCCGAACACCGGCAGGCCCGCGCCCGCGCCCGCGCGCAGTACCGACAGCGTGGCCGCCTGGTTGTCGCCGATCAGGTCGGGCAGCACCATCAGCGCATCGCTTTGCGGCACCACCTGGCGCAAGGCGCTGGCCAGCGACTTCGCGTCCGGCGCGTACTCCACGCGCACGTCCCAGGCCGGGTTCGCGCCCTGCGCGGCGCGCTGCAGCTCGCGCACCAGCGGCTCCGACTCGGGCGTGGCCACCACGCCGATGCGGTGCTTCTGCGGCAGCACCGCGTTGATCAGCGCGAGCTGGTCGGCCATGGCCGGGTCGCGCAGCAGCACGCCCACGCGGCGGTCGCCGCGCCGCAGGGCCGGGCTGCTGGCCTTGAGGGTTTCGTAGTCGAGCCGGCTCAGCATCGCCAGCACCAGCGGTTCCTGGCCCGGCCGTTCGACGGCGGCGCGGGCGGCGGCGGGGCCCACCGCCATGGTGAGGGGCGCGTCGGCGGCGGCGCGCAGGCTGCGCGTGCGCACGCCGGCGTTGGCTGCGCGTTCGGTATCGGAGCCCGCGGTTTCCGTTGCAGGCTGCGGCTCGGCGCCGCCGGGGGACAGCCGCACCAGGTCGAACTTGCCGTCCGGTCCGTGGTCCGCGCGCAGCTGCTGCACGAACTCGGAAGACGCCGCGGCGTCGTCGCCCATCAGCACCGTGAGGCTGCTGGCCGAGGCGCAGGTGCCCAGGCAGGCCGCGCTCACGGCCAGTGCGGCCAGCACCGTGTGCACGGCGCGGCTCGGCCTTGCGGCAAAGGGCGACAGGACAGGGTTCAAGGCGACGGGCATGGACTGCTTTCGCAGCAAGGGGCGATGGTCCAATGTACGGACGGGCCCCGCATCGCGCGATAAGGCAGAGGGCTTATGTCAGGCCCCGCGAGGGCCTGCCCGCGTGATGAATTTCACAGCGCGGCAGCCGCACGGCCTATGTCCGACGGACTACCTACGCCCCTACCTTCACACCGGCAGGCAGGTCTGCACTCTGCGCGGCCGCCGCGCGCTGCGCCTGGATGGCCTGGCGCAGCACGCGCGGCGACACCGGCTTGTAGAGCACCGTGATGCCCGCGCTCGCCACTTCGCGCAGCCGGTCGGGCTTGGTCTCGCCCGTCACCAGCAGGCGCGCGGTGTCGGCGCCGATGCCGCGCGGATGGCGCTCCAGGGCCGCAATCACGTCCAGCCCGCTGTCGCCGCCCTGCAGCAGCAGGTCGCTGATGACCACCTCGGGCGGCTGCGCCCAGGCATCGGCCAGCGCCAGCGCCTCGGCGCGGGTCTGCGCGGCCAGCACCTCGGCGCCCCAGTTGGCCAGCACCACGCTCAGGCCTTCGAGGATGGTGCGCTCGTCGTCGATGATGAGGATGCGCACGTTCGCCAGGCTTTCTTCCTCCACCATGGCGGCCGCCGCCGGCGAGGCGCCCGGCGCAGGCAGCGCCGCCTGGGCCGCGCGCACCAGCACCCGCACGCAGGTGCCCTTTTGCAGGGTCGAGCTGAGTTCCACGCGCGTGTTCAGCAGTTGCGCCAGCCGCTGCACCGTGGCCAGGCCCAGGCCCATGCCGCGCGCCCCGCGCGCCGCCTGGCGGCCGGTGGGCTCCACCTGGTAGAACTCTTCGAACACCCGCGCCTGGTGCTGCCTGGCAATGCCCACCCCGGTGTCGGCCACGTCGATGCGCACGCCCTTGCCGCGGCGCCGCGCGCCGATCAGCACGCCGCCGTCGATGGTGTGGCGCAGCGAGTTCGACACCAGGTTGTTCAGGATGCGCGAGAGCATCACGTAGTCGCAGCGCACCCACACGTCGGTCTTGCGTACCACCAGCCGCAGGCCCTGCTGCTCGGCCACCGGGCGGAAGTTGCGGCTGATCTCGTCGAACAGCCGGTCCAGCGGAAAGTCGGTCCACTGCGGCTGCAGCACGCCGGCGTCGAGCTGTGACAGGTTGAGCAGCTCGGAGAACAGCCGGTCGAGCGAATCGACGCACTCGCGGATGTGGCCGATGCGCTGCAGCTTCACCGGGTCGGTCTCGCCGTTGGCCAGGCCGTCGGAGAACAGCGTGAGCGCATGCAGCGGCTGGCGCAGGTCGTGGCTGGCGGCCGCCAGCAGGCGGGTCTTGGCCTGGCTGGCCACTTCGAGCTGCGCGTTCTTGCGCGCCAGCTCGGCCGTGGCCTCGTTGATGCGGCTTTGCAGCAGGCCGCGGCTTTCCGCGAGCGCGCGTGCGGCCTGGTTGAAGCCGTGCTGCAGGTGGCGCACCTCGGACGTGCCCTCGATGGCCACGCTGGCGTCTTCGCCCGCGCCCAGGCGGTCGACCGCCTCGCCCAGCGCGCGAATGGGCTCGCTGATGCGCCGCGCCGCCCACCAGCCCGCCAGGCCCACCCCCACCAGGCTGATCGCCAGCACCAGCCCCACGTTGAGCCAGACCGAGCGCCGCGCGCCCTGCACGGCGGCCAGGCTCATCTCGACCATCACCTTGCCGTTGTGCAGGCCGTCTTCGCTCACGATGGGCACCACCACCTGCAGGCCCTCGCCGCGCGCGCGGTCCACCGTTTCGGAGTTGGCCACGATCTCGCCGTCTTCCGTCCAGATCTGCACCTGCTGCACATGCGGCTGGTAGGTGCCCGACTGGGCGGTGCGCTGCAGCGCGCGGCGGTCCATGCGCGCCAGCGGGGCCTGCGCCACCGTGGCCACCTGCATCGCCACCGTCTGCGCGTTGGCGCGCATCAGTTCGGTGAGGTTGCCCAGGTGCTGGCGCGTCAGCACGGCAATGGCCGCCAGCGTGGCCAGCGTGGCCGGCACCAGCGCCAGCAGGATCAGCTGCTGCGCGAAGGTGAGGCGGGCCAGGCCGCGCAGGACGCGGAAGTTCCAGTTCATGAGGGCAGTGCAGGCATGGGTGCCGAGCTTAGGGGGGTTCACCGTC
The DNA here is from genome assembly GCF_051216435.1 of Variovorax pasteuri. Classification (NCBI taxonomy): domain Bacteria; kingdom Pseudomonadati; phylum Pseudomonadota; class Betaproteobacteria; order Burkholderiales; family Comamonadaceae; genus Variovorax; species Variovorax pasteuri. Next base: position 18,739 of record NZ_JBPJZS010000017.1, read on the forward strand.
ACAGGGAAGACATGAAAACATCACCGAAGAAGTTTGCATTTGTTATCTAATTGCACCCGCATTGACTTTGCCCGGTCCCGGCAGCCGCCGGGCTTTTCTGTCTTCCGGTTCAAAAATGCAGCCTTTCGCGCGCCGCTTCACCGATGCCTTCCGTGCCCTGCGCACCTCGCGCAAGGCCGTGCTCGCGCTGGCGCTGTGGCTGGCTGTTCCGCTGTGGGCCGGCGCGCAGGCGGGTGCCGCCGACACCGCCGTGCGCTTCGGCATCCTCCCGCTCGGCGGCGCGTTCGAGTCGCGCAGCGACTGGGACCCGCTGCTGGCCGAGCTCAGCCGCGCCATCCGCCGCCCGGTGAGCGTGCTGTCGGTCAACTCGTACGAGGCGCTGGAGCAGGCCATCCAGCGCGACGAGGTCGACATGGCCTTCCTGTCGGGAAAGATGGCGCTCGACGCCGTGACCCAGCGCCGCATGAAAGTGGTGGCGCAGGTGGTGCGCCACGACGGCCTGCCCGGCTACCGCGCGCTGCTGCTGGCGCGCAAGACGCCGCCGCTGAACTCGCTCCAGGCCCTGCTGGCGCAGCCCGAGCGCTGGCGGCTGGCGCGCGGCGAGAAGCAGTCGGTGTCGGGCTTCATCGTGCCGCAGCTGCAGCTCTTTCTGCCGAACCACATCGCGATGGAGACGCGCTTCCAGAGCGAGATCGTCGGCACCCACCAGGCCACCGCGCTGGCCGTGGCCAACAACGAGGCCGACGTGGCCACCAACAACACCGCCGACTTCGAGCGCTTCAAGCTGCGCTTTCCGGCCGAGGCCGAGCGGCTGCAGGTGCTGTGGGAGTCGGAGCTGATTCCGCATGCGCAGATCGTGGTGCGGCGCGAGTACCCGCCCGAGCTGCGCCAGCGCCTGCAGGCCTTCCTGACCGGCTACGGCCGCGCCAAGGGCCCGCGCGGCGACGCCGAGCGCGTGGTGCTCAAGTCGCTGCACGACCTGGCCGGCTTCGTGGCGGCCGACAACAGCTCGCTGCAGCCCGCGGCCAAGCTGGCCTACCAGCTGGCCCGGCAGAACGCCATGACCGCGCAATGGGTGAACGACGCCGCGCGGGAGGCGCGCCTGCAGCGCATCGACAGCGGGTATGCGCAGCAGGTTGGCGTGCTGCAGGACGTGTCGCCTTGACGAAGCCCGCATGGCGCCGTTGCGCGGGGCTGCTGGTGCTTGCGGCCCTGTGGTGGGCCGTCATGTCGCCTGCCATGGCGCAGGGCGCGGCCCAGAAGCCCGAGAAGAGCGACACCCCTGGCAAGCCCGCCCCGGCCTCCACCCGGCTGATCCGCTTCGGCGTGCTGCCACTGGGCGGCACCGTCGAGTCGCGCGCGCTGTGGACGCCGCTCATGGCCGACATGAGCCGCGCCCTGGGCATTCCGGTGAACGCCTATTCGGTGCCGTCGTACGAGGAGCTCGACCGCGCCATCGGCCGCGACGAGATCGACATGGCCTTCCTGTCGGCCAAGATGGCGCTCGACGCCGTGATGCAGCGGCGCATGAAGGTGGTGGCGCAGATTGCGCGGCACCCCAGCGTGCCCGAGCACCGCGCCGTGCTGCTGGCGCGCAAGGCGGGCCCGCTGAACTCGCTCGAAGGCATGCTCGCGCAGCCCGAGAAATGGCGGCTCGCGCGCGGCGACAGCCGCTCGGTCACCGGCTTCATCGTGCCGCAGAGCCAGCTCTTCTTGCCGAACCACATCGAGATGGAGACGCGTTTTCGCAGCGAGTTCGTCGGCACGCACCAGGCCACCGCGCTGGCCGTGGCCAACGGCGACGCCGACGTGGCCACCAACAACACCACCGACCTGGAGCGCTTCCGCCAGCAGTTCCCGGTGGAGGCCGAGCGGCTGCAGGTGATCTGGCAGTCGGAGCCGCCGCCCGGCGCGCCGATGGTGGTGCGGCGCAACTACCCGCCCGAGTTTCAGGCGAAGCTGCAGAACTTCCTGACCGGGTACGGCAAGGCCAAGGGCGCGCGCGGCGACGCCGAGCGCGAGGTGCTGAAGAACCTGCGCGCGGCCTACGGCTACGTGGCGGCCGACGACAGCGCCCTGCTGCCGGAAGCGCGGCTGGAGCACCAGCTCGGCAAGCAGCGCGCCATGGCCGCGTCGTGGGTCAACGACGCGGCGCGCGAGCAGCGGCTGCAGCGCATCGAGAAGGTCTATGCGCAGCAGGTCGAGACCTTGCAGGCTTCGTCGGGCGCCGAGCGCTGAGCGTTTCCTATTCCCTTCGCCGTACCTCCAAACCCCCCCGCCTAGACCTTTAGGCGGATTTGCCTCCCGCCCCCCGCGCCGGAAACTTCGTGTTTCTTTTCAGGCACCCTTGCCGTTGACGGAGTGCGGATGAGTTGGCGAACCAAAGTGGTCTGGAGCGAGGGGATGCTGCTGCAGCCTCAGCACCTGCAGCAAAGCGAGCGTCATGGCGACCATGCGCGGCATGTGCTGTTGCGCTCGACCACCCCGTACGCCTGGGGCTTTGCCGAGCTCGAGATCGACACCGCCGCGCTCACGCTGGGCAAGCTCGCGCTGGTGCGCGCGGTCGGCATCTTCGGTGACGGCACGGTGTTCGACATGCCGGCGGTCGATCCGCTGCCCGAGCCCATCGACATTCCCCCTTCCATGCGCGACGAGGCCGTGGTGCTTGCGCTGCCGCTGCGCCGCGCCGGCGCGCGCGAGGCCGATGCGGAGGACTACGAAGAGCTGGTGCGCCACCGCGTGCTCGAGTCGGAGGTGCCCGACTCCAACACCGCCGGCGAGCGCACCGCGATGCTGCAGCTCGGCCAGCTCCACACGCGCCTGATGCGCGCCGGCGAAGCCACCGACGCCTGGACCACGCTGGGCGTGGTGCGCGTGGTCGAGCGCCGCGTCGACAACCAGGTGCAGCTGGAGCGAGGCATGCTGCCGCCGCTGCTCGACGTGGCGGGCCACGCGGTCATCCGCGCCTGGCTTGATGAACTGCTGGGCCTGCTGCGCCAGCGCGGCGAGGCGCTGGCCGGGCGCATGACGCAGGGCGGCACCGGCGGCGTGGCCGAGATCGCCGACTTCATGCTGCTGCAGGCCGTGAACCGCAACGAAGCCGTGTTCGCGCACCTGGCAAAGAGCGCGATGTTGCACCCGGAGCGCTTCTTCGCGCAGGCGTTGGCGCTGGCCGGCGACCTGTCGAGCTTTCGCGACTCGCGACGCGTGGCGCGCTTCGGCCCGTACATCCACGACGACCTTGCGCTGAGCTTTCGCCCGGTCATGGACGACCTGCGCCGCAGCCTGTCGATGGTGCTGGAGCAGTCGGCCATCCGTATCGAACTGCACGACCGCAAGCACGGCGTGCGCGTGGCGATGGTGACGGACGTGGAACTGCAGCGCAAGGCGACCTTCGTGCTCGCGGTGAACGCGAACATGCCCAGCGAGGCCCTGCGCGCGCGCTTTCCCACGCAGGTCAAGATCGGCCCGGTGGAGCGGATACGCGACCTTGTGAACCTGGCGCTGCCGGGCGTCACGCTCACGCCGATGCCGGTCGCGCCGCGCCAGATTCCGTTCCACACGGGTGCCAACTACTTCGAGCTCGAAACACGCAACAGCGACCTGTGGCGCCAGCTGGAGCAGTCGGGCGGCATCGCGATGCACATCGCGGGCGACTTCCCCGGCCTCGACCTCGCATTCTGGGCGATAAGAGCATGACCCCCAGTCTTCGCGCACTTCGTGTCGCTACGCCAACCCCCTTCCAGGGGGCAACACCAGCGGCCCGGCAAAGCCGGTTCCGCGGTGTTTCACGAACTGGTGCCCTCAGCGTGGAGCCATCATGAGCACACCTCCCGATCCCTTTGCGGCCTTCGAGTCCGAGCGCACGGTCATCAAGCCCAAGCCGCGCACGCCGGGCGGCATGCCGAGCGCACCGGCGAGCGCGCCGTTCTTCGGCGGTGCCGACCCGACGCCCGCCGCCGAGGTCGGCGAGCTCGGCCTGCTCAATCCGCTGGTCTCCGCCGCCGGCAAATTGCTGGTGCTGACGGCCAAGCTGCGCAACCTTGCGCAGCCGCCCAATGTGCCGGCGCTGCGAGCCTCCACCGCCGAAGCGGTCAACCAGTTCGACGCCGGCGCGCGCCGCGCCGGCGTGAGCAACGAATCGGTGCTGGCCGCGCGCTACGTGCTGTGCACCGCGCTCGACGAGGCGGTCGCCAACACCCCGTGGGGCGTGCAGGCCGGCTGGAACAAGCAGAGCCTGCTGGTGCAGTTCCACAACGAGACCTGGGGCGGCGAAAAGGTGTTCCAGCTGCTCGCCAAGCTCGCGCAGGACGTGCCCACGCACCGCCAGTTGCTGGAGCTGATCTACAGCGTGCTCGCGCTCGGCTTCGAAGGCCGCTACCGCGTGGTCGACAACGGCCGCGCGCAGCTCGACTCGGTGCGCCAGCGCCTGGCCGACCTGATCGCCAAAGACCGTCCCGCCGTGGAGCCCGAGCTCTCGCCGCACTGGCGCGGGCAGGGCGCGGGCACGGTGCGGCTGCGCGAGTCGCTGCCGCTGTGGGTTTTCGCGGCCGGCTTCGCGCTGCTGCTGGCGCTCGCATGGTTCGGCCTGCGGCTCACGCTGAACTACCGCTCCGACACGACCTATGCGGCGGTGTCCAGCCTGCGCGCGCCCAACCTGCAGATCGCGCCGCCCGCCCTGCCGGCGAAGACGCCGCGGCTGGCGCGTTTTCTCGAACCCGAGATCAAGCAGGGCCTGGTCACGGTGACCGACGAGGCCGACCGCAGCGTGGTGCGCCTGCGCGGCGACTCGTTCTTCGGCTCCGGCAGCGCCGAGCCCATGGCGCAGTCGCTGCCGGTGCTGCGCCGCATCGGCCAGGCGCTGGCCGAGGTGAAGGGCGAGGTGCTGATCACCGGGCACTCCGACAACCAGCCGATCCGCTCGCTGCGCTATCCCTCGAACTGGCACCTGTCGGCCGCGCGCGCCGACGCGGTGAAGGGCGCGCTCACCACCCTGGTCGACCCCGCGCGCATGCGTTCCGACGGCAAGGCCGACGCCGAGCCGGTGGCCGCCAACGACACGCCCGCCAACCGCGCGAAGAACCGCCGCGTCGACATCGTGCTGCTGAGCGAGCCCGACCGCGTTGCTGCCACCACCGGAGCGACGAAATGATCAAGAAAATCTTCGGCTTCCTGTTCAGCCCGTTGCTGCTGACACTGCTCGCGTTGCTCGTCGTCGCGGTGCTGGTGTGGTGGATCGGCCCGCTGGTGAAGATCGGCTCGCTCGCGCCGCTGGAGAGCGAAACCGTGCGCGCCGTCGTCATCGGCGTCATCGTGCTCATCGTGGTGCTGCGCGCGCTGTACCGCCGCTGGCGCGCGCGCCGTGCAAGCCAGCACCTGACAGACGGGCTCATGAAGGCGCCCGCCGCCAAGACCGGCGCTCCGGTCAACGGCGAGCAGCAGATCCTCGACACCCGCTTCAGCGAGGCCGTCGCCACGCTCAAGCAGATGCGCCTGCACGCCGCCGGCAAGAAGCCGGGCTGGCGCGACTGGATGTCGATCTCCGGCGGCAGCTACCTGTACGACCTGCCGTGGTACGTCTTCATCGGCGCGCCCGGCGCGGGCAAGACCACCGCGCTCGTCAACTCGGGCCTTTCGTTTCCGCTGGCCGAGAAGTTCGGCCCCGGCGCCATCCGCGGCGTGGGCGGCACGCGCAACTGCGACTGGTGGTTCACCGACGAGGCCGTGCTCATCGACACCGCGGGCCGCTACACCACGCAGGACAGCCACCAGTCGGAAGACAAGAGCGCGTGGGAAGGCTTCCTGGGCCTGCTGAAGAAGGCGCGCCCGCGCCGGCCGCTGAACGGCGTGTTCCTGACCGTGAGCGTGGCCGACCTGCTGAGTCAGGGCCCGGAGGCGCGCACCCAGCTCGCGGCCTCGATCCGCGCGCGCCTGCTCGAGCTCGACAGCAAGCTCACCACGCGCCTGCCGGTGTACGTGCTGGTCACCAAGAGCGATCTGCTCTACGGCTTCACCGACTACTTCGACGACCTCGGCAAGGAGCAGCGCGCGCAGGTCTTCGGCTTCACGCTGCCGGCCGACGAGAACGTGCAGCTGGAAGAAAAGGGCCTGTCCGAGGCCTTCCACCGCGAGTTCGCGCTGCTGCACAACCGCGTGAACGACGGTCTCATCGCGCGCATGCAGCGCGAGACCGACGGCACGCGGCGCGCGGCGATCTTCGGCTTTCCGGCCCAGTTCGGCTCCATCGGCTCGCTGCTGTCCGACCTGCTCGACCAGGTGTTCACCGGCTCGCGCTTCGCGCAGCCGCCGTGGGTGCGTGGCGTGTACTTCACCAGCGGCACGCAGGAGGGCAGCCCGATCGACCGCGTGATGGGCAGCCTGGCGCGCAGCTTCGGCATCGAGCGCGCGATGCTCGCACCGCAGAAGAGCAGCGGGCGCAGCTACTTTCTCACGTCGCTGCTGCGCGAGGTGGTGTTCCCCGAGCAGCGCCTGGCCGGCGCCGACGTGAAGCTGGAGCGCCGCCGCCACACGCTGCGCGTGGCCGGCGTCACCGCGATGACGCTGCTCACCGTCGGCCTGCTCGCGGCCTGGGGCTACAGCACGCTGCAGAACCTCAACTACCTGAAGTCGGTCGAGGCCCGCGTCGAGCCCGCGAAGCAGAACCTGGCCGCGCTGCCCGCGCGCGTGCAGAACCTGGTCGAGGTCGCACCCGTGCTGCAGAGCCTGCGCGACATCTGGAAGACGCCCGACAACCGCCAGGGCGACGAGCCGCTGTCGATGACGCTGGGCCTCTACCAGGGCGACAAGCTCGACGCCGCCGCCATGCTCACGCACCAGCGCGCGCTCAACGACGCCTTCCTGCCGCAGATCGCCAAGCGCATCGAGGACCAGTTGCGCACCGCGCAGAAGGACAACCTCGAGTTCACCTACGAGGCGCTCAAGAGTTACCTGATGCTCTACCAGCCCGAGCACTTCGACCCCGAGGCGCTCAAGGCCTGGATCACGCTGGACTGGTCGCGCAACCTCGACCGCGGCATTCCCGAGGACCAGCGCAAGGCGCTGGAAGACCAGCTCGACGTGCTCATCGCGCAGGGCCCGCCGCGCTCGCCGCTCAAGATGGACGAGAACCTGGTGCGCAGCGTGCGCGCCGTGCTCGCGAGCTACCCGCTGGAGCAGCGCGTGTTCAGCCGCTTGAAGCGCCAGCGCGCCACCAAGGACATTCCGGCCTTCAGCGTGGCCACGGCCACCGGTCCCTCGGGCCCGCTGGTGTTCGAGCGCATCAGCGGCAAGTCGCTGACCGAGGGCGTGCCGGGCATGTTCACCTACGACGGCTACCACAAGCGCTTCCAGAACGAGGTGACGGTGCTCACCGGCCTGCTGGCCAACGAAGACCCGTGGGTGCTGGGGCAAGACCGCAACGCGGCCGACCGCCTGCGCGACGTGGCCGCGCTCGGTGCGCTGACCGACCGCGTGCGCCGCCTGTACCTGGAGGAATACGTCAAGCAGTGGGAAGCGCTGCTGGCCGACGTGCGCCTGATCCGCGCCACCGGCCTGGAGAAGAACATCGAGACCGCGCGCATTCTTTCGGGCGTCGATTCCCCGCTCGCGAACTTCCTGCGCGCGGTGGTCAAGCAGACCACGCTGATCCCTGCGGCCGACGCCAACAAGGACGTGGTCAGCAAGGCGACCGAGACGGTGCGCAACACGCGCAAGGGCCTGGAAGACCTGTTCGGCAGCGACCCCGGCCGCCAGGTGGCACCGGGCAAGCGCATCGAGAGCATCGTGGACGACCGCTTCGAATCGCTGCGCCGCCTCGTCACCGCCGGCGGCCCCAACCAGCCGGCACCCATCGACGATGCGCTCAAGCTCTTCAACGAGGTGTACGTGTACCTCAACGCGGTCGACACGGCCGTGAAGGGCCGCACCTCGCCGCCGCCCGGCGACGTGGCCGGCAAGCTCAAGTCCGACGCGGGCCGGCTGCCCGAGCCCGTGCGCTCGATGGTCGAGAACCTCAGCCAGTCGGGTGCCGCGCAGGCGCAGACCGCCGAGCGCGGTAACCTGAGCCAGGACCTGCGCCCCGTGGCCGAGTTCTGCGCACGCGCCATCGCGGGCCGCTACCCCTTCGTGGGCACCAGCAAGCGCGACGTGCTGCCCGAAGACTTCGGCCAGATGTTCGGCCCCGGCGGCCTGATGGACGACTTCTTCCAGAAGCGCCTGGCCGCGCTGGTCGACACCAGCACCAAGCCCTGGCGCTACAAGCCCGTGGCCGAGCGCGGCGCCGTCACCACGCAGGCGCTGGCGCAGTTCGAGCGCGCCGCGCGCATCAAGGACATCTTCTTCCGCGGCGGCGGGCGCGGCCCGTCGATGCGGCTGGACTTCAAGCCCGTGGAGATGGACGCGGGCATCACGCAGTTCATCCTCGACGTCGACGGCCAGCTCGTGAAGTACGCGCACGGGCCGGTGGTGCCGATGGCCGTGCAGTGGCCGGGGCCCAAAGGCAGCAACCAGGTGCGCATCCAGGTGAGCCCGCCTTCGACCACCGGCAGTTCGGGTGCGGCGGTGGACGGGCCGTGGGCGTTGTTCCGTGCGCTGGACGACGGGCAGCTCGAGGCGGGCGATGCACCGGAGAAGTTCTTCATCACCTTCCAGGTGGGTGCGCGCAAGACACGCTTCGAGGTGACGACGAACAGCGTGCAGCATCCGATCCGCTTGCGCGAACTGCGGGAGTTTTCCTGTCCGGAGGGGCTGTGAACCTGGCCTCTTCTTCCCTTTTCATTTCGGCGGAGCTTCCCGGGTGGTACGGCAAGTTGCCGGGCATGGGGGACTTTGCGCACCGGCGCTTGCCCGAGTCGTTTCGCGCAGTGTGGGACGCGTGGCTGCAGCGCGGGTTGGCGCGGCTTCGGGAGCGGCATGCGGACTGGACCGAGCGGTATCTCGAGGCGCCGATCTGGTGCTTTGCACTGGGCCCCCGGGTGGTCGGCGAGCGTGCGTGGATCGGGGTGTTGATGCCTTCGGTCGATGGGGTGGGGCGGTACTTTCCTTTCACGCTGGCTGTGGAGCTGGATGCGTCGGCGGGGACATCGCTGCGGGGCGAGGCGCTGGGTGTGGCGCTGCGGTGGTGGGGGCTTGCGACGCTGGCTGCGTTGGAAGGGCTCGAAGGGGATCTGGATGCGCTGCGGTTCGATGCGGTGCTGCAGCGGTTGTTTGTTGCTGCCGAGGCTTCCGAGGCCTCCGAGGCCTTGAGGAGCACCGTCGAGGTTGTTGCTCTGCCTGCGGCGGGGGCTTCTGTGTGGCTGGGGGATCCTTCGGTGGTCGAAGGGGTTCGGATGCTGAGTGCCGGGCTGCCTCTGGACGCGCAGTTCGAGGGCTTGTTTCTTGGCTTTGCGGAGGAGGGGTGAGATGAACGCTGCTCTTTCTCTTGTCTTCCGAGGCCGGGTCTCGCCCCGGCAGGCGACTTACTTTCTTTTGCTTCGCCAAAAGAAAGTAAGCAAAGAAAAGGCGACCCTGCTGGCTGCGTCCCTCCGCTTCGCTACGGGCAACCTGCGGTGCTCACGTTTCGCGGGGTCTCGCAGAACTCGCTTCGCTCAAACAGCTGCGAGCCCTGACCCGCGAAACGCTGCGCTCCTCGGCGCATCCAGAAGGGTGGGGGCCCAACGGGCCATCGCTGCGCTCGGCGCCGGAATATCCAAAAGCGTCCAGCGTCAGCACTGCCGCCGGCATCCTCGATGCCAACCGTTGCAGGCGCGAAGCGCTTGCAACGGCTTGGTGGCCGAGCGAAGCGATGGCCTGTGTGGTTTGCACTTCCCCTCTGGCTGCGCCGAGGAGCGGAGCGTTTCGCGGATCAGGGCTCGCCCTTGTTTGAGCGAAGCGAGTTTGGGCGAGACCCCGCGAAACGTGAGCACCGCAGGTTGCCCGGAGCGAAGCGCAGGGTCGCAGACAGTGGGGTCGCCTTTTCTTTGGCTACTTTCTTTTGGCGAAGCAAAAGAAAGTAGCTCGCCTGCCGGGGCGAGACCCGGCCTCGGGAAGCAACCCCTCATGCCAGTTCAAAAAGGAGCCAGTCGATGACCGACTCCAACAAGCAAGACGACCGCACCCGAGTAATGCCCAGGTCGCCAACCCCAACGACCACAGGCGACACCTCCGCCACAGTCATCACAGCCGGCGCAGCCACCAGCCTCCCAGGCAACCCGCAAGCCACAGCAAGCCACGACGCAGGCCTGCTCCCCGTAGGCAGCCGCCTCGCAGAATTCGAAGTCACCAAAGTCATAGGCCAGGGCGGCTTCGGCGTCGTCTACGAAGCCTGGGACCACACCCTCGAACGTGTCGTGGCCATCAAGGAATACCTGCCGACCTCGCTGTCGACCAGGCAGCAGGACGGCACCGTCGTCCCCCTGTCGGAAAGACACAGGGAAACCTTCGACCTCGGCATGCGCAGCTTCATCAACGAAGCCCGCCTGCTCGCTCAGTTCGACCACCCGTCGCTCCTGAAGGTCTACCGCTTCTGGCAAGAAAAAGGCACCACCTACATGGTCATGCCTTTCTACAGGGGCGACACGCTCAGGGAGGCCCTGGTAGCCATCCCCGCAGGCGTCGACGAGGCCTGGCTCATCCGCATCATGGACGGCGTCACGCAGGCGCTGGCGGTGATGCACAACGCCAACTGCTACCACCGCGACATCGCGCCCGACAACATCATCCTGCTCGAAGGCTCGGGCCGCCCGGTGGTGCTCGACTTCGGCGCCGCGCGCCGCGTGATCACCGACAAGACGCAGGCCATCACCGTCATCCTCAAGCCCGGCTACGCACCCATCGAGCAGTACGCCGAGATGCCCGACATGTCGCAGGGTGCGTGGACCGACGTGTACGCGCTCGCGGCCGTGATGCACGTGGCCGTGTGCGGCCGCGCGCCGCCGCCTTCGGTGGCGCGCCTGCTGTCCGACAGCTACGTGCCGCTCGCGAGCAACGAGATCCTGCGCCAGCGCTACAGCCTGCGCCTGCTCGAGGCGATCGACGCGGGCCTGGGCGTGCGGCCCGAGCAGCGGCCGCAGTCGATGGCCGAGCTGCGCGAAGCGCTCGACCTCGACACCGGCCACAGCATCGCGCCGACGCCGCGCACGCAGCCGCCGCGCCGCGCCGCAGAGACGACGAACGCCGACGCGGCGACCGTCATCGCCAGCGGCAACAAGGCCACCAGCAAGGCGGGCGGAAAGACGCCGTCGCCGGCCCCTGCGTCCGCAGGCAGCAACAGCAACGCAGGCAAGGGCAACAAGACGGTGGCCGCACTCGCATCGGTCGCCGTCCTCGCGGCGGCAGCCGGCGGCGGCTGGTGGTGGCTGCAGGGGCGCGCGGGCAGTGGCGCGGAAGGCAACGGCGGCAAGCCGCCCGTCGCCGTCACGCAGCAGCAGCCGCCGCAGCAGCAGCAGCAACCCGACACCCAGGTCGCGCAAGCCCCTGCACCGCCGCCGCCACCACCGCCCCCGCCGGCACCGCGCACGCCCACCGAATCGCTGCAGTCCCTCTCGGCCGGCGCCGCCGCGGGCTTCGACGTGACGGCCGCACCGAAGAAGCCCGAAGTGACCATCGGCAAGGACCGCCTGGCCTTCGAGGTGCGCAGCAAGCGCGAGGGCTTCGTCTACGTGTTCCTGCTGTCCAGCGGCGGCGAGATGTTCCTGCTGTTTCCCAACCTGCTGGACAAGTACAACAAGATCACCGCCGGCGGCGCGCTCTCGCTGCCGCGCGCCTCGTGGCCGATGGACGCCGGCGGCCCGGCCGGCACCGACCAGTTCGCGGTGCTGGTGAGCGAGCACGAGCGCGACTTCACCGCCGCGGGCGTGCAGAACGACGGCGTGTTTCCGGTGTTTCCGCTGCCGGTGCTCGCCGCGCTGGAGGCCACGCGCGGCACCGGTCCCTCGCCGCTGCTGGGCAAGCCCGTGTGCGGGCCTGGCGCGCCATGCAACGACGTGTACGGCGTCGCGAATTTCAAAATCGTCGAGAAGTAATCGTCTGCACAGCGTCGGCCTTTCCCGGGCCGCCGTTCTTCGGACAAGGAGGCTTTCATGAACACCCCGCAGCAGCAACGCGTCGTTTTCGCCGTTCCCGCGCTTCGATGGGCCGCGGCCGCCGCCATGGCCTGCCTGGCCGGCTGTGCCGTGCCGCCACCGGCGGCCAACACCGCCACCACGGCCACCACGCCCGACGCCGCCGCCCCGCGCCCGTCGGCGCCCGCCGGCGCCAGCGTGGCGGGCCAGGCGCGCACCTTCTCCACGCAGCTCGCCACCTACACCTCGGTCGGCTTCGACGCGGTGCCGGGCTGGTCGCGCGACGATTTCTCCGAGAGCTGGCCCGCCTTCCTCGGCAGCTGCAAGGTGCTCACCGGGCGCGGCGCCGAATGGAAGGACGTGTGCGCCCGCGCGCTCAAGGTCGACGGCAAGAGCACCAACGCCATCCGGGGCTTCTTCGAAAGCGAGTTCTCGGCCTACCAGATCCGCGACGACGACCGTCGCCCCGACGGCGTGGTCACCGGCTACTTCGAGCCCGAGATTGCGGGCGCCCGCCAGTACGGCGCGCCGTTCATCTACCCCGTGTACGGCCAGCCGGAAGACATGCTGTTCGCCGATGCGCGCAAGCTGCCCGCGGGCAACGGCACGGTGGCCGCGCGCGTGGAAGGCCGCAACGTGGTCGTGCAGACCGGCCTGAGCACGCGCGACATGGGCGCGCCGGGCCTGTATGCGCTCGACCTCTCGGGCATTGCGCGCGACACGCTCGACCGCAAGGTGCGCCTGCGGGTCGAGGGCAAGCAGCTGCTGCCGTACTACACGCGCGAAGAGATCGAGACCAAGGGCGCGCCCAACGCCAAGGTGCTGGCCTTCGTGAGCAGCGCCACCGCGCTGTACGAGATGCAGATCCAGGGCTCGGGGCGCATCAAGATGGTCAACGGCGACATCGTGCGCGTGGCCTATGCCGAGCAGAACGGCCAGCCCTTCCGCCCGACGATCGCGCAGGCCGCCAACGGCAAGCCGCGCAGCGCGGTGAAGGTGCGCGGCTCGTCCATCGAGCTGCAGCTCGACGACGGCGATGACGACGACGTGGGCGCGGTCGACAGCGGCGTGATCCGCACGCGCGGCTTCACGCTCGCGCGGCCGGTGGCCAGCGGCCCGGTGGTGGTGCCGGGGCGGCGCACGGCCGGCGGGGTGGCGGGCTCGGGCATCAAGGACCCGAGCTACGTGTTCTTCAAGGAGGCCACCTCGCCCGTGGGCGGGCCGGTGGGGGCCTTCGGCGTGCCGCTGTCGGCGGGGCGCTCGATTGCGGTGGACCCGCGCAGCACGCCGCTGGGCTACCCGGTCTTCGTGTCCACGCGCACCCCCGGCAGCGGCGCGCCGATGCAGCGCCTGACGATTGCGCAGGACACCGGCGGCGCCATCCGCGGCGCGGTGCGGGCCGACTATTTCTTCGGCAACGGCCAGCAGGCCGCGACCAACGCGCGCCGCATGAAGGAGCGCGGCCAGCTGTGGATTCTTCTGCCGCGCGGCCTGGCGGTGGCGCAGGCCGCGGTGTCGTCCACCATCCGCACGCGCGGCGCCGCGGTGGGGGCGGACCTGCCGCAGTGCCTGGTGCCTTCGGAAGGCAGCTGCGTCGACGACTGACCGACCGGGCGCCTCGAACCGCCATGCAGGAAACCCTTTCGTCCGCCGAGAGTTCTGAACTCGTCCGCCTGTGGCGGCGCAGGCAGACGCTGTCGCCGCACGACATGGGCGCCATGTACCGCATCGTGGGCGAGGCGCTGGGGGCCTGCAACCCGCCCGAGCTGCAGGTGCTGGGCGAGGGCCGGCAGGAGCTGGTGGCGCAGTTCATCTACGTGAAGGTGCTGCGGCTCGATGCCGACCCCGACGAGGCCGACGAACGCGCGGGCCACAGCGCGCCGTCCACCGCCTTCGCGCTGTGCGCGTACTTCCGCCGCTACCTCATCGACTGCACGCGCGCGAGTTCCTTTCGCCGCAAGCTGTCCATCGGCGAGCAGATCACCGAGGCGCAGCTCGAAGACGAAGTCGGCGCGGGCGAGGACATCGAGGGCTGCCTGGCCGAGCACGGCCTGAGCGCGCAGCGCGTGCAGCTGGCCGCGCGGGCCTTCATCGCCGAACTGCCCGAGCCCGAGCGCCTGCTGCTGTGCGAGGGCTTCGGCAAGGAGGCCGAGGGCGGGTTGTCGGGTATCGCGTCGCGCCACGCCATTGCGTCGTACCACTACCGCGCGGGCCGCCTGGGCCTGGTGCACAAGCGCGAGGGGCTGACGGCCGACTACGCGAAGACCCGGCTCGGCGGCTGGATCCAGCAGACGCTGGGCATCGCGCTGGAGCCCGACAACATGGGCGCGATCCTGCAGGTTTTCAAAATCCTGGGTGCTGAAGCGTCTTATGCCTGAAGACATAGCCATTCAGGAACAGACGCCCATGACCCACGACCTCTGGCCCCCGCTCAGCGTGATCCGCAACGCGCTCGAAACCGGCGCGGCCGTGCCCGACGCCGAAGCGGACGATGTGCCCGGTGCGGTCGTCGTGGCCCTGCCGGGCGCGGTCCGCGGAACGAGGGCCGAACCCGTACCGAAGGCCCACGCCTCCGACCTGCTGCTGCCGCTGGACGAACTGGCAAGGCGCCGCGAGGCGGTCACGCGGCGCGCCTTCCCGGCGCGCTGGGCGCCGGGCCGGCTGGTCAGCGTGGTGCATGAAGGGCGGCTGCTCGGCGTGCTGCTCGACCGCTGCATCCACGGCGAGCTCTGGCAGGGCTGGATGGCCGCCGCCGAGGCCGACTGGGCCGGCGCCTTCGACGTGCTGCTGGAGCCCGGCGACGAGCCCTTCGAGCCGATGTTCGGCGTCGTGCAGACCTGGAACGTGCTCACGCTCGAACCCCGGGCGCAGCTGTGCGCGCGCGTGCTGGGCGAGCTGTCGGCCACGCGGCTGGCGGCGATCCGCGCGGTGCACGACGAATGGGCCGCGCACGCCGCGCCGGACATCGCGCCCGAGCCGGGGCGCATCGCGCTGCGCACCGTGGGTGGTGTGTTCTCCGTGCTGTCGGGCACGCCGCTCGGGCCGCAGGACCCGCGGGCCGACTACCAGGGGCTGTACCGCAATGCGGGGTTGGCGTTGAGCGGGGCGCTGGTGCAGCCGCGGGAAGAGGGCACCGAGCCGTCCACGCGCGCACGGCCGCAGCCGCGGCCCGAAGGCGGCTGGTGGGGCAGCATCCGCCGCTGGTTCGGTGCGGAAGGCTGGGCGCGCCCGGCGTTCGTGGTGCTGGCGGTGTGCGTGCTGGTGCAGAACATCGGGCTGCTCGGCGGGCGCGATGCTGGCGAAGAAGACGAGGTGCGCTTTCGCGCCGTGCCGACCGCGCCCGCAAGGGCCGACCTGGTGGTGCGCTGGAAGGAAGGCGTGCGCATGGACGAGGCCGACCGGCTGCTGCAGTCGATCTCGGCGGACGTGGTGGGCGGGCCCGGTGGGGGCGGTGCATGGCTCCTGCGTGTGCCGGAGCCGGTGGACGCGCTGGCGGTGCTGGCGGATTCGCCGCTGGTCGAGTCGGCCGGGCCGGTGTCGCAACGGCCATGACACGCGCCGCAGTGCCTTCGCGTTTCTCCCTCCCCCGCTGGGGGAGGGCAGGGGTGGGGGCGAGCGGCGCATCCATCGAGCGCTCTGCCTGCCCCCATCCCAGCCTTCCCCCAGAGGGGGAAGGAGCCATGCCTTCCTCCCTCCCCCGTTGGCGGAGGGTCGGGGTGGGGGCAAGCGGCGTATCCATCGAGCGCTCTGCCTGCCCCCATCCAAGCCTTCCCCCAGAGGGGGAAGGAGCAAGGCAACTGCGCTGGCTGCAGGCGCTGCTCGTGCTGTGGTTGCTTGCCTGCGGCAGCCTTGCCTTCGCCACGCCGCGCGCGCTGCTCGTCGGCGTCTCCGAACTCGTCAACCAGCCGCAGGTCCTGTGGCTGCAGGCACCGCGCAACGACGTGATGCTGATGCGCGACGCGCTGCTCAGGCAAGGCTTCACCGCTCCCGACATCACCGTGCTGGCCGACGGCGTCGGCGGCGCCGCGTTGCCCGAATCGCAAGCCATCCACGAAGCCCTCGCGCGCCTGCTGGCCCAGTCGAAAAGCGGCGACTTCGTGCTGCTGTATTTCTCCGGCCACGGCACCCGCCTGCGCGACACCGCCAAGCGCTACCAGGAGCCCGACGGCCTGTCCGAGAACTTTCTGGCGCGCGACGTGCGCGGCACGCTCGGCGCCGACACGGTGCTCACCGGCGACCTGCGCGATGTGGACTTCGACGCGTGGATCCAGTCCTTCCTTGCGAAGAACGTGTTCATCGCCTCCGTGTTCGACACCTGCTCCGCCAACTCCATGACGCGCGGCGCGGTCGATGTGCCCGCCACCGCCGAAGGCCCGCCCGACGACGAGGTGCGCTGGCGCGGCCTGCGCGCGACGCAGCTCGTGGGCGGCGATGCACCCGCGCGCGCAACGCCGGTGCCCCTGCCCGCCGACGCCGTTCCCCGCGCCCGCTACGTCGCCTTCTTCGCCTCCGAGAGTCACCAGATCACGCCCGAGCTGCGCCTGCCCCGCAAGGCGCGCAATGCCCGCCCGCAGGGCCTGCTGACCTGGGCCGTGGTCGAGGCGCTGTCGCGCAGGCCCGCCACCTGGCGCGACCTGTTCGACGGCGTGCTCGCGCTGTACCCGCCGGTCATCGACGAACTGGCGCAGCGCTTTCCCACGCGCGAGCTGCCGTCGCCCGTGGCCGAAGGCAACCTCGACGCGCCGCTGTTCGCCAACAGCGCCGCGCCCGCGTCCACGCGCCCGGTGTGGCGCGCGCAGCGCAGCGGCGACAGCCTGTCGGTCAAGGCCGGCCTGCTCGACGGACTGGCGCAGCAACAGGAGGTGCGCGTGCTCGCCACGCTCGACGACGGCGCGGTGCGCAGCGCCGCGGCCACTGTCGCGCAGATCAAGCTGGGCGGTGCGTGGCTTGCGCTGCCCGCGGCATTGAAGGAGGTGCCGGGCAGCGCCTTCTGGAGCGTCACGCCCTTGGGCGAACCCGCCGCCACCGCCTTGCGCGTGCGCGCCGACAGGCCCTTGCCCGCCGGCCTGAGCCTGGACTACCCGGCCGCGATCCGCACGGCCGACGAGGCATCGGGCGCCGACGTGCGCTGGACCGACCTCGGCCCCGCGGGCCATCGCATCGAACTGCTTGCGCCGCTGTTCGGCACCGCGGTGTCCACCGTGGTCGTGCCCGACACCGCTGCGCTGCGCCGCCGCCTGCAGGCCCTGGCGCAGCTCAAGTGGCTTGGCCAGCTGCAGGCCTACGGCAGCGGCGGCCAGCTCGACGGCTTCGACGCCGCGCTCGAAGTCTGGAACGCCGGCAACCTGCTGCGCAGCGTGAGCGTCGCGCAGGCCGCCAGCGTGCTGCCTTTGCTGCGCACGGGCGAGCGCATGCGCCTGAGCGTGCGCAACACCAGCGGCCGCTCGCTCGACCTCGTCATCGCCGGCATCGACGCGCGCGGCACGCTGCAGTCGGTGTACCCCGACGCGCTCGGCGAAACCAACCGCTTCAAGCGCGGCACGCCCGAGCAGCCGGCGGTCCAGCGTTTCGAGCTGCCCTGGCTCGACGCGGCCGGCGACGCGCGCCTGCTGGTCATGGCCGCGCCCGTCACGCCTTACAGCGCGCCGCGCCTGTTCGGCGTGAGCTTCACGCAGGCCGATGTGTCGCAGGTGCGCGTGCGTGGCGGGCAGCCGCCGCCCGAGCGCGGCGAGCGCGAGGTCTTTGCCGCGCTGCTGCGGCGCGGCGGCACCACGGACAGCGGGGCGCGGCCATGAGGCCCGGACCCCGCAGCCCGGTTCAGTCTTTTTCCGAACAACGGAGGTGATATGGCATTTATCGACGACGGCTCCTGGAGCCCTGAAGATGCGCGGCAGTTCTACGAGTTGGTGGGCGCCGGCTCGGCCGACACCGACCTGGTCATGATGATCGAGAGCAAGGGCGCGCCGGTCGAAGGCGAGCTCGAGCGCTCGTTCGAGGACGGCAAGGCGCGCCTGAACATCGGCGGCTACTACTGGTCGGTGCAGGTGCCGGAGTCTTCCGCGCAGAACCAGGTGGTGCCCAACAACCTGATCGTGGCGCGGCGCAGCGACGCGGCCACCGCCACGCTCGCGAGCCTGCTGCGCGCGCAGGAGAAAGACCTGAAGGTGGTCATCAGCGCCTTCAAGTCGGGCGGCGACCAGCGCGCGCCCGACGCGCAGTCGACCTTCGAGATGGTGCTGGAGAACGCGCGCATCTGCCGCCTGGTGCTCAACTCCGGCGGCAACTGGGGCGTGCCCTCGGAGCTGATCTCCATCAGCTACCGCACGGTGAAGATCAGGTCGGCCCCGCAGAAGACGACCGGCGCGCGCGGCGCGGTGCGCGAATGCCAGTTCACCCGCGCCTGAACACACCCCGCACATCGCAAGGAACACACGCCATGACGACCGCCGCCGAATTCCTCAAGGCCGCCGACCCGGTGGCCGCCCTCCAGGCCCTGAGCGACGATGTGCGCGCCAAGCCGGCCGACAGCAAGCACCGCGTGTTCATGGCGCAGCTGCTGTGCGTGCTCGGGCGGTGGGAGCGCGCGCTCAACCAGCTCACCGTCGCGGCCGAGCTGGACGCGCTGGCCGTGCCCATGAAGCAGGTGTACGGCGAAGCCGTGCGCTGCGAAGGCCTGCGCGCCGAGGTGTTCGCCGGCACGCGCACGCCGATGATCTTCGGCCAGCCCGACGAGTGGCTGGCGCTGCTCATCGAGTCGCTGCTGCGCGAGGGCCGCGGCGAAAGCGCACTGGCCGAAGACCTGCGCCAGCGCGCCTTCGACGGCGCCCCCGCCATGGCCGGAACCATCGACGGCACGCCCTTCGAATGGCTCGCCGATGCGGACATGCGCCTCGGTCCGGTGCTCGAGGCCTTCGTCAACGGCAAGTACTACTGGATTCCCTACGCGCGGCTCGCGCACATCAAGATCGAGCCGCCCGAAGACCTGCGCGACTGCGTGTGGATGCCTGCGCACCTGCAGTTCGAGAACGGCGGCGAAACCCTGGCGCTGATTCCCACGCGCTACGAAGGCACCGAGAAGAGCGAAGACGGCGAGCTGCTTCTCGCGCGCAAGACCGAGTGGCGCGAGCTGCGCCCCGAGGTATGGGCCGGCCACGGCCAGCGCGTGCTCGGCAGCGATGCGGGCGAGTACGCGCTGATGGACGTGCGCGAGATCCTGTTCACGCCGGCCGCCGCGTCTGGGGTCGAGGGCGCCGAGGGCGTTGTCGATGGCTGAGCTCACCGCGCAGGAGCGCCTGCAGCCTTCGCTGCTCGACCGCCTCGTCGACCACGCGCCCACCGAGCAACGCGAGGGCGACGACAAGCGCACGCTGACCCGGCAGGCGCTGCGGCAGGCTGTGCTGCGCGACCTGGGCTGGCTCTTCAATGCCACGGGCTACGGCCTTGCGATGGACGACAAGCAGTACCCGAACGTGGCGCGCTCGGTCCTGAACTACGGATTGCCTATGCTGTCTGGCCAGTTCACCTCGTCGGTGCAGCGTGTCAGCATGGAACAGGCTCTGAAGAACGCAATCCTGCAGTTCGAGCCGCGCATTTTGTCCCGCACCCTCGAAGTGGAACTCGTCATGGAAGGCGCCGCACTGGACTCCCACAACAGCATCGGCCTGCAGATCCGCGGCATGCTGTGGGCGCAGCCCGTGCCGCTCGAGTTCCTGATGCGAAGCCGAGTTGACTTGGAAGAAGGCCGCATAGAGATCGTGGACATGGCGCAAAACCCAAGGTGAGTCCGACATGGACCCTCGGCTGCTGAGCCTGTACGAGCAGGAACTGCGCTACTTCCGCGAAAGCTCCGCCGAGTTCGCGCGCGCGTTCCCGAAGATCGCGCACCGCCTGGGCATCGAGGGCCAGGAAGTGGCCGACCCGTATGTGGAGCGGCTCATCGAGGCCACCGCGTTCCTGTCGGCGCGCGTGGGCCTGAAGCTGGACGCCGAGTACCCGCGCTTCACGGGCCACCTGCTGGACATCGTCTATCCGCACTTTCTCGCGCCCACGCCGGCGATGGTGATCGCGTCGTTCGTGGCCGACCCCGACGACGCCAACCTCGCGACCGGTCCCACGCTGCCGCGCGGCAGCGGCCTGCGCGCGCGGCAGGCGGTGGGGCAGAACACGCACTGCGAGTTCCGCACCGCGAGCGCGCTGCGCATCTGGCCCGTCGAGATCCAGCGCGCGCAGTACTTCACCTACGCGCCCGACCTGCCGCTGAACACGCACCCGCAGTCGCGCGCCATTCGCGGCGGCCTGCGCATCGCGCTGCGCGCCACGGCGGGCCTGAACTTCAGCCAGATCGCGCTCGACGACCTGGTGCTGCACTTCAGCGGCGCCGAAGACGTGGCCTGGCAGCTGCACGAATGCGCGCTGGGCCAGCCCGTCGGCGTGCTGGTGCGGCCGCTCGCGCCCGGCGGTGCACTGCAAGGCACGGCCCGGAGCCTGCCGGCCAGCGCCATCGGCGCGGTCGGCTTCGAGGAAGACGAGGCCCTGCTGCCCACCACCGCCACCGGCTTCTCGGGCTTTCGGCTGCTGCAGGAGTACTTCGCCTTTCCGCAGCGCTTCCAGTTCGTGCGCATCGGCGGCCTGAAGGCGCTGCTCGCGGCCATGCCGGTGACCGAGGTCGAAGCCGTGCTGCTGTTCTCGCGCGGCGACGCGGCGCTCGAGAAGCTGGTGAGCGCCGACAACGTGCAGCTGCACTGCGTGCCGGCCATCAACCTGTTCACCAAGCGGCTCGACCGCGTGCCCCTGACCGAGGGCGTGAGCCAGTTCCACATGGTGCCCGACCGCACGCGCCCGCAGGACTTCGAGGTGCACACCGTCACCGAGGTCATCGGCCACGGCGCGCCCGGTGCCGACGCCACCGCGGCGGAGCAGGCGTTCCGGCCCTTCTATTCGGCCTTCCACGGCAGCCGCACCAGCCACCCCGCCTACTTCACCACCACGCGCGAGCCGCGCATGCTGTCGGTCCGCCAGCGCACCGAGGGCCATCGCAGCAGCCACATCGGCTCCGAGGTCTACATGCAGATCGTCGATCCGCAGCAGGCGCCGTATGCGGCGACGCTGCGCCAGCTGGCGGTGACCGCGCTGTGCACCAACCGCGACCTGCCACTGTTGATGCCGCTGGGCCGCGAGAACGACTTCGACTGCGTCGACTCCTTCCCCGTGCAGCGTGTGCGCATGGTGCGCGGGCCGTCGCGGCCGGTGTCGCCGGTGGTGAGCCAGGGCCTCGGATGGCGCGTGGTCGACCACCTCGCGCTCAACTACCTGTCGCTGTCCGACAGCACGCCCGAGCAGGGCGCCGCTGCGCTGCGCGAGACGCTGATGCTCTACGCGGTGCACGCGGACGAGATGCGCCAGAGCCAGGTGCGCGGCCTGCTGTCGGTCAAGAGCAAGCCGGTGGCGCGCCGGCTGCCGCTGAAAGGGCCGATCGCCTTCGGCCGCGGGCTCGAAGTGACGCTCGAGGTCGACAAGGACGCCTTCCACGGCCACAGCGCGTTCCTGTTCGGCGCCGTGCTCGCGCGCTTTCTGTCGCGCCATGTCGAGGTGAACCATTTCGTCGAGACCGTGCTGCGCGTGGCGGGCCGGGGCGAGACCATGCGCTGGAGGCCGTTGTGCGGGACGCGGCAGATTCTGTGAGCGCCGCCCGGCCGCCCGAAGGCGCTCGCCCCCTGGCCCGCGAGGGCGGAGGCGAGGTCCGCGAAGCGGCGAGCCCGGGGGAGTCGGTACGCACCCGGGTCGACGCGGCGCTGCGCGCCTGGTCGGCCGAGCCGTGGGCCTACGACTACTTCGCGGTGATGCGCCGGCTGGAATCGCTGGCCGGCACCACGCCGCGCTGGGGCCGCGCGCTGCTGCCCGGCGCCGAGCCGGTGCGCGTGGGGCAGGAGCCGTCGCTGTCGTTCGCGCCCGCCAGCTTCAGCCGCTTCGAGCCCGCCACCGCGCATTCGCCGCCGCGCCTGCGCCAGCAGTTCTTCGGCTACATCGGCCCCAACGGACCGCTGCCGGTGCACCTGAGCGACTTCATCCGCGAGCGCAGCCTGAACCACGGCGACCCGACATGGCTGGCTTTTCTGGACAGCTTCTCGCACCGCTTCTCGCTGCACTTCTACCGCGCCTGGGCGCAGTCTCGTCCGGCCGTGGCGCTGGACCGGCCGGGCGAAGACCGCTTTCGGCTGCAGGTGGGCGCGCTGGTGGGCATCGGCACGCCGGGGCGCACGCAGCGCGACGAGATCCATGACGACGCGCGCCTGCATTTTTCAGGCTGGCTCGCGCGCCGCGTGCACAACGTGGAGAGCGTGGAGCGTGTGCTGTGCAGCTACTTCGGCGTGCCCGTGACGCTGGAGCGCTGGGTCGGCCACTGGATGCGCCTGCCCACCGAAGAGTTCACGCGGCTCGGCCAGGGCGAGAGCTCCCGGTCGATGGGCATGGGCGCGATGCTGGGCACGCGCGCATGGGACCGCCAGCACCGCGTGCGGCTGCACCTGGGCCCGCTCACGATCGACCAGTACCGCATGTTCCTGCCGACAGGCGATGCGCGGCCCGTGCTGCAGCGCTGGATGCAGCAGCTGCTGGGCGACGAGCTCGAATGGGACGCCGAGCTCGCGCTCGAAAAGGCCCAGGTGCCGCCCACGCGCCTGGGCAGTGCCAAAGGCAACGCACCGCGCCTGGGCTGGGTCTCGTGGCTCGGCGAGCGGGCGCGCAGCCGCGATGCGGCCGACGTGCGCATCGGCAGTCAACAGGTGGGCGCGCGTTGATGCGGCCCGGCCTTTCAGTGCGTCTTTCAAACCACCCAGCTTCATTCGTCCAGAAGAGATACGGAGTCCTCCATGAGTGAAATCAGCCGCACCGCCCTGTTCGGAAAACTCAATTCGCTGGCCTACAAGGCCATCGAAGGCGCCACGGTGTTCTGCAAGATGCGGGGCAATCCCTATGTGGAGCTGGAGCACTGGTTCGCCCAGCTGCTGCAGGCGCAGGACTCCGACCTGCACCGCGTGATCCAGCACTACGGCCTGGACGTGTCGGTCGTCGCGAAAGACCTGACCGCCGCGCTCGACCGCCTGCCGCGCGGCGCCACCGCCATCAGCGACTTCTCGCCGCACATCGAGAACGCCATCGAGCGCGCCTGGACCTACGCCACCCTGCAGTTCGGCGAGGCGCAGGTGCGCACCGGCTACATCCTGGTGGGCATGCTGAAGACGCAGAGCCTGCGCAACCCGCTGTTCAATCTGTCGAAGCAGTTCGAGAAGGTCAAGGCCGAAGACCTGGCCGACAACTTCGCCAGGATCTGCGATGCGTCGCCTGAATCGCAGATGCGCGCGCAGGACGGCACCGGCTTGGGGCAAGGCGCCCCCGGCGAAGACTCGGGCGCGATGGCGCCGGCCGCCATGGGCAAGGGTGACGCGCTGAAGAAATTTGCCGTCGACCTCACGGAAAAAGCCAAGAAGGGCGAGATGGACCCGGTGACCGGGCGCGACGAAGAGATCCGCCAGATCGTCGACATCCTCATGCGTCGCCGCCAGAACAACCCGCTGCTGACCGGCGAGGCCGGCGTCGGCAAGACGGCGGTGGTGGAAGGCTTTGCGCAGCGCCTGGCGCGCGGCGACGTGCCGCCGCAGCTGAAGGACGTGAAGCTGCTCACGCTGGACATCGGCCTGCTGCAGGCCGGCGCGAGCATGAAGGGCGAGTTCGAGCAGCGCCTGCGCCAGGTGATCGACGAGGTGCAGAGCTCGCCCACGCCCATCATCCTGTTCATCGACGAGATCCACACGCTGGTGGGCGCGGGCGGCGCGGCCGGCACCGGCGATGCGGCCAACCTGCTCAAGCCCGCCCTGGCGCGCGGCAACCTGCGCACCATCGGCGCGACGACCTGGGCCGAGTACAAGAAGTACATCGAGAAAGACCCGGCGCTCACCCGCCGCTTCCAGGTGGTGCAGGTGCCCGAGCCCGACGAGGTGAAGGCGATATTGATGCTGCGCGGCGTGGCCAGCGTGCTGGAGAAGCACCACCGCGTGCAGCTGCTCGACGAGGCCATCGAGGCCGCGGTGAAGCTCAGCCACCGCTACATTCCCGCGCGGCAGTTGCCCGACAAGGCGGTGAGCCTGCTCGACACGGCGTGCGCGCGCGTGGCCGTGAGCCAGCACGCCACGCCGCCTGAAGTGGAAGACTGCATGCGCCGCATCGAGGGGCTCACGGTCGAGCAGGAGATCATCGGCCGCGAGGAGGCCATCGGCATCGACGTGACCAAGCGCGCGGCCCAGGTGAGCGCGCTGCTGGCGGAATCGAAGGTGCAGCTCGATGCGCTGAATGTGCGGTGGAAGGAAGAGAAGGGGCTGGTGGATCGGCTGCTTGAACTGCGTGCGCTGTTGCGCAAGGGGAGCCAGCCGGTGGATGCGAAAGGCGAGGGCGATGCCGGCGCCGCCGTGCCCCCACCTCAGCCATCCCCCAACGGGGGAGGGAGCGAAGACCGGGCCGCGCTGCTGGCCGAACTGCACGAGCTGCAGGCCAAGATCCAGGCGGTGCAGGGCGAGAGCCCGCTGATTCTTCCCTCGGTCGACGAGCAGGCCGTGGCCTCCGTCGTCGCCGACTGGACCGGAATTCCCGTCGGCCGCATGGTGAAGAACGAAGTGGAGGCGGTGCTGAAGCTCGCCGACACGCTCAACCAGCGCGTCATCGGCCAGAAGCACGGTCTGGAGATGATTGCGCGCCGCATCCAGACCTCGCGCGCGCGGCTGGACAACCCGCAAAAGCCCATCGGCGTGTTCATGCTGTGCGGCACCTCGGGCGTGGGCAAGACCGAGACGGCGCTGGCGCTGGCCGAGGCGCTGTACGGCGGCGAGCAGAACATCATCACGATCAACATGAGCGAGTTCCAGGAGGCGCACACCGTCTCCACGCTCAAGGGCGCGCCCCCGGGCTATGTGGGCTACGGCGAGGGCGGCATCCTGACCGAGGCGGTGCGCCGCCGGCCATACAGCGTGGTGCTGCTCGACGAGGTCGAGAAGGCCCACCCGGACGTGCACGAGATCTTCTTCCAGGTGTTCGACAAGGGCTGGATGGAAGACGGCGAGGGCCGCATGATCGATTTCAAGAACACGATCATCCTGCTCACCACCAACGCGGGCAGCGAGCTGGTGATGAGCATGTGCCGCGACCCCGAGCTGCTGCCCGATTCGAACGCGCTGGCCGATGCGCTGAAGGCGCCGTTGATGAAGGTGTTCCCGCCCGCGCTGCTGGGCCGCATCGTCACCATTCCCTATTACCCGTTGTCGCCGGACATGATGAAGAAGATCGTGCGGCTGCAGCTGGGCCGCATCAAGAAGCGCGTGGAAGCCAACCATGGCGTGCCCTTCGACTACAGCGAGGCGGTGGTGGACCAGGTGGTGGCGCGGTGCCAGGACCCGGAGTCGGGCGGGCGCGTGATCGACGCGATCCTTACCAACACGGTGTTGCCGACGATCTCGGTCGAGTACCTGCAGCGGCTGGCTTCCGGTGGGGAAATTCGCCGTGTTGCGCTCGATGTGAAGGACGCGGACTTCACTTACGCCTTCGACTGAAATGAACAGCTGCTTTTCGTTGTGTCGCTGCAGGGTTCATTCGGGGCGCACTCACGCCGACGGGGTGCCTTGCTCCGCGAATGTCCCCCGGGGCTGCGCCCCTCCTCCTTTATTTCGCTGCGCAAGGCACCCCATCGGCGTGAGAGTTGTCAGCAGCGGTGGTCGATCAGCGGTTCACCCGCTGCGTGTCCAGGTGCACAGGGCGTCGGGTGCTCCCCGCAGCGAAATAAAGGAGGAGGGCGAAGCCCGGGGGACATTCGCGGAGGGGAGTACCCGGCGGCCTGTGCACACGCCCTGAACAGCAGCGCCAGAAAACGACAGCGCAAAAAAGCACAGCAGAAGAGAAAACAATGGCCGACAACGAGTTCCGCATAGACAGCGATTCCCCCGCCAAGGACGACCTCATGTTCTGGCGCATCGTGGGCCACGAGGCGCTGGCGCGTCCGTCGGCCTACGAGCTCACGGTGCTGTCGAAGAACAAGGCGCTCGACGCCAAGGACATCCTCGGCCATGCCTTCGACGTCGTCATCGTGTTCAAGGACGAAGACGGCGGTACGCACGAGCGGCACTGCCAGGGCCACGCCGTGCGCTTCGTGCGAGCCGGCCACATGGGCCGGCACTGCGAATACCGAATCACCCTGCGCTCCTGGTTCTGGCTGCTCACCAAGCGCGCCAACTCCCGCATCCTGCAGGACAAGAAGATTCTCGAAGTGCTCGACGCCGTGTTCGAAGACAGCCCCATCAAGCGCTTCAAGAAAACCAAGGCCGACAACGTCATCGGCACCCACAACCCGCGGCGGTACTGCGTGCAGCACCAGGAAAGCGACTACCAGTTCCTGTCGCGCCTGCTCGAGGACGAGGGCATCTACTACTGGTTCGACGCGCATGACGCGCCCGGCACCATGCACCTGTCGGACGCCAGCGACCTCGCGCACGACAAGCTGCCCGTGGCCGACACCCTGCGCCACATGGCCGCCAACGCGGCCGAGCCGCGCTTCAACGAAATCTCGCGCTGGGTGAGCGCGCGCCAGTTCGACACCGGCAAGCATGCCTCGCGCGACAGCGACTTCAAGGCCATCAAGAAAAAGCTCGGCGCCGACATCGATTCCTCCGACGACCACGAGCTGGCCAACCTCGAGGTGTTCGAGTTTCCCGGCGGCTACTTCACGGGCGACGACGCCGAAACCCGCGCCAAGCTGCGCGGCGACGAACTCAATGCGCGGCGCGACCGCCACTGGGCCGTGACGCCGTGGCCCGACGTGGCCGCCGGGCGCGGCTTCAAGTTCGAGGGCGACCCCGACGGCACGCGCAACGGCGACTACGTCATTGCGGCATGCACCTTCGTGGCCAGCCACCGCGGCTACGAAGGCGTGAGCGCCGCCAAGGCCGCGGCGCGGTCCGTGCACGACGCGCTGGCCGACGTGCTGCGCGACGACGCCGTCAACGCCGACACGTTGCCCGTGCTCCAGGAGCTGATGGCCGCCACGCCCGCGCTGGCCGCCGCACAGACGGGCGCCAGCATCTTCCTGCTCACCGTGATGCCGGCGGAGCGCCTGTTCCGCGCGCCGCGCCTCACGCCGCGCGTGACCATGCCGGGCCCGCAGACCGCCATCGTGGTAGGGCCCAAGGGCGACGAGCTGCACGTGGACGACCACGGCCGCGTGAAGGTGCACTTTCACTGGGACCGCTACGACGAGAGCAACGAGAAGTCGACCTGCTGGGTGCGCGTGTCGCAACCCTGGAGCGGCAAGGGCTGGGGCGGGTACTTCATTCCGCGCATCGGGCAGGAGGTGATCGTCGACTTTCTCAACGGCGACCCCGACCGCCCCATCATCGTGGGCCGCGTCTACAACGACGACCAGCCCATTCCCTACAAGTCGCCCACGCAGAGCGGCTTCAAGACCCGCTCCACGCCCGGCGGCGGCCCCGCGAACTACAACGAGATCATGTTCGAGGACAAGAAGGGCGAGGAGAACATCAACATCCACGCCGAGCTCGACATGAGCCGCAGCGTGGAGCGCGACGACGGCACCACGGTGGACCGCGACCAGAGCATCACCGTCAAGCGCGACCAGACCAACCATGTGGACCGCGACCGCAAGAGCACCGTGACGCGCAACGACACCAACATGGTGGTTGTCGACCAGAAGAACACCGTCAAGGGCAAGCAGAACAACCAGGTGGTGGGCAACCGCGACACCTTCATCGACAGCAACGACACGCTCACGGTGACCGGCACGCACACCACCGACGTGACCGGTGCGCGCAAGGACACCTCGCGCGCCGGCGAAACCCGCAGCGTGATCGGCAACCAGACCGTCACCGTGAGCGGCAACCTGACCTACAAGGCCGCGAAGATGAGCTTCGAGGCCGGCCACATCGACTGGCTGGTGACGGGCGCCAGCTCCAAGTACATCACCGTGCCCACCGGGCCGCTGGGCCTGATGGCCAACAAGATCAAGATGATGAGCAACACCGGCATCGAGATGATGGCCGTGGGCAGCATCGACGCCACCTCGGTCGGGGCGAACACCACCATCCTCGGCCCCAACACCAGCGGCTACATCGGCATGAACAGCGAGGCCAACCTGGGCATCGCGCGCTCCACCTTCATGGGCATGAGCATCGAGAGCGCGCTGGCGATCTCCATCTCCAACTTCGTCGGC
Source organism: Variovorax pasteuri (assembly GCF_051216435.1). Classification (NCBI taxonomy): domain Bacteria; kingdom Pseudomonadati; phylum Pseudomonadota; class Betaproteobacteria; order Burkholderiales; family Comamonadaceae; genus Variovorax; species Variovorax pasteuri. The sequence continues at coordinate 47,038 of NZ_JBPJZS010000017.1, forward strand.
GTGGCCATCGAGAACTCGCTGGGCGTGAAGCTGCTGAACGGCGCGGCGCCCGAGATCAAGTCCTTCGCCATCGACCTGCAGCAGGCCGGCCTGCACACCTTCACGCCGGGCGTGGGTGCGGGCGCCGGCGATGCGGCCGCGGTGGCGGGCATTCTGGGCGCGGTGGTGGGCGCGGCGGGTGCCGACGCCGACATTGCCGCCACGCTGAAGCAGTACGCCGACGCGGCCAAGGCGCTGGACGAGGCCGCGCAGGAAGCGGCCGACCAGGGCCTGCCGGGGCTCGCGGGCCGGCTGTCGAGCCTGGCCGGCGCGACGCGGGGTCGGCAGGCGGCCGGCCAGTTCGGCTCGGACTCGCTGTTCGGCACCGTCGGCATGATCGTGGGCGAGGGCGCCATGGCCACCTTCGGCATCGACACGCCGGCGGAGACCCTGGGCAAGGAGCCGTCCATCAACTCGGACGGCTCGGCCATACCGCCACCACCGCCGACCGCGCCCGCGGGGGGCGGTGCCAGCGCCGGCGCCGGCGCCAGCGGCAGCAGCGACGGCGCAGGTGCGGGCGGTGCCGGGGGCGCCGGTGGCGCCAGCGGAGGAGCGGGCGCAGGTGGTTCCGGGGGGGCCGGTGGGGGTGGCGGTGCCGGTGGCAGCAGCGCCGGCAGCGCGGGGGGCGCGGGCGGTGGCGGTGGCGGTGATGGCTCGGGCGGCGCGGGTGGCGCAGGCGGTGCCAGCGGCGGCAGCGGCAGTTCGTCGTAGCAGGCGATCCACAGGCACGCAGCCATGCAGATCCTCAAACCCCAGGCACTCGGCCTCTCCACGCGGCCCATCGAGTTCCGCAAGCGCTACGGGCTCAGCATCAGTGCGTACCTGCACCTGCCGTTCGCGCAGGGCGAGCGCGGTTGCCTGTGGGCCGAGCAGTCGATGTGGTCCTTCCTTGCGAAGGAAATGGCGCAGCCGCTGATCGACGAAGGCGTGGTCAAGCTCACGCCCGAGTTCCTGGTGCACGGCCAGGCCTTTCCGCCTGCGGACCGGCCGAACGCCTGCGCCGTGCGCGCGCGCTTCGGCACGCAGGAAAAAACCCTGCTGGTGTTCGGCGACCGCTACTGGGACGGCGCGCAGCCCAGCACGCCGCAGCCCTTCACCGCCATGCCGCTGGGCTGGCCGGCGGCCTACGGCGGCCCCGGCTTCGCGCCCAACCCGCAGGGCAAGGGCCGCGAGGCGCGCGACGGCCTCACGTGGCTGCCCAACATCGAGTTGCCCGGCGACCGGCTGCTGCGGCCCGACCAGGCCGTGGCGCCGGCCGGCTTCGGTGCGCTCGACCTCATGCACCCGCAGCGCGCGCAGCACCGCGGCACCTACGACGCCGGCTACCTGAAGCAGCACGCCCCGGGCTTCGCACCCGACACCGACTGGCGCTTCTTCAACCTCGCGCCCGCCGACCAGTGGATGGGCGGCGCGCTGGCCGGCGACGAGACCTTCGCCTTCGACCACATGCACCCCGACATGCCGCGCATCGAGGGGCGCCTGCCCGGCCTGCGCGCGCGCGTGTTCGTCGGCTACAAGGTCGAAGGCGCCGAGCCGAAGGTGCGCGAGGTGCCGCTGCGCATGACCACCGTGTGGTTCTTTCCGCATGCGCTGCGCTGCATCGCCATCTTCCAGGGACTGGCCGAGGTCGGCACCGACGACGGCAGCGACGTGCTCAGCCTGATGGGCGCGGTCGAGCGCAACGGCCAGGTGCGCTCCGACCGGCACTACCTCGACGCCGCGGCCAAGCGCGCCGACCCGAAGACCGGGCCGCTGTACGCCATCGTCGACAGCGACCTGCTGCCCGAGGGCGTGAGCACCGCCGACCCCGACGTCGAGGCCGCCAAGGCGCCCTTCGCCATGGCCGGCCTGCAGGGCGAGGCGCAACGCCGCCGCGCGCAGGTCGATGTCGAGCTCGCGCGCCAGAAAGCCCGCGACATGGGACAGGACCCCGACGCCCTGGGCATTCGCATGCCGCCGCGCGAAGAGGTGCCACAGGGTGACGCCCTGCCGGCCTACCTCGACAAGGTGGCCAGGGAGATGCAGGCGCAGCAGTGGGCCGCCGTGGAAGACGCCGTCGCCACGCTGGAGAAGGCCTACGCCATGTCGGCGCAGCAAAAGATCGACCTGGGCGCACTCAAGCACCGCGGCCCGCCGCTGTACAAGGCCGACAAACACCTGGCCGAGCTGCGGGCGCAAGCCGCGGTGGGCTCGCGCCCGCCCGACCTGGCGCCGCTGCTGCCCAAGCTGCAGCAACTGGAAGACACGCACCGCCAGGGCTACCTGGAAACCGCGCACATGCAGCCGCCCGCCTTCGCCATGGCCGCCGCGGAGGCCACCGCGCTGCGCCAGGAGATGCCGCGCGCCATCGCGGCGGGCATCCGCTTCTTCGCGGGCATCGACTTCACCGGCGCCGACTTCTCGGGCCTCGACCTGCGCGAGGTCAACTTCCAAGGCGCCTGGCTGGAGAGCGTGGACTTTCGCAACGCCAACCTCTCGGGCGCCGACTTCACCGGTGCGGTGCTGGCGCACGCCAGGCTCGAAGGCGTCATCGCCATCGGCGCGAAGTTCTGCAAGGCCAACCTCGGCAAGGCCGCGCTCGCACGCGGCGTGTTCGACGACGCCGACTTCTCCGGGGCCGTGCTCATGCGCTGTGCACTGGCCGGCACGCAGATGCGGCGCGCGCAATTCGCCGGCGCCAACCTGCTCGAAACCACCTGGGGCCAGGCCGACTGGGAAGGCGCGCTGCTCGCGGGCCAGACCTTCCACAAGCTCGACCTGCGCGGCATGCGCTGGCCGGCGGCCGACCTGTCGGTGTGCAACTTCATCGAGTCGGACCTGTCGGGCGTGGACCTGCAGGGCGCGAAGCTGGAAGGCGCGACCTTCGTCACCTGCACGCTGACCGGCGCCAACCTGCGGATGGCGCAGTGCGCCGGCGCGGTGACCGTGAAGAACACCAGCCTGGCCGGCGCGGACCTGGGCGACGCCGACCTGCGGCGCTTCAACTTCGGCGGCGCAGACCTGCGCGGCGCGACGCTGGTGCGCGCGGTGCTCGACGGCGCCAACCTGTGCGAGGCGCGGCTGGACGGCGCCGACCTGCGCCTGGCCAGCGCCAAGGGCGCGCTGCTGCGCATGAGCCGCTGCGCCGGCGCGCTGCTGTCGGGCGTGAACTTCAACGACGCGGTGCTGCAGAAGGCCGACCTGCGCGGCGCCGACCTGCGGCGCAGCAACCTCTTCGGCGCCGACCTGAGCCGCGTGCGGCTCGACGGCGACACCCAGTTCGACGGCGCGCTGCTGACGCGCGCACGCACCTGGCCGCGCCTGACCCCCGAACAACAGGCGGGCGCATGACCCCGACGCTGCTGGCCCTGGCGGTGCGCGTCGGCGAGACGCTGGAGGGCCTCGACCTGGGGCAGGGCCACTTCGCCGGGCTGGCGCTGGGCGGCAGCGTGTTCTCGCGCGTGCGCTTCGCCGAAGCCGACCTGCGCGGGGCCGACCTGCGCGAGGCGGTGTTCGACCAGTGCGACCTGCGCGGTGCGCTCGCCGCCGGCGCCAACCTGCGCCGCGCGGTGTTCAACCGCTGCCTGCTCGACCATGCCGACCTGCGCCAGGCCAACCTGCACGGCGCGGTGTTCACCGAATGCGACCTGCAGCATGCGCAGCTGGCGCAGGCCGTGCTCACCATGGCCACGCTGGCCAAATGCACGCTGGCGCACGCCAACCTGCGCGGCGCGCAGCTCGGCTCGGCGGTGTTCACGCAGTCGGTGCTGCTGGACGTGTGCGCGGACGACACCGACTGGCCCTACACCACCGTCAACGAATGCGACCTGTCCCACCTCACGTGGGCCGGTGCGCGCATGCAGCGCAACGTGTTCTTCAAGACCTCGTTGAAGGGCATGTCGTTCGCGGGCCTGGCGCTCGACGGCTGCCAGTTCTCGTCCACCGACCTGAGCGGGGCCGACTTCAGCGGTGTGGTGCTGCAGCAGTGCAACTTCCAGGGCGCGACGCTCGCGGGCGCGAAGTTTGTGAAGGCGGTGGCGCCCTCGGCCATCTTCTGCGAGGCCACCGGCCGGAGCGCGGACTTTGCCGGCGCGCGGCTGCGGCAGGCGCTGTTCACCGGTGCCGCGCTGCCGCAGGCCAACTTCGCGGCCTGCGACCTCTACCAGACGCACTTTGCGGGCGCGAAGCTGCAGGGCGCCAACCTGGCGGGGGCCGACCTGACCTACGCCGACTTCCGGCATGCCGACCTTGGCCGCGCCGACCTGCGGCGCGCCACGCTGCAGCGCACCGTGCTGCACGGCGCGAACACCGAAGAAGCGCAGATGACCGACCGCGCGCGCGCCATCGAGAACGACCCCGAGCTGGCGGCGGCCGAACGCTGGCAGCCGCTGGTCGCATGACACCCGCGCGCATCCAGACACAACGAAGGGAACTGGCCATGAACGACACCACAGCGACATCTGCAGCGGCACGGGCCCCGGCGCGTTCGCGCGGGCGCAGGCGGCAGCCCGCCGAAGCCATCGGCGGCACCTGGTGCGTCGGCATCCTGGCCTTCGATGCGGCGGGCCGCAGCGTCGTCACCAGCGGCGCGCTGCGCCTGCAGGCCGTGCGCGCGGCCAGCTGCCTGCTCGAACCGGCCGCGGGCGACAGCGTGGCCTGCCTGCGCATCGCGCCCGACGAGGTCTGGATCATGGCCGTGCTGCAGCGCGAGGAAGGCACGGCCAACGTGGTGGGCTGCCCCGGCAACCTGCGCATCGCCGTGGAAGGCGGGGCGCTCGACATCGATGCCCGGCAGCTGCGCGTGAGCGCCGACACCGCCGAGCTCGTCGGCCGGCAGCTGAGCGTGGTCGGCAACGGCATCAAGCTCGTGGGCTCGGTGCTGTCCTCGGTGATGGACCGGGTGCAGCACTTCAGCCGGCACTACCTGCGCACCACCGAGGGCATCGACCGCGTGGCCGCCACGCACGTCGAGGTCGAGGCGAAGCAGCTGCTGCGCCTGGAGGGCGAGCACACGCTGGTGAACGGCCGCGAGCTCATCAAGGCGCGCGGCGCGCAGATCCACTTCGGTTGAAGCGGCAAGGGAGAGAAAAATGTTCGCCAACTGCCAGCTGATGGGCACCGACATGGGCTTTCCCGATGTCTGCATCACGCCCGCCGCGCCGTCACCCATTCCGGTGCCGTACCCCAACATCGCGATGGGGCCCATGGCCATTCCCAACTGCCCCACCATCCTGGTCATGGGCGCACCGGCCCACAACCTGGGCACCAGCATTCCGATGACCAACGGCGACAACCCCGGCGTGCTGCTGGGCGTGGCCTCGGGCACCGTGATGGGACCGAGCCGCCATCTCACGGGCGCCTTCACCGTGCTGTGGAACGGCATGCCCGCCACGCGGCTCACCAGCGTGTCGCTGCAGAACAGCACCAACTGCCCGGGCGTGCGAACGGTGCCGAGCCAGCCGCTGGTGGTGCTGCTGGCGCCCTGACGAACGCCCCCGTTCACAGCAGGCACAGCAGGCAAAGAAGGCAGAACATAGGGAGACGCCATTCATGGCCGACCAGGAGTTCCGCATCGAAAGCGATTCGCCCGCCAGCGACGACCTGATGTTCTGGCGCATCGTGGGGCACGAGGCCCTGGCGCGCGCGTCGACCTACGAGCTCACCGTGCTGTCGAAGAACCGGGCGATCGACGCCAAGGACATCCTGGGCCGGGCCTTCGACGTGGTCATCGGTTTCGAGGACGCCGACGGCGCCCGGCACGAGCGGCACTGCCAGGGCCATGCGGTGCGCTTCGTGCGCGCGGGCCACGTGGGGCGCTACGTCGAATACCGCTTCACGCTGCGTTCGTGGTTCTGGCTGCTCGGCAAGCGCATCAACTCGCGCATCCTGCAGGACAAGCCGGTGCTCGACGTGCTCGACGCGGTGTTCGAGGACAGCCCGATCACCCGCTTCAAGAAAACCCGGACCGACAACGTCATCGGCACCCACGCGCCGCGCCGCTACTGCGTGCAACACCAGGAAAGCGACTACCGGTTCCTTTCGCGGCTTCTGGAAGACGAGGGCATCTACTACTGGTTCGATGCGCACGACGCCCCCGGCACCATGCACCTGTCCGACGCGAGCGACATGGCGCACGAGAAGCTGCCGGCGGCCGGCACGCTGCGCTACGTGTCGGGCGATGCGGCCGAGGCGCGCTTCAACGAGGTGTCGCGCTGGGTGAGCGAGCGCCAGCTGGACACCGGCACCTACGCCTCGGCCGACAGCGACTTCAAGGCCATCAAGAAGAAGCTCGAGGCCGCCGGCGGCACGCCCGACACGCACGAGCTGGCCGAGTTCGAGGCCTTCGAGTTCGCGGGCGGTTACTTCACCGGCAGCGACGCCGACGACAAGGGCAAGCTGCGCGGCGAGGAAATCGGCGCGCGCCGCCAGCGCCACTGGGCGCTCACGCCGTGGCCCGACGTGGCGGCGGGGCGCAGCTTCAAGTTCGAGGGCGACCCCGACGGCACCCGCGACAGCGACTACGTGATCGCGGCCTGCACCTTCGTCGCCAGCCATCCCGGCTACGAAGGGGCCGACCTGGAGGCCGCGCGCACCCCGGTGACCGAACTGCTGCGCGAGGCGCTCGCCGACGATGCCGTGCTGGCCGACACGCGGGGCGCGTTCGAGGCGGTGGCCGCCGGCATGCCCTCTCTGCAGGCCGGCCCGCCGGGCGCCAGCGCCTTCCTGCTCACCGTGTTTCCGGTCGCCATGCCGTTTCGCCCGCCGCGCCTCACGCCGCGCGTGGTCATGCCGGGGCCGCAGTCGGCCATCGTGGTGGGGCCGTCGGGCGAGGAGATCCACGCGGACGACTTCGGCCGCGTGAAGGTGCACTTCCACTGGGACCGCTACGACAAGAGCAACGAGAAGTCGACCTGCTGGGTGCGCGTGTCGCAGCCCTGGGCCGGCAAGGGCTGGGGCGGGTACTTCTGCCCGCGCATCGGGCAGGAGGTGATCGTCGACTTTCTGAACGGCGACCCGGACCGGCCGTTGATCATGGGCCGCGTCTACAACGACGACCAGCCCATTCCCTTCGGCAGCCACACGCAGAGCGGCTTTCGCACGCGCTCCACGCCCAAGGGCAGCGCGGCCAACTGCAACGAGTTCCGCCTCGAGGACAAGAAGGGCGCCGAGCAGGTGTACCTGCACGCCGAGAAGAACCAGGACATCGAGGTCGAGAACGACGAGACGCACTGGGTCGGCCACGACCGCACCAAGACCGTCGACCATGACGAGACCGTGCACGTGAAGCACGACCGCACCGAGACGGTCGACAACAACGAGACCATCACCGTGCACGGTCAGCGCACCGAAACGGTGGACAAGAACGAGACCATCACGGTCCACATGAACCGCACGGAAACGGTGGACCTGAACGAGACCATCTCCATCGGCCAGAACCGCGCCATCACGGTGGGTGCGAGCGAGACGGCCACGGTGGCGCTGCAGCGCACGCACACGGTGGGCGTCAACGAGACCATCACCGTGGGCGCGGCGCAGGAGATCACGGTGGGCGCGATGCAGGCGGTGACCGTGGGCGCGAGCCAGACGATCAGCGTGGGCGCCAGCCAGTCGAGCAGCATCGGCGCGAACCGCTCGGTGGACGTGGGCGCGAACCTGTCGACCAACGTGGGCGCGGACGAGTCGCGCAGCGTGAGCGAGGGGCGCACGGCCAGCGTGGGGAAGGACGACTCGCTCTCGGTGGGCAAGAACCTCGTCATCACGGCGGGCGACTCCATCTCCATCACCACGGGCAGCGCGAGCATCACGATGAAGAAGGACGGAACCATCGTCATCAAGGGCAAGGACATCACGATCGACGCCTCCGGAAAGATCAACGCGAAGGCGAGCAGCGACATCGTGATGAAGGGTTCGAAGATTCTGCAGAACTGATTCACCACGGAGATCGACCATGAGCGGCAGAGACCTGATCGAAGCGCAGCTGGCGGCCAACGCCACGCAGGAGCCCCCGGCGGGGCCATGGCAGGGCGCCGCCGTCGGTGAACTGGTGGCCATCGCCGATGAGGGCGGCACGCCCCTGGTCGTGTTCGCGGGGCAGCCCGGCACGGCGGCGCTGCGCGCGCGCAGCGTGGTCGACCTGCACGGCGTGCACATCGGGCGCGCGGTGGTGCTGATGTTCGAGCAGGCCGATCCGGCGAGGCCGATCGTGATGGGTGTGCTGCGCGCAGAGCCCGGTTGGCCCGAAGCCGAAGTGGCCGCGCCCGCGCAGGTGGAAGTCGATGCCGACGGCGAGCGTCTCCTCGTCAGCGCGCGCACGCAGATGGTGCTGCGCTGCGGCAAGGCCAGCATCACGCTGACGCGCGCGGGAAAGGTGCTGATCCAGGGCAGCTATGTGCTGAGCCGCTCGACGGGCGTCAACCGCCTCAGGGGCGGCGCCGTGCAGATCAACTGACCGGGCTCGGGCCATGGAAGTCGTCAACGCAACGGGCATGACGGTGGGCTACACGCAGGGCGTGGAGCCTTCGGGGCGCGAACTGCTGGTCGTGGTGGTGAAAGGCACCTTCGCCATTCCGCAGCCCTCCGACGGCGTCGATGCGGTGGCGCAGCCGCACGCGGTGCAGCGCCCGCTGATCGTGGCGGACACCTTCACGGGCGAGCCCGGCCACTCGGCGCCGGCCGAGGAGGTGGACTTCGCGCCGCGCAAGCACCGCTGCGACGTGCTGGTCTCCGGCGTTGCGCACGCGCCGCACGGCGAGCCCGCGGCGCGCGTGCTGGTGGGCGTGCGCATCGGCAACTGGCGCAAGGCCTTCGCGGTGGTGGGCGACCGGCAGTGGCTGTGCGGCCTGTCGAGCACGCGGGCCTCGGCGCCGGAGCCCTTCGCGACGCGGCGCATCTCGTACGACGTGGCTTTCGGCGGCGTCGACGCGCGCCACGAAGACCCGGCGCAGCACGGCGCCTACATGCGCAATCCCGTGGGGCGCGGCTGGCATCGCCACCTGCAGGCCCGCTACGTGGACGGTGCGCCGCTGCCGCATACCGAGGAGATCGATCGTCCCGTGGACGCGCCCGACGGCACGTTCGCGCCCATGGCGCTCGGCCCGCTCGGGCGCCACTGGGCCGGGCGGCTGCCGCATGCGGGCACCTACGACCAGGCGTGGATCGACCATACCTTTCCGTTCCTGCCGGCCGACTTCGACGAGGCCTACTACCAGGCCGCGCCGGCCGACCAGCAGATCGGGTTTCCGCTCGGCGGTGAAGAAGTCGTGCTGATGAACCTGCGACCCGAAGGGCAGACGCGCTTTCGCCTGCCGCGCAACGAAGTGCCGGTGACCTTCTTTCGCCGCAAGGGCGGCCGCGACGAGATCATGGCCACGCTGGACACGGTCGCGATCGATGCGCAGCAGGGCTTTCTCACGCTCGCGTGGCGCGCCACGCTGCCGCTGAAGAAGAGCCTCTTCGAGGTGTCGAGCATCCTCGCCGGGCGCATGTCGAGCGGCTGGTGGCGCGCGCGAGAGCTGGGCAAGGAGTGGCATCCGTCGCTCGCCGACCTCGTGCGCAGCCGGCGCGAGGCGCTGGAGGACGAGGCATGAGCGCCGGCAGCGCGATGAGTGCCGCGCCCATCGCCATCGCTCGCACGGGCCTCGTCACCGGCGTGGGACTCGACACGGCGGCCACCTGCGCCGCCATTCGCGGGGCCATCGACAACTTCCAGCAGACCGGCTTCAGGGACACGGCCGGCGAGTGGCTCATGGGCTGCGAGGTTGCGCTGCCGCAGGCCTGGCGCGGGGAGGCCAAGCTGGTGAAGATGGCCGCGCGGGCCGTCACGCAATGCCTGGCAGGGCTCGACCGTGCGGCCTGCGAGGCGATGCCGCTGCTGCTGTGCCTGCCCGAGGCCGCACGCCCCGGCCGGCTGGTGCCGGACGATGCGCGCTTCTTCGAGGCGCTGGAGGCCGAGCTCGGCCTGCGCTTTCATGAGCGCTCGGCGCTCGTGGCGCAGGGCCACGTGTCGGTGGCGGTCGCGCTGCTGCAGGCCCGGCAGCTGATGGCTCTGCTGCCTGTGCCGCGTGTGCTGGTGGTGGCCGCCGACAGCATGTTGTCCGGCGCCACGCTGGCCGACTGCGAGGCGCGCGACCGGCTGCTGACGAGCGAGAACTCCGACGGCTTCATTCCCGGCGAGGGCGCCGCGGCGATGCTGGTGCAGCCGCTGCACGCGCAGGCGGGGCCGCAGCTGGTGTGCCGGGGGCTGGGCTTCGCGCTGGAGCATGCGCACATCGATTCGGAAGAGCCGCTGCGCGCGGACGGCCTCACCGAAGCCATCCGGCAGTCGCTGCGCGAGGCGGAATGCGGCGAGGGCATTCTCGATTTCAAGATCATCGACGCCTCGGGCGGGCAGTACGCGTTCAAGGAGGCCACGCTCGCGTTCGGCCGGCTGGACCGCACCAAGCGCAGCGAGTTCGACGTGTGGCACCCGGCGGACTGCATCGGCGAGGTCGGCGCGCCCATCGGCGCGGTGATGATCGCGGTGCTGAAGGCGGCCTGCGAGAAGGCCTATGCGCGAGGCGACAACGCGCTGCTGCACCTGGGCAACGACGACGGCCGGCGCGCGGCCATGGTGTTCTCCTGGCATGCGGGTGGCGGGGGCTGAGCGGCATGGCCAACCAGGTGTTCGCCAACGGCCGCGAGGTCGCCTGCAAGGCCGGCGCGGGCAAGACCATCTGCGCCACGCCCGACGTGTGCATGACGCCGCCCGAGAACCCCGCCACGCCGCCCGGCGTGCCCGTGCCGTACCCGAACACCGGCCTCGCCTCGGACACCACCGACGGCAGCCGCACGGTGCAGATATCGGGGCAGGAGGTCATGCTGAAGAACAAGTCGTACTTCAAGACCTCGACCGGCGACGAGGCCGGCTGTGCGGCCAAGAAGGGCGTGGTGTCGAGCAAGAACACGGGCAAGGTCTATTTCATCGACTGGTCGATGGACGTGAAGTTCGAGGGAGAGAACGCCGTGCGGCACCTCGACAAGACCACCAACAACCACGGCAGCCCGACCGCCAACGAGTCGATCCCGTGGCCTTTCGTCGACTCGATGGCCGACGCCGAGATCAAGGCCCTGTGCGACAAGGACCGCGCGCAGGAGAAGACCGCCTGCAAGGGCTACAAGAAGAAGGCCGGTGGCCCCGGCAAGGACGTGTGCGAGGAGGCCGGCATCGGCAGTGCGTTCACGCGCGCCAAGGGCGCGACCACCAGCCGCGCGCGCAACGCCAGCGAGGACCCGTGCTCGGCCGCGCGCCGCTGCCGGCTCGCGCCGTACGACGCCGAGCCCAGGGACGGCATCACCGGCTGCTGCCCAGCGCAGACCGGCGACCACATCGTGCCCAAGAGTTCGTTCTTCGTGAGCTCCGTGAAGAACGGCACGAAGATGCCCGGCTGGGAGAACTACGAGATCGGCAAGGCACCCTGCATGTGCACCGAGGGCGGCAGCTGCTCCGGAACGCACGGGCTGCGGCATGCGCACCACAAGACGACGGCAGGGCCAGGGGTGTCGCCCGGGGACCACCGCTCGTTCAACGCCGAGGTTGCGCACTGTGCCGCCGGTGCCAAGGAGGTGGCGCCGCAATGCAGCAAGGAATGCATCGAGGCGCAGCTCCGGCAAGGCCACAAGGGCATGGGCGACCAGCGCAAGGCCGTGAAGTACTCGCCCACCGGCAAGAACGAGATGTCGAAGTTCGCCGAGCTGAAAAAGACAATTGCCGCCGCGCTGGCCAAGTTCGGCTGGGCGGCGCGCTGACTTCAGAAGGAGTTTTCCATGGCCACCCGAGCTTCCGATACACGCGAATTCGTGCGGGGCGCCGCGCGCTTCCACGACCTGGTCTACGTCATCAGCAAGGCCCATTCGCTGGTGGCGCAGGAGATCGCGCACACCAGCCTGGTGGCCGTCGACCAGGGGCGGTGGAGCGATGCTGCCGACACCGAGTGGGACGCGAGCGCCATCGCCATCGCGCGCGGCCCCGAGGAGTGCGTGGTGCTCGTCGGCGAGGACGGCGACGTCGTCACCTACGCAGGCGGCACGACGAGCGAGGAGGCGATCGTGCCGCCGCCCGTGATGATCCGCAACGCGCGCGACATCGCCGGACGCGTATACGCCTGCGGCATGAAGCGCCAGGTGTTCCAGCGGCTCGACGGGCAATGGGTGGACCGCAGCGCGCCGCGCGCCGGCGACACGGAGAAGTACGGCTTCGAGGCCATCGACGGCTTTGCCAGGGACGAGATCTACGCCGTGGGCTGGGGCGGCGAGCTGTGGCAGTACGACGCCGCGGCGTGGGTGCAGCGCGCGAGCCCCACCAACGTGATCCTCACGGCCGTGTGCTGCGCGGGCGACGGCGTCGTCTATGCGGCGGGGCAGGGCGGCGTGATGCTGCGCGGGCGCCACGACGCATGGTCGCTGGTGCAGTGGCAGGACGAAGTCTCCGCCGACCTGTGGGACCTGTGCTGGTTCCAGGACCGGCTCTACGTGGCGACCATGTCCGCGCTCTACACGCTGGACCGCAACGTGCTGGTGCCGGTGGATTTCGGCGGCACCGGCCCGGCCACCTGCTACAGCCTCTCGGTGGCCGAGGGCGTGCTGTGGTCGGTGGGGCGCGCGCATGTGGCGTCGTTCGACGGCACCGCATGGCGCACCTTCGACTGAGCCGGGACCGCACGTCATGAGCGCCATGGCCGATCCGTCCGCTTCCGCATCCGTTTCAGCGTCCGTCTCTGCGTCTGTTCCGGTGGTCGTGTCGCGCCACGCCGAGGAGGCTGCCCTGCTCTGCGGCCAGCGCTTCTTCCTCGTGCGCGCGGGGCACGTCAGGCTGCACCATCTGCGCCGGCTCGACGACCGGCTGGCTGCGCACCTCGACGGGCTCTGCGTGGCGGGCGATGCCGGGCGCCGCGCCACCGACGAGGCGTTGGCGAACCTGGGCCCGGGCGAGGTCTTCGCCTCGTTCGCGCTGGCGCTCGACAACCGCGACGACCGCCGCATCGCGCGCGTGCTGGCGCTGGCCGAGGCCGTGCCCGACGCGCGCGATGCGGCGGCGCTGGCGGTCGGCTGGGTCTCGGCGCAGTCGCTGCGCGGCATCGTCGGCGAGCTGCTGGCGTCGCGCGAGCCGCTGCGCCGCGCCATCGGCATCGCCGCCTGCGACTTTCACCGCGTCGACCCGGGCGGCATGCTGGCCGAAGCGATGGCCGATGCCAGCGCGCCGCTGCGCGCGCAGGCCTTGCAGGCCGCGGGCGACTGCGCACGGCAGGACCTGGCGGCGGGCTGCATCGCCGCGCTCGCGGACGAAGACGCCGCCTGCCGCTTCTGGGCCGCGCGCTCGGCGGTGCTGCTGGGAGAGCGCCACAAGCCCGTGCCCGCGCTGCTGGAGGTGGTGCGCGAACCTGGCGGACCGTGTCGGACGCAGGCGCTGGCGCTGCTGTCGAAGCTCGCGGGCGCTGCGCGCGCCGCACCGCTGCTGCGCACGCTGCTCGCGCACCCGGAGGGCATGCGCGACGCGGTCCGCGCGGTGGGCGCCATCGGCGACGTGCAGGCCGTGCCGTGGCTCATCGAGCGAATGGCCGAGCCTGCGTTCGCGCGGCTGGCGGGCGAAGCCTTCACGACCATCACCGGCGTCGATCTCGCATGGAACGACCTGGAGTGCAAGCCGTCGCAGGACATGCGCGCCGCGGACGCGGACGACCCCGAGGCCGCGGAAGTGGCCATGGACGAAGACGAGGGCCTGCCATGGCCCGACCCCGGCCGGCTGCTGCATTGGTGGGAGGCCAATGCCTCGCGCTACCCCGCGGCCGGCGAGCGCTGCTTCATGGGGCAGCCGCCTTCGTGGCAGCACTGCCTGCGGGTGCTGCGCATGGGCTGCCAGCGCCAGCGCGCGGCGGCGGCGGCGTACCTGTGCCTGCTGCGGCCCGGCACGCAGCTCTTTCCGACGGGCGCGCCCGCATGGCGGCAAGAGCGCTGGCTGGCGCGGATGCCCGGGGAATGAGGCGCACCCGCCGATGGCCGCGAAGTACGTTCTCGCCGCGCTGGCACTCGTCTTCTTCGTGCTGGCCTGCGTGCGCCGCATGCAACGCCCGCGCGCGCCTGACGCCGCCGCGCGCACCTGGCTGTTCATCGCGCTCATCTTCACCGCCGTCGTCGCCTGGCTGCAATGGCATACCTCTTAAGGCGAGATTGCCAACATGCCCTACGGAATGAATACTCCTTGCGAGTTTGTTCGGGCGCATTCAGGCACAGAGCCTTCGGGGGCCGATTCATGATCCATATCGCTGTCATCACCCGGCAAGGCGCTCCGGCGGGGCAGGCCATTGCCGCGGACTTCGGGCCCAGCGGCGGCACCATCGGGCGCGCCGACACCAACACGCTGGTGCTCGACGACCCCGACCGCACCGTGTCGCGCGTGCATGCGCAGGTGCTGTGCCGTGACGGGCACTACTTCGTCATCGACCGCGGCAGCAACGCGATGCAGTGCAACGGCGTGCCGCTGGGCTCGGGCAAGGAAGCGGCGTTGACCGACGGCGCGCGGCTGGTGGTGGGCAGCTTCGAGCTCGCGGTGCGCGTGACGGCTGCCGCCGCGCCGCCGTCGCTGGCCATCCCGAACACGGTGCTTGGAGGGGGCATGGCCGCGCCAGCCGCACCTTCGAGCGACGATCCCTTTGCCGACCTGCTCGCGGGGCTGGGGTCGCCGGCGTCGCCCCCATCTCCGTCATCGCAGGCTGCGGCAACGTCCGCCGCGCACGCCGACGCGCTGCTCTTCCCCGACCCGATGGCCGGCGGCTCGCGCAACGCGCAGGCCGACAGCATCGACCCCTTCGCCAACCTGCTCGGGCCCGCGTCGTCCGCAGCGCCCTCGCGCGGCGCCGGCGCGCTCGACGACTTCTCCGACCTCGGCGCGCCGCCCGCGCACGGCAGGGCCGCGGGCATCGACGACCTGTTCGGTGGCATGGGCAGCGGCGCGGGTGGGGGCATCGGCGGCGACCCGCTCGCGCTGTCGCCGCTGGCCGATCCGCTGCTGCAGCCCAACACCGCCTCCGACGCCGACCCGCTGGCCGCGCTGCAACGCGCGGCGCCGGCCACGTCGTCCGCGCGCGCCGACCACCTGCCGATCGATCAGTTCGGATTCAACCCGCCGAAGGCCATCACCCCGCCCGCGCCTCCCGTGCCGCCCGCGCCCGTCCAGCCTGTCGCGCAGTTCGACGACATGACCGGCCAGCCGATCCGCATCGTCGGTCCCGAGGGCCCGGCCAAGGCCTTCGAGCCATCACCTCCTCCTCCTTCTTCTCCTTCTTCTTCTCCTCCTGTCTACGTGGCGCCACCGCCGCCGGTCCAGCGCCCGGCCGCGCCGCCCGCCCCGCGCACCGCCCCCGACGACGAACTGCTCGCGGCCTTCCTGCGCGGCCTCGCCAGCATGCACCAGCCGCCCGAGCTGCTCACACCGGGCCTGATGGAGCGCATCGGCGCCATGCTGCGCAGCGCCACCGAAGGCACGCTGCAGCTGCTGCTCACGCGCCAGGAGTTCAAGCGCGAGGTGCGCGCCGAGGTCACCATGATCGCGGCGCAGGCCAACAACCCGCTGAAGTTCTCGCCCACGGTCGAGGTGGCGCTGGCGCACCTGCTGGGCCCCGGCGTGCGCGGCTTCATGCCACCCGAGGCCGCGATGCGCGACGCCTTCAACGACCTGCGTGCGCACCAGTTCGGCGTGATGGTGGGCATGCGCGCGGCGCTGGCCCATGTCATCGGCCGCTTCGAGCCGGCGGAGCTGGAGAAGAAGATCAGCGCGAAGACCGCGCTCGACGCCCTTTTCAGCGCCAACCGCAAGGCCAAACTCTGGGACCAGTTCGTGGCGCTGTACGGCGGCATCGCGAGCGAAGCCGAGGACGACTTCCACAACCTCTTCGGCAAGGCCTTCCTGCAGGCCTACGAAGAGCAGATGGCGCGCCTGAAGCACAACGACACCGGCAACCCCCACAGCTGAAGCGAGGCACCCGCTTGGAAATCGAAATCGTCACGCTCTCCCGGCAGGGCGGGCGCAGCTACAACGAGGACGTGCACGGCCACTGGCACGACGAGCGCTACGTCGCCTGCCTGGTGGCCGACGGCGCGGGCGGCCATGGCGGCGGCGACGTGGCGGCGGCCACCGCGCGCGCCAGCGTGCTGGCGGGCTTTGCGGCTGCGCCGGGGCTCGACGAGCCCACGCTGCGCCGGCTGGCGGAGCAGGCCAACCTCGATGTGGTGGCGCGCCAGGCCGAGGGCGGCAAGCTCGCGGGCATGCGCTCGACCCTGGTGTTCGCGGCCATCGACCTGGAGAGCCAGTCGCTGGCCTGGGTGCACAGCGGCGACAGCCGGGCCTACCTGTTTCGCGGCGGCGCCATCGTGGCGCGCACCACCGACCACAGCCTGGTGCAGCAGATGGTGGCCGGCGGCATGCTCGACGAAGAGGGCGCGCGCCTGCATCCGCAGCGCAACATGCTGCTGTCGGCGCTCGGCTCGGTCGAAGAAGCGCCCGAGATCGCCGTGTCGGACCGCATGCGCCTGCTGCCGGGCGACGTGCTGCTGCTGTGCAGCGACGGCGTGTGGGAGCCGCTGGGCGACGAATGCCTCATCGACACGCTGCACGCCTCGCGCACGCCCAGCCAGTGGACCGAGCTGATCGATGCGCAAGTCAAGGCCAACGCCAAGCCGGGCTACGACAACTACACGGCGCTCACGCTGTGGGTGATCGAGGACGACGAGGACGACGTGACCCGGTTGATGCCAGAGAACGCCGCGTCGACCGATTTCTGACTCTCCCCCCGGGAAAATGAAAGGCCTGAAGCGCTCGTCCGATGGACGGACGCTTCAGGCCTTGGCCGTTGCCGGAGCAGCAGGCTGGCAGCCGGTCAGGCGCCACCCGTGGCCGGAACGACCACCGGCGCAACGTAGGTGTACTTGTTGGCCGTCTTCTTGACCCGCTTCAGCGCGCTGCGCAACAACAGCGGCATGTCCTGCCGGTTCGGCAAGTTGGTGTAGTTGTCGATTCCCTGCTTGTCGCAGAGGTTGGCGCAGCCGTTGTTGAGCAGGTCGAGTGCGTAGCGCGTCTTGCTGATCGTGCTGCTCGCGCCCGGCGCCCGGTACGGATCGAAGATGCCGTCCGGCTTCAGGTTTTGTCCGCGTGCGATCGCCTGTTCCTGGAAGTGCACGATGTGCTTCTGCGTGATCGGCCCCTTCTGGCCGTCCACGACGATCACTTCGTTCTCTCCGGGAGGCGGGTCGAAACCGTCGTTGAAGCCGAGCAGCTCGTAGTAGAAGATCCTGAACAGCGCCTGCACCAGCATCACGTCTTCGCGTGTGTTGGAGCCGATCAGGCCGACGGACCAGTCGATGTTGTAGGCCGTGCGCGGATTGCCGCTCGAGCCGATGAATGTGGTGCTGAATGCCATGGCATTGCTCCGGTGAGGACACGTCGGGACCGGCCCCGGGCGCTTGCGCGCCCGATGCCGCACTTTGGCGGGTCCGTCGCCCGTCAGCGGGTTTCGGTGGTCGGCACGTTCCAGCCGAACTTCACTTCGCCGCCAGCCGCGCCCTTGTCGTCCTGCGCCTTGTAGGCGAACTCGATGTCCTTGAACGAGCAGAGCACCTGTTCATGCACGTCGCCGCCCTGCGCGCCGCCGGGGCTCACGCTGGAGATGAAGACTTCCTTCAGGGTGACCTTCAGGTACTCCTGCTGGCCTTCGCCGGCCTTGCGGCAGGTCAGGACCATGTCCTTGAAGTGCTTGCCGCTCACGCAGTTCTTGGCGAGCACCGGAGAGGCTTTGTCGTAGGTGTGCGTGAAGTGGAACTCGCCGGGCGTGGCCTTGCCCTTGCCCGAACCGCCGCCCGAGCCCGCGCCCGACGAGTTGCTCACGTTCCAGGACCACGACGAAATCTCGATCTCGTCCTTGTGATCCTTGTGGGAAGACTCGCCCTTGACGCCGTCGAGCTTGATATGAAAGTCAGAAGACATGTTCCTACTCCTTGGAACCCGATTGCGTTCGGGCGGTTGATGATGATCCAGACGGTTACCTGGGCTGCCGGCGGCCTGCGGTGAAGACCGATGCGCGGCAGCTGTTGATAGAACGAAACGGAAGCCGGAATTTCAAGAAAGATTCAGGCTGTTTTTCATGCTCCGCCCTTGGCGGAAGGCAGCTTCGACACCAGGCGCAGCGAAACCGTGAGGCCTTCGAGCTGGTAGTGCGGGCGCAGGAAGAACTTGGACGTGTAGTAGCCCGGGTTGCCTTCCACTTCCTCGACGACCACTTCGGCGGCAGCCAGGGGCTTTTGCGACTTGGTGATTTCCGAGGAGTTGGCCGGATCGCCGTCCACGTAGTTCATGATCCATTTGTTGAGCCAGCGCTGCATGTCCTCGCGCTCCTTGAAGCTGCCGATCTTGTCGCGCACGATGCACTTGAGGTAGTGCGCAAAGCGGTTGCAGGCAAAGAGGTAGGGCAGGCGCGCCGCCAGGTTGGCGTTGGCCGTGGCGTCCGGGTCGTCGTACTCGGCCGGCTTGTTGAGCGACTGGGCGCCGATGAACGCCGCGAAGTCGGAGTTCTTGCGGTGGATCATCGACAGCAGGCCGGCCTTCGAGAGTTCGGCCTCGCGCCGGTCGCTGATGGCGATCTCGGTGGGGCACTTCTGGTCCACGCCGCCGTCGTCGCTCGGGAAGGTGTGCAGCGGCAGGTTTTCCACCGCGCCGCCCGACTCGATGCCGCGGATGCGCGAACCCCAGCCGTAGAGCTTGTACGAACGGTTGATGTTGGTCGCCATCGCATAGGCCGCATTGGCCCAGGCGTACTTGTTGTGGTCGGCGCCGGCGGTGTCTTCCTCGAAGTCGAACTCTTCCACCGGATTGGTGTTGGCGCCGTAGGGCGTGCGCGCCAGGAAGCGCGGCATGCACATGCCGATGTACTTGGAGTCGTCCGATTCGCGCAGGCTGCGCCAGCCGGCATATTCGGGCGTGAGGAAGATCTTGGTCAGGTCGCGCGGGTTGGCGAGCTCCTGCCACGACTCCATCTGCAGCAGGTTCGGGCTTGCGCCGGTGATGAACGGCGCGTGCGCCGAAGCGGCGATCTTGGCCATCTCGCCGAGCAGTTCCACGTCGGGCGGGCTCTGGTCGAAGTGGTAGTCGCCCACCAGCGCGCCGAAGGGCTCGCCGCCGAACTGGCCGTACTCCTGCTCGTAGATCTTCTTGAACATCGGGCTCTGGTCCCAGGCCGCGCCCTTGAACTTCTTCAGGCTCTTGGCCAGGTCCGTCTTGGAGATGTCCATCACGCGGATCTTCAGGTTCTCGTCGGTCTCGGTGTTGTTCACCATGTAGTGCAGGCCGCGCCACGCACTCTCGAGCTTCTGGTAGTCGGGGTGGTGGATGATCTTGTTCACCTGGTCGGTGAGCTTGGCGTCGATCGCGGCGATCATGGCCTGGATCGACTTGGTCACGTCCTTGCCGATGACGGTGCTGTTGCTCAGCGCCTGCTGCGCCAGCGTGAGCACCGCGGCTTCGACGGCGCTCTTGGCTTCGTCGCTGCGCGGCTTGAATTCCTTTTGCAGCAGCGACGAAAAGTCGCTGCCCGCATACGCGACATCTTTCAGCGCGCTCTGTTCGAGTGCTTCGGCCATGGTGGGTTACTCCTCGTGTACCGGTGGTTCAGGCGAATGGGGTTCAGGCGGCGGGTGCGCTGCCGTCTTCGGGCTTCTTGCTCGCGGCCAGCGTCTGCAGCAGGGCCGGGTCTTCGAGCACCTTGGCGAGCAGGTCTTCGGCGCCGCCCTTGCCGTCCATGTAGGTCACCAGGTTCGACAGCTGCGTGCGCGCCTCGAGCAGCTTGTTCAGCGCCCCCACCTTGCGGGCCACGGCGGCGGGCGAAAAGTCTTCCATGTTCTCGAAGGTGAGCTCGACCTTCAGGTCGCCCTCGCCGGTGAGCGAGTTCTCCACCGCGAACGCGGCGCGCGGCTTCATGGCCTTCATGCGCGAGTCGAAGTTGTCGACGTCGATCTCCAGGAACTTGCGATCGGCCACGGGCGCGAGCGGGTCGGCCGGTTTGCCCGACAGGTCGGCCAGCACGCCCATCACGAAGGGCAGCTGCACCTTCTTCTCGGCGCCGTAGAGCTCCACGTCGTACTCGATCTGGACCCGGGGCGCCCGGTTGCGGGCGATGAATTTCTGACTGCTCTTGGCCATGGAGATGCTCCTTGCGATGTGAATGAGGGGCGGGGGTGGAAGGCGTAGAAGACGTGGAGGACGTGGAAGGGGGGGCTCAGTCGGACGGGCGGCGGCCCGTGACCGTCTCGATGGTGTCCATCGCGTTCGGCGCGAGGTTGGCCATGATCTCGAGGAAGCTCACGCCGATGAGCTTCTTGGCGCGCTCGATCAGGAGCGGGGCGGGGTTGCCGGGCTCGGCCTGCTCGAGGTAGCGGATCACGCGGTCGAGCATCTGCACGGCGTCCTGGCGGTTCTGGATCTCGCCGCGCGCCGCGGCGCGCGGCAAGGAAGCGCCCGCGGCCTGCGGGTCGGCACCGTCCGGGGCGGCGCTGTCCGCCGCCGCGTCGGCCGGCGCACCGCTCGCGGCGGCGCAGGCCTTGTTCAGCACGCGGGCGATGGCGCGCAGCGGATCGAGGTCGACCGCGTCGGCACGGCCGGTGCGCTCGACGACGAGCTTCTGCAGCCGGTCGACGAACCCGGCCACGTCCGCGGCGGCGCGTATCGCTTCGGGCTGCTCGGCCTGGATGGCCTCCAGGCCGCCCTGCACCTGCGCCATCGAGTAGGTGGCCTCGCCGCCGACGGCGGTGAGCGTGTTGTGCGCAATGGCGATGTCGCGCACGCGGACCGGTCCCACGCCGCGCGCCATGCCGACCTGCGCCTCGTACAGGTCGCGCAGGCCCATGGCCTCGTCGGTGAGCGGTGCGAGCGCGTTCAGGCGCATCGTCGGGTCGTTGTCGTCGTCGGCATCGAGCTTTGGATGTATGCCGTCCCAGAAGGTGTCGAGCAACCCGTCGAGCAGCTGCAGCCCGGCGGCGAAGCCGGTCACGCCCTGCAGGTGCGCGGACGCACGCAGCAGCAGCACGGCGGCGCGCACGTCCTTGCTGCGCCGCAGGATGCCTTCGGCCCGCTCGCCGACGTCGCGCCAGTCGGGTTCGACCGCGGGGATCACGGTGTCGCCGAACTGCTGCTCGGCCTTGCCTTGCGCGGCTGCGACGAGCGCCATGAAGTCGGCGTCGTATTCCAGATCGTCGCCGCACGGCGCAGCCTCACCGATGGGCGCGAGCAGTGTGGCTGCAAGTTCTTGGTTCAGCATGTTGCCTGTTCGAGTTCGCTGGTGATAATCAAAGAAGCACCTGAACCGGTCAATGCAACGAAGGGAATAGCATGCGCACGCTGGGTACACACCATTCGTCCTATGAGGCTCTCCTTGCCGCTGCCGCTGCCGCTGCCGCGCGACGCCGCATCGCCGTTCTTGGCCTTGCTGCAGCGGGTCTTCTGATGGCGGGCTGCGCGGCCAAGCCGGTGGTCACCACGGTGGCCGTCACGCTCACGGCCGGCGCCGATGCCAACCCCGATGCACGCGGGCGCGCATCGCCGCTCACGGTGCGCGTGTACGCCATGAAGGCACCGGGCCCGTTCGAAGGCGCCGACTTCTTCTCGCTGTTCGAGAAAGACCAGGCCACGCTCGGCGCCGAACTCGTGCAGCGCGAAGAGGTGCTGCTGCGCCCCGGCGAAAGCAAGAAGCTCGACTTCAACCTGCCGCCCGATGCCAAGTCCATCGGCGTGATGGCGGCCTACCGCGACCTGGACCGCGCGCGCTGGCGCGAGGTGCGGCCCGTGACCACCGGCAAGGCGCAATCGCTCGACGTGAACTTCGGCGCGCGCCAGATGCGCATCGAAACCAAGTAGGCTCGAGAAATAGGCTCGCCCCCAGGCTA
The DNA here is from genome assembly GCF_051216435.1 of Variovorax pasteuri. NCBI lineage: Bacteria > Pseudomonadati > Pseudomonadota > Betaproteobacteria > Burkholderiales > Comamonadaceae > Variovorax > Variovorax pasteuri. The sequence goes on from NZ_JBPJZS010000017.1 coordinate 69,013, forward strand.
CGCGCACTTCGTGTCGCTTCTCCTCCCCCCTACCGGGGGCAACACCTGCGGCCCGGCGAAGCCGGTTCCGCGGTGTTCCTTGAATGGCTCCGGGGCATGCCCTTCATGACTGCGCTGCGGACGACGCACGCCCCGGCCGCACCAGCGGCTGGTCGGCGGGGAGGAAGTGCTCGAACAGGTCGTGCACGAACGCGCCGCCGCTGGCCTGCGATGCGCAGGCCGTGAGGTAGAGCCCGCGCCAGCGCGGCGCGCGCGATCCCTTGCCGTGGTGCTCGAACAGCACCTGCGCGAACTGGCGCAGCCCGGGCTGCAGGGCGCGCAGGGCCTCCACGAACTCGTGCACCGCGAGCCGGCCTGCTGTGCCCGGCTGCTCGCGCAGCAGTGCCGCACGCAGCGCATGCAGGTGCTGCGCAAGCGGGTCGAACACGGCATCGAAGCGTTCGCCCGCCGGCGGCTCAAGGGACGCGGAGGGTTCGGTCAACCGGTGGCCCAGCGCCTGCGACAGCACCTCGGGCGGCAGCGCGGCGCGCACCGCCGCATAGCCCGTGAGCTGCTCCAGCCCAGTCACGACGAGGTAGGCGGGCAGCTGCAGGCGCAAGGTGTCGCCGGTCTCGTCGAGCAGGCGGCGCATGCGCGCGGCCAGCGACTTCAGCTCGGCTGCGTCGGCGTGCAGCAGCTCGCTTGCCGCCACGCACGCCACCAGGCCGTTGAGCGGCAGCCGGTCTCGCCGCTCGGCCAGCGCGAGCAGCGACTGCAGCCACAGGCCGCGCAGCGGCGGCGTGCCGGCCGTGTCGCCGACGGCGCCGGGGTGCACTTCGACGGCCACGGTCGCGCCGGTCAGCCACCAGTGCCACCACGTGCCGTCGAAGGGCGCGCCATCGACCGTGGGATCCGGTGCGGGCACGCATTCGCCGTGCGCGGTCGCCAGCAGGCCCTGCAGGTTGGCGGCCGCGTCGCCGAAGAACAGGAACCACGGCACCGGCACGCCGTCCTTCGCCCCTGGCGGCCCGGGCGCGCGCGGTGCGCGCCGCAACGCCTGCCGGGCCTGCGCCATGGCGTCGCGCAGGGCTTCGACGGCGCTTTCGTCGGCGTCGGGGGACGGCATACCGAGCGCGGCGATGCGCTTGAGCAGCACACGGCGCCGCGCGCCACGGCCCGCATCGCGCACCACCGCATACAGCAGGCCGAAGCCGAGCAGGCACAGCGACAGCAGCAGCCAGAAGCGGTGGGCGGGCGACAGCAGGGCGGTCATGTCAGCGCGACACGGTGTCGAGGAACACGAAGTCGGCGATCAGCCGCTCGCTGTTCTTGCTGGCCGCGAGGGCCTCGCGCAGGCGCAGCAGGTAGGCCGAGGCCAGCTCGAAGGGCGGCCGGTCGGCAGCCTCGGCAAAGGGCACCGGCGACGACAGCACCGTGATCAGCACGCTGCCGAAGGGCGGGCTGACCAGCCAGCTCGACGGAATGTCCCGGCCCATCTCCAGCGTTTCGCCGCTGCGCAGCGGCACCGGCGTGTGCCCGGCGTTGAGGTGCATCACCGAGCCGTCGGCGGTGTAGTAGTCGACCCAGATGTAGCTGTCGTGGCGCGGCGCGGTCACCCGCACGCGCACGCTGTCGCCTTCGCGCAGCTTGCCCTCGCGCGCCGACGGCGCGTCCACGTCGAGCCCGTAGGCCTTCTCGCGGTTGCGCGTCTGGTAGGGCTTGAGGATGGCGAACACTTCGCAGTGCGGCCACACGCGCAGGCCGACGTCGAACTGCGGCGCCTGCACGCCGGGCATGCCGCCCACCTCGCGCTCGACGCGCGGCAGGTCGCCGGGCAGCGAGACGAAGCCGCTCACGCGGGTGCGGCCCTGCGCGTCCACGGTGGCGCTGAGGTCGGCGCAGGCGAAGGTCTGCAGCTGCTGCTCGATGCGCTGGCCCAGGCCGGTGGCGACGGCCGGCGGGCCGGTGGACCAGAGCCACAGCAGGTAGAGCAGCGGCAGCATCAACGCCAGTGCGGCGCCGCTGCGCAACAGGGTGCGGTCGCGCCGGCGCGTGTCGACGGGGCCGCGCGGGTCGGGCACGCCGTAGGGTTGCGGGGTGATGCGCTCCTGCGCCAGGCTGCCGGTCGCCGCGGGGTGCAGCGCCAGTTGGCGGCCGTGCAGGTCTTTCAGCTTGCCGAGCTCGCCGCGGTCGCCGTCCTCGAAGTAGTACTGGCCCTTGAAGCCGAGCGCCAGCGCGTGCCAGTAGACCTCGCGCACCGCATCGTCGTCGGCGCCCAGGGCCGAGAGGTGATGGAAGAACTCGCTGTGCGCGTTGTTCGAGTTGAAGAGCTGCACCTGCAGCGCCGGCGTGCCGTTGGCGCCTGGGTGGCGCGCAAGGACTTCGTCGATCCAGGCCACCATGGCGAAGGCCGCCAGCTCGACCTGCGCGGCCGGCGTGCCCTGGGCGTCGGCGGCACCGCGCGCCGCTTCCAGCAGGCGGCGCGCTTCCTGCTGCGCCGCACCGTGCGCAAGCATCGGCATGCCGGCCGCCACCGATGCGTCCAGCGCCAGGCCGAACGAAACGAGGGCGGAAAAACAGTCGTACAGGCGTGCCATGGGCGCTGCCCGCTCAGGCGTGCGTGGCGAAGGATGCCTTGTACCGGCGTCTGCTGCGATGGCACATGCCCATGTCCCCGGTTCCTTCGAGTAGGCGTTCATTCTTTCAACGGGCCCGCCGCAGGCGCCATACCGCTTGGGGCCTATGCCGTTGGTACGGCCGGAGCCCTTGTGGTGCGGGGCATTCGCCGGTATCTTCTGCCGCTGCAAGTGCGCTGCACGCTGGGACACGGGGAACTGCCATGAAAATCCTGATCGCCGACGACCACAGGCTCGTCCTCGAGGCGGTCAAAGCCAAGTTGTCGGAGCTGGAGCCCGGCATCGAATTCGTTCTGGCGATGAGCGTCGACGAATTGCTTGCCGGCGCCACCGACGACCTCGACCTGGCCCTGATCGACCTGAACATGCCCGGCGCCGACGGGCAGGCCCACATCGACGCCATCCGCCGCCGCCATCCGGCCGTGCCGGTGATCGTGCTGTCGGGCTACGAAGACCCGGCCATCATGCGCAGCGCGCTGGAGCGCGGCGTGCTCGGCTTCATTCCCAAGGCCTACTCGCCCGAGGTGATGCTCTCGGCCGTGCGGCTGGTGCTGGCCGGCGGGGTGTACGTGCCGCCGATGATGCTCACGGCGCTGCCGCCGGGCATCGTGGCCGGCGTGTCGCCGCAGGTGGGCGCCGAGCCGCCGGCGCGCAACGGCGGCGGCTTCCAGACGCTGGAGCACCTGCGCAACGTGCTCACCGAGCGCCAGGTCGAGGTGCTGCAGCTGCTGTCGCAGGGCAAGCCCAACAAGCTGATCGGGCGCAGCCTGGGCATCAGCGAGGGCACCGTGAAGATCCACCTGGCCGCGATTTTCCGCGCGCTCAATGTGCGCAACCGCACGGAGGCGGTGGTGGCCGCGCAGGCGCTGACCGAGGCGCAGCAGGCCTAGGCTGCGCGCAGTTCGGCGACCACAGAGGTGGCGCTGCCGGCAGTGCCGCTCGCGCGCATTCCCTCTTTTCTTTGCGCAATGGCCTCGGCCAAAAACTCCGCGTCCCGCGCCACGCCCGAGAAGCGGCCCGACCCCCAGGTGTGCAGCCACGGCAGCCCGAGGAAGTACAGGCCGGCCTCGTTCGTCACGCCGCGCACATGCACCGGCGCGCCGCGGCCGTTGAACACCGGCGCATCGACCCAGGCGAAGTCGGGCGAAAAACCGATGCACCACACCACGCTGGTGATGCCCGCCGCGGCGAGGTCGAGCCGCGTGCGCTCTTCCTGCGGTTCCCATACCGGCGTGTAGACCGACGGCGGCGGTGCCTCGATGCCCTGGGCGGCGATGTGCCGGTCGATGGAGGCGTTGATGCGGTTGTAGGTGTCGTCGGCCGCATCGAGGTTGTCGCGCAGGTTGGGCTGCAGCGCGAAGCAGCCGTCGTCGAAGCCTTCGAGCAGCCCGTAGAGCTCCATGCCTTCGCGCGCGAAGCGCCGCAGGTCGATGTCGCGCCCGCCGTCGCGCCCGGTCACGTAGTGGTTGGTGTTGTCGCGCACGCCCTCGCGCAGCGGGTGCTCGGTGATGGGCATGTCGTAGTACTTCATGTCGGCCAGCCAGTCGACCACTTCGCGGCCGCGGTAGAAGCGCGCGCATCGCGGAGCACGGCCGGTGGCCAGGTGCACCTTGCGTCCGGCCAGGTGCAGGTCTTCGGCAATCTGCGCACCCGACTGGCCGCAGCCCACCACCAGCACGGCGCCTTCGGGCAGCTGCGCCGCGTTGCGGTACTGCGCCGAGTGGAACTGCGCCACGCGGGCCGGCAGCTTCTCGGCCAGGCGCGGCACGATGGGGCGGTGGTAGCCGCCCGAGGCCACCACCACCTGGTCGGCGGTGTAGGTGCCGGCGTCGGTCTGCACGCTGAAGCGCTCACGCTCGCCGGTGCCAGGAACGCGGGAAACCCGCTCGACCGTCACGCCCTCGATGGCCGGCGCCTTCACATGTTCGACGAAGCCGGCGAGCCATTCGTTGATCTGGTCCTTCACCATGAAGCCGTGCGGATCGCTGCCCAGGTAGCCCCAGCCCGGCAGCTGGCACTGCCAGTTGGGCGTGACCAGGCAGAACGAATCCCAGCGCTGCGTGCGCCAGGTGTGGACCAGGCTGCGCTTCTCGATCACCAGGTGGTCGATGCCGCGCTGCTGCAGGCCGTGGCTCAGCGACAGGCCGGCCTGGCCGCCGCCGACGATGACGACGCTGTAGTGGCTGCGCCCGCCGTAGGGAAAGGAGGGGTGGGTGGGATGGGACATGGGGTGCTTCTTTCTCTGAAAGGGGAGGGGCGTCAGTCGAAGGCGACGACGGTGACTTCGGCGTCGGCCCCGTCGGCGGACGGGGCGAAGCGCGCGGCGATGTGCTCGATCTCGGCGAGCTGGTCCATCGCCTGCGAACAGGCGAAGCCGTACTTGGCGCGCACCCGCTCCGAGGCGATGCCCAGCGCCTCGCGGGTGCGCGCCAGAAAGTCGCCCAGGGCGTAGCGCTGGCCGGGTGTCAGGTACTCCCGCACCACCAGCGAAGGCGAATAGCAGCGGGTTTCGCTGGCGTCGGGCCAGCGCACGTGGAAGTGCATCACGGGCATGTCTGGGATTCCTCGAGGGTGGTGCGGTACAGCGCCACGTGGCGCTCGGCGCTGGCTTGCCAGCTGAAGCGCTGGGCGAGGCGTGCGGCGCTGCGCGCGATGCGCTGTGCGTCGCGCGTCGACAGCGCGTGTTGCAGCGCGGCGGCGATGGAGGCGGCATCGGTCGGGTCGGCCCAGCTCACGTCCGTGTCGCCAAGGTATTCGGTGAAGGGTGCGATGCGCGAGGCGACCACCGGTGCGCCGCTGGCCAGGCCCTCGAGCACCACGAGCCCGAAGCCTTCGCGCAGCGAGGGCATGGCGACCACGTCGGCCAGCCGGTAGAGCGAAGGAATGTCCTCGTCGGGCAGCGGGCCGGTCAGGCGCACGGGCTGCAGCGGGCCTTCTTGCAGGCCCAGGGCCTGCATCTGCGCGCCGAAGGCCTGCGCATAGGCCGAGTGATCGAGCAGGCTCGCGCCGCCGGCAATGACCAGCCGTGCCTGCGGATGCGCGGCGCGCAGCAGCGCGAACGCCGCGAGCAGCCGCGCGGTGTTCTTGCGTGCCTCGATGCCGCCCAGGGCCACCACCACCGGCGCGCCGGTGTGGATGCCGAGCCGCTGCGCCAGCACGGCGTCGCGGGCCTGCGCGGTCGGCGAGAAGCGCGCGGCGTCCACGCCGTTGGTCACCTCGTGCGCCGCCACGCCGTACTCGCGCGCCAGGTGCTCGCACCACAGGCGGCTCACGCACAGCACCTGGCTGGCGCGTGCGAAGGCGGTGTGCTGCCACTGCGTGAGTTGCGGCACGTCGAAGGTGTCGAGGTGGTGCACGGTGCGCACGAAGCCGCCGATGTCGCCCGCGTCCTGCAGCTGCGCCAGCGCGTTGCCGCCGATCGAGTCGTGCGTGTGCAGCACGTCGAAGCCTTGGTGCCGCAGCAGGCCGCGCAGGTGCTGCACGAAGGCCGCGATGCGCGAGCGCACCATCTCCACCGTGTCGCGCGGCGTGCCGTGCACCGGCACCAACTCCACCGCGCAAGGCGGCGTGCGAAACAGCTGCTGGCCCGGCGCGGCGGGGGCCAGCACCGTGACGGCGTGGCCGGCCGCGTGCAGCGCCGTGGCCAGCTCCAGCGTGTGCACCACGCCGCCGCGCGGGTTGACGGAGTGCGTGAGCAGGGCGATGCGCAGGGCGCGCTCAGGCATACGTCACCTCGCGGGTGTCGGCGGGCGGCTGGATGAAGGCGTCGCGGCCGAAGTCCCAGAGCAGCGCTTCGTCGCCGGCCTGGCGCAGCCGCACCTGGCGCGTGGCGTCGACCTCGCCGATCACGCCGCAGGCGATGTCGCGCGCGGCAAAGCGCGCCAGCACCGTGGCCACCTGCGCGGGCGCCACGCTCAGCACGAAGCCGTAGCTCGGGAACGACGAGAGCCAGCGCATCAGCGGCACGCCGTCGGGCCGGGGCAGCGCGTCGAGGTCGATGCGCGCGCCCACGCCGGAGCATTCGAGCAGCATCAGGGCCGTGCCCACGGCGCCGGCCATGCTGATGTCCTTGGCCGCGCCGCACAGCCCGTCTTCGGCCAGCAGGGGCAGCAGCTCCAGGTCGGCGCGCAGCCGTGCGGCCGGCGCGCTGGTGGAGGCGTTCCAGTAGGGAAAGGGCTCCTCGTACGCGCCGCGCAGGTCGGCCGCCATCACCAGCAGGTGGCCGGGCTTCGCGTCGAAGCTGGTGAGCAGCTTGCGTGCGTGGCCGAGGATGGCGACGGCCAGCTGCGGTCGCTCGCTGCGGTTGTTGCTGTGCCCGCCCACCACGGGCACGCCGTAGCGCACGGCAGCCTCGGCAAGGCCCCGCAGCACGTCGTCGGCCGGGTTCATTCCGGTGCTCCACAGCGCATCGACCACGGCGGTTGGACGCCCGCCCATCGCGTAGATGTCGCTCACGTTGACCATCACGCCGCAGTAGCCCGCGAACCAGGGCATGCGCACGATGAAGTCTTCGACCAGGCCCTCGATGGCGAACAGCAGGTAGCCGCCGTGCCCGTCGGGAATGGCCGCGCAGTCGTCGCCGATGGGCACGGCCTGGGCGAGCGCGGCATGGCCGCCGGGCAGCGAGCGGCCGAGTGCGGCCACCACGTCGCTGATGTCACGCTTGTGGGCGAAGCCGCGCGTGGCGCGCAGGGCTTCGGCGATGGCGTGGACGTTCGTGGGCTCGGTCATGCCGCCACCTTCGCGCGCGTGACGAAGCCGCTCACGGGGTCGTGGCAGGGCGGATACCAGCCGAGGTCGGCCTGCATGCGCGCATGCGCACGGCCATGCACGTGGGTCTCTTCCAGAAGTTGCCAGCCGAGCTTGCTGAACAGCGGCACGTTCTGCGTCTGCACCTGCGCAAGAAAGGTCTCGCAGCCCAGGGCGTGGGCGCGGGACACGGCCAGCCGGATCAGGGTGGCGCCCAGGTGCCCCTGGCTGCGGAACGCGGGGTGCACGGCCAGCCGCGAACCCCACCATTCGCCCGCTGCCTCGCCGCGGTGGATGCGCACCGTGCCCACCACCTGCTCGGGCATGCCGCCGTTGCACGACATGGCCACCAGCAGCCGCGCATGGTCGTCGGTGGCGTCGCGGTCGTCGCGCGCGAAGATGCCCTGCTCGATGCAGAACACCGCGCGGCGCAGCGCCATGGCCTCGTCCAGCTCCCACTGCTGCGCGGCTTCGCGCACCAGGTACTCGACGGGCGCATAGTGGTCCGCCATTTCGAAGAGGTCGTCGATGCACAGCATGGTCAGCTTTCGCCTTCTTTTTCGTAGACCGACAGCGACGAGCAGGCGCCGCACTTGCCGCAGCCGGCCTTGATGTTGGCCGAGCGCAGGCCCGCCGCCACCACGCGCTGGCCCAGCGGCGCGAGCAGCGACTCCATGAACTCGGGCGTGGGCGCGGGGTGGTCCTCGAGCGGCGTGCCGCTGATCGGCACGAACGGCACGACGAAGGGGTACACGCCGCGCGCCAGCAGCTGGTCGCAGGTGTCGAGGATGGCCTCGCGCGTGTCGCCCAGCCCGGCCAGGATGTAGGTGCTGACCTGCCCGCGCCCGAACACGCCCACCGCCGCCTCGAAGGCGCTCATGTAGCGCGAAACCGGCACGCTGGCCTTGCCCGGCATGAGGCGTTCGCGCACCTCGGGCGTCACCACTTCCAGGTGCATGCCCAGCGTGTCGATGCCCGCGGCCTTCATGCGGTGGAACCACTGGTCGTCGTCGGGCGGCTCGCACTGGCCCTGGATCGGAATGTCGACCGCCGCCTTGATGGCGAAGGCGCTCTCGCAGAGGATGGCCGCGCCCCGGTCGGTGGCGTTGGGCGTGCCGGTGGTCATCACCATGTGCTTCACGCCGTCGAGCAGCACGGCGGCGCGCGCCACCTCGGCCAGCTGCTCGGGCGTCTTGCGCGCGATGGTGCGGCCGGCCGCAAGCGACTGGCCGATCGCGCAGAACTTGCAGCTCTTCCTGCGGCTCTCGTAGCGGATGCAGGTCTGCAGCACGGTGGTGGCCAGCACGTCGCTGCCGTGCAGCGTGGCGATGTGCGAGTAGGGCACGCCGTCGAAGGTCTGCATGGCGTAGAAGCGCGGCTGCTTCGGAAAGCTGATGCTGGCAATGGGGATGCTGCCGCGCATCACGCGGCTCATGCCTTGCGCGTCGGGCGCCTCGGCGGTGAAGGGCGAGTGCCAGGCGGTGGAGGTGTGCACCGGCACCATGATCGTGTGGCCGTCGACCGTCACGGCCTTGTGGTCCGAAGGCCCGGCGCCGCCGCGGCGGCTTGCAACGCCTGCTGACGGGTCAACCAGCCGCAACCCGAAGGACTGGAGCTCGGTCATCAGTTGCCGGTTGTCCTGGGGTGTCGTCGTTGCGGTCGTGGTGGTCATGGTCTGGGCTCCGTTGAACTGAGGGTTGCGTGGCGTGCATCGGCACGGTGGTCTGCGCCGGCCGGTCGTTGATGGCGAGCGACAGCAGCTCGGGCCGCGCGTAGTGGCCGACCGAATCCATCATTCGCTTGCGCTTGGCGATCAGCGCCATGTCGAGGTCGGCCACCACCATGCCTTCACCCTCGGTGAGCGGCGGCGCGAGGTGCTTGCCCTCGGGAGAGACGATGGCCGTGTGGCAGCCGCCGCGCAGCGCCTTCTGCAGGCTGGGGTCGGGCGTGACGCTGCGGATCTGCTCGTCGGTGAGCCAGCCGGTGGCGTTGATGACGAAGCAGCCGGACTCGAGCGCGTGGTGGCGGATGGTCACTTCCATCTGCTCCGCGAAGATCGGTCCGACCAGCGAGCCGGGGAACTGCGCGCAATGGATCTCTTCGTGCTGCGCCATCAGCGCGTAGCGCGCGAGCGGGTTGTAGTGCTCCCAGCAGGCGAGCGCGCCGACACGGCCGACGGCGGTGTCCACCACCTTCAGGCCCGCACCGTCGCCCATGCCCCAGACCATGCGCTCGTGGTACGTGGGCGTGATCTTGCGGCGCTTGAGCGCGAGCGTGCCGTCGGCGTCGAACACCAGCTGCGTGTTGTAGAGGCTGCCGTGGTCGCGCTCGTTCACGCCGAGCACCACCACCATGTGGCGGGCGCGCGCCCGCTCGGCCACGGCCTGCGTGACGGGGCCGGGCACCACCACCGCACGCTCCACCAGCTGCAGGTGCGGCGCACCCTGCAGCACCGGCGGGAGCACGAAGCTGAAGTACGGGTAGTAGGGCACGAAGGTCTCGGGGAACACCGCGATCTGCGCGCCCTTGGCCGCGGCCTCGTCGATGGCGCTGCACACCCGCTCGAGCGTGCCGTCGGGGCGCTCGAAGTCGGGCGCGATCTGGATCGCGGCGGCGCGCACGATGCGGGGGGTGGAAGCCATCTCCTTGTCCTGCCTTACAAGGTCCAGGTGTCGAGGATCACCGCGCCGGCCTTCTTGTGCAGCAGCACGATGTCCAGCACGTCGAGCGGGTTGATGGGCTTGATGCCCTCGATCAGCGCGCCTTCGCCGTGGCCGTACAAAGCCTGCAGTGCGAAGCGGCAGGCGTAGACCTTGCCGCCTTCTTCCATGAACTTGACGATCTGCTTGTTGAAGTTCTGGTGGCCCGGAAAGGCCTCGTCGCCCAGCGTGGGGAAGCCGCGCTGCACGCCCAGCGTCACGCCGGGGCCGTACAGCAGCACCGAGGTGTCGTAGCCCTTGCGCTTCAGGCGCGTGGCCTGCAGCAGGTTGACGAAGCCGATGGAGCCTTCGAAGGCCACGGTGTGGAAGGTGACGAGCGCCTTCTCGCCGGGCTCGGCCTTGACGTCTTCGAACACCTTCTCTTCGTAGTCGACAAGGAACTCGCCTTTTTCGTTGCGGGGGCGGGTGACTTTGGGCATGGGGTACTCCGGGTTGGGTGAGGGGTACGCAGGTCTTGCGTGCCTTTCTCATCGCAGGCGATGTGCCAGCGCCCGGAGGCGGCCGTGCGATCAAGTCGCGATCAATGAGCGGCGGTGCGGGCCGCGTGGCGACAAAATTTTTTGCGGCGCCCGAAATTGCCTGGCTCGGATGGGCTGGTGCAGCCCGTTTCGCACCGCGACGACGCATGTCTCATGCGATCAATGCACCCGATCAATGGGATTGATCGCACCGCATCGAAGCATTCTTCCGGCGTCTTCGCCCTCTGGCGGTTGTGAACCCCGGCGCGATTCCTGCGTGTTGATTGGCGGCCAGATGCAATCAATGAATGCAATCAACTTGCCGGACCCTCCCCGATGCCCACCATCACCGCCCACTGGCGCAGGCAGCTGCGCACCACCGCCAAGCCGGCCTACCTGCTGCTGGCCGACCTGATCGCCGACGACATCAAGACCGGCCGCCTGGGCGTGCGCGACCGCCTGCCCACGCTGCGCGAACTCGCAAGCGAGCTGGAGCTGAACTACACGACGGTGGCGCGCGGCTACGCCGAGGCGCGCAAGCGCGGGTTGATCGACTCGCGCGCGGGCACCGGCACCTTCATCCGCTCGGGCAGCCCCAGCCTGCGCCTGCGCGGCGGCAGCGGCGCCGAGATGACGATGAACATGCCGCCCGAGCCCGACGACGAGCACCTGATGGCGCGGCTGCACGACAGCGCCAGCAAGGCCTTCGCGCAGCTCGATCTTCACGACCTGCTGCGCTACCAGGACTTCGGCGGCACCTCGCACGACCGCGAGGTGGCGATGCAGTGGCTGCGGCCCTTCGTGCCCCATGCGAGCGTGGACCGCATCCTGGTGTGCCCCGGCATCCATGCGGTGCTGACCGCGCTGTTCTCGCAGCTGGCGCGCCCGGGCGAGCTGATCTGCGTGGAGTCGCTCACCTACCCGGGCGTGAAGGCCATCGCGGCGCAGCTGGGTGTGCAGCTGCACGCGCTGCAGATGGACGACGACGGACCCATCGCCGACGCCTTCGAGCACGCCTGCAAGACGCTCAAGCCCAAGGCGCTGTACTGCAACCCCACGCTGCTGAACCCGACCGCGGCCACCGTGTCGCGCGCGCGGCGCGAGGCGCTGGCCGACGTGGCGCTGCGCTACGCGGTGCCGATCATCGAGGACGACGCCTACGGCATGCTGCCGCGCCAGACGCCCGCGTCATTGGCCACGCTGGCGCCGGGGCTCACCTACTACGTGAGCGGGTTTTCCAAGTGCTTCGGCGCCGGGCTGCGCAGCGCGTATGTGTGCTCGCCGACGGTGGTGCAGTCGCAGCGGCTGGCCGGCGCCATGCGCGCGACCACCGTGATGGCCTCGCCGATCACCAATGCATTGACCACGCTGTGGGTGGAAGACGGCAGCACCGAAGAGATGCTGCAGGCGGTGCGCGCCGAGTCGGCGGCGCGGCAGCTGCTGGCCATGCGCTACCTGGGCGACAGCGGGTTGCAGGCGCACCCCGAGGGCTTTCATGCCTGGCTGCCGCTCACGCCCGGTTGGAGCCCGGTGGAGTTCGCGTCGTACCTGCGCACGCAGAACGTGGGGGTGGTGGCGAGTGCGGCCTTTTCCACCGACGGCGACCCGCCCGATGCGGTGCGCATCTGCCTGGGCGGGCCGATGTCGCGCGAACAGTGCGACCAGGCGCTGCGCCTGATTGCGGACACGCTGGCGCATCCGCTGCACCCGCACGCGACGCTGCGCTGAGCCTGCGCGGCGCGGGGCAGCCTGCGCCTGTGCTTCAGCCCGTCATTCGGCCACTGTCGCGACGGCTGCGACAGCGCCCGCAATGCCCGAGAAGCCGGCGGCACCCGCCAGCAGCCTCGCGTCGCGGGTGTTCGCGCCGGCCCGTTCGCGCCATGCCAGGTAGAGCAGGAGCGCGGAGAAGCCGAAGATGCAAAGAGAGATTTCGTTCATGGCGTTTTTCGTCAGCGCTTGGCGAACACGCCGTTCCAGGCGAACACCGAGTTCGGCGCGTTCACATGCCGCAGGCTGGGCTCGGTGCGCACAGGCGACGCTTTCTTGCGCGTCGGTTCGTCGTCGACGCGCAGACCCTTGGCGAGCTGGTCGTCGACCAGGCTCTGCAGCGTGACGGAGCCGAGGAACTCCATCACGTGGTGCTTGGCGGAGGCCCAGAGGGCTTCGGTGGAATAGCAGCCGACTTCGGCCGCGTCCTGCTTGCTGTCGCGCGGGGGGGTGTCGGCGTCCGCCGGAACCTGGCCATCGACCGACGCGAGGATGTCGGCCACGGTGATCTCCGAAGCCCTGCGCGTCAGCGTGTAGCCGCCGCCGGGTCCGCGTGTCGCCTTGATGAGGGCATGCTGGCGCAGCTTGCTGAACAGCAGTTCGAGCGAGGAGCGGGCGATGTGCTGGCGCTGGCTGATCGATGCCAATGGCACGGGGCCGTCCCTCTCGCGCAGCGCGACATCGATCATGGCTGTCAGGGCGAAGCCGCCCTTGGTCGTCAGACGCATGGAGTATTCCTCGTGGATGGGCCTTGCATGGGCAAGGCGGTGAAGGGGTGTCCGGCGCGTTCGCGCGAGACAGGTACGCCCTGTAGGTGTCTGAACGCCGGTAAAAGTTTCCGGCACGGGCCTGGCCGGGTTGCGACGACCAGTGCGCGCATCAACTTCGGCGGCAACTCTCAAATCCCGTTTTGAACTCTTTTGGCATCGACCCCACAACCGGGGATGTCGCAGCACGGTTCAGGAATTGCATTGATTGCATGGGGCTTACCGCAAGCACCAAAAAATGGAGTTCAAAACATGCCTGCCGGCTGTTATATCCACGACGGTTGGTCGTGTGGACGCCGCGCGGCCCCTCAATGTGCAAATCCATCGCGCATTCAGTCGACAGAAACAAATACCTGCGCGGCATAGAGCTCAGGCAGTGCCCAGCCATCGGCGGCCCCAGGTGTAGCCGATCGGCTGACGCCGCCCCTGCCGGCAGAAGCAAGCCGAATTTGCTCTGAATACTCCTCCTAATTCCCATCTAATTTTGAAGTCAGCCAGTGGTCAGTTAAATTAGGAGCGGGAATTGGATGGGCGCTGGCGCCTCCGACTATTAGCAAAGAATTAGCGACGAATTAGCAAAGTGCGGCGCCATTTTTTGACACAAAGACGTCATCCGCAATTCCTACATTTCTCCTCGATGTGGCGTTTTGCATTCAAAACGCACGATGCCCGCAATCCCATGCAGGCCGGTCAAAACCATCCATAACCAACTTCCCGAGATATATGATGATTTTCGAAAGAAGAGTTTTGCTGACGTCATTGACGACAGTTGCGGCTTGCGTGCTCGCCGCTTGTGGGGGAGGGAGTGATGGCAACAGCGGCTTCTTCCCGATCAGCACGCCGCCCGCCAGCACAACCGGCACGACCAGCACGACATTCAGCGGCGTGGTGGCCGCCAGCGGCTACGCGCCTGGAAGCACCACGGGCAACCCGACCCTGAAGGCCGGCTATTACCAGAAGGCAACGGTCTTTGTGGACACCAACGGCAACGGCGTGCTCGACAGCGGCGAGCCGTCGACCGTCACCGATGCCAGCGGCAAGTTCACGCTGACGACCACCAGCACCGGCCCGCTGGTCGCCGACATCGGCACCGGCGCGACCAATACCGCCACCGGCGCCGCCGTGGCCAGCCACCTCATCCTGCGCGCCTCGACCGACCAGATCGCCGACCAGGGCGCGGGCAAGATCGTCATCAGCCCGCTGTCGAGCGAAGCGCAACGCCTGGTGGAAGCCAACGGCAGCAGCTATGCGACCGAAAAGGCCAAGCTCCTCACGCGCCTGAACGGGCCCACCTTCAATCAGGGCACGGCCGCGCTCACCGATCCGCTGGCAGACGTCAACACGCTGAGCGGCGCCAGCCAATATGCGGCGCTGTACGAAGACAACCAGCTGACCAACCGCTACACCTACGCGACGACCAAGCTCGACCGCAAGGACCTGTTCCCCGACAACCTGGCCGTGTTGGGCGGCGACCCGCGCCTGGCCGGCCTGTCGAGCGTGACGCTCACCAATACGGACGGCACCAAGGCCACCCCCACGGGGCCGCAGCAAAAGCAGGCGCCCATCACCTTCGCGCAGGCGCAGCAGGCGGCCTTCAACGTGGAAGGCGTGCCGGCCTACGACAACATCTTCGTCATCGTCGAGGAAAACAAGTCGACCGACGTGATCGTGGGCAACCCGCGAGCCGCGAACATCAACTACATCCTGAACAACTACAACCAGTTGAAGACGTACTACTCGACCGGCAACCCGTCCGAGCCGAACTACACCGCGCTGGGCGGCGGCGATGACTTCGGTATCACTGACGACAACTGGTTCGGTTGCGGCGCCGTCGCGCCTTACGACATCAAGGACGTCGCATTCGCCGGCGGTACGGCATCCGACGGCCAGACCATGCCCGCACAGGACAAGCTCCCGCCGGCGAACAGCAACGCCCGCTCCCATTACCAGCCGACCGATCTCACTTGCGGCGACGCCCCCACCGGCGGCACCGTGCACAACATCCCGGGCAGCAACCTGTTCACGGCGATGTCCAAGGCAGGCCTGACCATCCGCACCTACAGCGAGTCGATGAATCCGGGCCAGGACGTGCGCGCCGACAGCATCGTCGACAACAAGGTCACCGCCACCTACGACTCGAGCAAGCTCAAGGACGCCACCCGACTCGATGGCTCCGCGCCGCCCACCCTCGTCGGCTCTCCCAACTTCGCCGCGCAGGGCGGTCTCTACAAGGTCAAGCACGGCCCGTCGATCGCCTTCCAGGGCGCGCGCAGCCTGCCCGATTTCGTGGCCAACAACCGCACCATCTTCGGCACGCAATACCAGGAGGCGGACTGGCTCAACTCCTCGATCTACCCGGTTCCGAGCGGCTGGATCTACGACCAGTTCGGCAAGGACCTGGCCGCGGGCGACGTGGGCAACATCAACTTCATCGTTCCGGACCAGTGCGACGACATGCACGGCGTGGGCTCCGACACCAGCTGCGCGAACACCAACAACGACGGCCAGGCCGCCGGCACCCTGCGCGCCGACATCTACCTGGGCATGGTGGTCAACAAGATCCGCAGCTCCGCGCTGTGGAAGAACCCGCAAAAGCGCGTGGCGATCGTCGTGATGTACGACGAAGGCGAAGGCGGCAGCAACGGCTCCTGCTGCGGCTGGAACGCGGGCGGCTCGACCTCCGGCGCCGCACCGGTGACCGTGGACGCGAACGGCAAGGCAACGGCCACCAGCCCACCGCCCAACTACGCCGCGGGCAACTTCGGCCACGGCAATTCGATCTTCGGGATCATGTCCAACCAGCAGGACGTGGGCACGGCGAAGAAGCAGGTGGCGGACAGCGATGCCTACAGCCACTTCTCGTTCCTGCGCACGCTGCAGGACATGTTCCAGATCGCCGACCCGGCCGTGGATGCGTCGTACCTGAACCGCACCAAGTACACCGAGGCGTTCATCACCGCCAACATCCTGGCGCTGCCGGAATACCAGAACAGCGCCGACACGCACTTCGACGCGGTGCGGCCGATCAACCATGCGTATGTGATCCCGGCCAACTACACCCAGAAGCTGTACGCGAACGACATCGACGGTGTGCAGGACGCCGCCACGGGCAAGCTGGAAGGCCAGATCACCCCACAAGTCGGTCCTGACGCAAGCCAGACCAACGTCTGGGCGACCCGATAAGCCGAAGAAAGCCGGGCAGAAGCACAAGGGGGGCCATCCGGCCCCCCGATGCCTTTGCGCGGCGCTCGCGAGATGCAACGGTCAATGATGAATCTGGTGATGGACAGGATGGTCCCGCTCGGCATGGCGCTCTCGGTGGCGCTATTGGCATTGGTGGCTTGCCAGGGCAAGAGCCCGGTCGCGACGACAAGCAGCACGAGCGGCAGCGCCGGCCCCCGCACGCCGCCGCTGAGCCTGGGCGCCCAGGTCGGGCAGCTGGCCTTCTTCGACAAGAACCTGTCGAGCGGCAAGAACATGTCGTGCGCGAGCTGCCACGACCCGCAGTACGCCTACGGTCCGCCGAACAGCATCTCGGTACAGCTGGGCTCCGATGTCACGAAGGTTGGCGCGCGCGCCGTGCCTTCGTTGCGCTACAGGGAATCGACGCCGGCCTACAGCGACGACGCGCCGAACCCCGACGGCGTGACCTCCAACTCGCCGGGCGGCGGCTTCATGTGGGATGGCCGCGCCGCGACGCTGGCGGCGCAGGCCGGGATGCCGCTGCTCAACCCGCTCGAGATGAACAACAGCTCGAAGGAAGCGGTCGTGAAGGTGGTTCAGGGCAGCACCTATGCCGGCCTGTTCAAGCAGGCCTTCGGTGCCGACGTGTTCGACAACACCGACGCCGCCTTCGACGCCCTCGGCCGCGCGATCCAGGCGCTGGAGACGGAAGACCTGAGCTTTCACCCGTACAGCAGCAAATACGACCTCCATGTCTTCAACAAGATCGGTGGAACGTTGACGCCGGCCGAGCAGCGCGGCGAAGTTGTGTTTCACAGCACCGGCGTTGCCAACTGCTCGGGCTGCCACTACACGGGCGCCAACTTCAACGGCAACTCCGGCCTGATGACCGACTTCACCTACCAGGCCCTGGGTGCGCCGCGCAACGACAGGTCGATCCCCAACAACCCGGATCCGATTCCGGCCAACGACGACCCGAAATACTTCGACATGGGGCTGTGCGGCCCCTACCGCACCGACCACATGCCCGCCACGCCGGACACGGCCAGCCGGTACTGCGGCATGTTCAAGGTTCCAGGGTTGCGCAACGCGGCGACGCGGGGGGCCTTCTTTCACAACGGCGTGCTCCATTCGCTGGACCAGGTCGTCAACTTCTACAACACGCGGGACACCAACCCGGAGTACTGGTATCCCGCCAGCAACGACGGCACCGGCATGCCGCAGGCCAACCCGGGCTGGGCGCTGCAACCCACCCACGTGCCGGGCGCAACGCTCCGCAAGTACAACGACCTGCCGGCCTCGCAGCAAGGCAGCATCGACGAGGAAGTGCCGATGGGGACCGGCGAGGGCGGCGACAAGACGCTTGCCAGCGGCACGCAGCCGCGCCAGCCCGGTTCCACGCCGGTCATGACCGCGCAGCAGATCACCGACCTGGTCTGCTTCCTGGGCGTGCTGAGCGACGGCTACCAGCCTCCCTCCACCCCACCGACCACCGGCAGGTGCGTGAAGTGAAGACGAACAGAACCCCAGCCCGTGCGCGAGGTGTCGGTGGCGCGGCGTTCCTGCTGATGCTGCTGGCCTCGCTCGCCGGTTGCGACAACGAGCAGGCGCGCTTTGCGAACCGCGACAACTTCACCGCGACGACGAACGATTACCTCGCCCAGCGCGGGCACGTGTGCCTGGCCAAATACGAATGGCCGATCACGGTCGCGGCTGGATCGCACGAAGCCGATGCGCAGCAGATGCCCGTGCTTGAAAAGCTGGGCCTGGTGACCGGCAAGGATGTGGTCGCCACCGCCAAGGACACCAAGGACACCAAGGACACCAAGGACACCAAGGACACCAAGGACACCAAGGACACCAAGGACACCAAGGACACCACGGCGACCGTGCCAGCCCGTGAATACGCGCTGACCGACGCAGGGCGCAAGTACTACCTGCAGGTGCCCGTGGTGATACGTACCACGACGCAGACGCTGACGCATCCGGCCGACTTCTGCGCGGGCACGCTGAGCCTGGATCGCCTGATCGGCTGGGATCCGCCGCAAACACGCGACGGCCGTACCGCGACCTCGCTGCTCTTCACGTACCGCATCGCGCCCGAGCCCTGGGCTGGCACGCCCGAGGTGCTGCAAGCCTTCCCCTTGCTGGCGCGCGCCATCCAGCGCGAAGGAACGATGCAGGTGCGCCTTGGCGTCCACCTGACGCGGCGCGGCTGGGTCGCGGACGAGCTCGATGCGCACTGAGTCCTCGATCGCCACGCCAGGCTTCACGAAGGCCGGTTGGAACCCCCTCACCGGTTGGCGCGACATCGCGCCTGCCATCGATACCGCAAATCAACAAGAGACTCCATGAAGCTGCGCTTTATCAAACTGAGCCGGCGTGCCCGGACTTCGATCAAGGCCCTGTCGGGCATCGCCATGGTCTGCGCGCTGGCCGCATGCGGCACCGGCAACGATGCCAAGGCGCCCACGGCCGACAATCTCGCGGCCCCGCTGGACGACTACCTGGCCCGGAGCGGCGACCTCTGCCTTGCCATGTTCGACTGGCCGATCGACCTGTCCGAAGCCGAGGCCGGTTCAGGTGCGCGCCATGCCGTTCAGTTTCCGGTGATGGAACAGCTGGGCCTGGTGCACAGCACCATCGTTGCCGCACCGAAGAGCGCCGAGAACCCGGACGGCGCAGTCAAGCGATTCGAGCTGACCGAGGCCGGCCGCAAGTTCTACAAGCCGCACGTGCAAGCGGCCCGCGGCACCGAACACGCCAACGACTTCTGCGTGGCTCATCTCAAGCGCGAGAAGATCGTCGACGTCAAGCTCGATGCTTCCGACGCACAACACAAGCTGGCGGTGGTGAGCTACACCTACCAGGTCGACCCGGCGCCGTGGATGCAGAACGCCGACGCGCAGCGCGTGTTCCCGATGGTCACGCGCATCATGAACGGCGCGGGCGGCAAGTTGCAGCTGCGCCAGGGATTCGCGCTCGGCGACAAGGGCTGGGTCGCTCACGCGGGTCCGGTGTGACGCGCTCATGAGCGCCGCGCCAGGGGTGCACCCATGAGCACCGTCGTCCGCTTCTCGCCAGACCTCGGCCGCTGGCTCACGCGCAACCTCGACGCCGGCCAGGCGCCGCAGTCGCTGGTGGCCACGATGCGCGTGCAGGGCATGAACGAGCGGCCCGCGCAGGCCATCGTCGCGGCCTTCGTCGATGCGCGGCAACGCGGTGGGGCCATGCCGGCCGACGCCATCGAACTGCCCGACGAGGCCCCGTCCAGGCCCGCGGCGCGGCTCGCGCCGGGCACGCGAATCCTGGCGGGCGACCGTGAGATCGTCGTGCACTCGCGCGGCGAAGACCCGGTCTTTGCCGCGCTTGGCAACGTCGTGGACGCCGACGAATGCAGGTCCATCATCGACATGGCGCGGCCGCGCCTGAAGCCTTCCACGCTGGTCGATCCGATGAGCGGCCGTGATGTGGTGAGCGACAAGCGCACAAGCTGGGGCATGTTTTTTCGCCTGGGGGAAAACGAACTGGTCGCTCGCCTCGATCGGCGCCTTTCGTTGCTGATGAACCTTCCGCTGGAAAACGGCGAGGGGCTGCAGGTGCTGTACTACCCCACCGGCGCGGGCAGCGAGCCTCACCACGACTATCTGGCACCCACCAACGCCGCCAACCGTGAATCCATCGCGCGAAGCGGTCAGCGCGTGAGCACCCTGGTGACCTATCTGAACGAAGTGCCGGACGGCGGCCAGACCGTCTTCCCGCAACTGGGCCTTGCGGTCTCGCCGATTCGCGGCAATGCCTGCTACTTCGAGTACTGCGATGACAAGGGCCGCGTCGATGCGAGGTCGCTGCACGCCAGCGCGACCGTGACCCGGGGCGAGAAGTGGGTCATGACGAAGTGGATGCGCGAGCGCCGATTCGTGGCCGCCGAGGGTGTGGATCGCCGCTGAAGATCTGTGCTGTTGCATGGCCCGAATTCGGGCCGGCACCTTCTCCTCTCTTTTGGGTCTTCTAGATGTCTTGAACTCCATTTTTCGATGCTCGGTAAAGTACCGAGCAGTTTTTTGAACTCTATTTGTTTGTTTTGAACTCTATTAGCTTCGACCACTCCCGCTTCGACGCCGCTATCGTCGACCTCGACGGCACCATGGTCGACACGCTCGGCGATTTCGCCGAGGCGCTCAACCGCATGCTGCGCGACCTCGAACTGCCGCCGGTGTCGGCTGCCGCCATCGAGCGGATGGTGGGCAAGGGTTCGGAGCACCTGATTCATTCGGCGCTCGTGCATGTGATGACGCCTGCCTGCGCGGCAGGCTCCGATGCGAAGGCGAGGGCGCTGTTCGACCGCGCGTGGGAGCGCTATCAGCACCACTACCTCGACATCAACGGGCAGCACTCGGCTGTGTACCCCGGTGTGATCGAAGGCCTGAAGGCGTTGCGCGCGCGCGGCCTGCGCTTGGCTTGCCTCACCAACAAGCCGGCGTCATTCGCCGAGCCGTTGCTGGCCGCGAAAGGGCTCGATGGATTCTTCGAGCTGGTGTTCGGTGGCGATGCCTTCGAGCGCAAGAAGCCCGATCCGCTGCCGCTCTTGAAGACCTGCGAGGCGCTGGGCACCGCACCCGCGCGCACGCTGATGGTCGGCGACTCGAGCAACGATGCGCGCGCAGCCCGGGCCGCGGGTTGCCCGGTGGTGCTCGTGACCTACGGCTACAACCATGGCGAGCCGGTGCGCAGCGTGGATGCGGACGGCTTCGTGGATTCGCTGGCCGAGCTCTGAAGTCGCCGGCGTTGCCGGTCAGGGCTTGATGCCGAGTAGCGCGTCCTTCAGCTTCCAGTCGGCCGGGTTCGGGCCGAGCCAGATGCGCAGCAGCGCATTGAAGAAGGCCGGCTCCTTCACGGGGTCGGCCTGCGGCACGCCGCGCACGGTGATGAGCGTGCCGGTGCCGGGCAGCCAGTCGATGGTGAAGGTGTCGCCGGTCTTGAGCTGTTTCTGGTCGGCGAACATCTGGCCCATGCGCAGCAGGCCCGGAATGAGGTTGACCATTTCGCTCTTGGGCGAGTTCTCTTCCACGCCCTTGGTGAAGAGCTTGCCCAGCTCGTTGGCGTCGATGTCGCGCAGCATGGTGATCGCCACGCGCTTGGGGCCGGGCGCCGCCAGCGCTTCCTGGGGTGTGGACACCTTCTGGCCCACGTACAGGCCGGCCGTGTAGACCTTGAAGATGGCCTTGTAGCGCACGCCCGCGCCGTTCAGCTGCAGGGCGGTGCCGCGCAGGTCCATGCGGTCTTCGAGCTTGACGCCGGCCACGTCGACCTGCGCGGCGGACGCGCCGAGTGCGGTGGCCAGGCACGCCAGCACGGCGAGACGGGCACACACGGTCGAAAGCGAAAGAGGGGGCACGGGAGTCTCCTTGGAGTTTTGCGAACGGTCGTGCGAATGTATCTTTTTGTTTTACCTGCCAGCCTTCGGGGGAACCCTGAAGAACGCCAATGGCGGCCTTATTGCGCGCGTTCGGCGTTTTCGTGGGCTAAACTCCGCGCTCCATGTTCGTTCATCACATCATTCAAACAGGTGAAGGCAGCCGGGGAGCCTGGCCCTGGCGTAGCCATACTTCGCTGACTGTTTGATTGCACGGCGCACGCCGTGCGCCCGCGGTTCCGGCTCGCCACAGACGCCGGACCACCAGTGAATGACCTTGCCACCGGCCGAAGTCGCGCCGTCTGGCAACTGGAGAACGAATCCGTGATTACCGAACTTGAATTCAAGAGCCTCAGCGCCCAGGGATACAACCGTATTCCGCTGATGGCCGAGGCCTTTGCCGACCTCGAAACCCCCCTGTCCCTGTACCTCAAGCTGGCCCATTCGCAGGGCGGCGGCAAGCACAGCTTCCTGCTCGAATCGGTGGTGGGCGGCGAGCGCTTCGGGCGCTACAGCTTCATCGGCCTGCCCGCGAAGACGCTGCTGCGTGCCTCGGGCTTCGGCGAGGAGGCCGTGACAGAGGTGGTGACCGACGGGCAGGTCGTCGAGACCGCGCGGGGCAACCCGCTCGACTTCGTGGCGGAGTACCAGAAGCGCTTCAAGGTCGCGCTGCGGCCCGGCCTTCCGCGTTTCTGCGGCGGCCTAGCGGGCTACTTCGGCTACGACACGGTGCGCCACATCGAACGCAAGCTCGAGAAGAGCTGCCCGCCCGACACGCTGGGCTGTCCCGACATCCTGCTGCTGCAGTGCGAGGAACTGGCCGTCATCGACAACCTGTCGGGCAAGCTGTACCTCATCGTCTACGCCGACCCGAAGCAGCCCGAAGCCTATGCCGCGGGCAAGCGCCGTCTGCGCGAGTTGAAGGACAAGCTCAAGTACTCGGTGAGTGCGCCCGTCGTCAAGCCCACGCAGGCGCATCCGCCCGAACGCAGCTTCGCCAAGGCCGACTACATCGCGGCCGTGGAGCGCGCCAAGGAAATGATCGCCGCCGGCGACTTCATGCAGGTGCAGGTGGGGCAGCGCATCAGCAAGCGCTACACCGAGTCGCCGCTGTCGCTGTACCGCGCGCTGCGTTCGCTCAACCCCTCGCCGTACATGTACTACTACCACCTGGGCGACTTCCACGTGGTGGGCGCCTCGCCCGAGATCCTGGTGCGCCAGGAGAACACGAGCGACGGCGAACAAAAGATCACCATCCGGCCGCTGGCCGGCACGCGCCCGCGCGGCGCGTCGCTCGAGCTCGACAAGGCCGCGGAAGAAGAGCTCATCAACGACCCGAAGGAGCGCGCCGAGCACGTCATGCTGATCGACCTGGCGCGCAACGACATCGGCCGCATCGCCAAGACCGGCACCGTGAAGGTGACCGAGGCCTTCGCGGTGGAGCGCTACAGCCACGTGATGCACATCGTGAGCAACGTGGAAGGCACGCTGAAGGACGGCATGACCGCCATCGACGTGCTGAAGGCCACGTTCCCGGCGGGCACGCTGACCGGCGCGCCCAAGGTGCATGCGATGGAGCTCATCGACCGGCTGGAGCCCACCAAGCGCGGCCTCTACGGCGGCGCCTGCGGCTACATCAGCTATGCCGGCGACATGGACGTGGCCATTGCCATCCGCACCGGCATCGTGAAGGACCAGATGCTGCACGTGCAGGCCGCGGCCGGCGTGGTGGCCGACTCGGTGCCCGAGCTGGAATGGAAAGAAACAGAGGCCAAGGCACGCGCACTGTTGCGCGCCGCCGAACTGGTCGAGGAAGGCCTGGAATGAGCACTGCACCTGATATTCAGAACGACTTTTCGCACGAGATCATCGGCGCCGCCGTCGAGGTGCAGCGCGTGCTCGGCACGGGGCTCGACGAAGGCGCTTATGCCGCCGCGCTGGCCATCGAACTCGCCGAGCGCGAGATCGGCTTCACGCGCGACGTGGCGCTGTCGGCCAGCTACAAGGGCCGCTCGCTCGGCGATGTGTACCGCGCGGGCTTCGTCATCGAGCAGTCGGTCATCGTGGAACTCAAGGCGGTCGACGTGCTGACCGACCTGCACCGCGCGCAAGTGCTCGCGGCGTTGCGCCTGTCGGGCCTGAAGCTGGGC
Organism: Variovorax pasteuri; assembly: GCF_051216435.1. Taxonomy (NCBI): domain Bacteria; kingdom Pseudomonadati; phylum Pseudomonadota; class Betaproteobacteria; order Burkholderiales; family Comamonadaceae; genus Variovorax; species Variovorax pasteuri. The sequence goes on from NZ_JBPJZS010000017.1 coordinate 92,838, forward strand.
CTGCTGATCAACTTCAACGTGTTCCCTGTCGTGAAGGGCGTGCACCGGATTGTGAGCAAGCCATGAAACTGCTGATGATCGACAACTACGACAGCTTCACCTACAACATCGTCCAGTACTTCGGCGAGCTGGGTGCGGATGTGCAGGTGCATCGCAACGACGAGATCACGGTGGCGCAGATCGGCGAGCTGATCGCCTCGGGCGTCACGCGGCTCGTGGTGTCGCCGGGGCCCTGCTCGCCGGCGGAGGCGGGCGTGTCCGTGGCGGCCATCGAGGCCTTCGCGGGCAAGCTGCCGATTCTGGGCGTGTGCCTGGGCCACCAGGCCATTGGCGCGGCCTTCGGCGGCAAGATCGTGCGCGCGCAGCAACTGATGCACGGCAAGACCAGCGAGATCACGACCACGTGCGAAGGCGTGTTCGCGGGGCTGCCCGAGAAGTTCGTCGTCAACCGGTATCACTCGCTGGCCATCGAGCGCGAAAGCTGCCCCAAGGACCTGGCCGTCACCGCCTGGACCTATGACGGCGAGATCATGGGGGTGCGGCACACCGGATACGCGCATGAGGTGCGCATCGAAGGCGTGCAGTTCCATCCCGAATCCATCTTGACCGAGCACGGCCACGCCATGCTCAAGAACTTCCTGGACTGAACCACCATGACCGATCGCACCTCCCTCGTCGACCTGCGCAGCGACACCGTCACGCAACCCACGCCTGCGATGCGCGAGGCCATGATGGCGGCGCCGCTGGGCGATGACGTCTTCGGCACCGATCCGAGCATGAACGCGCTGCAGGAAAAGATCGCGGCCTTGCTGGGCTTCGAGGCGGCGCTGTTCGTGCCCACCGGCACGCAGAGCAATCTGTGCGCGATCCTGTCGCATTGCGGCCGCGGCGACGAGTACATCGTCGGCCAGCAGGCGCATTGCTACCGCTGGGAAGGCGGCGGCGCGGCGGTGTTCGGCAGCGTGCAGCCGCAGCCGCTCGACCATGCGAGCGACGGCACGCTGCCGCTCGCGCAGATCGAAGCCGCCATCAAGCCCGACGACGCGCACTTCGCGCGCACGCGGCTGCTGGCGCTGGAGAACACGCTGGGCGGCAAGCTGCTGCCCTTCGAGTACGTGCAGGCCGCGACCGACCTCGCCAAGCGCAAGGGGCTGCAGCGGCATCTGGACGGGGCTCGTCTTTTCAATGCGGCCACGGCGCAGGCTGCACTGAACAACCGCAGCGACATCCGCGCGGAAGCGCGCCGCATCGCGCAGTGCTTCGACAGCGTGTCGGTGTGCTTCAGCAAAGGGCTGGGCGCGCCCATCGGCTCGGCGCTGGTCGGTTCGCGCGAATTCATCGCGCGGGCGCACCGCATTCGCAAGATGGCGGGCGGCGGCATGCGGCAGGCGGGGCTGCTGGCCGCGGCGGCGTCGCATGCGCTCGACCACCATGTCGATCGCCTGGCCGACGACCATGCGCTGGCGCAACGGCTCGCGCAGGGGCTCGAAGGCACCGAAGGGCTGACGGTGGAGGCGCCGCACACGAACATCGTGTTCGCCGATCTCACGGGTGCCGCGCAGGCGCGTTCCTCGGAGCTGATCGCGAGCCTCAACAGCCAGGGCATTTTGGCGACGGGGCTCTACCGCCTGCGCTTCGTGACGCACCTCGATGTCGATGCCGCCGGCGTCGATCGGGCCGTCGCCGCGATCCGCGCCTTCTTCAACGCCTGAGCCCTGCGAGGACGCGATGCCTGATTTGCCCCATCTGCTCGCCTTCATCGCCGCCGGCTGGCTGCTGAACCTCACGCCCGGGCCCGACGTGCTGTACGTCGTGACGAACTCGCTGCGCTCCGGCGTGCGCGCCGGCATCGTGGCGGGGCTGGGCATCACGGCGGGCTGCTTTCTCCACATCTTCGCGGCGGCGGTGGGCGTAGGCACGCTGATGGCGACATCGGCGGCGGCCTTCACCGTGCTCAAGTACGTCGGCGCGGCGTACCTGCTGTACCTGGGCGTGCGCATGGTGCTGTCGCGCCCGGCGCCGGCGGCCGATATTGATCAGGCGGCTGTCGCGGCGGGTGCGCAGCGCAGTCTCAAGGCCGTCTTCATGGGCGGCTTCTGGACCAACGTGCTCAACCCGAAGGTGGCGCTGTTCTTCCTGGCTTTCGTGCCGCAGTTCATCGCGCCGGGCGCCGACGACAAGGCGCTGTACTTCGTGCTGCTGGGCGTGCTGTTCAACCTGAACGCCATTCCCGTGAATGTGGGCTGGGCCTTGGCCGCGGGTTGGATGGCGAAACGCGGCGCGGTGCGCAAGGGCATGCACTGGCTCGACCGTGCGGCCGGCGTTCTTTTCATCGGCTTCGGCCTCAAGCTCGCGTTCACCGACGCGCCCGCCGTTCGCATCGGCCGCTGATTCACTCTCGAGGAGACTTGTCATGATCACCCCCCAGGAAGCGCTGCAGCGCACCATCGAACACCGCGAAGTCTTCCACGACGAGATGCTGCACATCGTGCGCCTCATCATGAGCGGCGAGTGCTCGCCCGTGATGATGGCCGCGCTGATCACCGGCCTGCGCGTGAAGAAGGAAACCATCGGCGAGATCACCGCCGCCGCGCAGGTGATGCGCGAGGTGTCGACCAAGGTACCCGTGAAGGACACCACGCACCTCGTGGACATCGTGGGCACCGGCGGCGACGGCTCGCACACCTTCAACATCTCGACCTGCTCGATGTTCGTCGCGGCCGCCGCGGGCGCCAAGGTGAGCAAGCACGGCGGGCGCAGCGTGTCGAGCAAGTCGGGCAGTGCCGACGTGCTGGAGTCGCTGGGCGTGAACATCAACCTGAAGCCCGAGCAGATTGCACGCTCCATCGAGGAGTGCGGCATCGGCTTCATGTTCGCGCCGAACCACCATCCGGCCATGAAGAACGTGGCGCCGGTGCGCAAGGAGCTCGGCATCAAGACGATCTTCAACATCCTCGGGCCGCTGACCAATCCGGCCGGCGCGCCGAACATCCTGATGGGCGTGTTCCACCCCGACCTCGTGGGCATCCAGGTGCGCGCGCTGCAGCGGCTCGGCGCCGAGCATGCGGTGGTGGTGTACGGGCGCGACGGCATGGACGAGATCTCGCTCGGCGCCGCCACGATGGTGGGCGAGCTGAAAGACGGCGAGATCCGCGAATATGAACTGCACCCCGAGGACTTCGGCTTCCAGATGTCGAGCAACCGCGCGCTGCGCGTGGAGACGCCCGAGCAGTCGAAGACGATGCTGCTGGGGGTGCTCGACAATCAGCCGGGCCCCGCGCTCGACATCGTTTTGCTGAATGCCGGCGCTGCGCTGTATGCGGCGAACGTGGTCGACTCCATCGCCGCAGGTGTGGAGCGCTCGCGCAGCGCCATTGCGTCGGGCGCCGCGAAGGCCAAGCTGGCCGAGCTGGTCAAGGCCTCCACGACCGTCTGAGTCCCCAGTCACCCGAGAGAACACCGAAGTTATGTCCGACATCCTCGACAAGATCGTTGCCGTCAAGCGCCAGGAAGTGGCCGCGGCCTTGAAGCGCGCGCCGCTGGAAGCGGTTCGCTTCGACGCCGAAAGCCGCGTGCTGACGCGCGACTTCGAAGCCGCGCTGCGCGCCAGGATCGCCGCCGGCCACGCCGCGGTGATCGCCGAAGTCAAGAAGGCGAGCCCGAGCAAGGGCGTGCTGCGCGAAGACTTCATTCCGGCGGACATCGCTCAAAGCTACGCCGAAGGCGACGGCATCATCAGCGCCGCCTGCCTCTCGGTGCTGACCGACAAGCAGTTCTTCCAGGGCGGCGTGGACTATCTGAAGCAGGCGCGCGCCTCGTGCGACCTGCCGGTGCTGCGCAAGGACTTCATCATCGATGCGTACCAGGTGTACGAATCGCGTGCGATGGGCGCCGATGCGATCCTGTTGATCGCCGCATGCCTGGACGACGCGCAGATGAAGGACTACGAAGCCATTGCGCGTGGCCTGGGCATGGCGGTGCTTGTCGAGGTGCACGATGCGGCCGAACTCGATCGGGCGCTCAAGCTCAAGACGGCGCTGATCGGGGTCAACAACCGCAATCTGCGCAACTTCGAGGTGTCGATCCAGGCGACCATCGATCTGCTGCCCAGGCTGCCGGCCGACCGCCTGCCGGTGACCGAGTCGGGCATCGCCACGCGCGAAGACGTCGCTACGCTGCGCGCGGCGGGCGTCAATGCCTTCCTGGTCGGCGAGGCGTTCATGCGCGCCAAGGAACCCGGCGAGGCCCTCGCTGCGTTGTTCCAATGAGCCGGCCCGATCAGCTGTCGAGCAGCGACCCGGCGGACTGGCCAGTGGCGCCGGACTGGCAGCCACTGGTCGATGACTTTTTCAGTGGTGCCGTGGGGCAGAAGCTGCGGGGCTTTTTGCGAGAGCGCCTCGATGCCGGCGCCGTGATCTTTCCGCCGCAGCCGCTGCGCGCGCTGGAGCTGACGCCGCCCGACGATGTCCGGGTGGTGATCCTGGGGCAGGACCCTTATCACGGGCGCGGCCAGGCCGAAGGGCTGGCGTTCTCGGTGGCGAGCGGTGTGGCCCTGCCGCCGTCGCTGCGCAACATCTTCAAGGAACTCCAGCGCGACCTGGGCACGCCCCCGCCGCCGTTTCCCGATCCGGGCGGCAGCCTGGTGAAGTGGGCGACCCACGGCGTGCTGCTGCTCAACACCTGCCTGACGGTCGAAGAGTCGCAGCCGGCCAGCCACGCCGGCAAGGGTTGGGAGGTGCTGACGGACGCCGTCATCCGTCATGTTTCGGATGGCGTCAAACCTGTTGTTTTTATGCTATGGGGTGCCCATGCCCAAAGTAAGCGTGCGTTGATTGACGTTAAGCGCCATAAGGTGCTGATGTCGAATCATCCGTCGCCGCTTTCCGCGTTGCGCCCGCCGGTTCCGTTCATCGGCTGCGGACATTTCGGAGAAGCGCGCGCTTGGCGAGAGGCTCAGCGGCCGGAGGCCTGAACTTCGCTGATAATCGAAGGATTCGTCCTCGGGCAGATCTTCCGCATTGTTGTGATGCCGGGATTTCTGGGTAGTCACAAAACCGTGCTATATTTCGAGGTTCGCCGGAGAGGTGGCCGAGTGGTTAATGGCAGCAGACTGTAAATCTGCCCTCTAACGAGTACGCTGGTTCGAATCCAGCCCTCTCCACCAGCGATGAATTTGGTTTCTAAGAGCGATTGGATCTAGCGCTTTGGGTGCCTTGAAGTGCCCCCGATGCGGGAGTAGTTCAATGGTAGAACCCCAGCCTTCCAAGCTGATGACGCGGGTTCGATTCCCGTCTCCCGCTCCAGAGGCCCGGTTTGTTGTTGAGGTGATGTGAATTCGTAACTTTGTTACAAAAGCCCTTTTGGCTCAGTGGTAGAGCACTCCCTTGGTAAGGGAGAGGTCGCGGGTCCGATTCCCGCAAAGGGCACCAGTTTTGGGGGTTGCAGCGGCAGCTTTGCAACCCATCTGCATACGTTGAAAACGTTTTTTTCGGAGTCGAAAAATGGCAAAAGGTAAATTCACCCGCACCAAGCCTCACGTCAACGTGGGCACGATCGGTCACGTCGACCACGGCAAGACCACGCTGACGGCTGCGATCGCTACGGTGCTGTCGGCCAAGTTCGGCGGCGAAGCCAAGGCCTACGACCAGATCGACGCA